>NZ_CP138989.1:185000-1385000 GCF_044594645.1 Algibacter sp. R77976
TTACCATCTAGCTAATAGGACGCATAGTCATCTTTTGCCGTAACCTTTAATACAATCTTCATGAGAAGGCTGCATACTATGAGGCATTAATCCAAATTTCTCTGGGCTATTCCTCAGCAAAAGGTAGATTCTATACGCGTTACGCACCCGTGCGCCGGTCGTCATCAGAATGCAAGCACTCCATGTTACCCCTCGACTTGCATGTGTTAGGCCTGCCGCTAGCGTTCATCCTGAGCCAGGATCAAACTCTTCATCGTTAATTTTTGTGTGTTACTATCTTATAAATAAAATGCAACAACTTTTAACAACTAATCAGAATCTCTAGTACTCAAAATGGTCTATTCTCTTTGTTAAATTAATTCGTTTCCAAATTAATTTTTACGCTGTCAATTCAATATGTTTATGAACTTGTTTCTTTGTCTTCTTAACTTGTTTCCTTGTTAAGCGGGTGCAAATATAAAACCCTTTTTTAACTCTCACAATAGTTTTTTAATTTATTTTTAAAAAGTTTTTTGAACTTTCCAAACCAAACATTAAACCTTTTTATGAGCGTTTTGCTATCTGCGATATTTACCGTTTTTAGCGGCTGCAAATCTACAACCTTTTTTAACTCTCACAAGTGTTTTTTAATATTTTTTTAAAAAGTTTTTTTTAACCCTTTTATCTAAAATTAATCAACCTTTTTATGAACGTTCGCCATAAAACTAATACCGTTTTTTAGCGGCTGCAAACTTACTATCCTTTTTTAGTTCTACAATACTTTTTTTAATGTTTTTTTAATGTTTTTTTTACACCGCTTTTAATAGGCTTGTTTTCTGTGTTTTACATCTGAAAGTTTTTTGGAAAATTATTCCAAAATTTAAATTATATACACCTTTTTTTGCGCTGCTTACTTTATATGAAGATTTACTGTACTAATATATAGGTATAGAATATATAAATCTATGACTTTAATATTAGGATAAATTAATTGAAGAAAACTAAAAATAGCTAAATTGCCCGCGTTAGGGATAGTAGTGGATAGCCCACAGCCCGACCATAGGAGGTGCGAGGACTTGAAACGGATAGCCCGACCCGCAGGGAAACGCCCGAATTAAAATTTATAAAAAGAAATTCCAAACTACCCCGAAACGTACTGAAAAATCGCGATATGGATTGTTTGGTGCAGAATAATAGTTATAGCCTGTGAATGCTGCATTGAAATGTTCTGCTTTTAAATAGATTCTTGTTTGGCGTATTTTTGCGTTTAGAAAAAAGTCTAAGCGTGGAAAATCTCCAAATTCTCTTTCGTTTTGCACATAGAATTCTGCTAATAATGGATTGTAAGCATCCATATAATACTTGGTGAAATAATTTAGGGTGATTCCTGTTTGCAAAAACAGCGCTTTTTTGAATAAATTACTTGAAAAGTATATCGTGTTTCTTGAATTAATTTCTGGAACGTTTAAGATGTTATTTTCATCATCTACGTTTTGGTATAATATGGTGTTATTTAATGCAAATTTCCCGAACTTAATTTCGCTTTCTAGCTTTGCTCTTAAATAGGTTATAGTTTTACTATTTTGAAAAGGTGCTATTTGCTCTGTGATTTCATCTTCTTTAAAATATACATGATTATCTATGGTAGAATAATCGACCGTTATATTAGCTAACTTTTTATATTTTAACTTAAACCCAATTTGTTGCGTTTCTATATTGTTAAAACTATTTTGCCAGTTGTAATTTATATAATCACTTTGATATAATAGGGTATTATAATTTGGTACTTTTGAACTATGATTTATGGAAGCTGATGCCGCAATATCGTCGTTTAAGTTAAAAACAGCATTTGCTTTAAAATAGTTACCATCGAAATCTCCAGATATGTTTGCTCCTAATTCCCCGAATAGCAGAAAACCTTTGTAACGTTTGCTATATTTCCCACCTACTGCAAAAACATCTCCTTTTAATCTATTAACTATAGTGTTTCCGTTTAATACCACTAGTTTATTATATCCGTAGTTATAATTGGTATTGTTAACGTTTAGCTGAATGTTACCAAGTACATTATTATAATAATCGACTTGTACTTCGTTATAAAAATTCTCTAAAGTAGCTTTGTCTTTAAGGCCGCTGCTATTAAAAGCATCTCCAAAATACGTGGTGTTTGCACTTGTTTGATCGTATTGATAGTACTTATCTTCAAATGATATAATATGTCTTACATCTAATCTGCTTTTTGATGTTGAGTCGTTTAGCGTTTGCGGAAGGTATTTTTCTACCACTTTATTAAAGATATTATAACCATGATCTAAATGAAAACGCTTGCCTTTTAATATATTTTCGGCATTTTCGAAATTAACTTCTAGAATGGATCGATCTATAAAATCTTCATCACCAGATTCGAAATCGATAACACTATCGTCTTGCAACCCTCCATTTTCTTGGTTTAATAAATCTTGAGTAACAATATGCCCTCTTGCTTGATAACGTTTGTTTTTCGACACATAATTTGATGTAAACCTAAAGTTACCTGTGCTGGTTAAAATATTTTGATATTTACCTAGTGACCTAAGCCCCTTGTATGCAATTGAAAAGTTAAATTGCTCTGATGTATTTACCGTAAAAAACGAATCGGCTAGTTGCCCTTGCTCAAAGGCTGTTTTAAAAACCAATTCGGTTAAAGGTGTTGGGACATGGAAATAATTAATGTCTTCAATCTCCATGTAATTAAAATGTCTTGCTCTTGCACCAAACAAAGGCATTGAAGTTGTATTTTCAAAATTATACGTTAAGCTATTATAGGTTTGCCCAAGGTTAGAAAACGGTATAAAACCAAAATTATCTTTACGTAAATAGTTAAACTTATACTCTTTTTGTATGGTTAATGTGGTATCTAAATATGTGGTATCTCTTGTATGCGAAATGATTAAATAATCTTCAATTTTAGCTTTTGTATTTTTAATATTTTCTATGCTTGTTGATTTTTTAGAGCCTTTTGATTGTATACTTAATGTATCTTGGGCTTCTAAAAGCTCTGTTTTATCTTCTAAACGTTCTGGACTAGAATCAATCTGAGCAGAAATACTTGTAACAATTAGAAAAAGACAGAAGAATAAATAACCTTTAAGTGCCTTATTCTTATTTTTAATTTTAAATAATACTTTCATATTAGAGTTACAGGAAATTGGGAAATTTAAGCTTTTCTTTTTGTTAATTATTTTTCTATCGCAAAAGTACTTATTTGAACGTAAAGTGCTAGCAAATATTTCAAATAAAGAAAACATAGGGTTTATTCTATAAAATTTAACGACTTAATTAAATATTACATGCTTAAGAAGTTAATAAAAAACTCCCTGAACTCATAACTAACGGCTTCTATTTGCGAACTCATATAAATCCTTTATTAATAGCCTAAAGCATACTATATTTGTTATTATTTTGTTTATGCTTTTATTAAACCATTCAAATAACAAATTAGAGTGCGGTACAGATGAAGCTGGCCGCGGTTGTTTAGCCGGACCAGTAACTGCGGCGGCAGTTATTTTGCCTGAAAATTTTGAGAATTTAATTCTAAACGACTCCAAACAATTAAGTGAAAAGAAACGCATGCTTTTAAAGCCTATTATAGAACAACAAGCTTTATGCTTTGGAGTTGCTCATGTATTTCAAGAAAAAATAGACACTATTAATATTTTAAATGCGTCTATTTTAGCTATGCATTTATCCATAGATAAATTACTTAAAACCCCTGAATTTATAATTGTTGATGGTAATAAATTTAAACCTTATAAGAATATACCATCTGAAACTATAATTAAAGGTGACGGAAAGTATTTAAGTATTGCCGCGGCTTCAATTTTAGCAAAAACGCACCGCGATTTATATATGGAGCGTATTCATGAAGAATTCCCGATGTATAATTGGAAACAAAATAAAGGCTACCCAACTAAAGAACACAGAGCTGCTATAAAAAAATACGGTATAACAAAATACCACAGAAAATCGTTTAGGTTATTACCAGAACAATTAAAGATAGACTTATAGATAAAAATCTTTAAGTTTTTATATTTGTAAAAATTAATTCAATACATGAGATTATTTTGTATTTCCCTCCTACTTATTCTTGCTTTTGGTTGTTCAAAATCTACAACAAAACGCTCTAACCTTTTAGATTTTATTCCTAAAAACGCGAATCTTATTATTAAAACGTCTAATCTTGAAAGTTTTAATAACAGTATTAGTAATAGTGATTTTTTGCAACACCTATCAAAAACAACCTCTTATAAAAATTTAGCAAAAAAAATTGATCCTTTAACCAACTTAAATCCTTCAGGAGATTTATTAATTTGTTTTACAGAAGATGAAAACGACAGTCTTCAATACTCCATTATTACTAAGCTTAATAAGGATCTGTTTATTACAGACTCACTCCCTAATTACAAAGAAGAAGCATTTAATTTTAAGAATAAATCCATTATAAAATCTACAATTGGCGAAAACATATTATATAGCTCTATAATTGACAGCACATTTTTTGCTTCATCATCTAGAGCTCTAATTGAAGATGCTTTTAATGATATAAATAAAGATTTTGAACTTGAAAAAATTTACAAAACATCAAGTAATAACAAAACATTTTCAGTCATTTCAAAAACCAACCCTAACGTTAAAACATCTTTTTTTATTGAAGATTCACTTTCGCTTAATATACTAACTGAATATTTAGCTATTGATGTTGAATTAAATCAAAATGAAACGCTTTTTAATGGTATTACAAAAGCTAGTGATTCGAGTAAAAATCTTATCAATATTTTTAAAAACACTAAACCTCAAATTAATCAAATTCAAAACATCACACCTTCTAATAGTGATGGTTTTATGAGTTTTACTTTTGATGACTTTGAATTTTTAAAAACCAACTTATTAAAATTCAACAAGAAAGATTCTATTACAAATAACACATCTCTTTTTAATGATATTAAAGAAGTTGGAGTTATATACGAAGCTGAAAAGCGCGCCATTATTTTAAACTCAATAGATGTAATTGCAACTAAAGATGCGATTTTAAGCGAACAAACTGTTGTAGACACTTATAGAGAAATTAACATCTATAATTTTAGCCAACCTGTTTTGTTTGCTAAGTTATTTACACCGCTAATAAGTGATAACAATGCTAACCTTTATTGTGTATTGGGTGACTTTTTTGTGTTTTCAGACAATTTTGAAATGCTCCAGAATATTATTGCCAACTTCCAAAACAAAACAACCTTAGGGCAAACATCATACTATGAAGATGTGAAGAAAAAATTAAGTGATGCATCATCGTTATTACAAATTACAAACGCTTCAACATTAAAAACCATTATCAATAAAAATATTACAGCAGAAGGGAATAACTATAACCTAAAAAACTACAATACCTCGGCTATCCAATTTATTTACGACAATAACTTTGCTCATGTTAACGGTATTATCAAAAAGAATAAAACTAGAGCATCTTTAAATTCAGTATCAGAAGAATTAAATATTAAACTAGAAAACCCCATTTTAAACGCACCTCAATTTGTTAAAAATCATATTACTAAACAGAAAGAAATTATAGTCCAGGATATTAACAACAATCTATATTTAATCTCAAACAAAGGAAAAATTCTATGGAAGAAGCAATTACAAGGGCCTGTTCTAGGAGATATTGAGCAAATTGATATTTACAAAAACGGACGATTACAATTAGCATTTGCAACACCAAATAAAGTTTATGTTTTAGATAGAAATGGTAACGATGTTAAACCTTTTACATTGAATTTTAATGATAAGATCACACAGCCACTTGCAGTTTTTGATTATGATAAACGTAAAAAATACCGTCTCTTAGTCACTCAAGGCAAAAACGTTTTAATGTACGATGTTAAAGGAAAAACAGTCAAAGGATTTACATTTAAATCGGCAGACAACAACATTATTTCTCAGCCTAAACATTTTAGAATTGGTAGTAAAGATTACATCACATTAAAAACTAAAAACAAACTATACATTTTAGACAGGTTAGGAAAAACTAGAGTTAAACCTAAACAATCTTACTCTTATTCCAACCAACCTGTTTTCTTATACAACAATACGTTTACAACAACTTCTGCATCTGGAGATTTAATTTCTATAGACCCAAGAGGAAATGTTGCTTCAAAAAATTTAAATCTTTCTGAAAATCATACCATTGAAACCACTAGCAAGACTTTTGTTGCGCAAAATGAAAATAAACTCACTATAAAAAACAAAACTACAGAACTAGATTTTGGCGATTATTCTAATCCGAAACTTTTCTACATTAACAATAAAATTTATGTTTCTACTACAGACTTACAATCTCATAAAGTTTATTTATTTGATAGTCAATCAAAACTACTACCTAACTTCCCAGTTTACGGAAATTCTGAAATAGCGCTTGATAATATTGATAAAGATAAAAGCTTAGAATTTGTAACTAAGGGCGCATCCAACGCTATTATTTTGTATCAAATAAATTAGCTAAAGTTATATTATTGATAACTTGTTAATATGTTTAACAATAGCCTTTTGTCGGTAAAAAACTAATCTTTATCTTTAGCCTGCTATTAATCAAATAATTACAAATGAAATTACCGAGAAATACGATAAACATCCTATTCTTATGGATGGCTTTTGTATTTATTACACCTAACATTGAGTCGCAGACTAAACAACTAAAACGCCCTAAAAGCAACGTTGGGATTTCTAGCGTAGATACTTTTGTGCATGAATCTTTCGATGTTTATGATAAAGTATATAAATATGATGGCTACGCTGCATCTGGCACACCACTAGAAGATGAAGATATTGATGTATTGGAAGATACTCTTAATAACTTAGACGTTTTAAGTGATAGTGCCGTAGATATCTTAGACGACTTAGATGGACTTAGCGTTTTAAAGCAGGCAAAAGCTACCCTACAGATGAATAAAGCAAAGAAAGCGTTAAAATATAGTATTAAAATTTCAAAAGAACTTTTATTGGGACAACGAGAACGTGATAAGGAAGATGAAAATTCTGATAAAACCCCAACAAGTAATGATGATGGCTCCAAACTTTAAAATACTAGTATTATGAGAACAAAAATATTAATTTTAATCAGCATTGTTTTTATTAGCTTTTCTTCTATTGGTCAGAATGCTTGTAAAGCTTTTTACCCATTTGAAGAAGGTACCAAGTTTGAAATTACCAACTACACTAAAAAAGGAAAAAAAGAAGGTGCTGTTAACTATGAAATTATAGATGTTACAGATAATGTCGCATCTATTAAATTAATAATTTTAGACGCTAAAGACAAAGAGATAACAACAAGTGATTATAAAATAACTTGTGAGGGTAATAGTGTTTCAATTGATTTCAAGTCTTTAATGAATCCAGACATGTTTAAGCAATATAAAGATATGGAAATGGATATTACAGGAACAAATATTGAACTTCCTAATGATTTACAAGTAGGTCAGTCTTTAAAAGATGCTAACATGAATATGGCTATAAATATGGGTGGCATGAATATGAATATGAGTGTTGATATGCTAAACAGAAAGGTAGACAAAAAAGAATCGATTACCACACCAGCAGGAACTTTTGATTGTTTTGCTTTAAGCTATGACAGCGAAATGAAAATGGGATTAAAAATGTCATTCAAGTTTAAAGAGTGGATTGCAGAAGGCGTTGGCGTAGTAAGAAATGAGTCGTACAATAAAAACGGTAAACTTATGGGATACTCAGAGCTTACACGTTTTTCAAAATAAATATAACTAATACCGGTTTTTAACCACCAAAAGCAAGTCCTCGAATCTTGAGCGTCAAAATTTAATGTTTTGGCGCTCTTTTTTTATATCAAATTCAGCTTAATTTTATAGTATTGCATTTATAATACACGATACATGATTTCAAGAAAAAACGCAGCCATTTCAAAATTTATAATCCATAAAGTTGGTAATAAGTTTAACGACACTAAAAATGCTTTTTCAGAAAAGATAGTCGATTTTGACGAACCAAGTTACGACTTAATGCTACCCTTTTTATTAAGACCTTTTGGTAGTCAAGTACAAAGTTACCGCTTTAACCATCATGCTAGTATTTCTTTAAATGAAATTAATAGTTACTGCACACAACTATTTAACGACGAAGACGCTTTTGTTGAAGTATCAAAACACATCGTAACGCATTTATATGAGCAATCAAGTTCTGCTCAAATAAAAACCGGCGATGTTTTAGTAGTTAAATTTGAAGGTATAGAATTTAGAGATATGACTACTGATGCTATTGGTATTTTTAAAATTGAAAGCAAAGTTAATTTCTTTCAAACCTATTTAGAAAACAACAGTTACGATGTACTTGTACAAAAAGGTATTAATTCTAGAAAAGTAGATAAAGGCTGCTTAATTCTGAATCAAAGTGATACCGAAGGCAATATTATTTTAAGTGTAGATAACAATAGTTATGATGCGCAATATTGGATAAATCATTTTCTGAATATCAAATATGCCGATGATGCTAATAACCACACGCAACAATATATAGAACTGTGTAAAGAATTCTCAACCGAAGTTTTAAAACCTAATTATGGTGCCAAAGAACAAAACACATTTTTAGCACAAACCATCGACTTTTTTAAAGAAAATGAAATTGTAAATGTAGAGCGCTTTAAAGAAGAATTGTTTGAAGAAGAGAAGCATATAAGAGAATTTGAAAACTATAAAAAAGAATATGAAGGCGAACAAAACCTGGTGTTAAGAAATCAGTTTGATGTTGCCGAAGCCGTTGTTACCAAAGAAAAACGCAAGATTAAAACAGATATAAAACTAGACACCAACATACAAATAAAACTAGATATTGATGCGCCAGATGCCTCGGCCGAATATTTAGAACGCGGTTATGATGATGACAAGAAAATGCATTACTATAAAGTATTTTTCAATGAGGAAGGTTAAATAAGAATCTTTATAAATTAAATTATTTAAACACAAAAAGACTAAGTATTACTTAGTCTTTTTGTGTTTTTTAGTAACTTGTGTTTATCCAAAAACATAAGCATGGCTAAAGAAGAAAAATTTAACTACGACGAAGAACTTAAAACATTACATACAGAGTTAGTACATCTTCAAGAATGGGTAAAAAAGCAAGGATTAAAAGTAGTAATCATTTTTGAAGGCAGAGATGCTTCAGGAAAAGGAGGCACTATTAAACGTTTTACCGAACCCTTAAACCCACGAGTTTGTAAAGTTGTTGCTTTGGGCGTACCTACTGAAAGAGAAAAAACACAATGGTATTTTCAAAGGTATACACAGTATTTGCCTGCTGCAGGAGAGATTGTACTTTTTGATAGAAGCTGGTATAATAGAGCTGGCGTAGAAAAAGTCATGGGTTTTTGTACTGAAGATGAATATGATGAATTTTTAAGATCTTGCCCAGAATTTGAACGTATGCTAGTACGCTCTGGAACCATTGTCTTAAAATACTGGTTTTCGGTAAGTGATGAGGAACAAGAAAAACGATTTAAAAACCGTATTAACAACCCATTAAAACGCTGGAAATTTAGCCCAATGGATTTAGAATCGCGAGCAAGATGGTTAGAATACTCTAAAGCTAAAGACAATATGTTTGCGCATACCGACACCAAACAAGTGCCCTGGTTTGTGGTAAATGCAGATAACAAGAAAAAAGCACGTTTAAACTGTATTAGCCATGTATTAAGCAAAATACCTTATGAACATATGGACTTAAAACCAATTGAATTACCAGAATTACCAGATTATAAAGCTTATGTGCGACCGCCAATTGATTATCAAACTTTTGTTCCTGAGAAGTATTAAGGCTATTTGACTTTGTGAAAAATCAAATCAAATTTCGCTAACAATTGATATAAGTTATTAAAACGACGTCATATCATTAAAGTTGGGCACAAGTTATCGCTCTACCCTTAAAAACAATAATGATAAAAAAAATAATTCAATTTACTTTAGGAATAGTAACGGTTCCAATTATTTCAATAATCGTTTCGATGATATTCAAAATATCAAAATTTGATTTTTCTAATAATTTATTAACTATCGGAGCATTGATAAGTTTTATTTTTGTTTTTCTTTTTAAAAGACACAAAGTATATTTTATTACATCCTTAATTTTTAGCTGTCTATTTTTAAGTTTGAATTTATATTCAAATTATTCAATTAATAAATATTCAAAAGGCTATTCTATAAATTGGAATTCTAAAGTACATAATACTACAATTCCTTTTCATATTAAAGACAACTTGATTTTTATTAAAGCTAAAATAAATAATGAAGAGAAGTATTTACTATTTGATACTGGAGCAGAAATACCATTAATAAAAAATCAATATAATAATTCTGAAACTATTGGAGTTCAAAAAATTATTGATGCCAATGGAAACACTAAAATCGAAGAAATAAAAGAATTAAACAATCTGTCTATTGGAGGTTTGAATTTTGAAAAAGTAAAAAACGTTTCTTTAAATACTGATACTACTAACGGAAAGAACTTACTTTCAAAAGATTTTATAGCAGGTATTTTAGGGTGTAATCTGATGAACTCTTTTGTTTGGGATTTAAATCTAAAAAATAACACAATACATTTAACTGACTCAAAATTTAATGAAAATATATCTCAAGCAACAACAATTCCTTTAATAGAATATAATAATCGTTGGAAAATTGAAATTAAAGTAAATGGAGATAAAAAGAAAGCAATGTTTGATTCGGGAAGTAACGCTATACTTACTCTTAAGGATAGTATAAAACTTCCAAAAGATTATATTTATCAAATAAAAAAGTATGCGAATTCAAACACTTTATACTCAAATACAAATTATAAAAATATAGAAAGGAAAATTTTTGTCAACTTAAGTATCTCAAATCTTATATTTAAAGACATACCTGCATTTGATAATAATGAAAGTAATGTTATTGGAAATCCGATTTTATGGGAATATGAAAGAGTCGTTTTAGATTTTATAAGTAAAAAAATATACCTTTTAAATAAAAATAATTCTACCAAATTGAATAGTATATCAAATAAAAGTCAAGTTGCTAGAATTAAGAATCTGGAAAAATAAAAAACCAGTGCCCAACAAAGTATAAAATTAATTGGTAGTTCTAGCCTACTTACGAAAGTCCTTGCGGACTTTCTATATGTGATTTATTTGCTAACTTTAGTGCTTAAAACACGCAACAAACCATATCCAACAACTTTAGCAAACCTAACTAAACTTCGCCTCAAAAAGATCAGAAAAGTGCTTTAGTAATTTCTCCTTAACCTCGGCTTCATCTACTTCTTTTTTTCCAAGCTCAACATTTAAAGAGGTTACTGCTTTTCCACGAATACCACAAGGAATCATTAAATCGAAATAACCTAAATCGGCATTTACATTTAGTGCAAAGCCATGCATGGTTACCCAACGGCTGGCACGAACACCCATAGCGCATATTTTACGTGCAAATGGCGTACCTACATCTAACCAAACTCCTGTTTCTCCAGGACTACGCTCGGCTTTTAAACCGTATTCTGCAAGTGTTAGAATAATCATTTCTTCTAGGAAACGTAAATATTTATGAATATCGGTAAAAAAATTATCTAAATCTAAAATAGGATATCCTACAATTTGTCCGGGTCCATGATAGGTAATATCACCACCGCGGTTTACTTTATAAAAACTTGCGTTTTTGGCTTTTAATTGTGCTTCGTCTACCAATAGGTTAGACATATCGCCACTTTTACCTAAAGTATAAACATGTGGATGCTCTACAAATAGAAAATAGTTATTGGTTTTTAATCCAGCCTCTTGTCTCCTATTTTTAATTTTAGTATCAACAATACTTTTAAACAATTGCTCTTGGTATTCCCAAGTTTGTTTATAGTCTTTATTGCCTAAATCTTGAAGTTCAATAGTTTTATTCATTAACCACAAAATTACATTTTTTATCGTGCAAAGACGCAAAGCTTCAAAGAAAAAAGGCGTAAAAAAGTATAATTTAAGATACTTGATTAAGTTTCTGGGCTGCGACTAAAAACTACGATTGGATATTAACTTTTAGGATTATTAATTATAACTAATGCTGCTATAACGCCAGGAACCCAGCCACAAAGCCATAATAAGAAGACAATAATAATAGAGCCACAGCCTTTATCTAAAACAGCTAAAGGTGGGCAAATAATAGACAGTATAACTCTCCAAATACTCATGTTTGATTCAATTTTAATTGATGATTTACTTATTTGACGTATAAGTTGTTTGTTTGTTACACTTTGCGTATTCTATGATAGAAAACAAATAGTTTTCGTTAAAAATCATGCGACAAATTTATAAGTGTCTACAAAAGGAGAATCTCTATTAATTACAGCAAAAATTCGACCTATAATTTTACATCTCACATTATTTAGAACCAACATTTTATTTTTCCCCTCATCTTGTTTTCTTAAGTAATAAGCTTTTAATTGTGCATCATGCTTTACGGCTGATAAGGCGCACATTTGAAGTAAAGACTTCATTGTTTTGTCTGCCATATGATTAACTTTAGTACCTCCTCTAATACTTGAGCCTGAGCTGTACTCAAAAGGTGCAACTCCTGCATAACAGGCTAGTTTTCTAGCCGAGTCAAAGACCTTAAACCCTTTAGTTGCTATTATAAAATAAATAGCCGTTTTCTCGCCAACACCTTTAATACTTTTTATAAGCTCAAATTGACGTTTTAATTTAGGCTCTTGCTTTACAAGTTCACGCATCTTAGCATCTATAACTTTTAAGCTCGCTTTAAGAAATTTAATTGTTTTCTTGTTCTGAATCTCTACTGTTTTATAAACATCTAACGACGTATACCCTTTATTTTCTCTAGTTGAACCAAATAGTAAAAGGGATTTCTTGATTTTCTCGCGCTCAGTAAAAAGTAATTTTAACTGCTGGATTGATTTCTCTGGTACACTTGATAGTTGTAGCTTATCTATATTGCGAATGCTATAAAAAGCGATATCCTTAGCATCAGACTTATCACTTTTACCTCTTGATATGCCTTTAGATCGCTTAATCTCTACCGCTGGAACAATCCAATAATCAAACTCATTTTCAAAACAAAAACAGCTTAAAGGAAATGTGTAAACACCTGTGTTTTCAAAACAGAACAGGGTACTTTCTAAATCTATTTTTCTTTTTTTTAAAACTGTAAGCATTCGCTTTAAACCTTTGGTGTTGTTCGTAACAACGAAATGTTCCAATGACATGGGATTTGTTTTATCTACTATAACCACATCTAATTTTAATTTTGAGATGTCAATGCCAACATGAAATGAATAATTTTTCATAATTTTATATTAAGTTTTTAAAAAATGTTGAATCGCTTTATAACCTTTATTAGACCTCTGACGTCTACTATTCTATTTGAAGCTTTTCAACTTAAATTCTAAGGAGAAAACAGAGGACTAATACGCAGCATAAGACTAACTTAGTTAGGGATGTAGTTCACCTCTGTTTTCCTTTGAATAAATTTAGTGTATTATTCTTTATGCAAACTAAAGGTTAGGGATTGTAATGAAAATCCTTTTTGTAAGGCACGAGCAAAAAGATTGTAATGTAAAGCCCGACCCTTGTGGTAACGCCCAAAAAATTCATAAATCAATAGACTAGAATAGGAAATCAAATGTTTATCTTTGTGCCTTAAAAATTTTCACATAGTATTTAGAGCATGTCACAATTATCTGAGCAAGAGCTAGTAAGAAGAGAAAAGTTAGTAAAATTACGCAATTTGGGTATAAACCCTTATCCTGCGGATTTATATCCGGTAAACCATACCTCGAAACAGGTTAAAGACCAATTTGAAGAAGGCAAACAAGTTGTAATTGCCGGACGATTAATGATGGTAAAAGTACAAGGAAAAGCGAGTTTTGCTCAATTACAAGATGCCGAAGGAAAAATACAAGTGTATTTTAACAGAGATGAAATTTGCCCAGGCGAAGACAAAGTTAAATACAACGAGGTATTTAAAAAGCTTTTAGATTTTGGAGATTTTATTGGGATTGAAGGCGAATTATTCAACACCAAAGTTGGCGAAAAAACAGTAAAAGTTAAAGACTTTACTTTGCTAAGTAAGGCTTTAAAACCATTGCCTTTACCTAAAGAAAAAGATGGCGTAGTGTACGATGCATTTACCGACCCAGAGCAACGTTACAGACAACGTTATGCTGATTTGGTAGTAAACCCAAAAGTTAAAGAGGTGTTTGTTAAGCGTACTAAATTGTTTAACGCGATGCGTCAGTTTTTTAATGATGCTGGCTACTTTGAAGTTGAAACTCCTGTATTACAGCCTATACCAGGTGGTGCTGCAGCGCGCCCATTTATAACACACCATAATGCTTTGGATGTACCTTTATATATGCGTATTGCTAATGAGTTGTATTTAAAACGACTTATTGTTGGTGGTTTTGATGGTGTTTATGAGTTTTCTAAAAACTTTAGAAATGAAGGGATGGACAGAACGCACAACCCAGAGTTTACCGCTATGGAAATTTACGTTTCATACAAGGATTACAACTGGATGATGGATTTCTGTGAGCGTTTGCTAGAGCATTGTGCTATTGCAGTAAACGGAACTACAAAAGCTACTTTTGGTGAGCATGAAATAGATTTTAAAGCGCCATATGCTAGAGTAACCATGGCAGATTCTATAAAACATTTTACAGGTTTTGACATTACTGGAAAAACTGAAGATGAAATAAGACAAGCTGCCAAAGATTTAGGTGTTGAAGTTGATGCAACCATGGGTAAAGGCAAGCTTATTGATGAAATATTTGGAGAGAAATGTGAGGGCAACTACATACAGCCAACTTACATTACAGACTACCCAAAAGAAATGAGTCCGCTTTGCAAAGAGCACAGAGATAACCCTGAATTAACTGAGCGTTTTGAGCTTATGGTTTGTGGTAAAGAAATTGCAAATGCATATTCTGAACTTAATGACCCTATTGACCAACGTGAGCGTTTTGAGGATCAATTAAAATTAGCTGCTAAGGGTGATGATGAAGCTACCGAATTTATAGATCATGACTTTTTACGTGCTTTAGAATACGGTATGCCTCCTACATCTGGAATGGGAATTGGCATGGACCGATTAATTATGTTTTTAACGAATAACCAATCTATACAAGAAGTTTTATTCTTCCCGCAAATGCGACCAGAGAAAAAAGCTGTTGCCGTTAGTGAAGATGCTAAAGCTGTTTTTGAAATTTTGAAAAAAGCTGAAAAACTAGAACTTATTACGTTAAAATCGCAATCTGGTTTATCTAATAAAAAATGGGATAAAACCATTAAAGAATTAACTAAAAACAATCTTGCTAAAGTTGAAAAAACAGAAGACGGACTATTTGTTAGCGTGATATAACATGTGTTAAAATATAAATATAAAAAAGCCAGTAATTTTTGAAATTACTGGCTTTTTTAATAACCAAACTAAACTAATTAACTAAACTCATTACAAATATCAGTTAATTATCGTCTTCAGCGAGTGTCTTTTAGAAATGTTTAACAGAAGTTTTAAGTATTTTAATTTTTCTTTAAGAGTTGCATATTGAATATGTTAATTTTTTAAGAAAACTTACTCAAACCAGACACAAAAACTAACTTTATATTTTAACTCTAATTCTTCTCATTCGTCTTTCTCTACAAAATCTTTAATAGAGATTTCATTAATAATAACATCGTTTAAAACAGCTTCACCATTTTTAATAAAGACCAAAGCATAAGTGTTATTTGGCAAAGAATCGCGTTGACTATCTCTTACAGCAACTTCGGCATCATAAGCTTTGGTTTCTTCCATATAATAACGGTTAAAAGGCAAATTAAAATTTAAAATCTGTTCTCTTTTATTATACCAACTAACATCTGCTACAATAAAATCATTCATAACACTTAAAGGCGCTTTACTTACTTGATTTACTTTTGCAAAACCTAAACTATCGGTTTCAAAATAAACATAAACCTTATCTTTTCTTTTCCAAATGGAATCTGTTGTTACAAAAGTATTTTGCTCAAAATTGAGGGTGATATATTTCCCTCTAAAAGGATCACTAGGATCTACGGGTTGTGTTTTAAATTTATAAACTGTTCCTGTTTCTATAATAGCTTCTTGATTAAAAATCATTTGTGCAGGCACGAACAATTGTGCCAATGCAATTACTATAAATAGTATGAATATATGTATTGTTTTCATCTGCTTAATTTCTATTTATTTTTTGATTTTTGTCTTTTCAACATCACATAATTGGTTATAAAGAAACCAACACCAACACTTACAAACAATAAACCTCTAAGAACAAAGCTCATATTAGTATCAAAAAAACGACATACTGTAAGTGTTGTAATAATTAATAAACCATAATTTAAAATGCCAAAATGAAATTTATCTGCTCCAATTTTTATTGTTATAATTCCTAAGGCTAGAACCAATAAATTAATTAATATAATTGAAATAAAGCTACCAGTTATGCCCATAAAAAAGATGATTGTAAAAATGATAAACACATATTGAAATAGGTTGATTTTTTTAACCCACCTTTTTGAAAACGAAAAGAGCAGCACACCCAATGCTGTTAAGAAAAGCACTATTGTTATATAAAACTCTTGAGAATCAAATACAATATCGTGTCTTAAAATATCTTCCCACAACCATTCGAAACTTGTTAGTAATAACATATAAATGATTCCTAAAGAGCCTAAAATTAAATATCCATTTCGTCTTAATTTCTGATTATCTAAAAAAGGTATCTTACCTATATTATACAACAGACCAAACAGAATGACATACATTAAAATCCCATACGCTTCACTATTACCAACAAAAGCTCCCAATACAATAACAACGCTTAATGGCAAAAGCCAATTAAAAACTGAAGTGATATTATGCGTTTTTTTAGTTTTTAATAAGTGATAATAATACGGCATTACTATAGCTAAAAGCAAAACATATAGCCAAGGGGTTTGGTTTCCATCAAAATATCCAAATGAACAAGCATAACTTGTTGCAAAAACAATATGCAGTATTGCTAAAGCATTAGATTTCAAAAGGTAAACTAATGGTGCACAAAGCAAAATCCAAATTAGCATATAACTACTAAAATCGCCAGGAATATTATAAATTTGACTCACCAGAGCCATACTTGCACCAACAGCAAAAAACAAAAACACACCCGAAGCTTCAAACCACGTCATGCTCTTTTTCTTTAATATAGAATAACCAACAATAAATTGCCCAATAATTAATGGTGCAAAAGCAAAAACTGTTTTTATGGCTCTTGAAAAATTATCCCAGTTGTGCGCTAAAATTAAAATAATACCTAAACCAACTAAAGTGGAACCCAATACTGCAAAAACAGTAAACAACCTGTTTGGAGTATCTGCTTTTTTAGATTGATAATAGCTCTTAATATTTACAGCAACTTCACTAGTAATAACTTGCTCTTCAACAAGTTCTTTTATATCGTTTTGAATTTTTGAATTCATGATTTTTAAAATTAATATTTAAAGATAATTATTTAAAACCTCGCAGCTATTAACCACGAGGTTTTGGGTTAACTAACCAACCATCAAAACAACCCTTTTATTTTTTCGTTTTGATAACATATAACTTATTAAATATCTTCATCATTATTTCTATCTATATACTGAACATCTCTTGTGTTTTTCTGAACAGCAATGGCAGAAAATAAACTTAGCAGAAAAGACATACCATAAAACCCTTTTTCACTTAAAAGCAACTCGGCATTCCAAAGGCCAATTACTAATAACACAATAGAAGTAACTGTAGTAAACCAACTAATACTATAATAGATATCGGTTACAGGAATCTCTTCCATTTTATCTCTTACCGCTTTTTGAACAGAGATTACAGAGAACAACCCAAAAAGTAAAATAGTAAAGTAGTATCCTTTTTCATTAAGCATCATATCGGCATTCCATAAACCAATACAATAAGACGCCATACCAATTAATAATGCAGACCAAGATGCTCCAATAAAAGCAGAGGTTGGTTTTTGATCGTAAACTTTAGTTTCTTTTTTAACTTTTGTTTCTTTTGATTTTTCATCTACTGAAACTGTTGTTTGATAATTCATAATTTTTTGTTTTAATGATTACAGGGCAAAACTGCGAAATCAATTAAAATCTCGAAAAACATATTTTTTATAAAACTGACGATATAAATTATACTATATCGTCTTAAAACATTATTTTTATTGAAATATTACCCTTTTTAATGACGATTAAATGACTGGTTTAAACGAAATAATTTCAACGTTTTCTTATGAAGACCAACAGAAATTCATCACTTATCTAGAAAAAAAGAACAAACGCAAGGACACTAAAAATGTTCAACTATTTAATCTATTACTAAAAGATGAGTTAAACTCTAACGAGATTTGCACAAAACTTTATAAAAACACTAAAAAAGGCGCCTATCATGCACTTAGAAAACGATTACACGAATCCTTAATTGATTTCACAGCCAACCAAAGATTGCAAGAAGAAGGTTCGGTTAACATGCAAATCATTAAATATATATTAGCATCAAAATCGTTTTTACAGCAAAAACAATACAAGGTTGCTTATAAAATTTTAGATAAAGCTGAAGTACTGGCTATAGAACATTCTTTATTCGCTTTGCAAAACGAAATTTATCACACTAAAATTCAATATGCCTACGCAAACCCTTTAGCTAAAATTGATGCGCTCACTTTAAAATTCAAAAACAATCAAAAAAACATTCAGTTAGAAGACGAACTCAATATCGTTTATGCAAAAATCAGGCAAACCTTAAATAGCATTTCATATAAAGGTGAAGTATTAGATTTTCAAACCATTTTACACAATACACTCAAACAACACAGCATAGACATAAATGACTCTATGTCTTTTAAATCGTTATATCAACTTGTAACCATTTCAAGTATTTCAGCATTTATCACTAAAGATTACTTAAAGATAGAACCTTTTTTAATAGACACCTACAAATCCATCATCAGTCACAAGAATAAAGAGAAACAACTATTTTATCATATTCAGATTTTATATGCCATAGCAAATGCACTTTTCAGAAATAAAAAATTTAAAGAGTCACTACAGTATTTAGAGCTCATGGTTCAACACATGAATTTAAAAAAGAAGAAATACCACAACACCTTCAAATTAAAGTACCATTTGCTAAAAGCTTTAAATCATAACTATAGCAACGAGCAAGATAAAGCGATTCAAATTTTAGAACCTGTTATTAGACCTAAACACCAAGACACAGAAACCTTATTAGATATACGTTTAAGCCTTATTGTGTTTCATTTTCAAAAGAACGAATTAAAAAAAGCACATTCATTAATTTCAAAATTTTACCATACCGACCCTTGGTACACCGAAAAAGCAGGTAAAGAATGGGTAATTAAAAAGAATCTTATTGAAATCTTATTACACATCGAATTACAAAACATCAATTTAGTTGAATCTAAATTATTAAGTTTTAAAAGAAGTTACTATCCGTATTTAATAAGTATTAACCAACAACGCGTTATTACCTATTTAAGTTTTATTGAAATGTATTATAAGCACCCCGAAAATGTTACAACTGATGCTTTTAAAAACAAAGTTGAAAATGCGTTTAATTGGCTTGAAACACACAAAGAAGATATTTTTGTAATAAGTTTTTACAGCTACCTAAAAAGTAAAATGCACAACACAAACCTATTTCAAGTTACATTACAATTAATAAAACAAGCACAACTAGAATTAACAAACTCATAATCAATATTTATTTAAAGTTTGCTTATTTTTGCGCGATGCCAAAAAGGATACTTTTTATTTTACTCTGCTTATGTAGTATACATTTAACTGCTCAAGAGAGAGACAGTTTATCTATTAAAAATGGCATAGAAAATCCTAGCATATTATCAACACATCACTTTGGTATATTTAGCTCCCGCTTAAACACAAATTTTAAATATGCACCTCCAAAAGAAACAACTTTAGCATTTAATTATACTAGCGGAAACAACTTTCAACCTTTTGTTGAAGCTTATTTTCCAAAAGATCCGGCAGTTAGAGAACGGCTTAGCCAAGTAATATGGCACGACCGACAATTTAATTTCATAGACCAAGACATTACACCAGCCGATTATATGAATATTGTTATCGATGCCGTTATTAAAGAATTTAGAGTAACCGCCAACATTCCCATTAATGCGCGTCACGAATTAACAGTTACCATGCGTCAATATTTAATAACCAAAGGCAAAAATCCATTCTCATATTTCACAAGCGATCAAAACATAGAATGGTTTCACAGCAATGTTGCTGGTGGCGAAGACCCATTTGGTAGGCGTTACTATGGTTTAAACCAAGTCAATTTTACTTACCAAGACAGAAACGGAAACACATTAAACCTAAACAATAACGCCTTTTTTACTGGAGGTTTTGAAGTTAGCCACTACTACTATCCAAAACTAGCAATTAACAACACCAGACATATATATGTAAATTTCGGAACACATTTAGGCTGGAATACCTCAAGATTCAATGCCTCTATGGATGTTGGGATTTCTGCAAATGCTGTTAAAAAACTCGCCTTAAAAAACAATTACGAATTAAACTTTGCTTTAGGCACAAACCTACTACGTAAAAACATAATTAACTTTAAAGAGGTTATCGATTTAGGCAACAATCCATATTTAGCAACCTTCGAGGGACAAGCGGAAATAACCAAATACACAAAAAAAGGCAACTACAATGCGTTTGGTATAAACTACCATATACAATCCCGTTACAATAAAAAAGAAGAAGCAAATTATTACAAGCTACTTGGTAAATGGCGAGAAATAAATGGCGGCTGGCATAACGGCGTTTACACACTTTACAAGCACTTATCTAGTTGGAATTTTATTTACACCTACGGCACGCCAAAATACAAACTAACATTCTTTATAAAAGAAGACTTAGAAGTAAACAACGCACCAGATTTCCAAACCGGTATTAGCTTAAAAATTCCTATTTCTAAATAAATCACCGTTTAAAAAATAAAAATATTTGGGCGTTACCACAAGGGTCGGGCTTTACGCTACAAGTCCTCGCTCGTGCCTCGCTGTGGGCTTTCCGCTGCAATCCCTAACGCAAAACCGTTTCCAAAACAAAAGCTCAACTATGTTAATATGGCGTTAAAATAAACATCCATATTAAACCCTTTTAATATTTCAAAGTCCTAAAGACAAATACATTTAAAACAATATATAAAATGAAAAGAATATTAATTATCGCATTAGCACTTGTAAGCTTACAAGCTATTGCACAAGAAAAAAAAGGAAAACAAAACAAAGGTAACAGAGGACAAGAAATGATGAACCTTCCTGCCGAAGACATTGCCACTATCCAAACCAAAAAAATGACCTTGTTTCTAGATTTAAATAAATCGCAACAAGAAAAAATTCAAAAAATAAATTTAGAAAATGCCACAAAAAGAAAAGAAATGATGGCAGAACGTAAAGCTAAAAAAGAAAGTGGCGAGGCTAAAAAACCAACACCAGAGCAACGTTTAGAAATGGAAAATGCAAGATTAGATCATAAAATTGCTATGAAAGCTAAAATGAAAGACATTTTAAACGAAGACCAATATGTTAAATGGGAGAAGTCTCTAGCCAAAAAAGGTAAGAAAGGGAAAGACAGAAAGAAAGGCATGAAAAAAGATAGTCGTAAAGAAAAAGAATAAAGATTTAGTTGATTTGATTATAGTTTAGTTGATGTAAAAACGCATCCCAAAATTTTGGGATGTGTTTTTTAATACTGCTACCTTATAAAGATATATTTAGTTGGTGACAAAAAAACCCATCAAATACATTTCAATACACGTCTATTTTTGTTGATTATATATGCTTATCCAACGCAAGTTTTTTCCCGACATATCTTATAACACTTGCAATTCCGTTGTGATATTCCCCTTCGCTAAGTTCAGTTTCAACTTGTTCCAATTGAATAATTTCAAAATCCTTAAAAGTGGATTTCATTTCTTCTATTGAATATAGTGCATCAATATTAGAAGGACCTCCAATTTTCGGGTTTTTCTCTCTGTAAGATAAATTATCCACGCTAAATCCTTCAAGAATCAAGTACCCATTCGGCTTAAGCAATTTTATTAATTGCTTATATATTTCTTGTTTGTTTTTTGAAAAATGAGCATAAATTAAACCAATGGCGTCAAAGCTTGCTTCTTTAAAGTTATGCTTATTCAAATCTCCAACCTTATAATCAATTTCAACATTGTTTTTTTTCGCCAGTTTATTCGCTTTCAACTTTCCTTCAACGCTAATATCGTATGCTGTTACATTTAAGTTTCTTTTAGCTGCGTAAACTGCATTTCTACCTTCTCCTTCGGCTGGCAGTAATAAATTTCCTTTAAGTTTAAGTTTGATAATTGTCTCCTTAAAAAAATGATTTGGCGCTTCACCATAAGCAAATTGTTCACTTTTATATCTATCATTCCAAAATTCTTCCATAGTGTTTTTTTATAATCGAAAAAACAAATTATATGTATTACTTAAGCCCCATAAAACAGCAATGATATTGTATATTAAATTACAAACAGACAATCCCCAAACTATCCATTAAAGGGTTTTAGCAACCGTGTTTACTGCAGCAATAGTAAAATCTAAATCCTCATAACTTAAAGCATCCGTTATAAACCAAGTTTCAAAAGCACTTGGTGCAATATAAACACCAGCATCAAGCATCCCATGGAAGAATTTTTTAAAAGTATCATTATTTCCTTTGGCTGCAGTATCAAAATCTACAACTTCAGCTTCATCAAAATGAACAGAAATCATAGAACCCAGTCTATTTATGGTATGCGTAATATTATTTTCATTTAAAACCTTAGCAATACCTTCATGCAAATACTCTGTTTTTTCCGTTAGTCTATTAAATACTTCAGCATTATTATTCAACTCTGTAAGCATGGCCAATCCAGCAGCCATAGCCAAGGGATTCCCACTTAATGTACCCGCTTGATAAACCGGTCCTAAGGGCGCCAAATAATTCATAATCTCATTTCTAGCCGCAAAAGCTCCAACGGGTAAACCGCCACCAATTACTTTTCCGAAGCAAATAATATCTGCACTAATGCCAAACAATTCTTGTGCACCACCTTTTGCTAAGCGAAACCCCGTCATCACCTCATCAAAAACTAATAAAATATTATGCGCATCACACAAATTTCTAAGCGCTTCTAAGAAACCTGCTTTAGGAGGTATACAGCCCATGTTTCCGGCAACTGGTTCAATAATTATACAGGCTATTTCGTTTTTATTGGCTTCAATTAAAGCCTTTACATTTTCAATATCGTTATACCGTGCAAGCAAAGTATCTTTTGCTGTTCCTTTTGTAACACCAGGACTATTTGGTGTACCAAAAGTACTTGCGCCACTTCCTGCTTGAATTAAAAAAGAATCTGAGTGTCCATGATAGCAGCCTGCAAACTTTATAATTTTATCTTTCCCTGTAAAGCCTCTTGCTAAACGCACCGCACTCATACAGGCTTCTGTTCCAGAATTTACAAATCTAATTTTATCAATATTTGGCACCATAGAAACTGCCAACTCTGCAATTTGCGTTTCAATTTCTGTTGGCATACCAAAAGATGTTCCTTTTTTGGCTTTTTCTACAACGGCATTCACAACAGGCTCGAAAGCATGACCTAAAATCATAGGTCCCCAAGAATTTATATAATCAATTAGTCGATTTCCATCTTCATCATACAAATACGCGCCTTTGGCTTCTTTTACAAAAATTGGAGTTCCTCCAACACCTTTAAACGCTCTTACTGGCGAATTTACACCTCCCGGTATTACTTTTTCCGCTTCAGCGAACAATGCGCTGCTTCTCTTATAAATCATATTAATTATTTGATAATGGTTTAACAACTAACTCCTGCCCTATGCTTAACGCAGTATCGCTCAAACCATTTATATTTTGAAGTTCCTTTACTGAAATATTATATGCCCTAGAAATAGAATACAAAGTATCCCCTTTAACAACTGTATATATAGTTCGTTCTTGAGTTGAAGGGCTTTCGTACTTGACATAGCTATCGCCTAACACTTCTTTATCGAACTCATGTAATTTGTAACGCTCAATTAAACTAATAAGCTTTTGAGGGTATTTTTTATCTGTGGCATATCCTGCAGCTTTCAAGCCTTTTGCCCAACCTTTATAATCTTCCTTTTTAAGTTTAAACAATTTAGAGTACCGACTTCTTTCACTTAAAAACAAAGAATGATCTCTAAACGAGTATTTAGCATCTTTATATTTCCTGAAACATTCCTGTTCCGCATCATCATCATGATAGATTTTTTTACCTGTCCACCCATGGCATTTAATCCCGAAGTGATTATTAGCTTCAACTGATAATCTGCCATTTCCAGAACCAGATTCTAATATCCCTTGTGCCAATGTTATACTAGCAGGAATACCGTACAAATTCATTTCTTGTTGTGCCGTTACTTTATGCACATCAATGTAACGCTCTGTATTATTTGCGTAAACTTTAGTTGTATTAGTTTCCTCTTTTTTATTACCAATTTGGTTGGAAGTATTATTAGGCTTTTTTGTTACAATGCCTTTTCTAGACTTACAGCTAAAAAACACACAGCCCAAACATAAGATTACTATTATTCTTTTCATTTATCTAGCTAATTATAGATATATTTTTCTTTTTTAAAACGGCATTCATTCCTTCAATGCCTTGCAAACCACCCGTATGAATGGCTAATATTTTCGATCCTTTTGGAAAATAGCCTTTGTCTATTAAATCCATAATCCCGAATAGCATTTTACCTGTATATACAGGATCTAAAGGGATTTTGTAATCCATTTTAAACTGATTAATAAACGCCACCAATTCTGCATTTATTTTAGCGTAACCACCAAAATGATAATCGGTTATTAATTCCCAATTGGTCTGTGTTGCAAATTTACTAATATCATGCTTTAAAAAGTCGCCTTTTAAGGCCGGAAAACCTAAAACTTGTTGACTAGGTTTTAAACAATTTATTAAACCAGAAATAGTACCTCCAGTTCCTACTGCACAACACACATAATCAAAGGCTTCATCTTTTTCGGTTAAAATCTCTTCACAACCTTTAACGGCCAAATTATTAGTTCCGCCTTCTGGGATTAAATAAAACTCACCAAATTCTTCATTTAAAGCGTTCAAAAAAGCTTCAGAAGTTTTGTTTCTATAGTCCTCACGAGACACAAACTTAAATTGCATACCGTTTTCTTTTGCAAAACTTAAGGTTGGGTTATCTTCAATTTTATTTTGAAGCTCTTCACCTCTAATAATTCCAATAGTTTTAAAACCAATAATATTACCCGCAGAAGCTACAGCAGCAATATGGTTTGAGAATGCGCCTCCAAACGTTAACAAGGTTTTATAACTTGTTTTTTCGGCTTGTAAGAGATTATATTTAAGCTTCCTATACTTGTTACCAGAAACAAAAGCATGTAACTTGTCTTCACGCTTTACAAACAATTCAACACCTTTTTCCTTAGGCAGCATTACTTGCTCATTTATTGTATTTTCAAACTCAAACTTCATTAACACAAATATACTTTAAAAAAGACCAGATTTTTCGATTTTGAAGGTATTCTAAATTATTTTGATTTCCATAAGCCTCTCTTTCGAATGAAATATTTTTATAAGCTAATTGCCAACTTTTATACTTGAGTAATCGTATTAAAAACTCTAATACGTAAAACACATAAAAAGGAATAATAAGCAGTTCTAACTGTTGTTTTAAATGAATTTTTTCATGGTTTATTAAAACCTGATTCCCTCTTAATTGTTTTGTTTTTAAAAACACAAAAGGAAATATGGTTATGCCCGTATAACCTTTAGGTACTAAATATTTAGAAATAAAAATCATATGTATAACAATTCAAAAATCAATCCAAGAAAACTTATTTCAAATCTTTTCTTTTATTTCCCGATTTTTCAGGAATGACCATTTATGAAAATCTGGATGTAAAACAACAAGAAATAATGTCTTCAATTTACATTATCTTTGTTACAAATGAAAAAATTTATCCCCATTGAAGAAGGCGACTTCTACCTAACCCCCGAAGGTTATCGTTGTTTTACAGAACAATACCATTTAAAACGGGGCTATTGTTGCGAAAGTGGCTGCAGACATTGCCCTTATGGATATAATAAGGCTACAAACTCGATAAAGAAATAATTTTATCACAACTCCTTTCTAGTTAGCATATACTTGGTATGGTTATTGATAACATATATTAACATCAATTTATAACATAAAGTTGCTATAAAATGCTATTTTACAGCGTCTTGAACCTCTAAAACATATATACCATGAAAAAACTTTTAAAAACCTTACCTCTATTAGTGTTACTAATTGTAGTATCATCTTGTAGCTCTGTTCGAGTAGCGGCAGATTATGACAAAGAAGCAACCTTTAATGATTACAAAACGTTTGCCTTTTTCAAGACTGGAATAGATAAGGCAGAAATTAGCGATTTAGATAAACGTAGAATTCTTCGTGCTATTGAAGCAGAACTTTTAGCTAAAGGCTTTACAAAATCTGAAAACCCAGATATATTAGTTAGTTTATTTACAAAATCTCAACAACGTGTTGATGTCTACAACAATTCCTGGGGTATGGGCGGCTGGGGTTGGGGTGGCTTTGGTCCTGGTTGGGGCTGGGGCTGGAATCAACAACCTAATGTTTCAACAAGTGTTCAAGGTCATTTGTATATAGATCTTATTGATGCCAATAAAAAAGAATTGGTTTGGCAAGGTATGGGTACTGGCTATTTAAGTAGAAATATGGAAAAGAAAGAAGCCCGAATAAAAGAGTTTGTTACTAAAATTATGGAGAAATATCCTCCAGGAGCAGAACAATAAAAACATAAAAAAAGCGACTCAAACGAGTCGCTTTTTTTTAGGTTAAAATCTTATTTATACCAATTATAAGCCTTAATTAAGTTTAAGTTTTAGGGCATCATGAGAAAAAGATTTTATTCCCACTAGTCCAACTTTTGTTTCGCCTTTCTTTATTACACTTCCATAGATATTATTTTCAGATATTTCATTTTTAAATTTTTTGTTTGCCGAACCAGCTGCAATCATATTACCCGCAGCTAAACCTGGTCCTATAACCAAACCTATAGGTGTTGAACTTGTTGTTTGTTGAAATCCGTTTTGAGATTCAGTAGTATATAAATTAAGTGGCGTTAATAATAAATACAACAAGTGTGTAGCTGGACTTTGCTTAAGAGAGACAAAAGTTTTTTCTAAGTCTAGGATGTTAACATCACTTCCATTTGCATAAACCAAACTAAAATCTTTTCCAACAATTAAGTCTCTATCAGTATTGTTAGTGATTTTTAACGCCACCAATTTCACCCCTTTTTTAACTTCTTTTTTTGCATATTTTTTATCAAGCAAATCATATTTATATTCTAATTTAAGGCCTTCTACTTTGCTTTCAGATAAATAATTAACAGTATTTGGATAAATAGTTTTATATGTAGAGGCACAACTAAATAAGGATATAACTACAACTATTAATAAAGATAATTTAATAACTCTCATATGTTTAATTTTAAATTAACCATAAATGTAGTGTTCGTGAGCTATTAACGCATGACAATTGTCACAACATGTAAATATTAATTTTCTTAAAGCAAAAAATCTAGAAAAATAACATCCTTAAAAATCAATCAATTTAAACACCTATCGTCAAATCTATATTACACGTATAGCCCATATTATTCTTACTTAAAGAATTGACAGCTCAAAAGTAAATTGGATACACAACCGCTCCAGGTAATATTCATGAAAGAGCAGAATATACACCTAATAATAGTTAATACTAAATAAACTGAATATTCAAGAAGTTTTTATGAAATTGACTGTACTGTTATTTCATTGGCAAAAGATTCTGAATTACACCAAGCAGTTAGCCTTTGTATATCATATAAGAAACTCTTTATTCTTTTAACGAAAATATAGATAAGTCTAGTAAAAATAGCTTTGATAAGGAAAAACAATTCTTATTGGTTTTAAAAATTACCAAATTACACATAATAAGGCGCTGCCATTTAAACCTGATTTTAGGCATTTAATTAAAAAAGTCTAGAGATTATTGATAAGTTCAATATAGTGATAAATAAGGACAAAACTTATAGCTAAATGTACTCTAAAAATCAACACGTACCAAGGGTGAAAGTGTAATAGCCTCTAAACCGTTAAGCGAATAAAAAACCCTCGTACGTAATGAGATAACAATTGTGTTGTACTCATATATACGGCAACCTAATGCTAAGGACAAACCAATATCATCTATTAAAGGATCTACATTACTAAAAACAAATCCAGTTTTTCCGTTAATAGTTTCTACATCCAAAATAGGTTGATAATAATGAATGGAAAATAAAGATATCGTAAAATCTAAACCGTTATTAAAAAATTTACCATATTGCAACTCATAATATTGCACCTCTTCTTCTAATCTATAATTTTCAAAAACCAATACCCTATCGCCCAAGACACCTATTCCATTTAAAGTATTTACATAAGATTGTTCCGTATAACCAATACCAATAAACCGATTGTTTTTTAACTTGTACTTTAACGTAGCCTCTATATTCTTACCAACAAGGGGAATAGTAAAATCAAAATCACTAAATATCTGGTAATCATTCTTTCCAAAATCACCAGAAAGCGATGCACCATAACCAAATTCTAATTGGAATCGTTTAAATTTTTCTTGTGCATCAATACTACTTATAAAAAATAAACATATAGTAACTACAAACAAAAAACGAATTATTTTCATGTATTATAATTTAAAACTTACATTAAACGCTAGGCTATAAAAGTTGGCTTGCACTGGCTGGGTTATAATCTCAGCGTTAGCAATTTCAAAAAAAGCAATTGCATTAACGCCTAAAGCCATCTTATCCCAAACCCAATACCTAAATGCAAGACCTGGCATTACAAAAGATTTAACAAGGCTTTCATCTTGAGAAACTTGATCAATATCTGTAATAGTTCCTGTATTAACATTATAACTTAAAGATTTTGATGTTTGCAAAGACGATTTAGAAAAATGAATACCCGAACCTACATAAAAAGAAAACTCACTTTTAGATGAATTTATAAAAAAAAAGTGTCCTTTCAAACCAACAGCATAAGTTTCAACCTTTTGCCAATAAGGAGCACCTTCATTGTTTGCATTCAAATATTTTATAAGTTCAGAAGTATTATTAAAAAAAGGTTTTGTACTGTTTGAAAACGATCTATTCACAAACACTTCATATGCGAAATCTTTGTTTAAAACATTCTTCCAACCAGCTTCTAACATATAATTATTTTCTTTTATATCTACATCATTATGTGATGCCTTGCCAAAATGTAGCATGATACTGCTATGCTTGTTGTCAGTATTTTGCGCTGGCAATACTTTAAAAAAAACTAAAAAAAGGAATAAACAATAATATAACTTCATATAGCAAATATAAACACTCTTGTATAATTACAATTACACAAGAGTGTCTCTTTTTTTACATATTAATCAATATCCGTGTAATAATGCTTTAAAACATATTCAAATTTACCAGCTACTTTTACATTGTAATCCACATCATCATCTTCATCATAAAGAGTCTTTCCTGTAACACCCAAACCTATTATAGTAGCCAAAACTTGTCTTCTTGACAATGCTCTTTTTTCTCTAAACTTTGCCGCACTTTCTTTTGTCGTCACCTTTGAAGATACGGTAGGCTCAGTAGTAGGCGTCAATTCCCCATTCACTACTTTATACGATGTTTTTACACTTAACTCTGTTTCAGCTTCACCTTTTAAATTATGCTTTGTAAATACAGTAATCGCTTGTTCATTTTCAGACAAACTCCAATCATCATCAAATTCAACATTTACCTTTCTCCAATTCTCTTTTCTAACAGTACGACGAGTTACTTTAAAATTTGCCACCGTGTAAGCTTTAGCTTCTGGTATAACCTGACTTCCACTAACTGTTATTTTTCCATCAGGCGATCCTCTATGTATTGCTAACTTTTGATGAGAGCCTCCAAAACCCATCCAACTAGTTCCTCGAACTCTAAACCATCCTAATCTGGTACTTAAAATATCCTTATCCTCTATTGTAGTATGATTAACATTATATTTCAAAAGTTTTGGACCCTCCTCTATTGGATCTGGTGGATTACCCCCACCTCCTGTACCAGCACAACCGCTAACTTTAGCTGCTTTTTGGAATTGAATATCACATTCATCTATTGGTTTAATTAAATAAACTTTATTTACCTCAATAAAATCATCATCAATTTCTACAACAATTGGATCGGTATTTATTTTACTATTTTCTTTATTTGCTAATGTATTACCATATTTAAAAGCCTCATTGGTTTTTGTGTAATAAGACGCAGTATATGAAACATAAAACACTTCATCATTAACAGCATTCTCCAATTCTTTTGAAGGTACATAAATTTCTAAATTTTCATCAACTAAGTTTTCTAAAATTGAATTTATAACATCTTCATTACTAGTTTTTGAATTTAAATCTTTAGCAGACACGCTAACTTTTGAGAGTATATGATTGTATTTCTCATTATTTTTTGAAACTTCCTTTTTGATGATAGTAATGAAAGGGGTTTTTCAAACTTCTTTTTAGAAAGAAATTTATCATTTTCATTCTTTCTTATCCCACTTAAATCGCCTAATAAATAAGATATACTTATTTTATCTCCAAATTTGGTTAAATCATCCATATTTATATCTACATATGATTTTACTTCATAATTTTTCAATGTATTACCTATAAGCTGTGAATATTCACTTAATAAATGATCATAATCTGATTTGCTACTTTCATTAAATAAATAAGTTGTTTCATTTTCAGCAAAAACTGTTTCCTCTCTTAATTCTGTAGAACAAGAAATGATGCTTAGTGCCGAAAGGAATACTAATAATTTTTTCATTTTTTTTAAATGTATTTGAAGCCCAAGTATTCCTAGATATTGATAATGCTTTATAGCATAACCTGTATTCAACAGATAAACGATATATCTATTTTATTTAGAACTACTTGATCTTTTGGTTTATGACCAGTTTTCCTAGTCTTTATTTTAGTTATTAAAAATAAAAATCTCCCCAACTGCCTGTGGAAATTTATCTTTTAACTATTACCTATATTTAGTCTATTTAAAATTAGGAGTGTCTAAGTCCAAACACCTTAGAATAAGGTAAAAAATCAGCGCCGATTCTGCTGTACAACCATTTTTAAAATAGCAACAACATCTAGACAGTAATATTGATGCTTTTAAAAACTCAATCAAATCTAAAAAAGAAGAAAACACAACTATTCTTGAAAAAAAAAATCTGTTTTATTAAGCAATTTTAAAAATAAACTGTGGAAAAACCGTACTTATTAAAATTTTAATTAGTTCTCCTAAAAAAAGCAAAGAATAATCAATGATATAATAAACTACTCAACTCACCTAAATCGCTTCAAGGTCTTTTTAGTAAACGCACTTAAAACAAGTTTACCACTCATCTCTGCACGTTCTTCTAATAATGCGTCCCAGTTTTCGGTATTTTTCCAAAACACGTTCTTCATTTCTCTTAAGGCATCAGGATTATAGCTCGCCAATCGTTCTGCTAAAACTTTAACAGCGAGATCTAAATCTTCAGTAGTTGCGAAGACTTCAGAATACAACCCTTTTTCTTTTGCAAATTCCGTAGTAAAAAAAGTTTCTGCATCAATAGTCATTTGAGACATAGCAGTAACCCCAATTTTTCTTGAAACAGCGGGTTCTATAACAAACGGACCAATACCAATACTTAATTCGCTTAAACGGACTGAAGCATATTGTGTTGCCAAACAATAATCTGTTGCAGCCGCTAAACCAACGCCTCCACCAACTGTTTTTCCTTGTACGCGCCCTATAATTAACTTTGGGCATTTACGCATGGCATTAATTACATTTGCAAAGCCCAAGAAAAACTGCTTACCTGTTAACTCATTATCTATTGCAATCACTTCATTAAAACTTGCACCTGCACAAAACGTTCTATCACCTCCGCTTTTTAAAACAATAACTTTAATAGCATCATTCTTACCTGCATCAATAATAGTTTGCTCTAATTTTGATAAAACATCGCTAGGCATGGAGTTTCTATTAGGATGAAAAAATTCCACAAACCCAACCTGATTCTCAATTGTAAGCGTTACATAAGCTTCCATAAATACTCATTTTTTTAAAGGATGAATATACATAAAATTTAAAGGAAGTTTAATGCAACTTTTGTTACTAATGCTTTAAAAAAAAATAAAGTAATTTGCATTTAAAATTAAACAATGGGCTTATTAGATTTTCTATTTGGTAATAAAAATAATATGATTAAAGATTTTCAATCAAGAGGTGCGGTAATTATAGATGTACGTACCGCTCAAGAATATGGCCAAGGCGCTATTTCTGGTTCAAAAAACATTCCGTTACAAGTTATAAACTCCAAAATTAACGAGATAAAAAAATTAAACAAACCTGTTATTACATGTTGCGCAAGCGGTATGCGTTCTGGAAGCGCTGCTTCTATTTTAAAAAATAACGGTATTGAAGCCATAAACGGTGGCGGTTGGTCTAGTTTAAACAGTAAACTATAACTTCAACCCTTTTAAATCCTCAATAGATTGCATGGGACTTTCATTATAATTTAAAGTCCAACCTAGAGAATTTGTAAGGATATAAAATTTTGAAAGCTCGCTTATTAACCTGTTTTTAGCGTTTCTTTTTAAATCTGATGCTTCAATTTTTTTTGATAGCGTTGCATTTACAGTTTTCTTTATATCATTATAATCTTTAGCTTCAAAAGGATTTAAATAATCTGCCTGTACATCATAGTATTCCAAATCTGGATTTATTTTTATTTCTTCATTTGGAATACTCAATATGGTTAGGGTTTTATTAGTTTCATCAACTTTAAATTCAATTTTACTCAAATCATAAGCTATAGTAACTTCTGCATTAACTACTACTAATGCTTTTTTTTCGACCGATAATAAATCTCCAAAAATGTCTTTTGAATTCTTATAGGTAAAAACCTCACTAAAATGCCCTTCGGTAACGATAAGTTTACCAACATTATTGATTTGTTCTTGAATGAGCGTTGAACTTTCTTGAAGTACGATCTCATTTTCTTTTTTATCTCCACAATATTTAAAAGTGAAAAGAACAACTAAAGTAATTATAACACCAAATAGAATTTTTCGCATGTACTAATTTAGAAATAAATTAAGACTTCAAGTTTCCTATTAGCAAATTTATAACAAAAAAAAACATCAGTTTCCTTCGACATAAGAAGTCTAAACCAATGCAATTAATAAACTAAACTAACACTACAAATATACTTACTATTTGAGTGAATCATATTGTCTTTATGTTAACTAAACATTATATTAAATTATTTTTCTTGGCTTTTTGTACTGCTTCTAACTTATTGTGCACTTGTAGTTTTTTATAAATATTTTCAATATGCTTTCTTACTGTACCTATTGATAGAATAAGATTATCTGCTACCGAACTATAACTTAAACCTTTACTTAACTGCTCCAATACCTGAATTTCTCTTGGGGTAAGTTTAATATCTTCTTGCTCAACAACATTATCTATATCGAAAGGGTTTCTTAGCAACTTTAAAGTTTTTAAAGCTATAGAAGGATTCATTGCTGCACCTCCATTTATAGTTTCCATAATTCCATTATGCAAATCTTTCGCATTTACTTCTTTTAACAAATACCCGTCTGCTCCTGCTTTTATAGAATTGAAAATATTTTCATCATTATCAAAAACTGTAAGTATTATAATTTTAATATGCGGATACTTTTTCTTTACTAGTTCTGTGGTCTCAATACCATTTAAAACTGGCATTTCTATATCCATTAAAACAATATCTATATTATGATTGTCTTCTAATTTGGCGATTAATTCTGAACCATTTAAAGCAAAAAACTTAACATCTAACTCGTCAAAAAAAGACAACTTCTCTTCAACCGCTCGTATCAAAAAAGAATTATCGTCTGCTATGGCTATTTTTATATTCATCTACTTGATTTTCAATATAGAAATTTAAAACATTTCACTTTAGAAACCTATACGTAATTCATCGTATATCTTTAAATTATACTGACAGATTTATTGATATCTCTGTTCCATTATTCAACTGGCTGTTAACATCTAAAGACGCTCCAATTTCTTTTGCGCGCTTTTTCATATTATTAAGACCGTTACCCTGTTCAACACTATTCTCATCAAAACCTTTACCATTATCGGTAATTCTAAATTGAATTTTTTTATTCTGTTTCAATATGTCAACTTTTACTATTGAAGCTTCGGCATATTTAATTGAATTATTTATGGCTTCTTGAATAATTCTGTAAATATTCATCCCTTTTACTGATGCCAATTCTTCTGTCTTAGCAACAGATTTATCTATATTAAACTCAAAACTTAAACTATTGGAAGACATATCGGCTTTATCTATAAAATTTGAAATTCGTATTTCTAAATCTTCAAGAGAAATAGCATTCTTGTTCATAGCCCAAATAGTATCCCTTAACTCATAAATGGTCTCTTTTGTAAAACCACTTATACTAGATAATTTATCAGTAAGCTTTTGATTTTTAAGTTTAAAACCATATTGCAAATTCTCTATTGAAGAAATAATAAAGGTAAGTTGTGCACCAATATTATCATGTAAGTCTCTAGATATTCTTAAACGTTGTTCTTGCAACCTGTTTTGAGTTTCAATTTTTACTAAAGCTTCTTTTAACTCACCTTCTTTTTTCAATTGTTGATTTTTTAGTTTTTGTTGATTGTACAATAAGTAACCTAAAACAGATAGAACAATTGCTAAAAAGCCTAAACCAATAAGCTGTGTGTTTTTCTTATTTAAGTTAAGTTTATTCTCTATGATTTCAGAACGCTGTTTAAGAATTTCTTTTTCTTTTTTCTCTGTTTCATATTTGACTTCAATCTCTTGACTGAATTTTAAATTAGCTTCACTAATATTTTTTCTTAAAGTCTGATTATACTTTTGTGAGTAAAAATTAAGACTATCAATATTATTCTCATAAGCATAAATTAACATAAGATTTTCATAAACATATTGGAGTTTTTCATTGACACCAGTTTTAATAAAAAACCCTTTAACATTCAATAATCCTGCTTTTGAATCTTGAATTTTTCCTAACTTAAAATTATTAATTGCCAAAGTAAGTTTTGCGCTTTCTAAATCTCCAGTAGCACCTATTGATTCCCTAATTTCAATTGAACGCTTTACATAATTTGTACTTTTATCAAATTCATTTAAAGCACTATAAATTATACTTAAATTATTTAAAGCTGATGCTTGACCAACATAGTTTTTTATTTCAGCAGAAAGTTTTTCAGCTTCTTGAAAAGACTTTATTGAACTCAAAGTATCATTGGTGTTTAGATAAATATTTCCTTTAGTTAAGTAAGAATTAGCTAGAAGTCTCTTCAAATTATTCCTTTTAAAATAATCTATGCATTCGTCTAAATAGCCTGAAGCTTTTTTATAATTCCCAGCGCTATAATACGCAGAGGCTATATTTGATTCGATAGTTACAGAATTAAGTGAATCATTATTTTTTAAGTACAAATCTCTGGCTCTTATGTAATAATAAACAGTACTATCTAATAAATTAGTTTTACTGTAATTACTCCCCATTTTTGTATATAAGCTGGCAATACCAAGAGTATCCTTTAATCTTTGTCTATATACCATACTTTTTCTAGCGTAATTAATAGATTCAGGATAGTCTCCTTTAAAAAAGTACACTGTACTCAAATCGTTTAAGGACTGCCCAATTAAAGTGTCATTATTTGATCTGGTTGCAAATTCAATAGATTTATTCCCGTAAACCAGAGCAGAATCAATATTTACATGAGAATAATACCAAGCTAAATCTGCTGTGAATTTAGCCTTATGTTTTAAAGTTGTTGAAGTATCTAAGCTTTTTTTAGTGTTAGAAATCAAATCTGTAACGGACTGCCCAACTAAAACCTGATGAACAATAAGAAAAAATAAGATTAAGGTTCTTTTTATCATGAAATAAAATTATGAATCATTATATTATTATCATTAGAGTTTCTCAAATATAAGTTTTTGAAATAAAATTAATTCTTTAGTAATATTTAATAAACGCTCTAAGATTGAATCTGTAAAATATTCTGCTATCTTAACTTTTTCAGAATTTAGTTGATTTCTATTTTGTTCTAAATGATATTTCTTAATAAGTAGAGCATAACCATTATCTCCATTTTTCTTAATAAAATTAGAATCTAAATATACTTTTATTGCAAAAGAAAGTAATAGAAACGCAACAAAAAATATTAGAAAACCAAACCAATCAAACACCATAATCACAAAGTATTTTTAGTTTGAATTATTAGGTAAAGTAACTCACAAAAAAAACACCAATCACCAATCAATTTCTTGATTAATAGTATTGGTGCTTTTTGATATGAACTGATTAATAGCATTTTAAAACTACAATTAAAAGTGATACCTCTTTAAATTTTTCGATTAAGTGTGATAAAAAAAGATTAAGCGTAATAATCTGATTATCACGCCTAATCAAACAAATCTCAACAACAAGATTTATTTTTTAAGGTTGTATGCATAAATGGTTTTATCGTTGAGCTTATAATACAACATGCCTCCAAACTCATCAACTTCATATTCTGGTTTTTTATCTTTTAACAAAATTTCTTTCTCAACAACTCCAGTATCTTTATTTAATTTCATTAAACCAACACCATCGTCTAATTTTGTTAAAACGAATTGCGCATCTTGTGTGGCTGATGTAGCTGAAAAACGCTTAAGCATTTCGGCAACAGACGCACTAGAAACATTAGCCATACCTTGTGACATATTATTTAAACGATCGCCTCTAGCTGTATACTGTCCAATATAATTGCGCTCATAGCCTGCCTCATAAGCTGCAGAAGCTGATGCTGCAGCTGATGCCAAAGCCATTGCTCCTGCTAATGCCGCTCCAAAAGCACTTTTACCTGGCGCTCTTTTATATTCATGCCACTTTTTCTCACCATCCCAATCTAAAAGCATCATATTTTGATCTGATGTTAGTAAAACACCACTATCTCTAACTTCTATATCAGTTGGATCTTCCTTTCCTTCAAAATCAGCTTCAGCTATTAATTCTGAAGTTCCTGAGTTAGCATCAATACTAAATAATTTTTCATCAGCAAGAATTAAATACTTATCATTTTTCTTATCATAATCAGAGCTTACCCTATTAGCTCTTTTAAATTTTAGTGGTTTTTTCCATATTTGATCTCCAGTATTTAAATCAACAATATTTGCATCTTCACTAGTAATATAAATTAACCCTTGAGGTGTTGTTGCCATAGTGAGAATGTTTTCTCCGGTTTTTAAAGGTTTTTTAAATAAAGTAGTACCATCGTAAGCTACTTTATTAATTCCACCTTCGTGAATCCCGAAAAGAATACCATCTTCCATGATATAAAAATGCTGAACATAACCTTGGGTTTTTGGAGCTTTTTCCCAAAGATCTACTCCATTTGAAGCACTTAATAATGTGATTTTCGATTCTGCTTTTGAAGCAGCTAATTTTGCTAATCCCTTTTTTCCTGTATCTGCTACATCACTAACTACAGCAATACCTTGAGGTAGAATTTCAAAATTAGAAATTTGACCTTTTACTTTGCGTTCTTCTGCCCAAGTAGAAGTTCCACTAGCACCAATCTTATAGATTTTTGTATTCTTTCTATTAGACGTTTCCGCGAAAGCGTAAATATCTTTTTCTGTTTTATCAGCAACCATCCAGCCAATATTTTTTAGTTCATTTTCCCAAATAACTTTTCCAGAATCCATATCTACTTTCATCAAGCCTTTTGTAGTTGGAATAATAATACCATCTGAAAGTACTAATGGTGTTCCCATTACATTTTTAGTACCTTTAAATATATATTGACTTAATTCTTTACCCGAAGCCAAATCATACATTGCCAAAGCCTGAGGAAATAACATCCCCACTTTTCGTTGTCCAGTTACCATCAATCTATTTTGAGATAAGAACAATTTAGTTCTGCTTATAGATTTCCATCCATTTTCTTCAGCATTAAAAATTGTTTTCCCAGACATATAATCAATTATAGATCTTTTTTTTACTAGCCCAACTCCAAAACCTGCTTTACTTACAATTACATACGGTGCACCTGAAACAATCTCTAATTCTGTTTCTGGATTTATTTTTCCATAATCTGTAAAATTAAATAGCAAACCTTCTTGCCCAGGTTTTATAGCTGCCAACCCATCATTAGTAGCTATAATTACAGTACCGCCATCTGTAATTGTCATTTCTTCAATTTTTGCACCTAGCTCATAACTTTGATCTGGTGTTTCTGCTTTTTGTGCGTTTAACATTAGCGATCCTGCTAATAGAAAAACAAATAATTTTAAATTTCTCATTGTTGAATTTTGTTTTAGTTACTATGTAGTTTGTTTATTTAAATTGAAGGCTCCAGAAGTAACATCCTTAATTGAACTATCTCCATTAACATTTTTACACTTAAACTCAAATGTTCCTATTACTTTGGTATCTGTTTCTTCACTAATAGTTATTGACCCTACAAGAGTATCATCATATGGCGCTTGCCAAATCTCTGTAGTAGAAGCTGTTGGATTACTTAAATTAACATTTGTCTCGGTGTAAGAAGCTACATTTGTAACAGCAATATTAGCTCCAGTAAACTCATATGTTCCTGTTCCAGAGTACCCAAAAATTGTCATTGCGAAAGCATTACCATCACTATTACTAGCAATTATTACAAGGTTGATAACGGAACCTGCATTAGCAACTGTTGCTGAAGATGAAATTCCCATTGATTTATAAGAACTCCCATCTATTTTAGCGGTTAAAGTACCAAATGCAGCAGAGCCATCTCCTCCTCCATCATCTGTAGAACAGGATGTAAATGAAGTTAAGATAAGTGCAATGACTAATACAATTGTGGTGTTTGATTTTTTCATTTTATTGAATATTTTATGATTAATAGCATCACAAAACTGCAACAATAAGCGAATGAAAACAATACGATGAATTACGTATATTTAGAATACGATGTAAGGAAATTGAATTTGAAGTCTAGAGATTTTAACTTCTAAATTTTGAAGAAACTTTTGATGCGCTTCAGATTTAATATTAAATGGTTTATGCTGAAGCCCTTTTTGAACAACCTCTACTTCTTCCATGGTTTTGAAAGATTGATCTGAAATCCAAACCATTTTAAACTTATCCCAAATATAATTAATAGCTAATTGACTTGGGTGCACCATATCTTCTTGATAAAAACGATAGTCTCGAAGTTCGTCCATCATAATTTCAAATGATGGAAAATAAAAAGATTGATTACTTATAACTTGATGAATAGCTGTAATTAAATGTGCTTTACTTTGCGTATTTGCAACAAAACCATCTTTGGTATGTCGAATTGGTGAAACCGTAAAAATTACTGAAGCAGTATAATTAACACTTCTTATTAAACTCAATATTTGTTTTAACGAAGCTGTAATTTCTTCAACCGATAACAATTCTCTTTTAAATTGCTTTTGTGGCACTTTATGACAATTGGCAACGATATTATTAGTGCTTATTTCGCGATAAACCCAAGCCGTACCTAATGTAATAATAATGTGAGATGCTGATTTTAATTTAGAATTTGTTAAATCAATTTGTTCATTTAATTGATTTATTAAAGTATCTTTTGAAGTATGACTTAGTTTTGAATGCGCATCGAAACAAGCCCATTGTTCGTTATGAAAAAATACATCCTCTTCTGAAAAATGTTTACTATCTACTGCATTTGAAATAAGCGTTTCAATAGCCTTAGGATGAAATAATATCCCAAACGGATTTTGAGAGTTCTTAAACTTAAAATAATCTAGCTTCTTTCCAATATTTTCTGAAAAACACGATCCGAATAATAACACATTTGAGTTATAGTCTATTTGGTCTTCGGACTGTTTTCCTAGTGATATTTTGGTTTGTAAGTTCATTTAAGATATTAATTTCACAGAGATTCACAAAGTCCCGCAGAGATACACAGAGAAATCAGAATAAAAATTAAGCTTCTGGGAACTCTTTAAAACAGAACATAACAGAACTTATTCTAAATATTTGTTAGCATTCTCTAAAGCCTCTTGAATTCCGTTAGGGTTCTTCCCTCCCGCAGTAGCAAAAAATGGTTGCCCACCGCCACCACCTTGGATGTATTTACCTAATTCTCTTACTACCTGTCCAGCGTTTAAACCTTTACTCTCTACTAATTCTTTAGAAATATAACAAGACAATAATGCTTTACCGTTTTGCTCTGTGGCAAATAATAAAAACAGATTATCAAACTGACTTCCTAACTCGAAAGCCACATCTTTTAAACCACCAGCATCCAAATCTAATTTCTTAGCTAAAAATTGTACACCATTAATCTCCTCTAATTCGCTTTTAAGCTCAGCTTTAACGTTCTTCGCTTTATCTTTAAGTAAACCTTCTATCTGTTTTTTAAGACTTGTATTTTCTTCCTGTAAATTTTGAAGTGCTTTTACTGGCTCTTGTGCATTATTTAGTAAATCTTTCATTTCAAAATAAGCTCTATTATTTTCAAAATAAAAGTCTTTTACTGCATCGTTGGTAATGGCTTCAATTCTTCTAATACCCGAAGCTACCGCTCCTTCTGAAACAATTTTAAAATGCCAAATATCAGAGGTATTTTCTACATGTGTACCTCCACAAAGCTCGATAGATTGACCAAAACGTATAGCACGAACAGTATCACCATACTTTTCACCAAACAAACTCATAGCGCCTTCAGCAATAGCTTCTTCTTTTGGGATATTACGCTTTTCTTCTAAGGGTAATTTCCCGTCTACTCTTCTGTTTACAAAATTTTCAATATCTCGTAATTCTTCAACTGTTAATTTAGAAAAATGAGAAAAATCGAATCGTAAATATTTAGAATGCACCGCAGACCCTTTTTGTTCTACATGAGTTCCTAAAACCTCTCTTAGCGCCTGGTGCAGCAAATGTGTTGCTGTATGATTACATTCGGTTCTATGGCGTTGTTTTGCATCAACAACAGCTTTAAATGATTCATTAATATGCTTTGGTAAATTCTTAGCAAAATGAATTATCACATTGTTTTCCTTTTTAGTATTTAGAATGTAAACCACATCACCATGTGTATCCTCTAAATAGCCTTTATCACCTACTTGCCCTCCTCCTTCTGGATAAAACGGTGTTAAATTAAATACTAGTTGATACATATCACCATCTTTTTTAGACGTTACTTTTCTGTATCTGGTAAGCTTCACATTAGCCTGTAAAGTATCATATCCTACAAATTCTTCTTCAGCATCATCAATAAGAATTGTCCAATCATCGGTCGACATCTCACTTGCTGCTCTAGAACGGTTCTTTTGCTTTTGTAATTGTTTATTAAACCCTTCTTCATCAAGTTTCAATCCTTTTTCAGAAAGAATTAAAGCTGTTAAATCAATTGGAAAACCATAGGTATCATATAATTCAAAAGCTTTTTCACCTGAAACTGTTTCTCCTTTAGTTTCATCTACAATTCTATTCAATAACACTAAACCTTGATCTAGCGTTCTTAAGAATGATTGTTCTTCTTCTTTTATTACATTCTCAATTAGTTGTTTTTGAGCTTTTAATTCTGGAAATGCTTTTCCCATACGGTTACTCAAAACATCTACCAACCTATATATAAAAGGTTCTTTTTTATCTAAAAATGTAAATCCGTAACGTACCGCACGGCGTAAAATTCTTCTAATTACGTAACCAGCACCTGAATTACTAGGCAATTGCCCATCTGCTATTGAAAACGCAACGGCACGAACATGATCTGAAATTACACGAATTGCTACATCTACTTTTTCATCTTTACCGTATTCTTTATGAGTAATGGCTTCAATTTCGCGAATTATTGGCGTAAAAACATCGGTATCATAATTTGACTGAACACCTTGAAGCACCATACATAAACGCTCAAATCCCATACCTGTATCGATATGCCTATTAGGCAAATTCTCAAGCGAACCATTGGCTTTTCGGTTATATTGCATGAACACTAAATTCCATATTTCAACAACCTGCGGATGGTCTTCATTCACCAAATCTTTACCGGACACTTTAGCTTTTTCTTCAGCAGAGCGAATATCAACATGAATCTCACTACATGGCCCACAAGGCCCCTGATCACCCATTTCCCAGAAATTATCCTTTTTGTTTCCTTTTAAAATGCGGTCTTCAGAGATATATTGTTTCCAAATATCATAAGCTTCGGTATCCATTTCTAAATTATCAGCATCATCACTACCTTCAAAAACAGTAACATATAATATATCTTTATCAATACCATAAACGTCTACTAACAATTCCCAAGCCCAAGCAATAGCTTCTTTTTTAAAGTAATCGCCAAAACTCCAATTCCCCAACATTTCAAATAAAGTATGGTGATACGTATCGTAACCAACCTCTTCTAAATCATTATGCTTTCCAGAAACACGCAAACATTTTTGCGAATCTGCAATACGGTTATTTTTTGGTTTTCCATTTCCTAAAAAATATTCTTTAAAAGGCACCATCCCTGCATTTACAAACATTAAGGTTGGGTCGTCTTTTAAAACCATAGGTGAAGATGGCACTATACTATGCTTCTTTTCCTCAAAGAAACTTAAAAATTTTGAACGTACTTCTTGTGACTTCATGTATCTTAATTGAGCATCTAGATTCTTATAAATTCTTTTAAATAAGAAACAATTTTTATATTTACTCTCCAAAACTATTTAAAATTAAGGAGATCACGAACCTACATTTAAATTATTAGTTAATTACTATAAAAATAATTTCGTAGGTTTGTTCGTTTACATACTTAATACAACACTTTTAGTTGTATCAATTTAATTGCAAAAATAGTATAATTTAAGAAATGAGTAAGGTAAAATATTACTACGATAAAGAATCGCTTTCTTACCGCAAAATAGAGCGCAAAAAAAGAACTACATTTAAGTATGCTAGTCTCTTTATTTTAGCTGCTGCATTTTTCGCATTTATATTTGTTTTTATAGCAAGTCAGTATGTTGAATCTCCTAAAGAACGTGCTTTAAAAAGAGAGTTACAAAACACCCAATTACAATTTGAGTTACTTAATAAAAAAATGGAACATGCTGAAGCTGTTTTAGCCAATGTTGCAGATAGAGACAACAATATTTACCGCGTATATTTTGAAGCTAACCCAATTCCTGAAGAACAACGTAGAGCTGGATTTGGTGGTATTAACAGATATAAAAACCTAGAAGGCTTTGACAATTCTAAATTGATAATTGAAAGTAACAAACGTCTAGACATTTTACAAAAACAAATAGTTGTACAATCTAAATCTCTTGATGAAATTGCTGAACTTGCTGAAGAAAAAGAAAAACTTCTTTCTGCTATTCCAGCAATTCAACCTGTTAACAATAAAGATTTAACCCGAATGGCATCTGGCTACGGTATGCGCACAGACCCATTTACAAAAGCACGTAAAATGCACAAGGGCATGGATTTTACTGCACCTAGAGGCACACCAATATACGCTAGTGGAGATGGCGTTGTAGTTCGTGCAGATTCTGGTTCTAGTGGTTACGGAAAACATATAAGAATAGACCATGGTTTTGGATACCTTAGTTTGTATGCGCATTTGTATAAATATAATGTTAGAAAAAACCAAAAAGTAAAACGTGGCGATTTAATTGGTTTTGTTGGTAGTACAGGTCGATCTGAAGCCCCTCATTTACATTACGAAATACATAAAGACGGTAATAAAATCAACCCTATAAACTTCTACTACGGAAGTTTAACTGCGGAAGAATTTAACAAGCTATTAGAACATGCTTCTTTAGAAAATCAATCCCTCGATTAATGCATATAGATTTACCAGAAAAGAGATATTATGGTATTGGCGAAGTTGCCAAGGCATTTGGTGTTAATACATCTCTAATTCGCTTCTGGGAAAAAGAATTTGATGTACTAAAGCCTAAAAAAAACGCGAAAGGCAATCGTAAATTTACTCCAGAGGATATTAAGAACCTTAAATTTATCTATCACCTTGTTAAAGAACGTGGTTTTACGCTTGATGGCGCAAAAACACATTTAAAAGAAGAAAAAAAACAAGCACTAAATAATTTTGAAATTATTAGTAAACTTGAAGATGTAAAAAATCAACTTATCAAAATAAAGGAACACCTTTAAAAATATAAAAATCCTTTTGTAACTTTTTAACAAAAGAAGTGTCTTATAAATAACCATTAACAACATATTATCAAATTAAAGCTATCATGAAAAAATTCTTACCATTAATTATTATTGCTATTATAATCTTCGGTCTTTATTCTTGGGGAAAAGGATTTAATAACACCGCTGTAAACCTAAAAGAATCTGCAACTAAAACATGGGCTAATGTAGAAAGCAGCTACCAACGCCGAAATGATTTAATAGGAAATCTGGTGAAGACAGTACAAGGTGCTGCAGATTTTGAAAAAGGCACATTAACTGCTGTTATTGAAGCTAGAGCTAAAGCCACATCTATGAATATCGATCCATCAAACCTTACACCAGAACAGATGGCTAAATTTAGTGAAGTACAGAGCGGATTATCTGGTGCATTGAAAAGTCTATTGGTTACTGTAGAGCGTTACCCAGAATTAAAAGCTAACCAAAATTTTCTTGAATTACAAAGTCAATTAGAAGGTACTGAAAACAGAATTAATGTTGCTAGAGACAGATATAATGAAGTTGTAGAACCTTACAATAATCATGTTAAAGAATTTCCAAATTCTGTATTAGCAGGCATACTTAATTTTGACCCAATGAATTATTTTAAATCTGAATCTGGAAGCGAAAAAGCACCAGACGTTAACTTTGATTTGAAGTAAAACATATGTCCAATAAAGTTGAAGAATTTCTAACTGCACAAGAAGAACAAGATATTGTTGAAGCTATTCGTGTTGCAGAGTTAAATACTTCTGGAGAGATTCGTGTTCATATAGAAAAAACATGTAAAGGTGACGCTACTGTTCGCGCTTTAGAACTTTTTCATACCCTAAAAATGGATAACACAAAACTCCAAAACGGCGTATTAATTTATTTAGCCTTAGAAGATAAAACCTTTGTTATTTATGGAGACAAAGGCATTAATGATGTGGTTAAAAACGATTTTTGGGATAACACTAAAAATGTTATGCAATCGCATTTTAAAAAAGGAAACTTTAAACAAGGGCTTAGAGATGGGATTTTAAAATCTGGTGAAGAACTTAAAACACATTTCCCTTATTCGGATACTGACTCTAACGAGTTAACTAATGATATTTCTAAAGGATAGATAGCTATTTATGCAGTTTTCAGTAATCAGTTTGCAATCACTTTCAAAAATAAAAAGCATTATTAGTTTTTTAGTATTATGCTTTGCTTTGAATATTGCTCATGCTCAATATGAAATTCCTGAAAAACCAAAGTTCCAAACTAGTGTTTACGATTATATAAATTTACTTTCTGCTTCTCAGAAAAGTAGTTTAGAGCGGAAACTCATAAAGTATTCTGACACTACCTCAACACAAATTGTTGTTGCTATTATAAACTCTACTAACGGAGAAAACATCTCTTATCTAGGAGCACAATGGGGACAAAAATGGGGAATTGGCGGTAGCAAGGAAAAAGACAATGGTATTTTAATTTTGTTAGCTAGAAACGATAGAAGAATAGCCATAAATACAGGATACGGAGTAGAACATCTTTTAACAGACGCCATGTCTAAGCGTATTATTGAACGAGATATTATACCTTATTTTAAGAATAATGATTACCCAGGAGGATTAAACAGAGGTGCTGATGCCATTTTTGAAGTTATGAATGGTGAATATCAAGGCACGAGGCAATCCAATCAAAGTGAATTTCCTATTGGGTTAATTTTAATTCTGATTTTCATATTTATTATCATCTTAATCTCAATTTCTAAAAATAGACGCGGAGGCGGAAGAAATGGTGGTCGTAGATCTACTGGAAGTGATTTACTTGAAGCTATTATTCTGAGTAACATGGGACGTGGTAGTTACCGTAGAGGTTCATCAAGTGGCTGGGGCGGAAGTTCTGGCGGCGGCGGTTGGTCTTCTGGTGGTGGCGGAGGCTTCGGCGGTGGTTTTGGCGGCGGCGGTTTTGGCGGTGGCGGTGCTTCTGGAGGTTGGTAAGATTTAGGTCTCAGTCTCAGTCTCAGTCTCAGTCTCAGTCTCAGTCTCAGTCTCAGTCTCAGTCTCAGTCTCAGTAAAAATGTTAAATTTCTAGACAGTTTTGTATTTTTGTTTAGAAATTAATTGTAAACAAATAATTCGACACTATAAATCAGGACTTAAATTACCGGTTAAATCTTCCTGTTAGATTCCCCTCTACAATTCGATTAACCTCATCGATTGTAGCATAGTTAACATCTCCAACATAAGTATGTTTTAATGCGCATGCTGCACTCGCAAACTCCATAGATTTTGTGTCATTAAAATGCTGTAAACCATATATTAAACCCGCTGCAAAAGCATCGCCTGTTCCAATACGATCTACAATATGTGTAATATCAAAATCTTGAGTTTCATGGAATTCTTGCCCGTTCCACATTCTTGCTCGAATTTTATGCCATGACGAATTAATGGATGTTCTTATTTTATCGAATACTTTAACAATAGATGGAAATTTCTCAATAAGTAACTTACTTGCTTCTATAAACTCATCGTTTGTATAACCAAAATTAGTTCCTAAAACTTCATTCATTTCGTTAATACCTCCAATAAAAATAGTTGAACAATGCAATAATTCTATTAAAGCTTCTTTAGGGTCTACACCATATTTCCACAAACCGCTCCTGTAAGTTGGATCGGCAGAAACTTGCATGCCTTTTTTCTTTGCTAATTTTAAGCCTTCTTTTAAGGTATCAAAACTACCTTGAGTTAAAGCAGGTGTTATTCCCGTCCAATGAAACCAACTACCTTCTGCTAATGATTTTTCCCAATTAACCATACTAGGTTTAATTTCAGAAAAGGCATAATGTGACCTATTATAAGATATTTGACTTGGACGCATAACAGCCCCAACTTCCAGAAAATAAACACCTAATGGTCTATTGGCACGAACAATTGCTGTGGTATCTAAATCGAATTTGTTAAGGTATGCCATTGCTGTATTACCAATAAAATCGTCTGAATTACATGTAATATGCTTAACACTTCCACCAAAATGGGCAATGGAAAGCCCGACATTCAATTCTGTTCCTCCAAAATAAAACTCGACTGTATTAGATTGAATAAATTATTTATTCCCTCTTGGTGATATACGCATTAGTACCTCACCGAAAGTTATAATTTGACTCATGTTGGTTGGTTGTTATATTATTTAAGCTAGAAATAACTAATAATTACGAATAAATAAACTGTAATCTTAATTACTTTTTACGCATATAAACGCTTATAGGCACTCCAGTAAAACCAAATTTTTCTCTTAATTTATTTTCTAAAAACCTTTTGTATGGTTCTTTTACATATTGTGGCAAATTACAGAAAAATGCAAATTGAGGTTGCGGTGTTGGCAACTGCATGATATATTTAATTTTTACAAATTTTGCTTTATATGCCGGTGGCGGATAATTTTCTATTATTGGAAGTAGTACTTCGTTAAGCTGACTGGTTTTTATCTTTTTAGATCGGTTTTTATAAACCTCAACAGCCGTTTCAATAGCTTTAAAAATTCTTTGTTTTGTTAATACCGAAATAAATACAACCGGAACATCTGTAAACGGTTCCATTTGCTTTTTAATAGCCTTTTCGAATTCCTTCATAGACTTATGGTCTTTCTCAACCAAATCCCATTTGTTTACTAAAACAACAATCCCTTTTCTGTTACGTTCAGCTAACCAAAAGATATTTTGAACCTGCCCATCAAAACCACGAGTAGCGTCTAAAACAATAAGACAAACATCACTATGCTCAATAGCTCGAACACTTCGCATTACAGAATAAAACTCTAAGTCTTCTTTTACTTTAGACTTTCTTCTTATACCAGCTGTATCAATTAAATTAAATTCAAAACCAAAACGGTTGTATTTAGTATCTATTGAATCGCGGGTTGTACCTGCAATATCTGTAACTATATATCTGTCTTCACCAATAAGTGCATTTATAAATGATGATTTCCCTGCGTTTGGTCTTCCTACAACAGCAAAACGAGGTAATTCTTCTTCAACGACATCTTCTTTCTCTGGCAATGCTTCAATTAATGCATCTAATAGTTCACCTGTTCCACTACCATTTATACTAGCAACAGTATAATAATCTCCTAAACCTAATGCATAAAACTCAACAGCATCTTCTGCACGTTTTCCGTTATCGACTTTATTAACGACTAAAAAAACGGGCTTACTCACTTTACGAAGTAATTTAGCAACATCTTCATCCATTCCTGTTACACCAGACTCAACATCAACCATAAAAATAATAGCATCAGCTTCATCAATAGCCAACTCTACTTGTTTATCTATTTCTGCTTCAAATACATCATCACTTCCTAAAACGTAACCACCTGTATCTATTAAAGAAAACTCTTTTCCGTTCCAATCACTTTTACCATAATGACGGTCTCTTGTTACACCACTTACAGCATCAACAATAGCTTCTCGTCGTTGTATTAAACGATTAAAAAACGTTGATTTCCCCACATTTGGTCTTCCTACTATAGCTACTATATTACTCATATTCTTTAATTTACATGTCACACCTTATCTGATGCCTTTATTATTTCTATCCGAAATATTTTGCAAAAATAGGGAATATAGATGACGCATAGTTCTTTTTTAATAAAGATTGAAAGTATTTTAGGTTTAAATAAAAAATAGTAATTTACTCTGCTAAACTAAATATGAATGGCTTTAAGTAACGACATTGTTTTACGCCCAAGGTTTAAAATGGAAATCCCGAGGATTAACGAAGCCATTTTGAGTGATTTTGAAAATGTAAAAAACACGCAATCTGAATTTATTGTAACACGAGTAGACGATCATGTTTTTATAAAATTCCCAAAAGAAAAACAACACTTTTGGTCGCCTCAATTACATTTAGAAATAAATAAAGTTGATGACAATTCTAGTATGCTTCATGGTTTATTTGGACCAAACCCAACTGTTTGGACGCTTTTCATGTTTCTTCATTTTATTGTTGCAGGTCTATTTATTGCATTTGCCATATGGACTTATACTAACTGGTCCTTAAAACAAAGTTTTGCTGTTCAAGCAAGTGTAACCATCTTAATGGTTTTGCTTTGGGTTACATTATACTTTGCAGGTAGTTTGGGCAAAGCTTCAAGTACGAATGATATGAGATTGCTTAATAACTTTATGAATGAAGTGCTTGAAATTGAAAATAAAAAAGCACTCTAAAATTAAATACTGAGTTAACAGTTTGTATTACGAATATTTTATATGGTAACGTTTAAGCCTGCCATTACTCTCCTGTATCTACAAAATTGAAATTAGAATAAAAATCTTCCCAAGCCCACCATGCTGCAACATATGCGTATTTAGGTTTTTCTAATACACTACCATTGGTGCCAATACCTAAAATATTATACTTAATACCACTTCTGTTTTGAATAACATAGGGTAATTGATTTTCTAATATTTTATAGTCATCCGCATTATCAACCTTAAATGCATTAAAAAATCTGTTCGATTGATTTCCAATTATAATATATTCTTGATTACTAATCGTTTTTATAACAACTTTATTCCGGAAGTTAGAATGTCTAAAAATATGCACACTATTAAAATTATCTATAATTCCGTATACATGCTCACTCGGGTTGGGCTTCTCTATATCAGAAACAGTATTATCATTTTCATCTGGTGGCCGCTTATTAAAGCTAATTGAACCCGATTTGGCTGAATTAGTAGCCCCAGTAAAAACTTTAGCAGTCGGAAAGTATTTTTTAACTGTACCCCAAGTAGTTTCTACAACAGGTATCGTGTTAAATTTTCTATTTTTATTATCTCCCTTTATCCCTCTAATTAACATTTGAGACCAAATAGATTCAGTTTCATCATCCCATGGCGTTAAATTATCCTTATAAAGATATCCTGATGCTCTAAAAATCTGAGTTCTATTAAATGCTAATGCACTTTTTGTAATTGGACAATATGTAAAAGCGTATTTCCTTCCATTGTAATCCGCATTTATAACCTCACTTTCAAAAGTATAAACATAAGGATAAACAATTACCTGTAAACCAAAATTAATGACTCCAACTAATTGACCATCGCTTAAGTTTATATTATTTACACTATCAAAATTTGGATCTATTGCCAACGGGTATAAGAAAAACCGTCCCGAAATATCTTTTTCATCTATAATCCAACCATTGCTTGAAAGGCTATCTTCAGTAGAATCCTCTTCACTACTACAACTTAAAACAAAAAAGCCAAAAACAAAAATGACAAAAAATCTTTCCATGATTTTTACTTTGTCGCTAAAAACCTGAAAACTTACATTTATAATTAAATTATAATAAACTACTTATTGTACCCAAAACGTTTTAATTGGTTTTGATTACTTCTCCAATTCTTATTTACTTTAACATATAATTCAATATGGATTTGTTTACCAAAGAACTTTTCTAAATCTTTTCTAGATTCAACACCTACTCGTTTTAATGCGCTTCCTTTATGCCCAATTATAATACCTTTTTGAGTCTCGCGTTCCACCATTATTACAGAACGTACTCGAATAATATTTTCCTCTTCAAAAAACTCTTCAGTATCAACTTCTACCGCATATGGAATTTCTTTTTTATAATGCATTAGAATTTTTTCACGAATGGTTTCGTTAATAAAAAAACGTTCTGGCTTATCAGTTAATTGGTCTTTTGGATAGAACGCTGGTGATTCTGGAAGCAGTTCTAATATTCTATTAAAAACTTCTTTTACATTAAATCCTTCTAAAGCTGAAACAGGAAAAATCTCTGCATTAGGTACTTTTTGAGACCAAGTTTGAACTTGTTCTTCCAATTGCACTTGATCTGATTTATCTATTTTGTTAAGTAGTAATAATACTGGTATTTTAGAGTTGGTTATTTTATTAAAAAAGGCTTCATCTTTTAATTCTTTCTCGCCAATCTCTACCATATATATAAGCACATCGGCATCTTCAAAAGCCGATTTCACAAACCCCATCATAGATTCCTGAAGCTCGTAAGCTGGTTTTATAATTCCTGGTGTATCACTTAAAACCACTTGAAAATCGTCGCCATTTACAATACCTAATATTCGGTGTCTTGTGGTTTGTGCTTTTGAAGTTATAATTGAAAGTTTTTCTCCAATAAAGGCATTCATTAATGTAGATTTACCAACATTAGGGTTCCCTATAATATTTACAAAACCTGCTTTATGACTCATATTCTTTTTATTTAATCTGTTGCAAAGTTACGATTTGAATCTTCATTAAATTATAAAAATTAAAAACAAAAAAACAGGAAGCCTAACTTCCTGTTTTTAAATTCTAATATGTAACTTTTATATTACTTTACTTCTAACAATTCTACATCGAAAATTAATGTTGAATTTGCTTTTATTGGTCCACCTGGTCTTGGGTTAGCACCATAAGCGATATCACTAGGAATAAAAAACTTATACTTAGCACCTTCTTTCATTAATTGTAAACCTTCTGTCCATCCTTTTATAACTTGAGTTACTCCAAACTCAGCAGGTGTACCTCTTTCTACAGAGCTATCAAATACAGTTCCATCAATTAAAGTACCATGATAATGAACTTTTACTTTTGATGCTGTTGTTGGTTTTTCACCTGTACCTTCGTTTAAAACTATATATTGTAAACCACTCTCTGTTGTTACAACACCGTCTTTCTTTTTGTTTTCGGCTAAGAATTTTTCACCGTCAATTTTATTATCTTCAGCTTCTAATTTTGCTTTCTCTGCATCAGCTTTTTGTTTCTTTTGAAAATATGCTCTTACTACTTGTTGCGCTTTCGTTTCATCAATTAAGATATCTGTAGAATCTAGCACATTATTAAAGCCTTGTACAAACAAATCGTTATCAAAATTATCAAAACTAGCTTTTACGTTTTTTGCTACATCCATACCAATTGCATAGCTTACAGAATCTAATTCTGTTTTTATTGGTTTTTTTGTAACTCCGTTTTGGTTACAAGAGGCTAAAAGTACAACTAGTGTAATTAGGCTTAAAAATTTCATTATTTTCATTTTTGTTATTTTTTTATTCTAACGCCAAATGTAACAAATTTATAGTGAGATTAAAAGAAAAATTATAGGACTTAAATTATGTGAAGGGTTTAGCAATACATAAAGCATTAAACATAAAAAAAGCCGCTAAATAGCGGCTTTTGTAATTGAATAATAATAAATTATTTTCTAACAGATTTTACAATAGCTAAAGCTGCTTTAACATCTTTCTCTAATTTTGCATAATCTTTATTTGCAATAATATCTTTTGAAATTAATTTAGATCCCATTCCTACGCAAGTTACACCTGCATCAAACCATCCTTTTAAGTTTTCTTCTGTTGGAGCAACTCCACCAGTAGGCATAACAGACGTCCATGGTTGCGGTCCTTTAATTCCTTTTACAAATTGAGGCCCGTAGATATCACCAGGGAATAATTTTACGATTTCACATCCTAATTCTTCTGCTCTAGTAATTTCAGTTAATGTTCCACATCCTGGAGACCATAATACTTTTTTACGGTTACAAGCAATTGCAATATCTTCTCTTAACACAGGAGTTACAATAAAGTTTGCTCCTAATGCCATATATAATGAAGCTGCACCAGCATCGGTAACAGATCCTACACCCATTATCATTCCTGGTAATTCGGCGATAGCATATTTTGTTAATTCTCCAAAAACTTCGTGAGCAAAATCACCACGTGCAGTAAACTCCATTAAACGAGCTCCACCATCGTAACATGCTTTTAATACTTTTTTACTTAATTCTATATCGTTATGAAAAAACAAAGGAATCATTCCTGTTTCTTTCATTGCTTGCGCTACTTCTAATCTTGAAAATTGTGCCATTATAATTTAATTTTTATGTTTATTTAATTAATTCCAGTTTAGTATTTTTTTAAAATCATATGCCTCTGGATTAGGCAAATATTGTTTTGCTTTTTCATAATCCTTCTCTTTTATATAGAAAAGGTTATTAATGAATAACTGAGCCATATCTGAATCGATGTCTACTAATCGCGGAGGAATTTTACCTTCATTGTCTTCAAAATCTTTTAAATACAATGGCATAATATCTCCATTTGAATTTGCGCTTACTATACAGCCCGAATCCCCTTGATCAAACAGTTTTTTAACACCTATACCTAGTAAGGTACATAAGGTCAAATCGAAAGCAATTGGCTTACAACATCTTAATTCATAACCAAGTTCTACGGGTCTAGATTTAATTTCTAACCCGAGTTCTTTCAATTTAACTTGTAACAAATAGTTAAAAATATGAGACTTACTTACGTTACCTAATTCAGGATGTCCGTGGTCATCATAAGTGAAGTTGATACCAGAATTTATGACTTCATCTTCATCCATAAAGTGAAAAACACCTTCACTAACTAAAGCAACACCATATTCTATACCTTGTATTTTACATTTAACTATCGAAGAAACAATCATATTAATTATTTTCTCGAATGTAATTTTTGTTTTGTTAAACATTTCTGGAATAATCATCATTTGATAATGACAAGCAGATGCTATTCCAAAAGCTAAATGCCCTGCAGAGCGCCCCATGGCAGCAACTACAAACCAATTTTCGCTAGTTCTTGCATCTTCATAAACTGTATTACCAATACGTACACCTTCATCTTTAGCAGTATGAAAACCAAACGTTGGATTTCTATCTGGTAACGGAAGATCGTTATCGATAGTTTTTGGCACATGAACATGGGCCACTTCCAGATCTTGACTATTAACATATTTGGTTAATCTATTTGCCGTTGAAGCTGTATCATCACCACCAATAGTCACCAATAGCTTTACGTTATGTTTTTTAAAAAAATTAGCTTTAAAATCGCTATCTTTTGGTTTAAACCTACTCATTATTAAAGTAGACCCTCCAAGACTAAAAATACGATCGGCACGATGAAAATCGAAAAAAACTAATGACGGATCATCAGAAAGCAATCCTTTATAACCATGATGAACACCAATAACGTCGTAGCCATCTTTCAGGAACGTTTTAGCTAAAGTACTTATTACTGTATTTATGCCTGGGGCTGGACCACCTCCACACATAATTGCAATAGATTTTTTCATATACTTTTGATGGATTTTAAAGGTATTAAATATACTTACTAGAGACTTACAAAAAACTACAAGGCTAGTGCTGAACTAAATTCAGCACTATGCCTAATAATTTACTTTACAAACTATAATTAGTAAGTTTTTATCTTGCAACACGTCCAGACGCGTCACCTCCCATTAATTTCTCAACCTCAGCAACAGTAGCTAAGTTAGCATCACCTTTAATAGTATGTTTTAAACAAGATGCAGCAACTGCAAAATCTAATGCGTTTTGATCATTTTCTGGATATTTTAATAATCCGTAGATTAAACCTCCCATGAAAGAATCTCCACCACCAACTCTATCAACGATATCTGTTATTTGGTATTGACGTGTTTCGTACATTTTCTTTCCATCGTATAAAACACCAGCCCATGTGTTATGAGAAGCTGATATTGAACCTCTTAATGTAGTAATTACTTTTTTAGCTCTTGGGAATTTTTCCATCATTTGTTGACAAACAGATAAAAATGCTTCAGCTTTTACATCATGACCTTGAGTTTGAACTGAAATTCCTTCTGGCTTAATTCCAAAATGCATTTCTGCATCTTCTTCATTACCTAAAACAATATCACAGTAAGATGTTATTTCAGTCATTACTTTTTCTCTATGCGTATCGCTACAATATTTCCAAAGTTTAGCACGGTAGTTTAAATCTGTAGAAATTGTAATTCCTTTAGCACTAGCAGCTTTAACAGCTTCTAAACAAACATCGGCAGCACCTTGCGAAATAGCAGGTGTAATACCTGTCCAATGAAACCATTCAACACCTTCAAAAACTGCATCCCAATCAATCATTCCAGATTTAATTTCAGAAATAGCAGAATGTGCTCTATCATAAACTACTTTAGATCCTCTAGATACAGCTCCAGTTTCTAAGAAATAGATACCCAAACGATCTCCACCCCAAACAATCTTATCTACACCTACGCCTCTTTTACGCATTTCCATCATAGCACATTCACCAATATCATTTTTTGGTAAACGTGTTACAAAATCACATGATACACCATAATTAGCTAAAGAAACAGCTACGTTTGATTCTCCACCACCGTAGATAGCGTCAAAATTATTTGCTTGTGAAAATCTTAAAAATCCTTGCGGAGCTAATCTTAACATGATCTCTCCAAATGTTACTACTTTACTCATCTTAATTGGTCTTATTTTATAAAAATTAGTTATGCTTAATCGTTTAACCAGATATTTCAAAATAAATCAAAATCTATAATTTATCTTATATTTTGATTCAATTAATTAAAACACTACATTTGCTTAAACGTTTAAGCAAAGATATAAAAAAATTGAATACTAAAAAGAAAACTACCATAAAAGATATTGCTAATGTTTTAAATATCTCTGCTGCTGCCGTTTCTAAAGCGCTTCATGACGACTCGCGTATTAGCAAAAAAACTAAAAAAGCGGTTAAACAAGTTGCTAAAAACTTAAACTACCAACCTAATCATCTTGCTAGTGCTTTAAGAAAAGGAAAAAGCAATTTAGTAGGTGTTATTGTTCCTAGAACGAATAGCAACTTTTTCTCTTCTGTAATTCAAAATATTGAAGAGGTTTTAAATAAAGAAGGATACAACATAATTATAACACAGTCTAACGAATCTTTTAAAAAAGAATGTGATAACATTGATACATTATTATTTACTCAAGTAGATGGTATTATAGCTTCTATGGCTAATGAAACTATTGATTTAGAATATTATGAAAAAGTGAAAGCCAAAGGTATTCCTTTGATTTTATTTGATCGTGGTGAAAATGATTTAAATGTAGATTATATTGGTATTAATGATTACAAAAGCAGCCATATAATTGTTGAACATCTTGTAAATCAAGGACGCAAAAGAATTGCACATATTGGTGGTTTTAAACGCACACGAATTTTTAACAATAGAATTAAAGGTTATATTGATGCTTTAAAAAAACACAATCTTCCCTTAGATAATGAACTTCTTATTGAAAGTAGTCTTACCATTGAGGATGGCAAACAAAAAATGCTTGAATTACTAAAACTAACTAAAAAACCAGACGCGGTTTATGTTGCTAGTGATTATGCCGCTTTAGGCGCATTACAAACGCTTAAAGAGCAGAACATAAAAGTTCCTGAAGATATTGCACTAGTAGGTTTTGGTGACGAACAGTTTACTGCTGTAGTTACGCCATCCATTTCAAGCATAAACCAACATAGTGCCGAAATTGGAAAACAAGCTGCACTAACATTTTTATCTTATGCTAAGAAAAAAACAGTAAAACAAACTTTGAATAAGATTATTTTGGATGCTGAGTTAGTGATAAGAGCATCCTCTAAATAAAAAAACTCTTTTATATTTTGAGTCGTCCTAAAATAGGTTGACAGATTTTAATAAAAATAGATCAAACCAGAGAAGTTGACTTCTCTGGTTTTTTGTTGTGTATAAAGCTAGGTGTTTTCATCAATTTAATTTTAAAAGTTAATGTTTCCTTTTTTCAAACAAAAAGCATGAATGCATATAAAACATTATTGGTTTTCCAAATTGGTTAACCAATTTAAACTTATCAAATATACTAATATTTTATTTAATACCCGTTGTGTTTTTACATAAAAAAAACAATGACAACTATTTTAAAATCTTATAAAAAGGGCAAAAAAATAATATTTATGATTTATAAAATTTACTGTTTTGGGATAATGTTTTCTTTTTCTAGAATTTTAATAAGTGTTTTTACATAATAGTCTGAAGCTTTCTGGCTATTAATTGGATCTACCAAATCAAAAGAACCAACCCATACTAAATATTTATCTGAATCTTTATTTAAACTATAAATAGAAGCTTCAATATTAAATACATTGTAATCATTGTAATAATCTTGTTTAAAATATGCTTCTTGATACACTAAATAATAACCAATAAATTTTCTTAAATGATAATCTTTTTTGGGAGATTTGCTTCCGTAAGATTGATTGCTATTAACGCCTTTAACCAAGGACACCAAAACCGTATCATACCCTTTTGAGAGTAATTTATCTACTTGAGCTTCTATTTCTTTTTCTGTTTGTTTGGTATCTTGGAAAGACTTTTCAAATATCACAGCACTCTGCAAAGCTTTTATTTTTCTTGCATTTAACTCTGTTATAAGCTGAAACTCAAAAGCTTTTCGAGCTTCATAATTTGGTGTTACTCCAACAACTAAGATTTTTTTGGGTTTAAATATGCTGCAATCTGGATTTTTCCAACTAGAAATTAGCTTTGTAGACGAACAGCTTACACTTAAGAAAATTGAAAGCAATATACAACCTCCTGTAATACTTAAATTAATATTATTTAATAGCGTCTTCATTTATAATATCTTCTACAAATAATGGGTTGATAAGTTGCTGCTCTTCTAAAACAACAATTACAAGTCTTACATAATCATTTATGGTTTCACTAATAGATTGTGGATCCATAATATTGATATAACCTTTCCATATTAGTTCTCTATCTTTTGTTGGACAGATACAATACATAGAAGTTTCTGTATTATACACCGTATATTCTTCATAATAATCTGGATTATAAAATGCGTCTTGATATTTTAAATAATCTTCTCTAAATTTTTTATGGGTGCTATCATATTTCCCGTAATTTTCTTTGTAAACTATTTTATCTTCAACACCAATTACTTTTGTAAATAAAATAGTATCAAACCCATCGTCAATAAGGCTGCTCTCTAATGCTTTTAAATCTGCTTCTGTTTTGGCATTAGAAGTAAATTTTGCGCCAAAATACTTTAAACTCATTACAGATTCTATACCTCTAGAAGCATATTCGTTTTGTAATTGCGTTTCAAATTCTTGTCGCGCTTCTTGGTTTGAGGTCATGCCTATAATTAGCACCTTACTAGGACTATAAACATCTATATCTGGGTTTTTCCAATGGTCTACAAGCTCTGAAGTTGAGCAACTAAACGTTAAGACACAAATTAATAAGATTATTAAATGTTTCATTTTTAATTGATTTTACTGAAGCAACCGTTTTTGCTTGCCCTCTTTTAAAATATTTTTTACAAGTGCAAATAGTTGTGATTTTAATGTTCTATATTTATTTAAAAACTCACTAATTGTAACTATGAGTTTTCCATGCTCTTGTTTATATGCGTTTTCTTCTTTAATATTATCTACACCATCAACCATTATTTTAAGCCCTTTTTCATGATTTATAACTGTATCTATTAACACATTGGTTTCGTTTTGTAAAACACTTAATTGGTCTACAATTTTTTTGCTTTCGCTAAAGTGTTTTGAATCTATAAGTTGAAGCGTGTATGACTTAACCAAATCATCAAAAAAAAGTGCTTCATCTTTAGCAAATCTTAATTCAGACAGCCAATTAATTGAACTATTATGCATAGTTTCAGAACTTAACCACGCTTCATATTTTTTTATTTTAATCTCTTTAGTTTTCATCTTTATAATATTTATAATTTCAAAAAGCAGAAAGCAATTATTAAGTTCAACTACTTTCTGCTTTAAAACAAGTTATTAAAGCACTTCAATAACTTTTTTAGGAATTTCTTTTTCAATTACTTCTTCTTGTTTTAATAGCTTCACTTTTAGGATACCATTTTTGTAAGACGCTTTAACATCTTGATTTAAATCTACCGAAGTAGGAAGCATCATTGATCTTTGAAAAGATTTATAACTAAATTCTTTACGAGAAAAATCATCTTCTTTTTCTTCCTTTTCGTCTTCTTTTTCACCACAAACATGAAGAACATCGTTTTCAATTGTTACTTCGAAATCTTTTTTATTAAACCCTGGGGCTGCAAATTCAATTTCAAAATCTTCCTTATGCTCTTTTACGTTCATTGCTGGCATTAAACTATCTTCTTCAAAAAAGTCGTTATCAAAAACATCATCAAACCGTTTAAGGCTTGTGTTAAATAAATTGCTTCCCCAAGGACTTAAAACACTTTTATTCCAAGGCGTTAACAATCTGTTTTCAAATGGAGTCAAACCATTTCTTCTTCTGCGTTTCATTAAAGTTGTCATAATATTAAGTATTAAGGTTAAACTTATTTTTTCATTCTAAAATATTTATAAAAACAGGTTTTTACAATGATATATATCAGCCTGCTACTTGTAAAAAAGAAGCAGATTGATTTTAGTATTATATTTTTTTGATTGAATTTTTAGTTTATTATCACATTAAACACCTAAACATTCTCCAAAATTTGGGCAAATATTTGGCAGAATAATCCAAACATGAATAAAAAACAGAATAATAAAAAGCAACCCAATTAATAAGGTATGACTTATATATTCCTCATCTCCTGTGGGTTTAATTTTAGGCCATAACAAACCAAAACTTCCTGTAACAAATAATAAATAAGGAAGCCCTGAAAAAAAAATAAGAAACCGTGTACTAAATTGATCTTGCAAAATAACATAGAACACAAATCCAATAATTACTGCTAGAAATATTAAAATCCAATACCACTTTTTATTCGCACTTTTTTTTGATGTAACCATGACTTCACACTTTTAATTTTCCTATTTAAAAGTACACTATAGCAGCGCAATGCTAAATGATATATATCAGCTAGAAATGGGAATAAAATTAATTACCACGAATTTTCAACTTATAATTACACTTTGTAAATACTCAAATAATGACGATTTTAAATGAGCTATATCTGTTTTAAAATCTTGAATTTCGACCTCTATTTCCTCTAAATCATAGATAATTATATCATATTTTTTAAAAGGCGCATTTGCAATTTTTATGGCTAATACGTTTATCTTATTTAATAATAACGCACGCTTTTTATTAGAAGTGGCTATATCTTTTTTAAACTGCATTAACCTTTCGAACAAATTCATGACTGGAGATTTAAACTTACATGAATCTAATAAGAACTCATAGAAATTTAATTCGGTCTCTAAACTTAAAAGTGAAATTTCATGTTGCTCTAAAGCGTACTGTAATTCTTCTGCTGTTTTATTACGAACAAAATTTTCATGTACTTGTAATAGCGTTTCCATAGCTGATAATTTTTAAATTTATATAAGTAATTTTACAACATCGGTAAGTTTAGGAATCGTTACATTCCAGTTAAACGTATCTTTTATTTTTACCCGAAACGCATCTTGCGCATTAGGCTCGCCGTGTATTAAAAACACCTTTTCTGGTATATTCTTAATATTACTCATCCATCCTAACAAATCATTTTGATCGGCATGTGCCGATAAACTTTCTATTTGCTTAATTGTGGCTTTTACGGGATAATATTTACCAAAAAATCGTATTTCATGCACACCTTCCTGTAATTGTCTTCCGCGTGTTCCTTCAGCCTGATAACCTACCAATAATACTGTGGTTGATGCCTCATCTATAAGTTGCTGTAAATAGGTAAGTACGCGACCACCTGTTACCATGCCGCTACCTGCAATAATTATTTTAGACCGTTTATCATCAATAGTTTCCCAGGTTTCTTTATAAGATTGAATAATGTTTATGTGATTGCACATTGCATTATAATCTGCCATTGCTAATTTGTGCCATTTAGGAAAACGCTTAAAAACTTCTAAAACATTGTTTCCCATTGGACTATCAACAAAAATGGGAATATTAGGTATTTTATTTTTTTTATATAGCTTCCATAATAAATACATAAGTGTTTGCAACCGCTCTACCGCAAAACTTGGGATAATTAAATTTCCTTTTTTATGAATGGTCTCATTAATAAGATTGGATAAGACTTCTTCAATATTTTCTTTTGGATGTAGCTTATTACCATAGGTGCTTTCTATAAATAAATAATCTGCCCATTCTGGTTTTTTGGGGTCATCCAATAGATAATCATTGGGTCTGCCAATGTCTCCAGAAAACACAAATCGTTTCCCGTTTATATCCATTTCAATAAATGTTGCTCCAATTATATGTCCGTTATACTGAAAACGATACGATATATTTTCAGATAACTGCAGCCATTTATTTGAGAGTTCCACTTGAAATAGCGCAATGGTTTTTTCTGCTTCAATTTTGGTATAAAATGGTATAGCAGGTTTGTGTTTTGTATATTTTTCCTTATTTGCTTTATTAGCCTCTTCTTCATGAATTTTAGCACTATCTTTTAAAATGATTTCTGCAATAGCCAAAGTGGGGGCTGTGCCAATTATTTTACCTGTAAATCCTTGTTTTATCAATCTTGGCAAATATCCAACATGGTCTAAATGCCCATGTGTAAGTAAAACAACATCAATAGCTTTAACCTCAACAGGTAAATCGCTCCAATTAAGCTCTCTTAATGCCTTTAAACCTTGAAACATACCACAGTCTATCAATATATTTCTTTCTGATGTTTCAATAAGAAATTTTGACCCTGTAACCACACCTGCGGCTCCTAAAAAATTAACTTTTACAGTCTTATCCATAGCTTCTAATGATTACACAACATTTTTATTTCATTTAATATTTTTTCCTTTCTGGTTTCTGAAATTCCTAAATGATCCAAATAAAAAGCATCGCCAATTAGCGTTCTGCATAACACCACATCTCTACTTAATAAAAATTGTTTTTCTCTATTGGTTAATAGCGTAGATACGGTAATTGGATACAATCCTAAACGGTCTATACGGTCTTTTAAACCATCATTTTTAGGATGATCCCAGCTTAGTAAAAACAAATTAACACAGTTACCATACTGCAAGGCATCTTTTGAAAACCGTGTATTAGTAACTACCCAACCTTCAGTTAGTACGGTTTTATTTTTAGAACTAGACTTCCAATTTGCTTTAACATCGTTATAACGCGAATTGATATAAAGTGGAATCTTAACATTACAATTAAGCCCTTCTTCATTATGGAATTTGCATTCTATAACCGTTGTTTTATTGTTTTTATGCGCTATTACATCAATTTCGTGTGTCACGCATTTTCCTTCTAAAAATTGATCAACTTCGGTTTTATATCCAGAATATTGCAAAATATCACTTATAAAACGTTCAAAAGGAAAACCTGTGGGTCCCAATTCGTAAATGGCTTTTTTAAGTTTATACTTAGATGCTAAATAGCTTTTTTTCTTTTTAAGTAATGCAAATGCCCTGTTATAGATTTCTTTTGTTGAAATACCTTGGTACAACTCATCTCTTACCTTATTTATAATTTGATTTATAGTTTGCTTATCTGCGCCGGTACGCTTTAAAGAAGTCTTTAATTTTTCTAAAGAAAATTTCACTTTGTCTCCAGATGATTTAATAATATCTATAGCGTTCGTTTCCATTTTATATTTTATAAGAACTGCCAAAACCAAAAAAATGATTTTGGCAGTTACCAACTAACCTACTTAAATTCGACTAAGAAGCCGATTTATAAAAATCCTTAACCCAGGCTTTTACTTGCCTTTTTGTCATACTATCTGCTTTTACAATGTCTTTAACTTTTGTACTTAATTCTTTATAATTAGAACTTAATTCTTTATTAAACTTAGTACTAGTTTCTGCAGGTCCAAACAGCACAATAGCTTTGGCTTCTTTAATTTCTAAAGCAACATCTTTAAAGTATTTTTTTAACTGATGCTTTTCGCGTTCTAGGTATTTACTATCATGAACAACATCTTGCGGACCTCCTTTTGTGCGCGATCCAGAACCACCATGAATATGAAAATGCTCCATTCCAGACAATATGGTATTTAGGCTAATATCACCATTGTAAAGGCTTACAATTATAGCTTTATCTTTATCCATCCAAATACCAGTTTTCTTTATACTATCAAATTTTGAATTAGACATTGTAATCTATTTTGAGGGTTTTAATTTACATTTAGTTTCTTAAATCATGCAAAACCAAAATGGGAACTTTCGAACTGTAACCAATTTCTTTTACTAACGATTTGCTTAATATACTTCCAAAAAAAGCATGCTTTTTATTTATAAAAGCAACCATATCGCTTTCTCGACTTTCTACAAAACAATTAACAGCCATTGGCACTTCTATTGGGCCAAGTGTGTGAAAAGAATAATCAATATTTTCAAAATATTCTTCTAAAAGTTTTTTGTTATTAAGCTGTTTTTTGTCAAGCTCGTCTTCTTCAGAAACATGAAGTATTCGAATGGAGGCATCACATTTTTGAGCAAGCTCTATTAAATAATTTAACTCGCGTCTTTTAAAATGTGTTCTATAACTTGTAGGAAATACAATTTCTTTTGGTAAATTATGTTTTGCCAATTCTGGAACAACTAACACAGGACAATTACGCACCTTTTCCATTACATTTATGGCTGTACTACCATAAACCACTTTTCGGTAGTTTGTCTCGCCTTTTGTTCCCATAATAATCATTTCAATATCCTTTTCTTCAACTACATTTTTTATAGCTTCAACGGCATTGTTAAATGTTGAAATAATTTCAAATTGATGTTTTGAATTTTTATGATCTTTAAAAGCCAACATATCTAAAACTTTGGCTAACCCGTTTTCAGATTCTAGTTTAGCAGTTTCATAGAGTTCACTTCCAGGCTCCATGTTTATTAAGCTATCAATAATATTACTTGTAGCCGTAAATACATTTAAAATATAGAAAACGCATTGGTCTTTTTTATATAATTCAATCGCATAATTTATGGCATGCCAAGAGTTTTTAGAAAAATCTGTAGGTAATAATATCTTGCGTTTCATGAGATTTTCTTTTAGTACATCACTTAAATTTACCCCAAATAATTGTTGTTAGCAATGATATCTATCAGTTCATTCTGGAATAACTAAAAACGGAATTTTGGGTTTAAACCCTATTTTTTTTATGACAGGTTCATTTATTATTTTTTGAATAAAATCATGTTTATAATTTATCATTACTAAAATATCAATATTCAATTCTTCTATAAAATCGTTGATTTCTGAAACCTTTTTTGCATATTTTGGCATCCAATGAAAACTGAATTCATAATCGATTAAGTAGCTTTCTAATTCGAACAAATTATATTCCTGAACATCATTTAACTCCTCTTCAACATTTATGTGCACAATCCTAATTTTCGAATTATATAAATCTGCTAATTGTCTTAAAGGCTCTATTTCTTTTACATTATAAAAACGATTGTAATCTGTTGGAAAAGCTATTTGTGAAGGCTTGGTAAAATTGTAATCTTCTGGAACAATTAAAACCGGACAATTATTTACAACCTTTAAAACATGTACGGTATTACTACCAAAGAAAATCTCTTTTGCCCCTGTAGCGCCCTTTGTACCCATAACAATTAAATCTATTTGCCTTTCATTAATCGCTTTTTTAATAGCTTCTTTTAAATCGTTTACGCTTAAAATTATATGAAAGTCATGATTAGCATTTGCATAATTAATTTCTACTAAGTTTTTTATTTGTTTCAAATCTTCTAGGGCATCAACTTTCAATGTCTCTAACAACTTATTTGAAAAAGTGGATAGTGTTGATACTTTAATAGCTACAGAATTTAGGAAATAAAACGTGCATTCTTCATCTGCATAGAGTTTTAAAGCATAACCGATAGAACTCCAAGAGTTACCTGAAAAATCGGTAGGAATTAAAATATTTCGTTTCATCTATTTATTTATTATTGTTATTTAATTATAAGATGTTATTTACCAAAAAAGACTGTTAATTAGCATTAATTTATTGGTTATGGTTTATTTATAACCTAATTTTTATTTGGCTTTGCAGGAATTACTAAAAAGGGTACGTTTAAATGAAAACCTATTTGGTTTATAGCATTCTTGAAAAACAAATTCTCAAAAAACGAATGTTTATTATTAATCATAACCAATAAGTTTATTCGAGCCTTTAATTGAAAATTATTGATAGCATCTGCTACAGTTTGACCACTAACACTATGAAACAACTGTGCTGTGTTTTTAAAATAAATTTCTAATTTGTGTTTATTCCCCTCTTGTATTTTAGTTAAATCATCGCCATAAGTTGCATTTAAAATATTTACTCTCGTATTATAAAGCGCTGTAATACCAGTAATAGGCTTTATATGATGATCTTGATAATCGATTTCATAATCTGTAGGAAATAAAACTTCGTGTGGTTTTTCAAAACCAAAACCAGCAGGTATTGCTAGTATTGGACATTTCACGCTTTTAAATACATGCACCGTATTAGATCCAAATAATACTTCTTTAATTCCAGAGGCACCTTTTGTGCCCATAACCACATAATCCATATGCTTTTTTTCTACAATTTCTTTTATTTCTTCAATTAATGTGTTAAAAACAGCCATACTTTCAATATGGTGTTTGGGGTTTTTAAACTCGTCTTTTATTCGTGTCTCAAAATCATTTAGATTTTTTAATGCAGTTTCTTTAATGGCATCAAACATTCCAAATTGGGCAGGTTCTACCAATACATATTCTACTTGATAAATTGCCGGAGTATACGTATTAAGCAAATAAAAATTACATTTTTCATTCTTAAAAAGCTGCAAAGCATAAACTATAGCATTCCATGAATTATCAGAGAAATCGGTAGGAAGAAGTATATTTTTCATGATATTGGATTTTTATTATTTGTTAATCGCGTTTTATATTTTGTAATGCTAAAAACGGGATATTAATATTTAAACTTAATTCATCAATTTTAGACTGGTATAGAATGTTTTCTAAAAAAGAATGTCTTGTATTAACCATTACCAGCATATCTGTGCTATTTTCTTTAATATGTTTATAAATAGCATTTATAATATGCTTACTCTTTTCAACTTTAAAGTTGATTTTATTCTTACACAATTCTTCCTTAATAAACTCACTATTATCTTTTTGCCGTATAGAGAGTTTACTGCTTTTAGAGATATACAACATATCTATTACAGCTCTATATGGATATACCATTTCGCAAAGTAATTTTAGTTCTCGCCGTTTGTATGGCAACATGTAATTTGTTGGAAAAAGCACATGCTTAGGTTGTGTATATTTATGGTTTTCTGGGATAGCTAAAACAGGGCATTGCACATACTTTAAAACCTGGAGTGTATGGCTACCAAAAGTTATTTTCTTATCATTGGTTTTTCCTTTGGTACCCATAATGATAATATCTATATTTTGTTGGTCTACAATTTTATATGCTTCGTCAATAAGTACGTTGTTTGCCGAAATTGTATAAAAAGTATGTTTAGGATTTGGTGAGATATTACGAATAGCTGTTTTTGTATTTAGTAATTCTTCTTCTGATTTTTCACTAATAACACGAGTCACCTTATCTAGAGTCTCGTTTGTTAATAAAACTTCATCAGCATAAATATCATCTTGATAAGTATGCATTATAAAAAATTCGCTTATGTCGTACTTAAACAAATCAGTAGCATATTTTAATGCATTCATTGCATTTTCAGAAAAATCGGTAGGAATTAATATTTTTCTCATGGCTGTACGTTTTATTACTAAAAATAAAAACTAAACCACTTAAATACAATGATATATATCAGATTAAACGCCCTTGTTTTTGAAATATTAACTATCAGAACGTACTAACAAAAAAAAGAGATGCTCTACAAAACATCTCTTTTTTTCTTTACATTAATTAAATATAAGAAGTGATTAATAGCCTCTCTAATAAGAAACAGGAAGCCTAAACTTCCTGTTTCCATTTAAATATTTGATTTTACTAGTTAACTCTTCCAAATCTATAATATCCCTTATGAAAGCTATATTAAATCTTCAGCCTCCTAATAATTCCAAATACTTATAAAACGTGTTTCATATTGCTATGAAAACTGTTGTTTTATTTTAAAAAACAGGAAGCCGAAACTTCCTGTTTCTCCAAAGTATTTAATATTATCTTCTCATCTTGGTTTACAATAACACACCTTTGTTACCAATGGTAATACAATGAGGTTTTCCAGACAAAAAAATAGCTTTAAACACTTTGCTTTGGCATTCTTATTTCAACAACAACAACACCTATATTTTTATAACTATGAAAAAGAACTTTTTAATTATAATGCTAAGTTAAATCACTAATTCCAAACGGGAAATGATATCCATCAGTTTAGAAAACTAAATGGGTATAATTCCGTAAACAATATTTAACAAAAACAATCCTGTAAGTAATAATAGCGTATAAATAAGCTGTACCAATTTTATATTAACAAATTGTAAAAATGCAACCATGCGCTTAGGAAACACAAATAAGGATAAGCCAATAATTAAAGAACCCCATCCAATAAGCGTAATAAGAAACTTCCAGTTTGCTTCCCAAATATTATGAAATAAGATATTAAGTAACCCAACAATTATTGCCATAAAGGATGATACGATTAAAAATTTCTCATCATTTAAATCGTTAAAAATTTGTTTGATTCGTTTTGGATTAAAACTTAATATACAGAAGAATATAATAAGATACCAGCCCCAAAATTTTGCTAAAAAAATTGAATTGTCCATAATGTATTATGTTTTTTCGTGTAATACTAAAAAAGGTATTTCTGTATGATAACTTACGTTTTCCACCCTTGATCTAAATAATATTTGTTGAAAATAATTAAGGTTTTTTGCCACCATGCAAATCATATTTATATCTCGACTTTCCACAAAACATTGTATCGCATCTTCTACCCTTCTATTGGTTAAATAATGAAAACTATGTGTTGTTTTATTAAAGTAATCTTCTAATAAGTCTTTGCTTTTATTTTGATCAATGTTTAAATCTGATTTCTTTTTAGTGATATGAAGAATTCTTAAGGAAGACTTCCATTTTTCTAATATTTCGAAAAGTGGCTCTAGTATTTGAATGTTATAATTTAATGAAAAATCTGTAGGGAAAGCAATTTCTAACATCTTTCCAAATTGAGCACCTTCAGGAATTGCTAAAGTGGTGCATTGTACCTTTGTAATAACATCGGCTGTGTTACTCCCAACCATTATTTTCTTTAAACCTGAAGCCCCTTTTGTACCTATAACAATGCAATCTATTTTTTTTTCTTCAACATGTTTTCTTATTGAATCTATAAAATAATTACAATCCGTTAACGTATAAAATTTATGCTTTTTATTAACTGGAAATTGTGTGGCGATACGCTTTAAAATTCTACGTAACTCTTTCTTTTCTGGCTTGGTATATACCTCTTCTACAACTTGATTTGTTGCAACATACGAGGAATCGTCAAATACAACAGTATTAAACCTGTTTACGTGAAGCAAAAAAAAGTTACAAGCTTCTATTTCAAAAAAACTAATAGCGTATTTAATAGCATTCCAAGAGTTTTCTGAAAAATCTGTGGGAAGTAATATATTTTTCATCTAACAGTAATTTACAAGTACTAATTTATATACTATATACTGCAGAGGAAATGATATTGGTCATTTTAAAAAATGATATAAAAAACCGTTTCAGTTAAATAACCGTTTTTAATTTTTCTATATTAATTACTTTAATATTTCTGCCTTCAGCTTTAATAATACCCTGTTTTTTAAACTCGGTTAAAGCTCTAATTAGTGTTTCTGTTGCAATACCAGCAACACTTGCTAAGTCGTTTCTAGAAATTTTAATAGGATCTTCTGGTTTACGATTCATCTTTTCGGCAAATTTCAAAATAGTCGTTGCAGTTTTCTGTGTAACTGTTCCGTAGGCCATTTGCAATAGTTGTTTTTTAACATCCGATAAATCATCTGTTAATAGATTAATAAGCTCTAAAGCAACCTTATGGTTTTTGTTTAATATATCATTAAATTCAATAATTGAAATCCCTATTAATGTTGTGTTTGCAATAGCCTTAGCCGTTTCTTGGTGGGGTTTGTTTTGTGTAAAAGATGTATACCCAAATAAATCGTCTTCTTTAAATAAAGCCGTTGTTAACTCTTTTCCTTGCTCATCTATTCTATAACATTTTACAGCACCTTTCCCTATTAAGAATATGTAATTAGAGTGGTCGCCTTCATGATAAATAACATCTTCATTTTTAAATTTGAAGGTTTCACCATAATCATCAAAAAATATTTTTAAATCGTTAAGCGTTTTTATTTCATTTTCATTTGACTCTATAATCCCTGAGTCTTTTTCCCGATTTAAATCTTTTAAAATAGATACTTTAGCTAAACGGCTTTCAATAGCACTTATAAGCTCGTCTTCTGTAAAGGGTTTTGTAATATAATCATCGGCTCCTAAATTCATACCTTTTCTAACATCGCTTCGTTCTGTTTTTGCTGATAAAAATATAAAAGGAATATATTTAGTTAAGCTGCTTTTTGAAAGCAATTTAAGAGCCCCATAACCATCCAATTCTGGCATCATGATATCGCACACAATAATATCGGGGTGTTGTTTTTTAGCTATTGCCACTCCCTTTTTTCCGTTAGATGCTTTTAAAACCTTATAACCTGAAAGTGCTAAAAGTTCGGCTGTATTGTCTCTTAAAACAATATCATCTTCTATGATTAAAACTGTTTTCATGGTTTGGCTATATTTGGAAATGTTATAATAAACGTAGAGCCTATATTTTCTTTACTGTTAAAACTAATAGTGCCTCCTAAGTTTTCTAAATGGTTTTTAGCAATATTTAAGCCTATTCCTGTACCTTGTATATTTATTACGTTTTCGGCCCTATAGTAACGCTCAAAAATACTTTTTTGCTCTTTTTCTGGTATACCAACACCTTCATCTTTTACGGTAAGTGTTGTAAATTTTTCGTCTTGTTCTATATGTAAATCTATAACTGTTCTTTCAGGAGAATACTTTATGGCGTTATACAATATGTTTGAGAATATTAATTGAATTGCTTTTTCATCTTGATAAAGCGATAAATCATCAATATTCTCTGGATAATTAATCTGTTGCCCCTCTTTTAAAAGCATATTCGCATTATAAACCACCTCGTTAACAATATTACTAAGTTTAAAATCACTAAACTTATAGTTTACCTTTCCTGTTTCGAGTTTTTCAATAGATAAAAAATCGTTTAGTATTGTGTTTAAAAAATAAACCTTATCATTTATTGTTTTTATATGTTTATCGCGTTTGTCTTGATGTTCGGTTAACTGATATTTACTCAATAATTGGTTAGACGTTAAAATACCACTTAAAGGGGTTTTAAACTCATGAGACACTAACGATAAGAATTTTGTTTTTAATTCGTTTAACTCCTTTTCTTTGCTTAGTGCTATTTTGAGTTGTTGTGTTCGTTCTTCCACTTTATTTTCTAGTCTTGTGGTGTAATTTTTTCTATCTGTAATATCTAAAATAATTGCAACAAAAACTTTTTTCTCTCCTAAGTTTGATAATTGTAAATGTACTTCAACTGGGTATTTGGTACCGTCTTTTCTCTGGTGAATCGATTCAAAATCAAGTTTTTCAATATCTTGTTTTAATAAAACATCAATTTTATCTTTAAAAATGTCTTTGCTATAACTAGGTTTTAAATCTAATGGCGACATGTTTTTTAATTCTTCATGGCTATAACCAATGTTTTTTTGAGCACCATAATTAACATTTATAAATTTTAATGTTTTGGCATCAAAAACATAAATTTCATTTAAAGACTCATTAAAAATGGTTGCTAGATGTTGACGTTCTTCTTCTGATGCTTTTTTTAATGTTACATCATTTTGTATGCCTATAAAATTTGAAACAATTCCGTTTGAATCTAAAATTGGAAAAACATATATATCGTTCCAAAACATAGTACCATCCTTTTTATAGTTACGAAGTGTTGCTTGACAACTTTCGCCTTTTCTTATTGCTTCTCTTAGTTTTTTAAGGGGCTTTTGATTTCTATCTTTCCCTTGTAAAAATCGACAGTTATGGTTTAGGATTTCTGTTTCAGAATAACCTGTAAGACTTTGAAATGCAGAATTAAAAAAAATTATAGGGTTATCCTTTTTTAAAGCATCAGTTATTACAATACCATTATTTGCAGATTGTAATGCATGTGTTCGTAACATAAGGTTTTTCTGGATCTCTTTTTTTTCTGAGAGATCCTTCACTACAGCCATAATATAGGTTTTATTAAAGATGGTGAATGGGCTTAATTCCACTTCAACAGGAATAATATCTTGGTTTTTTTTAAGTCCAAAAATATTATCAGACTCACCCATTTTACGGCGTTTACCTAATTTCATAAATGCCTCAAACCGTATAGCATGCCTTTTGTGATAACTAGCTGGAATAAGGGTGTTTAAATCTTTACCTAAAAGCTCATGTTCTTTATACCCAAAAATATGTTCGGCTGCAGTATTTATTTTCATTATGCTTTGAAACTCATCAACAATTAATACCCCCTCAGAAATGGTTTCTGAAAGTAAATTAAAAATCGCTTGATCTTGTTTAAACATAAAGCATTATGTTTTGGATATTGGAATAAAAATACGAAAAACTCGTCATATTTATGACTGATTTATATCATATAATTTTTATCAGAAAGAGCTTAACTTTAACATAAATATGAGCACCATGAAAACGGAAAAGAAAATGACTCTTAAATTTTACCAAAACCTTGGAAAGTTATTTTATGCCATTGCTGCTGCAGATAAATTAGTGCATAAAATAGAGTTTGACAAACTTAAAGAAATAGTGAAAAAGCAATGGTTATCAGTAGACCTACTTGAAGACAATTATCATACTGATGCGGCATATCAAATAGAAATTGTTTTTGATTGGATGAATAATGAACAGAACCTAAATACAAAAGCGTGTTATGAAGCTTTTATAAATTACAAAAAAGAACAACCACATTTGTTTACTGTACCAATAAAAAAACTAATTTTGAAAACAGCTGGCGATATTGCAGCTTCTTTTTCTGGTGTAAATAAATCAGAATTAATTATGCTCGCCCAACTAGATATTGATTTAAAAAATAAGTAATGAAAAATAATTTTAGCAACCTAGTAAATTCTGAAACACCTGTATTGGTTGATTTTTTTGCTGATTGGTGTGGTCCTTGTAAAATGCTTGCTCCTATTTTAAAGGATGTAAAAAAAGAACTTGGAGACGATATTAAAATACTAAAAATTGATGTTGATAAAAACCAACCACTTGCAGCCAAATATCAAGTTCGTGGCGTACCTACAATGCTGCTTTTTAAAAATGGGAAACAAGTTTGGCGTCAATCTGGTGTTCTTCAAAAAAATGAAATTATAGATATTATAAAATCGAACTTATGAGCATTCACATAGAAGCAAAAAAAGGAGATATTGCAGAAACTGTTTTACTTCCTGGCGATCCTTTACGAGCAAAATGGATTGCAGAAACATTTTTACAAGATGCTTTTTGCTATAACGATGTACGTGGCATGCTAGGCTTTACTGGTTTTTATAAAGGCAAAAGAGTTTCTGTTCAAGGCACCGGAATGGGCATCCCATCTGCTCTAATTTACTGCCATGAACTTATAAATGAATATGGTGTAAAAAACCTTATTCGTGTTGGTTCTGCGGGGTCTTATCAAGAAGATTTAAAATTACGTGATATTGTTATTGCTATGGCTGCCTCATCAACTTCGGGGATTAACAAGGCACGTTTTAACAATGCTGATTATTCGCCAACTGCAAACTACGAGCTATTTATTAAAGCAGCGCTATACGCACAAGAAAACAACATTCCTATTAAAGCTGGAAACGTTTTATCTGCCGATCAATTTTATGAAGACGATTATGAATCGTATAAAAAATGGGCGAAATTTGGTGTGCTCTGCGTCGAAATGGAAACAGCAGGCTTATATACCATTGCTGCCAAATTTAATGTTAAAGCTCTCTCTATTTTAACAATTTCAGATTCTTTAATAACAAAAAAAGGAACTACAGCAGATGAGCGAGAAGGTAGTTTTAAAACCATGATAGAAATTGCTTTGAATACCTTATAAATTTTGATTCCGAATACTTTCGCAGTTCCTTGTAACTATTTTTTAGTCTGATTAATATCATTTTATAATAACTATAAATATGATATTTTAGGTTATTGGTTAGATTATTATTTAATAATAACTTAAATCCTAATTAATGAAAGCGAACCTATACTTAGGCAGTATTTCAGGAATTAAAATTATAGTGCATTGGACATTCTTTTTTTTAATTGCCTGGATTGTTTTTAGCGAATTAAATCAAGGAGGCAACACAGAAAGTGTTTTCTTTAATATCGCATTGGTTTTGGCTGCTTTTTTATGTGTGATTTTGCATGAACTAGGGCACGCATTAACTGCTAAACGTTTTGGTATAGAAACTAAAAAAATAACACTTCTTCCAATTGGTGGTATGGCAAGCTTAGAGCGCATTCCAAAATCTCCAAAACAAGAACTTTTAGTAACGGTAGCAGGACCTTTAGTAAATGTGATTATAGCTTTCTTCCTATATTTTATAGTCCCTGTTCAAGAATTTATGAATTTAAATTTCACAGAATCCTTTGAGGTTTTAATGAGTTTTTCAGTTCAAAACTTTCTATTCTATTTGTTTATTGTAAATGTAGGCCTAGTTGTTTTCAATATCATACCAGCGTTCCCTATGGATGGAGGTCGTATATTAAGAGCGCTTCTAGCCATGAACATGAATCGCGTAAAAGCCACTCGAATAGCTTCAAGTATTGGCCAAATAATAGCAGTTTTCTTTTTACTTATAGGCTTATTATACAATCCTTTCTTAATTATTATAGCACTCTTTATTTTTCTTGGCGCTTATGGCGAAAACCAAATGGTTCAGCATTTAGCATTAATTAAAGGACATAATACTGAAGATGCTATGATTATAAACACAACAACCTTTAAACCTGAAGACCCTTTAGATATGGTTGTAAACAAGTTAATATCTAGCACAGAAAACAACTTTGTTATTATAAAAAACAACAGTATTAAAGGCATTTTATACCATCAAGATATTATTGATAACTCTAATAAAAATGTTTTAGTTAAAGATGTTATGGAGACAGACTTTAAAACGGTTAGTAGTAGCGATACGCTTGAGAAAATATATGGATTAACTAACAACGAAAAACATCCATTTTTTCCAGTTACAGAAAACGAAAAATTTGTTGGAGTTATAGATAGCGTTAATTTAAATGAGTATCTATTGCTTCAAGCAAAATTAGCTTTTTAACTATGAGATTATTCCTTTTTTTAGCACTAAGTGTTACATTATTTTCTTGTTCTGAAGAAAAAGACAAAATACGTCCCGTTGAAAGAAGTTTAACCGAGTCTGTTTATTCTTCAGTCACTATTCAACCCGATAGTTTATATCAAGTTTACGCTATTGTAGCAGGTATATTAGATAAAACTTTAGTAGAAGAAGGCGACGCCGTTTTAAAGGGTGCTATTATCATGCAAATAAATAATAACACCCCAAAGCTAAACACCCAAAACACAAAATTGGCTTTAGATTTAGCCATGGAAAACTATAACGGAAGTGCGACCATTCTAGATGGTATAAAAGATGAAATTAGTGCAGCAAAATTAAAATTTAACAACGATTCTATTAATTATTTCAGACAGAAAAATCTTTGGGAGCAACATATAGGCTCTAAAGTACAATATGACACTAAAAAACTTAATTACGAATTAGCTTCAAACAATTTAAGCCTTTTACAAAGCAGATATAACAGAACAAAAAACGAACTACAAACCCTTGTTAAACAAGCTCAAAACAACTATAAAACATCGCTAATTAACACGAAAGACTTTGCGTTAAAAAGTAAAATTAACGGAAAAGTTTATGCGCTTTACAAAGAACCCGGAGAAATTATAACAACTATGGAGCCACTAGCATCAATAGGAAGCGCTACACGTTTTAATATCGACATGTTAGTTGATGAAGTTGATATTGTTCGTATAGCAAAAGGTCAAGAAGTTGTCATTCATTTAGATGCTTATGATGGCAAGGTTTTTAAAGGTTATGTTTCAAAAATATATCCAAAAAAAGATGAGCGTAACCAAACCTTTAAAGTGGAAGCTATTTTTAATGTTGCTCCAAAAGTTTTATACCCTGGACTTTCAGGAGAAGCTAACATTATTATTGCAAAAAAAGATACGGTATTAACCATTCCAAAAGCTTACCTCATTGATAATAACAAAGTACAAACGGACGATGGGTTAATTACCATAACAACTGGCTTACAAAACATGGAATACATTGAAATCTTATCTGGATTAACTACAGGCACTTTTATTTATAAACCAGAGAAATGACAAACTGGAAAGTCATATTAAACATTGCTAAAACCCATTTGCTTACTAAAATAAAGCAAACGGCTACGGCTGCACTTGGTGTTACTTTCGGCATTGGAGCCTATATTACTCTAGTGTGTTTTATGACAGGTTTAAATGCCATGCTCGACAATTTAATTCTTAATCAGACACCTCATATTCATGTTTATAACGAAATAGAACCTTCAGAAAAACAACCAATAAGCTTATATGATAATTTAAAAAACGGGTTTCATGTTGTTCACTCCATCAAACCCAAATTAACTCAGAAAAAAATTCATAATGCCTTACCAATTATCTCATATTTAGAAGACGACGAAGCTGTTCGTGGCGCTCTTCCGCAAGTGAAAACACAAATTTTTTATATGGCAGGCTCTATTGAGTTGGGCGGTAACCTAACCGGAATAAACCCCGTAGACGAAGCAAGCCTATTTAACATGGGTGATTACATTGTTGAAGGTTCTGCCGAAGCTTTGCAGACTTCAGATAATGGTATTTTATTAGGTATAGGCATTGCAAAAAAAATGTCACTAAAAGTTGGAGACCGGGTACAAGTTAGCCCCATTAACGGCGGCGTTTTTCCGTTAAAAATAGTTGGACTTTATCAAAGCGGAATTGCAGATTTAGATGCAATTCAAAGCTTTTCCAATATAAAAACAGTACAACGTATTTCAGGAAAAGCAAAGAATTATATAACAGATATTAATGTAAAATTATATGATATTGAGCAAGCCATACCATTAGCAAAAAAGATTGAGCAACAATTTAATTTAACAGCCATAGATATTAAAACTGCAAATGCACAATTTGATACGGGTACAGCTATTAGAAACCTTATTACTTATGCGGTTTCTATTACGCTTCTTATTGTAGCAGGTTTTGGTATTTATAACATTTTAAATATGCTTATTTATGAAAAAATGAATGATATAGCCATTTTAAAAGCTACTGGATTTTCAGGGAAAGACGTTCAATTAATTTTTATGAGTCAAGCCATGATAATTGGCTTTGTTGGAGGGGTTTTAGGTCTGCTTGTTGGTTTTGGTTTGGTTAGTCTTATAGACACAATACCTTTTCAAACAGATGCGTTACCAACAGTTGAAACTTATCCTATAAATTTAAACCCAATGTTTTTTATTATTGGATTTTCTTTTGCTATGCTTTCAACATTCTTAGCTGGGTATTTACCATCTAAAAAAGCAAAAAAAATAGATCCCATAAAAATTATAAGAGGCCAATAACATGAGTATTGTATTAGAAGCAAAACATATTAATAAATACTTTAGGAAACCTATAGAATTCCATGTTTTAAAAGATGTTAGTTTTCAAATAAAAAAAGGAGAATTTGCATCTATTATGGGAAAATCTGGATGCGGAAAATCAACTTTGCTTTATATCCTTTCTACAATGGATACCGATTATGAAGGCGAGCTTTTTTTAAACAATACCTTAATTACAAATCAAACCAGAGACCACCTTTCATATATTAGAAATAAACATATTGGTTTTGTATTTCAATTTCATTATTTGTTATCTGAATTTACAGTTCTTGAAAATGTTATGCTGCCAGCAAAAAAATTAGCTGAAAAATCACATCAAGAAATAGAATACGATGCCTACGAAAAGCTAAAAATGCTTAATATAGATCATCTAGCAAAAAAACGTGCATCTCGCGTCTCTGGAGGTGAAAAACAACGAATCGCAATTGCTCGAGCCCTAATTAACAATCCATCTATTATTTTAGGTGATGAGCCTACAGGGAATTTAGACAGTCACAATGCCGAAAACGTCTTTAATATTTTCAAGCAACTAAGTGAAGAGAAAGGTTTATCGCTTTTAATTGTAACACATGATGAAGATTTTGCTAATAAAACGGATAGAATTATTCAAATGGGCGATGGTAAAATAATCACATAACAGGATTTTCAACCTTCATTTTAAAAAATCAACAAGACTGATATTCATCATTTCAGATGAGCTGTTTTAAAATTATTTTTAATAATTAACTTTTAAATACAGCATAGCATGGATGATTTTAGAAATAGACCTAAAGAAAATTTTATACAAGAAGCTAACTGGAATGAACTTTATCTTTTAACAGAAAGCTGGAAAAACGATTTAGATTTTTATTTGTTTGAAATAAAATTTATGGAATCTCTAATTGAAAACCGTTTTTCTGAACTCCTACTATTTGAAAACTTAGATGAATTAAGAGAGTTACAAATTGATGTTTACGAATTAAAAAACCAATGCGAACATTTACTTAATAACAGTAAAAATAATCTAGAAAGTATTGTCGACATTATTAATGACACCTATATTCTTAACACATCAAGGTTTAGATCTGAAAATGAGCAACTTGAAGAAAATATTATACATTTTATAAATAAAGAAAGAGAAATTAAAAGATGCATTTTTAGTATGATTAAAAACATACTTGAAAAGAAAAAGGAAAAAAACTCATGGATGTTTAATTAAAATAAAATGTCGCAATTACATAACATAGAAAATCAGATAGTTAAGCTTACATCCTTAATAGAAACTAAGTACCCAGAACTGTACCAATTTTTAGAAGAAACCCCTGTAACGATGCCAGCTGTTAATCATCCAGATATTAACACAAAAATTATGAAAGACTATCTAGAAAGTTTAAAGCAGTTGTTAAAACATCATATTGAAACCCATAAATCTAAATAAATGGCATTCATAGATTATTATAAAATATTAGAAATATCTAAAGGTGCTTCTGAAAAAGACATAAAAAAAGCCTACCGTAAATTAGCACGTAAATATCACCCAGATTTAAATCCGAATGATAAAACTGCTGAAAAAAAATTCAAAGAAATTAATGAGGCAAATGAAGTTTTAAGCAATCCAGAAAACCGGAAGAAATACGACCAATATGGTGAGCATTGGCAAAACGCCGAAGCATACGAAAAAGCAAAACAACAGCAACATTATCAAGGAAGTTATCAAGGTGGTCGTCCAGATGCATCGGGTAGTTATTCAGAAGAAGACTTTTCAGATTTTTTCGAAAACATGTTTGGTGGCGCATCTTCTCAAGCTCGTGGCAGACAAGTTAAATTTAGAGGGCAAGATTTTAATGCCGAATTACAACTAGACTTAAAAGATGTTTACACCACACATAAACGCACTTTAACAGTTAACAATAAAAACATTAGGATTACTATCCCTGCGGGTATTGAAAACGGTCAAATCATAAAAATTAAAGGCCATGGAGGCCAAGGAGTTAATGGTGGACCAAATGGCGACTTACTCATTCAATTTTCAATTGCTAACCATTCAAAATTCAAAAGAGATAAAGACAATCTATATGTAAACGTAGATTTAGATTTATATACGGCTTTACTAGGAGGAGAAATCATGGTCGACACATTTAAAGGCAAAGTAAAACTGAAAATAAAACCAGAAACCCAAAATGGTACAAAAGTAAAACTTAAAGGTAAAGGCTTCCCTAAATATAAAAAAGAAGGACAGTTTGGTGATTTATATATCACGTATCAAATAGCTCTACCTACCAAACTTTCTTCTGAAGAAAAAGCTCTAATAGAACAATTACAAAAATTGCGTTAATAATGGACACAAAAGATTTAATACCAATACAAATAATTTGCAAACGTTATAACGTGCCTATTTCTTTTATAAATACGCTTCAAGAATTTCAGCTTATAGAAATTATTCCTGCAAAAGAAGATTTATTTATTCATACCAAACAAATAAAAGAAGTTGAAAAAATGATTCGTTTACACTATGATTTAGACATAAACTTAGAAGGTGTAGATGCTATTTATAATTTACTAAAACAAGTAGAATCTTTAAAACAAGAAATAAATAGTTTACATAATAGGTTACGCTTTTTCGAAGATTCTTAAACACAACCTAATATGGAACAAATAAAAACTTGGCTTACTGAAAACCCAACATTATTTAGTGTTTTTAAATACGCTTTCCTGGTATCATTTGTTCTTATCTTAATTCAAATTATTAGGCGTTTTTTAAGAAAACAGGTTTCTGATACTTCAGCACGATACAAATCCCAAAAGAGCATAGAAATTATAGGGTATATTATTTTAATATTTTTATCCTTCTCTTATTTTACAGGTAGCATTAAAGATTTCACTCTTATTATTGGTCTATTTACTGCGGGTATTGCGTTTACACTTCAAGAACTTATTTTAAGCATTGCTGGATCACTATATATTTTTATTGTAAAAGTGTATAAACCTGGTGATAGAATTGAAATAAACAGCATTAAAGGCGATGTTATAGATGTTGATAGTATTTATACCACCATGATGGAAATTGGAGAATGGGTTAATAGTGATAATTATACTGGGCGCATTGTGAAACTGAGTAATGCTTTTGTGTTTAAAGGTGCCATTTATAACTACTCCAAAGACTTCCCTTTTATATGGGATACATTAGATTTACCCATTAGGTATGGATCTGATATGGAGTTAACAAAATCTATAATTATTAAAATAGCTTCAGAAACACTTTCTGAATACACATCCAATTCAAAAGCACAATGGAAAGCTGTGGTTAATAAATATTATATTGAAGATGCCATTGTAGAACCTACTTTAGCTATTACACTAACCGATAATTGGATTCAATTTAACCTAAGATATATTGTTGATTATAAAAAGAGACGTAATACAAGACATCTGTTACATGATAAAATCCATAAAGCAATTGAAAAAACAAATGGTAAAGTAATTTTAGCATCTTCGACTTTTGAACTTATTAAAATACCAGAAATTAAAGTAAATGTTAAACCAAAAACCTAACAGCTTTTAAATGACTTAAATAAACTTTAAATTTAACCGATGGAAGTTATAATAACAGATGATAAAGAAGAGACTAATGAGCATATGCATAGCTCTCAAGAGAAAACCGAACTTTATTTTGCTATGTTATGCGGTATCTTTTTAGTAATCGGTTTTCTTATTCAAAAATTCACAAATTTCAATAACACATTCTTTCTATCAAGCTATATTTTTTCTTATTTTTTTGGAGGATATTTCATAACTATAGACGCCTATAAAAAAATCATTAAAGGTGGTTTCGATATCGATTTCTTAATGATTGCTGCTGCTGCGGGAGCTTTCTACATCGATAAATGGGCTGAAGGCTCCCTACTATTATTTCTTTTCAGTTTAGGACATGCATTAGAGCATTTCGCCATGAACAAAGCTAAAAAATCTATTGAAGCTTTAAGTACACTTTCTCCAAAAACAGCACTAATAAAAAGAAATGAAATTCTAGAAGAAATACTAATTACAGATCTTAAAATAAATGATATTATTGTAGTAAAACCTAATACTAAAATTGCTGCCGACGGTGTAATTATTAGAGGAAGAAGCAGTATAAATCAAGCGCCAATAACAGGAGAAAGTATTCCTGTAGATAAATTTTTTATTGAAAGCACCTTCAATTTACCTGCGTTTAAAGACATAGACAAGAATCATGTTGTTTTTACAGGAACGATTAATGGTGATAGTAGTATAGAAGTTTTAGTGCTTAAACTAAGCAAAGATTCTACAGTTTCCAGATTAATTAAAATGGTTAGCGAAGTAGAAACTCAAAAATCCCCAACACAACGGGTAACCAAAACATTCGAAAAATGGTATGTTCCAATCGTTATACTTGTCGTGTTCTTATTATGCTTTGCTTATGTATTTGTTGATGAGAGTTTTAACCAAAGTTTATATCGAGCCATAACCGTTCTAGTCGCTGCTAGTCCTTGCGCTTTAGCTATTTCTACACCTAGCGCGGTGCTTAGCGGTATTGCAAGAGCAGCACAAAAAGGTGTACTAATTAAAGGTGGAAAAGCACTAGAAGATTTAGGAGAAATAACCACAATAGCCTTCGATAAAACCGGAACGCTAACTGAAGGGAAACCAAAGCTTACACATGTAATTCCTCTAAATAATTGTGATGAAAAGGCGTTTGTGGAACTAGTGCTAGAAGTAGAAAATTTAAGTAACCATCCACTTGCAAAAGCAATAGTAAATGATATTAAAATTAAATACCAAATTAAAGCTAAAAACAAAGCCTCGAAAGTTAATGCCATTCAAGGAAAAGGAATGTCTGCGGTTTATAATAATGAAGTGGTACTTATTGGAAATACTAAATTAATAGAAGATTCGGGCATTACCATAAACGACATAGTTAAATCTAAAATGGAGTCCCTTTTAAAACATGGACATACCGTAATGATCGTAGCTTATAAAAGTGAAATTTTAGGATTAATAAGCGTTATGGATATACCAAGAAAAACAGCTGCAGGTACACTTAAGCATTTAAAAAGTATAGGTATAAAACACATGGTTATGCTTACTGGCGACCACCAAAATGTTGGAAATGCTATTGCTAAACAAATTGGGTTAACCGGCGTTAAAGGAAACTTATTACCAGAAGACAAAGTTACCGAAATAAAAAAATTAATTAAAAGAGATAAAAAAATAGCTATGGTTGGCGATGGTGTAAATGATGCTCCGGCTATGGCATTGAGTACAGTTAGCGTTGCTATGGGGGCGGCAGGAAGCGATGTCGCTTTAGAAACAGCAGATATCGCTTTAATGTCTGATAAAATTGAAAACCTACCATTTGTAATAGGATTAAGCAGAGCATCAAAACGGATAATAAAACAAAATATTTGGATAAGTTTAGGTGTTGTTGTTTTACTTGTTCCAGTTACTGTTTTAGGGCTAACTAATATAGGCTTGGCCGTTCTTTTCCATGAGGGTTCGACTATAGTTGTTGTAATTAATGCATTAAGACTTCTTCGTTTTAATTTGAATAACTGATATGCCTCATTTTAAACTCAAAGTATACTTTCTATTTTTATTGAAAAGTATAATCAATGCTCACATTTAAAAACTATAATATTGCTGATTGGTTTTCGTTTTACCGCATATTTGCGGCTCCTTTTTTACTGCTTTTTATTTGGTTAGATTTTCAGTTAATCTTCACATGGCTTCTATTGGTTAGCTACTCGACAGATGCTATTGATGGTTTTTTGGCTAGAAGATTAAAAATAACAAGCCCTAGAGGTTCTCAGCTTGATTCTTTCGGGGATCAAATAACTCTAATTATTGGACTAATTGGTTTGTTTTATTTTGAAACAGACTTTATTAAAACAAATCTCATTTTAATTCTTATAGCCTTTGTACCTTATATTATACAAATGTTAATTGCATATTTCAAATATGGAAAAGCGACAGCATTTCACACGTATTTGGCAAAACTGTCTGCAGTTCTTCAAAGTTTGTTTATTCTATGGTCCCTTTTTTTTTCTCCAGAATATATATTATTCTACTTTATGATTATAATTGGATTATTAGAAACCTTCGAAGAAATAACACTTATTTACATGTATGATAATTGGTCATCAGATGTAAAGGGTATTTATTGGGCCTTAAGAGACAAACGACGATTAAAAAATTAAATAAAAGTATGCCATGCGAACGTTTTCCTTATTTTCAATTATGCTATTATGCTTAGCCATATTATTAATAGATATTGCAGCTTTCTATGGGTTACAATCTATTACAAATTTAATACCTTCAGAAGCACTAAAAACCACAATAAATATTTTATTTTGGACATTTACCATTGGCTTAATAACAGCTATTATTGTTTTAAAAATAACGCTTGATAATATTAACCCGAGGCGTAAACATTTACTAATCTCATCATTATATGGTCTTACGGTTTCATCTTTTATTCCCAAAATACTCTTTGTTGTAATAATTTCAATTCTGTTCTTTAGTAACGCTATCATTTCAGATAAAGAATCCATAATTATTATTCCCATATTAGGTTTACTATCAGGTTTCTTGCCCTTTTTCATGATTATATATGCCATATTTAAAGCCGTATACCATTTTAAAATTCATCGCCATAAACTAGAGTTTACAAATTTACCAAAGTCCTTTGATGGCTTAAAAATTGTTCAAATATCCGATTTGCATTTAGGAAGTTTTAATTACAGATATAAAGTTTTAGAAAAAGCCATAAAGATTATAAATGATTTGCAAGCAGACCTTATTTTTTTCACAGGAGATTTAGTTAACAACTACGCTTGGGAACTTATAGGCTGGGATAAAGTATTAAGAAAACTAACTGCAAAAAAAGGTAAATATGCTGTTTTAGGAAACCATGATTATGGCGATTATAGCCAATGGAATACTGCTGAAGAAAAAGAAGAAAACATAAACAAAATCAAGCAGTTTTATAAGGATATTGATTTTGAATTATTATTAAATGAATCTGGAATTTTAAAAACTAATAACGAGAGTATTGCCATAATTGGTGTCGAAAATTGGGGAAACCCTCCATTTAAACAATATGGGGATTTACAATTATCCTTAAAACAAGTTGCTAATATTCAATTTAAAATTCTATTATCTCACGATCCTACACATTGGGAAGAAGAAGTAAAAGACAAGACAGATATTACATTAACACTTGCAGGCCACACACATGGTATGCAAGCTGCTTTTCAATATAAAAAATTTCAATGGAGTCCTATAAAATATAAGTTTAAACATTGGGCAGGTTTGTATAAACACAACAAACAATTTTTATATGTAAATAGAGGTTTAGGTTGGTTAGGATTTCCTGCTAGAATTGGTATGCGTCCAGAAATTACATTTCTAGAATTAAAAACCAAAATGTAACTGACCTACATCATAATTAGTAACGTATAAATAAAATAACTTAGCTTAAAGCATAATAAGATAAATGAAATATGTATTTACAATACTTGTTATAATCCATGGCCTTATTCACTTACTTGGCTATACAAAAGCTTTTTTTGAAACCGATATTAGTAAACAATTAGTGGGTGTTTCAAAACCTGTAGGCTCAATATGGCTAGTTACTTTTATTATGTTTATGGTTGTGGTAATACAATTTCTAAATGGTAAAAAATGGTTTTATCTTGGCTTTGTTGGCGTATTAGTATCTCAAATTCTAATTATTCTAACCTGGCAAGATGCTCGATTTGGTACAATTCCTAATATTGTTATTTTTTTAGTAGGTATAGTTGCTATTGCGACATATAGGTTTAATACTATGGTTGAAAGGGAATCAAATCAAATACTGCAGAATACAAAAACTGATAATCCTACAATAATTTCAAAAAAAGATATTGCTTATTTACCTGAAATTGTACAAAAATGGATGATTAATTCACGTATTATAGGAAAACCAATAGTAAAAACCGTACGATTAAAACAATTAGGAACCTTACGAACTAAACAAAATAGTAAATGGATGCCTTTTAAAGCAACGCAATACTTTAATACTATAACCCCTTCTTTTGTATGGCAAACAAAAGTTTTTGCAATGCCTTTAATTAATTTATTGGGTAGAGATAAGTTTAAAAATAATAAAGGAGAAATGCTCATTAAATTTGCCGGACTTGTTCCTGTAGTTAAAGAATATGATAATCCTGAAATAAACTCTAGTGCAATGCTTAGATATTTGGCTGAAATATGTTGGTTTCCCTCTGCTACTTTAAATAAATATTTGAGTTGGAAAACTATAAATGCTAGTTCTACTAAAGCAACTTTTACTTATAAAAATCAATCGGTTTCTGGTGTTTTTTCATTCAATAATAAAGGAGATTTTATTTCATTTGAAACAATGCGATATTACAGTAATAATAAAAATTCTCAATCAGAAAAATGGCTTATTACAATAAATGATTACAAAGTATTTCATGATATAAAAATTCCCTCTCAATGCAAAATTACTTGGAAATTAAAAGATGGTGACTTTAATTGGTTAAACCTAGAGGTTATAAGTATAGATTATAATTGTACAGAAACATACTAAAACCTTTATATTAATCTTTTTTCTGCTTAGTTTAATAACGTTTTTATTTCGTTTTTTTATAGGTCTGTCTCAATCGACATTTCATTCTCGTTAATCAATATTTTATTAGTTTCATTTTCAGCATCGCTATGATAGTTAAGACTTTAGTAAAACGCGGTATTTTCTACATAGGGATTAAATCACTTTTAAATAAGCTCTATAATACCTTTTGCAGTATCGATAAAACTTACCAAATGCAGTACTTTGATCTTACTATCTAGACATTTTATGAAATTAGTATCAATTATTTCAGTCGGACATTTATGGAATCTTTGAACGAAATGCACAAGCATTTACCGCTTGAAAAAGCCGTTGTTGCTAGTATAAATTTGGTGTTAGATAAATGGTCACTTTACTACCAAATTATCTGTACTTTCGTTTAAATAAAGGTTTTTTTAAAAATATAAACATAAAAAAAAGGTTTAGACAAAAACCTAAACCGTTTTTTTATAAAATTTTAATCTTAGTAGAGTAACTGAAACATAACTCTAACTATTGATATTCGGGTTTTCCAATAAAAACCTTAAGTGTCTATTAAAAATTTTCTAAATTCTATAAATACCTTTGTTTACAAGTTTCATTAAACCATTAAAATCTTCATTTTTCATCATTTGTAAAATTTCTTCAGCGTTAAGAGATTTTGCCAAATTATAAGCTCCTAAAGTTATTTCTGAATGACGGTTGAAAAAATCTAAAATATCAAAAATTCGAGGTGAGGCATCTGTTGTAAAGTACTTATCGTAATTATACTGTTGTGCCCAAAACATTAATTCTACATAGTGAAGAAAATGACGACTTGCACCAAGTAAATCCCAATCTGCTTTCGAATCATTATCATTAGTATGTATATACGCATCAAATCCACTTTCATAAATAGTAACAAGAGATTGAGCAGGGTTTTCTGCACTTTGAAGTGAGTGACCGAAATCCAATGTAATGCCGGTATTTTTATTACCAACTTCTTTAAGCAATAGCAAAGCTTTTGCCGTAGAATCTAACTGACAATGAACTCGAGTTTCGGAGTATTTAGGCTCAACAAAAAGAGGTATTTCAGGTAAATAATCAGAAGCTTCACCAATGGTTTCTACCATTGAATTCCAAGCTTTTTTATAGTCTATCTGAAAAAGTAAATCATAGCCATCTGAAAGCGGGCAACATGTTACATGAGGTGCGCCAACAGCTTTTGCAAAATCTTTAGCCTTTTTAATCATGGCAACCGCACGGTCTCGAATAGCCTTATCTGGACGACTCAAAGCTCCTGCTACCCATTCGGTCTCCTTTTTTATATTTACGTTTATGGCTCCAAAGTTTAATTGAAATTCCTTCATTAATTTAAGGGTTTCTTCGGGTGTGCCGTTTTCGTATGGATACACCATCTCTACACCATCAAAACCATCAATCTTAGATACGATTTCCAATTTTTCTCTTGTACTTGCCGGACTCTGATATTCTGAAAAACGATCTTGGGTTTTTCCAAGAAAGCCTATTATAACGCCTTGTTTCATTTTATGTTCTTTAAAAAATGTTATTTAATTAATTCTATTGTAGATTTTTAGTGAATACCTTAAAATCAAGATTTGTTTAGTAGCTCTTTAGCACCATTACCCATGGCCTCCAGAATAAGACAACATGATGTGGCCCCTGCATCCAATACACCTCGAGAACGCTCTCCTAATCGACTAGCGCGACCTAATTTAGCAACCATATCTTTTGTTGAATCTCGCCCCTCTATTGCTGCGGCTTTCATTGCTTCAATTGCATTTTCAAACGATTGTCCTTCATTTCTAGATATATTATATGCAGTAATAGCTGGCACAAGCGTATCAATTAAAGTTTTGTCTCCTGTTTTTGCTGGTGAAATAGAAGTGATTGCTTGATAACCAGATTCTAATGCTTCACCAAAATCGTTTATATCTATTTCTTCTTTTTTATCAAGGGATAGTGCCATTGCTTTAAAAAATTTACCATAAAGGGGTCCCATTGACCCGCCAATTTTTAGTATTAAAATTTTAGAAAGCACTTTTAAGCCATATGCCAAATTACCTGATGTTTCGTCTAAAGATTCACGACACATAGTAAACCCTTTATTCATATTAATTCCATGGTCTCCATCACCAATTAATCCATCAATATCGCTTAAATACTGTTTATTTTCTTGAATGGCTAAAATTATTTTATCTACAATTAGAGCGCCATCTGTATTTTTAAATTTATTCATTTTATATTATTTTCAGCTTCAATTTTTTTCAACAAAAACCAATTGATTTATTTAATACTATTTATGTTGTTCTTTGAAATTGACGCATGCCTACAGAATCACATTCAAAATCCATACATTCTTTTAACTCATCATCAAGTTTCATTAAAGTAAGAGTTGCCCCAGACATTTCTAAAGAAGTAAAATAATTACCTACATAACTAATATAAACACTAATGCCTTTTTCTTTTAATATGCGTTTTACGTCGTTAAATAATATATACAGTTCTATAGCGGGAGTAGAACCTAGCCCAGAGACAAGAATAGCAACTTCATCTCCACTCTCAAAAGGTAAATCGGGAATAACCACATGACACATTCTTTCTGCAACTTTTGCTGCAGGTTCTAAATCTACAACTTCAATACCTGGTTCTCCATGGTGCCCTATTCCTATTTCCATTTTACCTTCTGGAATCTTGAAATTTGAATGCCCTACTTCGGGTATTGTACATGGGCTTAACCCAACTCCCATACTACGTGTATTATTAATTGCTTTTTGAGAGGCTGCAATGACCTCATCTAAAGATGCCCCCATAGCTGCTTTAGCCCCACCAACTTTCCACATAAAAACTTCTCCTGCGACTCCTCTACGTCTATCTTCTTCACCTTTTGGTGCAGAAGGAACATCATCATTGGCTACTACAGTTTTAACTTGAATACCTTCGTCTTCGAGTTCTTCTATCGCCATTGCTACATTCATGTTATCTCCAGCGTAATTCCCATAAAGAATAGCGACTCCCTTACCTGCATCGGCAGCCTTGGCTGCGTCGTAAAACATTTGTGCTGGAGGAGATGAAAAAAGTTTTCCGCAAGCTACGGCATCTACCATATTACGCCCCACATAACCTACAAATGCGGGTTTATGCCCCGATCCGCCACCTGTAACAATGGCTACTTTACCTTGAATTGGAGCATTTTTATATTTTATAACACGCTCATTTTCGGTTGGACTAACCAAATCTGAATGCGCTTCTAAATAAGCTTCTAGCATTTCATCTACTACTTTAGACGGATCGTTTATAAACTTTTGCATAATGTTGTTTTTATATTTAAAACCAAGTTTTTTAAATCGGCTATTAATTTTTTTGACTAATCCCTATTTTACGGGTGAAACGAATCCTTTTCAAGATCTCGCATTTGCTGAACTTTAGAGGTAGAACCTCCTCCTTGAAATTCTGATGTTAACCAAGCATCAATTACAGTTTTAGCTAACTCAGGACCAATAACGCGTTCTCCCATTGTAATAATTTGAGCATCGTTACTTTTTCTAATTCTTTCAGCAGAGAATACATCATGGCAAGTTCCTGCAAAAATACCTTCAACCTTATTTGCAATCATAGCCATACCTAAACCTGTACCACAAATAAGAATACCTCTATCAAATTCTTTTTCTTTTAGTTTTACAGCCAAATTGTATCCAATTTCTGGATACAGAGACCCTTCTTTAGAGTTACCGTAACCTAAGTCGGTTACATCAACTCCTTTTGCTTTTAAATGATCTACCAATACCTTTTTAAGATTTACTGCAGCATCATCACAATCTATAGCTACTTTCATTTTATTTTATGTTAAATATATTATTGATTTAAAAAATTATCTCAAGGTTAATTCCGGAAGAATTTTACCTAAATATTTAAGACTCTCTTCTACCCACATATCTGGATTCTCAACAAATCCGCCACTAGCTTCACTTCCCATTTCTATTCCTGCAACACATGGTTCTCCTAGTTTAGCACAATTTTCTTCTATCCCTAATTCAATCACCTTATCAACGTAAGCCTTAAAGTCTACAACTCCAGTACCTAAAATACTGTTAGTATGATCGAAAGATTCGGTTTCACTTAGATGCACATGTAACAGTCTTTCTTTAAATTTTTCTAATTGATTAGGTTCTTCTCTTGTTATAGCTAAATGACCAACATCAACATTTGGATATAAATTAGGCATATTTATATCTTCCATAGCTTGAGCTAATTTGTAGGTATTATTGCATATAAAATAGACGTGAGGATCTAACTCTATACCTACCAGCATGTCTTCTTTTTGACAATACTCAGCAAATCTACCTACATTTTCAACCATATATCCCCATGATTTATATGGGCTGGTACCTAATTCGTATAAGCCACCTCCCCAACAAACTAACAACTGTCTTCCGCCTAATTCTTTTTGGAATTCGGCACATGCTTTCATATAATCGAACACAGCATCTCTTTTTCTAAAATCTGGATGAGCAGTATCTTTAGTTGCAACCAAAAGCATTTGTGTATTTACAAGTCCCTCTCCTTTGGCTATACGAACGACTTCTTTCTTTTGTTCTGCTGTCATGGTTAAAGGATTCCCTTTTCTTATGCCTGCATACTCAATATATTTAAAACCAAATTTGGCTGCACTTCGTAATGATTCTTCTGGCCCCTTATCGCCTACTTCGTAAACTAAGGTATTTAATGCTAAATTCATTATTAATATTTATTTGTTAATTATTATTTACAATTGTTTTTTCTGGATCCATAGTAAACCAAACCAATATAGCAATAAGGCTTAATACGGCACATGTTATAAAAAAGGGTTCGTAACTACCTGTCCATTCAAAAAAGTAAGGAAAAGCTATTATGGTAATAAAGGCTCCTAAATTTCCTGCCATATTCATGGTACCAGATGTTACACCTGCATGTTCTTGACCAACATCAATACAAAATGCCCAAGAAGGACTAAGCGTCATATCTGCACCAAAAACTGCCATTGTCATAAAAGCAATAGACATTACCGGTGAAGAAACTTGAGTTACCATAATCATTCCTATAGCAGACAACAAAAACCCAATAATTGCTGGTAAACGACGAGACAATTTCCAATTGCCTTTTCTATAAACAGCATCTACAATAAATCCAGACACCCAGTTACCAATGGCGCCTCCAATTAGTGGAATAGACGTGTAAAATCCAGCCTCAACTAATCCAAGATCAAATCGCTCTTGAATATATGGAAACATCCATGTTAATGAAAAATAAAAAGTAAAGTTACTACAGATATATTGTAACATTGTTTTCCACATGGTTGTAGATTGTATGAGTTTAGAAAAAGGCAATGATGATTTAATTTCTTCTGAAGGCTGCTGCCTATTTTCCTTTATATACTTCAACTCCTTTGATGAGATATATTTTGAATTTTCGGGTTTGTTCCTAAAAAACACATACCACAATGCGCCATATAAAATACCGAACACTCCAAACACAACAAAAGTTTGTCGCCAACCTATTTCATTAAGCATCCAAGCAACTAAAGGCATAGCAAAGGCTGCTCCTAACCTTGAACCTGAAAAATTAATACCCTGAACAATACCTCTTTCTCCTATAGGAAACCAATTATAAACTACTTTAGAGAGCGCTGGAAAAGCACCAGCTTCTCCTGCACCAAAAAGAAATCTTATAATTAACATAGAAGTATAATTCCATGCCGCACCAGTAAATGCTGTGAGTACAGACCAAATAGCAACAATACTAGCTATAGCACCTCTTGCGCCATATTTATCTGCCAATTTACCTGCAGGTGTTTGAAATAACGCATAACCTAATGTAAAAATTGCCATTATCCAACCAAAATCAGTCATACTAAACCCTAAATCATTCGAAATATCACTCTTTGCTGCGGAGATACAAGCTCTATCTACATAAAGTAATAGGGTTAATAAAAATGTACTAAACACTAATGAGAATCTTGCTGGAATTAGGGTACGTTTCATTTATTTTAGTTTATTATGTTATATTTTTCAAGGTATCCATTGATTTTTGCGTATGTTCTCGAACTAACTCCTCCGCTAATTCTCCGTTTCGGTTTTCGAGTGCTGCTATTATTGCAAAATGTTCTGGTAAAGTTTCATTTGGAGATCGTAAAAGTCCGCCACGAAATGTTCGTATCGTATTATTACCCAATAACTCCAGTTTATTTAAAATTAGATTACCACTAATTTCCATTATCTTATGATGGAATTTTTGATCTGAATCGGTATACTTAGAAACGCTAATTTCATCAACTTCAATAAATTCTTCAAAAAGCGATTTTAAATACTTTAATTCTTTATCTGTAATATTTTTAGCCGCTCGCTTTACTGCTATGCCTTCAAGTGCCATCCTGCATTCAAAAGAATCGTAAAGTATTGTTTTATTTATTTCAGTCACAAAAAAGCCACGCCTAGGAATACTTTCAATCAACATTTCATTCTCTAACATTTGAAAAGCTCTATGTAAAGGCATTCTACTAACCCCAAACATTTTTGCAATTTGCTCTTGCTTTAATTTTGTTTTAGGTTCGATTTCGTTAGTTAAAATCATTCTTTTTAACTCCCTATATATTTCATAACTTAAATCTTGATGCTGTATCTCCAATACATTATTTTTTGAGTTTAATAAAATAGACGCTGCCTCTAAACATTTCCTACTCCAAATATACAGTATTTTGTATACAAAATATACAAATGAATAAAAATATATCTATTCCCAATATAAAATTATTTAAAAGTGGCTACTTTGAAAATATTGAGGTTTTGCTCTCCAATAACTATTAGGGCTATACCCCAAGAATATTAAGAACATAAAAAAAGAGTAACCATTTCTGATTACTCTTTGCTTAGTAGCGGGAACTGGACTCGAACCAGTGACCTTCGGGTTATGAGCCTTATGCTTTATGGTTTTATATGGTCTAAAATGTATTTATATTTCTAATTATCAGTAAACTAACTATTTTACCAAATCACTTAAAACCATATAAAACCACTAAATGTTTTACAAATGTTTTACACTAACTCAAAACCTTTGCTTATATTTATAGTTCCAAAACACCTATATAATATGGCAACTGTAAAGATACTACTTTGGAAGCACTATAAAAAGAAAGATGAAAAATACCCTATTGCTCTGCGTATTACCAAAGACCGTAAACCAAGATATATATTCACGGGAAAATATATCTTAGAGAAAGATTGGGATCCTATTTTATGTAAGGTAAAAAAATCACACCCCAACTCGGCAAGGCTTAACAACTATCTTTTAAAGAAACTCGCTGAAGCAGACGATACGCTCCTTGAAGCCACATCAAATAATGAGATGGTTTCAACGAAACAAATACAGAAGAAAGTAAAACGAAAAGGCAAGAATGTATCATTCTTTCAGCATGGTGCACAACGAGTAAAAACCAAATATGATAAAGGCACTTTTTCAGTTGCTCGGTCAGAGCTTTCAATCCTATACAACATTAAGGAATTCATGAATCTCAGCGAAACTGGTTCAAAACAAATTATAATTGAAGGTATTAAAGAGCGTAGAAAGTCTCGTCACAAAAAAGGCATGAACCCGAAGACCTCAATTATGCTTGGAATAAAGAGCTTTGAAAAAGATGAGACGCTCTACTTTTCAGATGTAGATATGGCATTTATTAATAAGTTTAAATCATTCTGTAGCACCTACCTTAATCATAAGGAGAGAACACTCACGAATCAATTAATTTTTATCCGAACACTCTATAACAATGCTATCAAAGAGGGAATAGCCAATGAGAAGTTTTATCCCTTTGCTGGTGATAAGGAAAAAATTAGAATAAAAAGTAGTCTCAAGATTGGGTTAAGCAAGGAAGAAGTAACCAAAATAGAAAACCTTGAAGCAGAAATTGATAGCACTATTTGGCATACAAGAAACGTTTGGCTTTTCTCCTACTACTTTGCAGGAATAAGAATTTCTGATGTTCTTATGATGAAATGGTCAGATTTTGTTGATGACCGACTTATGTACGTCATGAACAAAAACGATAAAACAGTTAGCCTTAAAATTCCAGACAAAGCTCAAACTATCATAGATCATTATATGAATGATAAACAATCTAAAAATGATTTTGTTTTTCCGTTCCTCAAGAAAGCAAATCAAAAAGACCCAGAGGACGTTTTTGTAAAAGCACGAAACGCCACCAGTCTTTTTAATAAATACTTAAAGCGTATCGCATCACAATGTGAGATTGATAAAAACCTATCAAATCACATTGCTAGACATACCTTCGGTAACATTGCTGGCGATAAGATTAATCCTTTGATGTTACAAAAGCTCTACCGTCACACGGATTTAAAAACAACGATTGGCTATCAAGCTAACTTCATAAATAAGGATGCAGATGATGCACTTGATGCCGTTATCAATTAACAGAATTTTTTATCTTTAACACATGGAAGTAATTTGTTTACAAGATGAAGCCTTTTATAAGCTCATCGAAGATGTTGTAGAACGCTTAAAAGAAAAGCAAAATATCACACACGACAAGTGGATATCACCTGAACGTGCTATGGAGGTTCTCAATATTAAAAGTAAAACCACACTTCAAAAATTAAGAGATGAAGGGCAGATTACTTTTTCTCAGCCACAAAAGAAAATCATTCTGTATGACTACGACTCTATCTTGGACTATTTAAAATCACATACTAAATCATCGTTCTAATGAATACAGAAAAATACATTAAAGGATTTAATGATGGTTATCTTTTGAAAGAACATAAGCCAGAGCTTTTAGAGAACATCTTAAATACCACTTCCACCAATGATTATATTCAAGGGCTCAAAGATGGGGAGCGGACTTATAGCCAAGAAAAAGTAAAATCAAGAACTCAAGAGTTAAAATCTTCCAGAACCAAAAATCGAGATCTTGGATTAGAAAGGTAAAATCTACCATTCAAATACAATTATATTACTAATCATTCCTTTGGAGTTCATTTATTTTTTACACCACAATCAAAACAATCAATCATTTTACGGTTCAAAACCACGTAAAAAATAAACTTAAAACTGTGAAAATCTAATTTTTTCGAGTGAAAAAACACTATAAATTAGTGATAATTGATTTGTGAGAAATAACCATTGATTTCTTTTGAATGTTAAAATTTTAACATTTATATTTAAGGATTAAATTATTGAGTATGAAGCTATATTTTCTTTTTCTAATAAGTCTTTTAACGATGAATTTTTCTGTTTTGGGACAAAACGAAAACATTAATGAGTTGGAAAAAGATTTTACTGAAGAAAAAAACAAGACGGCAAAACTAAAATTACTAAAAAAAATAACGGATATATATAAAAATAGTAATATTCACAAATACGGTATTTATTCAGATTCAATAGTATCCATATCAAAAAAGGAAAATAATAAAGCGTATTTAGCAGAAGGGCTATTTTGCAAAGGATTATATTTTTATAAGATTTCTGAAAACGATTCTTCTTTGCTTTATTATAAGAAATCATTAAAACTTTATAATAAATTAAAGGATAAAGAAAAGGTATCAAATGTAATTGGAAATATTGGTCAAGTATTTCATGAACTGGGACAAAAAGACTCATCAAAGCATTACATTAATAAATCAATAAAAATGAGTATAGCAATTAACAATTATTCCAGGCTCTTTTATTGCTACTATAGTTTAGGAGTTTACGAAAGTGAAATGAGTAATAATTCGAAAGCTGTTGATTATTTAATAAAAGCTATTGATTATGCAAATAAATCTAACAATGACAGGCAAGTAGCAAGAGCCAATGGAATGTTAGGGGTTATATACGACGAACAAGAGTTCTACGACGAAGCTGAAGAAAAGTATTTTAAATCTTTGAAGATATTCCAAAAACTTAATGATAAAAGAGGGATGGGTGTTCAGTATGCAAATTTAGCTGGATTATATGCATTAAGAGACGGAAACTATGAAAAGAGTAATGAACTTCACCATAAAGCAATAATGAACTATAAGGCAATTGGTTCAAAAAAGAATACTTGTATTGCTCAATATAATCTTGGGAGAAATTTTTTAAACCAAAAGATATTAGACTCTGCCAGATATTATCTTAACAAATCTTACTCTTTAGGTAAGAGTATTGGATATGAATATGGGACAGCAGGAGTTTTAACGGATATAGCAGAATTAGAATATCTTGATAAAAATCACAGATTGGCGGAGCAACTATTGAAACAAAGCTTAAAAGAACTTGAAAGTGATGACTTTATGTATGAAAAATCAAAAGCTTTAATGTTAACAGCTACTATATATGCAGATCAAAACAGATATGAAGAAGCGTATGATAATTACGTTCATGGTAAAGAAATAGAGGATTCATTATTTTCATTAGAACGCTCAACCAAAATATTAGAGCTCGAGACCAAATATCAAACTGAAAAAAAAGAAAAAGAAAACCTCCAACTCAAAGCCGATAACACAGAGCAAGCATTATTAACCCAAAAAGCCAATACCCGAAACTGGATATTAGGGTTGGGAATATTACTCTTGGGTGTTTCTGCATTCTTTATCTGGAGACGCTACAAAGCTGAAACTAAAGCCAAACAAATCATCAGCAACCAAAAGGACGAAATAGAACAACAAAAAAACATAGTAGAGACTTTGCAAAAGGAGTTGCATCATCGTATGAAAAACAATCTTTCGTTTATAGATTTATTTATCAATCTTGCTAAAGGTCGTTTTGAAGACAAAGCCTACCAAAACAAACTTAACGAATTACAAAACCGCATGCGCAGTATGTTTGAAGTGCACAAACAACTCTTTAAAAAAGACGATATTACGACTGTACAGGCTAAAAATTATATCGATACATTGGTTAAAAATGTTAAACAAGCCTATGAGAAGGACAGTATAACTATTACTAACACAACTAATGAAAAAGAAACGCTATTAGCCAACACCTCTTTTCCTATTGGGCTAATCGTAAATGAGTTTGTTACTAACTCGTATAAATATGCTTTTGATGACCAAAAAGAAGGGACAATAAATATCGTCTTAACCTCTCTAGATAATATATATAAGCTATCACTTAAAGATAATGGTAAAGGCTTATCAAAAGATTTTGATATAAATGAGTTAGATTCCTTTGGTTTAGAAACCATACAACTATTAACTAAAGAATACGGAGGAACTTTTGAAATAGATGGAACCAATGGAGTAACCATGAACATAACACTCCCAAAAACTGCTACATAACATGAAGACAAAAGCTCACATACTAGTTGTTGAAGACAAATCGTTGATTTACAAACGTCTTAAAATGATTTTGAAAGCGCATCACTATTCAGTTGATGATTACTCACCTAGTGTAGAAGAAGCTGTTGGAAACATTAACAAAAAAAGACCAGATTTGGTGCTACTGGATATTGATTTGCAAGGCGAACATAATGGCATTTACCTAGGAGATTTATTAAAGAGGGAATACAACATTCCTTTTATTTATGTAACTGATTTGGATGACGACCAAACTTTTTACGAGAGCCTACAAACCAAACATGATGACTTTATTCCTAAAAAGGACATTAACCTTACTAAAGAAGAACCAATTGTTATACAAACCAAACCACATCTAGATGAAAAGCGGTTAATTCGTTCCATTCAAACTGTTTTACAAAAGCAATCTGAAAAAACTCATTTGAAGAAAGAAGGTGTTATGGGACTTATTGGCTATCTGGATGACATAAAAGAATTCGATAAAAATAGCGTGACAAGAATACCTGTAAAATATAAAGACATTGTGTTTTTTACAGTAAAACCATTTATAAATGAAAATGAAGAAACCGAAACCCTAAGAGCTAATTATTTATGGTTTAAAACTATAAATGGCGAGTATTTTTTCTTAAAAACTTCTCTTAGAGATATTCAAAAAACCTTGCCTTATCATTTTGTAAGAATCAACGAAAGCTACATTGTAAATATTTCTCCAGATATATTAAAAGGTCGTATTAACGGCTCAAGACTTTGCATCCAAAACCAAGAATTCACCATAAAAAACACATACAAGGAGGAAGTAAAATCTCGGTTAGAACATTTTTACTACTAGCGAAATCAATTTTCACTAGAAAAGATACGATTATCACTATAATTTTTTATTAGTTTTTGAATGTTGCATTTTGGCAAGGTAAACCTAAATCTTGTTAAGATGAAAAAAATATTACTATATGCTCTAGCATTCTTTTGTACACTCCTCGTATCGGCTCAGGTACACACAGGAGATTTAACTTTAACTACACAATCTGAAATTGATAGTTTTAATTTTACAGAAGTTACAGGGCAATTAACAATTTCAGAAACAACCAACGGTGGAATAACAAATTTAAATGGATTAATTTCTTTAACAACTATTGGTGATGGTTTACTAGTTGATGGTAATAGCAGTTTAGTTTCTCTAAATGGACTTGAAAATTTAACTTCGGTTGGAGGAAGTGTTGATGTTTTTGGAGAAGGTGTTGGAATAAATATTCTCAATAATAATGCTTTAACTTCAATAAGTAGTTTAAGCAATATTACATCCTTAGAAAGCAACATTATAATAAATGGAAATGAATCTCTTGTTTCTTTAGATGGTTTACAAGGGATTACTACTTTAAATGCCAATTTACATATTGAAAACAATTATGTATTAACTTCAGTTGAAGGTTTAAATAATTTAACTTCAGTAGATGGAGTTGGTTTTTTTGGAGGAGGAATTCTAATAGCTTCTAATCAATCATTAATTTCTCTAAATGGGTTAGATAACTTAAGTTCTATACAAGGATCGTTTACAATCTCAAACAATAATTCCCTTACTTCGTTTGAAGGAATTGAATCATTAACGTCAATCGGTAGCAGTAATCCTATTGATGAATTTAGAATTAATGACAATATTTCTCTTACTTCACTAACAGGATTAAACAACCTGAACCTTATTGGTTTAAATTTCATAATATTTGATAATGATGCTCTTACCTCTTTAGAGGGTTTAAATAATATAACTAGTTTTAGTGGAGATTTAGAAATATCAAAGAATGACATACTTACTAGTTTAAGTGTTCTTAATAATGTTAGTTCAATTGGAGGGTCATTAAAAATACATAGTAATATTAGTCTTCTAAATTTAAACGGATTTGAAAACCTAAACAATATAGGCTCTAATTTACATATTGGCCATATTTCTGGCTTTGTTGGAAACACCTCACTTATTTCTTTAAACTCATTGAATAATATAACTTCAATTGGAGGAGATTTGACAATAGAAGGTTGTGAATCTTTAGAATCTCTTGATGGATTAGAAAATATTGTAACTCTAGGTGGAAACTTACAAATCGGAAGAACAGCATCAAGCAATAGTTATGATTATCAAAATTTTTCATTAACAAATCTTTGTGCTGTTATGCAATTAATAACTAATGGGCAAGTAATAAATAACGAATATTTCATAGAACATAATGGGTATAATCCAACATATACTGAAATTCAAAATAACACTACGTGTTTTGTTGCACCTGGAGATAATGGAAATGGTATATATGGCGGGAATTTGCGAATTACCACTCAAGCAGAAGTAGATGATTTTACTTATACAGAAATCACAGGATATTTAGATATCAATGATGGAGAAACAGGAAATATTCAGGATTTAACTGGATTAAGTGAGTTAACAAAAACAGGCGGAGATTTGCTAATTGTTTATAATTCTGCAATTTCATCAATAAATGGTTTAGAGAATATTACATCTGTAAAACGTTTACTTATAGTTAATAATAACGCTCTTAATTATATAGGTGGGATAAATACTCTTAGTTCAGTAAATGGGGTATATATTGCAAACAATAGTTCTTTAACTACTATTGATGGATTTAGTTCCGTTACAAATTTAAGTTTAGATATAAATATTCTAGAAAACATCTCTTTAACTTCATTAAATGGATTTGACAACCTTTTAACTGTCGATGGATTTATGCAATTTAATGGAAACACAAGTCTTAATTCGCTAACAGGTTTTAATAACCTTTCTTATGTTGGTGAGCAATTTAATGTATTAAATAGTGTTTCCTTACAATCCATAAATGGCTTTAATACTTTAAATTCTATCGGAGGTTCATTACAAATTTATGATAATGTAGGGCTGACATTAATAAACGGATTGAACACATTGGAATCTGTAGGTCAAAATTTGGCAATTCAAAATAATTCTTCTTTAACTATGATTGATGGATTAAGTAGCCTATTGTCTGTTAATGGTTTTTTACAAATTATTGATAATCCTAACCTTAACTCAATTGAAGGATTAGGCAACCTCGAAATTTTAGGTGATTTTTTTGCGATAGTAAATAATCCTGAATTCTCAAACTTTTGTTCAATTTCTCAGCTCATAACAAATGGCCAAGTAACAAGTAATGAATATTTTGTATCAGACAATGAGTATAATCCAACAATGCAAGATATAATTGATGGTAATTGTACACTCAGTATTGGAAATTTTGAATTTGCAAAAGTCAAAATATACCCAAACCCAACAACAGATTACATAAACATTAAAACTAATAACCCAATCACAAAAGCAGAACTCTACAACCTTCATGGACAAAAAGTAAATGCTTCTTTTTCTAATAATATAGTTGATGTTCAAGATATATCTAACGGCATTTATTTTCTAAAACTACAAACAGATAAGGGAACGGTAACAAAAAAAATAATTAAAGAATAGCTACCAAACAAAGTCTTTCTTTTTCAAAAATTTCAAACTAAAAAAATGAAAAAAATTTTATTCGTCTTCTGCTTGCTATTTTCCACAACTATTATCGCTCAAAACATGCGCGATGTTGTGCATCTCAAAAACGGTAGCATTATAAAAGGCACTATTACCGAAATGAATCCTTCAAAAAATTTAAAAATTAAAACCGCTGATGGCTCTTTATTTGTTTATGCTATGAGCGATGTTCTAAAAATGGAAAAAGAAGAATTTGTAGGTAATGAGGTGAATCAAGAAACCTCAACTTCGGTAAGTCAATCTGCATTAGATAATTTCTTTTCCGATTATTTAACTCAAAAAAGACCTGCACTAGAATTCGTTGGAGTCTCTAAAAAAAATGGCATTAAAAAAGATGTTTTTGGTCAGAAAATATATGAAATTGAATATGAACTAATCTTTGAAACAAAAGAGAATATTTATATTAATGCTTCTCAATTTGGTTCTGCATGGTCAAACAAGTTTGTTGATGATTTTTCCTATTCACTAAAAGGTTCAGATGGGTATGAAGCTGCTTTAGCGGGAGCAAAAAAACTTATAGAAAAAGGAAACCGAATTGTATCTAATGGTACGTTAAATTTTGAACAAACAGATAATGGCTGGAGAGCTACCAGTTTTAGAAATAAAAATTTTAAAACTGTATCATCTAATTATATTTCTCCACAAATGGCTGAGCAAAAGAAACGAGATAATGCCAATAAGCTAGCATCATATATTTCTCAAGGCGATTGGAAAAATGCAGATATTCCAGAAGAAGAATTATCAACTTTGTACTACCAAGCAGATAATGTTCCTATTTTTGAAAGCAGTACTACTAAGTTTTCAACTAAAAAACATTTAACATGTAATGATTGTAGAAACGACAATATAAGAGCTATAGATGCAGGAATAAAAAAATCTATTCAGTCAATGAATAGATATAACATTTCGAATGATACCGAACACTCTAGTTCTCCAAACGCTTCAAATATCATTTTTTACATTACTGATATTAACTTTAAACACCTTGGAGTTAAAGAAAATGGCGACAACAAAGGCTTTTCTTGTGTTATTAATTATTCAATAGCAATTGATGCAATATTTAATTCTCCTCAAAATATTGAAATAACTGACCAAAGAGCAAATAAAGCCAGTTCAAACTTATTTAAAACCTACTATGACAAAAAAAGTGCTTTTTACGCAGCAGTTTCAAAGCTAAATGAAAACATTTATTCATTTATGATGAAGTATGAACCCTACGCACTCGAAGTAATTAGGATTAAATCAAATGATAAAGGAAAAATAGAAGCAGTTATTTTAAAAAAACCTAACTTATTTCCAAATATTAGAAGAGGGGAATTCTTAATTTATCAAAAAGGAGCTCTTTCAGTTAAGAAAAACAAATATTCATTATCTTCTAGTGTTGGTAAATGTAAATTCAAAGGCGAAATAAATGGAGATGAGATTTCTTGTGAAATTAGTGGAGGAAAAAACAGAAAAGCATTTGCCAAAATAAAAACACCAGCAGATTTCACAGCTATGTCATCATTCTAAATTGAATACCTGTTTTGATTAAATAAATAATTCTTTTCATTTGCTATTATCATTTTAAATAAAACTCCAGCCCTTTTGCTGGAGTTTTTATTTGCTAAAAAGTGACTTTAAATATTTTTTTGCCTCAAAAATTCTGCAACTTTAATACTTGTTCGTCACCTCAAAATTTATATCTTTAGGGGTTTAACTTTTCTTTCAAAAACCAGATACTAATGTCGTTGATTTTTATGCATTAAAACACTTGGGGATTGTATAAGAAAAAGTTACAATTAGACCCATACGTTAAGGATAAAAAACAAATGACCTTCGAGAAAAAACAAAAACTAACATTACCTAAATTAGAGTCCCTCCTACTCAAAGCCTGCGATGAATTGCGTGGCAAAATGGACGCTTCAGAATATAAAGAGTTCATCTTTGGGATGCTCTTTTTAAAACGTGCCAACGATAAATTTTTAGAAGAACGTAAAAAGCTTAAAGCCGAATACGAAAAAAATAATATGCGTGCTGACCTTATCAAGCGTCAGCTATCCAACCCTTCAAAATATGACTTCTACGTTCCTCCTATCGCACGATGGACGCTTACCGATGAGGAGAAAGAGGAAATTGCAAAAGTTGCTGATGAAGATAACCGAGATTTCAAGGGTATTTTACACCTCAAAAAGAATGTAGGTTCTGGCTTAAATAAAGCACTTCACGCCATTGAAGATGCAAAGCCAGAAGTTTTTGAAGACGTCCTTAAAAATATCAATTACAACCGCAAGGTTGGGAAGAAAACTATCGATGATGCCAAATGGGTTTCATTCATCGAAAAATTTAACGACATCCCTCTAAAGGATGAAGATTTTGAATTTCCAGATTTACTAGGTGCCGCTTATGAGTTCCTTATCAAATACTTTGCCGATAGTGCTGGTAAAAAGGGCGGGGAATTCTACACGCCTTTTGAGGTGGTTAATTTAATGACCAGAATTCTTGCACCAAAACAAGGAATGAGCATTTATGATCCTGCGGTTGGTTCTGGTGGTATGCTCATTCAAGCCAAAGACTTTATTGCAGAAAATGGTGGCGACCCAAGAGACATCTCAATTTTTGGTCAAGAAGACAGCGGTACGACGTGGGCGATTTGTAAGATGAATATGATCCTGCACGATATCCGTAATGCAGATATCCGTAATGAAGACACGATTAAAAGTCCAGAGCATATTGAGGACGGAAAGCTAATGACCTTCGACAGAGTAATTGCAAATCCTCCGTTTTCTCAAAATTACTCTAAAAAGGAAATGAAGCACCCTGAACGCTTCCACACCTTTATGCCTGAAGGCGGTAAAAAAGCCGACTTTATGTTCGTTCAGCATATGGCAAGCGTGTTGAAGAACAATGGTAAAATGGCGGTAGTAATGCCTCACGGTGTACTCTTCCGTTCTGGAGACGAGAAAGAATGTAGAGCCAAATTTATTAGTCGTGGAATTTTAGAAGCCATTATTGGGTTACCATCTGGTTTGTTTTACGGTACAGGAATTCCTGCCTGTATTATGGTATTTAATAAAAAAGATGCTAAGGCTCGTAATGAAATCCTTTTTATCAATGCTGATGCAGAATATAAAGAAGGGAAAAATCAAAACAAGCTACGTCCAGAGGATATTGAAAAAATAACCAATACCTACAATGCTAAAGCTGAAATACCAAAATACAGCCGACTAGTGCCTGTATCTGAAATACAAGATGAAGACTACAACCTCAACATTCGTAGGTATGTAGATAACTCGCCAGAACCTGAACCTCAAAACGTCAAAGCACACCTTAATGGTGGTATTCCTCGTGAGGAAGTTGAAGCACTCAACGAGCAATCAGAGGCACTTTTTGGACTCAACAACAGTTTATTTGAAACAAATAAAACTGATTTTTACGCTTTCGCGAAAGTGGTAACCAGTAAAGACAGTATCAAAGACATCATAGAATCTAGTGGCGAAGTCCAACAAAAATATGCCGAATACGAGACGCATATAACCGATTGGTGGCACAAATACCATAAGGACTTTGAAAACCTACCTAAAACTAAAAACCCAGCATTACTGCGTAAAAAAGTAATGCCTGCCATTATAGAAGATCTAAATCACTTTAACGCTTTAGACGAGCACGAATTACGTGGTGCTTTTGCACAATTTTGGGACGAGTTGCGCTTTGATTTTAAAAGTGTAGCCGCCAGCGGTTGGGGACCAGAATTGATTCCTGAAAAAGACATCTTACAAAGCCAGTTTCCTGAAGTATTAGAGCAAATAGAAGACGACAAAACGCGTATTGCGGAATTAGAAGGTTTATTTAGTGCAGCAGACGATGAAGATTATGAGGATGAAGATGACACAGGTATCTTATCTAAAGAAACGGTAAAGAGTTTAAAGACTAAACTAAAAACACAAAACACCAATATTAGAACCTTTAAAAAGGAACTAAAAGAATTAAAGTCTGCTCTTAAAATATTAGAGAAAAGTGATAATGCCGATAAAAATGAAATTGCAACCATCACGCAGAAAATAGATAGCTTAGAAAGCACACAATTAAAAAAAGCAGAGCAGTTAAAAGTTAATATTAATAACCAGTTAGAAAACCACAGCGCACTTGCTAAAGAGTTGCGAGACCTAAAAGGCAATATAAAAGCAGCCGAAGCCAAAAAAGATGAACTGATTGATGCAGCACGAATGCAAATATCTGAAGAAGAAGCCAAAGCATTAATACTAGAACGTTGGCTCAACACCTTACAATTACAATACAAGGGTTATGTAAAAACCTTTATAAACGATTATATGACCAAAGTGCAAAACCTCTTTATTAAATATGATGTCACCATCAAGTCTATTTTAAATAGTAGAGATAAAGATGCCGAACAATTAAACGAATTTTTAATGGAGTTGGGATATGAATAATTGGAAAGAACTACATATAGGTAACGAAGTAAATATACTCTCTGGTTATCCTTTTGATTCAAAAAGATTCAATACTAATAAAGAAGGAAAACCATTAATAAGAATTCGTGACATTTTAGAATCGTCGATTAGCACTTATTTCTCTGGAAGTTATTCTGATACTTTCTTAATAAAGAAAGGGGATATTCTAGTAGGTATGGACGGCGATTTTCACGTAGCTAAATGGAATAATATTGATGCTTTATTAAATCAACGAATTCTAAAGTTGCATCAGAAAAAAGATGCTAAAATTGACATTGATTATTTCTATTATTTCTTACAGCCATTTCTAAAAAAAGTGCACGATGTTACCGCTGCAACAACAGTAAAACATCTTTCAACTTTTGACATCATACGAGCGAAAAAAAGGTTCCCTGAAGTAAGGCACCAAAAAAAAATAGCAAAAATCCTCAGCACTATTGATGCAGTTATAGAAAAAACAGAAAATACCATCACCAAATACCAAGCCATCAAAAAAGGAATGATGCACGATTTATTTACTCGTGGTATTGATGTAAAAACAGGACAGTTAAGACCTAGTTTTGATGATGCACCGGCTTTGTATAAAGATTCTGAAATTGGTTTAATTCCAAAAGACTGGGATATCGAATCTATAAAAAATTCCACATATTTGAAAGGACGAATAGGGTGGCAAGGATTAAGAGCTGATGAGTTTATTGAAGAAGGTCCTTTTTTGGTCACAGGTACTGATTTCATAGATGGTGAAATTAAGTGGGGAAATTGCTACCACGTTTCTGAAGAAAGATTTGCAGAAGCTCAATATATCCAGTTAAAAAATGATGACTTTTTAATTACTAAAGATGGAACCATCGGAAAACTTGCTTTTGTAAGTAATTGCCCTGATAAAGCAGTTTTGAATAGTGGTATCTTCCTAATGCGTTGTAAGAACAGTAGTTATATAAACCGTTTTTTATTTCATATGCTAAGTTCCTCTCAGTTCGATAAGTACCTATATAAAACCTTGGGAGGATCAACAATTATTCACTTATACCAAAGAGAGTTTGAAAAATTCTTGTTTCCATTACCAAATAAAACAGAGCAAAAACTAATTATCGAGAAAATAGATTCCTTAATAGGTTCAATCAAAAAAGAAAAACAATCCTTGAAAAAATATGAGAACATTAAGAAAGGCTTAATGCAAGATTTACTAACGGGTAAGGTAGAAGTAAAAGTTTAACTAAAAGCAACACACTATGATAGAAAATGAAAAATTTGATATTAAGTCCTTACGTGCGCTTACTAAAACCAATCCAGATTGGGGAGAGCTCGCTAAAGACTGCGTGTGTTTTGCAAATGCAACTGGCGGTAAACTTATTTTTGGTATTGAGGACGGAGAAGACACGCCACCTGTAGGTCAAAAAATACCAAATGGTCTGGCTGCAAAATTGCAAAAGCAAATGCAAAACAGAACCATTAACGTTAGTGTCATTCCTCAAGTCATCACCACAGAAAATGGCGCAGAAGTTTTAGAGCTATTAATACAACGCAATGCGTCGTCCATAGCCTCTACCTCTAATGGCAGGTACTATATGCGTGTAGATGACGATTGTAAACCTGTACCACCAGATGAGCTACCAAGACTATTAGCAGACAAAGGTGCTTTTGTTTGGGAAACGCATACCTTTTTAAAAATTTCAAGAAATGATTACGATCCGCAAAAGCTTGAACAATTCTATTTGGATGTTCAAAATTCAGAACGTATTAGCAGTTTTGTAAAAGAAAAAACACCACAAGAATTGCTAGAGCATTATTTTATGGTCTCAGGGCAATACCTCACTAACCTAGGTGTATTGTGGGTTGGAATGAGAGAACATCGAGCCAAATTACTATATGCACCTTCTATTCAGTTTATTAAATACGATGAGCACGAGCAAAAGGTAAATAAATTACTTTGGGATGATTATTCTAGCAACCCTAAAGAATTAATTGCTAGCATTATGAATGATGTAGCAGACTGGAAAGAAGGTATTGAGATAGCAGACGGTATTTTCAGGAAAAATATTTCTAATTACGATGAAGCGGTAATTAGAGAGCTTATAGCAAACGCTTTAGTACACAGACCATATACCACACGAGGTGATGTATTTATTAATCTATTTCCAGACCGTTTGGAAATACATAATCCTGGTATGTTACCGCTTGGTGTAACGCCTAACAATATTCTACATAAAAGTATCCAACGCAATCCACATCTAGCCAAAGTATTTTACGATTTAAAACTAATGGAAAAAGAAGGCTCTGGTTATGACAAAATTTATGAAGCCTTATTATCCAGCGGTAAACCTATTCCAGAACTCGAAGAGAACGATGATCGTGTAAAAGTAACCATCCGAAAGCGTATAGTAAACAAGCACGTTATTCAGTTTATAGAAAAGGTAAATGCAGAGTTTCAACTGCGTTCTAAAGAAATTATAAGTTTAGGACTTATTGCACAATCCACCTCATTAACCGCTATTGAGTTTTCTACCATTCTTGGGCTTCCTGAAAAGGATGCCACACGATTATGGTTAGGCAGATTAATAGAATTTAAACTGGTTAAAAGTAAAGGAAAGACAAAAGGAACCACCTATTTTATAGACCCATCCGTTTTAAAGAAGCACGAGTTTAAAGGAAAAACCAATTTAAAGGTTATACCAACGCATAGACTAGATGCTTTGATTATAGAAGATTTATCAAGATTTGATAAAAGTGCTTTTGGTGAGATTCATCAGCGCATAGGTAAAGAGATTCCTCAAAGAACCTTACGCTATCAATTAAACCAATTGGTAGAAGCTGGTGAAATAAAAAAGGAAGGCGAAAAAAGAGGAACAAAATACTTTATTGACAATTAACTGCGAAATAAAGTGCTTTTGTCAATAAATTGTCAATAAAATTGTCAATAAGTGATGCGTAAAAAGGAAAATCGGAAATTCCGATTTATCTAACCAATGTGCAAAATTTGCACATTGCAAAAAAATAGAGGAAAAAAGTATAGTATAATAATTACAGTATATGTCTGAATATCACTTTGTAGAAAAACCTTTTTTAGCTCAATTAGAACAATTGGGCTGGACAAGCATAGACTTAGGTCAAGGGATTCCCAAAGATCCAACAAAAAGCTTCCGTACATCATTTAGGGAAGTCACTTTAAAGGAGATATTTTTACAAAGCATAAAGGCAATAAATACATCTAATGGCAAACAATGGTTAACAGACCAACAATTAAAGGATGTTTATGCTGAAATAACAGAGCATCCAGCAAAAAATCTATTAGAAGTTAACAAAGAGATTTTCGAACTCTTAATTAATGGAACAAGCGTTGATAAGAATGAATTGACAGGAGAAGAATATCCAACAGTCCAATTTATTGATTTTAAAAATCCAGAAAACAATAGTTTTATTGCTATCAATCAATTTAGAATCGATACGCCTGGTACTCCCAAAGGTTTTATTATTCCTGACCTTGTTCTGTTTATTAATGGACTTCCTTTAGTTGTAGTTGAATGTAAGGATCAAAACGAATACACCGCAAATCCTTTAACTGAAGCTTATAAACAGCTTAGAAGATACAGCAACCAACGTATAGAAACCCACGAAGCAGGATTAAAAGAAGGGGAAGAGCGTCTCTTTCATTTCAATCAGCTTTGTATTGCAACCTATGGCGATGACGCCACCTACGGAACTATTACCTCAACAGATCAATACTTTTTAAACTGGAAAGATATTTATCCTGAATCTTTAAAAACTTTTAATGCTCCATTAGGTAAAGAAAGACGACAAGAGCATTTAATTCAAGGGATGTTATCCAAGGATAATTTTTTAGACTTGATTCAAAACTTCACGCTTTTTATGGAAGTGAGTGAAGGTAAAGAAATAAAAATAGTAAGTCGCTACCAGCAATTTAGAGCTGTTCAGAAAATTAAAGAACGCTTACTAAAAGGCGAAACACCAACAGAACGTTCAGGTGTTATTTGGCATACACAAGGTTCTGGTAAATCATTAACAATGGTGTTTTTGATTAGAAAAATCAGAACCGTTCCTGCATTAAGTGATTATAAAATCATTATTGTTAATGACCGTACAGACTTAGAAGATCAGCTTGGAAATACAGCACGCTACACAGGCGAAAAAGTTGATTATGTTTCTAAGATTGGGGAATTAAAACCTAAACTTTCTACTGAAAATTCTAATATTACTATGGTAATGCTTCAGAAGTTTCAAGAAAGAGACAATTCTCAAACACCCGATTATCTTCTTAAAAAGGTTGCTGAGCCTATTCCAGAATATAAAGATTTTGGTGTAGTGAATACTTCAGACAGAATTCTAATACTTCAAGATGAAAGTCACAGAACGGTAAACTCAGACTTAGGAGATAATATGTTTGCAGCATTTCCTAATTCAACAAAAATTGCGTTTACTGGTACACCTCTAATTACAGATAGGCATAAAACAAAAACGGTAGATCGTTTTGGAGAGTATATCGATAAGTACAAGTTACAAGATGCGGTTGATGATGGCGCAACAGTACAAATCCTTTATGAAGGGAAAACGGCAGATACTGCGTTAAATGAAAAAGCGGTCTTTGATAAGAAATTCGAAGACCTATTTAAAGAGCGTACTGAAGAAGAATTACTGGCAATTAAGAAGAAATATGGAACCTATGGCGACATATTAGAAGCTGAGGAACGCATTAAGCTAATTGCTACGGATATGGTAGATCATTACGTGACTAATATTTTACCTAATGACTTTAAGGCTCAGATAGTCTGTTCCTCAAAATTAGCAGCAGTCCGCTATAAAAAATACATTGATTTAGCTTTAAGCGAAAAAATAAAAGAGAAGGAGCTTGATGACAGCTATAAGCCTGAACTTCTAAAGAAATTGAAATTCTTAAAATCAGCGGTAATTGTATCAAGCGATGATACCAATGAATTAGCAGAAATTACACAAGCAAGAAAAGAATCTAAATCTCTGAATGCAGTTGAAAACTTTAAAAAGAAAATCAACTACGAAGAGCCAAATACGGGAATAGCTTTTATCGTCGTCTGCGATATGTTACTCACAGGATTTGATGCTCCTATTGAGCAAATAATGTATTTGGATAAAAAACTAAAAGAACACAATTTACTACAGGCTATTGCTCGAGTAAACCGAATCTATCCTGATAAAAACCGAGGTTATATTGTGGACTATATTGGTCTAGCCAATAACTTAAAAGATGCCTTATCTATTTATGGAGGAGATGCTTTTGATGAAGTAATGCAGGGAATGAAAGATATTGAAACAGAAGTTCCAATTCTTGAAAGCAGATACCAACGTTTACTTCAACTCTTTAAAGATAATAAGGTTAAATATTTTGAAGAATTCATTAATCAAAAAATTAAGGATAAGCTTGAAGAATACAATGTTTTAGATGCGTCAGTTGATTTGATGCATGATATTAAATTGCGTGCCAATTTCACCACGTTCCTTAAAGCATTTCAGGAAAGTATGGACGTGATACTACCAAACGATGCAGCAACACCATACAAGATTCCTGCAAAACGATTAGGCTACCTATTAATCAAAATAAAAGAGCGATATAAGGATGATACGCTTGATATAGCTGGTGCAGGGAATAAAATCAAAAGATTGGTTAATGAACATTTAATCAGTTTGGGAATTAATCCTAAAATTCCACCTACAGAATTGTTCTCTTCAAATTTCATTGAAGAATTAGATAAAAACAAAACTGCTAAAGCGAAAGCAAGTGAGATGGAACACGCCACTCGTAAACATATTAAAGTTAATCTTGCAGATGACCCTGTGTTTTACAAAACTATGAGTGAGAAGTTAGACTCTATTATCCAATCTCATTGGGAAGACTGGGATGCTATTTTAGAAGGTTTAATTGAATTAAGGTCAGACTTAGAAGAAGGACGTAAAGAAGGCTCTATCGAGGGAATAACCGTTGAGGAAGCACCTTTTTACGACCTGATTATTGATATAGCCTACGGGAAAGACGCTTCAAATGAAACAATGCATCAATTAAAACCTATAATTACCCAAGTACTACCTCTTATTAAAAAAGAAATTTCAATTGCAAGGTTTTGGAAGAAGCAAGATGAAGTTGAAAAATTAAGAGGAAAAATAGCAGATATCATTTTTGCTATTGCAGGAGAATTAGATTTAGACCCAGTAATTGATAAAACAGATAAAATAGTTTCCGAAATCCTAGCGTTAGCAAAGAAAAGACATCACAATTTACTCAATGACAACTCATAGATACAAAGACATAGAATATGCTTTAAAAAAGAGCAACCGAAAAACTTCCAGCATCTATATTGAACGTGATGGAAGCATTTCTGTGTTAGTACCTAAACAGTTATCACACCCAGAAATTGAAGATATTCTTGAAAAGAAACGGTATAAAATATACAGCCATTTAGCCGAGTGGGAAGATGCAAACACAAGCAGGGTTTATAGAGAATTTGTAAGTGGTGAAGGGTTTTATTATTTAGGTAGAACTTATAAACTAGAAATAGTAGACAATCAAGACACACCTCTAAAGCTAAAAAATGGTCATTTTCTTCTAAGAAAAAAAGACCTATCTAAAGCTAAAGAGCACTTCGTGAATTTTTATAAATCTAAAGGAAAAAATAAGATTCAAGAACGTGTTGAATATTGGAAGAAAAGACTCAATGTAGAGCCTAATGAAATACGTATTATGGAGCTACAAAATCGATGGGGATCTTGTACAGAAAAAAGAAACATAAATTTTCATTGGAAATCTATAATGACTCCAATATCAATTATTGATTACATCATTGCTCACGAGCTAACGCACTTAATACACCCGAATCACTCAGAAGCTTTTTGGTTTGAGTTAGATAAGGTAATGCCAGATTATCACCAACGTAAATCTTGGCTAAAGGTACATGGTGCAGGAATGGATTTATAAAATATGACTCAACTAACAAAAACAGACTTTATTCAATATCTCAATTGCCCAAAATCATTGTGGCTTTTGAAAAACAAAACTGAAGACTATCCTAAAGGTGAGTTTTCTTTGTTTCTAGAGAAATTGATTAAAGAAGGTTATGAGGTCGAAGAGTACGCACAACAACTTTTTCCAAGTGCTTTAAAGCTTCCAGATTTTGGCTCAGCACAATTAACAAAACAAGAGATTGCAAAAGGAAAGACACAATTTTTTCAAGCCACTTTTGAAACCCAAAAAGGCGTTTTTGCTCGTATCGATATCCTAGAGAAAAAGCAGGATGACACTTGGCATATCTATGAAGTAAAGTCATCAACTAGTGTTAAAAAGGACAAAAAACATAATCATCTTAAAGATGCTTGTTTTCAAAAACATGCCATGATCGAAAATGGGTATAATGTATCTCAAGTGTCTATAATCCACCTAAACAAAGACTATGTTAGACAAGGGGATATAAATCCACATCAGCTCTTAAAGATAGAAGATGTTACAGAACAAATTAATAACCTCTACTCTAGCGTTGTAAATCAAATTAATAGCGCAGTAGCTTACATCAATAAAGAATCAATTAGCTTAAATACCTGTACTTGTCGAGAAGACACACGATCAAATCATTGTGACAGTTTCAAGTATTTTAACCCTAATATTCCAGATTATAGTATTTATGAAATTGGAAGAATTTCAGCTAAAAAAGTAATAGAACTTACCGATCAAGATATTTTAGCTATTTCGGACATTCCTAGTGATTATGCGCTTAATGACAAACAACAATTACAGGTTGAATCTGTCAGGCAAAATCAACCGATTATAAGTCAAAAGGAAATTAAAAATAAGCTTTCATCATTAGAGTTTCCACTACATTTTATTGACTATGAAACCTACGCCAGCGCTATTCCAAGAATTGATGGTGTTAAACCACATCAGCATATTCCATTTCAAGTTTCTATCCATTCAATGCAACACGATGGTTCCATTGAGCATTTTGAGTACCTAGCACACGAACTTGAACTACCGAATAAACTTAACCAGTTTATGCAAGCTTCAACAGGGAAGACAGGGACCTTTGTCTCTTGGCACGCTAGTTTTGAAATGAGCCGAAATAAAGACATGATTGAAATTCTTCCTCAGTACGAAGAATATTTATCGTATATGAACAACAATATGTTCGACCTTGAAGACATCTTTAAAACCCATTACGTTGATTATAAGTTCCATGGATCAACCTCAATTAAAAAGGTGTTACCAGTTCTATTGCCAGAATTAAGTTATGACGCTTTAGACGTTCAAAACGGAACTATGGCTTTAGATTTATGGGGTAGAATGGTCATCGATAATGACTTTGACGAGAACAAAGAAGAAGTTAGAAAAAACCTTCTGGCATATTGTGAGCTTGATACGTTTGCGATGGTTGAGTTGTATAAAAAATTAAAAAAACAATTTTAAATCCTTTTTAATGAATTTAAATAGTGTTGGTATATATAGTCGAGTAAGTGAGATAATAGAATCTCCAAATGGATTAATTTTCGATGTTCAAGCTCCAGATGGGAAAACTCATTTAGCTAAAGTCCCCAAGAATTTAGAGTCTGGAAGTTCGGCAGAAAGACAGTTTACCGCAACCGCTAGAAATTTAAAAAAAATAGAATCAAAATATATCAATAAAGTTATAGATTCGGGTCGAGACCAAGATTCAGGTGTTTACTATATGATTCTTGAAAAAATAGAAGAAGCTAAAACTCTTGAAGAATTTGTTTCTCAAAACAATGACGCTTCTACAACAAACCTAAAAAAGATAGTTCAGATATGGTATTTTTTATGTGAAGGTTTAGATAGAGCTAGTCAAAAGAATATACAGCACAAAGACCTTCATCCAAAAAACATATTAATAGATGCTAATGGATTACCAGTAATAATTGATTTTGGTATTTCCATTTTAGAACATACAATATCCAAACAGACTGGTGTAAGTGAGTACAGCATGAAATTTTCTGCTCCTGAATACATCAACAAGCAGGAAAATCGACTAAAAATTAGAACTGACATTTATGCGTTATCATTATCAATGATGTATGCTCTTTTGGGACATGAATTATTTTATGAAATTGAAAATAATAATGAACGTTTTGAGCTTATTAAAGAATATTATAAAGACTTACTATCCGATAAAAGTTTAAAGCTTTTAACTGAAATTATTAATAAGTCTTATGCCATCAATCCTGATAAAAGATATATGAGGTATTCAAGTTTAATGGACGACTTGTTGCAGTTAATAGATAGTATAATTGAAGAACCCGAAAAGCCTTTTTTACTAAGGTTTATTAACGAATCTAATCCTAACATTGCTTCTTTTATTGGAGAGATTAATGATAACGGATTATATATTGCAGTAGATGAAAGACTTCATTCAGAACATAATTCTATAAACGCAAAATTAGCTTCTGAAAATTTCATAGTTTTTTCCAGTTTTATTTCTAGAGACAATAAAAGTTTAACAGTTGGAGAAGTCAAGAAAAAAGAAGATTTAGAAATAAATGAATCTAAAGCGCTTCATTGGATTTTAAATAACACTAAACCTGTAGATGAAATAGAATTCAATGTTATTGATAAAACTTCTCGTGTAAAAATCGATCATTATGATGTAAAGGGTTTTATTGAGAGATTGCATCTTGATAAAATGGCCACTACTAAAAGTAGTCTACCTAAAGCACCAAGACAAATTCTAAGAGAGTATTTAACCTTACTTGAAGCGGAAATAAATTATTTAAAATCTGAAGCATTTTCTATTGATTACTCAAGCTTTAGTGTTGTTTCAAATAACGAAGCTGAGTTTAAACTTAAAGTAGACATAAGTAATATAGAAACTGTAAAAAGTTTAATTCATCGTTCAAGACAATTATTTAGAAAAGGAGATACCATTAATTTATATGTTAAGCCAAATCCAAAAACAGATGATAAAGAACAAATTGGATTTTCAGTAGATTTTAATGAAAAAACTAATATTTTATCGATAAGAGAATTCGCTGAACATCGAAAAGATGAAATTCCACTTAAAGGAACTCTTTATGAGGATACTTCAATGATGGAAATTCAGTACAGAAGGCAAATTTATGCGATAAAAAATTATATGTCTGGAAAAATAATCAACAATAACTTGAGAGATTATTTATTTCAGCCTGAAAAACTAGAAAAGTTAGCTGAAGATTCTGGCTATATAGACGTTGACTTAGATGTTATTTCAAGGGATAAAAATAACAACCCCGTAAATTTTCAAGAAGCTCAAAAAGATGCTGTTTTAAAATCACTATATAGGAAACCTCTAACAATAATTCAAGGTCCTCCAGGGACAGGAAAAACTACTGTTATTGCTGAGATAATACTTCAAATTTTAAAGCGTGATAGACAATCTAAAATTTTAATTACCTCTCAAACTAATTTGGCGGTAGATAATGTTTTAGCAAAAATGAATAAGATAGATGGAGTAAGTTTTATTAGATTAGGAAAAAACATTGATGACGAGACTATTGTTCAACATTCTTTTGATAAAAAGTTAACTTTTTGGGCAAATAAAACTAAGAGAAAATCTGATAAGTATTTTTCAATACTTAAAAGAGAATACGATAAACAAAACACAAACACCAGTCCTGTATTAAATAAAATATTAAAGGAATTCAACAAAAAACAATCTTGGTCAGTTGCCAAACGGGAATTAAAAAATTTATTAGATAGCCCTTTCTCTAAAGAGTTTCAAGAACTAAAAAAACATCTAGACTCAAGAGCAGAATTCAACGACAAGATTTCTGAATTTTTAGGTGAATTTTCTAGTAACTTCAATAAGCTAAAACAACTTCATGGAAAATGGAAATCTATTTTATCGAATATTGAAAATAGAGACGCCTTAAAATCACGCTTCATTTCTAATATTAATATTGTTGGCGCAACCGCTAACCATATTGCAGCAGGATTATATCGGGATTTTAATTTTGAATTTGATTACGTGATAATGGATGAAGCCGCCAAAGCAACACCATCCGAAACTCTTGTGCCAGTTAATATGGCTCAGCAAGTAATTTTAGTGGGAGACCATTTACAACTTCCTCCCTTGGTAACAGCTACTGAAAATGTAAAAAAAGAAGTAGCAAAAAAACTAAATTTCGAAGATGAAAAAATTGAATTCGATAAAATTTATTATGATAAACCAAGTCTTTTTGAAATAATGTTTGATGGTGCTCCTGAAGAGTTTAAGGAAATGTTAGATTTACAATTTAGAATGCCTGAACAAATAGGAGATATTATTTCCAAACTAGTGTATAAAAATAAACTTCGGTCAAGTTCTTTGAGCGGTAAAACCCATAAGTTGAAGCTAAAAGCAAACTCTACGGTCTTTATGTGTGACACTAGCAAATACCCAAATAGATTTCATGATAAAGACCCAACTAGTAAATCTTCTTACAATAAATGTAATGCAGATGTTATATTAGAAATATTAAAATCAATAGATAGTTATAGTGATTTAATAAATGATGAAGGTTATAGCGTAGGTGTAATTACAGGATATGGAAAGCAAGCAGAATTTATATCAAATCAAATAGAAAATATTAAACTTCATAATCTGAATCTAAAGCAAAACTTGGTAGTTGCTACTGTTGATAGTTTTCAAGGCGCAGAAAAAGATATAATTATTTATGATTTAGTTAGGTCTACTAGAGATAATGATAATTCTGGACTAGGCTTTTTAGAGATGCCAAATAGAATTAATGTTGCTTTTACTAGATCAACTAGGTTGTTAATTGTCGTTGGAGATGCAAACTTCTTAAAAAATGTAAAACCTAGTAGAAGATGGATTGAAAACAACAATAATAAACCATTGTTATTGCAAGAGTTTGCAAACCATCTTGAAAAAGAAGGATTGATTTATAACGACCCAAAAGAAATTTTTTATGCATCATAAAAACAGAAGGTTTAATAGAAATAAAGGTAAAAGACAGAACCCTACAATTAAGACTAGAAAAAAGAATTCATTATCAAACGAAAGGAAGCTTTTTGATAAGTATAAAAAAGATTTAGGAGAAGATTATCTCTTAAATGACATTATTGAATTAGCCTACCCAAAAATACAAACCACGATAGATATACTTGTATCAAGTAAACCAAGTGATGTCTTAAAAGATTTGCATATTTTCTTGTTAGACACCATTAATACCGGTTTAAATCAAAAATCAATTCTTTGTAGTTTCCTTGGTATTGAAGATGATGATTTTATTATCGATGAACTTTATCTTTTGATTAAAGAAGGTTTAATTGACTTAGATGATGAAAACGATTATAGATTAACAACAAAAGGTCAGCTATTCTTAGAAAATCAAAAATTTATACCTGAAACAAGCAATGAAGAGTTTGTTTTTTATGTTGATGGATTAACAAAAGAGCTAACAACAGAAAAGGTTAGTAAGACCTTCTGCCAAAACAAGCTTACAAATTTAGTTAATGTTAATCATGAATTCATTCAAGAAAATTGGTTCAATATAAATTCAATATTTAGCAAAGTTAACAAAGAAGAAAAAGAAATCATTGAACTTTCTAATTACAAAAGAAGTATAGTCAAGAAGCCATTTGTTGTTTATGAAAAAATATATGCTCTTATATACTATCCTAAAGAAGAAGAAGGAAAGAAAATTCAAATAAAAGCTTATAATAAATCTTTAAACTTGCTAAAAAAGACTACTAATTCTCTTAATGAACAATTTTCAAAAAATCCATTTCTATTTGATTTTTCTGACGAAGGAGAAATTCTTAATGAATTCAAAGATATTATTGAAAAGAGCAAGGAGTTAAACCTTAAAAAGGACAGATTAACAGGTAATTATAAAGATATTTCAACTTTTGAACATAAAGAATTAATATCAGACGCATTATTAACTGCGACATCCAAGGTGTATATTGAGAGCCCATGGATAAGACGCGCTACTAGTAATTATATAAAAGCAATGGAGGTTTTTCTAAATAGGGAAAACACAAAATTATTTATTGCTTATGGTATAGATTCTTCTTTCCGAAATAAGCCACATGAAGAAACTTTTGAAAAAATTAAAAACTTACAAGTTCGTTTCCCTAAAAAACTAAAAATTTATCATTTACCTACTCATTTTAAGTCAAAATTTAGTGATAGAAGTGGAACACATAGAAAAATTTTAATAAAGGATAATGAATTTTACATCAAAGGAAGTTTTAATTGGCTTTCATATGCAGGAGAAAAAGGGAGAAACTATGCTGTAGAAGAAGGGACACAATTTTTTGATAATGTAGAGACTTTTTGGGAAAAGATTTTTCAAGAATATCAATTAGAATTATAAAAAACACTCAAATTAATGAGTGTTTTGCAATATTTAATTGTCATCAAGCCAGACTTCTCTAGCCTTATCAAATCCGCACCACCGGTGATTTTTATCAAACCCTCGAAGTGCCAATTCATGACGAATTATTTTATCAATAGGAATCTTTTGTTCCAAGATAAAACGTAAGATTTCGCCATCCATAATAGATATCATTCCGATAATGGATTCCCAAAAGGGAAGTGGTTCTTGATCTTGTCTAATAACATCTAGTTGCGTGTAAGATAATTGAGAATGATTTTCTGGAAGAATATCCAAAAAATTCATTTCCATTTCTCGAGCTGTTGCTTCTTCACAAACCGCAAAATTATTATCAGGACCATTAATAACTCCAAAACTAATACCAGCAATGCGGTACTTAAAATTGAGCCATAAACAATGATCTACAGCCTTTTGCTCTTTATCAAAAAGATCTAAATAATTATCCTTTTGCATGGGCTGGCTTTTTATCAGTTTGACTGAGCGTCTTTACGTCTGTTTGTTTTGGAATCGACTTATCATCTTCTTTTGACAATACACGTCCGTTTAAAGAAATGATGTCGTCCCGTGAAGATTTTGGGTCTGCACCTTTTTTACGAAGCAAGCGTTGTGTATTGAACAGAGAACGACATTTAATGTTGAACTCTGTATAATTAAACGCATCTTCTTTCTTCTTAAAGGTTCTTACATAAGCTTCATACAATTGCTCATTAGTAAGCTGATTGTCTTCAGCTTTCATAATGATATCAAGAACTAGAGCTGCTACAGGATTGAGACCTCTCTCCGACTCCGAAAAGTCGAACCCAAGTTCTTCAATTCGTTTGCGTTGTTCATCATCTGCATATTTAAGCAATACAGTAACATCACGTCTATAATCTTTAAGACGATCAACTACATTTCGCTTATTTTCTTTAGCAGTTTCAATTTCCCGTTCTGTTTGAGCCAGAAGGCTTTGGTCTGTTTTGATGTTTTCTATTAAAACATCTACGATAGTTGCATTCATAGTATTGAATTTTAAATTAATATTTAGTTTTATGTTAATAGCCAAAGGCTATGTACCACGAGTTCATCTCGGGTAAATTTCCCTTCAACAAGGATATTATTGATTTCATCTTCAGCTTCTTCTTTGGTATCGAAGAAGTAAGAAGGTTTGGTTGTGACGGCATAAACATCTTCAGCAAGTACGTCACTTGTGAAAATGGCAAAGACTTTTTTAGTTGTGCCTGTTTTCACTAAGAGGCTTCGATAGTTAGAAGTATCATACTCATCCCATTCTTCAACTGGTTTTGAAGCCAAATAATGAAGTTCATTTTGAGTTCTTTGAAAGAATGTATCAATATCACTTTGAGTGATATTTGGTGCGTTTGTCATAGATTTTTCTAAACTATAAATAGTCCAAAGTAAGATGCCATAATTGCTATTGATTAACTCAAGCAATTGTGAACGCTCCATAAATCCTAGAGCGTTCTTGCTCCACACATCACGATATAACCAATGAATGATTTCTCGTAATTCACCATCAGTATAATAGTTCGATAATTCTGAAGAAGGCTTCAATTCTTTCTCTGATTCCAGAAAAGACTCAAGTCTATTAAGGAAGAATAGAATTCGTTTATAATTTCTTAATTTCATTCTTCTTCATTTAAAGGTTCACAATGATTTTCGATAGTGGCTAAGAGATGATTGTAGTCACCACTTTTAGCCTCAGTCATAACATCTTCTATTTCTTCGGATGTCCAACCTTCTTTTTTGGCTTGTTTTCTAAATACACCCATAATCATAAAGGCGTTTCCGTTAACACCAACCAAGTTGAGGTTAACGGTTTTATCAATTACTTTTTTCATATTGAATTGTTTTAAGGATTAATTATTGATTTAAAGGGAAGTTCGCTGTAAGCACCTCCGTTTTAGTTTTATTTGTTTTAGATTTTGTTTGGTTTGCGGTGACGAGTTGGTCAACGGTTTTGGTATGCCACCCAAACTCTTTTGTATAGAGCCTAAGTAAGTCTGACGGATATGAACTGAGGATAAATTTTCCTTTCAGTTTAGAAAGGACTTTGAGTAGTTCTATGAAGTCATCTTTAGAGTAGTTTCCGTAGTGACCCATATTAGAATTAAAATATGGCGGATCGATATAATGAAAGGTGTCAGGACTATCTCGAAGCTCTAAAATTTTTATAGCATCAGTACATTCAATCTGAGTACCTTTTAATCGCTCCTTAAGTTCTGGTGTTAATAGCTCCTTTTTATTTTCCCAACCCATAGCTTTATTCCCCTTGGTATAACATCCAAAAGAACCAATGCGTCCAGAAAAGCCCATATTAGTAAGCACATAAAACGCCCAGGCACGCTGTAAGTCGGTAAAAAACACAGGATGCTTATACATATTCAATGCAACATTATAGACGACTCTAGAATAGGCTGTAACTGAAATTTTAGATTTAAGCGCTTCGAAATCTTCATGAAGTACCTTGTAAAATATCGTTACAAAATTGTCGGTATCATTAATAATTTCATTTTGAACTTTTTCTTTAAGAAAGAATACAGCTGCACCACCAGCAAAGGCTTCGGTATATACAGTATGTTCTGGAATTAGGGAAACAATGAGTTTAGATAAATTCTGCTTTCCACCGTAATAAGTAATAGGGGTTTTTATCATAGATTGGATGTAGGCTTACATCCAATTACAATCAGAAAAGGATACAAAACCTTCAGAGGTTAAAATAAGATGATCGAGTAATGTGATGTCCAATAATTTGGAAGCATCATTGAGTTTCTTAGTTAATTTTTTATCAGATTCCGAAGGAGATAATTTTCCTGATGGATGATTATGAGCAACGATAATAGCAGTTGAATTAGCCAATAAAGCCAATTGATATATCTCTTTAATGTTTACAGAAACACCAGTGGTATTTCCAACAGAAATTTCGCTAATACCAATAACTTGATTTGCATTAGTAAGCAATAATACCCAAAAGAACTCTTTGTAGTCGATACGTTTTGCATCTATAAATGAGCGTAATAAACGTTCTGAATCTTCAGATGATCTAACAATTCTATTTGGGTTTAAAATAGGACGTTCATAGTGAATCTTTACTTCGTTAATGGTTTCTACTTTTAATGAACTGTTTTTAGATTTTGTTTTCATTTTTTAAAATTATTAAGTTATAGAATGGTATCTGCGCTAAATGGAACGGATGGTCTACCATCTATCATTAAGCGTAGATATATTGAGTAGTTAGCAAGAGAAATAAAGTCTTCTGTTTTAAATACAGGATAGAATTCTTTTGCCATAAGTTTGGCATCTGTAATTCCTAATCTAAAGGCAACGATTGTACCAACATTACCAAGTACACTTGCCCGAACATTAGCATCTAGTTGGTATAAAAATTGATTTGCTAGTACAAGTCCAATTTTAAATTTTCTAACCTGAGCTAATAGCTCTGCAATAAGTTCTGTTCCTGAAATGGTCTGAAACTCATCGATGTATAAAAAATATGGGACTCGGTCTTTTTCTAAAATATCAATTCTTGAAAAAGAAGCTGAGGCTAAAGAGGTAAGTAATAAGCCTCCAAGAATATTAGCAACGTCAGCCCCTACTTGTCCTTTAGCTAAATTGATAATAAGTATTTGTTTAGTGTCAATAATTGACCTTAAAGACAGTTGCTTTTTGTTTTCAATTAATATTTTACGAACAATATTGTGACTTAAGAAGCCACCTAGCTTATTCATAATTGGTAATAAATCATTTGGTTTATACTTCGGAAATTCTTTAATCCAAAAGGTTTTAATGTCTTGGTTTTGAATATGGATTAAACAGGCATCTCGATATGATTTCTGGTGTAAAAGTTTTAGGATGTCCGAAAGCTGTGCTTTAGGCTGATCCAATAGTGTGAGCAAAATCATTCTGAGAATATGTTCCATTTTCATACCCCAAGCCGATTTCCAATTGCGTTGAAAAATTTCTAAAATATTTGAAGCTACTAAAGAGCGTTTAGAAGGGGAAACAGCACGTAATGGATTGTATCCAAGATTTAATGCTGAGTTAGTAACATCAAAATATATGATATTACGATTTCTAAAACGACCTTTTAGCTTTTCATTAATCTCGCGAGAGGCGTCTCCATGTACATCAACAAAAGCAAATCCACGATTAGCTTCTGCATCTTGTAACATGAGCGTTTTAAGGAGGGAAGTCTTGCCAGATCCAGATTTACCAAAACAATAAAAATGATACATCCTATCGGCTTGTTTAATACCGAAAAGTTTTTGGCGACTTCTGAAATTGGAACGTGCAAAATAACTGACGTCATACAAATTTGAATGATGCCAATACATAAGAGGGAATAGAGTAAGAAGGAATAATTATTTATTTTTTACTACAGCCATGATAACTGTGGAAAGAACACTTGCTTTATTTTTTATCTGTGGTACTTTTTAATCTTCTTAATAAGGTCTTTTTTACGTTCAACTTACTTCTATTATACCATATTTGTAAAAAGGAAAGTATTAGGAATTGGAAAGGGAATAGAACTCTTGCCAATTTTTATTTTATGAAATATACTATTACAAGTAACTTAAATACAAAGAAACCTCGTTGGGCGAAAGCCTCGTCTTTTTTATGTACTAAAGCAATTTAGTATATGAAACAGACTAAAGGAAACAACGCGTGTTTATTTATTTACCTGAGTGGTTAAACCTCAGTTACATCATTGGTATGGGACTCGTTTTCATTTTAGATGATTTGGCTGTCGTAGTACGTCTGGGGTATATAAACGACCCGCTAGATTTCCTTTTGGCGGGTCTTTTATGATTATGACTATCAAAGATTCTATACAGATTTATTTAGAATGGAAACAAACACATACCAGTTCAGCTTATGCAACTTATAAGATTAGACTTCAACAATTTGAAGCATTTGTAAAACCTAAAGTAACTTTAAACGAAATAAACGGTGATGATATTATTGCATTCCACCGAAGCTTGGAAAACCAATATAGCTTAAACACCATTGCATACTCTGCTAGAGTATTAAAAAATTTCTTTTGGTTTTGGCATGGAAGAGGTAAAACCGCATTTAACCCAAAAGAGATTATTCCTATTCGCTATGTCAGTGCGGACAAAGATATTGTTACTACAGAAGACTTAAGCGATATGAGTGATCTACTGGAAGTTAATACTCTTCAAGATTTGCAAAAGAAGCTTATTATACATTTATTATGGGACACAGGAATGCGCTTAAGTGAACTTTTAGATATTAAAATTTCAGATATTAATGAGCAGGGAGTTGATGGCTTAAGAACAGCTAAAGTAAGAACTCGAAAAAGTATGCGATACAACCTCGTTATTTGGGGATCAGATACAAATGACTTAATGAATCGATACCTTGGTATGCGTTTATGTATGGATACTGAAACACAGAATCTATTAATAAACCCAAAAACAGGAAACGTATTCACTCCAAGAAGCGTCCAACGATGGATTAATGAACTATCCGAGATGGCTATGCTCGATAAAAATATCACACCTCATAGTTTTAGACACGGAAAAGCCAATTATATTTTAGACCAAGGCGGCAGTGTTCGCGATGTTAGCGCCTTATTAAGGCACGTAAAACCAGAATCCAGCTTCCAATATATGCAACTATCAAAAAAACGATATGAAGATGTAGCAAGACGATACTTAACGACATTTTCATCATCTAATCTACAAGCAGCTTAAAACAACCCAGAGGGTTGTTTTTTGTTTAGGTTAAGTATATAATTCAAATTAGTACTTTCAGCTATCAATACATGGTTTCAATGAGTTTCGTTTTATAAAGTTCATACTTTGTATTTAAGTTACTATTAAGTTGAATAGATGGTAAGACATAAAATCTCTTCAGGGCATACAGCCCTTTAAAAAATAGATTATTAATGTCGTAAAATACCCTTTATGCGACACCGACTCTCATTGAAAACTTGTATGTCCTTATGGGCTAAGGTTGTAGTACATAACAATTAAATTTTAGTATGACTAAATTTTATAACGTCGTTACTCGAAAAACTATTAATAAAGAAGACAGCGACAAACATATTTATCATAAAGTAGGAGTTGTAAAAGTAACCGAGAATGGAGGTTGGTTTTTACAGTTGTATCATCAACCAGATACCGATTATATGATCTTTGCAAATCATAATGAGAATTTACCCGTTATTGAGTTTGGGGAACATGAAGTTAAATAATACAACACCAGTACCCAACACTTTTTTTGATACCCATATTAGCTCTCTTAGTGGCTCGGCGGTGCGCGTGTATCTTAAAATTGTTAGAAATATTTTGGGCTGGCGCGACGAACAGGGAAGAGTTAAAGAGCGTGACTGGATATCTCATTCCCAGTTTGAAAAAACTGGTTTGTCTAACCGAAGTGTTACCAATGGTATCCAGGAACTACTAGAACAGAAACTCATAATCGTAACTGATTATTTAAATAACGATTTAACAGACCCCTATAAGCGCAAAAAAGCCAAACGAGTATACTATGCACTGCAACTTAAAAACTCTGAGAAAACTACGTTCTACAGCGAAAAAACAAAAGAAATACCAACGCAAAATTTTCGTCCTACAAAAGAAATTTCTTTACCAAAGTACAACGCAAATGAACGTATTCCAGACCATATAAGGCTTGAACAAATTAGGCAAGAACAACAACGTAAACAAATGCAAAGAGATAGCTGGTTGTAGCTATCTCTTTGTTTTTTTGTTATTAAAAGCTGACGCTTTTAAAATGGTGTTAGTTTATTGTTTTGGATAACTAATTAATTTAGTTATTTTAAATACAACTTCAATACCCATAATAATCAACACCTTGATGTTTATCACTAATTAATTCTTACTACAATAATTTTGGATAAAAGAGTAATTATATTTGCAAAATTTTCAAGTTTATGGTTTAATCTATGCAAATAAATATTTTAACTATAGCCTATGAAATTAAAACAATTTGATATAGAACTTGAAGAAAGCCCAAGAATTGCATTTTTCTTTTTAGAACAAACATTAAAACAGAATTATAAAGGTGCAATGGATGATGTTGCATTTTCAGGAATGGATAGTGCGTGTATTGACCAATACTTCGTAATATATTTTGAAGAAAGATATCTGAATAATTTTGAAGATATTCTTGATTTTGTTGAATGGTGCAAGGAGAGTATTTCAAGTTCACTCGCTAAAATCGAAATCCACGCTGGAAGATTTACAGCTTTATCATAATTTTATGGTAAAGCTTTTTTTATAAAGTCCCTATAAATAATATCAAATGAATCCGATAAACCTGAATTGTTTATATAAAAAGCATCTATGGGGAATCTTTGTAAAAGGAAAAAGAGATACCCACTACCAATATAGTTGTCAATTTTTCGTCTTGTAGGATAGCTCTCCAAATATCTAATTTTTAAATCTTGAATATCATTTTTAACAAGAGCCTTACTTTGTAGTTCATTTATGTAATTTCCAAATAAGGGTATTGTCAGTTTATCTGTTCTGTATTTTTTAGCCATTTTTTTTGCTATCATTCCAGTAATGACTATTGAGCAATTGCCTTGTTTAATTGTGGTATTCAATTTGTCAAAAAATGCTAGATGTAAATTGAAATGGCTATCGAAAAAAGTATTCAATTTTTGTAAAGCGATATCAGTAGTTCCTTCTTCTTCAAATAGACGAGCCGTCAGAAAAAGTAAACCTATATTTAAACTGATACACTCTTTTAATATTTTATTTTCAAAATGGGCAATTTCTGTAGAACCTCCTCCCATATCAATATAAATAATGTCCTTACTCAGTTCCTTTTGATGTTTAAAATAAGACAGCATACTATATATACTTTCTTGCTTAGGGTTTAATGTAATGATTTCAAGACCATTGATACTGGCTAGTATCTTATAAGCCAATGGACTGTTATTGGCGGTTCTGTAAATCCCTGTGGCAAAAGCTATGATTTTTTTATTGCCACTAGAATGCTCCTTAAAATATTTTTTTAGTTTAAAAAAAATGGCTTTTTTAAAAATTTTGATATTTATATTTCCGTTGCTACCTATTAAATCAAATGGATGAAAAAAAGCTATAGGTTTTCGGTCTTCAGACCTTAATACTTTTGTAGCCGATGATCCAAGTTCAATAAAAATAGGTTGTTGTGACATTAATCTACTATTGTATTTGGTCTCCAATTTAATCAAATTGAACGAGTTTTTTGTTTTACTCAAAAAAAAGATGTAAATTCACTTCAAAGTTTAAAACGACTTTCTTCGCTATACCAAACTTTTGGGACTGTAGCACCCAAGTATATTTAGTTTCTCTTTCAGGGAAATATCAGCATTTGTATTTAGGATTTATTTTGAATGACGTACATTTTTTGTTCGGAAAAATCTTTGCTGTCGTTTTAACTTTATTTCTATAAATATTATTAAAAACGTCAGCATCATACAAGAATGAAGCTGGCGTTTTTTTTGCTCTTTCCGCAAAGTAGATAACTAAATTTCAAAAAATAAAAAAACAGTGCGCTCAACTTGGCGGAAGCTCGCACTGCTATTGATCCTTAACGAACACCCAAAAAGTGATTCGTGTGTATGGATGGAATCCAACCTTTATAGGCGAGTTTCCATTCATAAAAATACGATTTAAATAACTATTAAAGTCATTTTTATGAAAACAATAAACAAATTCACATTTAAAAATCTATCCGATTATTTAAAACACTTTCGATATCTCCCAACTTATAGGAAGGGAAACAAGGATGCTTTTTATAATCCTAGAAATCGACAAGACCTATTAATTCCAATTGATAAGCCAGAGTTTACAAAGCTAGAAGTAATAACACTTTTTTCAAATAGTAAGGCTACTGATATGCCGCCAAACATTGAATGGTGTCGTTTTCAGCAGTATATATATTCCATAGATAATAACCCCTAATCAATTTCATTGAAGCCTTTATTGAAATCAGAATACAATAATTAAAATATAAAAGTAAACAGTATGCAATTTATAACAGAAGAAACATACTGTTGTTTGATCCTTAACGAAGCTTTTAGCTCGTGTGTTATTAATTGTTTAACCTTTAAAACCCTTTAGATATGGAAAAGATATCGAAGAAAGGCGGAGAGTATATCGACGCTGGAACACTTCACAGTTAATGTGTTTCAAAGAAGAATAGGTAAATAATAGTAGCCTACTTCACAGAAATCAAGAGACTGCTTGTAGTGGTAGTCTCTTTTTCAATACAACAGACATTAAAAATGACACTATGAACTTTATAAAAAGACTTTTAGGAATGGCTCAAAAAAACACATATCAAATTTATACCTACAGAACAAAAGATGGCGTGGCATACTTTAAGTTCAGTTATCATTTCATAGATGATGGTTATGAAATAGACATACATCAGCAACCTAGCTATGAAAACCGAAGTTCAGGTTGTCACACTATACATCGTTTGTTGAGCTCAAGAGACGCACCTTATCAAATTTGTATTAATAGAAGTTCACGTCCAAAGACATTGAAATCTGCACAGGAATTTTCGATGGCATTTGCTGAATATACATGGGAATACATAAAAACAGGCGTTTCCATTGATACTCAAATTTCATTACAAACTACTAATCGAAATCAAAGTCCATAATGGAGGATATAAAAAATAAATTTTAACCAATAAAATCACTTAAAAATGAAAATTACAACATCAGCTTATACAGAAATGCTTAAAACGGTTGGCTCTCGTCCAGCCGAATCAGGAGGGTTACTTTTTGGCTCACGCAAGGATTGGGTGGTGACAAAATTTCTATACGACAAGAATGCTAAAACCACAAAAAGTAGTTACAGTTTTAATGTGGGTTATCTAAATCCGATGATGGACACATTAGCCGAAGAAGGTTTGCAATTATTAGGCTTCTTTCATTCGCATCCACAAGGTTATAAGCAACTCTCAGAACCTGATAAGATGTATTTTGAAAAACAGTTTAATAATATTCCTGTCGATAAGTTTCTAGTACCTCTTATGTTTCCCGCGACAGATGGCACCTATGATTTTGTTCCTTATGTATTTCATAAGGATGGTAGAGTAGAAAAAACTACTTTAGAATTACTGCCTGATGATTATACAAACTATTTACCTTCAGGTGAACTATCTCTTCCAAACCAAATAGCATCGACTATTACAGCAAAACCATTCTCATTTAAGGATTACTATAAGCTATTATGGAGCATCTTTTATACAGGATTACTCCTATTCTCTCTTGGCGTGTTATTTCACGGCTACAAATACATTTCACAACTTTTAAATACCCTATTATGAATTACAAAAGAATTACAGAAAGTGTTGACATTGAATTATTACAGCACTCACATATCGTGATTGTTGGAGCTGGTGGCTCAAAACAACTCATCCTAAACCTAGTCAGAACAGGTATTGGTAGATTGACTGTACTGGATATTGATAAGGTTGATGACACCAATATTGTGCGACAAGGTTATGACCAAGCAGATATTGGAACGTATAAAGTAGATGCTTTACAAGAAAAGATTGAACGAATAAATCCCAATATGAACTATGTAGGGATTACTGCTGATTTTCTCGCGATGTCTTCTGAAGAAATCGATAGTATTTTCAAAGATGCCGATATGTTTCTATTTCTAACAGATTCATTCAAGGCACAAAGCTTTGGTAATTTATTGGCATTACAATATCAAACGCCATCACTATGGGCTGGTTGGTATGCCAAGAGTAGAACCGCCGAAGTGTTTTTTCAAATACCTAATTATACACCTGCGTGTTTTCGATGTGCTGTCAGTAGTCGTTACAAAGCGCAAGAAAAAGAAGTTATAAATATCAGTTCACAATGTAACACCATTTTCCATTCAGCATTATTAGATAGTTATATCGGAATCTTAATTTTAGGAATTTTACATAGAGATTCATCTGATAACACCAAAGAAAGTGTTTCTTTTTTCAAGGGATTATTGAATGATGTTGGTGTCTTGGATTGGAACTTTCTACAACTAAAAGTCCACCCTAATGGTGGTAATCCACTTTTTGATAAGCTCTATAATCCACTTGGAACGTATGCACAAAATTTTATGGCCTGTTGGCAAAAAATAGAGCCTGAACTCAAACCGAACTATAAAACGGATTGTCCTGATTGTAAGGGACGATTATCGCAACTCATTAACACCAATGAATCTTATGAATAATTCCGGAATCTTACTAAAAAAATTAAGACAAATCATTTCTGCATTCTGGAAACTTTTTATGCTCGCTATATATATACTTTCAAGAATCGCTGAGGCACTTGCAAAAGTATTGGTGAAATTCAGCAAAAAATTTATTGATTAAAATTTAATTCTACAGCTATGGTAAAGACAATTATAGATATGATACTTGAAGCAATAATGAGTCTTTTTGAAGGAATTGAAAATCTCTTAGAAAAAGACCACAGTGTCAATGCCAAATTTGGTGTTGAAAACAAACTCATCTCAAAGAAAAATAAAGGTTGGTGTGTGGATGGTAAACGTTTTTTAAATTTAGAAACATCAAGACGTAATTTTTGCGTTGTTGCTGGTTCTGGAAAAGGGAAGTCACAAGTACATATTTTTCCAACTATTTTGAATTCTGAATCCTCAATGGTAATAAATGATAACTCTTCAGAGTTGGCTTCTACCATTCCGTATTTAAATAGTATTGGAATTACGACGCTCGTTATGAATCTCAATAAGAAAAGTGGCGTGTACCTAAATCCACTAGATGGTTGTAAGGGTGATATTTCTGCTATGCGAAAGGTTGCAAAGACTCTTATGAGTAATGCGTCTGACAAAAGTGATTTCTTTTCCTTGAGTGGAGAAGACTGCCTAACCCTTTTCATTCAATATGTACTGGAATCCGAACCAAGGATACATGCCAATCTAGGCAATGTATATCGTCTTATTCTGAAGTATCAAGCATCACCAGATGTTATTGAACGACTGATGGCAGAAAAGGCTTCTGAAGCCGTGTGGTCAAAGTTTAAGGCTTTGGCAGGGAATTCAGAGCGCACCTTAAAATCAATTACAGCAACAAGCTTATCAGCATTGTCATGGCTCGGTGATAATCCAACTCTTGCAGATATAACTTCAGTTACTAGTTTTTCTTTTGAGTGTTTCAGAACAACTCCACAGGTATTGTTTATTCAATCTCCTGTTAGTGATGCTAAATTTTATGCTCCGATGGTAAGTCTGATATTTCAAAGCTTCTACCGGTTTGCTTTTTCAAAACTACCGAGTACTGATGATTTGGATATCATGATGATAATAGATGAATTTTCAAGTTTAATTGACGGCCTTCCAGATTACAGCAATATCATTAGTAATAGTCGAAAATTTAAAATTCCACAGCTTATAATTCTCCAAGACGAATCCTTACTAAGTCCATATAAAGAACTTAAAGACAATATTCTTCAGAACTGCTATGTAAAATGCTACTACGGAGGGCAGGATAAAAAAGCCTTTGAATTAGAAAAACTACTAGGATACTACTCCTATACCGATAAAGAGAGTAAGCAGAAAAAACAACGTCCACTAATGTATGCCTCTGAAATACGAGAACTCGACAGCGAAATTATTGTACTCCCTAATGGGCAAAAACCTCTAAAGGTGAAGGTAACGCCAGCTTATAAACAGTCTAAACTACGTAGCAAATTGGCAATGCAAAATGATATTGAAACCGATTCTGTTTTAGATTACAACATTCAATATATCGATCTATCGCCATTCAAGACTCTTGGCAATAATCCAAGAATATAATTAATTCTTAATCCTATACATTATGAAGTTAATGACTAAAGCATTAGAAAAAAGGTTTGTTCAAGTTGGTGACCAGTCAGAAAAAGAAAACCCAACCTTTATTGCCAAGTTCTTTGACCCAGTTGGATCTGCAACGTGGTACGCAACAGAATATGATCCACACACTAACATCTGTAATGGGTATGTTACTGGACTTGCATTTGATGAATGGGGTTCGTTTTCAATTACGGAGTTAGAGTCTATTGTAAGACCTTTTGGATTAGGAATAGAACGAGATATCCATTTTAACGAGATAAGCTATCAAGACCTCGTTCCGCAAAAATCAAGGAAGCGTAAGGTAGAGCTCCAAGGACTAAAAGTAAGTAAAACACAAGAAAACGATCAAGAGCGCTAATGGAATCGTTTAGCTTTTCATCACTCCATGACTATTTGGATTGTGCTTTTAAGGACAATCCAAATCCTTCATGGGATGAAATTAAAAATGCTAAAAAAGAATATTGGAAAATATATTACAAACACTACCGAAGAGAAAAGAGAATCAAAAGGAAAGAATTCTCACTTGGCTTTTATTCAAAACAGCTACAACTAATACACCAAAAAAGAGGAGATAAAAGTGTATCTCAATTCTTATATGATGCTGTTAACAGACAACTCAAATCTCAAGAAACACCTCACGTAGATACAGAAATCATTAGTGAAGTACACCAACAGTTACGAACACTCATTAACCTAGTGGAAGAGTCTTTAGATAATGAAGTATCAGATGCTCTTGAAGATGTTCTGGAGCGATTTGATAAACTTGAAGACAACTTTTTACAACTATTAAATCTATAAATCATGATAATTAAGAGTAAATCCATAAAGTCTAAAAAGGCACTTGAAAACACTATTCGCTATATTCTTACCAAAGAAAACCAGAAGCAACTCGGCTTCATTATCAATCGCTACATCAAGGGTGACAGGAACTTTGACAAAGAAATGCAGGAGGCACAAAGTGACCTTATCAAAGAACAAAAATTGTTGGAAAAGCGTATTAAAAATATGGTGAGCCAATTCAGTGAAAACGAATCAAAACGCAGTATTGAAAGGCGTAATAAAAATTTTGCGTATCACGAGATAATATCATTTCACAAAGCTGATACTGATAAGCTACCAAAGAAAGTACTCCTTAAAATTGCTAGAAAATATGCTAAGGAACGTTCACCAAACTCAATGGTGATAAGCACCATGCACTCAGACAAAGACCACCTGCATATTCACAATGTTATTTCAGCACTCGAATTTGCTACAGGAAAGCCAGTGCGTTTATCTCGAAAAGAATTTAAAGAGGTTAAAATCCGTATGGAGCAATTTCAAGAAAAGGAACTTGGACTCACCTTCAGTAAAGTCAATCATTCTAAAAAAAAGAAGCCATGCTTCAGCTTGATATTGAACGAGAATTAAACTTAAGAGGGAAGCAAAGCGAGCGCCAAGAATTACGTCATGTTCTAGTCGAAGTTTTTGCTCGTGTCCGCACTGAAAAGGTAGATAAAAGAGAATTTGAAAAAGCAGGAATCCAATTCTATTCAAGAGGCGGTAAGATTGTCGGCGTTCAAGGTTTCAAAAGACGCTACCGACTAAAAACATTGGGCTTTGATCCTGCACGAATATCTATAGAAAAAGAGCAAAAACGTATGAACGAGTTACAGAAATTAAAATCTCACAAGGACAAAGACCAAGAACAGGAGCGTTAATGCTATGATACAATTGAATATATACACCGAGCATTATGATGAACAAAAACACATTTTTTAACACCATAGAGAAAGTCTTAGAACAAACACCTTTTGAAGACATCATTAATTATGATGAAACACTTATTAAAGAACTTAAGAAAAAGACCAACAGCGAAATTGCTCAATTTCTTTTGTGTATGCTGGAGCTGAGAAGGGAACTTGATACTTATGAAATTAACAAAGTCGCGCGTTCACTCGACCTTGCTCCTAATCGAGAAATATTTAATAGATTTTGTAACGGCATCATTGCTTCTGGAAAAGGTTTTTACAATCAAGCGAAAGAAGAAAAAGGATTTCTAGAGACAAAACTTCAAAATAACCCAGAAGAAATTAAGCAACTTTATTATGAAGGTTTAAGCTTGGTATCATCAGCTGCTTATTATGATAAGAAAGGACTAGATGCAGATTGGGATGTATTATTACGTAATGAAAAACGACAGTTGGAGTTAGAACAACAAGTACATAACAAAGACGAATTAGAGCGATAAATATTTCGCAACAAACAAAAATACAAGACAGGACGAAGCAATTCTCCTGTCTTCTTTTTTTGGATAAAAATGGATTCCAAAGGTGTCCTTTGGCAAGATCGCTTTTGAAAAAGTCGTTAGAACTGTTCAAAAGCAATCTTGCCCAGCTATGTCTTAAAAGTTGCAACGACTTAAGTCATCGCTGGATGCAAATGTTCAAAAAGCTAGGTAGTAGGCGACTTTGGACATTTGCTTCCTTATATAGGACAAAACGTTTTACAGGGAATTTGTTTTACAAATGTTTTACAGGAAATAAAAAAAGTAGCTCCGTTTTTATAAAACCACCTTATTTAAATGCAAAAAGCACTGAAAATCAGTGCTTTTACTTAGTAGCGGGAACTGGACTCGAACCAGTGACCTTCGGGTTATGAGCCCGACGAGCTACCTACTGCTCTATCCCGCGATATAATCTTAAATAATTTACTTAGCGATACTCAATCAAGTTGAGCACAAACTTTCGGTTCATAATGCCGATCAAATTATTTAGGACTGCAAATATACAATGCTTTTTATGTTTCTACAAGATAAAAATAGAAAATATTATTGCTCTATGCTATCTGCCTGAAAGGCTGTTAATTCCGTATTTACAAATTGAAATGTAACTTGAATAGGATTACAACATACTTCACAATCTTCAACATAAGATTGATTATAAACCGAGTTATCCAACAACATCGATATGGTTTCCCAACAATGTGGGCAAGTAAAAAAATGCTCTATCATATTATAAAAATAAAAAAGCCATCATAAACATGATGGCTTTTTAATAACTAAATTGTGAAAACTATATTACTCTTTTTCTATATCCATTGTTGCTGTTGCATTTTGTAACTCTAATTGCATAAGCGAAGGTGGATTTTTACCAGAAACACTAATATACTCTTGGTTTAAGTTATTATCACTTACCATCATAGTATTAAGTTTTGTTAAATTCATAAACTCCTTAGGTAAATCTCCAGTAAATTGATTTGTTGATAGTAACAACTCTTCTAAATCTTTAAGCTGCGCTATTTCTGCAGGAATTTCACCATCCATTTTATTATCCATTAAACTTAGCTTTTGCAATTTTGACAAAGCATAAATCTCAGTTGGTATTTGACCTGTTAAAAAATTACTTCCTATTAGAAGTTCTTTTAAGTTCGTTAAACCCATTAATGAAGCCGGTATTTCACCAGTTAATTTGTTACTATATAATTTTAATGATTCAAGGTTTTTTAATTCTCCAAGTTCTGAAGGTATATTTCCTTCAAATCTATTCATAAATAACTCTAGGGCAGTTAGCGCCTTTAAGTTTTTTAATGCCGCTGGAAGATTTCCTTTTAATTTGTTAAAACCTAAATTTAAAACTTTTAAACTAGATAAGTTTCCTATTTCTTGAGGCAACTCACCATTTAAGTTATTAAATTGTAAATTAATTTCAACAACTTTATTGTTTTCTAATTTTACACCATACCATTTATCTACAGATGCATTTAAATCCCATGAGGAATTCCATTCTGCACCGTTTGTGGCTTTATATAGAGCAATTAAGGCATCTTTATCTGTAGATGACACATTAGCAAAAGAATATGCTGTGACAAAGAAACAAATTGCTATTAATTTTAGAGTTTTCATGTTATTTGGTCAATTTGGGATTAAATCTTGTACGAATATAGGTCCAAATCAGACTAAAAACTATTTTTATCGATGAAATACGTAAAGTTTTAACATTTTGGTTTCGACCAACTGTTAAATCACTTAATTTAGCACGATATTAAACTCTTACTATTGTTTTTTCAAACTCAATCTATCAGGTCTAATTATAAGACTTAAAAACTAATATTTAAGATCTCTCCGCTTAATTGAAGCAATTGAAATTCAGCTAATTTAGCTAAATATTTAGCTCTGTTTTTACTTAATTCGGCGTTAAGAAGATTAAGCTGAGCCTGTCTGAACTCGATTGAATTTGCTTGCCCTATTTTAAATTTCTCTTCGGTTCTATCAAAATTATTTTGGGACGTTTTAATGTTTTCTTCTTGAAGTCGATATATACTTAGCTTATTTTGATAATCATCCCATGCATTATTAAAATCGCGCTCAACGGTTACAAGCAATTGCTCCTTTTGAATATTGTTTGCTTCTAAATTAATTTTAGCATTTCTCACACGTGTAATATTGCTACCTCCATCAAATAAATTCCAACTTAAATTTAACCCACCTGAGAGTCCCGTATTTGTAGAAACAGACACAAAAGAAGCTGCATTATTATTATTTTTATTCCATCCATAACTCCCTGTTAAACCAATAGTTGGCAAAAACATAGTTGACTTTTCAGACTTAATGCCTAGTTTGTTAATGTCAATACTTTTATCAACCTGCAACAAACTTATGTTGTTAGCCTTTGCTTTTTCTAAAAGCTCATCTTTATTATAGAGATTATTAAACTCTACAATCGCATCTATATCAAATTCATCATCTAATGTATTTCCTAAAACAAGATTCAAATCACGTTTAGAATTATTTAATTGTTGTTTAGAATTCATTAAGCTAATACTATCGTTATTAATATCTACTTCAGCGTTTAGCACAGCCAATTTTGTACTTTGCCCGTATTCAAATTGATATTGAGCTCGAATTAACCTATCCTTAGAAATGGCAAATGTTTCCAATAGGGCATCATTATTTTCGGTAAGTTCAGAAACACTATAATACACAGTAAAAAGTTGTATTATCGTATTTTCTATGGTTTCACGAGCTTGTAACTCTGTAAGTTGTTGCGTTTCTTTTAACTGTTTATAATCATAAGAACGCCCCAAAGCATCAAATAAAACATAATTTAAATCGATTGATGCATTATATCTAGAACTTTCGGCACCATTCAATGTTGTGACTCTACCATCTGAAAATTCTGCTTCCGTATTATCTAAATTATAAGTTGCTCCAGCATTTCCTGTTAACGATGGCAAATAACCAGAATTTAAAATACTTGCATTATTTTTTGCAACTTCAACATCGGTTTTTGCTAACTTAATTCCATAATTATTTTCCAAAGCTAAAGCAATGGCTTTCTCTGGAGTAATGACTTCTTGTGCAAATACTGTTATTTGCGAAATCAATATTATACTTAAAAAAACAAATTTAATTCTCATGTTCTTCTTTTTGTTCTTTAATAGCGCGTTCTACTTCTTCTTTAGTAACTTCATTTCCTGTTGCTAGCCATTTTACATTCTTTTTAATATCATTACTAAATGCTAAAAACAGCGGCAATACTAAAAGGGTTAATATTGTGGCATAGCCAATACCAAACGAAATAGAAATAGCCATGGGTTTTAAAAACTGAGCTTGTCTACTTTTCTCGAGTAATAATGGTGCTAAACCAGCAACTGTAGTTAATGAGGTTAAGAAAATTGCTCTAAACCTTGATTTCCCAGCTTCAGAAAGTGCTAAATCAAAGGTCATACCCTCTTTTAAATTAGAATTAAACTTCCCAATTAAAACTAATCCATCGTTCACCATAATACCTATTAAGGCAATAATTCCTAATAGAGATAATATATTTACAGAAAATCCTAAGATCCAATGGCCCCAAGCTACTGCTGTTAAACTAAATGGCACTAATAGTATTAATAAAATTGGTTGACTATAGCTTCTAAAAGTAAAAGCGATAGTAATATATATTAGAAATAAAATAGGAATTCCTGCCTTAGCAAGGGAACTTGTTAACTTATCTTTTTCTCTATTTTGACCTTCAAATGAAGCCGAAATAGTTGGATACTTTGATTTAATTTCTGGAATTACGTTAGTTTTAATGTCGTCTAAAATATCGGTAGCACTAGTGCTAGGATCTTTTAAATCTGCAGATACTTGAATTTCACGTTGTCCAATTAAATGATTAATCGCAACATCACCTCTTTCAATAGTATAAGTAGCAATATCTTTTAAGGTAACACGAGCTCCCGAAGGTGTAACAATACGCATATCGTCTAAATTATTTATAGAGGCTCTGTTTGTTCTATCATAACGAACCCAAACACGAATTTCGTCTTGCCCACGTTGAAAACGCTGTGCTTGTGTTCCAAAAAACCCAGCACGTACTTGCGACATTACTGTACTTAAGTTTAAACCTAATAAATAGGCACTTTCTTTTAATTCTAGTCGAATCTCTTTAATACCTTCTGGGTCGTTATCTTCAACATCTTTTAACAAAGGGTTGGATTGTAAAACTTTTTTGAGCTCTAATTTAGCGGCCTTTAGGTCCTCTATATTATTACTTAATAAGGATACCGAAACTGGACTACCTCCAAAATTACCGCCAGAACCAAAAATTAAACGTTCTGTACCGATTATTGGGCCAACAGCTTCTCTCAATTTATTAGCTACTAACCTCGAATTAATAGCATCTGGTCTTTCTTCACCAGGCAGCATATTTATATTCAACCTTGCGCTAGAGGAACTTGTTAACGTTAAAATTGTATTTTCAAACAATTGCTTATCAGTTCCTTTAAAATATTTTTCTGAAAGTTCTTTATTAACGATATACGATTTTTGCTCTATCATAGAAATAATAGAGTCTGTAATTTTCTCGTTAGTTCCGTTAGGCATATCCAATTCGACCGATACCCTATCACTCGCTACCGACGGAAATAAAGTAACCCCAATAATACCTCCTCCTATTGATCCAAAAGTTAGTATTAAGAATGAAACAAAAATACCTAATGAAAGAAATTTAAATTTTAAAACAAGATCTAAAACCGGGCTATAAATTCTATCTCTTAAAAAAGACATGATACGGTCTCCAATTTTATTGATAATTCGCATTTTAGCAAAGAATTGCTTCATTTTAGAAGGGTTTTCGTCTTCTACAGGTTTTTGAAGTGCTTTTGAATGTGCTAAATGCGCTGGTAAAATCACTAAAGCCTCAACTAAAGACACCACTAAAGTTAAAATTACAATTACCGCTACTTCACTAAAAAACTCACCAATTCTACTATCTAAAAAGAGAAACAACGAAAATGCCAAAAGCGTTGTTATTATTGCTGAAACAACCGGCGGAATTACTTCCATAGTTCCATCAATAGCTGCTTGTATAGGTGTTTTCCCTTTTTCGTAATGTTGATATATATTTTCGGCAATTACAATACCATCATCAACTAGAATACCAATTACGATAATCATTCCAAAGAGAGAGAGTACATTTATAGTAACATCAAACTGTCCAGCAAAAATAAACATCCCTAAAAAGGAAATTGGAAGTCCAAATGCTACCCAAAATGCCAAACGTGTATTAAGAAATAAAGACAAGAAAATGAGTACTAAAACAATACCCATAATAGCATTTTCTGTCAATAACTGCGTACGCTGATTAAGTGTTATAGATAAATCTCTAACAACATTAAGTTTTATATTATTATGGCTTTGATTATAATCTTCAATATAAGCCTTAACCTTATCTGCAGATGAAATTAAATCTTCGTTATTTGTACTTGTTATACTAATATTTACAGCTAATTCTTCATTAAAATAACTAGCATTAGGTGTTTCAGAAAAACGATCACGTATTATAGCAACATCTTTTAAACGAACCGTTTTACCATCATTAGAAGCCTTTATAATGATATTTGACAACTCATTCCCATAGTACGAACGGTTATTAGCGCGTATTAAATATTCTTCTGCATTGGTTTTTATATTACCGCCAGTAACTAAAATATTTGAAGAACTTACAGCCTGAGAAACATCAGCAAAACTAATATCATATGCCAATAAACTAGCTTCATTAACTGCAATTTCAATCTCTTCTTCAGGGTAACCAGAAATATCAATTTGTGATATGCCATCAATAGCTCTTAAATCGTTTTCAACCTGACGCCCTAATTGTTTTAACGTAGCTAGCGGAATATTTTTTCCGCTTAAAGCGAAAGAAATGGTTTCACGAACAGCTTCTTGCTTTGCTACTATTAAAGGTTCCATGCCTGTTGGAAACGAGGGTACTCGATCTACTGCATTTTTAACTTCAAGAAGCATAAAATCGATATTCTCACCGGTTTCAATTTCAACAGTTATAGCTCCACTATTTTCTCTTGAAACAGATGTAACTCTATCTACACCTTTTAAACCTTTAAGATTATCTTCTATTTTAAGCACGACACCTTCTTCAATTTCTTGTGGAGAGGCTCCAGGATAAGCAATACTAACTGTAATAATTTTAGAATCTGTTAGCGGAAAAAAAGAAGATTTTAATGATGAAACTCCAAGAAAACCAAATACAAAAAATGCTAAAATAAAAACATTTACAGCGACATGATACTTAATAAAATAAGCGATTAATTTTCTCATTATTTATCTGCCTTAGTATTAGCATTTTTAAAAGGTTTAACAAGCATACCAGCATATGCGCCGGGAACTGATTTTTTAAGAATAACTGTACCATCTGGCACCTCTTTTAAAACCACTTTAGTATCTGAAAAATAAATTGGTTTTGCAGATATAACATCTAATAAACTATCTCTAACAACAAATATTTCTTCTTGCTCTGATAATAAATTACGATCTATTTCAATAGCATTTGGTTCTTCTTTTACATTCAATTTTGCCTCCAAATACATGCCTTCTTTTAACGCATCATTCTTAACATCAATATATGCTGTTATGGTTTGGGTTGTTGCATCTATACTTCCGTTTACACGAGATACTTTACCTATATAATATTCTGTCTTATCTAAATTAGTAAGTTTTACAGTTTCTCCTACTTTTAATAAACTAGCGTAACTTTTACTTAAAGCAACTTCTAATTCATAAATTGACGTATCTATAAACTCACCAAGTTTTTGACCACTTCTTATTAATGAACCTTCGGTTACCAAAGCCTCTGTTAATATCCCTGTAAAAGGAGCAGAAATAGTATATTTTGATAAACGCTGTTCTAAATTTTTAACATTGTAATAACTAGAAACAATACTACGGCCTGTTATAAAATAATTTTCCTTATCGGAAGTCATTTTTGGAAGTTCTGGTGTTGCCTTACTTAAATCGAATGTATTAAGATAAGCTTGCCATTTTTGAAAAACCTCAGGGAAATCGAGACGTAAATCTGGCATAATTGCAGCAATGGCATTGTACAAATCACTTTTAGCAGATTGAACACTAGCGTAATGCTCTGAAGCATCAATTCTAATTAAACTTTGACCTCTAGTATATTTTTGACCTGGTTTAAAAAGTACATTTGATGGTTTAAAAATTCCTTGCACCTCTGCATAAAGTTCCAATCTTCGTTTAGCTACTAAACTTCCATTTGCCGGAATTACAATTTGAATCGTACTATTCTTAACCGTGTCAATTAATACCGTTTTAACAACTTTTTCTTTAACTGGCTTAGGTTTATGTTTATCTGCAATAAGCTTTTTTGCAAACAAAAAAGACAATACTACTAGTAGAATTCCGATTCCGGAAAGTATAATTTTACGCATGCTTCTAATTTTGATAGTCTGACCACAAAATTAGACTTTAGTTTAAACGCGAAACGTTAAAGAAAGTATAAAAAAATATTAATTTCCGAACTCTTCAATTTCAAGTTGAATGTCCTCCCACTTTTGCATATATTCATGTAAAAGAGTCTTCATTTTTTGATAATCGTCAAAAAAGTTAGGTTTAGAAGACACCTCTTCATAATTAATTTCAAGTTCTAAATCTATAGCTTTTATATCACGCTCAAGCTGATTGATTTTAGACTCAACATTACTCAACTTATTGTTTAACGATTTTAACTTTTTCTGATCTTCGTAAGACTGTTGCTTCTTGACCTTAGGTGTTTCTTTTACCACGGTACGTTTTTCAACCTCACGTAAGTTATCAACTTTTCGTTTATCAAGGTAATAATCAATATCCCCTAAATATTGTTTTAGCTTATGGTCTTTAAACTCATAAACCAAATTAGTTAAGCCTTGTAAAAAATCTCTATCATGCGAAACCAATATTAATGTACCTTCAAATCGCTTTAATGCTTCTTTTAAAACATTTTTAGATTTAATATCTAAGTGATTGGTTGGCTCATCCATAATAAGCACATTAAAAGGCTGTAACATTAATTTAGCCAAAGCCAAACGGTTACGCTCACCACCAGAAAGCACACGCACATATTTATCAACCTCGTCGCCTCTAAACAAAAACGATCCTAAAATATCTCGAACTTTACTTCTATTTGTTTCGTTGGCAGCATCAATCATGGTATCATGTACTGTTTTATTTCCGTCAAGATATTCGGCTTGGTTTTGAGCAAAGTATCCTATTTGTACATTATGCCCAAGTTTCAAACTTCCTTCATACTCAATATCACCAACAAGCATTTTGGCTAAAGTAGATTTCCCTTGTCCGTTTTGCCCAACAAAAGCCGTTTTGCTATCGCGCTCAATAAGTAAATCAATATCTTTTAAAACCTGATTATCGCCATAATTTTTTGACACCTTTTCTGCCTCGACCACAACCTTTCCAGGTGTAATAGAAACAGGGAAATTAAGTGTCATCACACTATTGTCATCTTCATCAACCTCAATCCTATCAATTTTATCTAGCTTTTTAATAAGCGATTGTGCCATAGTGGCTTTTGACGCTTTTGCACGAAACTTTTCAATTAATTTTTCAGTTTGCTCAATCTGTTTTTGCTGATTTTTTTGTGATGCTAATTGTTGTGTTCTCAATTCCTCACGTAAAACTAAATACTTGGTGTAAGGCTTAGGGTAATCATAAATGCGTCCTAAAGAGATTTCAATAGTTCTATTAGTAACATTATCCAAAAACATCTTATCGTGCGATACAATGGCTACCGCTCCAGCGTAATTTCTTAAAAACCCTTCTAACCAAATAATAGATTCAATATCCAAGTGGTTAGTAGGCTCATCCAAAAGTAATATATCATTACTTTGAAGTAATAACTTAGCCAACTCAATACGCATACGCCATCCTCCAGAAAAAGTATCCGTTAGCTTATCGAAATCTTCACGTTTAAAACCTAAGCCCTGTAATATTTTTTCGGTATCGCCTTGATAATTATAACCGCCTTGAATTTCATACTGGTGTTGCAGCTCATTAATATCAATCATTAATTGATGATAGCCATCACTTTCATAATCTGTTCGCTCAGCCATTTCAGTATTAACAGCTTCCATCTGCGCTTCCAAAGCTTTTATTTCTGTAAAAGCCTCGTAAGATTCTTCTAAAACCGTTCTACCTAAAATAAAATCAATATCCTGTTTTAAAAAACCTATTTTAAGTTCTTTATCTGCAGCTATTTGCCCAGTATCAGGCTCCATTTCTTTCGATAAAATCTTAAGCATTGTAGATTTACCAGCTCCATTCTTACCAATAAGACCAATTCTATCACCATTGCCTAATTTGAAGGTTATATCTTCAAAAAGGTATTCTCCTTGAAATGAAATCGATAAATTATGAATGTTCATCATAGAAATGTAACTTTTGTCACAATGCGTAATTATTAAAACAGTAATTTTGCATTATTAAATTCGGATGCAAAAGTACACTAAATTATATGTTTAAAAAAGGCTCTAAACTTTATGGCATTTTTACTGGTAAATGTCCAAAATGTCATGAAGAATCTATGTACATCAACAAGAACCCTTATATTCTTTCTGAGGCATTAAGCATGAACGAAACATGCAGCAATTGTGGGACAAAGTATAAGATAGAACCTTCATTCTTCTACGGCGCCATGTATGTTAGTTATGCTGTAGGTATTGCTTTTGCTGTGGCCGCTTTTGTTATAAGTTTTTACGTTTTTAACGCGAGTCTCAATTATATTTTTATTTCTATAATAGCCACACTAGTTGTATTTATGCCTATAATAATGCGTCTTTCTAGAAATATTTGGATTAATATTTTTATGAGTTACGACAAGTCTTTAAAGAAAAAATAATTTTTTTGGGCGTTACCACACCCTTCGTCTGCTCTCAAGGCAAGCGGTCGGGCTTTACGTTACAATCTTTTTTAAAGCTTCGCTTCGGTATCTTCAACCAAAAAATGTTTTGGTTTCGATAATCTCAAAAAAGGATTTACTCTGCAATCCCTAACGCAAGTTAACCTCGACTTTTTAATTAAACCGATTAATATCAATATCGTTTTCAAGAGCTTCAGTATGCTCAATAAGGTTATAAAGTTGTTTAGCAACATAAGGCCCAATCATTACGCCACGTGTACCAAGACCGTTTAGAACAAACATATTTCCATAATCTTGATGTTTGCCAACTAAAGGTCTTCTATCTTTAACCGTTGGCCGTATTCCTGCTACCTGATTAACCACTTTAAAAGAACAACTAATTAGTTTTTCTAGTTTTGGAAGCAACTCATTTTTTGCTTTTTCTGTTATATCATGGCTTAAATCCTTCCACTCGTAAGTCGCACCAACAATATATAAATCATCACCCAAAGGAATCAAAAACACTCCAGCTTTTAAAACAAAATCAATTTTTAAATCTGGGGCATGGATAATAAGCAGTTCTCCTTTTGCAGGGTTTAATGGTAACGTATTAAAATACGGATTCTGTCTAATACCAGAACCTTCAGCAAAAACAATATGTTTTGCATTTATGCTTTTATAATTAACAGAATCGTCATGTAATTGCAAATCAGGATATTTAAACTGAGTTTCAACCAACAAATCATCTTTTAATAAATCAGTTTTATAAGCCTCAATCATTGTTTTTACATCTACTCTGCCTGTTTCTAGAACTTCACCAAAACCAAAGGGCGCATCAATAGCTTTATTATTATTTTTAATAATATTGGTAGAAAGATATCTAGACAATAAAGGTTTATCTGAAGCAGAAAACCAATCGTTTTGTTCTTCTAGAGACGCAAATTTTCTATAAACAGGAATTTTATAATCCAGTTTTACTTTTAACCTTTTTTCAATACGCTGATAAAGCGGCAAAGCGATACCCAATTGCTCGGTACTTTTCCAAACCGATGTAAAGCGTTTTAACACAACAGGATTGTATAATCCACCCGCTACTGTTGATGATTGCTGAGATTCATCATCGAACACCACAAATGTTTTTCCATTTGCTCTTAATTGCTCGCAAAAGCTAATACCAGCAATTCCAATACCTACTACAATATAATCTACATCCATAATTACCTACGAAGATAAGTAGATTTATAATTTTTATTATGAGATTTCTCGTCGTTCATACTTCACGCTGTCGAAATGAAAAAAAAAAAAAAAAACGCTCACTAAAAAAGTGAGCGTTTTAAAATTTATAAATTATTATGGTTTAATAAGTCCACATATCTAATTCAAAATCTCTAATCTTATCTTTGATTCTTTCAGATTCAAGTAATTGCATTAAAGCATTTTGAGATACATATTCAGATATTGCTCTATCACCTTGTACATTTTCTTCTCTAAAAATATAGCCTTGAAAACGTCTTGCATTCAACACGTGATCATAAGAAAACGGCATAGAACTATTACTGTTGTTAAACGATTTTGCTTCATGTAACACTTCTCTAGCATCTGGGAAGAATACCCAAAATAAAGCTACTAAATCTGGCTCAGAGTCATCAATAAAGTTAACATCTGGAGCTACAGGAGCAATGCCTAACAATCTGTATTTCATTTCTGCTTGACGCTTATCAAAATACCAAAGACCTTTTATATGGTATTCTTTAATATCAGCAGCAGTAATATCTCTTGTATTTATATACTCAGCAGATAACGCTTCACCTGCATTTAATTGCTCAATACCATATTCTGTAGTATCAACCATTTTTAAAGCAGACTCAATATCCTTTAAAGTACGTTTTGTTGTAAAATAAGAATCATCATAAATGTTTGCTATTTTTCCGTTTTTAATGTTCTTCATAAGCACATCATATAACGATCTTCTATCACTACCAATATTATTTGTATCTATTGGGTAGTAAAGCGGAAAGTTAGCACGTTCATCAAGCACAACTTTTTCCCAAGTCATTTTAGAAAACAAGATATCTCTATCATCAACATAACCATATTCTAATGGTTTGTCATTGTCAACTGCTTTTTGAGCTTCAGTTCTTACTCCTATTTCGTCAGGACTTTTAGCATTAAGTATATTAGCTTGAGCAAATAAACCTGATGCTGTAAAAACAGTAGCAACGGTTAATAAAAAACTTTTTACGTTCATCTTAATTTTTATTTTACATTCTAATTATTAGAGATAGTCTTTACTTAAGACTATCTCTAATAGTTTATTTTTAATTTGTAAGCTCTACAAAAACTGGCGATACTTTTTTAAGTATAACACTTACACCACTAGCTTTTGCTTGTATGTCAAATATTTGAACTCCAGATCCACGTTTAGCTTTTGCTAATGCTTTTTGAGCTCTACTATCTAACTTATTTCCTTTAACATTTATTGTTGGTTGTCCTGGAACTTTAAATTTAAATCCAGAAACACGTAATGGTAATTCAAAATCGAAATCTTCAAATTTAGCACCAATAGTAGAAATTTTAAGACTGTTACGTTGCATTTTAATTGCTCCATCTTCACCTCTTATTGTTCCTGTTGGTTTTGGTAAATCTTTAATTCTAAATTTAGCATTATCACTTACTTTACCTCCATCTGGTAATGTACCAGTAACGTTAATAGTTACTTCTCTACCTTGTATTTTGGTAGCATCCATAACATATTTACTACCGCCTGCTCTAGATAAACCTTGAGCACTAGCATTTACTTTGTTGTCTGGAACACCAGCAAACGAAATTGTCATTGGGTTTTTAACACCTCTATAAACAACATTCATTTTATCTGCTGAGATTGTTGCAGAATTTGGTTTTGCAACCGTTGCAAATGATGATTTTACAGGCACTTCAATTTCTTCACCATCTTGAGCAAAGATTAATTTACCTTCAATTTTATGTTCACCAACACCTCCGGTTCCAATTAGTAATTTTACTTTACCATCTTCAATAGCGTACTGCTTATCTGAAAGTTTTCTACCATCTAAAGTTAATTCTACTCTACTTGGCTTTGTAGATCCATCTTTACGACCTAATACAATTTGACCGTCAAATTTCTCACCATTAAAGTAAGCAGATTTAGATGTTTCCATTAGCGTAGTGTAATTAGTCATTGATAATTGACTTGCTTGCGTTCCTGCTAACATACTAGATAACACCTCAGATTCCGTTGTTTTGATATCTGCTTGGTATTGTGTCATTTTAGTTAAAGACGCCACTAAAGGAAATCCTTGGAAATTAAGTTCTAAAAATTTACGAGTTACTTTTCCACGTTTAATATCAGATGTGCTAAATTTTTCATTAACACCTTTTACGATATCAGCCATGTTTTTGTCGTCCTTTAATAAAGCAACAACACCATTTCTGTATGTATCAATTTTGCTTTTAAACTCTTCTCCAGCTGGTAAAATCTTATCTCCTTTAAAGAAGCTTTGATCTAGAAAATCACCTTTATCCATACTTTCGTACTCATCAGGATTATCTACGGTAGCTACCATTTTACTTTTTAACTCTTCAAAGTAGTTATTAAGATCTTTAGATAATTTATGTAAAGATTCTGCTTTTACTTTTAAAGGCTCATATTTCGCTGGCTCTTCGTCGGCTTTAAGTTTCAAATTGTCAACAAAACTATTGTTTCTAAGTTCTGCCGATTTATTTGACTCTTCAAGTCTACTATTCATTAATCCGAAGGCTGAAAGCACTTCTTTTGACATATTTAAAGCTAGCATCGCTATAAATATTAAATACATCAGATTAATCATCTTTTGTCTTGGTGATAAATTATTTCCTGCCATGTTTAATTAGGTTTTTTTTAAGTTTAATTAATATTAATTTGGGGTTATATTAATTTACCTAATTATTTATTCATTGCAGATAACATTCCACCATATACACCATTTAATGATGATAAGTTAGATGCTAAAGATTGCATTTGTTCTTTTAATTTTGCTGCATTTTCAACAGACTCTTCGTTAATAGTTTGTTGTTTACTAGCGCTATCTAACTGTACTTTATATAAGCTATTTAATGATTCCATTTGTGCTGCAGCTAATGATAACTCTTCACCATATTTTTTAGATGCCTCAACAGAATCAACTGTAGACGACATGTTTTTTGCTGCACCTTCGAAACCTCTGATGCTTTCTCCTAAACTAGAGATTAATTCACCATCAATTTTAGCTTCTTTTAATAGGTTATCTAATTTTTGAGACAATAAACCTTGAGCATCTTCATTTGCAGCTCCTTTTTTAGTTTGTTGCCCTCCAGCTAGTTCTGGATATACTAATGACCAATCTAATTCATCATCAACAGGTTCAAACGCTGATAATGCAAATATAATTGCTTCTGTTACAAGACCAATAGTTAACATCACGTTACCCGTTAAAGGTCCAATTTGAAAGTGAATAATTTTGAATAGTGCACCAACAATTACAATTGCTGCTCCTAATCCGTATGCCATATTCATGAATTTCTTACTTGCTTTTGACTTTGCCATAATTTTCGGTTTTTAATTTTTAAGTAGGTTTTCTTTTTTACTTAAGTAGGTTAATTAATAGTTATTATTATTGATTTGGATTAAAATTTTTAGTTCCCGTTTTTTGTTACTGCTGTCCCCATATAATCTTGAACGGTTCTGAACCCTATATAACTTCTCGCAGAATCTGCGTATTCGTAATCTCTTGAACTTACTTGCAAAAAGTAAGCCACATCTTTCCAAGAACCACCTCTAACAATTTTACGTTTATTGTTTGAATCGTTTACACTTGGATTTATACTAGATGTATATTCGTAAGATGAAGGATCGTAAGATGCATTCACCCATTCTGATACGTTACCAGCCATGTTATATAAATTATAATCGTTTGGCTCATAAGATTTAGCTTCAACAGTATATAAAGCTTGATCTGCAGCGTAATCACCTCTTACCGGTTTAAAGTTTGCCATAAAACAACCTCTATCACTTTTTGTATAAGGTCCACCCCAAGGGTACGTTGCTGCTTGTAAGCCACCTCTTGCAGAATATTCCCATTCAGCTTCAGATGGTAATCTAAACGTATTTACCATTTGAGCACCTTTTTTAGATTTTTGGTATGAGTTTTTGTTAATGGTTCTCCACTCACAAAATGCTTTTGCTTGTTTCCAAGTAACACCTACAACTGGGTAATCACTATATGCATCATGCCAGAAATAATCGTTGTGCATAGGTTCGTTATAAGAGTATGCGAAATCACGAATCCAAACCGTAGTATCAGGATAGATTTCTAGTTCTTCCTTAATTATAACATCTTTACGTTTTACACCTCTGTTTCTTGCTGCTTCCTGGATATCCATATGGCTGTATTGAAATTTAAATTTCGTTACATCCCAAGTACGTTGACCATTATAAGACTCTTCTAAAGGTAAATACATAGTATCCATAACCTCAGCATAGTATTCATCTAAGTATTCTGAAGTATCATGTATTAAATCAACATCCTTATTTATTTTTCGTCCTTCATAACCTGTTGGGCCTAAACCTGTATAATTATCATACATGTATTTTTCATAAACCGTCATGTTTTCTGGATCTGCATCACTAAACGCAAATTCACCTATTGTACCTTCATCGGCTGGAGTTAAACCAACTTCATCAGCTAAAACAGCTAATTTCATTCTTACAATTGAATCTCTAACCCAATTAACAAACTGGCGATACTCGCTATTTGTTATTTCGGTAGCATCCATATAGATGGCTCTAACAGTAACTGTTTTTGAAGGTGCATCGTTTACACCCGCAAGATCATCGTCTGCTTTACCCATTATAAAAGCGCCACCAGGGATAAGTTCCATGCCATAAGGCTTTTCTGGGTGCCATTTTTTTCCTTGAACACCAACTAGTTCGCCTCTATCTTTAGAGCCACAACTTGCTAGCATTGCAAATAGGGTGGTTAGTAATATAAACTTCTTAATATCCATAGAAAACTTGAGGTTAATTATTTTAAGCTTCATTTTTGAGAGCGTAAACATATTTATATATTTTTAATAAAACAACTTTTTATCTAAAAAAATAACATTTCATCGTGAAAAAATAACATTTCAACGATGAAATTGGTAGTTCAACCTTGCAGCGTGTTCTAGACGCTATTCTTCTGCAAGGCTTTATACCAGCGATCTGGCACCTTATTATTACATGCATCTATATAATCTTGGTGCATGCATGGTAATAACGTATGTCTTTTCAATTTATTATTGACTTCTTCTAAAAAAGGGATTTCAATCCACCATCTTCCCGTTTTATTACTCTTATAAAAAATCAACTCTTCAGATTCTACCAAAGTTATAAATTTTTGATAATTTCTTTCATCTGAAAAATCATCATCTTTCACTCGATAATTTACGCCTTCAATAAAATACCATAATATTTGAGCAATTAACATGGAAGTGAGTTCATCATCTTTTGACGGTTTATATTCATATATCCCAAATGAAGTCACTTTATTACTTATACCGGCATAACGTGCTATGGCACAGATTTCTTTTCCATCTAAACCATTAGGTGAAAATTTTTGTTTTGTGCTCACCTCCGAACCTTTTACCGAAGTTAAATCTATACTAACAATATTAGCATCTCGCAAAACTGGCTCTACAATAGTAATATCATTTGAAACAGACCCTAATCTATAGGATTCGAAATATAAATTATCCATCAAATCTATCTCTTCTTGCGAATTAAAATAAGTCTGACAACCGATAGTCGAATAATTAAATAGATTGTAAGGCTGATCTAAAATTATTTTACCAACAAAACTGTTATTCTTTATAGGTTTAGTTGAATCGCCCAGATTAAATTGAGCATCAATATTTACAATATTAACCATAGGTATTAAAGCATCATAAGCCCTATAGTTAGCGTAAGTTAAATCTTGAGAACCGCCCAAAATAAGAGGAATAATATTCCGTTTAACAAGAATCGTTATAGATTCTTTTAAAGCAAAGTACGTATCTTCAACGCTTTCGCCTTTTTCAATATCTCCTAAATCTGCTACAGTAGTGTTCCAACTTCCTGGGTAAAGGCTGTAAAACGATTTTCTAATTTCATTTAGTTGAAATTCTTCACCAATATAATTAATATCGTTTCTGTTTTCTAAAACACCAAGAATAGCAACATTAACACCTTCTAAATCTGGAATACCATGTTGAGCAGAATGAATTCTAAGTTTTCTTCCAAGCGCTTGAGCAGAAAGCAACTCGTTATGAGCTAATACTGAATCTGGAACTGGAGATAAAAAATTAAAATTCATTTACTATTACTATTTCTTTTTAGCTGTTGTCTTTTTTTTAGCTGGAGTTTTCTTTTTAGCAGCCGTTTTTCTTGGTTTCTTTTTTGGCGTATTCGCTTCTATAATGGCTTTAGCCTCATCCAAGGTCATATCTGTAACATCTACAGTTTTAGCAAGCTCAACTTTCACTTTACCTTTCAAGACATTATGCCTTCCCCAACGGGCTTTTTCAACGCGTATACCTTCTTCTTCCCAATTATGAATAACCTTATCGATCTCTTTTTGAATTTTCACTTCAATAAGCTCAACAATATCATCATCTGATAAGTTATCCCAATCGTATTTTTTATTTACGTTAATAAACATATTGTTCCATTTAATAAATGGACCAAAACGCCCTTTACCTTTTTGCACAGGTAAATCTTTATACATGTATATTGGCGCATCTGCTTTTTGTTTTTCTTTAATTAAAACAATAGCATCGTCCAACTCTACACTTAATGGGTCTGTACCTCTTGGAAGTGACACAAAAGCATCACCAAATTTTACATAAGGTCCAAAACGTCCATTATTTACTAATATTTCTTCGCCTTCATAATTACCTAAGTTTTTTGGAAGCTGAAATAAATCCATAGCTTCTTCATAGGTAATCGTATTTAGTTGTTGATCTGGACTTAAACTTGCAAATTGCGGTTTTTCTTCATCATCAACAGTACCTATTTGCACCATAGGTCCAAATTTCCCTAAACGTACACTTACACGTTTTCCTGTTTTTGGATCTTCACCTAAAATACGTTCACCAGATTCTCTATCTGCATTTTCTTTTACATCTTCAACAATAGGATGAAAGCCTTTATAGAAATCTTTCATCATTTTAGTCCAATCTTCATTCCCTTCAGCAATTTCATCAAAATCTGCTTCAACTTTTGCTGTAAAGTTATAATCCAAAATAGCATCAAAATGATTGACTAAAAAATCTGTTACAATCATTCCAATATCAGTAGGCACTAACTTCCCTTTATCTGACCCAACTTTTTCTGTTAAAGTCACATCTTTAACTGTACCGAGTTGTAAAGTAAGTTGAGAATAGTTTCTCTCAACCCCTTCGACTGTACCTTTTTCAACATAATTTCTATTTTGAATAGTTGATATGGTTGGTGCATAAGTAGACGGACGCCCTATACCTAACTCTTCTAATTTTTTAACTAAAGAGGCCTCGGTAAATCTAGCTGGCGGACGTGTATAACGCTCTGTAGCAGTAATATAATTATTTAGAAGTGTTTCATTAGTTTTCATTGCTGGCAAAATACCATCTTGCTCTACATCTTCATCATCGGTACCTTCTAAATACACTTTTAAAAATCCATCAAAAGTAATAACCTCTCCGTTTGCAGTAAAGGTTTCTTTATGTGTTGATGCACTAATTTTTACATTGGTACGCTCTAACTCTGCCTCACTCATTTGTGATGCTATAGAACGCTTCCAAATTAAATCGTATAAACGTGCTTGATCTCTATCTATATCTACAGAGTGCGTAGCAAAATTGGTAGGACGAATAGCCTCATGCGCCTCTTGTGCTCCTTTTGCTTTGCCTTTGTAATTTCTTGGCTTACTATACGTGTCGCCATAAGCATTTTTAATTTCTGCTTCTGCTCCTTTTTTAGCTTCGTCTGATAGATTCACACTATCTGTTCTCATATATGTAATTAAACCAGCTTCGTATAGACGTTGTGCCATAGTCATGGTTTTACTTACTGAAAAATATAATTTTCTAGAAGCTTCTTGTTGTAATGTTGATGTTGTAAATGGTGCAGCAGGTGATTTTTTTGCAGGTTTTTTAGTTAAGTCTGCAACTTTAAAATCGGCTGAAGCATTCTGTTCTAAGAATTTTTGAGCTTCTGCTTTGGTTGAAAAATTCTTTGGTAATTTAGCTTTAAAGGTTTGCCCATCTTCATTTGAAAACTCTGCATCTATTCTATAAGATCCTTTAGGCGTAAACCCTTGAACTTCCCTTTCTTTTTCAACAATTAATCTTACAGAAACCGATTGTACACGACCTGCAGACAAACCGCCTTTTACTTTTCGCCAAAGTACCGGCGACAATTCATAACCCACAATTCTATCTAATACACGACGTGCTTGTTGTGCATCAACTAAATCGTAATCAATACTTCTTGGGTTTTCTATGGCTTTTAAAATAGCCGTTTTAGTAATTTCGTGAAAAACAATACGTTTTGTCTTGTCTTTATCTAACTTTAAAGTTTCTGCTAAATGCCATGCAATAGCCTCTCCTTCTCGATCCTCATCACTAGCTAACCAAACCATTTCGGCTTTTTTAGCTAAATCTTTCAGTTTTTTTACAACTGCCTTTTTATCTTTAGAGACTTCGTATTTTGGTTTAAAATCGCCATCTACATCTACACCTAATTCCTTAGAAGGTAAATCGGCAATATGCCCAAAACTAGATTCTACTTTAAAATCTTTTCCTAGAAATTTCTCAATGGTTTTAGCCTTTGCAGGCGACTCCACTATTACTAAATTCTTAGCCATACATCATTTTTTGAAGCTACAAATGTATATCAAAAAAAGTTTATCTGTAGCATTTTATGGATTATCTGTGTATTATTTAAATAAAAAAGCCTGCTTTTACCATAGTAAAATCAGGCTTTTTTATTATTTATGCTTTTATTCTATTGCAGTTGTTCCTATTTCATCAATAGCACTATGCTCATCAAAACCAATAACTTTTTTATAGATTAAGTATATTGGATGGTATGTAAAAGCAGTTGTAAAAAACAACCCTATTCCACACATTAAATACCCAACTATATGAGCCAGTAAGGCTGAAACAAATATTAAACCAAATGAAATTAACCATTTTTTATTTCCTAGTTTAAAACTCAACTTAACAATCTCTCCAACTGTTAAATCAGGATTAAACGCAAAAAACACAGCAAAATACGACATTGGCACCAAGGTATAAATAAGAGGAATATAACACAGTAAGGCAGACGGTATTGCAATTCCGATGGTAACCAGCATTATCATAAAAGTCTTGCCTAAATATTGCTTTTTTACAAAATGAAAGAAATCTGGAGTTACAACTTGCTCATTGTTATCAATCTTTCTCATGATTCTATAAAACCCAGCATTTATTGCAATGGACACAGACCCTAAAACAAGTGCCGCGACAACAACAAACAATATATACAAGACAGACATACCTGCAAAGAATCCTTCCATCCCACTCGTATCAGCATAACCTGACTCTTGTTGAGCGATAATCATGCCTACAAACGGAATATAGAACACAATAATTAATGGTAACATAATAAGCATCATAAATAAAAACATTAAAAATCCTTGTAGCCAAGTCTTTTTAAATAATTCGATAGATTCACTAAAAATAATCCCAAAATCAAGGTCTTTAGCACGTTCTATTTTTCCTAATAAAGTATCAATTACATTCATCTTTTATAATTTGGTTTGGAATAAAAAAAGTGTTATTTATAAAAATAAGTTACAATTATACATAAAAAAATCTGCCCGAAGGCAGATTTCAAAACAACATTAGTTTAGTTTAGTTTAGTTTGAATTCACTAATTAGTCCAATGCTGTTTTCCTTGTATTCGTATTGATAAATTGTATTTCCTCCTATCATTATTAAACTATTATCTAAAGGAATAACATCTTTAGCTTGAATATTTTTTAGAGTATTTACTAATTTTAAATCTTTTGGTGTTTCTCGTTCAAATAATTTTAAACCAGCTGTACCATCACAAACAAATAATACATCATCTTTAATACCCAAACCGTAAGGATTCTCTAAATCGTACCTTGACGCTAAGGTTGGCTGTTTTTTATCGCTAATATCTATGACTTCTAAAACACTTTCTAATTGACCGCAAAGGTTCCCGCCTCTTAAAGTTAAATAGGCATAGTCGCCACTAACAACAACAGGGTCGCAACCTTCCCAATGCGTAAATTCTGAAATATATTCTGGAAATGATGGATTCTCTAAACTATAAATATACATACCGTTTGTACTACCTAAATACAAATACCCTCCAGCTTGAAACATGGTTTCTATATTCCAACCGGCATTTTGTGTATTAGATAATATAGGCTCTTCTAAATTTTGAATATTAAAAATAGCCATTGAATAATTACCAACAGTATATAGATAATTATCTACAATTTGAAACCTTGCTAGAGAACCTCCAGTTCCCGTTGCCGATTCAGCAAAATTCACAATTAAACCATCATCTAAAGCAAGATTATTTTCTATTTTTCGTCTTTCAGTTGTTAATGTCCAACCTACTATAATATCTTCTTCGTAATTAAATTTCCCATAATCTACAGCTTGAGCTTCAACAGGAATATCATAGTCATATACATTAAAGACATCTTCCAATCGATCTACAACAGTAATATTATTAATATCAGAAATATCAAAAACTACTAAATCTGTAGCACTATCAGCATACAAAAAATCATCTTTTACAGATATATCTTCATTACCAGGAATCTCAATAAACTTAACCGCTTTTGGCGATTCTGGATTAGCATTATCAATCACATGAATTCCAGAATCTACATCACCAACAAAAATATAATCTTGGTATACATAAATTTTTCCGGGCTCTGCAATTGTTTTAGGCACAACAACATCTACCGAACTTCTAAAAGCAGACTTACTCATTAATTGAGGTGTAGCAACTTGAACAAATTCATAATCTTCATCATCATTGTTATCGCAAGAAAAAGTGACAACAAGAACTAAGGACAAAAAAAGGTATTTCAATTTCATTAGGTAGGTTTTTTCAATATTTATAATTTAAGGAAGACTCTAAGCCTTCAATATGTAAAATTATTTCGTTACTTCCATCAATCTGAATTGGTGATAAATCAAAAGAAACTGTTTTTTCAAAAAAAGCCAAACAAGCTTCTTCATTTATTAATTGCAATCTTAAATAGCGTTGTTCTGGTAATGATTCTGCAATAGCACCGGAATCAACAAGATTAAAACCCCATGTATTACCATCGCAACCAGACGCTCCTATTTCTAGTCTTAAACAATCATCTACTATTTCAGCATCAATAAAAGTGAAATTTGCTGTATTTAGATTTTCATACAAATCCGGATTAACAATTGTAATTTCATCACACAAACTAACTGAATCAACATCATCTGCTTCCTCACATAGAATATTCATGGAACAGAACATGATTCCTATCGCAAAAGATATGTTTTTAAGTAGAATTTTCATTTAAACTAAGTTAGTTACACTTTAGATGCAGCAAACGCTTTTTGGTTGCGTTAATTATTACACAAAATTTAACTGCCACTTTGTCACAAAACATAAATTAATATTATCTTTGCATACTTATTGACCGATAGAAATATCGATACACTATGGAAAAAATAATAGACGAAAATAAACAAGGTGAATCTTTAGCTATAGAGCAAAAAGAGGGTAATAAACGTAAACTTTTTATTGAAAGTTACGGTTGCGCCATGAATTTTAGCGACAGCGAAATTGTAGCCTCCATTATGGCCAATCAAGGTTATAACACGACCCAAAAGCTAGAAGAAGCAGATTTAGTCTTGGTAAACACTTGCTCCATTCGCGATAAAGCAGAACAAACGGTGCGTAAGCGTCTTCAAAAATATAATGCCGTAAAACGCGACCATAACCCAAAAATGAAAGTTGGCGTTTTAGGGTGTATGGCCGAGCGTTTAAAAACAAAATTTCTTGAAGAAGAAAAAATTGTCGATTTAGTTGTTGGCCCAGATGCCTACAAAGATTTACCAAATCTTTTAGCTGAAGTTGATGAAGGCAGAGATGCGATTAACGTTATCCTCTCAAAAGAAGAAACCTATGGCGATATTTCTCCTGTAAGATTAAACACAAATGGCGTGAGCGCTTTTGTATCTATTACACGTGGTTGCGATAATATGTGTACGTTTTGTGTGGTTCCTTTTACCCGCGGAAGAGAACGTAGTAGAGACCCACAAAGTATTATTGAAGAAGTTAACGATTTATGGAATAGAGGTTACAAAGACATTACTCTACTTGGGCAAAATGTAGACAGCTATCTGTGGTATGGCGGCGGACTTAAAAAAGATTTTGATAAAGCAACCGATATGCAAAAAGCAACTTCGGTAAACTTTTCTAATCTGCTTGAAATCTGTGCCAAAGCACAACCTAAAATGCGTATTCGTTTTTCAACATCAAACCCCCAAGACTTAACTTTAGATGTGGTTAAAACCATGGCTAAATACCAAAATATTTGTAACCATATTCATTTACCAGTACAAAGCGGCAGTAATCGTATTCTAAAAGAAATGAATCGTTTACACACTCGTGAGGAGTACATGGAATTAATTGATAACATTAGAGAAATCTTACCAAATTGTTCCATTAGTCAAGATATGATTGCGGGATTCCCAACTGAAACAGAAGACGATTTTCAAGACACCGTTTCGTTAATGGAATATGTAAAATACAATTTTGGCTATATGTATAAGTATTCTGAACGCCCTGGAACAATGGCTGGCAGAAACATGCAAGATGATGTAGCAGAAGAAATTAAAAAAAGAAGATTACAAGATATTGTTGATCTACAAAGATTACATAGTGAAGAAAGAACCAAAGAATGGCTCAATAAAACCGTTGAAGTTTTAATAGAAAAGGAATCAAAAAAATCAGACTCACAATGGTCTGGGCGCACATCTGAAAGTATTGTATGTGTATTCCCAAAAGCTGATTATAAAATAGGTGATTTTGTAAACGTAAAGGTTACAGATTGCACAAGCGCAACACTAATTGGCGAGGCAGTTGGATATTCTGAAAACAATTAAGACCCATGCCAGAATTCAACTTTAATAACAAAACATTTTCACTTTTAGAAAACTCTGTAAATGGCAAAGTAAATTCTGAAACACTATTTAAATATAAACAAGAAGGCAATCTAGTTACTGCCGATTATTCTGGAGGAACTATTAAATACGGAAAAATAATTGCCAATTTAAGTAACAATACACTCCATATGTTATACCAATGTATAACTACAGAAAACGAATTAAAAGCAGGAAAAGCAATTGCTGAAATTAGTTTAGCTAAAAACAAAAAAATAAAGTTAAAGCTAAATTGGGAATGGCTAGGTGAGAAAAATGAAAATGGCGTTTCTGAATATATTGAAAATTAAAATCTAGAAATTAAATGGAATCAATTCAAGCTATAAAACAACGTTTTGGTATTATTGGAAATACACCGTCACTAAATCGTGCTATTGAAAAAGCGATTCAAGTTTCACCAACAGATATTTCGGTATTAGTAACTGGAGAAAGTGGTGTTGGAAAAGAAAGTATTCCAAAAATAATACACCAATTATCACACAGAAAACACAATAAATATATTGCTGTTAACTGCGGCGCTATACCAGAAGGCACCATTGATAGTGAGTTATTTGGTCACGAAAAAGGCGCATTTACCGGAGCTACACAAACCCGTGAAGGTTATTTTGAAGTAGCAGATGGCGGTACCATTTTCTTAGATGAAGTTGGCGAATTACCACTAACAACTCAAGTTCGGTTATTACGTGTTTTAGAAAATGGTGAGTTTTTAAAAGTAGGTTCTAGTAAGGTTCAGAAAACAGATGTACGCATTGTAGCAGCAACAAACGTAAATATGTTTGAAGCCATAGAAAAGGAAAAATTTCGTGAAGATTTATTTTATAGACTAAGCACAGTAGATATTAACTTACCGCCACTAAGAGAACGTCAAGAAGATATTCATTTGTTATTTAGAAAATTTGCTAGCGATTTTGCTCTAAAATATAAAATGCCAACTATAAAGCTTACCGATAATGCCGTTCAAGTATTATTGAAACACCGCTGGGGCGGAAACATTCGTCAATTAAGAAATATTGCCGAACAGCTTTCAGTTTTAGAACAAAATAGAACCATATCATCAGAAGTTTTAAGAAGTTATTTACCTGCAACCTCAGGAACTAATTTACCTGCTGTAATTAAAACTTCTAAGTCTGAAAGCGATTTTAGTAGCGAACGTGAAATTCTATACAAAGTGCTTTTTGACATGAAAGCAGACCTTAACGACTTGAAAAAATTGACCATGGAATTAATGAAAAATGGCAATGTTAAAGATGTTGAAAAAGACAACGAAAGTTTAATTCAAAAAATATATGGAAATGATGAAGAAGAGAATATTGATTTTGAAGAAACCATTGAAAACAATGATATTTTAGCCATTCCAGAACACTCACTAACAGAAGAAGAATCAACACCTACTCAAGACAAATATTACTTTGCTGAAGAAATTGAGGAAGAAGAGACCTTATCTTTACACGATAAAGAATTAGAATTAATTAAAAAATCGCTTGAACGTCACAACGGAAAACGTAAATTAGCAGCTGCAGAGTTAGGTATTAGCGAACGTACTTTATACAGGAAGATTAAACAATTTGATCTTTAAACTTAGTAATAGAATGAGTTAACAAAACTTTTACAACATAAAACAAAGACAAGCGTTAAAACTCTATATAAACAAACATAACTAATGCAAGTTGCATTACTAAATTATCAAATGAAATACGCAAAATACATCCTTATACTCCTATTAACCATAACATGTTTTGGCTGTGGTATATACTCATTTACTGGGGCTTCTATCCCTCCAGGTACAGAAACGTTTCAAGTAAACCGATTTGAAAACACATCTTTATTAATAGAACCTGGCTTAGAACGCGATTTCAAACTAGCCCTTGAAGATTATATTTTAAATCAAACCAATTTATCTTTAACACCTTCTAAAGGCGATTTAATTTACGAAGGTGAAATTACAGATTATAGAATATCGCCTACTACAGCAACTTCAGATAATACAGCTGCCCAGAACAGATTAACAATTAACGTTAAACTTCGATTTTATAACACCAAAAAAGAAGAGGATGATTTAGAACAAAGTTTTTCATTTTTCTATGACTACCCTGCAGCTTCACAATTAATAGGCACCACAAAAACAACTGCTCATGAAGAAATTTTTGAGCGTATTACACAAGATATCTTTAATGCTACTTTAGCTAAATGGTAAAATATAATTAAAAGAAACTCAAACGAATCAATGAAACAAACAGATTTTACAAATTTAATTCAAAGCCCTCAAGTCATTTCGCATGAGCAAACTGAGGCAGTAAAATCTATTATTGATGAATTTCCATATTTTCAACCAGCTCGCGCTTTATACTTAAAGGGGTTAAAAGACCAGAGCAGCATTAACTACAATCAAGAGCTTAAAACTACTGCAGCTTATACAACAGACCGCAGCATTCTATTTGATTTTATAACTTCCGAAGCTTTTATTCAAAATGAAATTTCAGACTTTATTAAAAAAAATACTGAAAACTTAAAAAGTATTCCTGTTGATATTGAAGATATTTCTGTTAATAAAAGTGTTACTATTGATGATGCATTAAAACAACAAATAAAAGATACCGATGGTGTTTTAGACCCTGCTTTATTTCAACCCAAAGAAGCCCGACCTAAAAAAACACAACCCTTTGTTTTAGATGAATCTGAAGCTATTGAAAATGTAACTACAGAAACAAAAACACAAGAAGCCTCAGCAGAAGATATTTTAAACCTTGGCAAACCGCTTCAATTTGATAGAAAGGAAAAACATTCTTTTAACGAATGGCTAAAACTAACACATTTCAAGCCTATTGAGAGAAAGGCCATTGAAGAAGAAAAACCTATTAAAATCAAAACATCAGAGACTTTAGATAAAGAAAAAAAGTTCAATCTTATTGATAAGTTCATTTCTGAAAACCCTAAAATAGGCCCTGTTAAATCTGTCCCCTCTAAAGGCAATTTAGCAAAAGCACAAATGATACAACCTGAGTCTTTAATGACAGAGACTTTAGCACGTATTTATGTTGAACAAAAAAACTACAAAAGCGCCATTCAATCTTATAAAATTTTAAGTTTGAAATATCCAGAAAAAAGTAGTTTCTTTGCAAACCAAATTAAAGCTGTAGAGCAATTACAAGAACATAATAATAAAGAATAATGAGTACGTTTACAATATTTCTAGTCCTTATAGTCGTAGTAGCATTTTTGCTAATCGTTGTAATTATGGTTCAAAACCCTAAAGGTGGCGGATTATCATCATCTTTTGGTGGTGGTGGTACACAACAATTAGGTGGTGTAAAAAAGACAACCGACTTTTTAGATAAAAGCACATGGACATTAGCAACACTTTTATTAGTTTTAATACTCGTATCTAATGTAGCGATTGACAGAGGTGGTGCTGGAGCAGAATCTAAAGCTTTAGATACTGATACACAAAGCACACAACCATTACCAGCTGCCACTCCTCTAGAAACTAATAATGATACTGCTACTCCACAAGACGCAACACCAGAGTAATTAATATAAAATCAACAATTAAATGCCAACTAATCAGTTGGCATTTTTTGTTTCTGAAAGTTTGTCAGTTACCAAGTCATGGCACATTTTTAGTATTAACCTAAAATGTTAATTTAAATTTTAAAATTAAAATATATAAGACAATGGCATTAAACATTAAACCATTAGCAGATAGAGTTCTTATTGAACCAGCTGCTGCTGAAACAACTACCGCTTCAGGAATAATAATTCCAGACAATGCAAAAGAAAAACCTCAAAAAGGAACTGTTGTTGCTGCAGGAAAAGGCACAAAAGACGAACCAATTACTGTAAAAGTTGGCGATACCGTTTTATATGGCAAATATGCAGGAACAGATTTAAAACTTGAAGGTAAAGATTATTTAATCATGCGTGAGAGCGACATATTAGCAATTATCTAATTGCAAATTCCAAAAACTAAAAAACAAATTCTAAAAACCTCAATTTAAAATATAATACGTTCCATTTTTGGAATTAAGTGTTTTTAAAATTGAGATTTAAAAATTTTAAACAAAATTTTTCATTATGGCAAAAAATATAAAATTCGATATTGAAGCTCGCGACGGTTTAAAACGTGGCGTAGACGCATTAGCCAATGCAGTAAAAGTAACTTTAGGGCCTAAAGGTCGTAACGTAATTATTTCAAAAAGCTTCGGTGCCCCATCGGTAACAAAAGATGGTGTTTCTGTAGCAAAAGAAATTGAATTAGCAGACGAGCACGAAAACATGGGAGCTCAAATGGTAAAAGAAGTTGCTAGTAAAACTAACGATTTAGCTGGTGACGGTACAACTACTGCAACGGTTTTAGCACAAGCTATAGTTAAAGAAGGTTTAAAAAACGTTGCCTCTGGAGCTAACCCAATGGATTTAAAACGCGGTATAGACAAAGCTGTTGAAGCCATTACAAAAGACCTTGAAAAGCAAACTCAAAAAGTTGGTAATTCTTCTGAAAAAATAAAACAAGTTGCCGCAATTTCAGCAAATAATGACGATACTATTGGGGAGTTAATCGCTCAAGCTTTTAGTAAAGTTGGTAAAGAAGGTGTTATTACTGTTGAAGAAGCAAAAGGTATGGAAACATATGTTGATGTTGTTGAAGGTATGCAGTTTGATAGAGGATACCTTTCTCCTTACTTTGTAACTGACGCTGATAAAATGATTGCCGATTTAGAAAATCCATACATTTTATTATTCGATAAAAAGATTTCTAACCTAAACGAAATATTACCAATATTAGAACCAGTAGCACAATCTGGTCGTCCGTTATTAATTATTGCTGAAGATGTTGATGGACAAGCCTTAGCAACTTTAGTGGTAAACAAATTACGTGGTGGATTAAAAATTGCAGCTGTAAAAGCTCCTGGATTTGGAGACAGACGTAAAGCAATGCTAGAAGATATTGCTATCTTAACCGGTGGAACTGTAATTTCTGAAGAAAGAGGATTCACTCTTGAAAATGCAGATTTAAGCATGTTAGGAACTGCTGAAACAGTAACGGTTGATAAAGACAATACAACTATTGTTAACGGTTCTGGCGCTGCTAAAGATATTAAAGCGAGAGTTAACCAAATTAAATCTCAAATTGAAACGACTACTTCAGACTACGATAAAGAAAAATTACAAGAGCGTTTAGCGAAATTAGCTGGTGGTGTTGCTGTTCTTTATGTTGGTGCTGCAAGTGAAGTTGAAATGAAAGAAAAGAAAGACCGTGTTGATGATGCTTTACATGCTACAAGAGCTGCTGTAGAAGAAGGTATTGTTGCTGGTGGTGGTGTTGCTCTAGTTAGAGCTAAAACTGTTTTAGCAAAAATAACAACTGATAATTTAGATGAAACTACAGGTGTACAAATAGTAAACAAAGCTATTGAAGCGCCTTTAAGAACCATTGTTGAGAATGCAGGTGGTGAAGGTTCTGTCGTTATCAATAAAGTATTAGAAGGTAAAAAAGATTTTGGTTACGATGCTAAATCTGAACAATATGTTGACATGCTAAAAGCTGGTATTATCGATCCTAAAAAAGTAACACGTATTGCGTTAGAAAATGCTGCTTCTGTAGCAGGAATGATTCTAACAACAGAGTGTGCTTTAATCGATATTAAAGAAGATGCTCCTGCTATGCCTCCAATGGGCGGTGGCGGTATGCCAGGAATGATGTAATGGCGAATCGCCATAGATAAATTATTGACTTAAGTCAGTTATAAATAAAAAAGCCCTTGATGAGAATCAAGGGCTTTTTTATTCAATAAATTTAAACTACAAAAACGAGTTATAAACTTTCAATTAAACCAAACGGCATAACGTTTTCGTCTCAACTCTAAAGCTAAAGTTTCTTCCATTTTTAAAGCTTCTGCTCTAGAACTTATTGGATCAATATGATTATATAAACTTGGTCTTAAATAAGAACCATACTTTTCAACAATATTAGAAGACAGCTTATAGCCTTTTTTATTTCTATATCCCGTTTTATGTTGAACAAATCGCTCTTTAGGTGTTTTACTTGTCATACCAACATATAAGCATTCTAAAACACCATTAAACTGCGGGTTTGCTGCACGAAACTTGGCGTTTTCTGTAAATACGCGTTTAGATAATTCTATAACATAAATACGATATTCTACTTTAGGCATAATAAAGATTTTGTTTTAGTGATTATGTCCATCACCTGTTTATGCTCATGTTCTTATTTTGGAGTATGAGCATCAACGACATCGTCTTCACGATATTTACAACAGGCATGCACAGACGCATAAGCTTCATCGGTTGCTTTTTTTCCTTTAACATCATGTCCGGCAGCTAGAACTTGCTTTTCAATGGTATTAACATCTGTTTTACGATCGTCGTAAATTAATTTCAATTCATGTGTTTCAATACTCCAAGTCGCAAATTTCACACCTTTAGTATTTAAACATGCTTTTTCTATACGTGCTTTACACATACCACAAACACCATCTACTTCCATAGAAGCTTTGGCATTTTTGTTCTGTGCGAATGTTAAGGTTGCTGTTAGCATTAAAGCTAAGACTAATAATTTTTTCATAATTTTCTTATTATTTATTTTCTCTCTAGACGGAGAGAATCGTTTTTTATTTTATCTGAAACAAATCAAACATCTTTTTAAGACGCTTCGACTTTAGTTTATCTTGAGCACAGTCGAAAAGCTCAGCATGACATAATAGGTTTATTTTATTTTGTATCGTAATCCTGCATAATACATACTTCCAAAAATTGGACCGTACACAAAAGTAGAATCAAAATTCGCTCCAAAAGGGTCGTTAGCTCCTAAAATAGGGTTTGATTGTCTTAAGTTTGTAATGTTTTCTCCCCCTAAATATACTTCAAATTGCGGAGAAAACACTTTTGTTATTTGCGCATTTAATGTGGCCACAGTTGGCGTTCGCTCTGGCAGTTGATATGCAACAGGGTTACTTACTGTATTAGCAAAACGTTGGTCGCTTAACCAATTAAAAGTAGTATCGAATTTCCAATGCCCAAATCGCTCTTCATCATGATGGGTTTCATATCCAGTATTTGCAAACACGCGATGTTTAGGTGTTAATGGTCTTTCTAATCGACCTGAAGTATAATCGGTCTTTACATCGTAAAACTTATAGGCCATTCGCAAATCGAAACCTTCAAAAACATTATAATTTAATTCCGCTTGAAAGCTATTTGCAAAACTTTTCCCTTCTAAGTTATAAAAATTAACCTCAGTAGGGTTTTCCCAATCTACCACAATTTGATTTTTAAAATCGGTTTTATAATAATCTAAAGTAACATCTGCTTTTCGTCCAAAAAGATTAAATCCTTGTAAATATGAAAACCCATAATTCCAAGCAATTTCGGGGTCTAACCCATAAACGCTTCCTCCAGAGTTTAATATATTTATTTGCCTAGACGTAGAAAACAGTTGTTGGTTTTCGGTAAAAATATTAGCACTTCGTTTTCCTCTACCAAACGATGCTCTAAATGCCGATTTACTCCAAGGTGAATAACGCGCATGAACTCGTGGCGTAATAAAATCTCCTAATAAATTATGATGATCGACACGTACGCCAGCCGTAAGATTAAACAATTCTAAATTATTGAAACTGTATTCAAAAAAAGCACCTACAGAATTTTCGGTTCTTTCAAAATCCTCATCTAAAGCTCCAGCATTTATAAACTCATCATAATGGTCGTATGTATAACTTAAACCCGTTTTAATTTTATGCCTAGAGTCACTAATTATAGAGTTATAAATAGCATTTGCATAAAAACTGTTATGTGTAATATCATATGCGTTTAAACCAAAATAAGACTCCTGCTTATGACTACTAAATGCAGATTGCACACCGATACTTTGCCAAGGGATTTCCGGATTTACATAACCAAACTTTGTTGAGATTTCGTAACGTCTAGTATCTATTTCGCTTCCCCAATTATTAGTTGTAAGTTTATCATTTTCTGGCCTAAAATCTAATTCGCCTGTTTGTTTTTCATCATTTAAAAACTTTAAATTAATAAAACTCACATAACCTTTTTCGGTATCTGTATATTGCCAACGATTCATCAAGTTTATTTGACTAAATATGGGCATATCCATATAACCGTCGTTATTATTATCATGCCTTTTATTATGTGTATTACCATGTATATATAAACCTGTATGCCATTTATCATTCACTTTTGTGTTAATATGGGTATTAAGTTCCAAGCGTTCACTTGACGCGCCATATAAATTCACAAATAATTTATCATCGGTAGACGGCTTGACTAATTCTGCATTAATTTGCCCAGCAATACTCTCAAAGCCGTTAACCACACTACCCGCGCCTTTTGTGATTTGAATACTCTCGACCCAAGTTCCTGGAATAAAACTTAATCCGTAGGCTTGTGACGCTCCACGTATTGAAGGAATATTTTCTGTCGCAATTAAAATATATGGACTTGTTAAGCCTAACATTTTTATTTGTCGAGTTCCTGTAATAGCATCGGCGAAATTCACATCAATAGATGGGTTGGTTTCAAAGCTTTCAGAGAGGTTACAACATGCTGCTTTTAGAAGTTCATCACTACTCACATTAATAACATTAGTAGCTTTATAATACGATTTTGCTGTAGTTTGCTTTCTGGATTTAACCATAACGGCATCTAAATTATCGGTTGACTTTAACCAATGCCTAATAGTCTTTGGCGAATTCACGATTAAAGTATCAGTCTTAAAACCAACATAACTTATTACTAAATTGCGAAATTCAGGTTTGTATACAATTGAAAAGCCACCATCAATGTCGGTTACTGTCCCTATTTCAGTATTTAACCAATACACGTTGGCTCCAGCTAAACCAACCTCTTTGTTTTCGTTATTTGATTCCAATATTTTACCCGTTATTCTTTCTTGCGAAAACAGAAAAACAGGACCCAATACTATTAGGTATAAATAATATTTCATTTTGAAATTTAATTTGAATTAATAAATCCTTGTGCATTTCCGCCTCTCGACAATGTTCGAGATAAACTTTAGCGAAAATGAATAAAATCCCCTTCTTCAAGAGAATAAAAAATCTATTTATCAAATAATAAAAACTTGGTCTAAAACCTGAATATCGTAGACCAAATTAGGTGGAGAATAATTTTTATGAGGTATGATTTGTTTTGACAAACTCTCAAAACCATCAATGTATGAATATGCAAACGAAGTAATAAACTGTTGCTGCTCAAAATCTAAATCATCAAAAGTAGATACTTTTAATTCATCCTGACCTTTTACAACATTAACCTCATCTTTACAACAGCCCTTCTTTAACAGTATTTCCATGGCTTCCATACCACATTTTTCAACTTCAGAAAACACAGAAACATCTACTAAAACATCGCCACAATAATGCTTTTCAATAGTAAAAGATACGGTTGAAAACAAAACGAGCAATGCTAAAAGCATTGAGCATGATTTATATAAAAAAGGTTTTATCACAAGGCAAAAATAAGAAAATTAAGCTTCAATTTTAAACTTTACAAAATGATTAACACTTAATTCTTAAGCTTATTATAATAAAATGCTGGAAGTAATAGTATTAAAATAATAGGCTGAATTAAAAAACGACGCACATTAAAAAATAAATAATAATCTTCTTGTCGCGGATTAATCACAAAATATAAATAAACCAACATTAAAACTATAAAAGAAATACTATAGACAATACTTGAAAATTTAACGATGCTTTTATCTTTAAAAACAATAAACAAAATAGCTAAAGAAATAATGCTATTCAATACAAAACGCAACGTTGTAAAACCAACTAGTTTTGCTATTTCTCGCCTTGGGCTATCAATGTATAAATAGTCGTTTTGAAAGAAGGTTAAATAAGGATCATAAAACAATTGGTCTTCGTAAAACCGAATCAAAATTAAGATCAAGACTAAAACAAAAAGCAACATATATTTTAAACCCTTAGTCATAATCCTTGTTTAATTTAGAGAAGCGATTCACCCAAAAAATCCATAATAAAAACACCATTCCATAAATTATACCTGGAAAAATTACAGCATGTAATATGTCTTCATACTTTGGATAATGATACATCCCAATAGTTAACAAAACAATGCGTATTAAATTCACAGCATAAAGTAAAACACTTCCCGATAGTAAGTAAAAAAAGGTTGTTTTTAATTTTCCTGAAAAAGCAACAACAAAGGATATAAATAAAATAACAACACTAATGCCATTACAACCCTCAATAATTCTGGCTAAATATTTACCATTAAGAATCACTTTCATTGAGGGTTCATCTGGGTGCGGCAACACTTGTACTTGATAACCAAAAGCGTGCAATAGGTTATCCGTTTGAATCGCTACTAGGTTCGTAAAATAATCAGGATAAAACTTAGAGCCATCAGAATATTGTAAATAGAATTTATAAACGAGAGACAACAATCCATACACCAACAAAAACGTAAGGATGAATTTTATTACCAACTTGTATTTTATAAAAAGTGCTTTCAAAAAAAATATCTAATTCTGGATATCGAATTTACACCTTTTTAAATACTTTTACCAAAACTTTTGAATTTATGATTTTCGAAAAATTAAAACCACAAGTAGAAACTATTATTACTAATACTAAAAAAACAGTTGATGAACGACTTTTAGATATTTGTAAATTACTTGAAACCCATATTGACTATTATAATTGGGTAGGCTTTTATTTTACAAACGCCGATAAAAAAGAATTGCACTTAGGCCCTTATGTTGGCGAACCTACAGACCATACGGTTATTCCTTTTGGAAAAGGTATTTGCGGGCAAGTAGCTGTTAGTAATGAGAATTTTGTAGTTCCTGATGTGGCCGCTCAAGACAATTATATTGCTTGTAGCATTACCGTTAAAGCAGAAATTGTAGTCCCTATTTTTGTTAACGGTGAAAATATTGGGCAAATTGATATAGACTCTAACACACCTGATCCTTTTACTGAAGCTGATGAGCGATTTCTGGAATTTGTTTGTACTCAAGTTTCAAAAATACTTTAACAAAACACAACCCATATTAAGCACTCATTTCGAATTTTGTTTTTCTTGTTAACAACTTCCCTTTTTAGTTAAAAAATCATGTCTATTTTTAAGAATTCCGAACTTATTTTATTAGATGAAATAAGTACTTTTGCTGTTATTATAGAAACAACAGCTATATAATTCCAAAACAAGAATTTAAACTCAACAAAAGTAATAATGAGCAACGAAAAAACTATTAAATCGGCCTTAATCTCAGTTTTCAGTAAAGACGGGCTAGAACCTATTGTAAAAGAACTTGATAAGCAAGGTGTAACCATTTATTCAACAGGTGGTACAGAAAAATTTATTAACGATTTAGGTATAAAAGTTGTTCCTGTTGAAGATGTGACTTCTTACCCTTCTATTCTTGGTGGACGTGTAAAAACATTACACCCTAAAGTTTTTGGAGGTATTTTAAACAGACAAAACCATGACGGTGATGTTGCTGAATTAGCTGAATATGAAATCCCACAAATAGACGTGGTTATTGTTGATTTATATCCGTTTGAAAAAACAGTAGCTTCTGGAGCTAGCCAACAAGATATTATTGAAAAAATTGATATTGGTGGTATTTCTTTGATTAGAGCTGCAGCTAAGAATTTTGCTGATGTTATATGTGTATCTTCTGTTGATGATTATGCGGAGTTTTTAGAATTAATTTCTGAAAACAACGGTTCTATATCTGAAGAAAACAGAAAACGTTTTGCTGGAAAAGCTTTTAATGTATCTTCTCATTATGATACCGCTATTTTTAACTACTTCAACAAAGACAACGAAGAAACAGTTTTAAAAATAAGCAAAACAAACGGTAAAACATTACGCTATGGAGAAAACCCTCACCAAAAAGGTTTTTTCTTTGGTGAATTTGACGAATTATTTACAAAACTACATGGTAAAGAATTAAGTTATAATAACCTTTTAGATGTTGATGCGGCTGTAAACTTAATGTTAGAGTTTAAAAATAACGCACCAACCTTTGCTGTATTAAAACACAACAATGCTTGTGGTTTAGCACAACGCGACACATTACACCAAGCATATGTTGATGCATTAGCTGGAGACCCAGTTTCTGCTTTTGGTGGTGTTTTAATTAGTAATAAAGAAATAGACTTAGCAACTGCTGAAGAAATCCATAAATTATTCTGTGAGGTTGTTATTGCGCCTTCATTTTCCGCGGAAGCGTTAGAGGTTTTAAAAGGTAAAAAGAACAGAATCTTATTAGTGATTCATGATATTGATATGCCAAAAACAAATGTAAGAAGTTGTTTAAATGGTGTTTTAGTTCAAGACAGAAATAACATTACAGATAAAGTTGAAGACTTAAAGAATGTTACGAATACAGCCCCTACGCAATCTCAAATAGACGATTTAATATTTGCTTCTAAAATCTGTAAACACACCAAATCTAACACGATTGTTTTAGCTAAAAACAAACAATTATGTGCTAGCGGAACAGGACAAACGAGTCGCGTTGATGCTTTAGAACAAGCTATTCATAAAGCAGGAACTTTTAAATTCGATTTAAACGGCGCAGTAATGGCAAGTGATGCCTTTTTCCCGTTTCCTGATTGCGTTGAAATTGCTAAAAACGCAGGGGTTTCTGCAGTTATTCAACCTGGCGGATCTATTAAAGACCAATTAAGTATTGATTATTGTAATGATAATGATGTTGCAATGGTTATGACAGGTACACGTCATTTTAAGCATTAATACTTACAATACTCACTTCACAGTTAAAATAAATAAGAGCACTATAACTAGTGCTCTTTCTTTTTAACAAAAACTAAACCCATTAATTCAACTAAACACCAACTATAATTAAAGAATCAGGACAACTCAAGTCTTTTTTTAATCGTCGATTCACGTTCTTCTGGTGTTACTTATTGGCATAAAAAACATGATATTTAGCAAAATAAATCGATAAAAAGCAAATTAATGGGTTGAAATACTTATATTTGTGCAAGCTATTAAATTACTAACACGTTTAAAAGAAGCCAAAATGTTGTAATATTTGAGTGAATTTTCGTTGAAAAATTCTTTTTTAACTAACCCAAATAAACATCTAATTATTTCTTTACTTTTTAGTACTTTTACGGCTATTCAATAATAACTTCATTTAATATTATTAATACATGGGATTTTTTGATTTCTTAACAGAAGAAATTGCAATAGATTTAGGTACTGCAAACACACTTATAATTCACAACGACAAAGTTGTTGTTGATGCACCTTCTATAGTAGCTCGCGACAGAATTTCTGGCAAAATTATTGCCGTTGGTCAAGAAGCCAGTTTAATGCAAGGTAAAACCCATGAAAACATTAAAACTATTCGCCCTCTAAAAGATGGTGTAATTGCAGATTTTGATGCTTCAGAGCAAATGATAAGTATGTTTATTAAAAACATACCAGCATTAAAAAAGAAATTCTTTACACCTGCGCTACGTATGGTGATTTGTATTCCTTCTGGAATTACAGAAGTTGAAATGCGTGCGGTAAAAGAAAGTGCAGAACGTGTTAATGGAAAAGAAGTATATTTAATACACGAACCTATGGCTGCGGCTATTGGTATTGGCGTTGATATTATGCAACCAAAAGGAAACATGGTAGTAGATATAGGTGGCGGTACAACCGAAATTGCAGTTATTGCTCTTGGTGGTATTGTTTGTGACAAATCTGTTAAAATTGCAGGTGATGTATTTACCAATGATATTGTGTATTACATGCGCACTCAACACAACTTATATGTTGGTGAGCGTACTGCTGAAAAAATAAAAATACAAATTGGTGCGGCAACTGAAGATTTAGAATTACCTCCTGAAGACATGAGTGTTCAAGGGCGTGATTTATTGACTGGAAAGCCAAAACAAGTATCTATATCATACAGAGAAATTGCAAAAGCTTTAGATAAATCTATTTTACGTATTGAAGATGCGGTTATGGAAACCTTATCACAAACTCCTCCAGAATTAGCTGCAGATATTTATAATACAGGTATTTACTTAGCTGGTGGCGGATCTATGTTACGTGGTTTAGACAAACGCTTATCTCAAAAAACAGATTTACCTGTTTATATTGCTGAAGATCCTTTACGCGCCGTGGTTAGAGGTACCGGAATTACACTTAAAAATTTACCTAAATACAAAAGTGTATTGATAAAGTAAAAGGATAAAATAGGCAAGCCCCATGCAACAGATTATTAATTTTATAATAAGAAACAAAAACTTTTTGTTGTTCTTGTTGCTGTTTGGCTTCTCACTTTTATTTACAATTCAATCACATTCTTACCATAAAAGTAAGTTTATTAATTCTGCCAATTTTTTAACTGGTGGCATTTATAATTCTGTAAATAATATTAGTGGTTATTTTAATTTAAAATCTCAAAATCAAATTCTTTCAGAAGAAAACAGTAGATTAAGATCGCTAATAAGTAATACTGGAATTGAAACTGATTCAATATTTACTGATAGTATTTCTTTTGGACAACCATATCGTTTTTACACTACTAATATTATAAAAAACAGCTATTCGTTAAACAATAACATCTTAACAATCAATAAAGGAAAAAAGGATAGTATTAAACAAGATTTTGGTGTTATTTCTTCAAAAGGCATTATTGGAATAGTTGATAAAACAAGTAGTAACTATGCAACTGTAATTTCTATTTTAAATACAACAAGTAAAATTAGTGCGCAGTTAAAAAAAACCAATCATTTTGGAACACTAACTTGGGACGGTAGAGACCCAAAGTTTGCCCAGCTTGTAGATATTCCTAAAATAGCCCCGGTAAGCAAAGGGGATACCATAATAACTTCTGGTCGATCTTCTATATTCCCAAAAGGTATTCGAGTTGGAGTTGTTGAAGAATTTATATTAGATCAAGCTGAAAATTATTATGAAATAAATGTGAAACTCTTTAATGACATGACAAATATTGAACATGTATATATTATTGAGAATGTAGATAAGAAAGAGATAACTAACTTACTAAGCAGTAATTAAATGAATAGTGTTTTCTCTGTACATACCGTCCGTTTTATTGCCTTAGTAGTTGTTCAGGTTTTAATATTAAATCATATCAATTTTTTAGGGTATATAAACCCATATATTTATATTCTTTTTATTGCCTTATTCCCTGTAAAAAACAATCGAATTATATTACTATTATTAAGTTTTTTACTTGGAATAACTATAGATATGTTTTTAGACACAGGCGGTATTCACGCAGGCGCATGTGTTTTTATTGCTTATGTAAGACCCTTGATTTTAAAATGGTCTTTCGGGATGATTTACGAGCATCAAACCATTAGATTTAATACCGTTGAGTTTGGATCAAAACTCACCTATTTTACATTTATTACGGTATTACACCACATCGTTTTGTTTTCTTTAGAAATATTTAGCTTTTCTAAAATACTTTTAATCCTTCAAAAAACGTTATTCTCAAGTATATTCACTATTTTATTAAGTGTAATTGTTACTATAATTTTTACTCGAAAATCTAAATGAGACAGTTTTTACTTTTTTTTTCTATAATCGCAGTAGGCTTACTTTTTATTGCTAGGTTATTTTATCTTCAGGTTTATAACTCAAGCGGACATAATCTATATGAGGATAATGCTATTAGAAAAGTATATGACTACCCTAAACGCGGTTTTGTTTACGACAGAAATGGAGAACTCCTTGTAGCCAACCAACCATCTTATGATGTTATGGTTATACCTCGCGAAGTAGAGCCTTTAGACACCCTTGAATTTTGCAAATTATTGAAAATAGATAAAGAGCGATTTATCAAAAAATACGAAAAAGCTAGACGTTATTCCCCAAGACTCCCATCAGTATTTGTTTCACATCTTTCCAAAGAAGATTATGCGGTTTTACAAGAAAAAATGCGAAAATTTGATGGTTTCTACATTCAGAAACGTTCACTAAGAAATTACGAAACAACTATTGGAGCAAATGTTCTAGGAGATATTGGAGAAGTAAACAATGCCATTATTAAAAGAGACCCTTACTATAAAATGGGCGATTTAATTGGTAAGCAAGGCGTAGAAGCGTCTTACGAAAACACACTCAGAGGAATAAAAGGTATTAAATTTATTCAAAAAGATAGATTTAATAGAAATATAGGCCCTTATAAAGATGGTAAGTTTGATACCATCCCAGAACAAGGGAAGGACATTACTATCACTATTGATGCACAACTTCAAGCTTATGGCGAATTATTGATGCAGAATAAACGTGGTGGCGTTATTGCTATTGAACCTGCAACAGGAGAAATTTTGGCTATGGTTGCAGCACCAACGTACAACCCTAATATTCTGGTTGGTAGAGACCGTTCAAAAAACTTCACAAAGCTTTATAATGATTCTATAGCAAAACCACTTTTTAATAGAAGCTTGCAGGGGGTTTACGAACCCGGATCGCCTTTTAAATTAATGAATGCTTTAATTGCGCTTCAAGAAGGTGTTGTAACACCAGAAGAAACTGTAACTTGCTATGCCGGATACAAATATGGTAATAGATTTATGAAATGCCATTGTAATCGAGGCACAAGAAATGATTTGATTGGTGGCATACAACGTTCATGTAACGCTTATTTTGCCACAACTTATCGAAAAATTTTAGACAAAAATGGTAGTGCTTCAGATGGTATTGATACTTGGAGCAAACATGCAAAAAGTTTTGGTTTAGGGAATTTTTTAGGCTACGATTTAAAAGTGGGGCAAAAAGGAAGAATTCCAAATAGAGATTACTACAAACGTATTTATCCTAAAACATTTTATTCAACCTATACCATTTCAAATGCGATAGGTCAAGGCGAAGTAGCTACTACTCCAATTCAATTAGCAAATATGACGGCTGCTATTGCTAATAGAGGTTATTTTATTACCCCACACATCATAAAAAACATTGAAGGAGAAACATTACCAGAACAGTTTACAAAACCAAAATACACAACTGTAGATAAAGAAAACTTCGAACCAGTTATTGAAGGCATGCACCAAGTTTACAAAAAAGGAACAGCTGCTTCGTTACAAATAAAAGATATTGATATTTGCGGAAAAACGGGCACCGTAGAAAACTTTGCAAAAATTGACAGTTTAAAAACGCAACTAACAGACCATTCTATTTTTGTAGCTTTTGCGCCAAAAGACAATCCCAAAATAGCCATAGCTGTATTTGTTGAAAATGGATATTGGGGAAGCAGGTTTGCTGGAAGAATAGCTAGTTTAATGATAGAAAAACATATTAAAGGCCACACAACCAGAAAAGATATGGAAGAATGGCTTTTAAAACATAGCCTAGAAAACGAGTATGCTAAACCTTATTCTGGAGAGCCATTTAAAATTAATGGTTATACTACTTTGCAAATTGTAGAAGAGCAAGAATATTACAAATTAAAAAAAGAATTAAACAGAATAAACAAATCTAATAATTAATGGTTAGGGATACCAACAGGCATTTTAAATTCGATTGGATTACCATTATTCTTTTTTTATTATTGGTTGGTTTTGGCTGGTTAAATATTTTATCAGCATCGCACACGGGTACCACCGTAAATTATTTTGATTTCTCCCAACCATTTGGCAAACAACTCATCTTTATCTTTTTAACTTTCGGGTTAATCATACTTTTACTCGCAGTTGATGCCAAATTCTACGAACGGTTTTCGAGTGTTATTTATATTATATCTATGCTCTCGCTAGTCGGACTTTTTCTCTTCGGGAAAAATGTAAATGGAGCAACATCTTGGTATGCTATAGGTGGTATGACTATTCAACCAAGTGAATTTGCTAAAACCGCTACAGCACTTGCAGTAGCTAAATATGTAAGTGATTTAAACACCAATATCAATACATTTAAAGATCAAATAAGAACCTTTGCCATAATATTAACTCCGGCAGTTCTAGTATTACTCCAAAATGATACTGGGAGTACCATTGTTTACGGCGCCTTCTTCTTTGTTTTATATCGCGAGGGGTTACCAAAATATCATTTAACCTTTGGCATTTCAATACTTTTATTATCCATATTATCTCTTAAATTCGGAGCTATTATTACATCTATAATTGCTATTATAGTTGTTGTAAGTATCCATTTTTTAAGCAAAAAAAAGTACCCCACTATTCAATTGGCTTTTGTACTTATATTAGCTTTTGCTGTTTCATTTGGAGTAAAATTCTTTTACCAAAATATATTAAAGCCTCATCAACAAGACCGAATTAGCCTTTGGCTCCGTTTAGAAAAGGACCCTGAAAAACTTGAGCAGATGAAACGGACTTTTGCTTATAATCTTAATGAATCTGAAAAAGCAATTAGCTCTGGCGGATTTGCAGGGCGTGGTTTTCTGGAAGGCACTAGAACTACTGGAAAATTTGTACCCGAGCAACATACCGATTATATTTTTAGTACCGTTGGTGAAGAATGGGGCTTTTTAGGCACTTCATTTGTTGTTATTATATTTGTCTTACTCTTGCTACGTATTTTGCATTTAGCAGAATTACAAAAATCGCAATTTAGTCGGGTTTACGGTTATGGTGTTGCGTCAATCATTTTTATTCACTTTTTTATTAATATCGGTATGGTTATGGGTTTAATCCCAACTATTGGTATTCCTCTACCTTTGTTTAGTTATGGTGGTTCTGGGCTTTGGGCTTTTACCATTCTTATTTTTATCTTCATAAAATTAGATTCAAACAAAATAAATGAATGGTAGTCGCTATGCGACATTTAATTATTTCACTCAGATGGAAAAAACTATTACTATAAATAATTTTCTTGCTCGAATGAAATACAACATCTTATTAATTATCATTTTAATATTAATTATTGGGTGTTCAAGTTCTAGGCGTGTTATTAAAAATGTTTTTTCCAATGATGAAACTGCACTCATAATGAACGCTGATAGTTTGAAACCTATGCGTGTATATAAAATTAATAACAAAAATGACTCTCTTTTACTTAGAATGAAAAGTCATGATGTGAAGCCAAACCAGAAAGATCCAGTTTTACAAAATTTTGTTAAACGCCTTTATGCCACCGTTAAAGATAGTATGTCTATGGGTGTTGGTATTGCAGCACCTCAAGTTGGAATTTTAAAAAACATTATTTGGGTACAACGTTTTGACAAAGAAAACTTCCCTTTTGAAGTTTATTTAAATCCGAAAATACGTTCTTATTCTGACAAAACACAGACTGTAAAAGAAGGCTGTTTATCTATTCCAGATAGAACAGAAACACTAAACAGTCGTTCCTTTTCTATTACAATAGAATATGATACTTTGAAGGACGAACATAAATCTGAAACCATTACAGGTTTTACATCGGTAATTTTTCAGCATGAAATAGACCATTTAAACGGAATTTTATATCTCGATCATTTACAGAAAGACTTAAAAAATACAAAGCCTTAATTTTAAGGCTGCAAACCAATTTTGTTTTTCTAACTAACACAAAAAAAATTATTCTTTATATTTGTTATTAACCCAATTCTAAATCTAATCTCCATAAAAATGAAAACCCATTTTTTAATCTTAGTCATTACTTTATTACTAACCTCTTTTGTTAATGCTCAAAAAATTGATACTGAAAAAGTATTTGGAGGTTATAAATACACCTATAATGATGAACTTATATCTATTGGCGATTTAGCTTCAATTATAGAATCAAATACTAACGCCTTTAAACTAATAAAAAAAGGAAGAACTAATCGCAGTTTATCTGGTGTATTAGGTTTTGCTGGTGGCGCCTTAGTTGGATGGCCAATAGGAAACTCATTAGGTGGGGGTGATCCAAACTGGACTATGGCTGGTATTGGTGCTGGTCTTATAATTGTAGCCATACCTATTTCATCAAAGGCAAACAAAAAAATTAATCAAGCGGTAGAGCTTTATAATGCGTCTTTAAATGCAACATCAAGTACTACATTTAAACCCGAGTTTAAAATTATAGCAAACGGCACTGGATTTGGGCTATCTATGAATTTTTAAATACTTTCTATTTCTTAAGCTCTAATTTTTCAGCAAAATAATCGCAAAAATCTTTCATTGTTGCACTCATTTTATCATCTTGGGTTGCTCTTAAAAAAGTATCACTCATAGCTACTAATGTTTGATGAAAAAAGACTTTCATCTCATCAACAGGCATATCTTTAGTCCATAAATCAATACGGAGCGTTTCCTGTGTTTTAGCATCCCAAACGGCTAGCATCATGGCTTTTGCTTCTTCATTAGTAATCCCACCATCTTGTGCTGTCCAACGTAATTTTTCTGGCACACGGTTTTCATCCAATTCTACATTAAGCTCTATTTTAGAAGTCATATTATTTGCCATTATTTTCGTGGTTTAAACTTTGAGTTATTAAAAATATCTTCAGTACTTTTTATTAACATTTCTTTTAAGGGTACATCATTTTGCCTCATATAAGCCTTAACAATTTGCCAACCTATATATTGTCCTAAACGCCCTGGTGAATCTGCATCAATTTCTTCTAAATAAAACTTAGTAAACGGTGCAGGGTTTATAAATCGTCTTGGTAATTTGGTATCTGTGCTAAACAACAATTCTCTTCCAACAAAAAATCGCCAAATATAACTTTCGTTTGCTATAGCCCATTTTAATTGTTCTTCAGAATACCCAATACGTTCTGCTTCAGTTTTAAAAGGAATCATTTTATCTTTAAAATAAAGCAATTTACCATGATAAATCATTTCATCTAACAATGTTTTCCTAACTGGGAGATAAGTGTATTTTTCAGCATATTGATTAGCAAGATTAACCACTATTTGTTCTTTATTGAAATTTGCTTTTAAATAATTGGCTATACCTCCATAAAACTCATGTTCGCTACCTAAATAAGAATCTAAAGCAATTACTGCAATAGTATCTGTAACAATAACCCTATTTCTATAATCAACATCGTTAGTAGTAGTAATAATACGTGGTGGATTAAACTCGGGAAAATAGTATTTTAAATGATTAAACAAAGACTCTATTTCTATTTCGGTATTATTAAAATCTAAAAATGTTTTATCAACTTCATTAAACAATTGAATTTGTAATGTATCTGCTCTTTTAGCCAACCAAAAAGAATCTGTGTATTTTACAGGAAACATAAAAGGATAAGCTGTTTTTAAATCTGGTAACCCTTCTGAAGTTATTTTAGCAAATAGTTTATCAAAACGTTCAATTTTAATATCTGTATTTATTTTTGATATTTCAGCTTCAAGTGCATTTTCTGTTTTGCATGATACAGCTACGGCTAGTAAACAAAAAAATATGTATTTCATAGAAAACTTAAACGGCATAAATTTTTATAAATTAAACGATTGGGTTATTTTTGTTTACAAAGGTACTGTTATACCAATTAAGTTTCAAAATAACAATATGCCATTTTTAAAATTTAATTGGTATTATTACATATAAATTCATTTAAAATGCAAACAGAAAAAGTTGTAAATCATATTGTAAATTGGTTAAAGGATTATGCTACAAAAGCCGGCGTAAACGGTTTTGTGGTAGGTGTTTCTGGCGGTATTGATTCTGCCATAACCTCTACTCTTTGTGCTAAAACAGGATTAAGTGTTTTATGCGTGGAGATGCCTATACACCAAGCTAAAAGCCACGTAAGTAGAGCCCACGAACATATTGCACAACTTAAAGCACGTTTTAATAATGTTGATGATACTCGTGCCGATTTAACACCTGTTTTTGAGGAGTTTAAAACTGAAATATTTTTGGATGGCGACCAAGCCACAATAGATATGGCCTTAGCAAACACCCGTGCTAGATTAAGAATGACAACATTATATTACTATGCCGGTCTTTATGGCCTATTGGTTGCAGGAACTGGAAATAAAGTAGAAGATTTTGGTGTTGGTTTTTACACTAAATATGGTGATGGCGGGGTAGATTTGAGCCCTATTGCCGACTTAATGAAATCTGAAGTTTACACCATAGGTGAATTTTTAAAAGTACCAGAATCCATAATGAAAGCAGCGCCAAGTGATGGTTTATTTGGAGATGCTAGAAGTGACGAAGACCAAATAGGAGCCTCTTACCCAGAACTAGAATGGGCTATGAAAATGGATGAAAAAGGCAAGAAAATAGAAGACTTTTCTGGTAGAGAACAAGAGGTTTTTAAAATCTTTAAACGTTATAACAACAATAACAAACACAAGATGATCCCAATCCCAATTTGCGAAATTCCTAGCAATCTGCTTTAACAATTGCAGAATACATAAAAATGTCTTACTTTTACCGCAAGCTTATTCTCTCAACCATAACTATTTCTCAAAAATAGTTTTAAAAAAAGCTTATATTATGATAAAATTATTAGTAGCAGACAACCACCCAATTACGAGGAAGGGACTTGAAGTTCTTTTTTCTGCATCTTCCAACATAAAAGTTGTTGGTAGTGTAAATGATGGCGAAGCCATCTTAGATTTTGTAAAGAAAAACCCTGTAGACGTTATTTTAACAGAAGCCGATTTTCCAAAATTAAATGGATTAACAGTATTACGTTATTTAAAAAACGATTTTCCAGACATTAAAACCATTATTTTAAGTGCACAACCAGAAGAGGTTTATGCCATTAACGCCATTAAAGCTGGTGCTGCTGGATACATAAACAAATCTGAGAATGTAATTACTATTAGTGAAGCCGTTACCAAAGTTAACGATGGTGGCATTCATTTAAGTAATGATTTAACTCAGCAACTTGCTTTTGGAACTAGAGCTAATAAAAGTGGAAACTTTTACAAGAAACTATCTACTAGAGAAGCTGAAGTATTAAAACTTCTTACTATAGGTAGAAAAAACAAAGAAATCTCTAAAGAGTTAGATATTAACGAAAAAACAGTTAGTACCTACAAAGCTAGACTTATGCGAAAGCTAAAAGTTACTAATTTAGTAGATTTAGTAAACCAGGCTAAACTTAGCCAACAAGTATAATTTTTATAATACTCTGTTTAGTTTTCTAGACAGTAACATTTTTAGACCCGAATAGTCTTTTACTTCTTCAAGTATATTTCTATTCGAGTCTATTTTGTTTTGTAGTGTTTCCTGTTGAAATTCTTTCACCTTTAAATCAATTAAAAAGCAGCGTAAACTTAAAATAGTTTCACTCACCAATTGCGCTACTGAATGCAACTTTTCTTTAGGAAAAATGTTCATTCTATTCCAATCGTCTAAAGTATAACGCTCATCTTCCATTAAAATAGTTGTAATTTCATTTGCCATATTCTGGTCTACAGAATTAACAAACGTTTTTAATTCAAATTCTTGATCTTGATTTAATCGATCAATAATGGTGTAATAAAGTGTCTTAAATTGATCGTTAGTAAATTGCATCTCATCATCTTGGAGGTCTAAAAATATTTTTTCAAACACTTTAGCTTCATGAATTACGGGTTCTAAAACCAATTCGCCTTTTTCATTTTCTTTTAAAACTAAATCTTCAAAATTTTCAGTTTTACTTCCGTAGAGCAATAAAATTTCTATTATTTTTCGTTCTAATACATATTGAACATTAACCTTTTCAACAGGCTGTTGGTGTTTAATAACCTCAAATGCTTTTTGTTCAGCTTTATAATTTTTATTTTCTTCTTGAGATTCTTTTTTATTAATTTGAGCTAAAGTACTAAAAAGCACTTCCTCACTTATATCCATAATTCTTGCACATTCCTGAATATAAATTTCTTTTTTAATACGATCTGGTATTTTAGAAATACTGTTTACAATATCTCTAACGGTGTCTGCTTTTTTTATGGGATCGTTTTTAGACTCTTCAAATAATATTGATGCTTTAAATTGAATAAAATCTTTAGCATTATCATTTAAATACGTAGAAAGTTCTTCTAAAGTATTTTGTCTTGCAAAACTGTCTGGGTCTTCTCCTTCTGGAAAGGCACAAACTTTAACATTCATACCTTGTTCTAGAATCAAATCAATACCACGCAGTGCTGCACGCATACCCGCAGCATCGCCATCAAAAAGCACGGTAATGTTTTTTGTGAGTCGGTTTATTAACCTTATTTGTTCTGATGTTAATGCTGTACCCGATGATGACACAACATTATGAATTCCCGTTTGATGAAATTGAATTACATCGGTATACCCTTCTACTAAAAAACAGTTATCTTCTTTAGCTATGCTTTGCTTCGCATGATAAATACCGTACAATACTTTACTTTTATGGTAAATATCACTTTCTGGTGAGTTTACATATTTCGCAGCCTTTTTATCGGCTATTAAAATACGGCCACCATAACCTAAAACGCGGCCACTCATACTTTTTATAGGAAACATAACGCGGCCCTTAAACCTGTCAAAACGCTTATCTTCCTTAACAATGGTGAGTCCTGTTTTTTGTAAAAAATCTATATTATAGCCTTGTTTTAAAGCTTTGTCTGTAAAGGCTTGCCATTCGTTAAGAGAGTACCCTAAATCGAATTTCTTAATGGTTTCTAAAGTAAAACCTCGCTCTTTAAAATAACTTAACCCAATAGATTTTCCTTGATCTGTTTTATGTAATATATTTTGAAAATATGTATTTGCAAATTCACTAACCAAATATAAACTTTCTCGTTCGTTTGCTTTTTCTTTTTGCTCGTTAGATTGCTCGGTTTCTTCAATTTCAATATTATACTTTTTAGCGAGATACCTTAACGCTTCTGGGTATGTAAAATGCTCATGCTCCATTAAAAAAGATACTGCTGTACCTCCTTTTCCTGTCGAGAAATCTTTCCAAATTTGTTTTACTGGAGACACCATGAAACTTGGCGAACGCTCATCACTAAACGGACTTAAACCCTTAAAATTACTTCCTGCTTTTTTTAGCTGAACAAAATCACCAATAACCTCTTCTACGCGAGAGGTTTCAAATATTTGATCTATGGATGATGGTGATATCAAGAAAATAAGATTTTAGTGTTTGTAAAAGTAATATAAAATAAAACATTTCTCAATAGCTTATTCAAGCAGTTAATAAAATATAAAAATCCGAAATGATTTTCGGATTTTTATTAAACTAATATTCTATAGTTTCATAATTTAAGATATTTCAATCCATATCAAATCGTAACCCAACAGAAATATTATTTTGATTTATAGCTTGGTCCTGAAATATTGGAGACAAATCGTATTTTACATAAAGCGCTACCTCGTCAAAAGCTATATATCCGCTTAAACCATAAACTAGGTTTGTGGTATTAAATGATTTCTTTTGTTTTTCTTTAGTACGCTCTCCATCTATCTCATATTTTAATTTTTGGCGACTTCCAATATTTACACCTCCATAACCACCTAAACCAATCTTGAATTGATTATTAGTAGAATATCGAAAATACGTGTCTTTATCTTTCCTTTTTGATGGCCCAAACTCAAAATGCACAGGAAACACCAAGTTAGTAATGGTTAGTTTCGATTTTTTTAAATCTTCTGGAAACTCTTCTAAAGTTGTTTGGTTGCCTTGCTGCACAAAGTAATTGTTATCCTTAGGTTTCAACCCATTAAATTGAAAAGAATACCCATATTTTAATCGTAAAAAATTTGTGTTTTTAAACACCCTAGTTTTCCACGCCCAGCCCATTTCAAAAAAACGAGATCCGCCAAATTTATATGGTGAATTATCTAAATTATCGCCCTCTATAATCGCATTATTTAAACCGAATGCTAAAACAAAATCGCTGGTGGTTCGCTTATCATATTTTACGTTTTTGGGTTTATCATCATCTACATCTCCAATAAAAACAAAACTTTCACTTGTATCTTCTCCTTTCCCTATTCGTATTATACCTCGAGTTCCTTTTTCACCAACATAATTATACCCATCATCATTACGCTCTAAAAGTGATATTTTATTATTAATAATAGCTATTCGATTTTCAATATTTAAAGCACGTTTTGTGGCGGCTTGTTTTTTTAAATTTTCTGCCTCTGCATTGGTAATATCGCCATTTTCTAAACGCAGATTAATGGTTTCAACTTCTGTCTTTAAAAACGCTTTTTCTTGATTTTCAATGGTTTCTCTTTGTGTTTTTAATTCTTCAATTTTGTGTTTATTATTTACATTGCTAATAGTGTCTTGCGCATAAATACATTGCATACTTAAAAACATAATTAATGGCACTAAATACTTGGTAATTGTTTGCATAACTGTTCGTTTTTTTAACCCAATAAGGGTTGTTTATAAATGATTTTAATTGATGATATTATCTATTTTCTTGGTACGTATACTTAATCGTTACGCTGGGCTATTGTCGTTTTTACAGAATTGTAACTTGCTTTTAAGGCTTCAAAAACCTTATTTCTAAAAGAAGATTGATCTAACTCTGTTTCAACGTCTTGTAGCAAAGCATTAGCATCAACAACACCTGTAGTTTCATTATATAATCTGTTTAGTTTTATTTCTTTCTGAGCTGCTTTTAGCAATACATCAATATCAGCATCTGTAACAACTTGGTTTTTAGAATTCATTGTTTTAACCTGTGCCACGAGCTCTTGAATTTTTTGTTCTTCAAAAGTTAAACTCTTTTGATTTAATTCTTGAGTAGTCTTTATTTCGTTACTGCTATTGTCTTTAGAAACAATTTCAGATTCATTTATTAATCCAACAAGCTGCTGTTCTTTTTTTGAAATAATTAGATTCTTTATTCCAGGGCTTTCAACATTTACTTTTTCGGGTTTTGTTTTTATAATAGGATTATCATCTGTTTTTTCATTTTCAACAACAATACTATTGGTATTTTGATTATTAATAACTTCTGGAGTATCTACTAAAATAGGCGTATCATTAACTTTTGTTTCATTATTAAAAAATTGGGACACAACTAACAAAACTCCAACAATACTAGCCGCTATACCAAACCACCAAAAAGGTATTGTTTTATCCTTTTTATCGTTATTATCTAAACGCTCAGATAATTTATCCCAAGCACCCACAGATGGCTTTAATGTTCTTTTATCAAGCTTATCTTTTATATTGTCTTCAAAATTAATTGGTGCCATAGCCTATATTATTTAATTTCTTAATCTTTTCCTGTAACATCTTTCGCGCTTTAAATAATTGCGATTTTGATGTACCCTCACTAATGCATAGTAAATCTGCAATTTCATGATGTTTGTAGCCTTCAATAGCATACATTACAAATACCATTCTATACCCTTCCGGTAAACTGTCTATTAATTGTTGTATTTCGGCAACATCAATATCTGTTTTTATGTTATTTGAATAACCATTATTAAACTCGACAGCTTCAACAGGAAATTCAATGTTTTTTTGTTTCCTTAGATATGAAATAGATTCTCTTACCATAATGCGTCTTATCCATCCTTCAAAACTCCCTTCGTTTTTAAAACTCTTTAAGTTTGAAAACACTTTAAAAAAACCATTTAGCATGGCTTCTTCAGCTCGCTGAATGTCTTTTATATAATACCTACAAACGCTTAACATTTTAGGAGCATGTACTTCAAACAAAACACGTTGTGCTTCACGATTTTTTTTAATCGCGCTTTTAATTAAAATAGCTTCGTTTTTATGCAGTTGAATAACTTTCAAAAATGGTTTCATTTTTAACACCAAATAAATTTCAATATAACAAGTTCAATTATTTCTTTTAGAATTGCTATAAGTTAATGAATCAAAACGAAGCGAATTCTTTCTTTATATTGTTGCCTTTATAAATAAAAATAATACATTCATTTTTTAATTATTATAGATTACATTGGTGTGTCTCTATTTATAAAGACGCAGAAATAATATAAATAGTTGCCTGAGGATTTTGTTTTTATTGAATAAATAAAAATTGAGCCATAATACTTAGGAAATTATAAAAATGATAATTTATGGTTAATAAAATATCACAATCAATATTATTTTTAATAAAATTTAAAAATCGTTGATTTTTATTTAAACATACCGTTAATTTATTGAGTTTCGTTTAAAATATTACTATATTTAAAAAAACGTTTATCTATGGCAAACAAGCATCTATTCTCTTCTTATGACTTACTTCCAAAGACTTGGGACGAAATGTATAACAATAGTTCTGCGTTTAGATTTCAATACGAAGAATTCATAAAATATTTAGAAAAAACTTCACCTGAAAAGTTAACAAAAAAAGAAGATTTATCTAAACAATTGTTTATGAGTCAGGGTGTTACTTTTACCGTTTATAACGATAATGAGGGTATTGAAAAAATATTCCCTTTCGATATTGTACCAAGAATAATCACCTCTGAAGAGTGGACTAAAATAGAAACAGGCATTAAACAAAGACTTAAAGCTTTAAATTTATTTATTAAAGATATTTATAATGAACAGTTTATTATAAAGGACGGTATTATACCTGGAGAGTTAATTTACTCTTGCCCAAACTTTTTACGCGAAATGAAAGGTATAAAAGTCCCGTATGATGTTTATGTACATATTTCTGGCGTTGATTTAATACGAAATAATGATGGTGAATTTTACGTGCTTGAAGATAATTTAAGAACACCTTCTGGTGTTAGTTATATGCTTGAAAATCGAGAAATTTCTAAACGTTTATTCCCAGGTATTTTACCTAAAAGCAACGTAAGATCGGTATCAAATTACCCGAATATGTTGTACAAAAAACTTAAAGAACTCTCAACTAAAACAGACCCAAATATTGTATTGTTAACACCCGGAATATACAATTCGGCATATTATGAACATACTACATTAGCAAGACTAATGGGTATTGAATTGGTAGAAGGAAGTGATTTGGTTGTTAAAAATCATTTTGTATACATGAAAACCACTAATGGTTTAAAACAGGTAGATATTATTTACCGTCGTGTTGATGATGATTTTTTAGATCCGCTTGAATTTAATGCTGAAAGTGTTTTAGGTGTTTCTGGTATTATGGCTGCTTATAGAAAAGGACATGTAAATATTGTAAATGCTCCTGGCACTGGAATTGCTGATGATAAAGCTATCTATATTTATGTGCCAGATATGATAAAATATTATTTAGATGAAGAACCTATTCTAAAAAATATTGAAACCTACCAATTAGGACGACCTGATGAGCTTGAATATGTAACCAAAAACATAAAAGACATGGTTATTAAAAAGACTGATGGAAGTGGTGGTTACGGTATGCTTATGGGTCATGAAGCCTCTGATGAGGAGATTAAAGACTACCTAGAAAACGTTAGTAAAAAACCCGAAAATTTTATAGCACAACCTATTTTAAGACTTTCAACAGCACCTTGTTATATAGATGGCAAATTATCGCCACGATGTATCGATTTAAGACCATTTGCTCTATCTGGAAGAGATGGCATAGACATATGTCCTGGCGGACTAACAAGAGTTGCCTTAAAAAAAGGATCTTTAGTGGTTAACAGCTCGCAAGGCGGCGGAAGTAAAGACACTTGGGTTATAGAATAAATTAAAAAAACAATTAATATATGTTAAGTAGAGTAGCAAATAATCTTATTTGGTTAGATAGATACATGGAAAGAGGAAATGGTATTTTAAGTTTACTTAAAGTAAACTATTATGCCAACCAAGACTCCCCAGAGCTATTTTCTTGGACACCTATAATGAAAACGTTTACAACCTATGATAATGAATTCTATACAGAAGATGCTTTAGAGTGTATTAATTTTATGGTTTTTAATACTGGTAATTCTAATTCGATATTAAACATTGTAACTAAGGCTAGAGAAAATGCAAGAAGTGTGCAGGAGCATATTTCTAGAGAACTTTGGTTGTGTATTAATAATTATTACTTGTATTTAATAAACAAAGATTTACCTAAAAAATTAGAGGAAGATCCTGTGCATTTTTTAGAAGATTTAAGAAAACATCATCTCATATATTTTGGAACCTCAGATATAACACAAGAACGAGGTCCTTCTTATTATTTTATGAATGTAGGTAAATATTTAGAACGTGTTATTCTTATTTCAGATTTCACCTCACTAAAACTTGCTGATATAGGCAACACATCTGATTCTTTAGAAAAAAGTTTTTATTGGAAAAATTTACTTTTATCTATAGGAGGTTATCAGTTATATTTAAAAACTCATAAGTCTACTTTTAATGAAGAACATGTTATTAGAATGGTTTTTCAAGATAAATTATTTCCAAGGTCTGTATATTATTGTATTAATAAACTTAGTAAACATATAAATCAACTTATTGATTGTAATGAACTTGAAAAAAATCAAATCGATTTTTTACTTGGTAAGCTAGAAAGCACTATTAAATACACAACCATTGAAAATATTAACTCGCAAGGATTAGAAAGTTTTATTAGTGGTATTAAAGAAGATATTAGAAATATTTCTTTAAATATTAATGCCGTTTACTTTTCTCAAAATAATTGATTTACAAAACTCATGGCCACATTTTATATTAAACATATTACAAAATACAGTTATAACAGTAACGTTATTGATGGCGCTACACTTATAAGACTGCACCCTATAAATGATGATTACCAAAAAGTAACATCACATTTAATATCTATTACTAACAACCCATTTATAGAAACATTTATTGACTTCTTTAATAATCGAGTTGGCACCTTTATGGTAACCGAACCACATAAAGAATTAAATATAATATCTGAGATTGAAGTTACTACTACTGAAAGAATATTTCCTGATGATAGTGCAGATGTAGCTTCTCAATGGCAAGAATTAAAACGCATACAAAACACTATTGAATTTATTGATTTTACAAAACACAAGCCTTTTAGCGGAGCTGAAGATATTAAAGCTATTATTTTAGATAAAATGCTTAAAACCAAATCGCCCTTTAAAGCAATACTTGAACTCTGTGAGTATGTACATGATAATTTTGAGTATAAATCTGGAATATCTAATGTAAATACACCTTTAGAAGACACCTGGAAATTAAAGGCAGGTGTATGCCAAGATTTTACTAATGTGTTATTAAAAATGGTGAAAATGCTTGGTGTACCAGCGCGATATGTAAGTGGTTACATTTGCCCTAATGACACTATTGTTCGTGGTGGTGGCGCTACTCATGCTTGGGTTGAAGCCTATATTCCATTTTATGGCTGGCTAGGAATTGATCCTACCAATAATGCTATAGCAAATGAAAACCATGTAAGATTAGCCGTTGGTAGATATTATAGCGATTGCTCTCCTGTGAAAGGGGTTTATAAAGGCAATGTTGAAGCAGAAATGGAAGTAAGTGTTGAAGTTAAAACTTCTAAAACCGAAATTATTGACACAACAGATGTTAATACAGTAACGTCTAAAACCAATAATAGCTATAAACGTAGTTTAGAATTAAGACAGGAACAGGGGCAGCAACAACAGCAACAGCAACAATAGTTACTTTTTCCTGTCAATCACGTAATTCACCATAAGTTCTAGCGAATTTTTATATTGAGAATCTGGGTATGTTTTAAGTAATTGAAGCGCTTCTTCTTGAAATGCTTTCATTTTAGTGATTGCATAATCTAAGCCTCCATTGTTTTTTACAAATGCTATAACCTCTTTAACTCTTTTAGCATCTTTATTATGATTTTTAATGGAATTAATTAGCCATTTTTTTTCTTTTTTTGATGCTTGGTTTAACACATAAATTAAGGGCAAAGTCATTTTTTGCTCTTTAATGTCAATACCTGTTGGTTTTCCTATTTGTGTATCACCATAATCAAACAAATCATCTTTAATTTGAAAAGCCATGCCAATTAATTCTCCAAACTTGCGCATGGTTTCCACGTGATCAGATTGTGGTTTTACTGATGCTGCTCCCAAACTACAACAAGCCGCAATTAACGTTGCTGTTTTTTGGCGAATAATTTCATAATAAATAGCTTCTGTAATATCTAATTTTCTGGCTTTTTCAATTTGCAGTAATTCGCCTTCGCTCATTTCGCGAACTGCGATTGATATGATTTTTAGTAAATCGAAATCGTTATTATCAATAGATAACAACAACCCTTTTGAAAGTAGGAAATCGCCAATTAATACGGCTATTTTGTTTTTCCAAAGTGCATTTACTGAAAAGAACCCACGTCTTCTATTACTATCATCAACCACATCATCATGCACCAATGTAGCGGTGTGAATCAATTCTATAACAGATGCCCCTCTATAGGTACGCTCGTTAACCTCACCATTATCCACCATTTTAGCCACCAAAAACACGAACATAGGTCGCATTTGCTTTCCTTTTCGGTTAACAATGTAATGCGTAATTCTATTTAACAGCGCCACTTTACTAGACATAGAAAGTTGGAACTTTTGTTCGAAAAGCTCCATTTCATAGGCAATGGGTTGTTTTATTTGTTCTACTACTTTCAATAAGTTGGTTTAAAGAATTTCAAATATAAGTCTTAGTATATAATTTTTTAACTTTTATTGGCTAATTGTCCGCAGGCTGCATCAATATCTTTACCTCTGCTTCGTCTTACAGTTACCGTAATATTATTTTTTTCTAACACTTGCACATACATATCTATGGCTTTAGATTGTGCTTGCTGAAACTCACCATCGTCTATAGGATTATATTCTATAATATTTACTTTGCTTGGTGCGAATTTGCAAAACTCAACTAAAGCATCCACATCTTTTCTTTTGTCGTTTATGCCGTCCCAAACGACATACTCATAAGTAATTCTGTTTTTTGTTTTGGCATACCAATATTGCAAAGCTTCTCTTAAATCGTTAAGCGGAAAGGTTGCGTTAAACGGCATTATGGATGTTCTTACCTCATCTATTGCAGAATGTAATGATACTGCCAACTTGAATTTAACATCATCGTCAGCCATTTTTTTAATCATTTTTGGCACACCAGATGTTGATACTACAATACGCTTAGGTGACATGCCTAAGCCTTCTGGCGATGTTATTTTATCTATGGCCTTAATAACGTTATTATAATTCATGAGTGGTTCTCCCATACCCATAAATACAATATTACTTAAAGGTCTGCTATGATACAATCTGCTTTCGTTATCGATAGCGACAACTTGGTCGTAAATTTCGTCTGGATTAAGGTTACGCATACGTTTTAGACGCGCAGTTGCACAAAACTTACAGTCTAAACTACAACCAACCTGACTAGACACACAGGCTGTTGTTCTGGTTTTTGTTGGTATTAAAACAGATTCTACAATTAAATCGTCATGCAGGCGTACGGCATTTTTTATGGTGCCATCGCTACTGCGTTGCATCTGATCGACCTTAATGTGGTTTATTACAAAGTTGTTTTCAAGCATTTGGCGGGTTTCTTTCGAAACGTTCGTCATATCCTCGAAACTATATGCCGCTTTTTGCCATAACCATTCGTAAACTTGATTACCTCGAAAGGCTTTATCGCCGTTTTCTACAAAGAATTCTCTAAGTTGCTCTTTGGTTAATGCGCGTATGTCTTTTTTATTGTTCGCCATAAGTTTTGCAAAAATAAGGAAAAAACCCTCCGCCTATCGGCACCTGCCCTTAAAAAAACGGGAGGGATTATTTCGATTGATATTAAGAATTTGAATTGAAGTTACGCATTGCATTAGGGATTGAACGGCATGTTTGAGCTCGCCGACGCAGGAGGAAGCGAGTAGTGAAATATTTATATTCATGAGTTCATTAATTTAAAATATAAACCAACGAACTAAAGCCCGACCCTTGGGGAATGCCCAAATAAAATTCAACACAAAAAAAAGCCCCTTAAAAAAAGAGGCTCTTATTATTTCGGTTTTACTGTAATTATATGATTAACATGGCATCTCCATAACTATAGAAGTTATACCCTTCTTTGATTGCCTCGTCGTAAGCACGTTTTATAAAATCGTGACCTGCGAATGCTGAAACCATCATTAACAATGTTGATTTTGGTGTGTGGAAGTTAGTAATCATAGCATTTGGTATGCTAAACTCGTATGGAGGAAAAATGAATTTGTTTGTCCAACCATCGTACTCGTTTAACTGCCCACTTGTAGACACAGCACTTTCTATAGCACGAACCGCAGTTGTACCTACGGCACAAATACGACGTTTTTCTTTAAGACCTCTGTTTACAATTTTAACCGCTTCTGCTTCGATTGTAAGCTCTTCGCTATCCATTTTATGCTTCGATAAATCTTCTACCTCTACTGGGTTAAAAGTTCCTAAACCAACGTGTAAAGTCACCTCTGCAAAGTTTACACCTTTAATTTCTAAACGCTTTAACAAGTGTCTTGAAAAGTGAAGTCCTGCTGTTGGAGCTGCTACTGCGCCTTCGTTTTTTGCAAAAATGGTTTGGTAACGCGCTTCATCTTCTGGCTCTACATCTCTTTTTATGTATTTTGGAAGTGGCGTTTGACCTAGTTCGCTTAATTTTATACGGAATTCTCTATAAGACCCATCATATAAAAAACGTAGTGTACGCCCTCTTGATGTTGTGTTATCTATAACTTCTGCAACTAAAGATTCGTCTTCACCAAAATATAATTTGTTTCCAATTCTTATTTTACGTGCTGGATCTACTAATACATCCCAAAGACGTTGCTCTTCGTTTAATTCTCTTAATAAAAACACTTCTATTCTTGCTCCTGTTTTTTCTTTATTACCATAAAGCCTTGCAGGAAATACTTTTGTATTGTTTAATACTAATACATCATCTTCATCAAAATAGTCAATAACATCCTTAAACATTTTATGTTCGATGGTTTGCTCTTTTCTATTAAGTACCATTAGACGAGATTCGTCTCTATTTTCAGCAGGATATTCTGCTAGACGTTCTTCTGGTAATTCGAAACCGAAGTGTGATAATTTCATATGTTAGTTTTAATTTATTTTTATGCGAAAGTTGCAAATATACAATCTCAACATAGGGGTTGTCAAGTAAATGACTGTTTATTATTTAGTTATTTGGAAACCAATGGATTCTAAGTCGTCCCAAAAGGTTGGATATGATTTAGAAACCACCATAGCATCTTCTATAATAATTGCTGTTTTTAATGCTAATGGAGCAAATGCCATTGCCATTCTATGATCGTTATACGTTGCAATTGGCACCATCGACTTAATATCTTTTGATGCTGAAAGATGTAATGATTTGTCTGTAATTTTTACTTCGCCTCCTAATTTTTCGATTTCGGTTTTTAAAGCTACTAATCTATCGGTCTCTTTAATTTTAAGTGTATGCAAACCTGTTAAATCGCAAGGCATACCTAATGCAAAACATGTTACTGCAATGGTTTGGGCAATGTCTGGCGCGTTTTTTAAATCTAATGTTAAAGGTTCTGTATTTGAAGTTTCTTTTTTTAGAGTTAACGCGTTTTGATTAAAAACTGTAGATACTCCAAAGTGTTTATATATGCCTACTAAAGCTGAATCGCCTTGAAGCGAGTTTTCTTTATATGAAGACAAAGTTATTTCTGTACCGACTTCACTTAAAGCTGCAATACTGAAATAATATGATGCAGAAGACCAATCTGACTCTACCGTTAATGTTTTAGGTTTTGAACTTTCTGTTTTTGGTTTTACGGTAATAGTGTTACCAATAAAAGAAGATTCTACGCCTATTTCGTCCAGTAAACTTAATGTCATGTTTATGTAAGGAACCGATGTAATTTCTCCTTCTAAGGTTAATTCGATGCCATTTTCTAATTTTGAAGCGATAAGCAATAGTGCCGAAATATACTGGCTACTAACATTGGCTTTTAAAGACACTTTATTTTTAGTAAGCTTAGACCCTTTAATTTTTATTGGAGGAAACCCTTCATTCTCTTCATAACTAATCTCAGCACCTAATTCTTGTAACGCTTCAACCAAAATTTTGATTGGGCGTTCTTTCATGCGTTTTGAGCCTGTTAAAATGGTTTCTCTACCTTCTTTTATTGAAAAATACGCCGTTAAAAAACGCATTGCTGTACCTGCGTGATGAATATCTACAACTTCTGATTGCGTACTTAATGCATTTGTCATTAAATTACTGTCATCGGAATTTGAAACATTTTCTAATTTAAACTCAGGAAACAAGGCTTGTAACAATAACAGTCTGTTAGATTCGCTTTTTGAACCCGTTATTTGTACTAAAGATTGCTTGGCTATATTTGATTTTTGAAGTGTAAAGTGCATGTTCTTAAATTTCTAATTTAAAGAAGTCGCGAATTTACTCGATAATCGAGATTAATGCTAAGAATTTTAGTGTTTTTTCTGGGTACCACTTAAACACTCTACACAAACCTTTCAAAATTGTTATTTTAATTTTTCGTTATTATGATGCCTATCGTGGTCTCGTTTTCCTTTCTTATCCATTCTTTTATTAAATGCACTTTGTAAATCGACTCCGGTTTGGTTTGCTAAACATAACACAACAAACATAACATCGGCAAGTTCTTCACCTAGGTCTTTGCCTTTATCACTTTCTTTTTCGCTTTGCTCGCCGTAACGCCTTGCTATAATTCTTGCCACTTCTCCTACTTCTTCAGTAAGCTGTGCCATATTGGTAAGCTCATTAAAATAACGAACACCATGTTCTTTAATCCAGTTATCTACTTCTTTTTGTGCGTTTTGAATATCCATTATCCTTTTGTTATAACTATTTGTTCTGCTTCTTTTTCTACGAGTTGACTAAAATACGTTTTTAAAGCATCATAATAAATAGGTGATATAATAGATTGATTAATTTGTGTTTTAATGGATATTTGGATGGTATTACCCTGACCAACCACTTTGTAATGAAACGCGCCTAAATTATCTGGTAATGCTATTGCGGCAGATTCTGGAATACTCTCGATTTTATAGCCTTCTGGAATTTTTAAATTGATTCTGTATGATGTTAAAGACGGGTAACCAAAATCTACTGGGAATTCTCTTTTTTCTAATTTAAATGGGTTTTCGGTAGTTTTATAGAAGAACAAAGGTGAAAAGTATATTTTATCACCTATAATATCAGCTTGATTATCTTTTTCAAAACTATACGATTCTGATATAGGTTTAGATAAATTTGACTCGTTTTTTACTTGGTAATCAGTAATCTCAATTCCATTATAATTATTCTCTAGTTTCTCTATAAAATCATCTTTATCAGTAGCGTTATATTTTTTTCTAAATAACAATGCCTTATGTTTGGTTTTAACACTTCTAATACTGCCGTCCAAAACCCCTTCTGCATTAACTTTTACCATCATGGTAATTGAATTATTAGACTTAGTCTTAGGATATAAATCTATTAGCTCTGAACTACCATTTTCAGCCACAAGTCTACCTTGCCAATTTAAAGCTCTAAAAGGCAAAACATTTGGTGCTGCGTATTCACTTGTAGCATCCAACAATACTACCGAATTATCTGGCAATTTCACCGAAGCAACTACATAATTATACCCCTCTCTAGTTGGAAACAAGGGTATTCCATGAGTTCTTGTACTCACCAAAACGGGGTTTGAATTTATACCAGCATATCTTAACATAGCCGTTAGCATTAAATTAATATCGCCACTATTACCAACATGGTCTTTAAAGGCCTTTTTAACACTATCCGCGTAAAAACCATAATAGCCATTCCATTTAACTTGCGACTTTACAAAATTAAATATCAATTCCATTTTTTCTGCAGGATCTGAAATAGTATTAACTAAAGCATCAATATCTTTCTTAAAATAAGCTGCTTTCTCTAATTCGCCCCCAAACCTTTCACTTTTGTAGATCCTGTCAACAACAGCTTGCCATGAGGTAGAGTAAGTTTTTGGATATGAGTCTGGAAATTGGGTATATGAGAGTTCATATTTAGCTGATGACCTATAATTATTTATATTATTAACATAAGGTTCGTCTTTAAGCGCTGGAATGTTTTCTAAATTGTATTTACTAATTTGTTTATTAAATTTCACTTCTGAAGTACTAATTGTTGCTGCTGTTAACCCAGTATTATTTCCTTTTATAGTAGATCTTGTTTTATTGGTAAATGAAATAACACCTTGACTATATTCTATTGTGGGAACTATGCTTAAAAAGCCTTTAGTACTTAATTTAAAGGTGTAATACTCGGGCACTTCAAAACTTGCCTCTAGTTTTTTTATAGGTATAGTATGCTGAAAAACAAACTCATCTACATTGGACCAAAAAGGTGAGTTTATTTTATACTTATATTCTATAATGGTGCCTTGTTTTATATTAGGCATTGTAAATTTAACTTCATTGGTATACTTGTTGGCTTCAGACTTGAATATGTCACTCTTATTTAATTTCACTTCAACTATTTTACCGTTTTCTAAGTTATACGTATAAGCCTTTAATGTTGAAATTTTTTCTTGACTCCCCGTACTACCTTTATAAAGTCTTAATCGTTTAGTAGCATAATTAAATCCTTCTTGGTTATATATTTTTAAGCGCTCATGCACCTCTGTTATTAACTCAAAACCATCATCTTTTCTATATTCATCATAAGTTTTTCTAAATTTATATAGGTAAGCAGCATTAGCTGATGAATCGATTGAACATACTGTTTCTTTTAATTCCTCTTTAGAAATTTTACCAAATTTAAAATCTTGAGATAATGCTGTAAGTGAAAAACATAAGCTCATTATTAATACTGTATTTCTCATTGATGCTATTTTTTAATTAATGCTATTTTTGTATTATCTAGTTTGGTTACTTCTTTGTAAAAACTTCTAAAACTGGAATAATCTTCTTTAGGAAACTCGCCGTCGTTAATTATAAACTCCCGTTTATAAACAAGTGTGTTTTCATCTTTTACTCTAATTTCAGTATTGTAACTCCCAAACTTATTTTCTATTGTTGCATTTTTAGGTAATGATTCAACTTTATATTCTGAAGGCAGTTCAATTTCATATTCATCAACATCTTTAAATCCTCGTTTTATTTTAAGAGGAAACTTTCTATTTCTGTAACGATCTGGCACATGCGTATTTCTATTTAAAGCATTTATTGTGAGCAACATTCTATCTCCAATTTTTTTGGTATAATTAGCTGCATTAAATTGGATATGCTCAATAAATTCTGAATCTGTTTTATTGTTTTTTATATCCATACTGCTTATTGAAAGACCATTAACATAACGCCAACGGTTTTTGTAATGTTTATCTAAATCTCTTTCAGGCTCGGTTTCTAACCAATATTTGTCATCGTATTGAATGCCTTTTGAATTCATAAGTGCATCAGCATTAAGCGTACCCTCATTCGAAACACTATAATATCCTTTAATGGATTGACTATTATCTTCCACTTTATATTTTTTGGTGTGTTTAATTTTCCCTCCTTCTGGAGTAATTACTAGCACATCTCTATCATCAGTAAAATCGCCAATAAAACCAAAAGGCAGTTTTTGGCTTGTGCATTCTAACCAAATATCATCTCCTTCTACAGGTATATTAAGAATCGCATGATTTCCCATCATTGCAGCAAAATCGGTTTCAAAATTTCTTTGAGATTTTCCTGCGTAAACAACTGTATAATTAGATTTTATTCCAACAGCTTGTAAAAGTGCCATCGTATAATTTGTAAGTGCTTTACAATCGCCATACCCTAATCTATCAACTTCTGAAGCATTAAAAGGTTTCCAACCGCCAATACCAACTTGCACGCTTATATATCTTACTTTATCCTGAACAAATTGATATACTTTTTTTGCCTTTGCCATATCATCTGGTTCATCTTTTACCAAATTTTGAATCATGGCAATGGTACTTTCTGATAAATCATGGGTGTCTTTAATTAAATCATGATACATCCATTTTGCAAAATCGTCCCAATTTTCTACTTCAGAATGAACCCCTTCCAAAGTAAATTGTTTTGATGCTACGAGTACCTTAGGCGCCATATCAAAAAATGCTGGCGCATATTTTTCTGGTTTTACAGCAGGGATATTTTCTACTTTATAGCTAATGCTTCCAATAGTTTCTTTTTTTATTAACTCGAAACCACCAAAGTTCTTTTCTTTTGTTCTTATGGTCAATTCACTAGGGAAATTAAGTTGATAAGAACTATTTTCAACACTTACAAAATAATCATCAAAAGGTATAAAAGACTGAATAAATGCGGTATTACTACTTAACGTTTCGCAAGTATATTCTATGGTATAAGGGTAATTAATTGGAGTATACTCTAGGTATTTTACTCTGGAGTCTGAATATAATGAAACGCCATCAACAGCGCTAATATCTTTAAAATCATTCTTCTTAATTTTCTTGATTTGAGCGCCCAAGTTGTTATAAACTAAAACTTCTAAATTTTTTACCCTAACATTATTGTCGTAGTGTATATAAGCATTAATAACATCATCACCTTCTTTATTTAAAACAGTTACAATCCTTTTTATCGTTACAGACATTTGACTAGAAGACAATAAGTCAACATGAACATTATTAGACCGTATTACAGCATTTGCATTTTGACTAAGATTATCTGAAATAGTGAAACTTGTAAGTAAATTATCTTGAGGGTAAGTGTTTGATATTATTAATAGAAAAAAAAAACTTAAAATGTACTTTATATTCATGCTTTAGGTTTAGTTGTCTCGTTGAATGAATAAAAATAGCTTATTGAAACTATCATTTATATGAGAAAAGTCATTTTCCAATTAAAAACTACTGTAGTTTTTAATTAAAATCTTACACTAAAAATAATAAAACACACTAATACGATGTAATTAAATTCGCTAAAAAGCATTTTTGTTCTCCAAAGGGAAAAGATATTAATTTGAAGATTAATACTGAAAAATTCTTAATGGAGTAAATGCCTGACCAAATATCGAAATCTCTATTCTTTATTTTTACTATCTATAATAATTGTTACCGGGCCATCGTTTAGTAATTCAACTTTCATATCTGCTCCAAATTGTCCTGTTTGTATAGGCTTACCTAGATCTATTTCAAGTAGTTTAACGAAATTTTCATAAAGCGGAATAGCGATATCTGGTTTTGCGGCTTTAATATAACTGGGTCGGTTTCCTTTTTTGGTTAAGGCATGTAAAGTGAATTGGCTTACCACAATAACATCCCCTTTTGTATCTTTTAAAGACCTATTCATCACACCGTTTTCATCTCCAAAAATTCTAAGATTCACAGTTTTGTTTGAAAGCCAATTAATGTCTTCTTGAGAATCTTCATCTACAATACCTAAAAGTATTAACAGTCCGTTTTCTATTGACGCTACTTTTTCACCTTCAATAGTTACACTTGCATTTGATACTCTTTGGATGACTGCTTTCATAATGGCCTCGCCCTAACTCTCTCCGATGGAGAGGGAACTGTTTCGGGTGATAAATACTTTTTTAAATTTTACTTTTTTATCTAGAAATAAATTCTTTTTTTTTAGCCTTCAGCTTTTAGGGAAAATTTAGTTGGGGCTTTTTATTCCCAAGTATCTGTTCGATAGTGTTCATCTTCTCCTTCTAGAATTTGCATGTAACTTCTATAACGCGAGTATGCAATCTCATCATTGTCTAATGCAGCTTTAACAGCGCATTTTGGTTCTTTTAAATGCAGGCAATTATTAAATTTGCAGTCTTGTTTTAATTTGAATATTTCAGGAAAATAGTCACCAACTTCTTCTTTATCCATATCAACAACGCCAAAACCTTTTATTCCTGGTGTATCTATAATTTTTGCATCAAAACTTAAATCGAACATTTCGGCAAACGTCGTGGTGTGCTGTCCTTGGCTATATAAGGTTGATATCTCTTTAGTTTTAATATTCAACGCAGGCTCTATAGCATTTACAAGCGTAGACTTTCCAACTCCAGAATGCCCAGAAAACATGCTTGTTTTACCGTGCATTAAGGCCTTAACTTTATCTACATTTTTTCCTGTTTTTGCAGAAACACCAATACATTCGTATCCTATTTCTCTATAAATATGCGCTAAAAAACGAACCTCGTTTAAAGTCTCTTCATCATAGGTGTCAACCTTATTAAATAATAAAACGGTTTTAATTGAATACGCTTCTGCTGTTACTAAAAATCGGTCAATAAAACTGGTAAGTGTTGGCGGGTTATTTATGGTAATCATCAGGAAAACCTGATCTAAATTAGCCGCAATAATATGGGTTTGCTTCGATAGGTTTACAGATTTTCTTACTATATAATTCGTTCTATCATGAATGTTATGAATCACGCCCGTTTCAGTATTATTATCTGTTTCTAATTCAAAATCTACAACATCACCAACCGCAATTGGGTTGGTACTTTTTATGCCTTTAATTCTGAATTTTCCTTTAATACGGCATTCGTAAGTTTGGCCTAAATCGGTTTTTACCGTATACCAACTTCCTGTAGATTTATAAACGTGTCCTGTCATTCATTAGATTATACTACAAAATAACAATTTTTAAATTGATTTACATTAACCTCTAATTGCTTTTTTAGGGGATAATCGTTTTCCATCGGCTATAATATTTATTATATAAATTCCTGCTGGATAGTTACTCAGGTCTATCTCTATATTTTTTAGCGCCATTTGCCGCTCTTCTATTTTGATTAATTTACCTGATATATTTGAAACATGAACTTTAACTTTGTTGTAATCATTTAATAAATTGAGTTGAAAGATTCCGTTTTTTGACGGGTTTGGGTATAGCTTTTCTGTGATTATACTAGAATTCAAGTTACAACTCTTAACTACTACACCGTGCACGCCACAACAAAGGGTTCTACAATAATGGCTTGAATAAGCCACTAAATTCACTTCATCTAAAAGAACATTACCACTTAAAACGATAGAATTAGATTTTTTATCCGAAACTATTACGGAATCAGTATCATAACCTAAATAGGTAATTAAAAGTGTATCTGTTTTTTTAGTTTCAATTTCATAGTTTCCATTACTGTCAGATACGGTGCCTATTCTAGTATTCTTAATGGTAATATTAGCGCCATCAAGTGGACCAAACTCATCTGCAACAGTTCCTTTAAAAATAGTTTGTGAAAACGTAATAATTGGTACTAAAAAAAATAAAATTGTAGTAGTTCGTTTCATGATTTGCATATTTTGGTTTATGCTTCAAACCTAAACTAAACACGAAATTATAAAAAGTACTAATGAGTGAATGCAACCTTTGAGGTCGTAAACTGTCTATAATAAAACAAAAGCTTAAGCATTTTTTTAAATTAAAACGCCATTTTAACGTAAGGGAATCTTTATATTAGCTTTTTAATCATATAAAATTTCAAAAATCAACAACATGAAAAAAATTTTATTCTCAATTCTACTTTTAACAGCAATTACAAATGCAAAAGCACAAACTAATCTTTATGAAAACCCTGAGTTTGACGAGATAGCAAAAACGCATAAAATAATTGCCGTAGTACCTTTTAAAACTCAAGTAAAACTTAGACCTAAACAAATGAAAGACATGAGTAGTGAACAACTTCATAGGCTTGAAAAATCAGAAGGTGAAGGTATTCAATCTGCCATGTATTCGTGGTTTTTAAAAAGAAAAAAACGTGGAAAATTAACATCCTTAGAAGTTCAAGATCCAAAAACCACCACAGCTTTATTAAAAAGAAATGATATTGATTATGATAATGTAACAGATTACACACCTCAAGAACTTGCAAAAATTCTTGAAGTAGATGCGGTTATAACTGGCGAATTTGAAACCAACAAACCAATGTCTGAAGGTGCATCAGTAGCACTTGGAGTATTAGTAGGCTTTTGGGGAAGCACTAATAATGCTATTGTAAACATGAGTGTACATAATGCTAAAGACGGCGTATTACTATGGAATTACAATAAAAAAGTAAGAGGAAGCATTGGAAGCTCCCCAGAAGACTTAATAAACATTTTAATGCGAAAAGCTTCAAGAAGGTTAGCTTATACAAAAAACGATTAAACGGAAATATTAAAAAAATAAAAAAGCCTCGCAATTGCGAGGCTTTTTTTTATCCTAATTCGAATACTATCCGTTAATTACTTTTTCTTGATGATTAATAGATTCTTGGTGAACCGCTTTAAACATTCTTAAAATAAACTCTTCGCTTAAACCATGTTGCTCTCCTTCTAAAACCATTTTTCCTAAAATCTCGTTCCATCGTTTAGATTGTAATACAGCAACATTTTTCTGCTTTTTAAGTGCTCCAATACCATCAGAAGACTTCATACGCTTTCCTAATAATTCGATGATTTGATTGTCAACCACATCAATCTGAGCTCTTAAGTTATTTAAAGTCTTATTATATTCTTCCTCTTCGTTAGATTCTTTTCTGATTTTTAAATCTTTCATAATTTGGATTAAAGTAGATGGTGTAACTTGTTGTGCAGCATCACTCCATGCATTTTCTGGATCGTAATGTGTTTCAATCATTAACCCATCAAAATTTAAATCTAAAGCTTCTTGAGAAACCTCATGAATCATATCTCTTTTTCCTGTAATATGAGATGGATCGTTAATTAATGGAATGTCTGGGTATTTATTTTGAAACTCGATAGCCAATTGCCATTCTGGAGTATTACGGTATTTAGTTTTAGCATACGTAGAGAAACCCCTATGAATAGCACCAATGTTTTTAACACCAGAACTATAAATTCTCTCGATACCACCTAACCACAACGCTAAATCTGGATTAACAGGGTTTTTTACTAACACAGGCTTATCTGTACCTTGTAAAGCATCTGCAATTTCTTGCATGATAAAAGGAGATACTGTAGAACGTGCTCCAATCCATAACATATCTATATCGTGTTCTAAAGCTAGTTTTACGTGAGCCGCATTAGCAACCTCTGTACAAACCTTCATACCTGTTTCAGCCTTAACTTTTTGTAACCATTTTAAACCTAAAGCGCCAACACCTTCAAAATTTCCTGGTCTAGTTCTTGGTTTCCAGATACCAGCTCTAAAATAACTTACATCTGTATCTTTCAATTCGTGAGCAATTTTTAATACTTGCTCTTCAGTTTCTGCACTACATGGACCTGCAATTACTAATGGATGATTTAAGTTTAAATCATCTAACCAGGTTCTCATTTCTTTTGTGTTTTCCATAATTGTAATAAAATTTCAAAATTCAAATTCCAAATTCCAAGCTATTTTCAGTTTCAAATTGGAATTTGATGTATTCTTTTTTTTGTGTTTAGTTTAATGTATTCCTTTTAAAATATCTTTTATATGATTTGTGTTTTCCATCTCATTAAAAATGGCATCAAAATCATCTTTTTTCATTAACTCTTTAAAATGCGTGAGATTGTTTATATACTCTTCTAGCGTTTCAATAACATTTGCCTTATTTTGTTTAAAAATTGGTGTCCACATTTCTGGCGAACTTTTTGCCAAACGCACCGTAGATGCAAATCCACTACCAGCCATATCAAAAATATCGCGTTCGTTTCTTTCTTTATCAATTACCGTTTTCCCTAACATAAACGAGCTTATATGTGACAAATGCGACACATAAGCGATATGTTTATCGTGGTCTTTGGGGTTCATGTAACGAATACGCATCCCAATATCTGTAAATAACTTTAATGCTTTTTCTTGTAATTTAAATGTTGTTTTTTCAACCTCACAAACAATATTTGTTTTTCCAATAAACAGCCCTTCAATAGCTGCCGTTGGTCCAGAATGTTCTGTTCCTGCAATAGGGTGCATGGCTAAAAAATTTCTGCGTTTTGGATGATTTTCAACAGCCTTACAAATAGCTTCCTTAGTTGATCCTGCATCAACTACCAAACCGTTATCTGATATTTTATCTAAAATAGTTGGCAATAATTTTACTGTAGCATCAACTGGAATTGAAACTATTACTAAATCGGCATTCCCAAGATCGTCTAAAGTCGCTTTTTTATCAATTAGGTTTAACTCTAGAGCTTTATTAAGTGTTGCATCTTTTCTACTAATACCATGGATAATCACATCTGGATTATTCTTTTTGATATCAATAGCAAGGCTACCTCCTATTAAACCGACTCCTATGGCGTATATATTTTTCATTATTTCACTCTAGCTATTGCTTCTTCTAAAACTTCTGTTGATGCACATAAAGAAAACCTTATGTAACCTTCACCTTGAGTTCCAAATATGGTTCCCGGTGTTATAAAAATATGATTCTCTTTAAGTACTAAATCTATAAATTCTTCAGACTTTAAATATGCTGGCAATTTTGCCCAAACAAAAAGCCCTGAAGCTTCTTTATCATAAGTACAATTTAATGCATCGGCTAATTTCCAAACTAATTTTCTACGGCCTTCATATACATTATTTAATGTAGCAAACCACATGCTTGAACATTTTAAAGCTTCAATAGCGCCCTTTTGTATGCCATAAAACATACCAGAATCCATATTGCTTTTAACCTTCAAAATATTATTAATATGCTCGTTTGCTCCCACAACCATTCCTACGCGCCAACCTGCCATGTTAAAGGTTTTACTTAAAGAGTTTAACTCTAAGCATACATCTTTAGCGCCTTCAACACTTAATATACTCTTAGGAGAATCGTTTAATATAAAACTGTAAGGATTATCATTTACAATTAAAATATTATTACGTTTTCCAAAAGCTACTAATTCTTCAAACACATATTTACTAGGCTTGGCTCCTGTTGGCATATGCGGATAGTTTACCCACATTAACTTCACCTTGCTTAAATCTTTACGCTCTAAAGCTTTAAAATCTGGCATCCAATTGTTTGCTTCATCAAGCTCATATAATACACCCTTTGCCCCTACTAATTTTGTTACCGATTGGTAGGTTGGATACCCTGGATTTGGAATCAATACTTCATCACCTTCATTTAAATAAGCCAATGAAATATGCATAATTCCCTCTTTACTTCCCATTAAAGGAAGTATTTCTGTTGCTGGACTTAAATTTACAGAAAACTGCGTTTTGTAAAATCTAGATATAGCATCTCTTAGTTCTGGAAGCCCTTGATAGCCTTGATATTTATGAGCAATAGGGTTTTCAATACTTGCAGAAATAGCAGACAACACCTTTTTTGGCGGCTGCAAATCTGGACTCCCAATACCTAAATTAATAACAGGCTTTCCGTTTGCTATAAGCAAATTTACTTCTCTTAATTTTTTAGAAAAGTAATATTCTTCAACGGTTTGTAACCTGTTAGCTGGCTCAATCATAATTTTGCATTTTTATATTCTCCTAACACTTTAAATTCTTCGCCCATAATATCTATTATAGATTTTGCTTTTTTAAAATCTAAATAGTTTTCAAAAGTAACATCTACAAAAAAAGCATACTTCCAAGGTGTTTCAACAATTGGTAAGGATTGAATTTTTGTTAAATTCAGCCTACAATCGCTCATCACGTTTAAAATAGTGGCGAGACTTCCTCGTTTATGATTTGCTTCAAATTTTACTGAAGCTTTACTTATTTCATTTTCTGGCACTTCAGAATTTGTACGTTTTACAATTACAAAACGGGTTTCATTGTGCTTTATAGTCTGTATGCTATGCGCCAAAATATCTAACTCGAAAATTTCAGCAGCTGCAACACTTGCAATAGCCGCAATTCCAGGCAATTTATGCTCTTGAATACGACGTGCAACCTCGGCAGTATCTTTATCTTCAACTAATTTGATATGCGGATGTAGTTTAAAAAACTCCTTACATTGCAACAATGCCATAGGATGAGAATATACTTCCTTAATATCTTCAATTTTTTGATTTGGTAAAGCCATTAAATTATGCTGAATATCTAAATAATGCTCACCTACAATATGCAAACCGTACTTATCAATTAATGCATAATTTGGTATTATAGAACCTGCAATAGAATTCTCTAAGGCCATTATAGCAGCATCACACTCTTCTGTAATTAAAGCATCTACAACGCTATCAAAGGTCATACACTCAATAACATCAACAGGGGTATTAAAAAACTCCTGTGATACTATGTGGTGAAATGATCCTATTACACCTTGTATGGCTACTGTTTTTATCAAAATTTAATTTTTCTATAGTTCTAAATTCAATCTAATACGGGCTAAACAAAAAAAAGTCTCGATTTTCATCGAGACTCATATTCTAATTTATTATTATAAATTATACATACAACGCCTCGTTCTTTTTGCTAAAAAAGAAATAGAACCAGTTGCTAAAATATGTATAACCTGTTGTCATTGTCATAATTGAGTGGCTAAAGTAATTATTATTTTAAGAATACAAAATACTATAAAACCTTTTTTTTATTTTTCTGAAAAGTTTTAAAGATTTTATAGTAAAAGTCTTGTTACATTGGATAATCATTTATTTTTGAACAAATTATTTTAATTATGTCTATTGAAGTTGAAGGGGTAACCAAAATATATGGCAATCAAAAAGCCTTAAACAACATATCTTTTAAAGTTGGCAAACCAGAAATTGTTGGTTTTTTAGGCCCAAATGGAGCAGGAAAATCGACTATGATGAAAATTTTAACTACTTATTTAAAAGTAAACAAAGGGCAAATTAAAGTAAATGGCTATAATTTAGATAGTAATTCAAAAGAGGTACAAAAAAGTGTAGGCTACCTTCCTGAGCATAACCCATTATATTTAGAGCAATACGTTAAAGAGTATTTAACCTTTAACGCAAAAATATACGGAGTTAGCAAACAGCGTATTAATGATGTTATTGAATTAACAGGACTTACTCCAGAGGCCCATAAAAAAATAAATCAACTTTCAAAAGGCTACAGACAACGTGTTGGCTTAGCTAATGCTTTGTTGCACGACCCAGATGTTTTAATTTTAGACGAACCTACAACAGGTTTAGACCCAAACCAATTAGTTGATATTAGGAATCTTATAAAATCTATCGGAATAACAAAAACAATATTCCTGTCAACTCACATCATGCAGGAAGTTGAAGCCATGTGCGATCGTGTTATAATTATAAATAAAGGTGAAATAGTTGCCGATAAAAAACTAAAAGATCTTAGAGACGAAAACGAACAAATTGTTATTGTAGAGTTTGACTACCGTGTAGAAGATGCTTTTTTACTAAAACTCCCAAAGGTTGAAAACGTTATAAATACTCATGATTTTGTTTATGAAATAACTTTTAAAACATCAGAAGATATGCGTTCTTATGTTTTTGATTTTGCTCATGATAATCAATTAAAAATTCTTCAATTAAACCAAAAGAATGCAAGTTTAGAGAGTATGTTTAGAGAATTAACTAATCAATAAATTGGTGAAATTATTTTTTTACATCATTTTCTATAGAAAACTACTTTTAAAAGCTATTTTTACTTAAATTGGTTAACCAATTTAATTTATGACAAATATCATCTAAACATTGATATTCTGATAGTAATTTTGTCCCATGATTAATTATAAATTATAAGTACTTAAATACATAAAACCAATAAAAAGGTTTAAAAGTATTTTTCACTTAACTAAATAGATATAATGAGTAAAGGAATTTATGTTGCTACTATAGAACCAAATAGTGGTAAATCAGTAGTAGTGCTTGGTTTAATGCGTATGCTTTTAGGTAAAACCGCTAAAGTAGGATACTTTAGACCAATTATTGAAGATACAGTAGATGGAGAAATGGATAACCATATTAATACGGTTGTGTCTTATTTCGAGTTAGATATAAATTATAAAAAAACGTTTGCTTATACAAGGAGTGAGGTTTTAGATTTATATAACAAAGGAAAGTCTGGCGATGTTATTGATGAAATAATTAAGAAATATAAATATCTTGAAGAGCGATTTGATTTTGTTCTAGTAGAAGGTACCGATTTCTCGCATGAAAATTCAAGTTTAGAATTAGATATTAATCTTTTAATTTCTAAAAATTTAGGCTTACCAGCCATTATAGTTTCTCAAGGTGATGGAAAATCATTATCTGAAGTTGTAGAGAATGTTCAATTAGCACACGACGCTTTCAAAGAAGAAGTAGATGTGCTTTCGATAATGACTAACAAAGTTAACCCTGGTGATGTTGAAACACTAAAATCCCTTTTAAAAACAAGGATAAATAGTGGAACAGACATTACTGTAATCCCTAAAATTAACAGTTTAGCCAGCCCAACAATTAAAGAAATTACTAAAAATTTAGGTGGTAATATACTTTTTGGAAAAGATATGATTAACAATCAATCTGAAAATTATAGTGTTGGTGCTATGCAATTACGTAATTACCTAACCCATTTAAAAGAAAATGCGTTAGTTATAACTCCAGGCGATAGAGCCGATATTATTTTAGGCGCATTACAAGCAAATATTTCGAAAAATTACCCTAAAATTTCTGGAATTGTTTTAACGGGAGGATTAATTCCTGAAGATTCTATTTTAAAATTAATTGAAGGGCTTTCAAGTGTTGTACCAATAGTTAGTGTTAAACAAGGAACCTTTAGCATAACCAATAGAATTGGTAAAATTCGTTCTAGGATTTACGCTGAAAACACCGAAAAAATTGAAACTTCGATAGCTACTTTTGAACAACATGTAGCTACTAAAAAGCTTTCTGAAGACTTAGTTACCTTTCAATCTGATATTTTCACGCCTAGAATGTTTCAATACAATCTGTTACAACGTGCATTGAAAGATAAAAAACACATTGTACTTCCTGAAGGTTATGACGAACGCGTTTTACGTGCTGCCGCTAAATTAATCGATGCTCATGTTGTAGAATTAACATTAATCGGTGAAAAAGAAAGAATACAAGAACTTATTATAAAACATGATATTCCTTTAAATATTGATGATATTAATATTGTTGATCCTCAAAATTCACCTCACTTTAAAGATTATGTAAATACTTTTTATGAACTTAGAAAACATAAAAATGTAAACTTAGATATGGCAAGAGATACCATGACAGATGTTTCTTATTTTGCTACTATGATGATTTACAAAGGACATGCAGATGGTATGGTTTCTGGTGCTGTACACACAACGGCCCACACATTACGTCCTGCTTTACAGTTTATAAAAACAAAACCTGGAGCAAATATTGTGTCTTCAGTTTTCTTTATGTGTTTAGAAGATAGAGTATCTATTTTCGGAGATTGTGCTATTAATCCAAATCCTAATGCAGAACAGTTAGCAGAAATAGCTGTTTCATCAGCAAAAACGGCTAAGGATTTTGGTGTTGAACCTAAAGTTGCTATGCTATCGTATTCTTCTGGCTCATCAGGAAAAGGTGAAGATGTAGAACGTGTTAGAAAAGCAACAGAAATAGCAAAAGCACAAGATCCTAACTTAAAAATTGAGGGTCCAATTCAATATGATGCTGCAGTTGATATGCGTATTGGAAAAAGTAAATTACCAGATTCTGAAGTTGCAGGACAAGCAAGTGTATTAATTTTTCCAGATTTAAATACAGGAAACAACACATACAAAGCGGTGCAACGTGAAACTGGTGCATTGGCAATTGGCCCAATGCTACAAGGATTAAACAAACCCGTAAATGATTTAAGTAGAGGCTGTACTTCAGATGATATTTACAGTACCGTAATTATAACCGCAATTCAAGCTCAAGACCTTTAAGATATGCAAGTATTAGTTTTAAACTCAGGAAGTTCATCTTTAAAATTTCAATTAATTTCAATGCCCAAAAAAACAATCCTATGTTCAGGATTAATTGAGCGTATTGGATTAGATGATGCCATATTCAAATTCAAAACCGACAAAGATAGTATTGAAGTTGTTCAAGCTATCCCAAACCATAAAGTTGGTTTAGAGTTACTATCAAAACAATTATTAAATAAAGAAACTGGAATTATAAAATCTACTGATGCCATTGATATTGTTGGGCATAGAGTAGTTCATGGAGGTCAACATTTTACAGCAACTACCGAAATTACTCCTGCTGTAAAAAACAAAATTAGAGAACTGTCAAGTTTAGCCCCGTTACATAACCCAGCAAATTTAGAAGGGATTGAGGTTGCTGAAGCTATATTTCCAAATGCAAAACAAGTAGCGGTGTTTGATACAGCTTTTCATCAGTCTATACCGGAGCATGCTTACAAATATGCAATTCCAAATGAGTTTTTAGATAAACATAATATTCGTTTATATGGTTTTCATGGCACAAGTCATAAATTCGTATCAGAAAAAGCTATTGAATATTTAGATAAAAAACAATCAAATATCATTACCATTCATTTAGGAAATGGATGTAGTATGACCGCTGTAAAAGACGGAAAAAGTATTGATCATTCTTTAGGATTTTCTCCAGTAAACGGACTCATTATGGGTACTCGATCTGGTGATATAGACCCAGCCATAATATTCTATTTAGCTGAAAGATTTGACTATACCGTAGCTGAAATAAACACGATGCTTCAAAAGAAAAGTGGTATGTTAGGATTAACAGGTTATAGTGATTTAAGAGATATTCAAGCTGAAGCTGAAAAAGGGAATAAAGACTGCCAACTTGCATTACAAATGAATGCATACCGAATTAAAAAATATCTAGGAAGTTATGCTGCCATTTTAAATGGACTTGACGCTATAGTTTTTACTGCAGGAATAGGTGAAAACTCTCCTGAAATGAGACGACGCGTTTGTGAAGACATGGACTTTTTAGGAATAACTTTGGATGCCGAAAAAAATCAAGTAAGACCAGATAAATTAACCGTAATAAGTACAGATGCATCAAAAGTAAAAGTACTGGTTATACCAACAAATGAAGAGCTAGAAATAGCAAAACAATCAGTAGGGTTATTCAAAAATTAAACGCCCTCTATAAACTTCTTCAATATCAATAATTGGAGGTGTGTTCACTAAAATCACATCTCCAATTCCTGATATTTTACCTGTAATTTCTTGTTGTGGGTTTACAATCATATCATTTGAACCCCTATTAGATATTGTAACTTTTTGAGCAATTAAATCACGTCCTTCAAATCTGGATGTTCCTGCTGCAAATGTAACACTCAAATTATCGGTTTCTCCTGAAACATAACAAACCGATAGATTATTAAACACCACATTAAAAGTATTATTATCTATTTGCAATCTAAAGTCACCAACATTAAAGCTTCCAGGCATACCAAAATCTTCAGACAAAATAGTTAAACTTGGGTAGGTTAAAATACCATCAGAACTAATATCATATTGCGTAGAACTCCTAATTTCAGTAATACTTGGCGCTGTAACATATACTTTAGTAACACCATAGTCTCTAACATAATTACAGGTATTATTATCGGTTAAAACCAAAACACCATCAACTACTTCTGCAATAACATCGTTCATTAGGTTTTCGCCAGTTTCAACTATAACACTTTGGGTTGCTCCTTCTTTAATAATTAAGGCGACATCGCGATTTACTAAAATTTTATCAAAACTAGAAAGTGTTACTTCTTGTTCTATAAGGCTTCCTGTTTTCTGGAAACAATTACCTGCATCTTCGCTATCGCAAGCAAAACCCAATAACACCGTCAATATGTAAATTAATTTTTTCATAATCGAACACCAATTCCAAATTCAACCCCTTCAGCTTTCGCACCATGAGATTTTAACGACAACGTACCAAACCATTTTTTAGCAAAATAGCGTTTTAAACCTAGTCTCGTATAAACGCGCCCTTCAAAATCGAAAGGATAATACACATAATAACCTAACTGCGTAATTAGTGATGTTTTGTTTATAAACAATTCATGCCCAGCAAAAACACCAACACGCTTATGGTCTTCGTTTCCAGTAAGTCCATCTTCAGGAAAAGCAACACTTCTATAGTAAATAAACTCTTTTAAAAAATTAGAAAAGAATACATCTGTACCTAATTGTAACGCACTAGATTTATTAATGCGCTTATCTGCATAGGCCGATACCACATACATGGCATATTGTCCACTTCCAAAAATATCGCTTTCGTTAATTCCGCCTCTTAGTGCTAAATTATATTTAATAGGCTCAGAAAAAGCTTGATCTTCTTTTCTATCTAACGTGTGTTGATACTCTAAATTCTTTTCCTCTAAATTATACGTTAAACCTACATTAAAGGTTATAGAATTTGTACCGTTATTAGGCGATTTTACATTCGCATTCGAGTAATGGATTAACGAAAACCCACTCTGCAAACCAAACCTATCAAAAATTCGCTCCTTTTTATAATTTAGCATCACATACGTGCTACTACCAAACTTAGAACCAAACGCTACATTCTTAAAATTGGTTTCTCTATCATAGGGATTTGTGTTATGCGACATACCTTGCCCAATTCGAAACATGACATTCCTGTTAAAAAAGTAAAAATTATAATGTGCATAAAGCGCATAATTATTTCCTAAAACAGGATTCTTCATGTCTTGATATGTAAACGAAACCCCATAATCTGGATAATTAAAACGCTGCTCCCAATCTTGAAAACCGTAGGTTTTTTTATTCCAACTTAAAATAACACCTTCGGGATGTCCTGTAATTAAATGAAGAATTTCGTTGTTATGAAGCGCAATGTTTCCATAAAAATAATTCACATCCACATACGATGTGTTTGTTTTATCTTGACCAAAAACAAAAAGACTAATAAAACTTATAACACAACTAACAAATAATTTCATATCCAGGAACTAGTACTGCACTTATTAAAATAACGCCTCAGCAATAGCCTTAACATTATCACTTTTACCCATAGAATAATAATGCAAAACAGGAACACCAGCTGCACGCAACTCTTTAGATTGCTGGATTGCAAACTCGACACCAACCTGCCTTACCGCTTTATTATCCTTACAACCCTCAACCGCATCAATTAAATCTTGAGGTAAATCGATTTTAAAAACCTGAGGTAAAATTTGTAAATGACGCTTTACCGCAATAGGCTTTATACCTGGAATAATAGGTACGTTAATACCCATATCTCTTGCCGCGTCAACAAACTCAAAATACTTGTTATTATCAAAAAACATTTGTGTCACCACATAATCTGCACCAGCATCAACTTTCTCTTTTAAGCGCCTTAAATCTGTAACTAAAGATGGTGCCTCCATGTGCTTTTCTGGGTAACCCGCAACACCTATACAAAAATCAGAATTATGCTCTACCACAACATCATCATGCAAATACTGACCCCTATTAAGCGTAGCAATTTGCGCTACCAATTCACTAGCATATGCATTTCCGCCTTTAACAGGCTTAAAATAAGGCTCATCCTTCATAGAATCACCACGAAGTGCCATAACATTATCTAAACCTAAATAGTGGCAATCTACCAACACATATTCGGTTTCTTCTTTTGTAAAACCACCACACAATAAATGCGGAATAGCATCTACTTTATACTTATGCATAATAGACGCACAAATCCCAACGGTTCCAGGTCGCATTCTCGTAATACGCTTATCTAAAAGGCCATTTCCTTTATCAATATAGACATACTCTTCTCTTGAAGTTGTTACATCAATAAACGGCGGCTTAAATTCCATTAAAGGATCTATATTATTATATAAATCCTGTATGTTTTTACCTTTTTTAGGTGGTATCACCTCAAACGAAAACAATGTTTTTCCGTTAGCGTTCTTAATATGGTCTGTTACCTTCATAAATTATTTTTGTCATTCCGTCAAAGCGAAAATCTTATCAATTTTAGTTTCATTTTTTTAGCGTTACCACAAGGGTCGGGCTTTATGTTACAAGTCTTCGCACCTCCTACGTCGGGCTGTGGGCTATCCCAACATTTTTTTTACATCTTCAAAATTCTCTTCATACTCCCAATATATCCATCTACCATCAACATAATCTGTTAAAATATATTTCTCACTAACAGATTTTATTCTAGAAACAGGAACTATTTTTTTCGAAAATGTTTCAGAATACACATGCTGTAAAGCCTCTTTGTTTTTATTATCATATCCGTGAGATATAATATAACTACCCAATGTTAATTCTATAAATTTCATATCTATTCTTGAGCCAAAATTGGGTGCAACCATTTCCTAGCTTTCTCTTTTGTAATTCCTTTTCGTTCTGAATAATCCGTTACTTGGTCATCAGTAATTTTACCCAAACCAAAATATTTAGCCTCGGCGTTACCAAAATAATATCCAGAAACTGCAGCAGCTGGCCACATCGCCAAACTTTCGGTTAACCTAACACCAATAAGTTTTTCAACCTCTAACAACTCCCAAATCGTCTCCTTTTCTAAATGATCTGGACATGCCGGATACCCTGGCGCTGGACGAATACCTTTATAGTTTTCTTTAATTAAATCGTTGTTAGTTAAATCTTCATTTGCAGCATAACCCCAATGTTTGGTTCTTACTTGCTTATGTAAATATTCGGCAAACGCTTCAGCAAAACGATCGGCAATAGCCTGTACCATTATGGCGTTATAATCATCCTCTTTATCTCTATAACTATCGGCTAATTCTTGCGCTCCAAAAATACCCACACAAAACGCTCCCATATAATCTGTTTTACCCGATTCTTTTGGTGCAACAAAATCAGATAACGCATGATTAGGAACGCCTTCACGCTTTTTTAATTGCTGACGCAACGTTCTAAAAACAAAGGCATCTTGTCCTTTTTTATTAACCGAAATATCATCTTCGTTTATAGTATTTGCTTCAAACAAACCAAAAACAGCTTTAGGTTTTAAAGATTGTTTCGCTATAATATCTTTTATTAATTCTTGAGCCTCTTTATACATTATGGTTGCTTGTTCTCCAACAACCTTATCGGTTAAAATATCTGGAAACTTACCATGTAAATCCCAACTTCTAAAAAACGGACTCCAATCTATAAATGGTTCTAATTCTTTTAAACTTAATTGCTTTAAAATCTGAACACCTAATTCTTTAGGTTTTACAATTTCAGATGTTTCCCAATCAATTTTATATTTTCTATTACGCGCTTCTTCAATGGATATATATGATTTTTCTTTTCCGCGTTTTAAAAACTTAGTTCGGAACTCATCATAATTCTTTTTCATTTCAGCAACATACGCGTGCGATGTTTTCTTATTTAACAAATCGCCCACAACCGTTACTGCTCTGGAGGCATCATTTACATGAACAACCGCATTTTTATATTGTGTATCAATTTTAACAGCCGTATGTGCTTTTGAGGTAGTTGCTCCACCAATAAGTAATGGTAACTCAAAATTTTGACGTTGCATTTCTTTAGCTAAATACACCATTTCATCTAACGATGGTGTGATTAAACCAGAAAGCCCAATAGCATCTACACGTTCTTTAATAGCAGCTTCTATAATTTTTTCTGGTGGTACCATAACTCCTAAATCAACAATCTCATAATTGTTACAAGCTAATACCACACTCACAATATTTTTACCAATATCATGTACATCTCCTTTAACGGTTGCCATTAATATTTTTCCAACAGGCTCTTGTTTATCACCTTTTTCAGCTTCTATAAACGGATTTAAATAACCTACTGCTTTTTTCATGACACGAGCAGATTTCACTACTTGAGGTAAAAACATTTTACCTGCACCAAACAAGTCCCCAACCACATTCATACCAATCATTAAATTGCCTTCAATAACTTCAATTGGTTTATCTGCTGCTAATCGAGCTTCTTCGATATCCTCAATAATAAAAGCATCGAGTCCCTTTACTAAAGCATGCGTAATTCTATCTTGTAATGGGTTTTCACGCCATGATAAATCTAATCCCTTTTCTACTTTCGAACCTTTTACAGTCTCAGCAAAATCTAATAAACGCTCCGTTGCATCCTCTCTTCTATCTAAAATAACATCTTCAATATGCTCTAATAAATCCTTTGGAATATCATCATAAACCTCTAATAACGCTGGATTTACAATACCCATATTCATACCTGCCTGAATCGCATAATATAAAAATACCGAATGCATTGCTTCGCGAACACCGTTATTTCCTCTAAACGAAAACGATACGTTACTAACACCACCACTTACCGAAACATTTTCTAAATTTTGGCGCACCCAACGAGTGGCTTCAATAAAATCGATAGCATTTCTGCGGTGTTCTTCCATTCCTGTTGCTACAGGAAATATATTTAAATCGAATATGATATCTTCTGACGGGAAACCAACTTTATTTACTAATACATCATACGATCGTTGTGCAATTTCTATACGTCTTTCGTAATTATCGGCTTGCCCAACCTCATCAAAAGCCATTACTATTACCGCTGCTCCATAACGTTTTATCTGCTTAGCTTCGTAGATAAATTTCTCTTCACCTTCTTTAAGCGAAATAGAATTTACAACACATTTACCTTGCACCACTTGAAGTCCAGCCTCAATAATTTCCCATTTTGAACTATCAATCATAATGGGCACACGACAAATATCTGGCTCTGCAGCTATCAAGTTTAAAAACCGAATCATGGCTTCTTTACCATCAATTAATCCGTCATCAAAATTAATATCGATAATTTGCGCACCGCCATCTACTTGATGACGCGCAATATCTAAGGCCTCATCAAATTTCTCTTCTTTTATTAACCGAAGAAATTTTCGAGAACCCGCAACATTAGTACGTTCTCCAACATTTATAAAATTGCTGTTTTCATTTAAAACCAAAGGTTCTAAACCAGACAATTTCATATATTTCGTTTGTTTTATTTTCATTACTTATAATGTTCTACTGTTGGAAATGGTTCATAAAAATGATGTAACAACGCTTTCCATTCTTGATATTCTGCTGACTTACGAAATCCGATTTCATGATCTTCAAGCGTTTCCCAGTTTACTAATAATATATATTTATCGTCTTCTTCAAGACACTTTTTCATTTGATGTGAAACGTAACCATTCATTGAAGAAATAATACACTCTGCCTTTTTGAAATTAATTTCAAATTCTGTAGAACGTCCTTTCTTTATGTTTAATGTGGCTACTTCTAGAATCATAGTCCTTTGTTTAATTAGACCGTTCGACTGCGCTCAGAGTAACAAACTCACGCGGTTTATATTTCGCTGCAATATTTGCAATTACCTTAATATGTTCTGGCGATGTTCCGCAACAACCACCAATAATATTTATTAAATTCTTTTTTAAATACTCTTCAATTTGCTCGCCCATTTCTTCTGGAGTTTCATCGTATTCTCCAAAAGCATTTGGTAAACCTGCATTAGGATGTGCAGAAACTGCAAAATCTGTTTTATTAGCAATGGCTTCTAAATGAGGCTGCAATAAATTAGCACCTAAAGCACAATTAAACCCAACAGATAACAATGAAATGTGCGACACAGAAATCAAAAATGCTTCGGCCGTTTGACCAGATAAGGTTCTTCCAGAAGCATCGGTAATAGTTCCGCTTAACATGGTTGGTATTTCAATGCCACGTTCATCTTTTACTTCCTCAATAGCAAATAATGCTGCTTTTGCATTAAGTGTATCGAAAACAGTTTCTACTAGTAACAAATCTACACCGCCATCAACTAATGCTTCAACTTGTTGTTTGTAAGCTATTCGTAATTCATCAAAAGTTACAGCTCTAAATCCAGGGTCGTTAACATCTGGAGACATACTTGCTGTTCGGTTTGTTGGCCCGATAGAACCCGCTACGAAACGTGGTTTATGTGGTTCTTTAGCAGTAAACTCATCTGCAACCTCTCTTGCTATTTTAGCAGACTCGTAATTTAGCTCATATACCAAATCTTCCATTTGGTAATCTGCCATGGCTATTGTTGTTCCAGAAAACGTGTTGGTTTCAACAATATCTGCTCCAACCTCAAAATATTTTCCATGAATGGTTTTTATAGCTTCAGGTTGTGTAATAGACAACAAGTCGTTGTTACCCTGTAATGGTGTTGGGTAATCTTTAAAGCGCTCGCCTCTAAAATCTTCTTCCGTGAATTTATAAGCTTGAAGCATGGTGCCCATAGCGCCATCTAAAACCAAAATTCGTTCTTTTAATGCTTGTTGTATACTTGACATTTGATATTTATTATCTGCATGTCATCAAGAAAAGTTATGGAAATACCTTTCGTTATCTTTCCAACACTTTCATATTAGTAGAATTTAGCACCTTCTTTAAAAGCTAAAGGGTTGCCAAGGTTTCAACGGGTCTAATCCCTCTACCTTTCTTGATAACACTAGTACGTTAATGAACTCGCACACAAAAGTACTAACTATATTTTTGTTTTCCTTATACTGCACAGTCTTTTTTATAACTTGTGATTTTAATTTTTGTTCCTTGGTGTTTCTTTTTAAAATGAAATTCAGCTTAATCTTGATAAAAAAAGTCTTAATTTTATTTATTCATTTTGTCTTGATACAAAACGAACCAAAAAATCAAAACGATTTATAGGAAATTGCTAAGCACCATTCGCCAATAAATAAATATTTAAATTTCTAAACGAAGTACTTAACTTCCATCCTAAATTTTAGCTTCCAACTAGCTTTTCAGCTCATTATTTCTAAAATCGTTGATTCCGACCCTGTCGGAACTCCAAGTTAAATTAAAGTTTTTCGGTTTTAAAATTATTAAGATTTAAGCTATTCAAACAAAGTAGAAGATAAATACCTATCACCTCTATCGCAAATAATTGCTACAATAATACCTTCTTCTATTTGTTCTGCAATAGTTAAAGCACAAAACACAGAACCACCACTACTCATTCCTGCAAATATGCCTTCTTCTTTAGCTAAATTAATAGTTGTTTGTTTAGCATCTTCTGCGGTAACATCTACCACAATATCCACTTTTTTAGGATCGAAAAATTTAGGCACATATTCTGGCGACCATTTTCTAATCCCTGGAATTCTCGCTCCGTCTGCGGGTTGCGCGCCAACAATCGTTATATCTTTATTTTTTTCTTTTAAATATGTTGATGTTCCTGTTATAGTACCTGTAGTTCCCATAGCAGACACAAAGTGAGTTATCTTCCCATTTGTAGCTTCCCAAATTTCTGGGCCTGTAGTTTTATAATGGGCTTTCCAATTATCAGGGTTTTCAAACTGATTTAACAACGTATACCCTTTTTCGTCTCTAAGTTTAAAAGCTAAATCTCTTGAACCTTCAATACCAATATCTGAAGATGTTAAAATAACCTCCGCACCATAAGCTCGCATAGTTTTAACACGTTCTTCAGTAGAATTCTCAGGCATAATTAACACCATATTTAATCCTAATAATTTTGAAATAAATGCTAAAGCAATTCCAGTATTCCCACTAGTTGCTTCAACCAAAGTACCACCTTTTTTAATGTCGCCACGTTTCAAAGCTTCATTAATCATATTAAAAGCAGGTCTATCTTTAACACTTCCACCAGGGTTATTACCTTCTAATTTCAAGAACAATCTCACACCCTTTTTTGAAATAAGATGTGTTGCCTCTACTAACGGCGTATTGCCTATTTGACCAATAATACTATTCTTGAATTCCATTCTTTTTAGGTCTAATTTTTATTTCTGTTTGATAGGTAACTAACGAATTTTCTGGAACCGATTGGGTAATCCAAACGTTCGCACCAATAATACTATTTGCACCTATTGTGATATCGCCACCCAAAACTGTAGCGTTAGCATAAATGCATACATTATCCTCAATTGTTGGGTGACGTTTTGTAGACGCCAAACTTTTAGAAACTGAAATACCTCCTAAAGTCACCCCTTGATAAATTTTAACATGCTTACCAATTATTGATGTTTCACCAATTACAATTCCTGTACCATGATCTATATAAAACGACTCCCCTATAGTTGCCCCCGGATGAATATCTACACCCGTAATACCATGAATATATTCACTCATCATTCTTGGCAAAATATATACGCCTAATTTATAAAGCGCATGACTCAACCTATAAATTGAAATGGCATAAAAACCCGGATACGCTAAATAAATCTCAGCCAAACTATGTGATGCTGGGTCATTATTTTCAAAAGCAATAGCGTCTAAATCTAGTTTTTGTCTTATTTCTGGGAGTTGGATTTTAAAAGTTGCCCAAATATCCTTACCGTTTTCAATGCCTAATTTGGAAACAATTTCAACAAATGTTTTCTCTAAATAGTTACCATGAGCTTCTTCTTGCTCACAATCAAACAAGGAGTAAAATAATCTTTTAGTAAACTTTTTTGCGGTATCCTTAAGACAAACGTTATAACTTTTCATTTGTATTATATGCTTTAATAATGCTTTTAATTTAAGTTAATAAAAGTAAAACTTAAACTTGTAAATCTCTCTTATTTTAAAAACTAAATCCTGCAAAGGGTCTAAAACCTTGCAGGATTGTCTATTTTATTATGTTTTTGGGCGTTACCACACCCTTCGTCTCCGCTCAGGGCAGGCGGTCGGGCTTTACGTTGCAAGTCCTCGCACCTCCTTCGTCGGGCTGTGGGCTTTCCTCTACAATCCCTAACGCGGGGCAAATCTGCCAATAATAGTATTAACTAATAGCTTTCACTACTGCTTTTGGAGCTTCTTTTCTAGAGCCATCAAATCCATCTACACCAGAAACTGTAGTATACTTTAAAACATTTTTCTTCCCTGGATGTATAATTTTATATGCCGCTTGACACATGATAGTTGCCTCGTGAAAACCACAAAGTATTAGTTTTAATTTTCCAGGGTAGTAATTCCCATCACCAATAGCAAATACACCTGGAATATTAGTTTGATAATCTAACGCATTATTAACCTTTACTGCATTTTTTTCAATCTCTAACCCCCAATTCGCAATAGGCCCTAATTTAGGCGACAACCCAAATAAAGGTATAAAGTGATCGGTTTCTAAAGTAAAAGGTTCTTCATCTTTTTTAGTAATTTCTATAGCCTCAACTTTACCATCTCCTAAAATATTAGTGACTTCAGCAGGTGTAATAAGGTTTATTTTTCCAGCATCTTTTAGCTCTTGAACTTTTTCAACAGAATCTAAATGCCCTCTAAATTCGTTACGTCTATGAATAAGTGTCACACTTTCTGCAACATCTGCTAAAAAAATACTCCAATCTAATGCAGAATCTCCACCACCAGCAATGATCACTTTTTTATCGCGATACACTTCAGGCTCTTTAATCATATACTCCACACCTTTATCTTCATATTTCGAAAGACTTTCAAGTTGTGGTTTTCTAGGCTCAAAACTACCTAACCCACTAGCAATAGCAACAACTGGCGCTTGGTGCTTTGTCCCTTTATTTGTAGTTACTATAAACGTACCATCTTCCTGTTTTTCTACAGTATCTGCACGTTCACCTAAAGTAAAACCAGGCTCAAATTGTTTTGCTTGTTCCAATAAATTTTTTGTTAAATCTCCCGCTAAAATTTCAGGAAATCCTGGAATATCATAAATTGGTTTTTTAGGATATAATTCTGAACATTGTCCACCAGGTTGTGGTAAAGCATCAATTAAATGACATTTAAGTTTTAACAATCCAGCTTCAAATACTGTGAATAATCCAGTTGGCCCCGCGCCTATAATAAGTATGTCTGTTTTAATCATTACTAAGATTCTTTTTTTTCAATTAATCCTTTTGTGAATTCATTTAGCGTTTCCACTTTTTCTTCGAAATCACCTTTTATTGTTTTTCTATATTCGTTTAAATTCTTGACCAAATCGTCTACATTTTCTGGAATAACATCCTCAAAAAACTGGCGCAAACGTTTTGCTGTAGTTGGCGATTTTCCGTTGGTACTAATCGCTACTTTTACATTTCCTTTTGTTACAATACCTCCCATATAAAAATCACAATATGGTGGGTTATCAGCAACATTTACTAATTTGGCTTCAGCTCTACAATCTTTCCAGACCTGAACATTTACTTCAGGTACATCTGTCGTTGCAACAACCATATGCTTGCCAATTAAATACTTTTTTTTATAAACATCTTCAATCAAGGTTACACAACCTTTTTTTGCTAACTCAATAGTAGCCTCTCTAAACATGGGAGACACCATAGTAACATGAGCATCTGGACTAGACTTTAATAAAAATGTTAATTTCTCTTCTGCTACGTTACCTCCACCAACAATAAGTACGTTTAGGCTTTTAGCTTTTAAAAAAATAGGATATAAATTATTTCTTTCCATTATTTAGTCCTTCTCAACTTCTTTACGAATTGAATCTAACACCACACGATCCTTAACAACATCACCAATAATTATAATTGCTGGTGCTGCGAGTTGTTTTTCTTTTACAACTTGTTGAATATTACGTATCGTTCCAATACCCACATTCTGATTATCACGAGTACCATTTTGGATAATGGCTACAGGCACGTTTCTTTTATTCTCAGCATAAAACACCTTAACAATATCAGCTAATTTATGCATGCCCATTAAAATAACAATAGTTGCGGTTGATTTTGCTGCTAAAGTAACATCACTAGATAACGCATGGTCTTTTGTTGTAGCTGTTACTACCCAAAAACTCTCAGACGAATCTCTTTTTGTTAATGGAATTCCTAGATAGGCCGGCACAGCCAAAGCTGATGAAATACCTGGAACCATAAAAGTTTCTACACCAAATTCTCTAACATAATCAATCTCTTCTGCACCACGACCAAAAACAAATGGGTCGCCGCCTTTTAACCTTACTACATGCCCTTTTTCTTTGGCCTTAGTAACTATTAGCTCGTTAATTTGCTCTTGCTGAAAAGCATAACACCCTTTTCGCTTCCCTACAAAAATAAGCTCAGCACCTTTTGAAGCATATTTAAGTAACGATTCGTTTATAAGTGCATCATGCAAAATAACATTTGCCGATTCAATAGCCTTAATTGCTTTAAGCGTAATTAAATCTTCGTCTCCTGGACCTGCACCTACAACGGTTAATTTTGGGGTGTTTATATTCATGTATTATTATAAAATTACGCTTCTTGTTGTGCTGCTCTAAATGCTCTTACGGCAGCTAAAAACTTATCTGAATTAGAAATATAACTCAATGCAAACTCCTTTGATGGTGCGTTTTTGTTGATTTCGTAAATTAACTCTGCAAACGACGTTCCTAAATCAATCTGTCCACTTTCTACAAATATATCATCAAATTGTGAAATAATTCCAGCGTGTGTATTTGTCTTTTTATTCTCTGCTAACAATAACGCTTTCGCAGAATTAACTAAAGATTGGTAAGCATAATAAATCGCGCTAGAATACACTTCGTTTTCAAAAGCTTCTTTTGCATTATCAATTTTCTCCTCACTTTCTAAAAACAAAGTTGCAATTAAATCTATTACTACACCAGCACATTCTCCAATTCCTATTTCTTTTACATATTTCTCATCTTCACCCCAATCAATAAAATCTTCTTGAGTTAAATTGGAAACATCTTGCAAATCATTCAAAAAATCGTAAAAATACTTCTCACCTTTTTCTTTATAATAGGCAACAAATTGCTTTCCATTTGCATTTGCTTCAAAATCATTTAAAATTCTTCTTAATGCTTCAGGACCTCTTTTACTAGGTACTTTTACTACTTTATCTGCAAATGCAGCATTTCCATCTCCTAAATTACCACCACCTAATAAAACTTGTAATGCTGGCGCTACTAATTTTTCTGGAGTACGAACTGTCATACCTTGGAAACCAATATTTGCCATATTGTGTTGCCCACAAGCATTCATACATCCACTAATTTTTATAACTAAATCTTCGTTCTTTAAATATTGAGGATATTCTGCTTTAAGCATACGCTCTAATTCCACAGAAATACCCGTACTGCTTGCAATTCCTAAGTTACATGTATCAGTTCCTGGGCAAGCTGTGATATCAATCGCTTTGTTATAACCTGCTTCTACAAAACCTAATTTCGCTAATTCTGTGTAGAATAACGGCACTAAATCTTCTTTAACAAAAGGAATAACGATGTTTTGACGTAATGTTAAACGTACTTCACCTGCACCATATTTATCAACTAAATTAGCTAATAAACGGGCTTTATCAGTATAAAAATCACCTAATAACACTTTAATTCCAATGGCAACAAATCCTACTTGTTTTTGAGGAATTAAGTTTGTTGATTTCCATAATTCGAATGCCTCTTGATCCTTAATTTCAACTTGTGGTACATCAACCGAAACTGGTTTAGAAGCTACATAAGCATCAGCATCAATAGCTACACTTTTAAATTCGATCGCTTTTTGTTCTTCAGCAATTAATTCTTTAAAAGCTTCTAACCCTATATCTTTCACTAAGAACTTCATTCTCGCCTTAGCTCTACTTTTTCGCTCACCATAACGATCAAAAACTCTTAAAACACCTTCCATGATTGGGATGATTTTATCAGTTTCAATAAAGTCGTACAATACATCTGCATGACGCGGTTGTGAACCTAAACCACCAGCTACCATCACTTTAAATCCACGAACTCCATCTTTTTCTTTAGCAATATATCCTATATCGTGTAGGTATGATAATCCTGTATCTTCATCTGTTGAAGAGAAAGATACTTTAAATTTACGTCCCATTTCTTGACAAATTGGGTTACGTAAAAAGAATTTATAAAGTGCGTCTGCATAAGGAGACACATCAAAAGGTTCATCTATATCGATACCTGCAGTTTCAGAAGCAGTTACATTTCTAACTACATTTCCACAAGCTTCACGAACTGTAACTTCATCCTTTTCTAACTCAGCCCAAAGCTCTGGAGTTCTATTTAAATCTACATAGTGAATTTGAATATCTTGACGTGTTGTTATGTGTAAACGACCTCGAGAATACTCATCTGATACAGCAGCGATTCTACGTAGTTGATTACTTTTTAACTTTCCGTAAGGCACTTTAATTCGTATCATTTGAACGCCTTCTTGACGCTGACCGTAAACACCACGAGCCAAACGAAGGCTTCTAAATTTTTCTTCGTCTATTTTTCCGTTATGAAAAAGCTCAATTTTTTTGGCTAATTCTATAATATCCTTTTGTACTATAGGATTTTCTATTTCTGTTTCAAAACTTTGCATAATAAAAGCCCCTCCTAACCTCCCCGTGGGGGAGGGATTCTTACTCGGGCGAAGTAAGAATATTGTTATTATTTTTTTATTCGAAAACCTGCTAATTCCCCCTCATGGGGGCTAGGGGGCTTCTCTACTGAATAAAACCAGCTCCAACCGTATTGAATGATTGTGGATCTATTATAATAAACGACCCATTAGTTCTATGATTTTTAAACTGATCGTAAAAAATTGGCTTGTTTAATTTGAATGTTACTGAAGCAATATCATTGATATTTAAGCCGGTTACATCCTTTTCAAAACCTGAATAATCTGGGTTGATTTTATGATTGATTCTATCTACTTTTGCTAATACTTTATTAACACCGTGCTGAACAATATATTTCCCTCCAGGCGTGAGTTGATCTGCATCCATCCAACAAACATTTGCTGTAAATTGCTTATCGATAGTTGGTAAATCGTTCTCTTTAACAATCATGTCTCCACGACTTACATTAATATCGTTTTCTAAAGTGATAGTTACTGAAGAACGTCTAGATGCCGTTTCATACTTTTCATCGTAGAAATAGATGTCTTTAATCTTAGATCTTGTTTTTGATGGTAACACAATAATATCGTCACCAACACTTAAATCACCTCCATAAACTTTTCCTGCATAACCTCTATAATCATGAAAGTCTTCAGTTTTTGGACGGATTACATATTGCACAGGGAAACGTGGTGTACCAGCGTTAAAAATATCTGCTTTATCTAATTGTTCTAAATGTTCTAATAAAGCCTCACCTTTATACCAAGGCATTTCATCAGATTTGTTTACAACATTATCACCCTTTAAAGCACTTACTGGAATGAACGTGATTTTTTGGTCTTGATAATCTCTTTTGCTCATTAATTCTGTAAAATCAGCTTTAATTTTATTGTAAACCTCTTCAGAATAATCAACTAAATCCATTTTATTAATAGCCACTACAACATCTTTAATTCTCAATAAATTATTGATAAAAAAGTGACGATTGGTTTGCTCTATTACACCCTTTCTAGCATCAATTAAAACGATAGAAGCCTGAGATGTTGAAGCCCCTGTAACCATGTTACGCGTATATTCTACGTGACCAGGAGTATCTGCGATGATGTAACTTTTCTTTTTAGTTGAAAAATAGATATGTGCAACATCAATGGTGATTCCTTGTTCTCTTTCAGCCATTAAACCATCTGTGGCTAATGAAAAATCTAAGTAATCATACCCAAGTTGTTCACTTTTATCTTCAATCGCTTTTAACTTATCTGATGTTAATGATTTTGTATCATAAAGAATACGTCCTATTAACGTACTTTTCCCGTCATCTACACTTCCTGCTGTTGCTATTTTTAATACTTCCATTTTTTATTGGCTGTTGGCTGTTGGCTTTTAGCTGTTGGCTAATCACCTCAACCTATTTTTAAATTCGTTTTATTTCGCTAATGGCTAAAAGCCAAAAGCTAAAGGCTAAATTTGCTAAAGCAAATTCTAAAAATACCCTTGTTGTTTACGTTTTTCCATGGCTCCTTCAGAACGCTTATCATCAATTCTAGCACCACGCTCTGAAATAGAAGAGTCTCTAATTTCTTCAACTACTTTAGAAATAGATACTGCATCTGATAATACTGCTGCAGTACAACTCATATCTCCAACCGTTCTAAAACGCACCATTTTTTCTAAGACTTCTTCATTATCATCTCTATAAACCACATCGTCTTCTGCAGACCAAATCATGCCATCTCTTAAAAAGACTTTACGTTTGTGCGCAAAATAAATTGAAGGAATTTCAATGTTTTCTTTTTCTATATAAGACCAAACATCTAATTCTGTCCAGTTTGAAATTGGGAACACACGTACGTTTTGTCCGTGATTAATGTCTCCGTTCAACATATCAAATAATTCTGGACGCTGGTTTTTTTCATCCCATTGACCAAAATCGTCACGTACAGAAAAAATACGTTCTTTAGCTCTTGCTTTTTCTTCATCACGTCTTGCTCCTCCAATAGCAGCATCAAACTTAAACTCTTCAAGTGCATCAAGAAGCGTTGTAGTTTGTAACATATTTCTACTTGCGTAACGACCAGATTCTTCTTTTACTTTACCTTCATCTATAGAATCTTGTACATTTCTAACAATCAACTCTAAACCTAATTCTTTACATAAACGGTCTCTAAATTCTATCGTTTCTGGGAAGTTATGCCCAGTATCAATATGCATTAAAGGGAAAGGCACTTTTGCTGGATAAAATGCTTTAACAGCTAATCTTACCAAAGTAATTGAATCTTTTCCTCCAGAGAATAATAACACAGGTTTTTCAAACTGTGCTGCCACTTCTCTCATGATATAAATCGCTTCGTTTTCTAGTGAATTGATAGTTGATGTATCTTTCTTCATAAAATAAGCCCCTCCTAACCTCCCAAAAGGGAGGGATTCTTACTCGGGCGGAGCAAGAATATTTATTGTTTTATTTTTTACTTTTTTATCGCTTTGACTGTAAACTGACTACTGATGAGTGCCAACTTAATTAGGCGTGTAAACCACACTCTCTATTTTCTAATGCTTTTGTTGGATCGAAATATTTAAACTCGTTTGGTAATTTGTTTTCTTCTAAATAAGCGTCTAATTTTTCATCAGACCAAAAATAAAATGGACTTACCTTTAAAACGCCATCTTTACTTAAACTAAAAATACCAATGCTATTTCTAAATGCCGTTTGCCCTTGACGTAAGTTTGTAAACCAAACGTTTGGCTTATGCTCATCCATAGCTCTTTTAAAAGGTTCAAGTTTTACTTGCTCTGTGAATAATGCATGCTCTGGAGCATCTACACTTGGAATTCCCATAACTACATCTCTATGAGACGATGTTTGTTTTGGTACATACAAAGACACATTTAAGTTTAAATCTTTTATAACCTGTTCTGCATGCTTATAAGTTTGTGGTGTATTATAACCGGTATCGCACCAAACCACAGGAATACTAGATTCCACACTACTAACTGCATGTAAAATAGCGGCTTCGTATGGCCTAAAGTTTGTTGTAACTACAGCTTTATTATTAAGCTCGAATGCCTTCTGAATTATTTCAGTAGGCGTTGCTTTTTCAAAGCTTTTATTTAATTCTTCTATTTGAATTTCTGTAAACATAATCTCTTTAATTTATTTTCCCCATTTAACAGCGTTCCAAATACGCTCATGGAAAAAGTATAATACCATTTTAGTTAAAAAATCTACAGAAGCGATAGAAGCTGCTACAGACATTTCTCCAGTTAAAATATATGAAACAATTAAAGTATCTAAAGTCCCTATTACTCTCCAGCTTAATGCTTTTGCAACACTTCTAATTGGTTTCTCACCAACAGCATCCTCTTTATAAGTCGACTTTTCTTTACCTTTTAATAACATTTGCGCTATCATTTGTTGTTGTTTTATATTAATCCTATCAATTTAGTAGGGAATACAAATGTAAAACATTTTACCAAACAAAAAAGGGATTTAACAACTTTTTAGAATAATTGAATATTTTTAAGATAAATCGAAGATAATCCTCTTAAATACAGAATTATATTAAGAAATCTTTATCCGTTAATTAGTGTTGGACAAATCTGCTAAAGTCGTATTTCTAAATACTTCAAGTGTATTATCTCGCACTTGAATCATCAGTTTATGAACGCTACAAAGGTTTTCATCTGGGCAATCGTCACACTTTTCATAATAATTAAGACTAACACAAGGTACCATAGCTATGGGTCCTTCTAAAACTCGCATCACATCAGTCATTTTTATTTCAGAAGGCTTATTTCTTAAGTAATAACCACCATGTTTTCCTTTTTTTGAACCTAAAATTCCAGACTTTCTTAACGTTAAAAGAATACCTTCTAGAAATTTCGGAGGTATTTGTTCGCTTTCTGCAATTTCACTAACTCTAACGGGTAAATCACTCTCACTTCTTGCAATATAAGTAAGCGCTTTTAACCCGTATTTTGTTTTTTTAGATAGCATGACGCTAATATAAGTATTTTAAGAACCTAATATTAATTTGTTGTATGCGATTTTTCTAAAGCATAAAAAGTTGCCTGAGCATAATCATCAGCATCCCCAGAGTTATTCAAATGATATACACCCGCTTTAAAATACATATATTGACCACCAACGTTAAATCCGCTACTCGCCATACTTATAGTTTTAACAACATCATCTTTTCCTTCTCTTGAGATGGTAAGTGTTAAACTATCACCAACAGCTTTAATAGTATAACTGAATTTTTCGTTAAGTGCGATACCATCGGCAGGATTAGAAGCACTATTACTTCTAGAACCAATCATATCGTACCATTGCTCATCACCGTTACCATCGGTAGGCTCGTGGGCAAAATAAATAGACCCTAGTGCGTTATCTTTTAATTTTCTATAATAGACACGAATAGGCTCATCGTTATTAGCATGTATTTGTCCAATTACTAAGCGTCCTATATGGCTATCACTACCCGTAGTAGTAACATGATTTACCGCAAGAGTTGCCGTCATTTCCCCATCATAACCAGCAGCAGCATTGATATCAGCAGTTGGTGCTGTACCAAAAACCCAATTGTTTTTATTAACACCTTGTGTACTAATACTTGTATTTGTACCTCTTAACATTTCGCGAAGCTCAACCCTCGTATAACTTGTATTTAAAGAGGTTTTAAAGCCTTCAACTGGACATTTAAAAACCATCCCACCATCATCGGCAGTATAAAAATATGTACTGTTTTGATAGTTGGAGTTTAGTTGAGAAACTGAAATATCTGTTGCTGTACCATCACCTTCATTATCTGGGATACTTAAATTCCATGTAGACAAATCAAAGTTTTCTGAAGGTGCCTTATTTGCATCTAAATCTCCTGAACTTGGTTCTTTTCCCGCCTGGGTAATGGTTAAATCTCTTGATATATCATCACCTATAACACTAATTATGCCAGTACGTTTAACTTCCGTTAAGTTAGCCGAAACCGTAATATTTATAGTTCCATTATTGGTTCCGTTTGTGGGTGTAAGGGTAATCCAGTCATTGTTATTCTTAGTATACCAATATAAATTAGCTGTTACTGTAAGCGGTTTTGTTTCTTGATTTGCAGAAAATTCAGAAACCGAAGATATACTTAATTCAACAGCCTTCTGGTCTTCATTCGAATCTTCCGAACTGCAACTAATTATTGATGTAAAAATTAGAAGTACAAAAATAGTTTTTAATAGATTCATAACATGTTTTTTTACAAAAATAGGAACTTAATCCCAAAACTGGTTAACCAATTTTAAAAAATCCTTATAAAACATTGAAAACATGCATTTCAACCATTTAGTACAAACACCTTTTTAATCTCAAAAGTTAGTTAATAGACTAAAATCTCACACTAATTTAAATGAAATAATAAGGCTTAACTTAAAGCCTGTTCCAAATCCACAATCACATCATCCACATGCTCTAAACCAACCGAAACTCTTACCATACCATCGGTAATACCAGCGGCAGCTTTTACTTCAGGTTCAACTTTAGCATGTGTTGTACTTGCAGGATGCGTAACAATAGTTCTGGTATCTCCAAGATTAGCAGATAACGAACACATTTTAATAGCATCAAGAAAAGATCTTCCTCCTACTAAACCACCTTCTACTTCAAAAGCAATAATATTTCCACCCAAAAGCATTTGCTTTTTAGCGATATCATACTTGGGATGCGACTTTAAAAATGGATATTTCACCCATGTTACTTTAGGATGCGCTTCTAAGTAAGTCGCCAATTTCAATGCATTTTCGCAATGTTTATCGACTCTAACAGCTAAGGTCTCTAGAGATTTTGATAATACCCAAGCATTAAACGGACTCATAGAAGGCCCTGTTAATCTAGAGAATAAATAAATCTCTCGAATCAATTCCTTTTTACCCACGGTAACACCACCAAGCACTCGACCTTGTCCATCCATAAGTTTTGTAGCCGAATGAATCACTAAATCTGCACCAAATTTTATAGGGTTTTGCAAATAAGGCGTAGCGAAACAGTTATCTATAACCAGTAACACATTATGCTTTTTACAAATAGCACTTAAAAACTCTAAATCAAGAACATCAACACCCGGATTAGTTGGTGTTTCAGCATAAATAAACTTGGTATTTGGCTTAATTAAACGCTCTATCGTTTCAACTTCATTAATATTAAAATAAGAACACTCAATATTCCATTTTGGTAAGTATTTGGTAAACAAACCATGCGTAGCACCAAAAACAGAACTACACGACACCACATGGTCGCCAGCATCCAATAACGTTGCAAACGTTGAAAACACAGCAGCCATGCCACTTGCAAATGCAAATCCGCTTTCTGCGCCTTCCATTTTACAAACTTTATCTACAAACTCATTAACGTTCGGGTTGCTATAACGGCTATATAAATCGCGTTGCTTTTCTTCAGCAAACGATGCTCTCATCTCTTCCGCATCATCAAACACAAACCCCGAAGTTAAATACAACGGTACAGAATGCTCCGAAAACTGAGTTGTTTCAGATTGGGTTCTTATGGCTTCTGTTTCGAAATGTATTTTATTCTTGCTCACTTTTACTGTTTTTAATCATTTTTATTTGGGCATTTCCCTATCGGGTCGGGCTTTCCGTTACAAGTCCTCGCACCTCCTTCATCGGGCTGTGGGCTTTCCTCTGCAATCCCTAATGCACCTATCCGCCAAAGTCCATTCTTAACCAAAATCTTGGTTAATTTATATGCTTACTCAATCTCAAAATATCTCCAAAAACACCACGAGCCGTAACTTCCGCACCTGCACCTGCACCCTGAATTACAATAGGTTGCTCACCATAACTCTCTGTAAATATTTCAAAAATAGCGTCACTTCCTTTTACATGTCCTAAGGTACTATCTTCTGGAATAGACACTAATTTTACTTCTAAATTTCCTTTATCTTGAGATAAATCCCCTGACAAATCGCCAACATACCTTAAAACATGACCTTCTTTTTGGTCGTCTTTAATCTTCTTATATTGCTCATCTAAAACATGTAATTGCGATAAAAATTCGTCAACCGAAATATCTCTATAGGCTTCAGGTATTAAATTCAATACTTCAACATCTTCAAATTCGTTTTGCAAATCTAACTCTCTCGCAAGAATTAATAGCTTTCTAGCCACATCATTTCCTGAAAAATCTTCACGCGGATCTGGTTCGGTATAACCTTTATCAACCGTTTCTTGAATTATTTCACTAAAAGGCTTGTCTTTAACCGAAAAATTATTGAATAAATAACTCAACGTTCCAGAAAACACACCACGAATTCTCGTTATATTCTCTCCAGATTCATGCAATAATTTAATGGTATCAATCAATGGTAAACCTGCCCCAACTGTGGTTTCATACAAATACTCTTTGTTATTCTTCGCAAGTTCAACTCGTAATTCTTTATAAAAATCATGAGAAATGGTATTTGCAATTTTATTGGACGACACTAAATCGAACCCAGCTTCAACCAACGGAATATAATTCTCGTAAAATTCTGAACTCGCTGTATTATCTACGGCAATTAAATTCTCTAAATGATGATTTTTTGCATAGGTAATAATATCATCTATTGAGCTTTCGTAAGTACTATATTTTATAGCATCTTCCCAATTGCTCTCGGCTCCATTTTTATTTAAAATCAGTTTTTTAGAATTCGCAATTGCAAATACATTTAAGTTAATGCCTTTACGTTTTTCAATATCTTTTTTCGATTTTAAAATCTGATTAATTAACGCTCCTCCAACACCTCCGTGACCAAAAATGGCAATGTTTATCTTTTTTGAAATCCCGAAAACTTCGCCATGAATCACATTAACAGCCTTGTGAAGTTGCGATTTTTTAACTACCAAACTCACATTTTTACCAGTAACGGTATTATTGAAAAGTAATGGTGTAATCTGATTTTTTATTAACGCGTTAAATGGTTTATGGAAAGAACTCAACTCGATTCCAACAATAGAAATTACAGCAACATCATCAACTACATCAATTTTATTAACGTCTTGCGAATAGAAATCACTTTCAAACTCGCGCTCTAAAGCTATAACTGCCTGAGTAGCTTGATCTGCATCTATAATTAGCCCAATACCACGTTCTGAAGACCCTTGAGATACAATACTCACACTAATTCCGTATTTGCTTAAAGCTCCAAATATTCTAGCATCAACACCAATTTTACCAAGTAAACCACGACCTTCAAAATTTAGTAAGGCTACATTATCTAAAATGGATAACGATGTTACTTCTTTTGTACTTGGTCTTGCAGTAATTAGTGTGCCTTCATCATCAGCGTTAAACGTATTTAAAATACGAAGGTTAATATTTTTCTCAACTAAAGGAATAATGGTTTTTGCATGCAATACCGAAGTCCCGAAGTTTGCCAACTCATTTGCTTCACTAAAAGACAGTTCCCTAATTTGTTTTGCATCTGGCACTAAACCAGGATCTGCGGTATAAATTCCGCTAACATGTGTATAGTTTTGTAACTCTTCAGCATCTAAAAAATTAGCCAAAAGCGCCGCTGTATAATTACTTCCGTTACGCCCTAAAGTAGTTGTTTCATTCTTTAAATTAGACGCTATAAAACCAGTAACTACATTCACCACATCTTTATTTTTACTAAAATAACTTTGCGTATTTTCTTTTGAAATTTTCGATAAAGGCTGTGCATTACCAAAAGTTTCATCGGTTTTTATTAGCTCTCTAGAATCGGTAGCTTTCGCTTTTATACCATGTTCATTTAATAAACTTGCAATTAACTTTACAGATAATAATTCGCCTTGAGCAAGAATATTATCTTTAGTCTTTTTGCTATAATCACGCAATAAACTAACCCCTTCAAACAATTTATGAAGCACCGAAAATTCTTCAGAAAAATCTATACTTTTTAAAGGCTGTTTTTGATAATTTTTAAACGCTTCTAAATCTTCTTTAAAAGGCTCTCCTTTTAAAGCTTTATTCAAAATAGCTTCTAATTCATCAGTAGCAGTACCTCTAGCCGAAACCACAATACCAATACGCTCGCCAGCTTCAACTTTATTTTTAATAATTGAAAGCACAGTCTCTAAACCTTTTCCATTGGCTAAAGATTTACCTCCAAATTTTAATATTTTCATAGGTTTTCTTTTAGAATGTGGCACAAAAATGCCTTCTATAATTTTTTCTAATTGCTCATATTCCATTAAAAACGCATCGTGACCATGCACAGAATGTATTTCGTTATAGGTTACATTAGGATGCGTTAATGCAAGTTGTTTGTGCGTTTCGCGGTTTTCTTCTGCTGTAAAAAACAAATCAGAATCTACACCAACAATATGAATTTTAGCCTCAATATTTTCAAGCACATTAAAGTTGCTCGATCTGCCTTTTGTAACATCGATAGACTTTAATAATTGATTCATTAATTTATAAGCCGAAAGCTGAAAACGTTCTTGCAACTTTTTGCCATGATGCAATAGCCAACTCTCTACATTAAAAATCTCTAAATCATCATTTTTAGAACGTTGAAAACGTTCTTTAAAAGATTCTGGGGTGCGGTAACACAACATAGCGTGCATTCTTGCATCGTGCACAGGATGTTTTGAATTCAAAAGAAATTGCTCTTGAATTTGACAGTTGGCAATTAACCAATCTGTCGATTTCCAATCGGTTGCTACAACAACTAAATTTTCTGTGAAATCTGGTTGTAAAACTGCCATTTCCCATGCAATCCCACCACCTAAAGACCCGCCGATAGTAGCAAATAATTTACCTGTTTTTAATTCTTTTAATCCTGTTAAAAACAGGTTTGCAACATCTCTAGCAACAAAATCCTTATAGTTATCTATAACAAACCCATCAAAACTATTACCAGGGATATTAAACGCTAAAACCGTGTAAAGTTTCGTGTCAATAACTTTATCTAAGCCTACTAAATCTTTCCACCAACCATTATCGCCAGCTACATCACTATTTCCTGTTAGCGCATGGTTTACCAAAACTATGGGCGCGCTTCCTAACGGCTTACCAAAAACCTGGTAGCTTAATTTTATTTCAGGATTAAGCACACCACTTTCGGTAGTGTAGTTTTTTATGGTGATATGTTGTAATGGATGTTTCAATTATATAGTTTTAAATGCTTCTGTTAAATCTGCTTTTAAATCGTCGATATCTTCAATTCCAACTGACAAACGAATTAAGTCTGCCCCAACACCAGCAGATGCTTGTTCGGCTTCATCTAACTGTTGATGCGTTGTACTTGCTGGATGGATTATCAATGATTTTGTATCTCCAATATTAGCTAATAATGAAAACAATTTGGTGTTATCTGCTATTTTTTTAGCTGCTTCAAAACCACCTTTATGACCAAATGTTACAATACCGCTTTGACCTTTTGGCAAATATTTATTTGCTAACTTTTTGTATTTACTACTTTCTAAACCAGGATAGTTTACCCAAGCAATTTCTTCTTGAGCCTCTAACCATTTTGCAAGCTCTAAAGCATTTGCACTATGTTGTTTTATTCTAACTGGTAATGTTTCTAAACCTTGAATAATATTGAAAGCATTTGTTGGACTCATAGCACCTCCAAAATCTCTTAATCCTTCAAGAATTAATTTGAATGTGTATGATGCCGCTCCTAAAGCTTCATGATACACTAAACCATGATATCCTGCAGATGGCTCTGTAAACTCAGGGAATTTACCATTTGCCCAGTTGAATGTTCCGGCATCGATAATGGCTCCACCTAATGATGTTCCTTGTCCGCCAATGTATTTTGTTAACGAGTGAATTACAATATTTGCACCGTGTTTAATCGGATTTAATAATGCTGGTGTTGCCACCGTATTATCTACTATAAATGGTACTTCTGCTTTTTGTGAATGTGCCGCAATAGCTTCTAAATCTAAAACGTCTAGTTTAGGATTTCCTAAAGATTCAACAAAAAATGCTCTGGTATTATCTTGTACTGCTGCTTCAAAATTATCTGGATTTGACGCATCAACAAATGTTGTTGTAATTCCAAATCTAGGCAGTGTAACGCTTAATAAGTTATACGTCCCACCATACAAACTACTTGACGCCACAATGTGGTCGCCAGCTTTTAATAAGGTTAGTAATCCTGTTGCAATAGCTGCTGTTCCAGATGCAAATACTACTGCTCCAATTCCACCTTCTACAGCCGCCAAACGATCTTGTAGAATTTGGTTTGTTGGATTGTTTAAACGTGTGTAAATAAACCCTAATTCTTTTAAAGAAAATAGGTTTGCAGCATGGTCTGAATCGTTAAAAACATACGACGATGTTTGATAAATTGGTACGGCTCTTGTACCTGCATTTGCTTTAACGTCGTGCCCTGCGTGTAATGCGTTTGTAGCTAATTTTTGATCGCTCATTTTTCTAGTTTTTTTTAGTTAGATTCCCGCATTAGCGAGAATGACAAATTTTAAAAGTTACTAAGATGTAAAACATCTCAGCGTTCTTTTTCGAATTAAACCAAAAGTCAAATACGCTGTTTAAAAGCGGACTTAATAGAAAAATGTTATAAGAGTTTTTTAAATTACGTGAAGTAATTTTTTTGTGGTTATCTATCCAAACACCAATAAATGAATTGGTAGTTTAAGTAGAATTTAGCACCTTCTTTAATAAGTTTAAAGGGTTGCTAAGGCTTCAACGGGTCTATCCCTCCGCCTTTCTTGATAACATTTCAATACGTGTGTTGAACTTTTGTGAGTGCAAAGATTGAATCTGAAACGTTAATATCCAAATGTTTTAGCAGATATTTTTTTTAAGTGGCGAATTAATAGAAGTCTTTAGGGGTGTGTGCAATCAACAATAGAGTTGACTAAATTATACAAACCGAATATTTACTTGCTTGAGCAAATACACCCGCGTAAGGGATTGCAGAGGAAAGCCCGCAGCCTGACGAAGGAGGTGCGAAGACTTGCAACGTAAAGCCCGACCCCTTGTGGGTTACCTGCCTGCCGGCAGGCAGGCGCCGTAAAAACTAGACACTTGTGTTTTTAAACTTATCGCGAATAATTTCGCCTATTGGGCGGCTTTCAATTTTAGATTCTAACCAAGAAATAATGTCTAGATATAAAAAGGAACGGCTTTGGTATGGATCGTTTTCGTAGGTTTTTAATTTTTTATGTAGCTTGATAAATTCTCCTTTTACCTCGTGAGGATAAATATCGCCTAAACCGCGTAAAAACTTGATAAATTCTTTCTGTACTTCATATAAATCCTCCATTTTAATTAAGAATTTATAGGTGCTTTTAATCAACACATCTAGGTTATAATCTAGACCTGCTTCGTAATGAGCTACAAGGTTTAATATTCTAGAAAAACACAACAAATCTTCACGCATTTGCAACGATTTATTACTTATTATTTTTTCTAGATAGTAGATGCATTTTTTATTATCGCCAGCGCCAAAATACATACTCGCTATTTTATAATAGAAGACCATGACATGATGCTCGTCTACACGGTTTCGATAATCCTCTAATCGTTGTAAAACCTCATCTATTAACGGTAACCCTTCTTCAAAACTACCTTCTATAAAGTGTAGGTTAAACTTGTTATTATAAATATACAGGAAGGCTAAACCATCAATATTATCATCTTTGGGAAACCATTTCTCTTTAGTTAGCGCTTCTAGTTTTGATAAAGCGGATTTAAATTTTTTGTGCTTTCTTAGATAAAACAAAGACTCTAATAAATAGTGATTCCCTTTTAGGAAAAAAACCGGATTTAGAGCAATCATATCTTTATTATCATAAAATAAATCTACCCATTTTGAGGCAAATTTGTAACAGGATAAAAAATCTACAGTTAAAAAACTATACCATAATTTTGCTTTATAAAGCCAGAGTTTTTCTCGAAAACCAAGTTTATTTATATCGTATTTAGGAAGCCTATCATGATAATACTTATCAATAATTTGAAACTCTTCATCGTTTTTTACATAACCGGTTTTTAAAAACAAACCATATAATTGAAGCGACAAATTAGAAAGCTTACTCGCTAATACATTTTGCAAACTCAACTCTTTAGCCTGTATAGTTAGCTCATCTGCACGGCTACTAATACTTCTTGTAATATATTGAGATTCGATAACCTTTTCTAAATCTACAATCTCTGAGGCTACATTTTTTTCTTCATGAGAAATAGCTAAGTTTTTGGCTTTATCTAAAATTTTTAAACTTTGTTTATACAGCCCTTTGTGATATAAAATAGTTGCGAAGTCTAACTGTTCGCGAATTTGAATTCGAATATCTTGATGAGACGGATTTAATCGTAAACTAATTAAAATCTGTTTATATAAATGTGCTTTTAAATTAGAAAGTTGCTGCTTTTTAACAATACCTTTTTTAAGAATTATAGCTTCATCATAAACAGCAAGTTTATCAAGAATATTAAACAGCATTAAGAATTTAGAATCTTCATTTACACCTAATCGGCCCACATAAAGCTTGAATTGTCTTTTTTCTGATTTAGACAACGATTTTATTAATATAAATAAATTATCTTTTTGCTCTTTTGTCATAGTCATAAAAACAGTACTATTAAACTGATTTATAATCAATTACGCTAACTAAAACAGAGTTAAACATCGTAATAATTATATATGAAGTTATAAATTTAGAAAATCAAAATATAAATTCGTGTAACAATACGAAAATATATTTTAATAAATGTCTGATAATAAAGTCCAAATTTTTGATACAACGCTAAGAGACGGCGAGCAAGTCCCTGGCTGTAAATTGAATACTGAACAAAAACTAATCATTGCCGAACAGCTTGATTTATTAGGTGTAGACATTATTGAAGCTGGTTTTCCGGTGTCTAGTCCTGGAGATTTCAAATCGGTTGAAGCCATTTCTAAGTTAGTAAAAAAAGCAACAGTTTGTGGTTTAACCCGATCTGTAGAGAATGATATAAAAGTAGCTGGAGAAGCATTAAAATATGCTGTAAAACCAAGAATCCATACGGGTATTGGAACTTCAGAATCTCATATAAAATTTAAATTTAATTCAAATCCAGATGCTATTATCGAACGCGCTGTAAATGCGGTGAAATATGCTAAAAGTTTTGTTGAAGATGTTGAGTTTTATGCCGAAGATGCTGGTAGAACAGACAACGAATATCTAGCTCGCGTTTGCGAAGCGGTAATTAAAGCTGGAGCAACTGTTTTAAATATTCCAGATACTACAGGTTATTGTTTACCGCATGAGTATGGTGCAAAAATTAAATACTTAAAAGAAAACGTAAAGGGTATTGATAAAGCTATTTTATCTTGCCATTGCCATAACGATTTAGGTTTAGCTACTGCAAATTCTATTGAAGGTGTTATTAATGGTGCACGCCAAATTGAGTGTACTATAAATGGTATTGGAGAACGCGCAGGAAACACCGCTTTAGAAGAAGTTGTTATGATCTTAAAGCAACACCCATATCTAAATCTTGATACAGGAATACAAACAGAAATGCTTTATGGTATTAGCCAATTAGTATCTGATAGTATGGGTATTTACACGCAACCTAACAAAGCTATTGTTGGTGCCAACGCCTTTGCGCACAGCTCTGGTATTCATCAAGATGGTGTGATTAAAAATCGTGAAACTTACGAAATTATAGATCCAAAAGATGTTGGTGTAACCGAATCTGCTATTGTATTAACAGCAAGAAGTGGAAGAGCAGCATTAGCCTATAGAGCGAAAAATATTGGATACGAATTAACAAAACTTCAATTGGATGAAATCTATACAAATTTCTTAGATTTTGCCGATCAGAAAAAAGAAGTTGATGATAACGATATCCATAAAATCATAGAAAACAGCAAAGTATATAACGAAATTACTTCTGCTGAATAAAAAAAGAAATCATTGGGACTCGGCTCAAAGTTTCCGATAAAATTATTATCTTTCAACTAAGCAATCTAAAGTTTATAAAACATGAAATTAAATATTGCCGTATTACCTGGCGATGGTATAGGACCAGAAGTTATAGCGCAAGCCGTCAAGGTTTTGAAAGCTATTGCTATGGAATTTAACCACGTATTTACATTTCAAAACGCACTAGTTGGAGCAATTGCCATAGACAAAACTGGAAACCCGTTACCAGAAGACACCATAAGCATTTGCAAAAAAGCAGATGCTGTTTTATTTGGATCTATTGGAAACACAAAGTACGATGAGGATCCCGATGCAAAAATTCGTCCAGAACAAGGGCTTTTAGGTATTCGAAAAGAACTCGGTTTATACACTAACATAAGACCTGTAATTGCTTACGAAGATTTACTAAGCAAATCGTCATTAAAAGTAAAGCAAATAAAAGACACCAATATTCTAATTTATCGCGAATTAACTGGCGGTATTTATTTTGGAGATCGCTATTTAAGCGACGATGGCAATACAGCTTCAGATGTTTGCAAGTATGAACGTTTCGAAATTGAACGCGTAACACATCTAGCTTTTAAAGCAGCGCAATCCAGAAAAAACAAATTAACTTTAGTCGATAAATCAAATGTATTAGAAACCTCTAGACTTTGGCGTCGTATAGTTAAAGAAATAGCACCACAATATCCAAATGTAAAAGTTAACTACATGTATATTGACAATGCTGCTATGGAACTTATTATTAAACCAAGACAGTTTGATGTTATTTTAACCGAAAACATGTTTGGCGATATCCTATCAGAAGAAGCCAGCGTTATTGTTGGGTCTATTGGCTTATTAGCATCGGCTTCTATTGGCGACAAGCACGCCATGTTCGAGCCTATTCACGGTGCTTACACCAAAGCAGCAAACAAAGGTATAGCAAACCCAATAGCCTCAATTTTATCGGCAGCCATGTTACTGGATCATTTTGGACTTTACGAAGAGGCTGCACTAGTAAGAGAAGGGGTAGATAAGTCTCTAAAACTGCATATTACCACACCAGATTTAAACAACAAATACGATAATATAACCACAACAAAAGTGGGCGATTTTATAGAAGATTTTATTCAAAATCCAGACGAAACCAATCTAAACTTTACAAATATACATTTAGGACAATCCACAATTATTTAATTATTTGAGTTAGTCACCAAACCATATTAAACTAAACATTTTACCGGAAAGTCCTTAAAAGCGCATTTAACTCATGCGCTTTTTTAATACTGTAATTTGGGCGTTACCCATAAAGGGTCGGGCTTTCCGTTACAAGTCCTCGCACCTCCAAAGTCGGGCTGTGGGCTTTTCACTACTATCCCTAACCTTTAGTTTGCATAAAGAATAATACACTAAATTTATTCAAAGGAAAACAGAGGTGAACTACATCCCTAACTAAGTTAGTCTTATGCTGCGTATTAGTCCTCTGTTTTCTCCTTAGAATTTAAGTTGAAAAGCTTCAAATAGAATAGTAGACGTCAGAGGTCTAATAAAGGTTATAAAGCGATTCAACATTTTTTAAAAACTTAATATAAAATTATGAAAAATTATTCATTTCATGTTGGCATTGACATCTCAAAATTAAAATTAGATGTGGTTATAGTAGATAAAACAAATCCCATGTCATTGGAACATTTCGTTGTTACGAACAACACCAAAGGTTTAAAGCGAATGCTTACAGTTTTAAAAAAAAGAAAAATAGATTTAGAAAGTACCTTGTTCTGTTTTGAAAACACAGGTGTTTACACATTTCCTTTAAGCTGTTTTTGTTTTGAAAATGAGTTTGATTATTGGATTGTTCCAGCAGTAGAAATTAAGCGATCTAAAGGCATATCAAGAGGTAAGAGTGATAAGTCTGACGCTAAGGACATCGCTTTTTATAGCATTCGCAATATAGACAAGCTACAACTATCAAGTGTACCAGAGAAATCAATCCAGCAGTTAAAACTACTTTTTACTGAGCGCGAGAAAATCAAGAAATCCCTTTTACTATTTGGTTCAACTAGAGAAAATAAAGGATATATACCGTTAGATGTTTATAAAACAGTAGAGATTCAGAACAAGAAAACAATTAAATTTCTTAAAGCCAGCTTAAAAGTTATAGATGCTAAGATGCGTGAACTTGTAAAGTAAGAGCCTAAATTAAAACGTCAATTTGAGCTTATAAAAAGTATTAAAGGTGTTGGCGAGAAAACGGCTATTTATTTTATAATAGCAACTAAAGGGTTTAAGGTCTTTGACTCGGCTAGAAAACTAGCCTGTTATGCAGGAGTTGCACCTTTTGAGTACAGCTCAGACTCAAGTATTAGAGGAGGTACTAAAGTTAATCATATGGCAGACAAAACAATGAAGTCTTTACTTCAAATGTGCGCCTTATCAGCCGTAAAGCATGATGCACAATTAAAAGCTTATTACTTAAGAAAACAAGATGAGGGGAAAAATAAAATGTTGGTTCTAAATAATGTGAGATGTAAAATTATAGGTCGAATTTTTGCTGTAATTAATAGAGATTCTCCTTTTGTAGACACTTATAAATTTGTCGCATGATTTTTAACGAAAACTATTTGTTTTCTATCATAGAATACGCGGAGTTTATAATTAGTTTAGGCAATAGATTTCTTAATGTTCATCCAAGGTTAAATTAAAGTAGGATAAATAGATTTACTTTTTTAGTATGATTTCAGCCTTAATTATATTTAAGCTTCGATTTTCTGAAGAAACTAAAAGCCCTTTAAAGGTGTATTTCCCATCTTCTTCAATTTTAATTTTTGAATTTTTTCCCACAAAGCTCCAATTAGTTTTCCCAAAAACAGAAGTTTTTACTTCACCAATTGTTATACTTTTATCCATTGGATCTATTTCAAGTCCTCCATATTTTTCTCCATTTCTTTCTATCGCAATCCTAAATCTTAAAATTACATCATCTTCATATTCAACATCTATATCAGACCAAATACCAATTTCATCTCCCTTTTTAAGTTCTAAAGTTGCCTCTTTTACAACTAAATTGCTTTCTTTTTCTGGACTTAACGCATTAATCTTAAGTCTTCCAACTTCTTCTCCTGTCAAAGCAGTACATCCTAGAACTAATAATGAAATACTAATAAAAATAATTAAGTTTTTCATTTTATACTTTTTTTTAAAAAATACTTATAATTGGATATTTACACTTAAGATTTAAGTAAACCAACTACTATTTAGGAAATTTCCCTCGAATCTCATCCAAACACAAATTATGAATACTTCCAGCATGTGTATGTTGCTTAGATGTATCAGGAACATAAGTGCCATCTTGCACTTGCCCTCCTATTTTCTGGTAAGCTTCTCTAAACGATTGCCCTTCTACAACTAGTGTATTGATATTATCTACTGTGAATAAATACTTGTATTTATCATCATGTATGTCTACATCTTTAACAATAATCTGCTGAATCGAATAATTATAAATATCTAGAATATCTTTTATCTCTTCAAAAGCTGCAATTATGTTTTCCTTTATTAACTGATAATCTCTATGGTAACCGCTTGGTAAATTATTAGTTATTAATATCATTTCGCTTTGTAGTGCTTGTATTTTATTACACTTTCCTCTAATTAACTCAAAGACATCGGGATTCTTTTTATGAGGCATAATACTACTTCCTGTAGTTAACTCGTCTGGAAAAGAAAGAAAATCAAAATTCTGACTCATATACAAACAAGTATCCATTGCAAACCGCGCCAAAGTATTTGCTAAACTACCTAATGCTGCTGCTATGGTACGTTCGTTTTTCCCTCGTCCCATTTGGGCTGCAACCACATTATATTTTAAGGTAGCAAACTCCATTTCTTTGGTGGTTAATTCTCTATCAATCGGAAACGAACTTCCGTAACCAGCCGCCGAACCTAATGGATTTTGATCTACGGTTTTAATGGCAGCATCTAGCATATAAACATCGTCTACCATTAACTCTGCATAAGCAGAAAACCACAACCCAAATGATGATGGCATGGCTACTTGTAAGTGTGTATAACCTGGTAATACTTTATCTTTATAAGTATCGGCTAAATTTAAAAGCGTATCAAAAAGTGTTTTAGTTTTCTCCTTTACAAGACCTAAATTCTCTTTGTAATATAAATGGCAGGCCACTAAAACTTGATCATTTCTAGAACGTGCTGTGTGGATTTTTTTACCAACTTCACCAAGGCTTTTTGTTAATTCAAATTCAATTTTAGAATGCACATCTTCAAACTGCTCGTCAATAACAAACGTGCCGTTTTCAATTTGTTCTTCTAAAACTTTTAATCCGCCTAACAATTCCACTAATTCTTCAACGGAAATAATGCCGATTTTCTGAAGCATTTTAGCATGTGCTTTTGATGCTATAACATCATACTTTGCTATATGTATATCGATTTCTCTATCGTTTCCAACAGTAAATTGTTCTATTTTTTTATCGATTGATATGCCTTTATCCCAGAGTTTCATTTCCTAAAATTTTTTATTTATTGATTTGTTGATCTGCTTAGACGATTACTCGATTTAACAATTCAACATATATTTTTACACCTTCTTCTATTTCGTTCACATAAATAAATTCATTAGCTGAATGCGAACGTGTGCTATCTCCTGGCCCTAATTTCAAACTTGGACAACTTAATGCTGCTTGGTCTGATAATGTTGGAGAACCATATGTACTTCTACCCATCGCTACGCCAGCTTTCACCAAATCATGCTCTACTGGAATGGATGATGAATTTAATCGTAAACTACGTGGTTTAATACTTGTAACTGGTGCTTTTTCTTGTAAAATTTTTGCGATTTCAGCGTTACTATACGCATCATTCACACGAACATCGACCACTAAATCTACGTGACCTGGCACCACATTATGTTGCGAACCTGCATTAATTTGTGTAACTGTTAATTTTACATCGCCTAAAGCTTTGGAGCCTTTTTCAAACTTAAAATCTTTGAACCATTGTAAAGCATCAATCGTATTATAAATTGAATTATTATCGTTTGGATGTGCCGCATGACTTGGCGTACCATCAATTACAACATCAAAGACAACCAAGCCTTTTTCAGCTACAGCTAAATTCATTAAAGTAGGTTCGCCTACAATAGCCACATCAACTTCTGGAATTATGGAAAGCATACTATTTAGCCCATTTGGACCGCTACTTTCTTCTTCCGCGGAAGCGACAATAACTAGATTATATTTTAAATTTTCGTGATTATAAAAATGGGTGAACGTCGCTATTAACGAGACTAAACAACCGCCGGCATCATTACTTCCTAGTCCGTATAGTTTTCCGTCTTCAACAAAGGCTTTAAAAGGATCGTTGGTGTAAGCAGAATTAGGTTTAACCGTATCATGATGTGAATTTAACAACAATGTTGGCTTACCTGCTTCAAAATGTTTATTAACTGCCCAAACATTATTCTTGGTACGCTTAAAATCGATATCGTAGCGTTTAAACCAATCTTCGATATGAGCTGCAGTAGGAGCTTCTTCAGATGAAAAAGATTGTGTTTCTATCAGCTTTTTTAAAAGCGATATAGCATCTTGCGTTAAATCTGGTATCGCCATTATAAAGTTATTGTTGTAAAATTATTATTCGCTTGAGTTAACATAGATGTATTTCCCATATTAATATTATGTACGCCATGACGCAATGCATTAAAACAATTTTCAAGTTTAGGAAGCATTCCATCCACAATTACACCTTGTTCTAATAGCTCCTTATACACCTTTGAATCTATATGTTTTACTACAGAATTTTTATCATTTATATCTCTTAAAACGCCATTAAACTCAAAACAATAATAAATTGAAGTTTCGTATAAATTACTCATTCCAACCGCCACTTGTGAGGCTATGGTATCTGCATTAGTATTTAAAAGTTGTCCGTTACCATCGTGTGTAATGGCACAAAATACCGGCGTAAAATCGGCTTGAATCAATTTATCAACTGAGTTATAAGCTATCGCTTTAACATCGCCAACAAATCCAAAATCTATATCTTTTACTGGTCGTTTATCAGATTTAATACTGTTAACATCTGCACCAGTTAATCCTATGGCATCCGTATTTAAAGCCTGTAATTTTGCGACTATATTTTTATTTACTAAACCGCCATAAACCATAGTAATAACTTCTAAAGTATCGGCATCAGTAATTCTACGACCATTTACCATTCTAGATTCTATGCCTAATTTGGAAGCGATAATTGTTGCTCGTCTTCCGCCACCGTGCACTAAAATTTTCTTTCCTTCTAAACTAGAAAATAATTTTAAAAACGCAACTAAAGCGGTTTCATCTTCAATGATGTTTCCTCCTATTTTTACTATGGATAGTTTTTCTTTATGCATTTTCTAATATCTTTTTAAGCACTAATTGCGCAGCATAGGTTCTGTTATTTGCTTGTTGGATTACTAACGAACTATCTGTATCTAAAACGGCATCTTCAACAACCACATTTCGTCTAACAGGTAAGCAATGCATGAATTTAGCATCGCCAAGTTTATCTTTAGTAATCATCCAATTAGGATCTGTATTTACCACTTTTCCGTAATCTTGATACGAGCTCCAGTTTTTTGTGTATACAAAATCGGCATCTTTAAACGCTTCCTCTTGATTGTGATAAATTGGTGTATCTCCTGTAATTTCTGGGTTTAAATTGTAACCTTCTGGGTTTGCAATAACGAATTCAACATCCATTTTTTGCATAACTCGAGTAAAGCTATTTGCTACGGCATGTGGCAATGCTTTTATATGTGGCGCCCAACTTAAAACGACTTTTGGTCTTTTAACCTTGGCATGTTCTGAAATAGTAATTGCATCAGTTAACCCTTGTAACGGATGTCCTGTAGCGCTTTCCATATTCACAACGGGCACAGATGCATACTTTTTAAAGGCATTTAAAACCTGCTCGCTATTATCCTTTTCTTTATCGGTTAAGGTAGGGAATGCTCTTACCGCAATTATATCGCAATATTGAGATACTACCGCGGCAGCTTCTTTAATATGTTCTGCGGTATTACCATTCATAACAGTTCCGTCGCCAAACTCAATACCCCAAGCATCACCTGAAACATTCATTACTATAGGATCCATTCCTAAGTTTAAAGCTGCTTTTTGTGTGCTTAAACGCGTACGCAAACTTGAATTAAAGAATAATAAACCTAATGTTTTGTTTTGTCCTAATCCTTGATGCTTTAATGGATTGCTTTTTAATGCCTTTGCATCTTCAATCCAAGAGTTGATATTGTCTATATCGTTTATCGACGTGTAATGTTTCATTCCTACTTTAATTTAATCTATTTTCAATTCCCACTGCTGATGGATAATTCCTGTTTTTTGTGATGGATACTTATCGCTAACAGCAACAAAACCAAATTTTTTATAAAACGCTAATGCCGTTTCTCTGGCGCTTAATTTAATTATAAACAGTTCCTTTCCTTTACTATATTTTATTAACTCTTTTACTAATTCTGAGCCAACACCCTGATTTTGGTAAGCTGATTTTATAGCCATTTGAGAAATCACACTTGTTTTGCTCTCTATATTTAATCGGCCTGTACCAACAACTTCATTCTCTTTTAAACACACTAAATGTATTCCGTTTTCTTCAAAATTATCTTGAATTAAATCTGAACTATTTTTCATATTCTTAAAAAACAATTCTTTTCTAATTACTACAGCTTCTTTATAAAAAGAATCTTTTATATCGACATATTTCAAGTCAAAACTAGACAAACTATTTTATTTTAGTAAACGCTACTTTATCATCAAATGCATTGATTATAAAATTATCTTCCAAACCATTTACTATCCAAGTTTCAATATTTGCCGACTTAGTTACAGCAGCCGCTTCTATTTTAGATTCCATTCCACCACTACCGTGTGATGATTTTGAACTCACAACTTGCGCTCTAAGCGTATCAAAATCTTCAACAACTTTTATAGTTTCTGGAGTTCCATTTTCAATAGATGCTTTGGTGTAAATTCCATTGGTATTGGTTGCTATAATACATAAATCAACACCTAAAAGTGATGCAGTTAATGCAGCAAGTTTATCGTTATCGCCAAACTGAATTTCGTCTGTAGCTACCGTATCATTTTCATTAATAATTGGGATATAACTATTATTAACTAATACCTTAATGGTATTCATGATGTTGGTTCTGCTTTCTTCTTTTTCAAAATCTGAATAAGACAATAAACATTGTGAGCTTAACAAGCCATATTCTCTAAAAATCTCTTGATAAATACGAATTAAATGCGGTTGCCCGATAGACGCTAAAGCTTGTTTTACAAAAACTTCTTTTTGTTTACTCTCCAGTTTTACAAACTGTTTAGCAACAGCAATGGCACCAGAACTTACAATTATAAACTCGCAAGTATCTTGAAGTTTTGCAATTTGATTCGCAATATCCTCAATTTTACCACGCGATAAATTATCGGTTTCTTTAGTTAGCGTGTTAGAGCCAATTTTTAGTAATATGCGTTTCTTTTTCATCTACTTAAAAATTCATCAACTAATGAATAGTTATTTCTTGTTATCAACAAACAATTCGCTTTATTTTTAAATGCCCATAATAGGCTTGCATTTTTATCTTGTTTGTCCAGTTCCGTGAACATACCATTTATTGGTTACCAAATGTTGTAAACCTATAGGCCCGCGTTGGTGTAATTTATCTGTACTAATAGCTAATTCGCCACCTAAACCAAACTCGAAACCATCTGTAAATCTGGTTGACGCATTATGGTAAACCGCACCACAATCTACACTAGCCATAAAGTTTTCGGCAGCACCTTCTGCGCTTGTTACTATGGTAGCAGAATGACCTCCGCTATACTTATTAATCATTTCAATAGCTTCTAGTGTATTTGCTATACTACCAATTACTATTTTATAATCTAAAAATTCTTTATACCAAATGTCATCACTTTCAATCTGTTTAACCGATTTGTATTCAGCTAAAGATTCATCGCCTAGAATTTCGACATTATGTGCTTCTAAACGCACTAATAAGTCTTGAATAAATTGCGCTCTATTTGGCAAATCATTATCGATTAAAACCTTATCGACAGCATTACATCCAGAAACCTTTTGGGTTTTTGCATTTACAATAATATCTACAGCCATAGCAGCATTGGCATGCTTATGCACATACACAAAGTTATTTCCACGTCCGCTAACAATAACAGGACATTTAGCATTTAGCTTTACAAATTCGATTAATCGCTCGCCTCCTCTTGGAACTATTAAATCTAAAGTTTGGGTTGGGTTTTCTAAAAACGCCTGAGTCTCGGTACGGTTGTAATTTAAATACTCAACCCATTCTGTACTCACATCGTTTACTTGTAATGCTTTGTGCCATAAATCGACAATAGCCAAGTTAGAATTTAAAGATTCTTTACCACCTTTTAATAAAATTTTGTTTCCCGATTTAAACGCAATCCCACCTGCTTCAATAGTAACATCTGGACGTGATTCATAGATAATCATTACCGTACCAAAAGAGGCCGTTCGGTTATAAATTTGCATACCATTATCGTGCGTAAAACTAAAACGTTCTACACCAACAGGATCTTCTAATTCTGATAATTGACGTAAAGACTCAACCATGCCTTCAATTTTAGCGTCGTTAACTTTTAAACGATCACTCATAGCTAAATCACTATCATCATAACTTTCCATGTCTATTTTGTTAGCATCTAGGATAGTCTGTGCGTGTTCTTTAACCAATTCCTTCATGGAATTTAATACCGCATTACGTTTATGTATACTTAATGTTTTATTCATTTTTCTAACTTGCAATTACTGGTTGTTCAACCTCAGCTAACGCCTCTATTAGCGCTTCAAAAAACATATTTAAATGCTCTTTTCTAACCGTTAAAGGCGGTAATATTCTTAATAATTTTTTATTCATGGCACCACCTGTAAAAATAAAATGGTTATAAATAAGTTTCTTTCTAAGTTCGCCAACTTCAAAATCAAATTCTAGACCTAACATCAAACCCTTTCCTTTAACCTTTTTTATTTGCGGAATAGTTTTGGCTAATTTCATAAAATAGCACCATATCTCATTTACATTATCCATCAATTTATCCTCTTCTATAACATTTAATACAGATAAACCAGCAGCACAAGCCAAATGATTACCTCCAAAAGTAGTTCCTAACATGCCGAATTTAGCTTCGATATCTGGATGAATTAAAACACCTCCAATTGGAAACCCATTACCCATTCCTTTAGCAATAGAAATAATATCTGGGGTTACGCTATAATATTGAAACGCAAAGAATTTACCCGAACGCCCATAACCAGATTGTACCTCATCGGCAATAAACATCGTGTTATTTGCTTTACAAAGCGCATCAACTTGTTCAAAAAACTCCACTGTTCCTTCATCTAAACCACCAACACCTTGTATAAACTCAACAATAACAGCACAAACATCGCCCTTTTCTAATTCAGCCTTAACTCCTTCAACATCATTTAACGGTAAAATAGTTACTGCTTGTTGTGCATTAATAGGCGCAATAATGTTCTTATTATCGGTTGCCGCTACAGCTGCCGATGTACGGCCATGAAACCCATTATTAAAAGCCACAACACGCTTTTTTCCTGTTTTAAAAGATGCTAATTTTAAAGCATTCTCGTTAGCCTCGGCTCCAGAATTACATAAAAACAATTCGTAGTCTTTGCATCCAGAAAGTGATTCTATTTTATCTGCTAATTCCTTTTGCAAAGGGTTTTGAATAGCATTAGAGTAAAACCCAAGTTTTGAAACCTGATTCGTAATGGCTTTAACATATTTTGGGTGAGCATGTCCTATAGACATCACAGCGTGACCTCCGTAAAGATCTAAATATTCTTTTCCGTTTTCATCGTAAACATAAACACCTTTTCCTGAAACTGGCGTTACATCGTACAACGGATAAACATTAAATAATGGCATTTTAATTCTTTTTTAGTTGGTTTATTTTTTCAAATGAAGACACAATGCCTTGTATTAAAGCAGAGCTTAACCCTTGGTGTTCCATTTCATTTAAGCCTTCAATAGTACAACCACTTGGCGTGGTTACTCTATCAATTTCTTGCTCTGGATGTCTTCCAGATTCAATCAATAAACTAGCAGAACCAAAACATGTTTGTACTGCCAATTCGTGTGCTTCTTCAGCTTCAAAACCTAACTGAATAGCTCCTTGAGTTGTAGCACGCACAAGGCGCATCCAAAACGCAATACCACTAGCACAAATAACGGTTGCCGCCTGCACTAAATCTTCTGGAATCACCATAGTTGTTCCTAATTGATTAAATATATCTTCAGCCAAAGGCACCTCATCTTGTCCCGCAGTATTAGCCGCAATACAGGTCATAGACTTACCAATAGAAATTGCCGTATTAGGCATAATTCTAATAATTTTTTTATCTGCTCCTAAAATATTTTCAATCCTAGCCGTATCAACACCAGCAGCAACAGACATAATAATATGACTATCGGTAATTAAAGCTTTTACACTTTCCAAAACCCCATCAATATGCTTGGGTTGCAATGCAAAAAGTACAATATCCGAATTCTTAACAGCAAGTTCGTTATCACTTGTTATAAAAACATGCTCAACACTTTCAAAACTCTTAACAGCTTTGGTATTTCTATCGCTTAGATATAATGATGTAAACGACTTATTTTTTATAAGTCCCTTCGCAATCGAACTCCCTAAATTACCTGTACCTATTATGGCTATTTTCATGACTACTAATATTTAGAAGCCTCCCCTAACCCCTCCACGGGAGGGGGATGCTTACTCTTACTTTTTATTTTATTTAACTAACGTACTCATACGTACATCCTTACTCTAATCCCTCCCTTTTGGGGAGGCCAGGTGGGGCTTCCCTAAAAATATGTTGCTTTTAAACCTAATCCTGTTGTTTCCTCTAAACCAAACATTAAATTCATGTTTTGAACCGCTTGTCCAGAAGCACCTTTTAACAAATTATCAATCACACTAGTAATTAATAATTTACCATTATGTTTATGTAAATGCACTAAACACTTATTGGTATTAACAATCTGTTTCAAATGTAAAAAATCGTCCGATACAAATGTAAACTTAGCGTCTTTATAAAATGATTTATATATGTCTTTAGCATCTTCTACAGAACCTTCAAAATCGGTATACATGGTTGCAAAAATCCCTCTAGAAAAATCACCTCTATTTGGCATAAAAATAATCTCGGAATCAAAATTACTCTGTAATTGATTTACCGTTTGATTAATTTCTCCTAAATGCTGATGCGTAAATGGTTTGTAATACGAAAAGTTATTATCTCTCCACGTAAAATGTGTTGTAGCAGATAATGATGTCCCAGCGCCTGTAGCCCCAGTAACCGCATTAATATGCACATCTTTATTAATTAAACCAGCATCTGCCAATGGTAATAATCCTAATTGAATTGCTGTTGCAAAACACCCAGGATTTGCAATATAATTTGCGTTTACGATAGCCTCTTTATTTAGTTCTGGCAAACCATAAACAAAGGTTTTACCTTCAAAAACTTTAGCGTCTTCTAATCTAAAATCATTTCCTAAATCGATAATTTTTGTGTTATCTGAAAACGTATTAGCAGACAAAAATTTCACCGAATTACCATGACCTAAACATAAAAATAGCGCATCAACATCGGGATTTACGGTGTCTGTAAATTTCAAATCTAATGTACCAACTAAATCTTGGTGTATTTTACTAATCTTGTTTCCAGCGTTACTTGTGCTAAAAACAAAATCAATCTCAGTTTCAGGATGATTAATTAATAATCTAATTAATTCTCCGGCAGTATAACCTGCGCCTCCAATAATTCCAACCTTAATCATAGCTTAAGAATTTACTTGTCTGTATATTTTATTTTGATTTCCTAGAATTTTAATAAATCCTTTAGCATCATCAGCAGTCCACGCTTTGTTTTCTTCACCATAAGTACTAAACTTACTAGACATTAAATCATGTTTAGAAACAATTCCATCTAAAGAAAAATGGTATGGTTTTAAAGTAGCCACAACATCACCCGAAACCATTTTTTGTGAGCTTTGTAAGAACGCTTCTGTATCACGCATTACCGGATCTAAATATTGTCCTTCGTGCAAATGCATACCATAAAAACTAGATAAATATTCTTTGTGTTGTAATTGCCATTTTGTTAACGTGTGCTTCTCTAATAAATGATGTGCTTTAATAGTTATTAAAGCCGCAGCAGCCTCAAAACCAACACGTCCTTTAGTCCCAACAATAGTATCTCCAACGTGAATATCTCTACCTATAGCGTAAGGTGAAGCTAAATTACTCAAAACCTCAATGTTAATTTCAGGATCGTTTTCTACACCATTTATAGCAACTAATTCTCCTTCAACAAAAGTTAACTTTACTTTTTCTTCTTCAGCATGTTTTAATTGCGATGGATAAGCTTCTTCTGGCAAAGGTTTTTCAGACTCTAAAGTCTCAACACCTCCAACACTAGTTCCCCAAAGCCCTTTGTTAACAGAGTATTTAGATTTCTCCCAAGGCATATCAATACCTTCAGATTTTAAATAATCTATTTCTTCTTGTCTTGTTAATTTTTGATCTCTAATTGGCGTAATAATTTTAATATTTGGCGCCAAGGTTTGGAAAATCATATCGAAACGGACTTGATCGTTTCCTGCTCCAGTACTACCATGTGCAATATATTCTGCACCAATACTTTTAGCATATTCTACAATTTCTATAGCTTGAATAATACGTTCTGCACTTACAGAAAGTGGATACGTACTATTTTTTAAAACGTTTCCAAATATTAAATACTTGACTACTTTTTTGTAAAATGTAGCAATGGCATCAATATTCTTGTATGTAGAAACACCCATTTTATAAGCATTGCTTTCTATATGCTTAATTTCTTCACTTGTAAAACCACCAGTATTTACACTTACAGCGTGAACATCGTATTCTTTTGATAAACTTACCGCGCAATATGAGGTATCTAAACCTCCACTATATGCTATTACTAATTTTTTCATTTTTTTAATTATATATAACTTATTCTTCTTTGTATTTTAATTGCCCAATAACAGATTCAAAACAGGCATTAACATAATATTTAAAACTAAATTCATCTCGTAACTTCCCTAATTTTTCAAGTTCTTCAACCAAGACCGTAGACATATTTGATAAGCGAACATGTGTCATTCCTAACAATTCGTTATAATGATGTACTTTAGGTGTTTGCGCCACCGAAATTAGATAAAATTCAGAAAATAATTCGGTCATTCTAGCCATTAATAACAAACCAAGATTATAACTTCTGCATTCACGATTTACCCATAAGGACGTACGCTCAAATACAGAATGCCCTTTAACAAGATGTTCGTGAACAAAAATATGTCCATAAATCTGGTCATTTTTTTTCAAAATAAAGCACCCATTTCCAACACGTCTTTTAAGCATTTCAATATCAACAAAATACAAGGTATCAAGTTCTTTTGATCTTTCTGAAATAATTTCTAAAGATTTATTTGAAAGTTTATAAACCAACTTAATCTCTATATCTTGTTCATCACAATATAGCTCCGCTTGTTCTATAACCGTATTTATATCCATGTGTAATGCAGTATTCATTTAGTTTGTTGTTTTTCAAAAACATCATTCCATTTAAGCAATTACTTAAAAACCAAAATTTGGTTCTTAAACTTAAATTACTCATTAAAGCATATTGCTTTAAGAATGATTAAATTGAATTCATAAAAAATAACGAAAATTCGAAAGCCCATAGCTTTCTTAAACTGAATAGCCCCTAGGGGCGAGTTTGAGGAAAACGCACAACAGCCGTTCTAGTAAATGCTACTAAAACAAAAGAGATAAGAGATATGTTGTTTCCTGTTTCCACTGAATAACTACCTTAACTATTAACTCTAAATCGTCGGCGTGAGCCCCTTTCGTTAATATAAGGCGTAAAATTACAACTTATTATGGATTAAGCAACATTAAATCCATAATTGTTTCTGTCTAGAAAACAAAATTGAATAACATTTCTAGTACAACCTAGAATAAACTTAATTTTTATACTTAAACACTCTTGAAGAAACCTTTGTTGCAGAAGGAAAATCTGTTGGCACATCTATTAAAGTTACCTTATTTGTCGCAGCCCATTCTACACCTCTAGTTAATAATGTAATAAAACCAACACATTCAAACGATGTTGTATCATGGCCTAGTGTAGTATGAAAAACTCTGCCTTTACCATAGTTAATAACCATAGCTACAGGCTCCTTTTGCTCTAATTCTGGAGCTTTTTTTGTAGAGACTGCTGTTGCAAGAATGGTAACGTTTTCTGCTGGCCCTCTTAAAAAAGCATAACACTCATCTTTGGCATGCATCCATGTAGTTGGCAAACCTTTAGTAATTGGGTGTTCGGTATTATAATTTGCAACTAGAAATGGCTCTCCTTTTCCGTGAGAACCCCCTTTACCAGCGCTATAATCTTTTTTTGGTTTATTATCTTTGTCTACATAGAGATATGGCCCATCTTTTTCGGTTCTACCACCCCAACCACCAATAGCAATCATCTTATTATACGCCTCCCATTTAGGGAAACTATTGTCGGCAGCATGTACACTTACAAAGCCACCACCATTTTTAATATACGCATCAAAATTAGCTTTTGTTTCTTCCGGCCAAGACGCAGCTTGCCAACCAAAATTAGAAATTACTACATCGTATTTTGAAAATTTTGGATTAAAATCTGGATCAGTTTTAGGTTTCCCATCAATGCCATTGAGCGTTTTTTTGGCCAAAGGCAACCAATCTTTAAACTTCTCACTTTTATTTAAAAATTGAGTTCTAGAAATATCTACTTTAAACAATCCCGTATCTTCTAGATACTGTTTCATCATGATTGTTGACTTTGGCCATACAGTATGGTTATTTTGTCCATCAACAATTAGAACTTTAATCTTTCTTTTACATACATTACTATAAGATGTGTTTGTAAAAAAACAAAATACTATTAATAAAAAAGCGATACGTTTCATCATCATTTAAAATTGTTATTATTATAATTCTCTAACCCAAATATTTCTATAACTCACACCACTATTATCTCTATGGTCTTGTAATTTTATTGATGCCTTTCCGTGTGGTTTATTTTTGGGCCACCCAATAAATTCTGTTGTTCCTTTAATTTGATAATGGTCTTGTATTAACACGCCATTATGCAATACAGTTATTGTTCCAGATTTTATTTTATCGCCCGTTTTATTAAACTTTGGCGCACGCTATATAATATCGTAAACATTCCAACTACCCGTTTTTGAAGACGCATTAGCCAACGGAATGCTTTGTTTATAAATAGATCCCACTTGACCATTTACATAAGTTTCATTATCGTTATTATCTAAAACCTGAACTTCATACCTGTTTTGAATAAACACACCACTATTAGAGCGGTGCTGACCTTCTCCTGTAATTTCTTGAGAAGATTTCCATTCAATATGAAGTTGCATATCTCCAAAATCACGTTTGGTTTGTATGTCGCCTGCCTTATTTTTAACAGTCATGCTTTTATCTGGATTTAAAACCCATTTTACAGCTAAAGAATCTTTAGACGCCACCCATTCATCAAAATTAGAACCATCAAAAAGCACAATAGCATCAGAAGGTATTTTTGTAGCCTCATCTACAGTTACCACTTTTGGTTTTGGCTCCCAAACTTCGGTTGCTTCTGGCTTTGTAGGTTCAACACCCGGCCCTTCTTCAAACGTTTTTATCAGTTCCATTTCTTTTGGCGCTTCAGAATATTCATTTCTGCAAGAAAAAAACAGTAAACCCAAAAACAAAATTAGAATCTTATTCATTATGAATTTTAGTTAAATACCTAAGACACTTTTCAAAAAATCTTCATCAATATCGCCACCAGCAAAATCATCAAAACTACGTCCAGCAGCTTCTATAATATGCTTTTTAATAAACGGCGCACCTTCTCTTGCACCTTGTTCAGAAGATTTTATACAACATTCCCATTCCATTACTGCCCAAACATCAATTCCATATTTAGTTAATTTTGAGAAAATACTTTTAAAATCTACCTGACCGTCTCCTAAACTTCTAAAACGGCCAGCACGGTCTTTCCAATCAGAATATCCACCATAAACACCCTGTCTTCCTGTTGGGTTAAACTCGGCATCTTTTACATGAAACGCTTTAATACGCTCATGATAAATATCTATAAACGACAAATAATCTAATTGCTGTAATACAAAATGACTTGGGTCGTACAATATATTGGCCCGACTATGGTTTCCTGTAGCTTCCAAAAAACGCTCATAAGACACACCATCATGTAAATCTTCTCCCGGGTGAATTTCGTAACAAATATCCACACCATGTTCGTCAAAATGATTTAAAATTGGCAGCCATCTGTTTGCTAATTCCTTGAAGCCCATTTCTACCAATCCGTTTGGTCGTTGCGGCCAAGGGTAAACCGTATGCCACATTAATGCTCCAGAAAATGACGCATGTCCTGTTAAGCCTAGTCGTCCACTAGCTGTTCCAGATTTTTTTACAAAATCAATTGCCCATTCCGTTCTCGCTTTCGGGTTTCCTCTTACATGTTCTGGCGCAAAACCATCAAACATGGTATCGTAAGCTGGATTTACCGCAACTAATTGCCCCTGTAAATGGGTAGATAATTCTGTGATTTCCAATCCGTATGAATTCACTTTACCCTTAAGTTCGTCACAATACGTCTGACTTTCAGCAGCCTTTTCAACATCTATTAAACTCGATTCCCAAGTTGGAATTTGAATCCCTTTATATCCTAAATCCGACGCCCATTTGCACATGCCATCTAAACTGTTAAATGGTGCTTCGCTTCCTGCAAATTGTGCTAAAAAAACAGCAGGTCCTTTTAATGTTTTCATATTATATTGTTTTTTATGGCGTTACCGCAAGGGTCGGGCTTTACGCTACAAGTCCTCGCACCTCCTTTGTCGGGCTGTGGGCTTTCCACTTCAATCCCTAACGCACTATCCGCCAATTGTAGTTTTTATATTAATCAAATTTTGTCCAAGCAGCATTATTCTTATCACTTGCAACTGCAGCATAAATAAATTTCATGCCACGCACGCCATCTTTTGCCGTTGGGTAATCTGGTTTTTCTATGGTTTCACCATTTAAAACAGCCATTAAATGTGTTGCAAAGTTTTTATAAATAGTTGCAAAAGCTTCTAAATAACCTTCTGGATGCCCTGCAGGAATTCTAGAAACATTTAATGCCTCATCATACAAATCATTCCCATTTGGTGTAAATATTTTTACAGGTTTATCTAACCAATGTGTTTTTAATTGATTAGGGTTTTCCTGTTGCCATTCCAAACTGCCTTTTTCTCCATATACTTTTATAGCTAAGCTATTTTCTTCACCTAAAGCAATTTGAGAAAAAGACATGGTGCCTTTAGCCCCATTTTCCATACGGAGTAATAAATTACCATCATCATCTAAAGTTCTACCTTCACCAAAAACACCTAGATCGGCAGCTAATTCTTCTATTTTTAAGCCAGTAATATATTCTAATAAATTTTCAGCATGTGTTCCAATATCACCTAACGCACCACCAATTCCAGAACGTTTTGGGTCTACTCTCCAAGAGGCTTGTTTTTGCCCTGTTTTTTCAACTGAAGTGGACAACCAACCTTGCAAATATTGCACTTGTATTTTTCTAATAGCGCCTAAATCTCCTTTAGCAACCATTGCTTTTGCTTGCTTTACCAAAGGGTGTCCCGTATAATTATGAGTTAACGCAAATAACTTTCCGCTTTTTTCTACAATTTCTTCTAAAGCTATAGCCTCTTCTAAAGTTAAGGTCATAGGTTTATCACTCACCACATGAAAACCATTTTCTAAAGCCATTTTTGCTGGTGGAAAATGCATATGATTTGGGGTTACTATAGACACAAAGTCCATACGCACCCCTTCAGGAAGTTCTTTCTCTTTAGAAATCATCTCTTCAAAAGTCCCATAACACCTATCTTCTGGAAGATATAGAGCTTTCCCAGAAGCAATTGATTTTTCAGCACTACTACTAAAAGCACCACACACCAATTCTATCATGCCATCAATTGACGACGCTTTTCTATGTACATCTCCAATGAATGATCCGGTGCCACCACCAATCATTCCCATTCTTAATTTTCTTGCCATATATTAATTATGCTTGATTCGTTTTTTCTCTTTTTTTCATATAGATATTTAAACCTATAAATGCCACTATTAAAATTGCTGGCAAAACAGACATGGTGCGCAATGCTTCTCCAGCACCACTTGCGCCATCCATTAACTTCCCCATAATTGGTAATACTAATGATACAGAAAACATACCTGCACCTCCCATAATTGAAAGCCCTAGTGCTCCTGTTTCTGGCAAATATTCAGCTACAAAACCTAACATAGTAGGCCAAAAGAATGTAACCCCAACAGCAAATACTGCAGCAGCTACAAACGTCATTCCTCCACTTGTAATAGTAAGCAACCATAAGCCAACAAACGTGAATATTGCAGAATACAACAACATACCCGAAGGACTTAATTTATGTACAACTGGGCCTGCAAACAAACGTCCTAAAGCCATAATGCCATTTATAAAAGCCAAGACTAATAAAGGAGCAGCGACAGATTCTTTTAACAAGGATTCTATACGTTGCGTTGTACCTAATTCTGAAGCAGCCGTTAAAAACATACAAGCTACCATAAATAAGAATAGTGGTTTTAAAACACTAATAAACATCTTTTTATTACTAACTCCCATTTGAACGCGCTCGGTAACAGGGAATTTCTGACCCAAAAACAATACTGCATAAGCCACTAAAGGAATAAACAATGTTGCCACCATAACTTGCCAGCTCAAACCTAATACGTCCATAACAAGCCAACCTAAAAGCGCACCAATTACAATACCTCCAGGAAACCAAACATGGAACCTGTTAAGCATTTTTGTTTTTTCATCTGGATACATAGAGGCTATCATTGGGTTTAATGCAGCTTCTACAAATCCATTTCCTATTCCAATAAATAAGGTTGCTATAAATAAAGAGGTCATAGAACCGGCCATTAAAGTTAACACAATACCTACGGCATGTGTTATAAAAGCCATCCATGTTATTTTTTTTATTCCTAATATATCTACTAACGGCCCGCCAATAATCATTGCTATGGTAAACCCGAAAAATGCCGGCGCGAAAGCATACCCTAATTGCTCTAAAGTCAAACCAATACCTTCTGGCCCAAATACAGTTTCTAATCTTGCTCTAATAGCAAAAGTCATTGCTGTGGTGATTAATGCTAAACAACTCCCAAGAAAGAGTCGGTTTTTGTTAATGTTTTCCATTTTAAAATATTTAGTTTGGTTAGTTGATAAAATAATGTCAAGTATTTAAAACAAAGTTTGTAAATACTTGAAGCCAATTTTACCTAGTGAAATTATAAAATAATTTTTAAAATAGTGTGTACATTAATTCAATGAAAAAAATTGAACACCCCGAACCATTATGAAAAATTTGCAGCCATATGATTTAATCTGAAACTTTTGGGGGAACATTTTTCATGCTTTTTAAATACTGTTGCAAAATATTGACTGGTTGTAAAACCAGACATATATGCAATTTCTGATACCGATAAATGACTATGCTCAATAAGTAGCTTTTTAGATAAATCTAACCTTTTTAAGGTTAAGTATCTCATAGGCGTAACATTTGTTAAACGCTTGCAATGATGGGTAAACCTCGTTACTCCAACTCCAGCAGATTTAGCCATCAGTTCAACAGTCCAATCTTCTAAAAGATTATTCTCTAATTCTTTTAAAAAATATGTTACACTTCTCGAACTATCTGTTAATGATTCATTTAAAACAATATCATCTGTATTTAATAAATCCAACAACAGAATTAATAAATAATTAATAAGTAATCTAATTTTAGAAGCATTACTCCCAGATTCATCTGTATTTATTGCTTTATATATTCGTAAAAAACAATCGCGAATATTTTGATCGGTTTTCCATATCGATTTTTCGTTTTGTCTTAATATGGTAGTTAGCCTGTCTAAATCTGTTGGTGTTAAAGTAATCCAATCTGGCCAAACCCAATCTTGATGTGGTCTGCGCACACCTAAGTCTATAATTACCCAATAAAACTTACCCATTCCAATATGTGGATTACCTACTTTATGAGCTTCCCAAGGCCGTGTAATGGTTAAATGATTAGGAGTTAAAACAACTTCTTTATTCTCTTGCGAATAAGGCATACTACCCGATTCTAAAAAATGAAATTCAATGCCTTCATTTCTATGCCAATCTAAACCCCAATCTTGTGGTTTACTAGCATCCCAATAGCCAATACTATTAAGCCCGAGTGTATTCTCATCTAATCGATCACCCGGATAGGTATGTCGAGCTAAGGCTTTAAATTTTAATTTCTTTCTATTAAAAGCATCAATTAACGGCAAACAAGTATCAGCATGGTACACCATACCATCACCTTTAAATGGTTCAATTTTTATCTTGTTTACTTTCATTGAAATAATTTGAACATTATCGCAAATTAATTAATAAAACAATCATAAACAAGCTGTACCATTCTCACAAGCCTCAAACTGCTATTAAATCCATTATTTTCTTAACCTAACCTATAAGTTTTACCTCCTAAATAAACTTTCAAATTCTTTCACTAACTTATTACAAACAAGTATGAATATATATTTTATAAATTTGTTTCAGTTATTCAATCAAATATCATTCACCCTATTTTCATTCTATTACAACTATGACTGATTTTAAGTTCGTTTTATGCTTATTAATAACAGTTAGCTCAATTTTAGCAAGTGCTCAAACAACAATTAACGGCTCTATAAAAGATATCAATAACCAACCTATTGAAGGGGCTAGTATTTATATTAAACCTGACATTTTCAGTATTACAAATAGCGAAGGTCTATTTACCTTATTAAATGCTCCTAAAGGAAATTACAATTTAAAAATCTCTCATTTAGGCTTTAAAACCATTTTTGACACTATACAAGTTGACTCAAAAAACAACACCTTCAACTACATTTTAAATCCAGACTTTTTAAATCTACATGCAGTAATCCTAACAGGTAACTTCACACCTAAAACACAATTGGAATCTAGTACATCTGTAAGCAGACTTAACTCCAAATCAATTAATAAAATATACCCTCAAGGCACCGCAAACTTGCTTCAAAATATACCTGGAACATTTACTGATGCTTCAACTGGAGAAGTATTTACAAGAGTTTACACGCGTTGCATTTCTGCTGCTGCAGAAGATGATATGGGTTGGTATTATGTATCTCTACAAGAAGATGGTTTACCTGTTAGCTTAGTTCAACATTCTTATTATGGGCCTGATTTGTTTCATCGTGTAGATTTAACAACATCCAGAGTAGAAGCTTTACGAGGTGGAAGCGCTTCCATAACAGCAATGAACGCACCGGGAGGCGTCTATAATTTTATTTCTAGAAACAATATTTCAGAAAAATTAAATGGTGAAATACAGGTGCAAAATGGTATTCAAGGCGCAAACAACAACCCATTATATAGAATTGATGCGGTTTTAGGTGGAGGATTAGGAAACAAGTGGTTTTTTAATGCTGGTGGACATTACAGACACAATGAAGGCGCCAGGAGTACCGATTTTACATTTAGCAAAGGAGGACAGTTTAAATTCGATATTAAAAAAGAAAACAAGAATGGTTATTTTAAATTTTATGGTAAATATTTAAACGATTTTACCAATAGATACAATGGTGTTGCTGCAACAAACTGGAACAACCCAAAAGCAGCTTTTGGACAAAATTTCAACGCTACAGCCTTATTAATGCCCGAATTTAACGCATCAATCCCCGATGGAAGAGATTTGACTTCTACAAATAGATTCAACCCTGCAAATGGTGTGCATGCTAAAGATTTAGCTTTTGGTATCGATTTATTCCAAAACCTAGGTAATAATTGGTCTGTTAAAAACAACATGAAATTTTCTTCTAAAAAGGCTAACTGGCAAACCTCTATTAGTAATGCTTTTGTTTCTATTAGTGACTTTATACCTTATTACCTAGTAAGTAACGGAAACCCTTTTCCTATTGGGCAAATTGTTTTTAAAGATGTGAACTCTGGAAATGAATTAGCAAGAATAGATAATAGCGGCATTTTTAGTGGAAACCCATCTGAGTATTTAACTTCTGGAACACTTCCAAATGATGCTATAATGGGAACCTCAACTTGGTATAAAGACAATAATGCCGACGAATTCATGCAACAATTAACCCTAAGAAAAGAATGGGATAATCACGATTTAAATTTTGGTTTTGCTACTGGTTTTTCAAACACTTCTGTGTTTACACAAGGTAGTTTTGCATTTTCAACTTACGAAAACAACCCAAGAATGTTACAGGTAACTTTGGAAAATCCAGGTGATTCTGTAATAGCTTTATCTGATGAATTTGGAGTAAGCAACTACGGTGGTTTGTTTTTCACAAACAGCCGTGCTAAAATTAGTCAAATTGCAACTTTTGCAAACGATAGTTGGAAACTATCAGACAAACTAAACCTAGATTTAGGATTACGTTTTGAATCTATAACGCACAAAGGAAGTAACGACCGCTCTACACCATTCACCCAAGTAGGAGGTTTAGACGGTGATGAAACTACAGCCTATGACAATAACATTTTAACACCAACTGGCGAACGTGATAATTTTGATTACAATTATAATTATGTGTCGTATTCTTTTGGCATAAATTATAAATTAACTGACGATGCTTCAATATTTGGCCGTTTATCTCGTGGTAATAAAGCGCCTGAATTAAATTACTATTTCAACAATTTTGCAAACGTTCCTATAAACCAAGCCGGAAAGATTCAAGAAATTAATCAAGTTGAAGTAGGTTTAAAATCTGTATTGAAAAACTTTTCATTTACAAGTACATTATACTGGAGTGCATTAAAAAACATTGGTGTTTCTAATTTTGAATTTGATGACGAATCAGGAAGTATATTTTACACACCAATTCAATTTAACAGCTCACGTACCTTAGGTCTGGAATGGGAAGCTAGTTATAATCCAATTCAGTATTTCGCATTTCGTTTTAATGGTGTTTTACAAGACCCGAAAGCTACAAAATGGAATATATATGATGCTTCTGGAACTGTTGATGCAAGTGATGACAGCATAACAGATTATTCTGGAAACACATTAGCATTCAACCCTAAATTGATGTTTAATTTATCGGCTGAATTCTCAAAAGACAAACTATCTTCTTTTGTTAAATGGAAATACACAGGTAAACGCGAGGGCAATAATGCAAATGCATTCCAATTAGATGCCTATAGTGTTTTTGATGCTGGAGTTGGTTATAAAATTAGCAAGAACATAAGCGCTAATTTATTAGTTACCAATCTTTTTAATTCTGATGGACTTGCTAACTTTTTTGGAGCTAACACGTTTGGAGCAAATTCAAACGGCGTAACTTCTGAGTTTATTAATGAAAACCCAGAGGCAAGCTTTATTGTAGTACCAATTTTACCACGCTCTACTTTATTACAATTGAATTATAGTTTTTAATTTTACATAACATTATTGCATCGACAATAGAAAACAAAAAAGCGAATCTAGTTTTAAACTAGATTCGCTTTTTTTAATGTCTAACTAATACTATTTATTTTTCTTAGCCTCGATTTTATAAAGCTCTTCTAAAGTCCAATAATCATCTCTATCTTTTGATTCTGTTCTTGCATTTCTAACCGTTCTTCTTCCTACATTATCTGCATCATTCATAGCTCTAACATAACTAAGCACATCTGCAATCCATTGGTCGCTATTATCCTTTAAAGGCATCATAATACCATATTCTTTACCTTCAATAGGCCCAATTAATCCGTTTAATAAAATTTTACTTAATACTCCTTTATCGCCCTTAACTCTTTCACTACCTATTAAAGACGGTGCTATAAGACCGCCGTCTTCTGTTGGTATACCTTTTAAATCGGCACCATGACAAGTAATACATAGTTGTTTATAAGCATCATATCCCTTAGTAATACTTAATCTTGAACCTAAATCTCTTCCAGATATTCTCTTTTTGAGCTGCGCTAACTTAGAGTCATCTTTCTTTAAACTTTCAACAACTGCATGCGAAATAATCTCATGACTCTCATATTTTGTATTAATAGCGTTAAGTAATTCTGTTGCTTTTTTATCTTTACTATATCTTAAACTTAAAGCTAATTGATTTACAACATTTACATCGGCATCAGAAATTAATTTTTCTAAATCTTGAAGTATTTCTGTATCTCCAGTTTTTAAGAAGTTTTCACTTAACCTAATTGCAGTCAATCTAACACGATAATCTTCATCTTGTAATTTTTCAGTAATTAACGTTTTATCAATATTACCCAAACCCTCAAGCGTCCAAAGTGCCGTTACACGCTCCAAACCAAAATCTTTTTCGCTATTAAACAAACCATTAAAAAACGATGTGTTATCTCGTGCAATAGCCTGTAATTGTGTAATAACAGATTCATCGCCTCTTAAAACAATTAACTTTTGCGCCGTATTTCTATACCAGCCATTTCGATGACCTAAATACTCTATTAATTCTGAAGCTTTCTTACCTATTAAATTAGGTTTTTTATCGAGCTCGATATCTTCATGTACAATTCTATAAATTCTTCCTTTTCCAATATTTTTATCTAAGCCTTTTCGTTCAATAACTGGTCTTAAGAAACTTCCTTTTTTTGTCCAATTACTTTCTTGAATAATACCACGATACATATCTACAATATAAAGCGCTCCATCAGGACCCGTTTTAGCTTGCAATGGTCTAAAATTTAAATCTGTTGATGCCATAAACTCTGCTTTATCATAAGCATTGTATGCAACCTTTTTACCGTTTTCATTTTTTATTTTTGCTCTACGAATCAGCCTACCTACAGGTTCTGGAATAAAAAGATCACCATATAAACTAGAGGGTAATTTATGCCCTCTATAAATTTCTTGCCCAGCAGTTCCAGTAAAATGGTTAAGCGTACCATCTTCACGTAATCTTTTTGGCCCGCCTTGAACATCTGGAGTTCCAACTATTGGCCACGGCTCTACAAAACCTTTAGCAAGTCTACCTTTGGCATTATATTCCCCATAAACTGGTGGCTGTTGAAATCCATAAGCAGGATTCTCACTACCTGCGGAGGAGTAATACATATTCCCTAAGTCGTCTTGTGTAAGTCCCCATTGCCCTCTATTCGGCATGCTTTCTAAAGAATCTACTTCTACTTTTCCATTACTTTTAAACTTAAATCGAATAGGATTATAAGTGGTGTATAACCAGTTATCCAAATTCCAAATCAATCCACTCTGTTGGTGTTCTAAATTTCCACCACGACGATTTGGATTATAATAAACGCGTTCTTTCTTGTCTGCTACTCCATCACCATTAGTATCTTTATAACTCCATAAATCATATGAAAATGTTTCATTGACGATTAATTCATTTTCTAGAGGCAAAATCATTCTTGGCAACAATAAACTATCAATAAAAACGGTGCTTTTATCCATTTTACCATCACCATCTAAATCTTCAAGCATTTTTATTTTACTAATCGATTGATTAGTACCACTACCATCAACATCTTGCATATAAGTATTCATTTCTGCAACATACATACGCCCATTACCATCCCAAGCTATGGTTACAGGTTCATCAATCATAGGCTCGCTAGCAACAAGTTCTACTTTATAACCTTCTGGCAAATAAAATGTTTTCATGCTTTCTTCTGGAGAAAGAAAATCTGAAGATGGGTCTTTTACGATTTCTGGTTTTTCGTAAATTTTATCTGTGTATTCTTTTTTATCGCAGTTAAAAAAAGATAACATTAAGAGTAATAAAAAGAATGTATTTTTCATTTACTTTTTTTTAATTTAAAACATGAGAAACTATTACTAAAAAGTATAATAATTAGTTCTAATCGATTTCTGAAAACTAAATTTTAGGATTATTATTCAATAATAAACTTACCTTTCATGATAGCATAATGCCCTGGAAAGCTACAAAGAAAATCATACGTTCCTGGTTCAGGAGCATCAAATTCGACAACTGTAGTTTCCCCTCCACCAACAAGAGCTGTATGTGCTATAACATCTTCAGCGTCATCAGGGATATACTGTGTGCTTTTAGCAGTTGCAGCCTTGTTTCCAAAAGCTGTTAAACTCACACCTTTTTTTAATAAAACAAAATTATGCCCCATGACATTTTTATCCATTTTCCCAATATGCTTTAAAGTAATTTTTACTTTCTCGCCAGCTTTAACTCGAATTTCCTTTTTGCTAAATTGCATAGCATCATTTCCAGTTATAACCACATCATTTGGATTACTTTTTACTTCCTTAACCTCATCTGTTTTTTTCTCATAAGAAAACCCTTCCTTCTTTTTTTCTTCTTTACCTCCACATCCAACTAGTAGTAATCCAAAAAAAATAGCTCCTATAACACGCTTTGCTTTTTTCATATTTATTGTATATTTTAAAATTATGTTTAGATTATTTAATAACAATTCTATCAAATATATACATAAAAAGGATTACTATAGTATAGAATTTTTCAATGAAAAATATTGCACTATAGTAATCCTTTAAAAAAATAAAACTTACTCGTCTTATAAAATATAATCTGTACTTATGAAATTAGACGTTTTCTTTTCTAATAATTCTTCAAGAATGGCATTGTTGTAATCGTTGTCTTTTGATGCTACAAAAGTTCTTATAGAAAAAGAACGTAATGCATCGTGAACACTTAAAGTTCCAAATGCTGAATCTTTTCTTCCTGTAAACGGATACACATCTGGTCCACGTTGACATGAGCTATTTAAGTTTACACGACAAACAAGATTCACTAAAGTATCAATTAATGGTGATAATGTGTGTACGTTTTTACCAAACAAACTTACTTGTTGCCCGTAATTAGATTCTGCCATATCATCTAATGGCTCTTCAATATCTGAAAAAGAAACAATAGGGACTACTGGTCCAAACTGTTCTTCTTGAAAAACACGCATATCTTTAGAAACTGGATATAAAACTGCTGGAAAAATAAAGTTTTCTGTTGTTTCTCCTCCTTTTTTATTTAGAACTTTGGCTCCTTTTTCTTTAGCATCATCAATTAATTCTTGGATATATGCGGGTTTATCTTCTTCTGGAAGCGGTGTTAATTTAGCCCCACTTTCCCAAGGGTTTCCAAATTTAAGCTGATCTACTTTAAATGCAAATCTCCTATTAAATTCTTCTACAACAGATTCATGAACATATAATACTTTTAGTGCCGTACAACGTTGTCCATTAAACGACAATGTTCCTGCAATACATTCTTCAACCGCTAAATCTAAATCGGCATCTGGCAATACTATAGCTGGATTTTTAGCTTCTAAGCCTAAAACCATTCTAAGTCTGTTTCCTTTTGGATGTTGGTGTTGTAACGCATTAGCAGACTTACTGTTTCCAATTAAAGCTAAAACATCAATTTTTCCAGACTGCATTATTGGTGTAGCCAATACTCGACCACGACCATAAACAATATTTACAACACCTTCTGGAAAACTACTTTGAAAAGCTTCCAACAAAGGCGATATTAATAAAACACCAAGTTTTGCAGGTTTAAAAATCACAGGATTCCCCATAATTAATGCTGGAATTAACAAGGTAAATGTTTCATTTAAAGGATAATTATAAGGTCCTAAACATAAAACAACGCCTAATGGGCCACGACGAATATGAGCATAAACACCAGAGTTTTTTTCAAACTTAGCAGAATCTCTATCTATTTGCTTGTAGGCTTCAATAGTATCATAAATATAATCAACTGTTCTATCGAACTCTTTTTCAGAATCTGGAAGATTTTTTCCAATCTCCCACATCAATAGCTTTACAACTTCCTCGCGTTTAGTTTTCATTTGCTCTACAAATGTTTCCATACAAGCAATTCTATCACCAACTTTCATTGTTGGCCATAACCCTTTTCCATTATCATAAGCTTGAGTTGCCGAGTCTAAAACTTTTAAAGCCTCCTTTTCGCCTAGTTGAGGAATGGTTCCTAATAGGGTTTGCTTATATTTTGAAGTTGAAGAAATTGTTGAATATACCTCGGCAGTATCTCCATCCCAATTTTTTAGTTCACCATTTACAAGGTATGTTTTTTGATGTAAAAGAGATTCAATTTTATACGCTTCAGGGATTTCTATAAAGGGGTTTTTCATGATTTATTGATAATTTGAAAGTGAAAAATCAGAATGATTATTACACTTTTTAGGTTTAATTCTTTATATCAAAATAAACGAAAATTACCCTAAATCACGTCTTGAAACTCAAATAAACAGCAAATCAAGGACGCAAACGATTTCGCAATCCCTTAGTTTAATTACGCTATTTATCCTAAAAACTTAAACAAAACCGTCTTATTGTATAAACAACCACCTTAAAGGTTACGCTGTTTTATTTTAGCCATTAATGATTCTATACCTATTACCGTTTTTAATGAACACTTACAACGGTATAACCTTCTAAAAAAATTACATCTTACAAATCAAACTTAATACCTTGAGCTAATGGCACCGTTTTACTGTAGTTGATAGTATTTGTTTGCCTACGCATATAGGCTCTCCATGAATCGGAACCACTTTCTCGCCCTCCACCCGTTTCTTTTTCACCTCCAAAAGCACCTCCAATTTCGGCTCCAGATGTACCAATATTAACATTAGCAATTCCACAATCTGACCCTTCTACAGATAAGAATAATTCTGCTTCACGTAAATCATTAGTCATAATTGCAGACGACAAACCTTGAGGCACATTGTTTTGAATATAAATAGCCTCTTCTAGATCTGTATATTTCAACAAGTAAAGAATTGGAGCAAAAGTTTCCTGTTTTACAATATTAGATTCTGCCGATATTTCTGCAATACAAGGTTTAACATAGCAACCACTTATATACTCATCACCCTTTAAAACACCTCCATCAACAAGCATTTTACCGCCTTGTTTTTCAATTTCTAAAATGGTGTTTTGGTAGGCAGCTACAGCATCTTTATCTATTAATGGACCAACATGATTATTTTCATCTAATGGGTTACCAATTTTAATTTGATTATACGCTTTTACTAAGCGTTGCTTTACATTATCATATATTGAATCATGAATAATTAATCGACGTGTCGATGTACATCGTTGTCCGCATGTACCAACAGCACCAAAAACAGCACCGACTAAAACACTATCTAAATCTGCATTTTGAGTTATAATAATAGCATTATTACCACCTAATTCTAATAAACTTTCACCCATTCTTGATGCTACAGTTGCACCTACTATTTTACCCATTCTGGTGCTTCCAGTAGCCGAAATTAGCGGTATTCTTGTATCTTGGGTTAACAATTCTCCTATTTTATAATCTCCAGTAACCATACAACTAACGCCTTCTGGTAAATTATTATCTTTTAATACTTTGCTCAAGATATTTTGACAAGCAACAGCACAAAGTGGTGTTTTTTCTGATGGCTTCCAAACACAAACGTCACCGCAAACTAAGGCAATCATAGCATTCCATGCCCAAACAGCTACTGGAAAGTTAAATGCCGATATAATACCAACTACACCATAGGGGTGCCATTGTTCGTACATACGATGTTTAGGTCTTTCTGAATGCATCGTTAAACCATATAATTGCCGAGATAAACCTACGGCAAAATCGCATATATCAATCATTTCTTGAACTTCTCCATAGCCTTCTTGCAAGCTTTTACCCATTTCATATGAAACTAAACGCCCCAATGCTTCTTTATGTTCTCGTAGCACCTCGCCATATTGCCTTACAATCTCTCCACGTTTAGGAGCTGGCATAGTTTTCCATGTTTTAAAAGCAGCTTGAGCAGTTTTTATAACGTTTTGATATTCTTCTTCAGATGTTACACTAACACGACCTATAAGTGCACCTTCTACAGGAGAATAAGAACTTATGTGCGTTTTAGAATTAAAAGCGTTTAAACCTGTTGATGTTCCTGCATTCGTTTTATTTACACCTAATTTTTCTAAAAAGGAAAAATCCATAATTATATTTTTATTAATTATTGTATGATTAAAGCATTAAAAAAACTTGATTGTAACAAGTTGATTAATTTTAAATTTGTGTCACTATAAAAAATATTATTTTAGTAATAACAGAAAAGTAAACACGCGTTTAAAATGAACTATTTTTTAAACTGAAACAACTTTGACATTATTTAAAAAGCTGACCGTTTTGTGTTGCTAAAAACTTATCGAACGGAATTTCTTCTTGCTTAATAAAGCCTTTTGATGGTAAATCACCTTTATCTACCATTTCTATTACTGCTGCTATGGAAGCTGCTGTTGTCCAAGAAATAGCTCTCCACTCTTGACCATCTATTGTTATTGGAGAAAAGGCTTTATAATATTCATTTCTAAATAAATTATCTTCTTTCCATCCTTCAACTACTGCGTATACATAAACGACATCTTCTTTTACCGGTGGCTTAGCATTTTCTAAAATAGATGACAACAACTTTTTATCATCTTTCAAAATTAACTCTTGAATTAAAAACTTCATTAATTTACCATGCCCTGGATATCGTATAGTTTTATAGTTTAAAGTATCTACCTTACCTTCATAGGTTTCACACATGGTACCTAAACCACCCGATGTGGTAAAAGCCTCAAACTCTTTACCCTCAATATTAATATATTCTAGTCCATCCAAAGAAGGGGTCATTTTACGTTGTCCATTATGTATCGCTTCGGCATCATTTATATACTCATTTATAACACCAGCAGGCGACCATGTAAATGAATATGCCAATAATCCATTTGGATATTTAGGTAAAGCACCTACTCTTAATTCTATATCTCTTAATTTATTAAAATCTTTGGCTAAATCTGCTCCAATAATACCAATAATCCCGGGAGCAAGTCCACATTGCGGAGCCATAACACCTTTTGATGTTTTACTTAACGTTCTAATAAAATTAGTGGTTTCTACATCTTCCGTCAAATCAAAATAATGCTTACCCAAATTATAGGTTAATTCTGCAATTTTTTTATTCAAAAAATATGGTAAAGCGGAAACTACAGCATCATTCTGTTTAATTAAATTTATTAAAAAAACTTCATCTGTAATATCACCTAGAATGACTGAAAAAGGAAGTTTAAAACTGTAATGTGGTGGCTGTTTATCTACCCCTGTAACATTATAGTTTTTACTTAACAACACACCTACTAACGTACCTACTTTACCAAGGCCTAGGGTAAGAATATTTTTCATATTAATTAAATTTGTAAATTGGTTTATTTTGATGTTCTATCAGTTTGATTTCTATAAGTACTTTCAAATATTTTATCTGCATTAGCAGACTCAAAACCTTCTCTTCTATGTATTGTTTTTATTTCATCTTTTGGTAATTTTTTAAATTCTGGCAATACCAAACGTTCAGCAAACTCTACATAACTACCTGCTATCTTTAAATGTTCTCCATCAGCAAATGTTGCTTCAACCATTTTAGCAACCGAACTACTTTGCCTTAAAAGTCCATCTTTACTAGTTTTTATAATACCCCCAGATGAATTAAGCACGATACCTATTGACTGTAAAAAATCATTAAAAGCCTCTAATTTATTATAACCATTAGGTAATTCGTGTACACTAATTGTGTAATGGTTTAAATAATAACGATTGTAAATTACCCAAGCTGCATATTCGCTTTCTTCTAATAACAACTTATAATCTTTTATAGTTGGAACATCCCATAGTGGTTTATGAAAAAATTCTCCAACTGTTTTTGCATTATTTAAATCTAATTGACTTACTGGGTCTTGAACGATATGCTTGGTATATTTTTCGATTATTTTTTGCGCATTTAATGATAAGTCTTTTACTCGAATTTCGCTAACAAAAATTCTTGGATAATAAGATGATGGTGGTGCGTACCAATAAGCATCTAATTTTTTATTTTCGAAATTATAAAATGACATTTTGCGATACCCGTAATGCAAAAATATTTTTTCGAAAGACTTAATTCCCAAATGATCTACTCCTAAAGTTCTAAAAGCAATGTGATCATTAATAATATCGGACTGTTTATTAATCAGTCCTTTTTCTATCATTTTTTTACTAATTTTCACAACATCTGTTACCCGTTCTTGATACGGTAAAAGCAAAGCATTTAGAACGACACCTAATGGATCTGACTTTTTAAATTTCATAATTTACAAATAATAACCAATATTGATGAAAAATTACCATCAATTAACCCTCAATATTGGTTTTTCTATAAATATATAAAGATTTTTATTTATTCCCAATAAAGTTAACAAAACAAATAATTCAAATGTTTTAACACGTTATTGATTATTTAACACATTTAGACTACTTGGTTATTTAGAACAATGTTTATTTAAACATTTCATCAGTCAACAATACTTAAATACGAATAACTATAAAGTGAAAAAAAAAAAAAATGGAATTCTATTAGTACCATCTTATATCTGAATACACATATTTGATTTAATCTAATAAAGATAAACCGATTGCGTTATTACGAGATTTTAAGAAGTATAAAACCAAAACTGCAACAAGCCACTAGCATTCTAGAATAAAGTGGTTATAAAAGAAGTGCCCCTTTTAGCACAAAAACTTTTTACACCAAAAACTGAAATAAATCGGGCTTATCATTTAGATAATCGCCATAAAAATTACGCTGTTTCATTTTGGTAATTAATGGTTCTAAATCTTTAGCATTTTTTAGTTGAATTCCAACAACTGCTGAACCGTTTTCGCGATTAGTTTTTTTAGCATATTGAAAATAAGTGATATCATCATTTTCGCCTAAAATATCAACTACAAACTCTTTTAATGCTCCTGCCCGTTGAGGAAATTTAATAATAAAGTAATGCTTCAAATTCGCATATAACAAAGCACGTTCTTTAATTTCTGGAGTTCTGGTTATATCGTTATTACTGCCACTAACCACACAAACCACATTTTTGCCCATTATCTGTTCTGTATAAAAATCTAGTGCAGAAATACTCAACGCTCCAGCAGGTTCAACTACAATAGCATCTTTATTGTAAAGTTCTAAAATAGTTTCACATACCTTGCCCTCTGGCATCGTAATCATGTCATCTAAATTTTCTTTACAAATGGCAAAGGTTAAATCTCCAACACGCTGTACAGCCGCTCCATCTATAAATTTGTCTATTTTTTCTATGGTTGTGTTTTTATTATTTTTTATTGAAACCGACATGGAAGGTGCACCTTCTGGCTCGACTCCAATAATTTTTGTTTGAGGTGACAAAGCCTTAAAAACAGTAGATAATCCAGCAGCTAAACCACCACCACCAACGGCTATAAACACATAGTCAATAGGTTCGGTTGCTTGCTCTAAAATCTCTAAAGCAATGGTTGCTTGCCCTTCAATAACTTTTTCATCATTAAACGGGTGAATAAAGGTTTTGCCCAACTCATCACATTCCAACATGGCGGCATGAAATGAATCGTCAAACGTATCGCCTTCTAATTTAATTTCTATAAAATCTTCACCAAACATTTTTACCTGTTCTACTTTTTGGTTTGGCGTTGGAGCAGGCATATAAATAGTGCCCTTAATTTTTAACAATTTACAAGATAACGCAACACCTTGCGCATGGTTTCCTGCACTCGCGCAAACCACTCCGTTTTTAGATTGTTGATTCGTTAGCGAGCTAATTTTATTATAAGCACCTCTAATTTTATATGAGCGTACTTGCTGCAAATCTTCTCGCTTTAACAGAATATGCGCTTTGTACTTTTTAGAATACCTGATACTATCACTTAAAGGCGTAATTGTTGAAACTTTTCTAATAGTTTCAGCAGCAGCTTTTACGCTGTTTATACTAGGAAAATAAGTTTGTTTTTCTTGACTCATTCTTGGAGATTTTCATGCTAATGCAAGGTACTTAATCCATTTTTTATTTAAATTAAAAAAAGGCATAAAAAAACCTGTCAAAATGATTTCATCCGACAGGTTTTCTAAAATATAACTTAGTTTAGTTGTATTCGGTACTTATACTATTGGCTTCATAGCTGTCATAGATCCTCTTAAAAATTCACCTACTTTCTCAACTGGGTGATTTCTTAAAGCAGCATTTACTTCAATTAGTTTGGCGTTATCCACACCATCACCATTATCTACAGCGTAAGGTTTTCCAATAACATCTGTTTTTATGGTTTTCATAAAATCAGCTAATAAAGGCTTACAAGCATGATCGAATAAATAACATCCGTACTCTGCAGTATCAGAAATTACACTATTCATTTCATATAATTTACGTCTTGCAATGGTATTAGCAATAAGTGGCGTTTCGTGTAAAGACTCGTAGTATGCAGAAGCATCAATAATTCCAGAATCTACCATAGCTTCAAAAGCCAATTCAACACCAGCTCTAACCATAGCTACCATTAACACACCGTTATCATAATACTCTTGCTCCGTAATCTCAACATCGCCAGCCGGAGTTTTTTCAAATGCAGTTTCAGCAGTTGCAGCTCTCCAAGTTAATAAATCGTGATCGTCGTTAGCCCAATCTGCCATCATTCCAGCAGAAAAACGACCTTCAATAATATCATCCATGTGCTTTTGGAATAATGGACGCATGATATCTTTTAATTCTTCAGATAATTCAAAAGCTTTAATTTTCGCTTTGTTAGACAAACGATCCATCATGTTAGTTACACCACCATATTTAAGACCTTCTGTTACAGTTTCCCAACCGTATTGAATTAATTTTGAAGCATAACCAGCATCAATACCTTCTTCAACCATTTTATCGAAACAAAGGATAGAACCTGTTTGTAACAAGCCACAAAGAATGGTTTGTTCTCCCATTAAATCAGACTTTACCTCAGCAATAAAAGACGATGCTAAAACACCAGCTTTATCACCTCCTGTTGCTACAGCATAAGCTTTAGCTTGCGCCCAACCTTTACCTTCAGGATCGTTTTCTTCGTGTACCGCAATTAATGTTGGTACACCAAATCCTCTTTTATATTCTTCACGAACCTCAGAACCTGGAGACTTAGGCGCCACCATAATTACAGTAAGATCTTCACGTATTTGCATACCTTCCTCAACAATATTAAAACCATGAGAATACGATAATGTTGCTCCTTTTTTCATTAAAGGCATAACAGCATTAACCGCATTTGTATGTTGCTTATCTGGCGTTAAATTTAATACCAAATCTGCAGTAGGGATTAACTCTTGGTAATTACCAACTGTAAATCCGTTTTCTGATGCATTAATAAAAGATTGACGCTTTTCTGCAATAGCAGCATCACGCAAAGCATAAGAAATATCTAAACCAGAATCTCTCATGTTTAAACCTTGGTTTAATCCTTGAGCCCCACAGCCTACTATAACTACTTTTTTACCTTTTAATGCAGATACTCCATCTGAAAATTCTGAAGCATCCATAAATCTACACTTCGATAATTGATTCAATTTATCTCTTAAAGATAGTGTGTTAAAATAATTTCCCATTTTGTGTTTTATTGTTATTATTGATTATCGAATGCTTTAAGCAATTCGGTTATTTTCATTTGATCTTTTGTTACTGCTATACGTCCAGAACGCACAAATTGCATAATTCCAAAAACATTTAAATCGCGTCTTAAAGACTCTATTTCATTTCTTCTACCCGATTTTTCAAGTACAAAAAACTCTTTGTTTACCGTTACAATTGTTGTATTGCTTTCTTTTATTATATTCTGAATTTGAGGTTCGTTGAACAATAAATCAGATTTTATTTTAAACATACAGGACTCTGTAAAAATAGTTTCGTCCTCTGTATGATAATATGCCTTAATAGTTTCAACTTGTTTTTCAATTTGCCTAACAACTTTGCATGCTGTGTCTTCGCAAATGTTTACAACAATTACAAAACGATTAACACCATCTATCTCAGATTGCGATGTTGTTAAACTTTCTATATTAATATGTCTTCGCTGAAAAATAGCTGAAATACGATTCAGTAAACCGATATTATTTTCGGTATAAATTGATATTGTGAATGATTTTATATCTTCCTTCATAACTAAAATCTTAACTTAATCTTACATCTGAAACCGATGCTCCTGATGGAATCATTGGAAACACGTTACCTTCTTTTTCAACACAAACTTCTAAGAAATAAGACTCTTTTGATTCCATCATTTCTTTAACTGCTTCTGCCAATTCATCACGTTTAGTGACTTTCCTAGCTTTTATATAATACCCTTCGGCTATGGCTACAAAATTTGGATTTGTCATTTCGGTCGACGCATAACGATTATCGAAAAACAATTCTTGCCATTGACGAACCATTCCTAAGAATTCATTGTTTAAAACTACTATTTTAACCGCTGCTTTTTGCTGAAAAATAGTACCTAATTCTTGAATATTCATTTGGTAACCACCATCACCAATAATAGCAACAACCTCTCGTTCTGGCGCTGCCATTTTAGCTCCAATAGCTGCTGGAAGTGCAAATCCCATAGTTCCTAATCCACCTGAAGTAATATTACTTTTTGATTGATTAAACTCGGCATATCTACAAGCAATCATTTGGTGTTGTCCAACATCTGAAACTATTGCGGCATTACCTTTACTTTCTATATTTATTTGTTTTAACACCTCACCCATTGTCAATCCTTCTTTTGTTGGATTGAGATCGTTATTAATAACTTGATCGAATTCTATAGCATATAAATCTTTAAATTCTTGTAACCACGATTCATGTGAGTTTTTATTTAAAGCTTTAGCAAGCATTGCCAAACTTTCTTTTGAATCTCCTAATACAGCAACATCTACTTTTACGTTTTTGTTTATCTCTGCAGGATCAATATCAAAATGAATAATTTTAGCTTGTTTTGCGTATCTATTTAAATCACCTGTTACACGGTCGTCAAAACGCATACCAATTGCGATTAATACATCACACTCGTTAGTTAATTTATTTGGTGCATAATTACCATGCATACCAACCATACCAATATTTAAAGGATGTGATGTTGGAAATGCCGAAGCACCAAGAATAGTCCATGCCGATGGGATTCCAGCTTTTTCTATAACGGTCTTAAGTTCTTCTTCAGCTCGTCCTAAAATAACACCTTGTCCCCAAACAATCATTGGTTTTTTAGCATTATTAATTAATTCCGCCGCAGCGTTCACAGCCTCTTGACTTGTTTTAGGTACAGGTTTATAACTTCTTATTCCTGTGCATTTTTTGTATTTAAAATCTAACTCAGACACCTGAGCGTCTTTAGTAATATCAACTAAAACTGGTCCTGGTCTTCCGCTTTTGGCAATATAAAATGCTTTGGCGATAGCAGCAGGAATATCTTCTGCTTTAGTAACCTGGCAATTCCATTTTGTAACAGGCGTAGAAATACCAACAATATCTGTTTCTTGAAACGCATCACTCCCTAATAAATGAGAAAATACTTGTCCCGTTATACATACCATTGGCGTAGAATCTATTTGCGCATCTGCAATTCCTGTAATTAAATTAGTAGCTCCAGGCCCAGAAGTTGCCATAGCAACACCAACCTTACCAGATATACGCGCATAACCTTGAGCAGCATGTGCAGCACCTTGCTCATGACGTGTTAAGACGTGATGAATTTTATCTTGAAACTTATATAACTCATCATAGACGGGCATAATAGCTCCACCTGGATATCCGTAAAGAATATCAACGCCTTCTGCCATCAAACTTCTTACGACAGCTTCGCTACCTGTTATACGTTCTGTTTTTTCTGCCACTTCTTTTTTATTGTTAATTGTTTGTGTTTTCATATTCTCAACGTTTAATGATGAGATTCCTGCCTGCGCAGGAATAACAATTTATTATGCATCAGTTACACAGCCTTTTGAAGCTGATGCTACCGATTTTGCATATTTATATAAAATTCCTTTTTTGTGTTTTAATTCTGGAGCAACCCATTGCGCTTTTCTTTCTGCTAATTCTTCATCAGAAAGCAATACATTAATGGTGTTATCTTCTGCGCTAATTTTAATTTTATCGCCTGTTTTTAACAATCCAATGGCTCCACCAGATTGTGCTTCAGGAGTAATATGCCCCACTACGAAACCGTGCGTTCCACCAGAAAAACGTCCATCTGTAATTAATGCAACTGACTTACCTAAACCAGCTCCCATAATTAATGATGTTGGCTTTAACATTTCTGGCATTCCTGGACCTCCTTTTGGACCTACATAACGAATGACGACCACATCTCCTTTTTCTACTTCGCCATTAGAAATTCCAGTATTTGCAGCTTGTTCGCCATCGTAAACTACAGCTTTACCTTCAAATAGCAAACCTTCGTTTCCTGATATTTTTGCAACTGCACCTTCGGTAGCTAAGTTTCCATAAAGAATCTGTAAGTTACCTGAAGATTTTAATGCTTTATCTTTTGGATAAATAACATCTTGACTATCTTCTTCAAACGTTAATGCTTCAACATCTGCTAAATTTTCAGCTAATGTTTTACCTGTTACAGTTAAACACTCGCCATGTAAATACCCATTATCTAATAAATATTTCATTACTGCTGGAGTTCCACCAACACCATGAACATCTTCCATAAGGTATTTTCCAGATGGTTTTAAATCTGCTATTAATGGTGTTCTATCACTAACACGCTGAAAATCTTCTAATGTAAACTCAATATCTGCAGCATGTGCAATTGCTAAAAAGTGTAATACCGCATTGGTAGAACCTCCTAAGGCATTTACTAGTGCAATAGCGTTTTCAATAGATTTTTTAGAAATAATATCTAAAGGTTTTAAATCTAATTCTAAAAGGTTTTTAATTGCTCTTGCAGTTCTTTCGCTTTCAGATAATTTGTTTGGGTTTTCTGCAGGAATAGACGAGTTATAAGGTAATGCAAATCCCATACATTCTATAGCAGAAGCCATGGTGTTTGCTGTATACATACCTCCACATGCTCCAGCTCCTGGAATAGCACGCTTTATAATATCTCTATATTCTTCTTCATCAATTTCTCCAGCTACTTTTTGGCCTAAAGCCTCAAAAGCCGAAACGATGTTTAATTTTCTTCCTTTATATTTTCCTGATGCAATGGTTCCACCATACATCATTATTGATGGACGGTTTAAACGTAACATAGCAATTACTGCTCCTGGCATATTTTTATCACATCCTACCACAGAGACAAGTGCATCATAACTTTGCGCGTTCATTACTGTTTCTATAGAATCTGCAATAATATCACGAGAGGCTAACGAGTAATTCATACCCGAAGTCCCCATAGAAATACCATCACTAACGCCAATAGTATTAAACCCTAAACCAACAAGTCCAGCTATTTTAGTTTCAATTTTAACTTCGGCAGCCAAACCATTTAAGTGCATATTACATGGGTTACCATCGTAACCTGTACTTGCAATACCAACTTGAGCCTTATTCATGTCTTCATCAGTTAAGCCTACTGCGTATAGCATGGCTTGAGATGCTGGTTGAGATTCGTCTTGCGTTAGTCTTTTACTGTGTTTATTAAGTTCTTTCATATTTGTTGCAAACTACTTTAGTCTTTAGCTTGATTTAATTTTATATTCTTAATAAATTAAGGTTTTTAATGAAAAATATTCATTTTCCTTAAATAACTTGTCGAAATTAATTTATTAGCTTCTTATTTTATTTAACCTTTGTTTTATTAGGTTAAATCCACGACTATAAAAACCAGTTTAAAATACTGTTTTACAGATGTTTAAGTTAATATTTTTATGATGTTCAAAATGAAAAAAAAGTTTACAAAAAAACCTTCCGTTTTTTGGAAGGTTCATAAAATCTATTTTTTTTAAATACACCCTTCCTTATCGTTGCGAGACTATCACAAAGACCCTTTCAGGTATGCTATTTAAAATGTGTGTTTTCATCTTGAATAATGCAAATATTTAGAATTTAAATTTAACAGCCAATTAATTAGGAAAAAAAGAAAAATCAACGCACATATTCTTTTATTTTTTTACTTTTGCGCAAACAAATAATAGAGGAAAGATTTGACTGATTGCAACCTCTTTACATGAAACATTAGTTCGATGTAAGCAAAAATGCTAAAGGCAGTGTAAACTTCCTTCGACGTTCTCGTCAAATCTTACTGTAAAATAAAAAATATGGCTTATTTATTTACCTCAGAGAGTGTTTCTGAAGGGCATCCAGACAAGGTAGCAGATCAAATTAGTGATGCATTAATTGATAATTTTTTGGCTTTTGATACCGAATCGAAAGTAGCTTGTGAAACTTTAGTAACAACAGGACAAGTAATACTTGCTGGCGAAGTAAAATCTACCACCTATTTAGATGTTCAAAAAATAGCAAGAGATACTATAAACAAGATTGGATATACCAAAGGCGAATATATGTTTGATGGTAATTCTTGTGGTGTTTTATCTGCCATTCATGAGCAATCTGAAGATATTAATCAAGGTGTTGACAGAGGAAGCAAAGAACAGCAAGGTGCAGGAGACCAAGGTATGATGTTTGGTTACGCAACCAATGAAACTGAGAATTTCATGCCTTTAGCTTTAGATTTATCGCACAGAATTTTAATAGAACTTGCTGAATTAAGACGTGAAAACAAAGACATTCCTTACTTAAGACCCGATTCTAAAAGTCAGGTTACTATTGAGTATAACGATGATAATGTTCCGCAACGTATAGATGCTATTGTGGTATCAACACAGCATGATGATTTTGATGAAGATGAAGCAATGCTTGCTAAAATTAGAAAGGATATTGTTGATATATTAATACCTAGAGTGGTTGCTAAACTTCCTGAAGCTATTCAGAAATTATTTAACGACGATATAAAATACCATATAAACCCAACAGGAAAATTTGTTATTGGTGGACCTCATGGAGATACGGGTTTAACAGGACGTAAAATTATTGTTGACACCTACGGCGGAAAAGGTGCTCATGGTGGTGGAGCTTTTTCTGGAAAAGACCCAAGTAAGGTTGATAGAAGTGCTGCGTATGCTACAAGACATATTGCTAAAAACTTAGTTGCTGCTGGTGTTGCAAACGAAATTTTAGTACAAGTAAGTTACGCTATTGGCGTGGTTGAACCTATGGGAATTTTTGTGGATACTTACGGGACTTGCCCTTTCAATTTAACAGATGGTGAAATTGCAGAAAAAATATCTGAAATTTTCGATATGCGACCATTTGCTATTGAAGACCGTTTAAAATTACGTGCACCAATGTATAGTGAAACGGCTGCTTACGGACATATGGGACGTAAAAACGAAACCGTTACTAAAACATTCTCACAACCAAATGGCGTTACTAAAACGCTTGATGTAGAATTATTTACTTGGGAAAAATTAGATTATGTTGATAAAGTAAAAACAGCTTTTGGTTTGTAAAAACTTAAGCTTATATAGATTTTAAAAAGACCACTTTTATAGGTGGTCTTTTTGTTTTAACAACTTAAGCTGGTAAAAAAAAAATCGCTAACTTCGTTTAACAATAGATAAAATTCATTGAAACGGAACTTTATCTTTGGATTATGTAAAAGTAAGCACAGAGAAAAACAAATCTTAGAATTAAACTACTCTTCAACAAAAAAGGTCAAGAAAATCTATGCGAAAAATCAAAACAATCACATAACATAGCACAAAATAATATGTATTTTAGCACAAAAATTGAAGGAATACTTTTCTTTATTAGCTATGTTTTTACAAGAAAAATCATTTAACTCAAATAATATACTGGATTCAATAAAAGTTGATATGATAAAAAAAATACTATTATTTATTACTTTAAGCCTAATAGGTTTTACAGGAAACACTCAATGCCCTAAGCCATACCAGCTAGATACAAATAATAAAACAACCAACTCAATAACATTAACTTGGAATTCAGGAAACAATTCATTGACAGGTAATTTTGAGATAGAATACGGTCTTAAAAACTTCAGCCGTGGAACTGGAACTAAAATTTATAGTTCATATATAGGTATACAAATCAACAACTTAAACTCTAATACACAGTATGATTTCTATGTAACTAATAACTGTGGAAGCACTCCTACTACATCTGATGTTTATCAAGACGTTACAAGTGCAGATTACTGTAATGGAGACCTATTTCTAGATCCTGGTTTTGAAGAAAACTACATAGGAGAACACTACGAAACTTACAACTTAAGACCAAACTCCTCAGACAAAAGAATAAGTTTAAATTTTGTATTATTTGAATTATCAAGCGATGCTACTTTAAAAATATGGGAAGGTAATTACTCTTATGGAGATCCTATAGCTGTTTACGACAAAAATTCTCCACCTACAGAACCAATCGTTTCAAAATCAACAAATGGTGAACTATATATTGTATTTGAATCAAGCAATTCAGAAAATAATGCTCCTGGTTGGATAGGAAATGTTAGTTGTATTGACGAGCCTGAATGCAATGCGCCTAGATTTATTTCTCCTACAGATATTACCTATGATTCAATCACTCTAAGTTGGGCGAAAAGCACAACTAATCGTACTTATATAGAATATGGCATTAAAAATTTTGAAATAGGCACGGGTATAAAAATTGAAACTTATACAAATACTATAACAGTATCATCCTTAAGTGAGTTGACAGAATATGATTTTTATTTAACTGAAGAGTGTGACGACTCAAGCTTTAGTGATACAATAAAAACGACTTCTATTTCTACAAAACCTTTTTGTGAATCAACTATTTCTTTTAGAGGGCTTGACCCTTATAAATTAAATCAAATACAATTTACTGGGGTAAATATAGATATTAATCTTAATGAAGAGTGGCAATTAGAGTATGGATTAAAAGACTTTACAATTGGTGAGGGTACTACTATAAATTACGCTTCAGAAGATATTATTCTAGGAAACTTAGAGAATAATACTGAATACGACTTTTATTTAAGAAATAAATGTGGTGACCGTTTTAGCACCTCAATAGGACCATTCTCAGAAAAAACAAACGTTGATTATTGTTTTGAAGGCAAAATATATGACAGAGGAGGTAGAGAACAAGTTTATACCGACTATCAAAAAGCAACTGATATATATATATACCTAAGAGACAATAAAAGAGCTCGATTTATAGTAAACTGGCTACATATTGGTGATTATGAAGATATTAAAATATATGATGGCCCCGATTCAAACAGCCCCTTACTCAAGTATTTTAATCGTGATTCATCCTTTATTGAGTTCGTTTCCACGGGAGATAGTAATGTTATTTTCTTTGATATTAAACCTGGTGCTTATGGTTACACTAAAACAAAATGGAACATTGACATTATTTGTGAACCAACTCCTAATTGTGAAGAAGCCACAGATTTTCAAGTTAATAACTTTAAATTGACCCATAATCAATGTGAGTTGAACTGGACTAAAACGTCAAATTTAAATGATAGCTACAGTATAGAGTACGGATTAGAAGGGTTTGAAAGAGGAACAGGAACCACCGTAAACACAAATGACAACTTCATCGCCCTAGACAATTTAACTAAGTTAACCTCATACCACGCTTATATTACTACTGTATGTGCAGAAGGCGGTCAAGACAACATCTATGTTGAACCCCTTACTTTTAAAACAACTCCTAATTATTTTGGAGGGGATAAGTTTACTGATGACGGGGGAATCGACAATGATATTCCTGAAAACCAAACGGAAATTACAACAATATATCCGAAAACTGAAGGAGAAAGGATTCGCATCAATTTTGATTACATTGATTTAATGACACAATATAGCTATTTGAGTTCCTTAAAAATATATAGTGGTACTAATACAGACTCAGAACCAATTGTACAACTAAGAAATACTAGTGATTTCACAGACATGGGTTCTTCATTATATTCTCAAGATCCAAATGGAGCTATCACAGTAGAATATCTTAGTAATGATTCTTATTCAAGTTATTTTTCAAGAGGTTGGCAAGCAGATATAATTAGTGAGTTAATTCCAGATTGTAGTGAGCCTTTTGATACTTCAACTACTAGGTTTACACATCAAGAAATAAACTTAGCTTGGGAGTCTGAAACTGATGTGTCCGAGTGGGAAATTGAATATGGGCCAACAGCCTTTATTAGAGGTAATGGTATAACAAAAGATACTCAAAATAAAAATATCCTTATCACAGACTTATCACCTGACACGGAATATGATTTCTATATTTCTTCAAAATGTGATAACGGCAGCTTCAATAATTATGCTCCTGCATACAAAGAAAAAACAAGGAAAGACTACTCAAGCGGTGCATTACTAACTTCTAATGACGAAATAAAAGAATTATATCCAGACAACATTGAAGAAAGAATTAGAATTGAATTTACCTATTTCAATATTGAACCATATAATGATAACCATTGGGATAGTGAAGTAGTATTTAATTTCTTAAATAATCTAACAACATATAACTATTACACTTGCTATGCTTTTAAGCACGATTCTAATTTATATCCTGTAGTTTCCGAAAAAGAAGATGGGTCTTTATCTTATTTTCAAAATATAGATGGCACTTCATATTGGGAAGCAAAAGTATATAGTGAACCTAAACCTAGCTGTAAGACAACTAATGAAAAAGATTTTCTGTTTCAAAGAGTAAGTAATAAAGAATTGGAACTTATTTGGAAAAAAAATGACGAAAGCACAATATATAAGGTTGAATATGGTCCTTTTGGTTTTGCTTTAGGAACTGGTGCAACAAAAGAATTTGATAGTAACAGGCAATTTTTACAGTCAGAGCTTCGCAGGCCTTATCATACTTATAATACAGAAAAAGATCGTTTTGATGAAAATTTGATTTATTATTCTATGATTTTTGATGATTTAGACGAAAACACAGAATACGAATTCTATATTACAACTATATGTCCTGATGGGTTTACCAATACTTACCCAGTACCAAAACTCGTTAAAACAACTCCAAATATACTTAATGAAGGAATATATCATGGAAATTCCTCTGGACAAATGAAGCAAAGAAAAGTTTGGACTATATTGGGGCAACTTGAAAACACAACCATTTACCCAAACTTAAATAATGAAAGAATCGTAGCTACAATAAAGAGGTTAAAAATTCCTGAATCCTATTATAATGGAGATCCCTTTACTGTTTTTAATAACAATAACACTAAAGATGATAGCAACATACTTTTCTCTTCTTTTTATGAAATAGACTCCTATGATGATGAAATAGTTATAAAAGCTAATAATGAAAATGGTTGTTTAACTTTTAACTTCTCACATAGAAATAGCTTCTCTTTCGGCTATATTCCAGAAACCGTAGAAAGTTGGTGGAACGGTTCTCCTGGTGGCTGGATTGTTGAAATTACTTCAGAACCAAAAAGCAGTTTGAATGTAGAAGACATAGATAATAATACTAATATTCAGTTATACCCAAACCCTTCTAAGGATTATTTCGTTATAAAAAGTAACATAAATTTAAAAATTAAAGAAATTAGCATAATCGATATTACGGGAAGAAGTATAAAAAAATATTCGAATACTAATTTCAATCAGAAACTAAATTTTAATTTACCTCCAGGCACCTATTTTGCAATCATAAAAACCGAAAACAACAATAAAAGTATACAAAAATTTATTGTTAAATAATTATATGTAAAATATAGGGTGTTATGATAGAAAAATAAAATATTTGTTTTTGCTAGTATTAATCCGCAACGTATTGATGCTATTGTGGTAACAACACAACATGATGATTTTGCAGATGACGACACCATGCTGGCGAAAATTAGAAAAGACATTGTAGACATATTAATACCAAGATTGGTTGCTAAACTTCCTAAAGCGATTCAGAAATTATTTAACAACGATATAAAATACCATATAAATCTAACAGAGAAATTTGTTATTGGTAGTCCTCATGGAGATACTGGCTTAACATGTCGTAAAATTATTACATATACTTAAAAAGACTACCAAAAATGGTAGTCTTTTCTGTTTTACAACCAGGCTTGATAAAGAAAAACCTATATAATTTGAAAACATCAAATTTCCGCTTCGTATTATCAAAAGTTACCCAATAAAAAAGCAAAAGCCGATCGAGTTTGACTTTTGCTTTTTATTTTACTTATTCTAAGTTATTAACTTAAATAAGCAGTAAGCATCCAAATTAATTTTTCTTGACCCGAAATCAAATCACTCATTAAAGAAGCCGTACCTTCATCATTATTATCAGAAGCAATTTCTATAATCTCGCGTTCTTGCATCAATAGTACATTTAAACTATTTAATATAGAATTAACCGCGTCATCTCCATTAGATACATTTTTAATAATTTTAATAGTTTTGTTTTCCAAATAATCTTCAAACGTATGCAATGGCTTTAATCCCAAAGTTAAAATACGCTCTGCAATTTCATCAACTACATCATTAGTCTCATCATAAAGCTCTTCAAATTTTTCATGCAACATAAAAAACTTTTTACCTTTCACATTCCAATGCAAACCTCTTAAATTCATATAATGAATTTGAAAATCAGCTAAAAGAATATTTAATTTATTACTAATATCAATTTTATAATCTTGATCCATTCCTATCTTTAATTCTAAAGTTTCCATAATTATTATGTTTTAAATTTGTTAAGCAAAATTACTGATTACCTCTTGACTTATTAGCAACCTATGTTACACACACAGCTAGTTTTTCTTAAATTTATATTAAAAAAATAGAATTAAAATTTTTCAAATAATTAAATTAAATAACTGTGTAAATTTCTATATTTAAGAAATCACAAACTTAAACCTGATATCAAAAAAAAGTTAGTTACTTGTTTGCTAGGCTCTGATTTTTCTTAGAAAAATCCTCCCACACAGATACGCAACTTTACATTTGTAAAACCGTTTAACTAACATCTTAAAAATTAAAAAAAATGAAATGTTTCAAAATCTTATTTTTTATAATTTCAATTATATACGTCAACAAAAGTATGTCTCAAAATATAGCATCACATCAATGGGAAAACCGAGTTTTATTAGTTCTAACGGATGATACAGATACGACAACGTTCCAAAATCAAATAAAAGAGTTTCAATCACACGAAAACGGACTTACAGACCGTAAGCTTATTGTTTATCAAATAAAAAAGCATAGTTATACTGTGGGCTTGAAAGATGAAGCATGGCAGGACTCATCAAAACTTTACAAAACATATAAAACGGCAAAGGCACCTTTTGAAATTATATTAATTGGATTAGATGGCGGTATTAAATTAAGACAAAGCCATATACTTAATTGCGAAGAATTATTTAAAACCATAGACGTTATGCCTGTGCGTAAAGAAGAACTAAGAGATAAGAAATACTAGTTTAGAAATAAAACCCAAAACTACCTGTAATACCAAATTTTCTAGCATCAGGGTACAGCACTTCGTCTTTGTAATTGCCTCTAAAATTAAAATCTATTCTAAACACTTTAAAAATATTACCTATACCTAGACTGTATTCGTAATAAGGCTCGTTAGAAGGTGCAACTAAACGAAGATTATTTGGGTTACTTGGCACATTACTTAACGCTATATTTTCATCTGAAATACTCCCCATAACACCTCTTACACTTACAATTTCTCTAAGGTTTAATTTTCGTAAAAATGGTACTCTTGAAAATAGGCGTCCGTTAAAATTATGTTCAAAATGAAAAGACCCATAAGTATCTGACACAAACTCGTAAAAATCAAGTTGCGAAAATGTGTTATAAATTGAAAAATAGGTTTGATTTCCTGGAATAACACTCAATAATCCAAGCGGCACTTCTCCAATGGTTTTACCAGCTTCTATTGTGGTACTAAGTCTTCCAAAGCCTCCCATTTGCCAGGGTTGCGTATATGAGAATTGCACTTTCGTATAATCGAAATCGCTATTAAACATATTTTTATCACCACGCGTTACTTGGGCAAAAAGTCGCGCAAAATCATCGTTGGCTACTCTTCGTTCTACACCAAAACCGGTCATTTTCCGACCTGGGAAATACGACACAGATAAGTTAGTTTCAAATTGCTTAATTTCAGATGCTATGCCAGTTGGTGTATTATAATCTAAACTAAAAGTTGGCGATGCCGATTCTAGAGTTCTGTAATTTCCTCCTAATCTAAAAATAACATTTTTCCAAGGCTCAGATTCAACAGCCAGACTGGTTAGATTAATATTAGTTAACTTATCATTAGCTCCTGTACCTATAACTGAAGATGACGCTAAACTTCTGCCTAGCACATCTGTACTAGAGGTTAAACTGGCTCCTGTTTGCTCGACATCTCGCCTGTTTCCTCCAGAGATAATGAGTCGTCTCTTTTTATCAATTAGCCATTTACCAGATATACCATATTTGAATTTATCGTCTTTAAATCCATAAGCTAAAAACCCTTCAAGTCGCCATAAATCATTTGGTCCAAAATAGGTTCTTCCGCCAGTTCTTAAACGCACGCCTTCTACCTCATTAAACCCAAAGGTTGAAAACACGGGCCCATAATCTAATGGCAGTGTATTAAACTCAATATAGCCAGATGCCAGAATACTTCCTAAGTTATATAGACGCTTAAACTTCTTAACTGTTTTTAGAGTGTCTAACATTTTATAAACACCTTGCTCGTCTTTATTTAAGGCTTCAAGTCTGTTTTCTCCCCAAAATTCATCATCTCTATTATAAACATCTTTATCAAAATTATAAACTTCGGTTTCGTAGAATTTTTTATCCTTTTCGACATCAAACTTATAATTATTGTATAACGTAGTTCGCTTTCCGTAAACACCACGAGACTTTTCTTTTTTATCAAAAGCAAAATCCGACAACATATAATCTCTTGTCACCAAGAAAAGTGAATCGCTCAACACCTCAAACTCTTGCTCTATATAAATTTCTTTTACCCAGTTTATATTGGCACTTTTTGAGGCTTGTAGATTAATTTCTTTAATAGAATATGTAGTATCTGCCACCCAAAAATCGCCTTTAAAGGTCAATTCATTTTTTCGTCTTGGATAATATATAATATTGTAGCACCATTTGTTATCAATAAAAGAACTGTCTGCCAACACATAATTATACGTTCCAATCCCTGTTTTAGATAAGGGGCTCACAAAACTTTTATCAAAAAATTTCATGTAGTTATCATAAACATTAAAGTCTGAATATAAATCGTCTACAAAATCAATAATCATTTGATTATCACTAAAACCAGAGTTTTTGTTTCCTAATAAATCTACTTTTGTTTTATTAATAACATTGTCTCCATAAACTTTAGAAACCGCTTCGTTTATAAAAATAGGCAAGTATGTTTTTCCTGTTACGCTAGAGGTGTCAACTTCTTCAAAAACAAACTCCATCCCTTTAAATAGTTTACTTTTAATAAGTGCACTATCAATTGTATTTAAATCGAATTCTACTTTTTCGTATTTATCGTATTCGTATTGTTTAAACTGCTTTAAACCATTACTACGTTTATTTGCCCATATTTTTCTCAATAAATCTATGGCTGGATTATTCTTTTTAGATTGTTTTCCAGAGATAATAACTACTGCATTTAATTGAGCAGCTTCCTCTTTTAGGGTGAATTTTAAATTGTAATTCACTTTTTTTTCTAATGGAACATTTAAGGTTTCATAACCAATAAATGATACGGTTAATGCGCTCCAAGTTTCATCTGATTCTAAATAGAATTTACCATTCTCGTTGGTAATAGTTCCTTCTGTAGACCCTTTAAATATAACATTTGCGAAAGATACAGGTTCATTAAACTCATCAAACACAAAACCACTCACTTTGGTTTGAGCAAAAGCAAAGCAGGTTACTAGAAAGAAAAGGGCAAAAATTAATCTTATTTTCATAATACAAAAAAAACTTCATCAACAATCGTGCTAATGAAGTTTATATAACGTAAAAAATATTATTTTATTTATACAGTACTTTTTTTACTGCTTTAATTACCTCTGTATAATCTGGTAACCATTCCTTCATTAAAACAGGGGAATAAGCTGCAGGAGTATCGGCAGTATTAATTCTAACAACTGGTGCATCTAAATAATCAAATGCTTCAGATTGAATTAAATAAGTAATCTCTGTTGCTACATTTCCAAAAGGCCATGCTTCTTCTAAAACTACTAATCTATTTGTTTTCTTTACAGACTCTACAATGGCTTTTCTATCCATTGGACGAACCGTACGTAAATCTATAATTTCACAAGAAATACCTTCTTTTTCTAATTCATCAGCAGCTTTATAAGCTTCTTTTATAATTTTTCCAAAAGATACAATGGTTACATCAGTTCCTTCACGTTTAATATCAGCAACACCAATTGGTATAATATATTCACCTTCTGGTACTTCACCTTTATCACCATACATTTGCTCACTTTCCATAAAAATAACTGGATCGTCATCACGAATAGCAGCTTTCAATAATCCTTTTGCATCATAAGGGTTTGATGGCACAACTACTTTTAATCCTGGCGTGTTTGCAAACCAACTTTCGAATGCTTGTGAATGTGTTGCACCTAACTGCCCTGCAGAACCAGTTGGCCCTCTAAAAACAATTGGACATTTAAACTGTCCACCAGACATTTGACGAATTTTAGCAGCATTACTTATTATTTGATCAATACCAACTAGAGAAAAGTTAAAAGTCATATATTCTACAATAGGCCTGTTCCCAGTCATTGTTGAACCAACAGCAATACCAGCAAAACCAAGCTCGGCAATTGGTGTATCTAACACACGTTTAGGTCCAAACTCATCTAACATCCCTTTTGATGCTTTATAAGCTCCATTATACTCAGCTACTTCTTCACCCATTAAATATACGCTTTCGTCTCTGCGCATTTCTTCGCTCATTGCTTCGCAAATGGCTTCTCTAAATTGAATTGTCTTCATTAAATATTTTTTAATTGGAATAGCAAAAATAACAATAAATGAGATACACTCTTACAAGTTTTTTTAATATTTACTATGCACGCATAGTAAATATTCGAAATTTTATAATTAACTTCGTAAACTGAAAAAAAATTAGACAACTAAATACATAAAAAAATGAAAATATTAGTGTGTATAAGTCACGTACCAGACACGACCTCTAAGATTAACTTTAGTGATAGCGATACCAAATTTGACACTAATGGTGTTCAATTTGTAATAAACCCGAATGATGAATTTGGTTTAACACGTGCTATGTGGTTTAAAGAAAAACAAGGTGCTTCTGTTACCGTTGTTAATGTTGGTGGTGCAGAAACCGAGTCTACATTGCGTAAAGCATTAGCTATTGGAGCAGATGAAGCTATAAGGGTTAACGCACCTGCAACAGATGGATTTTCTGTAGCAAAACAGATAGCAAATGTAGTAAGTACTGGAAATTACGATTTAGTAATTGCAGGTCGCGAATCTATAGATTATAATGGTGGCATGGTACCTGGTATGATTGCAGGATTAATTAATGCCAACTTTGTTAATAATTGCATTGGCTTAGAAGTTGATGGTACATCTGCCAAAGCTATTAGAGAAATTGATGGTGGTAAAGAAACCGTTTCTACATCCCTTCCATTAGTTATTGGTGGCCAAAAAGGGCTGGTAGAAGAAAGCGATTTACGCATTCCAAACATGAGAGGTATTATGATGGCTCGTAAAAAACCATTAAATGTTGCCGAAGCGATAGATACAAACCCTGAAACAGCTTCTGTTTCATTTGAAAAACCAACTCCAAAAGGAGCCGTTACATTAGTATCTTCAGATAATTTAGACGAATTAGTAAACTTACTTCATAATGAAGCTAAGGTGATTTAGCCATCTACTAAATCATTCCGAACTTGGTTCGGAATCTTTCGAAATTCACAAAAACATTAATGAGATCCTGAAACAAGTTCAGGAAAACAAAAAAATAAATTATGTCAGTTTTAGTATATACAGAATCAGAACAAGGTGCTTTTAAAAAGGCAGCTTTCGAAGTAGCTTCTTATGCAAAAGCGGTTGCTAATACATTAGGTACAACAGTTACCGCAGTAGCAATAAATGCAAACGACACCTCTAGCTTAGGTAATTATGGCGTCGATAAAGTTTTAAACATAACAAATTCACAACTTGATAATTTTAATGCCAAGGCATATGCATCTGCTATTAATCAAGCTGCCGAAAAGGAAAGCGCAAAAGTTGTTATTGTTAGTTCTAGTGCAAATAGCAAATATTTAGCACCATTATTGGCCGTTGGTTTAAATGCTGGTTATGCATCAAATGTGGTAGAAGTGCCATCTAGTACCAGTCCATTTACAGTAAAACGCACAGTCTTTACCAATAAAGCTTTCGAAACGACTCAAATTAATACCGATGTAAAAATTGTTGGTGTTTCTAATAATGCTTTTGGATTGGTTGAAAATAGTGGTAGCGCTTCCGCGGAAGACTTCTCGCCTTCAATTCCAGAATTAGGTGTTACAGTAGAGTCTGTTGATAAAGCATCAGACAAAGTAACAATTGCTGATGCAGAAATAGTAGTTTCAGCAGGTCGAGGATTAAAAGGTCCTGAAAACTGGGGCATGATTGAAGAGCTTGCCGATGTTTTAGGCGCAGCAACAGCTTGTTCTAAACCAGTTTCAGACTTAGGATGGAGACCACATAGCGAACACGTTGGGCAAACAGGAAAACCTGTCGCATCAAATTTATATATAGCTATTGGTATTTCTGGAGCAATTCAGCATTTAGCTGGTATTAATGCATCAAAAGTAAAAGTTGTTATCAATACAGATCCAGAAGCGCCTTTCTTCAAAGCGGCAGATTATGGCGTTGTTGGAGACGCTTTTCAAGTCGTTCCAGAACTTATAGAAAAATTAAAAGCTTTTAAAGCTCAGTAATAATATTATATCAAGCCAATTAATGGTTTATTTTTAAATTATAATTGGCATAATACTTAAGAACTGCTTAAATTAGCATTTTAACTTAATATGCCTCGTGCAGTTGGTTAAGTTCTAATTTAAGCAGTTCTTTGCGTTTTAATAAATTATGAGTTTAGTAAGATTAAATATAAAAGGCATTTCCTATAGCCAAACACAAAATGGAGCTTATGCCTTGATTTTGAATGAAGTAGATGGCGACCGTAAGCTTCCAATTGTTATTGGTGCTTTCGAAGCGCAGTCTATTGCTATAGCTTTAGAAGAAGAAATTAGCCCACCACGACCATTAACACACGATTTATTTAAAAATTTCGCTGACAGATTTGATATTGTTGTCAAGCAAGTGATTATTCACAAGCTAGTTGATGGTGTATTTTATTCAAGCTTAATTTGCGAACGCGATAAAATTGAAGAAATTATTGATGCCAGAACAAGCGATGCCATTGCTTTAGCACTTCGTTTTCAAGCACCCATATTTACCTATAAAAATATTCTTGACAAAGCTGGTATTTATTTAAAAGTGAATCCAAAAAAGGAAGAGGAAGAAGATGATACTCAAGATAGTATTTTAATGGATGAGTTAGTAGCCAATGAATTGGAACCTAACGAACCACGCGAAAATTTTAAAGGAAAATCTATAGAAGAACTTCAAGCTATGCTTGAAGAAGCTGTTAATAATGAAGATTATGAAAAGGCAGCGCATATTCGTGATGAAATTTCAAAACGAGAATAACTCTTAATTTTTAGTATGAAAAAGCTGTTTTTAGGCATTGCTGTTATATTTTTATGTTTCACTTCAACACTAATAGCACAAGATTTAAATAAAACAGTAAAAATTGATGGCGTTGAGACTGTTTCACAAACGGAAACTATTTTAATAGATTCAACAAACATCAATTTTTCAGAAAAAGAAATAACAACTAGTTCTGAAACTTCCTCTGTTAAAGAAACTAAAAACACCATAATTCCTAGCCAAGGATTTTCAATTAATAGCTTATGGCGTGGTGTTCTTGGAATGATCACCTTAATATTTGTATCCTTTCTTTTTAGTAGTAACAGAAAAGCTATCGATTGGAAAATTGTTGGTATTGGTTTAGCCTTTCAACTCCTAATAGCTATTGGGGTTTTAAAAGTTGAATTTATTAAAACTATATTTGAGTTTATAGGCGGCTTATTTGTAAGTGTCTTAGATTTTACAAGAGCTGGAAGCAAATTTTTATTTGAAGGCTTAGTTGTTGATATGGATACTTTTGGGTTCATTTTTGCTTTTCAAGTACTCCCAACTATTATATTCTTTTCTGCTCTTACTTCCGTTTTATTTTATCTAGGTATTATTCAAAAAGTAGTAAAAGTAATGGCTTGGTTGCTTTCTAAGGCTTTAAAAATATCTGGAGCTGAAAGCTTAAGTGTTGCGGGTAACATCTTTTTAGGTCAAACAGAAGCACCACTTTTAATAAAGGCTTATTTAGAAAAGATGAATAAGTCTGAAATACTACTCGTCATGATTGGCGGTATGGCAACTGTTGCTGGCGCTGTTCTAGCGGCTTATATTGGATTTCTTGGAGGCGACGATCCTGTTTTAAGATTATTTTACGCCAAACATCTATTGGCAGCATCAGTAATGGCAGCTCCAGGTGCTATTGTTATTTCAAAAATACTATATCCACAGACGGAAGACGTCAATACAGATGTTTCCGTTTCTCAAGAAAAAATAGGTTCAAACTTTTTAGATGCCATAGCAAATGGAACAACCGAAGGCTTAAAACTTGCAGTAAATGTTGGGGCCATGCTTTTAGTATTTGTTGCTTTTATTGCTATGTTTAATGGTATTTTAGGTTGGGTTGGTGATGTAACATCTATAAACAATTGGATAGCCTCTAACACAAGTTATGAAAGCTTATCTCTTGAACTTATATTAGGCTACGCCTTTGCTCCACTTATGTGGCTTATTGGTGTTGCCACAGAAGATATGGCTTTAATGGGGCAACTATTAGGCATTAAGCTAGCTGCTAGCGAATTTATAGGCTACATCCAATTAAGAGACTTAAAAGATGCAACCAATGCGATTCACCTTAATTATGAAAAATCTATAATTATGGCAACTTACATGCTTTGCGGATTTGCAAATTTTGCATCCATTGGTATTCAAATTGGTGGTATTGGCTCTCTCGCTCCAGGACAACGTAAAACACTTTCTAAATTCGGAATGAAAGCTTTGATTGGTGGTACTATTGCTTCGTTAATTTCGGCGACTATTGCTGGAATGATTATTGGCTAGTGGCATGTGGCCACAAATAGATTATTTATACTTCCTAAAATAACAATCTTAACTTTACTTTTAAAATTTATAATTACGAATATGATAGCAATTTAAAATATAATTTATTGTTTTTGTATTTATTGAAGACCAATATTGCTATAATGCTAAAAATTTAACAGAAAATAATAGTGTGTTTCATCGGAATTTATTGATTTCATCCTGTTTTTTATACGTTTTGACAATTATTTTTACTCTTGAGCGAATTGATTTGTAAATTTTTAATGATTTAAGGCTAATCTTAAATTTACTAACTATCCTTTAAAACTAAAAATTATGAATGGCTACATTACTTTGGGAAGTATAGCGTTATTGTTTTTGGCAATGTATGTTTACTCTTACGGATCAGTATATTTAGATTTACAAGCAGAAAAAAGAACAATAAAGGAAATAAACGAGCGTAAAGAAGCTATGCGCAGGTTAAAAATGCGCAAACAAAGGCAGCGCGAAGAAAAATTTCAGAAAATGTACAATCGCAGTCAAGAAATTAAAAAGCGCTTAAAAGAATTAGAACGCGATAAAGTTTTAATTGCTCAAAAATTCAAAAATAATATTAAGATTGAGCTCATGAAAAAAAACCTTCATAAACCAACTCAACAGCAGACTGGTTAATGTTAAAATAAAATTTAAAAACCGTTTGAACCTAAAAATTCAAACGGTTTTTTTACGCTTCAATAATTGACTATTCATTTATATCTCTTTAAAATATAGTTGATAACTTTTTGATATTATCAACATAAAACATCTCTATCTAAACCCGCTTTTTCTTTAAATTCGTAAACGCTGTTTTTTTACAATAAACAGAAGTATAATTTAATAAGGAGTCCCGCTTTCGCAGGAATATAAATATGAAACAATACCACGACTTAGTAAAACACGTTTTAAAAAACGGCAACGAGAAAGGAGACCGCACAGGTACAGGAACAAAAAGTGTTTTTGGGCACCAAATGCGATTCGATTTAAGTGAAGGCTTCCCTATGGTTACAACCAAAAAATTACACTTAAAATCTATTGTTTATGAATTGCTTTGGTTTTTAAAAGGCGATACAAACACAAAATATCTTACTGAAAACGGCGTGCGTATCTGGAATGAATGGGCAGATGAAAATGGCGACTTAGGACCTGTTTATGGTTACCAATGGCGCAACTGGAATGGTGATGAAATTGACCAAATTAAAGAGGTTATTGAGGCTTTAAAAAACAACCCGAATAGTCGAAGAATGTTGGTTTCTGCTTGGAATCCTTCTGTTTTACCAGATACTTCTAAAAGTTTTAGCGAGAATGTAGCTAACGGTAAAGCAGCCTTACCACCTTGCCATGCTTTTTTTCAATTCTATGTTGCTAATGGTAAATTATCGTGCCAGTTATACCAACGTAGTGCCGATATATTTTTAGGTGTACCTTTCAATATTGCTTCGTATGCATTATTTACAATGATGATGGCACAAGTTTGTGGTTACGAAGCTGGAGAATTTATTCACACATTTGGAGATGCACATATTTACAGTAACCATTACGAGCAATTAGAGTTACAATTATCAAGAGATATTCGTCCGTTGCCAAAAATGCTTTTAAACCCTGAAATTAAAGATATTTTTGATTTTGATTTTGAAGATTTTACTTTAGTTGATTATAATCCGCACCCGCATATAAAAGGGATTGTAGCTATTTAAATTAATATATGAAAAAATTAATATTTGCAATAATACTTTTTACTTCAAACTTTTTGTTAGCGCAAGATGCTAATGAAGTCCCTTTTGCAGTTGTTGAACAAGTACCTGTTTATAAAGGTTGTAATAAAAAACTTAGCAATATTGAGTTGAAAAAATGCATGTCAAATGGTATTTCAAAACATTTAGTAAAAAACTTTAATATTAGCGTAGCAAAAGACTTAGGTTTACCTGACGGAAAAGTTAAAATCAATATTCTTTTCAAGGTGGATCAAAATGGAGAAATAATAGACATTAAAGCAACTGGACCACACCCAAAACTAGAAGAAGAAGCATTCAGAGTTATCAATTTAATTCCAAAATTAACCAAACCAGGCTATCATAAAAGAAAACCCGTTACGGTTCCTTATGTACTGCCACTAATTTTCAATATTGACAATTCTTTATATAAGAAAAAACGAAAAAAATAAGAATCAAAAAAAGCACCCTTTACGAGGTGCTTTTAAACTTTTATAGCAAAGTAATTATAGGTTTATAACACCGTTTTCTGCACCAGCAAAATCGTTCCATGCGTAAGCATCGGCAGCATCGTCGTTTACGTAAACACCGTCTACAACATACTTAAACTCATAAGAACTTCCTGATTCTAAATCAACAGTTCCTTTAAATGTTCCGTTTTTTAATTTTTTAAGTGGTGCTTTTTTAGCATTCCATTCGTTAAAAGATCCAACAACAGATACTTTTTTAGCATCTTCTGCAGGAATTGAAAACGTTACTTTACAAACTGGTTTACTTTTTAAAAATTGTTTTTTAATAGCCATAATTATATTGTTTAATAGTTTTGTTTTATCGTTGAATTACATTGCAAATTTAAAAACAAATTATGACCCTAACTATTTAATAGTCATTACGTCTTAAGAATTATCAATTTGTCAATTTGTTTTCTTCAAAAAAATAAAGAAAACAAAAAATTAGCATAAAAATTATATTATCAACAACTCATTTTTCTTGTTTTATACTGATTATCAGCACATTTTGTCACGAAAACGTTTTCGAAAAAGTACTTTTATTAAGTATTTCATACTTATATTTATAATTCCTAAAAAGAGTTAACTTTACAGTCGTTATTTTACTAATATGTTCGGAAAAAAGAAAACCATAACACAAATAGACAAGGACCAATTAGAGCTTATTGAAAATGCTCAAAAACGCATTAAACAAAAAAAGCGTTTGTATGTGCATTTTGTTTTATTTCTATTAGGCTGTGTCTTTTTAATTGTTGCCAATACTGTTTTGAAAATTGCACCAGACTTTAAACCTTTTGGTAAAGAATGGTTTTTAAGCGCCATTATTTTATGGTTGTTTATTTTTATATATCACGTATTTAATGTGTTTGTTACTCATAAATTTATGGGTAAAGCTTGGGAAAAAGCGCAATTAGAAAAATTGGTTTCTAAACAGCAAAACCGTATTGAAAAACTAAAGTCGGGATTTGTAAAAGAAGAAACGTTAATAGCACAGAGTGAAGTTTTTAATGAAACTAAACCTCAAACTATAAACACAACCGCTAAACCCGAACTTACTATTATTGTTGCTACTGCAGAAAACGATGCTATTGGCTTAGGCAACAAATTGATCTGGCACTTAAGTGACGATTTAAAACGCTTTAAGGCCCTTACCAATGGGCACCATATTATTATGGGGAGAAAAACTTTTGAGAGTTTCCCTAAGCCATTACCTAACAGAACACATGTTGTTATTACGCGCCAAGCAGATTACAAAGCGCCAAGTGGCGTTATTATAGTACATAATTTAGAGGATGCTATAGATGCCTCAAAAAGCGATTCGCAGCCATTTATTATTGGTGGTGGTCAAATTTACAAACAAGCCATGAATATAGCTGATAAAATTGAGCTAACCCGTGTTCACGAAAGCTTTGAAGCCGACACCTATTTCCCTAAAATAGATACTACAATTTGGAAAGAAACTGCAAATACGTTTCATAAAAAAGATGATAAACATGACCATGAGTTTTCATTTTTAACTTATGAAAGAAAATAAATTACGTTTTTATTAAACTTGCGTCTGTCTCAATTATCAATAATTTTATATCATGGTGAAAGAAATACAACTTCGTATTACATTAAAGGAAGAAGAGCATCCTGATATTTTGGTTTTAAAATCTGCTATAAAGCTAGAAATTGATAGAAAAGATATCACCGGAGTTAAGGTGCTTCGAAAATCTATTGATGCTAGAAAACCTAAAATCATATTAAACTATAAGGTCGCTGTTTATATTAAAGAACCCCTGCCTGAAAATTCGGCATATCAATTTGAATATAAAGACGTATCAACAGCAAAACCTATTCATATTATTGGTTTTGGTCCTGCTGGCATGTATGCCGCTTTACGCTGTATAGAACTTGGTTTTAAACCTATAGTTTTAGAGCGTGGTAAAAATGTACAAGATCGCCGTAGAGATTTAAAAGCCATAAATCGAGATCATTTTGTAAACGAAGATTCTAATTATTGCTTTGGCGAAGGCGGAGCAGGAACCTATAGTGATGGTAAACTTTACACCAGAAGTTTAAAACGCGGCGATGTACGTCGCATATTTGAAAATCTAGTTTATCACGGCGCTACCGATCAAATTCTAGTTGATGCACATCCGCATATTGGCACCAACAAACTACCTAAAGTTGTTCAAAATATACGTGAAACCATTTTAAAATACGGTGGCGAAGTTCATTTTGAAACGCGCGTTACTGATTTTGTAATAAAGGATAATAAAATTAAAGCCATTCAACTTAAAAATGGGAATGAGTTAGCTGTAGAAGAAGTTATTCTGGCAACCGGACATTCTGCACGAGATATATTTTATTTACTCGATAAAAAACACATAGCGATTGAAGCAAAATCGTTTGCCATGGGTGTTCGTGTAGAGCATCCGCAGCATATTATCGATTCTATACAATACCATTGTTCTGGCGACAGGCACGAATTACTTCCAGCGGCTTCTTATGGTTTGGTGGAGCAAGTAAAAGATCGCGGCGTGTATTCATTTTGTATGTGCCCAGGTGGCTTTATTGTCCCTGCTGCAACAGCAAATGGAGAAGTGGTTGTTAATGGTATGTCGCCTTCTAAACGGAACAACCTATATGCCAACTCTGGTATAGTCGTTGAAATTGACGTCCATAAAGATTTACCCAAATACGAGCAATTTGGCGCCTTAAAAGGCTTAGAATACCAGAAAAACTTAGAACGTTTAGCATTTACAGCTGGTGGCCGAAGCCAAACAGCACCGGCACAACGTTTAACCGATTTTGTAGAAGGTAAATTGTCGACCAATTTAAACGACTGCTCTTATCAACCTGGGCTGAAATCTGCACCCTTACATTCTTTACTACCTAAATTTATTGGTGGAAGACTAAGGAAAGGCTTTGAAGCTTTTGGCAGAAAAATGAAAGGTTATTACACCGAAGAAGCTAATATTGTTGGTGTTGAATCTAGAACCTCATCGCCAGTTTCTATCCCAAGAAATGATCAATTACGGCACACTCAAATTTCAAATCTCTATCCTTGTGGTGAAGGTGGTGGCTATGCTGGTGGAATTGTATCAGCAGCTATGGATGGTGAACGCTGTGCTGAGGCAGCAACAGGTAATTTATAGTTTAATAATTTGGGCGTTACTTATTGCTATACTACAAGGTTTTTAGAATCCTTGTAGTATAGCAATAAGTCGGGCTTTTCGTTACAAGTCCTCGCACCTCCTTCGTCGGGCTGTGGGCTTTCCTCTGCAATCCCTAACGCAAAATGGCGAACTTTCAAAAAACTGGGCTACTTCGTCTAAAGATTTATTCCTATTTTAGCCCCAAACAAAAAAAACTAACATGAAAGCATACATATTTCCAGGTCAAGGAGCTCAATTTTCAGGAATGGGTTTAGACCTTTACGAAAACTCATCTTTAGCACAAGAATTATTCGAAAAAGCTAATGAAATTCTAGGTTTCAACATTACAGATACTATGTTTGAAGGCTCTGCAGAAGACTTAAAACAAACTAAAGTAACACAACCTGCTATATTTTTACACTCTGTGATTTTGGCAAAAACATTAGGGGATAGTTTTAAACCAGATATGGTTGCAGGACATTCTCTTGGAGAATTTTCAGCTTTGGTAGCAAATGGCGCTTTAAACTTTGAAGATGGATTGAAATTAGTGTCTCAACGTGCTACAGCCATGCAAAAAGCTTGCGAATTACAATCAAGTACCATGGCAGCAGTTTTAGGACTTGAAGATGATATTGTAGAAAAAATATGTGCTACGACCGATGGCGTTGTAGTTGCCGCAAATTATAACTGTCCAGGACAATTAGTAATTTCTGGTGAAGTTGAGGCTATTAACAAAGCCTGTGAAGCTTTAAAAGAAGAAGGTGCACGTCGTGCATTGGTATTACCTGTTGGTGGTGCTTTTCATTCGCCTTTAATGGAGCCAGCTCGCGAAGAACTTGCTGCAGCCATAGAAAGCACAAACTTTACCACACCAAACTGTCCAATTTATCAAAATGTAACAGCTAATGCAGTTACTGATGAAGCAGCTATTAAAGCAAACTTAATTTCTCAATTAACAGCTCCTGTTCGTTGGACACAATCTGTACAACAAATGATAACAGATGGCGCAACTTTATTTACTGAAGTTGGTCCAGGAAAGGTTTTACAGGGCTTAGTTAAAAAGATAAATAGAGCATCTGAAACCGCTTCTGCAACTTTTGAAACGAATAGCTAAATGAAATTATCAAAACGTTCTATCTATATTATTATAGTTATTGTTTTAACCATTGCGGTTGATCAAATTTCTAAAGTAATAGTAAGAGAGCACATAACGCTAAGGACAGAAGTTAACCCTGGCGAACGCATTCCCTTAATTGGTGATGCTTTTGTTATGATGAATGTTGAAAATACTGGTGCTTTTTTAGGAATGGGTAGTGAGTTAAATGAAACACTACGAATCATTTTATTACTCGTTTTACCAATATTTGTTCTAGGTTTTGTGCTTCGTTATGTATTTAAAGATAAATCTTTAGACAATTGGTCGCTTTTTGCTTTTGCTAGTATTATTGGTGGCGGAATTGCTAATGTGTTTGACAGAATAGCTTTTGGAAAAGTTACAGATTTCTTATTTATAGATCTTGGAGGCGTTTTTAGAACTGGTATTTTTAATCTTGCCGATTTATCGGTTACTACTGGTATGATTATCCTGCTAGTTATGAGTTTTAAGAAAAAAAAGAAAACTACTTCATAAAAAAAGGTCGCTAAATTAAATAGCGACCTTTTTTTGTTAATTTAAGCAACCTTATTCTTCAGCTCTTACTTTCTGTTCCCATTTCCATGCAGAACTCATAGCATCATCAAGGGATAATTTTGTTTTCCAACCTAGCTCATTATTCGCTTTATTGGTATCAGCATAAGCAGAAATAACATCACCTTCTCGCCTTCCAACAATTTTATAGTTTAATTTTTTACCAGAAACTTTCTCAAAAGATTTAACCACTTCTAACACAGAACTTCCTGTTCCTGTACCAAGATTAAACGTTTCATAGTTCGCTTTATTTTTATTTTTCAATAATCGTCCTAATGCAATTACATGTGCTTTAGCTAAATCTACAACATGTATATAATCACGAATACAAGTGCCATCTGGTGTTGGATAATCTTCTCCAAAAACAGATAATTCTTGACGTAAACCTATAGCTGTTTGTGTAATAAACGGCACTAAGTTTTGAGGCACTCCAATAGGTAACTCACCTATTTCAACAGATTCATGCGCACCTATAGGATTAAAATAACGCAAAGCAATAGCCTTTATAGATGGTACAACTTTACAAGTATCTTGTATAATTTCTTCACCAACCTGCTTAGTATTTCCGTATGGAGATTCCGCTTGTTTTACAGGCGCATTCTCTGTAATTGGTAATTCATCTGCTTGTCCGTAAACCGTACAAGAAGAACTAAATATAAATGCCGCTGATGGTAATTTCTTTAATTCTTTAAGAATATAGACTAAAGTACCAATATTGTTTTCATAATACTTTAAAGGCTCTTTTACGCTTTCACCTACTGCTTTACTAGCTGCAAAATGAATAACACCTTTTATATCGTTATGCTTTGCAAAAAACTGTTCTACTTTATCTTTTTCTTTTAAATCTAACTTTTCGAAAATTGGAGTTTTTCCAGTAATAGCCGTAATACCATCTAAAACTTTTTCTGAAGAATTTGATAAATCATCAATAATAACAACTTCATAACCTTCGTTTTGTAATTCTACAACGGTGTGAGAACCAATAAATCCCAGCCCACCTGTTACTAATATTTTATCCATTTATAAATTTTATAATTGTTGATGTAATATAATCTATTTGTTCGTTATCCAATTCTGTATGCATTGGTAAAGAAATAACCTCTTTTACTAATTGATTAGTTACTTTAAAATCTGCTTCGTTGTACCTGTCATCTAAATACGCTTTTTGTTTGTGTAATGGAATTGGATAATATACACCACAAGGGATGTCATTCTCATTTAAATGTTTTGCTAAAGCATCTCTATCAACACCTTTTATTTTCAAAGTATATTGATGAAAAACATGACAATCACACGTATCACAAATACCATCACAACCATTTACAGTTTTTGGCGTTGTTATTTTTTCAATAGCTTTAAAAGCCTCATTATATTTTCTTGCAGCAGCTTGCCTTGCCTTATTATAATTATCCAAATGCGGTAATTTCGCATTTAATACAGCAGCTTGTATACTATCTAACCTAGAATTTACGCCAACAACATCATGATGGTAACGTTCATACATCCCATGATTTACTATACCTCTTATTGTATGAGCTAAATCATCATCATTTGTAAAAATAGCGCCTCCATCTCCATAACAACCTAAGTTTTTAGAAGGGAAAAAAGATGTCGCACCCACATTACCAATAGTCCCTGCTTTCACTTTTGTTCCATCACTATAAGAATAATTTGCACCTATTGCTTGTGCATTATCTTCAATTACGAATAAATTATGGGCTTTTGCTATTTCCATTATAGCTTCCATATTAGCACATTGACCAAATAAATGAACTGGTACTATCGCCTTTGTTTTTGGTGTAATTGCTTTTTTTATAGCGTCTATGTTAATATTAAAATCATCTTCATTAACATCAACTAAAACAGGTGTTAATTGCAGTAAAGCAATAACCTCTACAGTTGCGGCAAAAGTAAAATCGGCAGTAATAACCTCATCACCAGGTTTCAACCCCAAACCCATCATCGCTATTTGCAAAGCATCCGTTCCATTTGCACATGGAATTACATGTTTTACATCTAAGTAGGTTTCTAAGTTTTTTTGAAATTCATGAACTTTAGGTCCATTTACAAATGCTGTAGTTTCAATTACTTCTTGAATAGAAGGATTAACGATATCTTTTATATCATTATACTGACCTTTTAGGTCGACCATTTGGATTTTTTTCATCTAAAAAAATTGTAGTATTGTTTAAAACACCAATAAATATTGATATTAATCTAAGTAAACTAACTGGTAGTAAAATTACAAAAATGATTGACTCTAACCAATGAATTTATTTTAAAGAAATGTATTTTAGCATTAAAAGAAAGAATATTGCGATTTATCTATAACATAGGAATATATCTTGCTGGTTTAGCCCTTAAAAGTGGAGCATTGTTTAACAACAAAATTAAAAAAGGAGTTGTAGGCAGAAAAAGCAGTTTTCATATTTTAAAAAGCAACTTAAATAGTAAAGACAAAACAATTTGGTTTCATTGTGCATCTTTAGGTGAATACGAACAAGGTCTACCCGTTTTTTTAGAACTAAGAAAGTATTATAAGAATCATAAAATTGTGCTTAGTTTTTTCTCGCCTTCCGGATATGAGATTAGAAAAAACTCCCCAATTGCAGATGTTGTAATTTACCTTCCCTTAGATACTATTTCTAATGCAAATCGTTTCTTAAATATTGTAAACCCTGAACTTACAGTTTTCGTTAAATATGATATTTGGCCTAATTTTTTAAATGAATTAAAACGAAGGCAATTACGCGCTATATTAATATCAGCTTCATTCAGAAAAAATCAATCTTATTTTAAATTTTATGGTAGTCAATTAAAAAATGCTCTTTTTGCTTTTGAACATATATTTACTCAAAACGAAACCTCTAAAATATTACTTAAGTCCATTAATTACAATGCAGTAACTGTTAGTGGAGACACTCGATTTGATAGAGTTTATAGTCAACTTAGTATTGACAACACTCTTGAATTTATGGATACTTTTAAAAACAACAAGCTTTGCGTTGTTGCTGGTAGCACATGGCCAGAAGATGAAGCTTTATTCATTGATTTTATTAATTCTGAAGCTTCAAAAGAAGTAAAATTTATTATCGCCCCTCATGATATTAAAGTAGACAGAATTAAAAAAATGCAAGAGAAAATTAATTGTAAATCCGTATTGTTTTCTGAGAAAGAAGTTGAAAGTCTCTCCAATTATAAGGTTTTCATTGTTGATACCATTGGCATACTATCTAAAATTTATAGTTATGCAGATATCGCTTATGTAGGAGGCGCAATGGGCAATACAGGTTTACATAACACATTAGAACCAGCTGTTTTTGGTGTCCCAATTATTATAGGAAATAATCACAGTAAATTTCCAGAAGCACAAGCTCTTATAGATAATGGAGGCATGTTCTCCATCTCCCATCAACAAAAATTCAATGAAGAACTCCACAAGTTAATCACCGATAGTGACTTTAGATTAAAAAGTGGGTCAAATAACAAAGCATTTATTAAAAAAAACAAAGGTGCAGTCATCCAAATACTAGATTATCTACGTATATAGGATGATTCTACTATTAATTATTTAATAATTCTTAGTTTTTAACAAAAAGTCATTAAATTTGACAACTAATTAACAGTAAACACTAAAACAAAAACCGATGAAAAAATTATTATTAAGTTCAATCCTGTTACTTGCATTAAGTTTAAGTTTCACATCATGTAGAGATACAAAAAAAGGTGAATCTATAGGAGATGCTATTGAAAACGCTGCTGATGCTGCTGGTGATGCAGTTGAAAACGCTGCTGACGCTGCTGGCGATGCTGTCGAAAGCGCTGCTGATGCTACTGGTGAAGCTGTAGATTCTGCAGTAGACGCTGCTGGAAATGCAGTAGATAAAGCTGGTAACGCAGTTGATTCAGCTGTTGATGCTGCTGGAAATGCAGTAGACAAAGCTACTGATAAAGCAGGAGAAGCTGTAGATAACGTAAAAGCTAAGGCTGGTGAAGCAGTTGATAACGCTAAAGCTACTGCTACTGAAACTGCTGACAAAGCTGCTGCAGTAGTACAAAAAGAAGCTGATAAATTAAAAGAAAAAGCTAGTCACTAAACAAGATTAGTTTTATAAAATTTAAAAACCACCTAATTAGGTGGTTTTTTTATGCTTAAATTTATCCTAACGTAAGAAATTTAAAAAATTACAAAACATAAAGATGAAGAAAGCTCCTAATTTTTCAATTTTAAATAGAGCGACAGAAATTGAAAGATTGCAAACAGAAAAATTCGATTTAGCCATTATTGGTGGCGGCGTTACTGGAGCCGGAATAGCCTTGGATGCTGCTTCGAGAGGTTTAAAAGTTTGTCTTATTGAAAAAAAAGATTTTGCTTCTGGAACCAGTAATAAATCTACAAAATTGATTCATGGCGGCTTACGCTATTTAAAACAATTTGAAATTGGTTTGGTAAGAGAGTCTGGGTCTGAACGCGCCATTGTTCATAAATTAGCTCCTCATTTAGTTATTCCGGAAAAAATGCTATTACCACTTATTGAAGATGGTACATATGGTAAATTAATGACCTCTATAGGATTAAGAGTGTATGATTTTTTAGCCGATGTTAAAGGTGATGATGTACGTATAATGCTAGACAAAACTGAAACTATAGAAAAAGAACCTCTACTTAATAAAGATACCGTTTTAGGTGGTGGTTTGTATGCTGAATACAGGACGGATGATGCACGTTTAACTATTGAAATTTTAAAAAAAGCAGCTTCCTTTGGTGCTACAATAATTAATTATTGTGAGATGGAATCTTTTGCTTACAACAAAGACGATAAAATTAAGAACCTTAATTGTGTTGACCACATCTCAGGTAATACAATTAAAATAAAAGCAAGAAACTATGTTTCTGCTGCTGGTCCTTGGGTTGATAAATTACGTATTAAAGATCAATCTATGACTAACAAATATCTACACTTAACCAAAGGTGTACACATAGTTATCCCCTTTAAAAAACTACCCATAAAACAACCCATATATTTTGATGTAACCGACGGAAGAATGGTTTTTGCCATTCCAAGAGGACGCACTACTTACATTGGTACAACAGACACTAACTACTCTGGAAATATAGACCATGTAATAGCCACTAAAAACGATGCCAACTACCTTTTAGACGCAATAAATCGTGCTTTTCCTAACATTAAATTAACTATTGATGATATTGAATCGAATTGGGCGGGATTAAGGCCTTTAATTCATAAAAAAAACAAAGCACCTTCTGAATTATCAAGGAAAGATGAATTGTTCATCTCAAAAAGCGGATTAATTTCAATTGCTGGAGGTAAACTTACGGGTTACCGAAAAATGGCACATCGCGCTATTGAAGCTGTTTTAGAAACCATGACATCTAAACAAAAGGAAAATCTAAAACCATCTAAAACTGAGCATATTCCGCTGGTTACCCCAACGCTTGAAAACACAGACTTAGTAAAAAACTATCAAAAAGAATTAGAGCAAGAACTATGTGAATTAGGCATTTCAGACCCCTATTATGCATGGTATTTATGCACGACTTTTGGCAAACAATCTGATACCATTTTAGAAAAATCTAAAGTATTTGAAAATACAGATCCTAAAGAACGCCTAATTAGAGCAGAGCTTTGGTTTTGTATTCAACATGAAATGACTAATACTTTAAGTGATTTCTTTGTACGTCGTACAGGTCGCCTGTACTTTAATATTGAGAGTGTATCAGGATTTAAAAACTTAATAACTGACGATTTCAGTAAATACTTTAATTGGAGCCCAGAAAGAATATTAAAAGAAAAAGAAAAGTTAGACCAACTTATTAAAGATGCTACTTATTTTTATGAAGAAGAATTTTAAACAAAAAACGCTTCATTTAACAGCATAAAAAAAGCCTTATCAAAAATTTGATAAGGCTTTAGTACTGAAGACGGGACTTGAACCCGTACGTCCTAATGGACATTGGATTTTAAGTCCAACGTGTCTACCAATTCCACCACTTCAGCATTGGTATGTTTTAAGAAAGTTTCAGAGCGAAAGACGGGATTTGAACCCGCGACCCCCACCTTGGCAAGGTGATGCTCTACCCCTGAGCTACTTTCGCAGTCATTTTAATGAACGTGCAATATTGCTATTGCGGATGCAAATTTAAAATTTTTCTACTAATTGCAAAGCCTTTTAGTAAAATAAATTAAAATAATTTTAAGCTTGCTTTTTCTTAACCAACATTCGCTTAATTTCATTCAATTTCATGAGTGCTTCTACAGGCGTAAGTGTATCAATATCAATATGTAATATCTCTTCTTTTATGTTTTCTAATAATGGGTCGTCTAAATTGAAAAAACTCAATTGCATATCATCATCTAAAGTTTTTACCTTATCTGTGAGCTCTTCGCTTGAATGTGACTGCTCTAATTTCTTCAAAATCTTATTTGCACGGTGCAAAACTTGCTGTGGCATACCTGCCATTTTAGCTACGTGAATACCAAAACTATGCGCACTTCCACCTTCAACTAATTTTCTTAGAAATAAAACATTGTCTTTTAATTCTTTTACAGACACATTAAAGTTTTTAATACGTCCAAAAGTTTCACTCATTTCATTAAGCTCATGATAATGTGTTGCGAACAATGTTTTAGGTTTTGCAGGATGTTCATGTAAATATTCGCTAATAGCCCAAGCTATAGAAATACCGTCGTACGTACTTGTTCCTCTCCCAATTTCATCAAGTAAAACTAAACTTCTATCTGATATATTATTCAAAATAGAAGCAGTTTCATTCATTTCAACCATAAAGGTTGATTCTCCCATAGAAATATTATCACTAGCGCCTACCCTAGTAAATATTTTATCCACTAATCCTATTCTCGCTTCTTTGGCTGGCACGAAACTTCCTATTTGTGCTAATAATACAATTAAGGCTGTTTGACGTAATATAGCAGACTTACCAGACATATTTGGTCCGGTAATCATAATAATTTGCTGAGAAGTTCTATCCAGAAAAACATCATTAGCGATATACGCTTCCCCAATAGGTAATTGCTTTTCTATAACTGGATGACGCCCGTCTTTAATCTCTAAATCAAACGAATCATCTATAGTTGGATAGATATACTTATTATCTTTTGCCAGTTGAGCAAAACCACATAAACAATCCAATTGCCCTACCAAGTAAGCATTTTGCTGTACAGGTTTAATATATTGGTTTAACCAAATTACCAACTCTGCAAACAACTGCTGCTCTATGGCCTGAATTCTATCTTCGGCGCCTAATATTTTTGCTTCGTATTCTTTAAGTTCTTCGGTAATATAACGCTCTGCATTTACTAATGTTTGCTTACGTATCCACTCTTCTGGAACTTTATCTTTATGTGTATTTCTTACTTCTATATAATAACCAAAAACATTATTTGAGGCTATTTTAAGCGAAGTAATACCTGTACGCTCACTTTCACGTTCAAGCATCTTATCTAAATAATCTTTACCAGATTTAGACAAGCCTCTCAATTCATCTAATTCTGAAGAAAAACCAGGAGCAATACTATTGCCTTTCAACACATTTACTGGCGCTTCTTCATTTAAAGTTTCTTTAATTTTTTCGCGAAGCACATTACAACTTTGCAAAGTGTCGCCAATAATTTTAAGTGAATCATTGTCGCAGTTTGATGCTAATGATTTTATAGGAACAATAGCTTCTAAAGAGTTTTTAAGCTGAATAACCTCTCTTGGGTTTACCTTACCCGTTGCTGTTTTTGAAATTAACCGCTCTAAATCACCAATATGCTTTATATGGTTTTGAATCTTCTGAAGTACAGTATTTTCTTTAGTTAAGAAACTCACCACTTCATGACGTTGTTTTATTTTTTCAACATTTTTTAATGGAAGCGCCAACCAACGTTTTAATAACCTTCCGCCCATAGGCGAAATGGTTTTATCAATAACATTTAAAAGCGTTACAGCATTATTATTTGTAGAATTATAAAGCTCTAAATTTCTAATGGTGAATTTATCCATCCACACATAATCATCCTCAGCTATTCTAGAAATAGAAGTGATATGCTGTAATTTATGATGTTGCGTTTCACCTAAATAATGAAGAATAGACCCTGAAGCTATTATCCCTTCGTATAAATCTTCAATACCAAAACCTTTTAATGTTTTTGTATCAAAATGTTTTACTAAAGTTTCATAGGCATAATCGGTTTGATACACCCAATCTTCTAAATAAAAGGTATGAAAATCATCACCAAATGTATCATTAAAAAGGGTGCGTTTTTGTTTAGAAACTAAAACTTCACTAGGGCTAAAATTCTGAAGTAACTTATCAATATACTCAGCGTTACCTTGCGACGTTAAAAACTCGCCTGTAGAAATATCTAAAAACGAAATTCCAATATGCTTTTTATCAAAATAAACCGAACACAAAAAGTTGTTAGATTTTGACACTAAAACCTCATCATTTAAAGCAACCCCGGGAGTCACCAATTCGGTAACACCTCTTTTTACAATAGTTTTAGTTTGCTTCGGGTCTTCTAATTGATCGCAAATAGCAACACGCTCTCCAGCTTTTACTAATTTTGGCAAATACGTATTTAATGAATGATGCGGGAACCCTGCCAACTCAATTTCACTTTCGCTACCAGCACCGCGTTTTGTTAAAATAATACCTAAAATACCAGCTGTTTTTACAGCATCACTACCAAAAGTTTCGTAAAAATCGCCCACACGAAACAACAATAAGGCATCAGGATACTTTGCTTTAATAGCATTGTATTGTTTCATTAACGGTGTTACTTTTTTTGCTTTTTTAGTCAATGCTAAGTTATTTTTTAGTGTTATTTTTGACAAAATTGTAGCATGCAATGTACTATTAATTTCAGGCGTTTTGAAGCTGTCTTTATAGAAGTTATCTACAATAAGAACAAGATTTCAACAATAAACCATGCGTAAATTAAAAAATAGTGAACTAGATAGATTAAGTGTTGATGCTTTTAAGGAAGCAAAAAAAACACCTATTATCATTATTCTTGACAATATTAGAAGTTTAAACAACATTGGCTCGGTATTTAGAACGAGTGATGCCTTTTTAATTGAAAAAATTTACCTCTGTGGTATTACGGCAACACCGCCACATAAAGACATACATAAAACAGCATTAGGAAGCACAGATACAGTAGCTTGGGAACATGTTGAAAATACCATAGATTTAATTGAAAAACTAAAAACGGAAAGTGTAAAAATCTGTTCTATAGAACAAGCTGAAAACGCCACGATGTTAAATGATTTTAAAGTTAATAAAAACACTAAATACGCTTTAGTTTTTGGCAATGAAGTAAAAGGTGTTTCTCAAGAAGTAGTAAATGCTAGCGATGTTGTTATTGAAATACCTCAATTTGGCACGAAACATTCATTAAACATTTCTGTGAGTTGTGGGGTGGTAACATGGGATTTATTCAGTAAATTGGAGCACTAAATTATCTAAACATGAAACTTAAGTTTATTTTTACGCTTTTATAGGCTACACTACTTTTTATTGCTTGCGAAAAAAAACAAGAAATCCCAATTGAATTCCTCGCCATGGAATTACAACCTAACCAAAAAGAACAAAATACCAACATTTTAGTAAACGAAATTGATGGTGTTACTAGCGAACATATTACAATTAGTAGTGATGTTAATAAAAAAGTAAACCTTGAAAAAGGATACAAAACAATTTACTTATTTATTAAAGGTTACGGGACATTAACTTCTGGAGAAGAAACTTACGATATAGTTCCAGAAACAATTATGTTACCCAACAATGTTGAAGGCATTTCTTTTAAACCAGCTGAAGGTGATACGCTCGATTATCTTAAAATTTCGGTTTTACAAACCGAATTAGATAAAGAAGACATAAAAACGTTTCCACAAGAAAATATAAATAAAATATATTTCAAGAAGTTTACAGATTGTGAATCGTATACAGAACCTATAAAAAGCCCTCAAACAACAAGTAGAACTATTTTACCAAATAAATTTATACCAAGAGTTGCCATGGGAACCGTAAGAACTATTGGCCCAGATGCTTTAGGTGCTCACGAGCATGCTATGTTAGAGCAATTGTTTTTAGGACTTACCGATAATAATACTATAGTTTATGCTGATGAAGCACAAATAGATTTCCCTGAATATTCATTACTACATATTCCACGAGGATCAAGCCACCCAGTTAGTGTAAACGCTGATAATGAAATGTACTATGTTTGGATGGATTTCTTTATAGATAAAGACGGCGAAGAATGGTTAAAAACTCATAACACAGACGAGTAAAAATACTTTTGTACATTACAATAAAAGTTTTTAGAAGCTACTTACACTTAAAAGTGGTTTCTAAAAACTTTTTTTATTAATGCGTATATTGAAATTCTAGAATTTATTAAAGTGATTAAAAAAACTAAAAAACCATGGCCAACAAAAGATGCTATGGAACAAATTTATGAACTAAATCTCTGGGGTGGAAAAGATTATGATTTTTATTCTGGAACAGGTTCTCACGACCCAAAAATAATAAAACCGTATTTAGAATCTATAATCTTATTTTTAAAATCACAAGATAAACCATTAATAGTTTCCGATTTAGGTTGTGGCGATTTCAATATAGGCAAACACTTAACTAAATACGTCAAAACTTATTTTGCAATTGATATTGTTGAAAAACTCATTATTAGAAATAAGCAACTATATCAAGAAGACAACTTAGAATTTCGTTGCTTAGATATCTCAAAAGATAAACTTCCACCAGGAGATTGTATTATAATCCGTCAAGTATTACAGCATTTATCTAATTCTGAAATACTAGAAATAATCAAAAAAATAGCTAATTATAAATATGTGATACTAACCGAACATATTCCCGTGGGTGATTTTATTCCTAATAAAGACATTATATCTGGACAAGGCATAAGAATCAAACATAATAGCGGTATTAACCTATTAAAAGCGCCATTTAATTTTAAAATTAAAGAAGAAAAAATCATTAACAAGTTTATTCTAGAAAACAACAAAGGGTGCATTTTAACCGCATTATACAGGGTTTTCTAAAGCGCTATTCTTTATTTTAAAATATGCTTTTCATTAATTAATACTTTGTTTTTTAATGAGATATCAATAAAAATCATTTAAAAATCCAAATTAAACAATACTTACAATTCAGTTAGCCACTTACTAGTAAAAACTAGTAATTTTACCTAAATTGTTTATTTATAAATATAACGACAACCTATGGCTAATAAAAATCCAGAAGAAGAAAGACTAGCAGTTCCAGACAACCACGAACATTGGAAAAAATGGGGGCCATATTTAGCAGAAAGACAATGGGGTACTGTTAGAGAAGATTACAGTAAACATGGTGAGTCATGGGAGTTTATTGATCATGACAAAGCACGAAGCAACGCCTACAGATGGGGAGAAGAAGGCATAGGTGGTTTTTGCGATGTTAGAGAAATTTTATGTTTGGCACCTGCATTTTGGAACGGGAATGACAGCATTTTAAAAGAGCGTTTATTTGGGCTTACAAACAACCAAGGTAACCATGGTGAGGATGTAAAGGAACTTTATTTCCACCAAGTATCTACACCAACACATACATACAATAAGTACTTATATAAATATCCGCATAGTAAATTTCCGTATTCCGAATTAGTCAAGGTTAATGCAGAACGCGGAAGAGACCAAGACGAATACGAACTCTTAGACACAGGTTGCTTTAAAAACAATGCCTATTTTGATTGTTTTATTGAATACGCTAAAGCTGATGTTGACGATATCCTTATGAAAGTGACTGTTATAAACAGAGGTGATAAGGCAGCACACCTTCATGTTTTACCACACCTTTGGTTTAGAAATTTCTGGAAGCATAATGAAAAACACGAACGACCATTAATAAAATCTACAGAAACTAATGCAGCTCAATCTAGTAGTCGTAGAAATGGTGATTACTATTTTTACAACGAAGGCGGCAAACAGTTGTTTTGTGAAAATGAAACCAATAATAAGCGTATTTACAACGTAAAAAATGAAGTCCCTTATGTTAAAGACGGGATACATGAGCATGTTGTAAACGGCAAAAAGACAGTTAACCCTAAAAACGAGGGTTCTAAAATGGCGGTATGGCATAAATTTAAGCTAAAAGCTGGAGAAGAAAAAAGTGTAAAAGTACGTTTAAGCAAAGAAGCATTAGAAAACCCCTGGTCAGATTTCGATACTATTTTTGACCAAAGAATAAAAGAATGTGAAGATTTTTATAGCGACATTATAACAAAAGATTTACCAGAAGCACGTCAAGATCTGGCTAAAAAAGCATTTTCTGGATTGTTATGGACAAAGCAGTTTTATTATTTCGATGTTTTTAAATGGCTGTTTGGCGGTCCTGGAGAGGATAAACCAGACAGAGTCAACATGAGAAATTACAGTTGGCAACATCTTACAAATAGGCATATAATTTCAATGCCAGACAAATGGGAATACCCTTGGTATGCAGCATGGGACTTAGCTTTTCACATGGCTTCTTTTGTTGAAATTGACCCTTATTTTGCTAAAAACCAATTGTTATTGGTTTTACAAGAAAGCTACATGCATCCAAACGGACAAATTCCTGCCTACGAGTGGAACTTTAGCGATGTAAATCCGCCTGTACATTCTTATGCCGTTTGGAAAGTTTACGAAAAAGATAAAGAAAAAACTGGAAAAGGTGATATTCAGTTTTTAGAAAAAGCCTTCCAAAAACTACTTATCAATTTTACTTGGTGGGTAAACCAAAAAGATAAAAGCGGTACCAACCTTTTTGAAGGTGGTTTTTTAGGCTTAGATAATATTGGTGTTTTTGATAGAAACCACATGCCTCCTGGCATTAACAGAATGCAACAAGCCGATGCCACAAGCTGGATGGCCATGTTCTCGATAAACATGTTGCGTATGTCTCTAGAACTTGCGGAGAATAATAAAGTTTATGAAGAATCTGCCGCTAATTTTTTCAGACACTTTTTAAATATTGCTTGGGCCATGCATCATATTGGTAAAAAAGATATTTCACTTTGGGATGATGCAGATAACTTCTATTATGATGTTGTTGAAATGTCTAGTGGTGTTTCAGACCGTTTAAGAGTGCGCTCTTTAGTTGGCGTAATCCCAATGTTTGCTGTAGAAATTATTCACCAAGATTTATTTAAAAATTTAAAAGAGTTTAGAAGAAGAGCGAATCGTATTATAAAAACTCGACCTGATTTAGCCTCGTTAATTTCAAATTTAGAAAAAGCCAATGAAGACGGGAATTTTATGTTCTCCATTATGCGTGGTTTTAGATTAGAGCATTTACTTAAACGCCTGTTAGATGAAGGTGAATTTTTATCAGATTATGGTATTCGTTCATTATCAAAATATCATGAAAAATACCCGTTTGTATTTCATCATCACGGGCATCATCAAATCCAGTACGAATCTGGAGAAAGTCGTTCTAACATGTTTGGAGGCAACTCCAACTGGCGTGGCCCAATTTGGATGCCTTTAAATTATATGATTATTCAATCTCTACGTAAATACTATACGTTTTATGGTGACGAGTATGTCTACGAATTCCCAACAGGTTCTGGAAACAAGTTAAATTTAAAGCAAATTGCTAACGAATTAACTAAACGTTTAATTACCCTTTTTGAACCTAATGAAGATGGTAAATTTCCATACCATTCTGAGGATGAAGGCCAAGTATTTACAAAAGATGAACACTTTAAAAACGAACATTTCTTCTATGAGTTTTTTGATGGCGATACAGGTAAAGGTCTTGGAGCGTCTCATCAAACCGGATGGACATCGCTTATTGCGAATTTAGTTATGGAAATGGACGAGGAATAATTACATCTTATTATTTCATTGTAAGTTAAAAATTCATGAGACGAATTTACTTTTATTGTTGTTTTATATTAATTAGTAATTTAGCTATAAGTCAGAGCAAATCTTCCAATTCTAATTTTAAAAAAATTATCGAAACCACAACATATAACGTTACCTATTCTGATGGGAAAACACATGTATTCACTTCTGAAATTAATGAATACAATTATAATATTGATGGACAAAAACTTTTTAGCGTTAGAAAAACATTCCACAACAGAGAACCTTACAAGACAGTAAAAACTACTTTTTTTTATAATGAAGAAAACAATATTGATTATACTAATTCATATATAACAACTGACTCTATTAATTATAAAACCAATTATTATTATCTAAACAAAAAATTAAAAAAAATAAGCGCTCGTTATAATATTAGTGAAAAACAAACCAAATACAATGAAGAGTACTTCTACAATAAAGACAATATCCTTGTAAAAAGTAATTATATTTTGACTGAAAAATATCCAGATTCTTATATCGGGGAACGACATTTAAATGCTGAATATGTTTACAATAAAAAGGGTAAAATAATTGAATCAAACTGGACTAAATCTGACAGTTCATATAAATACAATAAAGTCAAATATTTCAGAAATAAAAAAGGCTTTATTACCAAAGAAAAAGAGTTTAATAAAAACAATCGTTTAGTCAAAACTACTTCTTTTAAATATATCCTAGACGAAAAAAACAACTGGGTAATTAGAAAATATTACGAAAAAAAATCTCTTGTAAAATCAATATACCGTGAAATAGAATATTTCAAATAAACTATTAAAACTACTACTCACCACAAATCTCCCCCAAAACCCACAAATAATCTTTCCGGTTTTCAACAAAATCTCTATCGGAAACATCAATTATTTTCACATTAAAATCTTTTTGTGTTTTTAAGAAATCCAAATAACCTGTGTTTATTTTTTCTAGATAATCGTTGGCTATATTTTGCTCATAATCGCGTCCGCGTTTTTTAATATTTAGCTGCAAACGTTCGGTGTTTTGGTATAAATACACATATAAATCTGGCTTTTTCAAATCTTTATACATTAAATGAAAAAGTTTTCGGTAAAGGTTAAACTCATCTTCTGCTAATGTGATTTTTGAAAAAATAAGCGATTTAAACGCATCGTAATCACTAACTATAAAGTCTTTAAACAAGTCAAGTTGCGCTAAATCATCAGAAATTTGTTGGTAACGATCTGCAAGAAAAGACATTTCTAAAGTAAAGGCATAGCGATTAGCATCTTCATAAAATTTAGGTAAAAAAGGATTATCTGCAAAACGCTCTAAAATCAATTTTGCATTAAAATCGTTAGAAATTTTTGTTGCTAAACTCGTTTTTCCTGCACCAATATTTCCTTCAATAGCTATATAATTATAATTAGAAAAATCGTTTTGTTTATTTGGATTCTTTAACCAAATATTTATGGGTTCCAAAACAGAATCGTCATCACAAGCATCTAACAACTCACCTACTTCTTTTTCAAGTTTTGGGTGCACCATTTTTGAAGCAATATCATTAAGTGGCAACAATACAAATTTACGCTTGCTCATTTCTGGATGTGGCACTTTTAGTGCATTTGTATCAATAATATCACCTTCTGAGAAAATAATATCTAAATCTATAACCCGAGCTTCGTAGGTATCCGCCGTTGTTCTAGTGCGTCCTAAAACGGTTTCGATATCTAATAAAATATCTAAAACGTTTTGGGGTTGCAAATGGCTTTCTGCTACCAAGCAGCAATTAAAAAAATCGTCGCTCTCAAAACCAAAAGCAGGAGACTTATATACTTTAGAAATTAGTTTAATACTACCTATACGACTATAAATAGCGTTAATAGCCAGCTGTAAGTTTTTAAACTTATCGCCTTTATTACTTCCTAATGCAATATGATATGTTTTTGGTTTTAACATAATTTATAAACTCATCTTGACTTTTTCTATTTCCTAAAAAATGGCCAAAATCTGTCCATATTTCGTTGCTTTTTTTATGCTTAGCAAAACTATGCCTTTCAAAAAGTGCCTCATCTAGACAAATTTTATCTCATTTTCGGTTAAAACAAAAAGTCAAGATGAGTTTATGGCAAATTAATAAAAAGTAAATGGTTTCCTTTATATTTACAGTAGTGAATTTTAATAATTATTTCAGATTGTTCTCGATACAATGCTCCTAAGGTCGCATTACTCGAACTGACAAAACATATAATAAATGACATTAAGAGATAAACTTGCTGCACAACGTATTTACATACTTTTAGGCGCCCTATTTATAACATCTCTGGTTGTTTCTAACCTTATTTTCCAAAAATTCTTTTACTGGTACCCATTTGATATTGAAATTTTTGGAAGTAAACTTTTCGAAATATCGGTTGGTATTTTACCCTATCCCATTACGTTTTTAATCACCGATTTAATTAGTGAAATTTATGGTAAAAAACGCGCTAATGATGTTGTAGTCGTTGGAATTTTCGCTTCACTATTTTCCCTTTTAATTATTTTCATGGCAGACTCCGTGCCTGCAACCTCATGGTCTTATGTTAAAGACGATACTTTTAAAACTGTTTTTGGAAACTCCATGATTGCCGTTTTTGCAAGTATGCTTACATATTTATTTGCCCAGTTTGTAGACATTCAAATCTATCATTTCTGGAAACGGTTAACTAAAGGCAAGCACTTGTGGCTCAGAAATAATTTCTCTACTTGGTTTTCGCAATTTGTAGACACGTTTACTATTGTATTTTTACTATGTTCATTTGGTATTATTGAATGGGAAAACTTTCAGGGTTTATTGGTTAGTGGTTTTCTTTTTAAAGTTATTATAGCTCTTTTAGACACGCCTTTTTTATATTTAGGTGTATTTCTATTCAGAAAACGCTTCAACTTAAAGGTTAACCAAGAGATAGATCTCCTTTAGATTTTTAACAATAAATTCACTATTATCAAACCTTTAGCATCATTTTTGCGTATATATTTTTACATAATCAAAAACCTAAATTCTACACTTTGAAAAAAGCATTAAAAATTATTGGCACTACTTTACTTATAATCGTTGCACTTTTAATAGCAATACCTTTTGCATTCCAAGGGCAAATAAAAGATATGGTTAAACGTTTTATCAATCAAAACTTAAATGCGCAAGTAGAATTTAGTGATGTTAGCCTAAGCTTTATAAGAAGTTTTCCGCAGGCTCATGTTAGTGTAAACGACTTAATAATTACCAATTTCGAACCTTTTAAAGACGAAACTTTTGTAACGGCAAAAGACATTTCGTTTACTATGGATATTAACGAATTGTTTAAAAATGCTGAAGAAGAACCCATTATAGTTAATTCTATAACTATTGATGAGGCACTTTTAACTTTAAAAACCGATAAATTTGGGAACAATAATTATGACATAACAAAAGCAGACACATCTAAGGCTTCAACAGAAACCGAATCAAGTAATTTTAGTTTTAGCATTGAAGATTACCAAATAAAAAATAGCGCACTAACATACATTGATGAAGTCTCTAAAATGCTAGTTCAGGTGACAGAGTTAAACCACGAAGGTCATGGAACATTTTCAGTCGAAGATTCAGAATTAAACACTAAAAGTGAGGCTAATGTGAGTTTTTCACTTGATAGTACTAACTATTTAAGTAGTAACCCAATTAAATTAGATGCCATAATTGGTTTAGATTTAGAAAACAGCAAATACACATTCAAAGATAACACAGGATTTATAAACGATTTGCCTATTGAGTTTCAAGGCCATGTGCAACTGCTTGAAAATGGTCAAGACATGGATATTTCGTTTGAAAGCCCCGGATCGGACTTTAAAAATTTCTTAGCCGTTATTCCAAAAACATACTCAAAGAATATTGAAAACGTAGAAACCTCTGGAGATTTTAAAATTAAAGGCCTCGTAAAAGGATTAAGTTCAGATGAAACTATTCCTAATTTAGATATTAGCATCACATCAAACAACGCATCATTTAAATATCCAGATTTACCAAAACGTGTTGAAAACATTGTTATTAATACCGAAATAAAAAACACAACTGGAAAGGTAGATGACACTTACATAGACATTAAAACATTAAATTTTAAAATTGATGACGATGTTTTTAAATCTTCGGCTACCATAAAAAATATCACCAAAAACATGTTAGTAAATGCGAATCTAGATGGTATTTTAAACTTAGCAAACATTACAAAAGCTTATCCTGTAGAGTTAGACAATACACTTACAGGTATTTTAAAAGCGAAACTAAACACAGCTTTTGATATGAATGCGATTGAAACTAACGCATACACACGTATTAAAAATAACGGATCGGCAAGCATTGACGATTTTGTTTTTTCATCAGAAGATATTGTAAATCCCATTCATATTTCTCATGCAGACATGACCTTTAAGCCTGCAACCGTATCTCTAAACAGTTTTAAAGCTAAAACAGGAGAAAGCGATTTAAATGCTACAGGTACTATAAACAACTTATTAGGGTTTTTACTAAGTGATAATACTTTAAAAGGAAATTTTAATGTGAATTCTAACCTATTTAAAGTAAGTGATTTTATGACTGAAGATGCATCCTCTGCAGAAAACAAAACCACCAGCGATACAGAATCTTTAAAAATTCCAGCATTTTTAGATTGCACCATAAATGCCAATGCTAAAACCGTAGTTTACGATAATTTAAACCTACAAAACGTTACTGGCACACTTTATATAAAAGACCAACAAGCTAAACTTCAAAACATGACCTCTAGTATTTTTGATGGCGCTTTATCAATCTCAGGCGATGTGTCAACAAAAGAGGAGACACCAACATTTAATTTAAACTTAGGCGCCAATGGTTTTGACATAGCAGAATCCTTCAAAAACCTAGACTTATTAAAAAAATTAGCACCAATAGCTACTTTACTTAACGGAAAGTTAAATACAAACATCAACATTTCAGGAAAACTAGATAAGGAATTCTCACCAAATTTAAATACCGTTTCTGGTAATGCTTTAGCAGAGTTATTAACTACAAAAATAAGCGAAAACAAAGGCGAATTATTCAACAAATTAGACGGCGCATTAGGCTTTATAGATTTTGATAAACTAGATTTAAAAGACCTAAAAACCAAACTAGATTTCGCCAGCGGAAAAGTTAGTGTAAGCCCTTTTAATTTAAAATATGAAGACATTGCAATTTCTGTTTCTGGCTCTCATGGATTCGATAAAACCATTAATTACAGCGCCGTTTTTAATGTACCTGCAAAATATTTAGGTAGCGACATAAACAAACTTATTGGGCAAATAAACGATCCACAAGCAAGTAATATTACCATTCCAGTAACAGCAAACATTGGTGGTAGTTACACAAGCCCAACCGTAAAAACCGATTTAAAAAGTGGTGTTTCCAACCTAACAAAACAACTTATAGAAATTCAAAAACAAAAATTACTCAACCAAGGTAAAGACAAAGTTAAAGATTTAATTGGCGATGTTATTGGTGGTAACAAAACAAAAACCGATTCTGTAAAACAGAAACAAAACGATGCCATTAAAGAGGTTCTAGGAGACATTATTGGAGGCAACAAAACTACAGATACTACAAAAACAACTACCACACCAAATACAAAAACTCAAGAAACCGTTAAAAACGTACTTGGTGGTTTATTTGGCAAAAAAGAAAAAGATACGGTAAAATAATATTTGGGCGTTACCCAAAGGGTCGGGCTTTCCATTACAAGTCCTCGCTCCCAAAAAAGGGAGCTGTGGGCTTTCCTTTGCAATCCCTAACGCAAGTTTATCTATTAAAATAAGTTCTCACACTAAACCTCAACAAAATCAACTAAGGTCAAAAACCAAAAAAAACGGTCAAAAAACACTAATTTTCAATCAATTTTACGTCGTTTTTAAACAAAAACATCCATTTTATTAGGTTTTCTCATTTATTTAGTTAAGTTATAAGAACGTATAATCTTTAAATCTTTTTTATAATATATGAGGCAATTAAAAATCACGAAACAAGTTACCAACAGAGCATCTAAATCGCTAGACAAATACCTACAAGACATTAGTAAAATACCATTAATTACCGCCGAAGAAGAGGTGGAATTAGCACAACGAATAAAACAAGGCGACCAAAAAGCATTAGATACACTCACAACAGCTAACTTACGATTTGTGGTTTCAGTTGCAAAACAATATCAAAATCAAGGTTTAAAACTTCCAGATTTAATTAACGAAGGCAATGCTGGCTTAGTAAAAGCAGCAAAACGTTTTGATGAAACAAGAGGTTTTAAATTTATATCCTATGCCGTTTGGTGGATTCGTCAATCCATATTATCAGCATTAGCAGATCAATCTAGAATAGTTAGGTTGCCATTAAACAAAATTGGCTCAATAAATAAAATTAATAAAGCCTATTCGTATCTAGAACAAGCTAACGAACGTCCTCCAAGCGCCCAAGAAATAGCTCAAAACCTAGATTTAACAGTAGATAATGTAAAGCAATCTATGAAAATTTCAGGACGACACGTATCAATGGATGCACCTTTAAAAGAAGGAGAAACGTTTAATTTATATGATGTTGTTCAAGGCCAGGAAGCCCCAAGACCAGATGCAGATTTAATGAGAGATTCTCTAAACCTAGAAGTTAATCGTGTTTTAGAAACCTTATCTGAAAAAGAAGCTGAAGTTATTCGTCATTATTTTGGAATAAGTGTAAAATCACCTAAAAGTCTTCAGGAAATTGGAGATGCTTTTGGGTTAACAAGAGAACGTGTAAGACAAATAAGAGAAAAAGGTATTCGCAAATTACGTCACGCTTCAAAAACCAAAGTGCTGAGAACTTATTTAGGATAACCTAAAAAACAAAGGTTATAAATTAGGTTTTTATTTTTAAAAACCGCAAATTTGCAAACCGTTTTAGATTTTAAGAAAAAGTACAAAATAAAAGCATATGTTAAAAATTATAGTTAAAGATGGTGAAAACATCGAGAGAGCGCTAAAACGCTACAAAAGAAAGCACAGAAATATTAAAGTAATGCAGAACTTAAGAGAAGGTCAATTCTTTACAAAACCATCTGTAAAAAGACGTCGTGAAGTTCAAAAAGCAGCTTATATTCAAAATTTAAGAGATCAAGAAGATATTTAATCGTTCTTTAATCTAAAAATTTAAAAAACCACACATAGTATGTATATGTTGTGGTTTTTTTTTATTAAGTTACTTTCTATAATTTACTGGCTTGTCCTCGTAAAAATTTTCAAAAGTTTTATCTGTAAAGTATTTCTCTTTCAAAACTTTAAAAGTCATAATTACAACTAAAACCTGCCCTAAACACATGGTGTAGAATACCCATGAAAACGCTATATTCATAGCCGCCATTACCGTTAGCATTACTAACATAAATGTAGTAAGCGCAACATAAAACATTACTGGAATTTTCATTTTTTATTTACAAGTTACTAAATACCAGTAAATTATTCTTAATCTATCTTGTTAAAAATTCTTTAAAATTAATTAATAGATAGTTGTACCACTAGCCCCTCATTAGATCGAATATTAAACACCGTTTCGTCTTCAAAAATGAGGTATTGCCCTTTAATGCCGACTAGTTTACCCGAAAACAGATGTTCTTTTTTAATATTTAGACTCTTTGGTTTTTCAGGATACGCAATTACAGGAAAGTCTATATTGGTTTCCTTATTATTTTCAATAAAATAAACTTTAGCTTCATCTGGAATATATTGTTTCAAACGATCTCTCCAAGCTTCTAAACTTTCATCTACAACATCATTCTTAAGCATTTTACGCCAATTTGTTTTATCGGCTACATGATCTTTCAATGCGACTTCTGTTATACCTGCTAAATACCTATTAGGCACTTCTACAATTTCAATAGCTTCATGGGCGCCTTGATCTATCCATCGTGTTGGCACTTGGCTTTTTCTAGTAACACCCACTTTCACATTACTTGAGTTTGCTAAATACACAATATGCGGTTGTAATTGGACTTTCTTTTCGTAATCTAAATCGCGATCTTCCTTATCTAAATGTGCAGTACTTAATTCTGGTCGCATAATCCAATCTGCGGCCTGAGGAATATCAAAAAAACAGCTTTTACAAAAACCTTGTCGGTAAATAGGCTTATCTAAACCGCAGTTTAAACATTGGTATTTTATAAATTGAATGGTAACATTTTTATCTAATAATTGATTCATATTTAAAAAATCGTTTTCAAAAACTAGATAGTATTGAATGGGACTTTCAAACTCTGTTGCCATTTTTGTTAAAACACCTTGGTAGGTCATAAAAAAAAGTATTATTTTTAAAAAAATAAAGATAGAATAAATATGTCAATTCCCTTAGTAAATTCTATTGCATCATGGTTTTTAAAAAAGCGTTTTCATCAAATAGAATTGTTTTTAAAATACCCAAATGAAGTACAGAACGAGCTGCTTTTAAGCTTAATAGACTTTGCAAAAAACACAGAGATTGGCAGGCAATACGACTTCAATTCTATTAAAGATTACAAAACTTTTGCAGAGCGCATTCCTATTAAAAATTATGATGGTTGGCAAGATGTTATCGAACGTTCTAGACAAGGAGAAGGTAATATTTTTTGGCCAACACCAATTAAATGGTTTGCAAAATCTAGTGGCACAACACGCGCTAAAAGTAAATTTATTCCTGTTAGTCAAGAATCTCTTGAAGATTGCCATTACGCAGCGAGCAAAGATTTGCTGTGTATGTATTTAAATAACAATGAAAACTCGCAGCTTTTTAATGGTAAAAGTTTACGCTTAGGAGGAAGCAAAGAACTCTATAAAGAAAACGGAACAGCTTTTGGAGATTTGTCGGCTATTTTAATAGACAATATGCCTTTTTGGGCAGAGTTTAGCAGTACGCCTAGTAACAAAGTTTCGTTAATGAGCGATTGGGAACATAAAATGCAAGCTATTGTAAACGAAACTATTAATGAAAACGTTACGAGTCTAGCAGGTGTCCCGTCTTGGATGTTAGTATTATTAAACAATGTTTTAGAGACTACAGGTAAAGAAAACCTGCATGATATTTGGCCAAATTTAGAAGCTTATTTTCATGGCGGAGTAAGTTTTACACCTTATGTAGACCAGTACAAAAAAATATTACCTAAAAAAGACTTTAGATATTACGAAACGTATAATGCTTCAGAAGGATTTTTTGCCATTCAAGACCAGAACAATTCTTCCGAATTATTACTCATGCTTGACTATGGGATTTTTTACGAATTTATTCCCATGAATATATATGCAACATCAGAAGAAAAGGCAATTCCGCTTAGCGAGGTTAAATTAAATCAGAACTATGCTGTAATCATTACAACCAACGCCGGACTATGGCGTTATAAAATTGGAGATACTGTACGATTTACTTCATTAAACCCATATAGAATAAAAATTTCTGGCCGAACCAAACATCATATCAATGTATTTGGAGAAGAATTAATTATTGAAAATGCAGAAAACGCATTAAAAAAGGTTTGTAAACGTACCAAAGCTGAAATTGTAGATTTTACCGCGGCACCTATATTTATGGAAGGAAAGGAAAAAGGTGCACACGAATGGTTAATTGAATTTAAAACGCCCCCTAAAGACATCAATTACTTTAATGAATTGTTTGATAATGCATTAAAAGCTTTAAACTCTGATTATGAAGCTAAACGCTATAACAACATTACTTTAAATAAGCCTAAAATAAACATTGCACGACACCAATTATTTCATGATTGGTTAAAGCAGAATGATAAATTAGGTGGACAACATAAAATACCTAGACTTTCAAATACTAGAGATTATTTAGACGACTTATTAAAGCTAAACGCTTGATCAAACTGTCAGAAACCCCTCTAAAACAATGTGTTAACGATTTTAAGAGTCCTTTAATCTAAAAAATTAGTGGTTTTTTAGATACATTGTATATTTACAGGCAATTAATCCTTAACCCTCTCAAAATGAAAGCATATCTGTGTTTTTTAGTATGCCTTACCTATAATTTTATTTTAGCCCAAGGCCCTTCAAATTTAATAGCTTCAAATAGCAATTCGTTTAACAACTTAAATTCATTTCCTAAATTAAATAAAGCCGTTTTAATAAAATCTAATGGTTTTAATTTTGAACTTTTAGATGCTGGTGTAAACACACGTTATTCTGAAATTGGCTCTGGCTTTTTTAGAAATAAGTTAATAATGGTGTCTTCTAAAAAATTGGGTGGTTTTGCTAAAATAGACCCAAATACTAATGAGGCTTACAAAGAATTATTTTGTTTAGATATCGATAAAAATGGGGCATTAAGCTCACCTTATTTATTTAGTAGAATTTTGAATACTAATGCTAGTGAAGATCAATTAACATTTTCGCCAAATGAAAAAACAGTTTATTATACTAGAAGTAGTAAAGCTAGTTCGCTTGATTTTAAAATTTACAAAGCTGATTTAGAAGAAGACTCACATGGTAATTGGATTAATAATGAATTATTAAGCATAAACAAAAGTAATGTATCTATTGAAACTCCTTTTGTTAATCATTCTGGCGATAAGCTTTATTTTTCAGCAAATTTCCCAGATGCTATTGGTGGATATGATTTATATGTTTCAGACATTAAAGCTGATGGTTCTTTAGGTACTCCAAAAAATCTTGGAAATTCTATAAACACACCTTTAGATGATAAATACCCTGCACTTTCCTTAGATGACAGGTATTTATATTTTGCATCAAAAGGCCACGACAACATTGGAGGTTTTGATCTTTTTACAAGTAAAATTACTGCTAAAGGGTTCAAAACACCTCGAAATATGGGTAACACAATAAATACTGTTTATGATGAAATCGCTTATTTTTTAGCTGCTAAAAACAAAGGCTATTTATCTTCCAATAGACAATATGGAAAAGGCAGCTATGACATTTATACTGCAGTAAATGATGAAGTAATTCAGTCTATACAAGGTGAAATTCTTGATTTAGAAACTCAAATTAAACTACCAAATACTGTTATTGTGTTAAAAGATGAAGATGATATAGAATTAGGAAGAACTATTACATCAGAAGACGCAACATACCGTTTTAATGTTACACCTTTTGAAACTTATACTCTTTCAACATATAAAGATGGTTTTAAAGATGCATCAATCAAATTTTTTGCAAGCAGCGGTAGTAATACAACCTACCGAAAAAACATTAAACTTCATACAACTGCTCCCGTTATTGCAAAAGTTGAGAATGAAATGCGTATTATTTTAGAAAATATTTACTTTGATTTTAATAAATATAGTGTAAAAGAAGAATCATTCATTTCTTTAAATAAAGTTATAAAAATTTTAAAGGAACATCCTGAGATAAAATTAGCCATTAATGCACATACTGATAATAAAGGTAGAGATAGTTACAATTTAAATCTATCTAAAAAACGTGCTGAATCTGCTGTAAACTATTTAATTAAAAATGGAATTTCTAAAAACCGATTAATATCAAAAGGTTATGGTGAAACTAAACCCTTAGTAGATTGTAAAAACAATTGTTCTGATAAAGACTTACAGACTAACAGGCGTGTTGAGTTTGTTATTACTGACTAAATTCACCGATTAAAAACATTAAAATCGGCAACGTGTAACTAAAAAAGTTTTTGAACGAATATTTCGTCTTATAGTCTAAAAGGCCTAAAAACGCCTTTTTTCAACTACTTATTAAGTATACTTTTACATCAGTTTAGAAACAGAAATAAACAGTTTTATATAGATATCCATTTATTAATTAATTATCCCTAACAAAAAAACCACGCCTGTAGCGTGGTTTTTTATTTATTAATTTAACGACTCTTTTAAGAAACTGCCTTAAGTTTCTTTAAGGTTGTTTTAGTTAATTTTTCTTCGGCATACGCTTTAGTAACATTTAATTTTTTCTCGTTACTACTTGGAAGCTCAAACATGGCATCGGTTAAAATCTCTTCACAAAGCGAACGTAAACCCCTTGCTCCTAATTTATATTCGATAGCTTTTCCAACTATAAAGTCTAATGCACCATCTGTAATAGTAAATTCTATTTTATCCATTTCAAACAACTTTTTGTATTGTTTTATAATGGCATTTTTAGGCTCTGTTAAAATCGCTCTAAGTGTATCTGCATCTAGTGGATCCATATACGTTAATACAGGTAAACGACCAATAATCTCAGGTATTAAACCAAAGTCTTTTAAATCTTTTGGAATAATATATTGAAGTAAATGTTCTTGATCAACAACTTCATCAGACATAGAAGCACTATAACCAACAGCTTGCATATTTAAACGCTTTGAGATAACACGTTCAATACCATCAAACGCTCCGCCTGCTATAAATAAAATATTCTCAGTATTAACTTCAATGAATTTTTGATCTGGATGCTTACGCCCTCCTTTTGGCGGCACATTTACAACAGTTCCTTCTAAAAGTTTTAATAAAGCTTGTTGTACCCCTTCACCTGATACATCGCGCGTAATTGATGGATTATCACTTTTACGAGCAATCTTATCAATTTCGTCAATAAACACAATACCTTTTTCTGCTTTCTCTAAGTTATAATCTGCAGCTTGAAGTAAACGTGTTAATATACTTTCTACATCTTCACCTACATAACCAGCTTCTGTTAATACAGTAGCATCAACTATAGCCAATGGTACATTTAACATTCTAGCAATAGTTTTTGCCATTAATGTTTTACCCGTACCTGTTTGCCCAACCATAATGATATTACTTTTTTGAATATCAATATCGTCTTTTGTTGGAGGTTGCAATAATCGCTTATAATGATTATATACAGCAACAGACATCACTTTTTTAGTGGCGCCTTGTCCTATAATATATTCATCAAGAAACCCTTTTATTTGAATAGGTTTACGAAGTTTTAACTCTGCCGATAAATCGCTACTATCACTCTGCTTAGACTCTTCTATCACAATACCATGTGCCTGCTCTATACATCTATCACAGATGTGAGCATCTAGTCCTGCTATTAACAAGTTTGTTTCTGGTTTTTTACGACCGCAAAACGAACATTCTAATTCTTCCTTTGCCATTAATATTATTTATTTTTGGGGAATGAAACATTATAAATCCCTCTATAACAATTCTTTAAAATTACAAATTATTTATTTGCGAGCCAAAATCTCATCAATCATTCCGTATTCTTTAGCCTTATCAGACTTCATCCAATAGTCTCTATCACTATCTTCATAAACTTTGTCGTAATCTTGACCTGAATGCTTACTAATAATTTTGTAAAGTTCTTCTTTTAGGATTAAAATTTCTCTAGCTGTAATCTCAATATCACTTGCTTGACCTTGAGCCCCTCCTAATGGTTGGTGTATCATAACTCGAGAATGTGTTAAACCACTACGCTTACCTTTTTGTCCAGCACATAATAATACAGCACCCATTGAAGCAGCCATACCTGTACAAATTGTTGCAACATCTGGCTTTATAAACTGCATAGTATCATAAATACCTAAACCTGCATAAACGCTTCCTCCTGGAGAATTTATATAAATTTGAATATCTTTATTTGCATCTGTACTTTCTAAAAATAAAAGTTGCGCTTGAACAATATTTGCTACTTGATCATTAATTCCAGTACCTAGAAAAATAATTCTATCCATCATTAAACGAGAGAATACATCAAATACAGCAATATTCATTTGACGCTCTTCAATAATATTAGGTGTTAAGTTAGTTGGATACATACTACTTATAATTTTATTGTAATATGTGCTACTTATCCCTTGATCTTTTATGGCGAATTTTTCAAATTCTTTTGCGTAATCCATAGTCTTTTTTTTATTTGATTCATCTAAACCCTTGAAACACATTTAGATGAGTTTAAAATCAATTATTTAATATGTTTCGTTTTAAGAAAAAAGCGCTTAAGTCTATTAGACATAAGCGCTTAAAGATAAACAATTATTATTATTTATTTATCACCATAAACTTCTTTAACAAAGTTTTCGTAACTTAATTCTTTAACTTTAAGGTTTGCTTTTTCTTTATAAACGTTTAGTAATTTTTGAGATACTAATTGCTCTGAAATACGACGTGCTTCGTCTTGATTTCCTAATACACGTGCAGCAATATCATCTAACTCTTTATCTGAAGGATTCATTTGTCCAAACTGAGCCATTTGACCTTTAATCATTTCTTTAGCATGATTTTTAATATCGTCCATAGTTACTTGAACGTTATTCTCTTCAATCAATTTACCTTCAATTAACTGGTAACGCAAGCTTTTTTCAGACTTTTCATACTCTTCTTTAGCTTGAACCGCATCCATTTCTTGTTCACCTGCAGTTTGCATCCATTTTGTTAAGAATTCTGCTGGTAAATCAAATTTTGTATTGTCTACTAAATATTCAGTAACATCATTCAACAACTTTTGGTCTGCTTGTTGAACAAATTGCTTTTCAGCATCTTCTTTTATTTTGCTTTTCAACTCTGTTACAGAAGTTACTGCTTTAGGGCCAAAAACCTTATCGAATAATTCTTGATCTAACTCTGCTAACTCACGTTGGTTAATTTCAGAAATTGTAAAATTAACTTCGATATCTAAACCATGAATATCATCATGACCTAATTTAAGTGCATGCATTAATTCATGATCATCTTCAAAAAGCCCTTTTGTTTTTAAAGTGATAACATCGCCAACTTTAGCTCCAATAAATTGTTTTGCAGTAGACTTTCCTTTAAATTTATCTAAGGTAAGTGTTACTGTATTGTCAATTTCTTTTTCTTCGTTTGTGTAAGCACCAGTAATTTCACTATCCTTAGCAACTGTATCTTGAGAAACTAGTTTTCCGTATTGTTTTTGAATACGCTCAACTTGCTCATCAATCATTTTATCATCTGCAACAATATTGTAACTCGTAATCGCTTTTTTACTTTTTAGTTCAACTTTGAATTCTGGAGCAAGTCCTAATTCAAATTCAAAAGAAAATTTATCAGCATCCCAATCAATTTCATCTTGAGTTTTTGGCAATGGTTGCCCAAGAACATCAAGTTTTTCTTCAGTTAAATATTTATTTAAAGCGTCTTGTAAAAGTTTATTTACCTCATCAACTAAAACAGCTTTTCCGTATTGCTTTTTCACCATACCCATTGGTACATGACCTTTTCTAAAACCAGGAATGTTTGCTGTTTTACGGTAATCTGTTAAGATTTTTTCTACTTTATCACTATAATCTTCTTTAGCGATATCTACTTTTACTACAGCATTTAATGCATCAACGTTTTCTCTTGTAATATTCATTTTAAAAATTGATTTTTAGTATACCTAAAATTGGAGGGCAAAAGTACAACATTTTCAGCATCCCACAAAGTTTTAATTAGCTGATTTACAAGAGGCGATTAACTATTTCTTATCGGTCTTTAAGAATGACTGCAAAAGCGATTGTAGAATAGATAACAAGATGCTAAATAATATAGCCCACCAAATACTAGCAACTGAGAATCCATCAATAAATTTATCTGCTAATAGAATAATTAATCCATTTACTACTAATAAAAATAAACCCAGAGTAATTATGGTTACGGGTAAAGTTAAAATAACCAAAAGTGGTTTTACTAGAAGATTTAGTATTGATAAAACAATGGCTACAATAATTGCAGACAAATACCCATCAACACTTACACCTGTTAATATGTTTGCTAACGCAAATACTGCTACTGCGTTTAGTAATAATCTTAAAATAATTTTCATGGTTTCAAATTTTGATTATGAATTTACGAAATTATTCACAGCTTCATAAAAATCTTTAGGGTTTTCGGCATGCAACCAATGTCCTGCGTTTGAAATGGTAACAATTTCTGCTTTTGAAAAATGATTTTTTATAATACGTTCGTCACCAACACCAATATATTCTGATCGGTCTCCGCGCAAAAATAACGTGTCTTTTTCAAACCTTGAATAACTAGGTAAAGATTCACCAACCTCACCTACTTCATTTTTCAAAACTTCTAAATTTATACGTAAACCTAATTTACCTTTTTCAACCCAATATAAATTTTTCAGCAAAAACATGCGTATTCCTGCTTCAGACACATAACTACTTAAAGCCTTGTCTGCTTCACCTCTGCTCTTAATTTCATTAAAGTTTAATGCACTCAATCCATTTAATATCGCATCATGATGTACTGGGTAAAAACGCGGAGAAATATCTGCGACTATTAATTTTGAAACTAATTCTGGATATTCGGCAGCAAAAAGCATAGCCGTTTTTCCGCCCATTGAGTGTCCCAATAAAACAATGTCTGTCAAATCATGTTCAATACAATAGTGGTTTATATCTTTTGCAAGTACTTCATAATTAAATTCATCGTCATGAAAACTTCTTCCGTGGTTACGCTGATCTACTAAATGCACTTGATACCCTAGCTCACTAAATTGACTACCTAGTGTTTTCCAGTTGTCACTCATTCCTAAAAACCCATGTAAAATTACAAAGGGTTTTCCTTCACCTAAAATATTTGAATGTAAAATCATATTGCCTCCCTTAATCCCTCCAAACGGAGGGAAACTGTTATTTTTTTTACTATTGTTTTTTAATTTGCCCTAATCACTCTTACGTTTATTTTTTTTAAATCTATATTCCGTTTGAGTGTCTCCTTCCCTTTGGGAAGGAATAAGGAAGGGCTTTTTACCTCAGTTTATGTAAATACATTTGAATAACATTCTCGACACCTAAATATAAGCTTTCTGCTATTAAAGCGTGCCCTATAGAAACTTCTAACAATCCTGGAATATTATCTTTAAAAAATTTAATATTATCTAGAGATAAATCATGGCCAGCGTTAATACCTAAACCTAATTTATTCGCTAGCTCAGCACTTTCAGAATAAGAAGTAATTGCATTTTTATTACCTAAACTGTACTGATGAGCGTAAGCTTCTGTGTATAATTCAATCCTATCTGTTCCTGTTGCTTTTGCACCTTCAATTTGCTCTAAAACAGGATCTACAAAAATAGACGTTCTAATACCGTTATTTTGAAATTCTTTTATAACATCAACCAAAAAATCTTTATGTTTAATAGTATCCCATCCTGCATTACTAGTAATAGCATCAACAGCATCTGGCACCAAAGTAACCTGTGTTGGTTTAACCTCTAAAACCAGATTCATAAAAGATTCTACAGGATTACCCTCTATATTATATTCCGTATAAACCTCAGATTTTAAATCGCGAGCATCTTGATAACGTATATGTCTTTCGTCAGGTCTTGGATGGATAGTAACACCTTCTGAACCAAAACGCTGCACATCTTTTGCAAATTGAACAACATTAGGCACATCACCACCTCTAGAATTTCTTAAGGTTGCAATCTTATTAATATTAACACTTAGCTTTGTCATAAATCTATTTTTAAAATATAATTAATTAGAAACTTTTAACATTGGCTAAAAAATCCTTCTTTTAATTTTCGCTTCAATGCAAAACCTTCAAACTAATTATGCAAAAATACAAAGTAGAATAGGCTTAGATACTATTTTTTTGATTAATTTGCAGTTCTATTTATAGATACAACGAACCGACCTTAACTATAAATTTAATTTGAATTTAGTAAAACAATTTGTAAACTACATTTGAAAGAATAAAAGTAATAGACACCACAAATGAAACTTTCAGAACTTATTATAAACGACATAAAACCACTAAGTAACGTTAGTAAGGTAAGCGATTTACAACAGCTTTTTAATCAGCTTACTTTTTCTCATATTCCCGTAAAAAATGATACAGGAGCTTATTTAGGGTGTTTTTCTGAAGCTGATGCGCATTGCTTTGATAGCGGTAATCCAGTTAGTGAATATTTATATGCCCTAGAAGATTTCTATGTGAGAAACACAACGCTCTGGCTAGATGTTTTAGAAGCTTTTGCAGTAAACTCAGCCAACATAATGCCCGTTTTAAATGAACAAAATGAATATTTAGGCTATTATGAACTTAATGATGTTATTAGTTTATTTAGTGAATCTCCTTTTTTCTCTGAAGCTGGCGGTATACTAGTTGTTGAAAAAGGAATTAACGATTACTCGTTTAGTGAAATTAGCCAAATTGTAGAATCTAACGACGGGAAATTACTAGGCGCTTTTATATCCAAAATGAATACTGATTTAGCGCAAATAACATTAAAAATAGGTAACACAGGACTTAATGATGTTATACAAACCTTCCGTAGGTATAGTTATAATATAGTATCTGGCCATGAAGAAGATGGTTATATTGAGAGTCTAAAAGAACGCTCAGATTATTTAAAGAAATATTTAAACATGTAATTCCAATTTATGAAGGTTGCCATTTTTGGACGATATTATAATGTTTCTACACCATCATCGGTTGAAACACTTTTCAGTTTTCTTGAAAATCAAGGTATAGAAGCCTATATAGAAACAGAGTTTCATAAACTTATAGACAAGGAACCCCACAATATAAAAGACTACCACAAGTACAAAACATTTACAGAGCTAGATTCAAGTTTTGACTTTCTAGTTAGTATTGGAGGCGATGGTACCATTCTAAGAGCCACCATGTTTGTTAAAGATTTGGGCATTCCTATAATAGGTATAAACACAGGACGGTTAGGGTTTTTAGCAACCATTCAAGTTAATGCTATAGAGAAAGCGGTACAAGATATTATTGACGGCAAATATAGAATCTCAGAACGTAGCCTCTTAACAGTTGAAACATCTACTGGCAACAAAGATATTGAAGCCATGAGTTTTGCATTAAATGAAATTTCAGTAAGCCGAAAAAATACCACGGCTATGATTACCATAGACACGTATTTAAATGACGAATTTCTAAATTCCTACTGGAGCGATGGCTTAATTGTATCAACACCTACAGGCTCTACAGGCTACTCTTTAAGCTGTGGCGGCCCCGTAATAACACCTGGATCAAATAGTTTTGTATTAACACCAATTGCACCACATAATCTAAGCGCGCGCCCTCTAGTAATTCCAGATTCAACAGAAGTGCATTTAAGAGTACACGGTAGAGAAAAACAACATTTAATATCGCTAGATTCTAGAATTGCAACATTAGATAACGGTACACTTATCAAAATTAAAAAAGCAAATTTCAAAATTAAAATGATAGATCTTTTAAACGAAAGCTTTTTAGACACCCTAAGAAAAAAATTACTTTGGGGCGAAGACAAACGTAATAAATAGTTTTTTTGGCGCTAGCCGGCCGGCCGATTACCACAAGAGTAGAGCTATTATTCATGTAATTCTATTTTATATTTTTGAATTCAAGAACCTAAATATTTCGCACCAAGTCCTCACGCCTCCTTCGTCAAGCTTTTGGCTGTCTACTACAATCCCTAACACAAACTAATTTGATGTTTTAAGTTTACAGTTACCTAACAAATTAAAATTTATAAACTAAACAATTGCTATTCTGTCAAAAAATCGCATATTACGCTAAACAATGAATAAAATCATAACAATATTTTAAAAGAAATTTAGTTTTACACTAATACTATACTACTCAAATTATTATAGGCTAATCTTATTTATTATATTTGCAAACTTTTGAATATTTATGAGGCATTTAACCATATTGATATTAAGCATTTTAAGCATCCAATTTAGCGGTGCACAAATTAATGAAATTGGTGTTTTTTTAGGAGGCAGTAATTTTATTGGAGATGTAGGTGCTACCGATTATATATCACCAAACCAATTAGCTATTGGTGGTATGTATAGATGGAATAGAAGTAAAAGACACTCTTACCGCGCTTCATTAATTTTTAGCGAACTAGAAGGTATAGATAACAATTCAGACGATCCAAGACGTATTCAGAGAGGCTATGAGTTTTCTACCAAAATCACAGAACTCTCATTAGGCATGGATTTTACTTTTCTAGATTTCAACTTACATTCTGGAAAAAGGCTGGGAACACCATATATATATTCAGGCATTACCGTTGCATATCATGATAATCACTATTTTGCAAATAATATTCAAACTCCAGAGAACACATCTAGTTGGGCCTTTGGTATCCCTATGGCGTTAGGTTTTAAAACTAATTTCATGGATAACTTTATCTTAGGTATTGAAGTTGGAGCGCGTTACACATTTTCAGATGAGCTTGATGGAAGTGTACCAGATGCAAATGAATTACAACAGTTCCGGTTTGGAAATATAAATAATAGAGATTGGTATGTGTTTTCAGGAATAACACTTACTTATACATTTGGAGAAAACCCTTGTTATTGCGTAGACTAAATGGATTTAAAAAATAACGTACTAAAAAAAGCACTCCCAAAACATATTGCTATTATAATGGATGGTAATGGACGATGGGCAAAACAACAAGGTATGTTGCGCGCGTTTGGTCATGAAAATGGCACAAAATCGGTGAAACAAACTGTTGAAGCTTGTGCAGAATTAGGTGTTGAAAATTTAACGCTTTATGCATTTTCAACCGAAAACTGGAACAGACCAAAACTGGAAGTACAAACTTTAATGAAACTTTTAGTGTCTTCATTAAAAAAAGAAATTAAAACACTTCAGGACAATAACATTAAGTTGTCTGCAATAGGGTCATTAAACACATTACCTAAAAAAGTTTACAGAGAACTTACAGAAGTTATAGAAAGTACTAAGGGCAACACAAGAATGACCTTAACACTTGCGCTTAGTTATGGCTCAAGAGAAGAAATCTTAAACACTGTTAAAGAAATTAGTATTAAAGTTAAAAATAATATAATTTCAGCGGAAAATATTGATGAATCAATTATAAATGAGCATCTTTACACGCAAAATTTACCAGATGTAGATTTGCTTATTAGAACAAGTGGGGAGCAACGTATAAGCAACTTTTTGTTATGGCAAATTGCATATGCCGAATTATACTTTACAAGTGTTTTATGGCCAGATTTTACAAAGCAACATTTGTATGAAGCTATTATTGAATATCAAAAAAGAGAACGACGATTTGGGAAAACAAGTGAACAACTTAGTTAATAAATTACCTGCAAAAAAATATTTCAATTATTGTTTAACACTACTGGTTTTTATCAGTTGCTTAAATATTAATGCGCAAGATGTAGATCTTAGTAAAGGTAAAAAGTACGTTTTAGGTGAAATAACGGTTGCTGGTAATACTGCATTTAGCGAACAAACTATTATTACCTACTCTGGATTAAGAAAAGGTAAAGAAATAGCTATTCCAGGAGAAGATATTGGTAATGCCATAAAAAAACTGTGGAACTCAAAATTATTTAATGACATTGAAGTTTATGTCACCAAAATTGAGGGTAATGTGGCAAACTTACAAATTAAATTAGCCGACTTACCCCAATTAAACGAGCTTAAAGTTAATGGCGTTAAAAAAGGAAAAGTAGAGGGTATTGTTAAAGATAATAAGCTAAAAAAAGGCACTAAGGTTACCGAAAACCTAATTACTACTACCAAAAACTTCCTTACAAAAAAATATAAAAAAGACGGGTTTCTTAACACTAAAGTCCATATAAATACTATCGAGGTAAAAGATTCTATTGAAACTTCTAGAGTAAATATGGTTCTTAATATTGATAAAGGCGAAAAAGTAAAAATTAAAGACATCTTTTTTAATGGCAACGATATTCTAAGTGATAAAAAACTTAGAAAAAGCATGAAAGGCACTAAGGAAATTAATCGTCTTAGAATTTTAAAACGTTCAAAGTTTATAGATTCTGCATATCAAGCAGATTTAGGACATGTTATAGACGCGTATAAAGAAAACGGTTATAGAGATGCACGAATTTTATCAGATAGTATAACCTATAATGACGACAAAACCATATCACTTCATATTGACGTTAAAGAAGGGGAACCTTATACTTTTGGTGATATTAAATTTATAGGAAATACCGTTTATACAAACGAGCAATTAAGTAGACTTTTACGTCTTAGAAAAGGAGACACTTATAATGGTATTTTATTACAAAAAAGAATTGCAGACGACACTAAGCCCGATGCGCAAGATATTACAAACCAGTACCAGAACAATGGTTACTTATTCTCAAGTATAAACCCTGTTGAAGTAAGCGCAGATAATAATGTAATTGATATTGAAGTTCGAATTTCTGAAGGTAAACCGGCGTATTTTAATTCAGTCTCAGTAGTTGGGAATGATAAAACCAACGACCACGTTATTTACAGAGAACTGCGAACAAGACCAGGACAACTATATAGTAAAGCAAATGTTGTACGTACAGTTAGAGAACTTGGACAATTAGGATTTTTTGATGCTCAAGAAATATCGCCTAATTTTAACAACCCAAACCCAGTTGAAGGTACTATTGATATGGAATATGCTGTTAAAGAAACAGGGTCTAGCCAAATTGAGTTGCAAGGTGGTTATGGTGGCGGTGGTTTTATAGGAACACTTGGATTATCATTCAACAACTTTTCTATAAAAGATATATTTAAAAAGGAAGCTTATAAACCAATTCCTATGGGAGATGGTCAAAAACTAGCATTACGTTTACAAGCCAGTCGTTTTTATCAAACATATAGTTTTTCATTCTCAGAACCTTGGTTAGGAGGTAAACGTCCTGTTCAATTTTCAACATCATTATCTCATACTAAACAGTTTTTATACGATTTCACTACTGGAAATGCCGATAAAAGTAAAAGTTTCAATATTACTGGTATTACTTTTGGTTTAGCAAAACGTTTACAGGTGCCAGACGATTATTTTACTTTGTCTCAAGCTATAAGTTACCAACGTTACGACTTAAATAATTATAATACTGGCTTATTTACTTTCGGTAATGGTTTTTCTAACAACCTATCTTATACATTTGGACTTAGTAGAAATAACACAAGTGTAGACCCAATATTCCCTACAGGAGGTTCTAATTTTAGCTTTACAGCCAAATTCTCGCTTCCTTATTCAATGTTTAATGGTGTAGATTACGAACAACTTTCTGAAGATTATGATGATGCCTTAGAAAAACGATCTACGGCAACCAGCACTACCGACCTTGCTTATATAGAAGCAACCGAAGAAATTACTGAAATAGATCAAAAAAGATATAATTGGCTTGAGTTTTACAAAGTAAAATTCTCTGGTGAATGGTATACGCAACTAGCTAAAGATTTGGTTTTAAGACCAAAAATTGAATTTGGCTTTTTAGGTGCTTATAATAATGAAAGAGGTGTTATACCTTTTGAACGTTTTTATTTAGGTGGTGATGGTTTAGGTAATTTCTCTTTAGACGGTAGAGAAGTTATTCAATTACGTGGATACCCAAACCAATCGCTTACGCATTTAGACGAATCTACTGGAAGTGCATCACAAGATGGTTCTAGTATTTACAATAAATTTTCTTTAGAACTTCGTTATCCAATTACATTAAAGGCATCTGCAAAGATTTATGCCTTAGGGTTTTTAGAAGGTGGTGTATCTGCTAATACCTTTAGAGATTTTAGTCCGTTCAACCTTAAGCGTTCAGCTGGTTTGGGTATTAGAATCTTTATGCCTGCCTTTGGTTTATTAGGTATTGATTTTGGACATGGTTTTGATCCTTTACCAGGACAAACTGTTAAAAATGGATGGGAAACACACTTCATAATTGGACAACAGTTTTAAACAAAAAAAACACTTTGGCACGATATTTTCTAATAACACTTTGATGATTTGCACGAGAATTCAAATTTTTAAGATTAAAATTCGTTAATTTTGAAAATACAATTCAAAAAGGCAGAAAAACAATCGTCTGTCATTTTTAGAATTTATATGCCATAAATTATAAAATATTAAAACAGATGAAAAATAACGTTCTTTTTTTACTGACATTAGTTTTTATGCTAAGCTTTTATGCCAATGCCCAACGAGGAGTTAGAATAGCTTATATAGACACCGAGTATATTTTAGAGAATGTTCCAGAATATCAAGAAGCAACTGCTCAATTAGAAGACAAAGCTCAGAAATGGAAAAATGAGATTCAATCTAAATTGACAACGGTTGAACAAAAGCGAAATGATTTGAGCAACGAAAAAGCACTTTTAACAAAAGAGCTTATTGACGAACGCGAAGAGGACATCACTTTTGAAGAAAATGAAATTCTAGACTATCAACAAAAACGTTTTGGACCTAATGGCGATTTATTTATTCAAAAAAAGCAGTTAATGCAGCCTATACAGGATCAAATATTTGCAGCCGTTCAAGATATGGCCGAAGGTAGAAAGTATGATCTTATTTTAGACAAGACTGAAACAACCATGTTATACTCTAGTAAATCACTAGATATAAGCGAACAGGTTTTAAGAAGTATTACAAGAACCTCTAAACGTACACAAGCCAATTCGAAAGCAGAACGTAAAGCTGCCGAAAGCGAAGAATTAATTCCTGAAATAAATGAGGAGTTAGAAGCTAGAGAAAAAGCACTAGAAGAAAAGAAAGCCGAGAGAGAAAGTGCTGTAGAAAAACGAAGACAAGAAATATTAGCAGCTAGAGAAGCTAAAAAGAAAGAAGCAGAAGCTAGACGCCAAAAAGTTATAGAAGATAGAGAAAAGGCAAGACAAGCTAAATTGGATGCTAGAAGTAATACAACAGAAGCTGTAAAAACTGAAGTTGATGATGCCAATAAAACTGCTGAAACAAAAACTGATGAAGCAACTAAAACAAAAGAACAACTAATTGAAGAAAACAGGCAAAAGAAATTAGCTGAAAGAGCTGAAAGAAAAAAAGCCTTAGAAGAAAGAAAAAAGAAAATATTAGAAGATCGCCAAAAGGCAAAAGACAGTATAAACAGTAACAAATAATAATTTATAACACACTTAATACCATTAAAAATGAAACAAATTAAAACTCTCTTATTAGCAACTGTATTATGTATTGCAACAGTAGGCTTTACACAAGCACAAAGTAAAGTTGCACATATAAATACACAAGAATTAATTTCAGCAATGCCTGCAGCTAAAACTGCACAAGCAGAAATTGAAGCTTTAGGTAAAACGTATCAAACAGATATTCAGGCTTCAATTACAGAATACCAAAATACAGTTAAGCAATACGAGGCAGAAGCATCTACAAAAACAGATGAAGAAAACCAAAAAAGAGGTTTAGAGCTTCAAGAAAAGCAACAACGTATTCAGCAATTTAGAGCAGATGCTCAGAAAGATTTAGCAAATAAAGAAGCTGAATTATTCAAGCCTATTCAAGAAGCTGCTATGAAAGCTATTAACGATGTAGCAAAAGCTAAAGGTTACGATTATGTAATTGATAGAGCAACATTAATTGTAGCAAACGGTACAGATATACTTGCAGATGTTAAAGCACAATTAGGTATCTAATATAAAATTACATTAATACATATAAAAAGCTGTCTTTTAAAAAAGACGGCTTTTTTATTTTTACTACATTTAGATATTTAACTTACTTTCTTTATTAAAGTAGTTAAAGACTTTTAAACTACTTATTTTTTACATGAGCGCACAACCTATTGGTATATTTGATTCTGGCGTTGGAGGCACTTCTATATGGAAAGAGATCCATACGCTTTTACCACTCGAAAACACTATGTATTTAGCTGATAGTGCAAATGCCCCTTATGGACCAAAAGGCAAAGAGGCTATAATCGATTTAAGTGTAAAAAACACAGAATACTTACTTAGTAAAAACTGTAAACTCATTGTTGTGGCCTGCAATACCGCTACTACAAATGCTATTGATTATTTAAGATCTAACTACAACGTGCCGTTTATTGGCATAGAACCGGCAATAAAACCAGCTGCTTTACAAACAAAAACCAATGCTGTTGGAATTCTAGCAACTAAAGGCACATTGAGTAGTGCGCTATTTTCTAAAACATCAACACTATTTGCCAACCACATTAAAGTTGTTGAGCAAATTGGTGATGGTATTGTAGAACTTATTGAAAGTGGCAAGTTACAATCTGAAGAAATGAAGGCGCTATTAAAAATCTATTTAGAACCTATGATTAAGGCCAATATTGATTATTTGGTTTTAGGTTGTACACACTACCCTTATTTAATCCCGATACTTGTAGAATTGCTTCCAAAACATGTTAAAATTATAGATTCTGGTGAAGCTGTGGCGCGACAAACTAAAGCTGTTTTAGAACAGTATGATTTCTTGAATACTGAAACTAGACCACCTCGAAATGAATTTTACACCAACGGAAACCAAGACATTATGAAGCAACTTTTGGGTAAAGATTTTGTTGTTGATTGTCTGGATTTTTAATTGCATTTCTGTAAGAAAAATTAATTATCTTTACGAGATATCGTTAACAAAAAAGTTACTATATCCTGACTTATTTACTGGATATCAGTAATAAAATTTATTATATAACGAGTTGGCAATAATACCTATGAAAAGAAAGACAAAATATATACCTAGCTTATTAATCCCATATAGTGTATTTTTTGTTTTGTTGGGAATTCCATTGTCTAAATCATTGAAAAACAATCAAAATTCTTTATTAGTAGTTAGCATGCTAATTGCGATAGTTTTATTAATTTTACTTTTTATTACTTTTGCTTGGTTAATAAAAAAAAACGATCTTCTAGAGTTTAATGGTATTAAAAATGGAATTAAATTTATTAATCCAAAATTACTTCTTATACCTCTTATTTATTTCATTTACATAATAATTAGAGATTTCAATATCTATTCTAACTTAAAGATTTTGGAGTTGATTTTACTTGCAATGTCGTCTCTATTGATAGGTTTAGCAGAAGAATTTTTTTTTAGAGGTATCCTCTTTCCATATTTTATAAGTTTTTTTAAACGTAAGAAATATTCATTATTCTTTAGTGTTTTACTTTCTTCTATTGTTTTTGGACTATTTCATTATTTAAATTTATTCCAAAGCTCAGTAAGTTTTATTGAAATAACATTACAAGTGGTATATGCATTTTTTACGGGAATACTATTTTGTGCATTGCTTTTAAGAACTAAAAGTATTATCATTCCCTCTTTAATTCACGCATTAATAGATTTTAGAGGCCTAACTTATGTCCTATATCGAAATAAAACAACTATCATTCCTAAAAGTTTGGACAAAAAATTACCGGACGGGATTTTTTGGGAGATATTAATTTAAAAATCAACAGGCTACATATTAATATTAATTTGTGCAATTATATTGATAAGAAAAGTGAATAAAATAGAACTGTACAAAAGATTGGAAATAGATTTAGGTTAAGTACTATTGCCAACAAAGTAGTATATAAAAAATTGCTATTTTGTGCTTAACCAATTTGAGTTGCTTTGTTTGCTAGCTTCCGATTTTTCTTCGAGAAATCCTCGCACACAAACACGCAACATTTCAACTACGTGACCGTTATAGGCAATATGAAATCAACTAACTATCTGAATGAAATTTGAATTAGACAAACAAACCAAAAATGATTTAGAAATCTTTAATAATGAGGATAGTTCAATCTTTAGTTATTATGACATGACAAAAACTAAAGGTGGTAAAAACTGTCTTTATGAAATAATGAATAATCCACTTACTGATATTTCAGAAATTAAAAACAGATGTGAATTAATAAAATTCTTTCACAGTTCAGACTTCGAATTAGCCATAAGTTATAGTCAATTAGAGTATATTGAACATTACTTGAAATTAGGAACAAATTCTTTAAATGACAATATATTTAGTTCATTAATAAATCATCTATCTTATAAAATCAAACCTAGTAACGATTATTATTTAATTAGTAAAGGTATTGAGGAACTTGTAATACTTCTAAAACAATTAAATAAAAAGCTTAAGGAAAAACTTAAAAATATTCCCGAATTATTAAAAAAAGAGATTCAAACAATTGATAATTTAATTAAAAACCCTTTTTTAATTAAATATATAAACTCAAGTAAAGAATTAAAATTCAATGATCTTAATAAGTTAGATGCTTTTTTTAGAAATAGTTATTTAAAGGAGCTTGTAAACCTTATACAGTCAGTTTATCATATAGATGCTTTTATATCAGTTGCAGGTACTGCAAAAAAAAACAATCTTACATTTCCAGTATATATTGAATCTGAAAAGCCTCAATTAAATGTAATTGGACTTTTTCATCCATTACTAAAAAAAGCGAAATCATACGACTTTGAAATTGATAAGAAATCAAACATGTTTTTTTTAACAGGTCCAAACATGGCGGGAAAATCAACATTTCTTAAATCAATAGGTCTGTCAGTATTTTTATCACATTTAGGCTTTCCTGTACCTGCTTCTAAAATGACAACTTCTATTTATAATGGAATTGTATCAACAATAAATTTATCCGATAATTTAAATAAAGGATTAAGTCATTTTTATAGTGAAGTCAAGCGAGTAAAAGAAACAGCACTTAAATTAAAAGAAAACAAAAATTTACTTGTGATTTTTGATGAACTATTTAGAGGTACAAATGTTAAAGATGCATCAGATGCGTCTTTGTTAATTATTGAATCTTTTTCAAAAATTAAAAAAAGTACTTTTTTTGTTTCAACACATATTACTGAAGTTGCAACAGAATTATCCAAATCTGACAATATTCAGTTTAAATATTTTAACTCTAAACTAGTTGATAATAAACCCACTTACGATTATAAATTAAAAGAAGGAATTTCAAAAGAACGTTTAGGAATGTATATTGTGCAAAATGAAAAAATCGTTGAAATTTTAGAAACTATAACATAAAAAGCACTACCGCTAACAAGTGGATATAACAAATAAAAAGTTGCAAATTATCATTAAAAAATCAGAAAAAAAATACGTAATCAACAAGTATAAATCCTTTTGAAATTCACTTTTTCCATTAAGTTATTTTACTTTGAATCTATTGTATGAGTAAGCCGCAACAGTAAGTGCGTTAGGGATTGAAACGGCATCCTTTTTTGAGGCACGATAAAAAGATATAGTAAAAAAGCCCGACCCTTGTGGTAACGCCCAAATGAAAAAAACTATTGATAATGAGATCCTGAAATAAGTTCTGGATGACAAGTTATTCTTTAAACCAACTTGAATACTTAATATAAGCATCGGCAATGCGGTTTATTTCGCCTGAAACATGCGCTTCGCTAACATCTTTTACTTTTTTAGCGGGTACACCTGCATAGATGCTTCCGGACTCCACAATGGTGTTTTGTGTAATTACTGCGCCTGCCGCCACAATACTATTACTTTCTATTACGCAACCATCCATAATGATGCTGCCCATACCAACTAAAACATTATCTTGAATGGTACAGCCGTGTACCAAGGCATTATGCCCAATGGAGACATTGTTACCAATGGTTGTACCTGCCTTTTGATAGGTGCCATGAATGACAGCGCCGTCTTGAATATTGACTTTATTACCCATTTTTATAAAGTTAACATCGCCACGAACTACGGCACTAAACCAAACGCTACATTGGCTTCCCATAGAGACTTCGCCAACTATGGTTGCGTTTTCGGCTATGAAACAATCATCTTGTATTACTGGTGTATTTCCTCTTACTGTTTTTATTACTGGCATAAATTAAGTACTTTAAAAAAAGGAAGCTCTTAATTTTGAGTTCCTTTTAATTCATTAATTTTGTGTTTTTCTTGCTTTGCTAGAAAACTGTTTTGTTAATGGTAAAATTATGAATTTTGTTTCAATTTGCTGGATTACACTACTTGAAATATGATAATAATTCTGATTTTTTTGAGGCTGAAACCATAACTTGTTTTCCGTTACTCAACATAACACTTCCGCCCTTTCCTTTTATATATTTAACAACTTCGTTTACATTTACCAAGTACGATTTATGTACTCTGGCAAACCCCGAATTGGTTAAGGCTTCTTCAAAATACTTGAGTGTTTTGCTTACTATTTTCTTTTTATTATTGTTTAAATAAATTTCGGTGTAATTATCGTCGGCTTTACAATACAGAATATCTGCGGTGTTAAGTATTTCGAAACCATCAAGTTGCGGAATGGTAATTTTACCTGATACCGTATTTGTTTTTGGCACCAATATTTGGTCTTGAAGCGCGTCTTCTTTTGTTTTTATTTCGGTAACATAATCTACGGCTTTAATAAGCTCGTCTATAGAAATGGGTTTCATTAAATAGTAACTGGCATGTGCGTTTAAAGCATCAATCGCATAATGGTTATAGGCGGTAACAAAAATGGTTTCGAAATTTATGTCGCCAACTTTATCGAGTAAATCGAAGGCATTGCCATATGGCATTTCTACATCTAGAAATACGAGATCTAAATCGTTATTTCGAATTAAAACCAAAGCTTCTTCAACATTGGCAGCTTCGCCTAAAACAGTAACATTCGGACAGTATTTTTTAAGATAATTTTTGAGAATTGCTCTACTGGTTTCTTCGTCTTCGACTATTATAGAAGTTAGTTTCATACGTATATTTCTTATTCTTTATTTTTATTATTTATTGCCTACTCTAACTCAATAAAGCCCCTTCAAACAAAGGCATACCGAAATTAAATTCGCTACAAGCTCTTCCCTTAAACAAGGGAAGGAATTCTTTTGTTTCAACAGGAGAATTCGTTTTAATAATTGTTAAACTAAAATGAATCGCAACTGAGTAAGCGTTCCCTCCTTTGGAGGGTAAGGGAGGCTTCTAATCCTTTTTAAGCGTTACAACAACTTTAGTACCCGCATCTTCTTGATCTTGAAAATCGTCAATAAAAACATCAACTTTATCCTTATACATATCGTTTAAAATAGACACGCGTTTTTTAATATTACCCATGCCTTTTGAGTTTTGTTTTTGCTGGTTTTCGGTTTTTAAGGCTTTTGATTGTTTACGACCTATACCATCATCAATAATGGTGATTTTTATTTCATCGGGTACTGATTGAGTAATATTTATTTCTAATTTCCCTTTACTCTTTTTATACCTCAACCCATGCCACACAGCGTTTTCAATATAAGGTTGAAGTAACATGGGCGGAATTACAAAGTCTTTTATCGCTATACTGTCATCTACATGTATGGCGTAATCAAACTTATCTTGAAACCTAAAATGTTCTAATTTGGTGTAGAGTTCTATGAGTTTAATTTCTTTTTCTAGCGGAATAAAATCTTCTTCACTATTTTCTAGAACGGCTCGCATTAAAAGCGAAAAATCGGTTAGATATTTATTTGCTGTGCGTTCGTCATTAGATGCTATAAAACTATTTACCGAGTTTAAAGCATTAAATATAAAATGGGGATTCATTTGGCTTCGCAAGCTTTTTAGAGCCAATAAATTATTAGCTAATCGTTGTTGCTTTATATATTTGAACATTAGGAAAGCTGCAATTAACAATAGAATTAATCCGCCAATTAATGAGTAGATAATCAGTTTTTGACGTTTGGCTTGCTCTTCAGATAATTGGTATTTACTTTCGGAGAGTTCGCGATCACTTTCTAAACTCGAAATTCGGTTTTGTTTGCTAACAATATCTTTACTAAACCTCGCAGCTTGCGATATTTCTTGTTCTTTTTTAGTATACAATTTATCAACCAAATCCACATAATCTTGGTAGGCTAATAAAGCTTTATTGAATTGCCCTGCGTCTCTATACACTTCAGATAGTCTTCTGGTAGCATCTTTCTGAACAATTAAATCGGCTTTACTATCGGCTTCCTCAATACTCTTCTCCAAATACGGAATGGCATTTTCGTAATCGCGTTGCGAAGCATAGGCATTCCCAATTTTATAGTTTTGTTTTTGTTGTGTTAATGGACTTTCATTATCAATATCGTCGGTTTCACTTTCAATTTCATTAATTGTATTTAAAGCTGCTTTTCTTAATACAATTTCGTCTGAATAATTATTGGCTTCATTTTTAAAATCGGCTACTTTAATTTGTTCTTCAACAGCTCTTTTTCTGTTTTCAGTATTTGCTAACTCCATCGATTTATTAAAAAACCCCTCGGCTTTTTGTGTTTCACCTTGTGCATTATAAGCTTGTGCTATTTTAGAGTTTAAATCGGTTATTTTTGGTGTTATTAAATGCTTTTGTGCCACTTTTAAACCATCTTCATAAGCACCAACAGACAGGTTATAAGCTTTAGTTAACAAGTAAACATCTCCAAGACCTTCGTATAAATCGGTTAATTGCCAATTGGTTAATTCACCTTTACTAATCTCATTATATGTTTGTAAGCTTTCTTGATAGTTTTTATTCTGCATATAAGCTTTTGCAAGCTTTAGCGAAACATTATTTGCTTTTGTATTCTGCAGACTAATTCTATAATTAGAAACCGCTAAATCGTATTGTTTCCAATACATATAAATATCGCCTAAAACCTCATAGGCTTCGCTGTTTTGCTTGGTTGAATTAGCTTCTGAAAGGGCATCTGCAATAAATTGAATACTTTTTTTTGCATCCTTTTTTAAATACGCTTCCGCGGAATCTATTAAAGGCTTGAACAACTCTTTTTGAGATCTTGAAATCGATTTAAACTTTGAGATTTTCGATTGATCTTCATCATTCGGCTCTACCTCTACCTTAATACGTTCGTTACTTCTTATAACATAAAAAACGGTTTCAAAATCTTTATGTCTAATGGTTAACTCATCACCTTCTCTTACTTCTATTCTAAATTCACCAAAAAAATCTGTTGCGGTGTAACCACCACCGTTAACTTCAATATTTACATCTGGAATAGGCTTTTGGGTATCACTCTCAACAACAGAACCTCGAACTGTGAATTTTGGCCCACTATTCAAAGTAGTATTATTTTGAGCGTATAAAAACATACCGCTCAAAGAGAGGTACACGACACATATAAATTTAATAACCGACTGCATACTTTATTTTATCAGATAAACTTACGCACTTTACTTGGTTTATTAAAATGGCTAATTAATAAAAACACTTGTTTTTAATACCTAAAAGTAGACTTTACACAATTTCACAGTTTGTTTACTCATTAAAACACCCACTTCGCTCATTCTAGTTTTTTTAAGAATTAAGTTGAACATAGTTTTACGGTGTAATTAAAAGAATTCTCATTAATCTAAAAACAAAAAATCATGAAAACCTATTTTAAAACATGCTTACTAAGTTTTGCTTTAATTGGATTTATTTCCTGTAATGCAAATAACAAAAAACAAGCAGTCGCGCTTAACGATACTAAAGTTGAACATCACGAACCCAATAAACAATTTATTAAAGTGGCTTTATTATTAGACACCAGTAATAGTATGGATGGCTTAATAGACCAAGCTAAAGCACAACTTTGGGATATAGTAAACGAATTATCTTATGCTAAATGTGGCAATAACAAACCTAATTTACAAATTGCTTTGTACGAATATGGTAATGATAGATTAAACGGAAGCGAAGGTTACATTAGGCAAGTTTTAAGCTTTAGTGATGATTTAGATGATATTTCCAAAGAACTATTTTCTTTAACCACAAATGGCGGTAATGAGTATTGCGGGCAGGTTATTCAAACCTCATTAAACCAATTAAATTGGGGTAAAAACGCAGACGATTTAAAACTTATTTTCATAGCCGGAAACGAACCTTTTACTCAAGGCGAAGTAAATTACAAAGATGCCTCTTCCAATGCTAATGAGAAGGATGTTACTGTAAATACTATTTTTTGTGGCGATTACAACCAAGGTGTTTCTAGCCATTGGAAAGATGGTGCACAATTAACGCATGGCGACTATATGGCTATAAATCAAAATAGAGCAACTGTACATATTGCATCGCCTTATGATGATGCTATTTTAATTTTAAATCAGAAATTAAATAAAACTTACATAGCATATGGTTCTAGAGGAAGTCAAAAAATGGCACTTCAAGCAGAACAAGACATGAATGCGAGTGGCTATAGTAAGGCTAATGCTGTAAAAAGAACTGTTAGTAAAAGCTCTCATTTATATAAAAATAAAAGTTGGGATTTAGTTGATGCTGTTGATCAAGAAGAAATTGCAATTGAAGATATTGAAGAGAAAGCGCTTCCATCAGAATTAAAAGGCAAAACAAAATCTGAAATTAAAGCCTATGTTGCAGAAAAAAGTAAAGCGCGCGAAACTATTCAAAATGAAATTAAAGCGTTAAACGCAAAACGTAAAATTTACATTTCTCAACAAAAGAGCGAACAAGCTAACAACTTAGAAAACGCTATGACAAATGCTATAAAAGAACAAGCTAAGAAGAAAAAATACACTTGGAAATAATATTTAGGAGGTTATTACTAAAAACAAAAAGCCTGCTATATAGCAGGCTTTCTGTTTTTATATGTTTAGTATAATTAATTAACCGCAGGACAGTTACATGCATACTTCTCTCTTCTACAACCAAAGTTATAACCAAGTGTTAATTGATGAAAACCACCACTTGTAAAAACTATTGGATTTGTTTGATATGTGTAAGTATAAGCAAACATAAAGTCGTTATAATTAGTACCTAAAATTCCAGTTATCTGATTTAGTTTTTGGCTATTAACTGTGGTTCCATTTAAATATTGTGCCCCATCTAAACTTTGTCTGTAAGACGCGCCACCCCATAGTTTACCAAATTCCATTTGCTTGTAAACTTTAGCATTAAAATCAATGCTAGCTTCTTCTGTTAAATCTCTATATTGAAACATTAATGAAGGCTCGTAACTCCACTCACTACCAAATTTACTAAACACGCTTCCTACAGAAAACAAATAGCGTCTTAAGTTACTTGTTATTTCTACATCCTTATTAATTCCAGAATTTTTCAATAGATTTTTTACTGTAGCATGTGCATAAAAATCAAGATAATGATATGAAAATCCCAGATCTACGTTAAAATTAGTTTCGTTTTGTACAATTCCATTTATGAGTGGATCAGAAATTGGAGAACCATCTAAAAATGTAGTTTCATCTAATTGATATTGGATAAATCCTGCACTTAAACCAAAAGAAAGCATATTTAAATCGGCTTCACTTCTAGAAAACAAAAGATGATGCGCATAAGTAAAAGAGGCTCCTTTTTGAGAATGATATCCGTTTTGATCTGAATACAAAATACCTCCAATAGCAGATTGAGAATCTCCAATTCTACCGTTCATACTGAGCGTAACAAGCTTTGGAGCATCGTCTTGCCCAAACCATTGCTGTCTACCTGTTAGTCTAATTTTAGAACAATTAGCTATACCAGCCATAGATGGATGAATTAAATAGTAATTATCCGTTAAATAATCTGTATATATTGGCAGTCCTTCTTGAGAAGTAGCTATGCTAGAAAACATAACTGTCATGGCCACTAAAATGATATTTTTTAATTTCATAAACTTTCTTTACCAAGTAGGTTTGGTTTTATTCAAACGTCTTGATTCTTAAAAAATTACACATAAAAAAGATAAAATTTTCATTTATCTATAGAGCCTTTTTAACAGGCAACAAAACTCAAATATATGGATAACTAAAGTTTTCTTTTAGTATTTTTGTGAAAAATTAGCTAAAATGAACACTTTCAAGGTTTCTGTGCAAGAAACATCTAATAAATCTATTGTAAAATTTGAAGTCAATCAATTTATTACTAAACATCAAAGTTTTGAATTTAATAATATTGATGAAGCTAAAAATTCGCCATTAGCGCAACAATTATTCTATTTACCTTTTGTAAAAAAAGTTTATATATCTGGAAACTTTATTGCTGTAGAGCGTTATGACATAGTAGAATGGAATGATGTTCAAGATGAAGTATCTGAACAAATTGAAGCCTATTTAAATGATGGAGGCATTGTGGTTGAAGAAGCTGCAACACCTAAAAAAGTAGCTGTTACTGTCTATGCAGAAAGCACACCTAATCCTTCGGTAATGAAATTTGTTGCTAACAAAAAAATTGTTGCGGCACTTTTTGAATTCACTTCAATTGATGAAGCTAAACTATCGCCATTAGCGACTGAATTATTTCATTTCCCGTTTGTAAAAAGTGTATTTCTTGATGAGAATTATGTATCTATCACAAAATACGACATCACAGAATGGCAAGATATCACGATCCAACTGCGTGAGTTTATTAAAGATTACATCGAAAACGGAAAAGAAGTTGTGCTTCCAGAAGCTATTGAAACGTTACAAAAATCTACTAAACAAGTCGACAGCCATTTTGACTCGTTAGATGATGTTTCAAAAGAAATAGTAAATATATTAGAAGAGTATGTAAAACCTGCAGTTGCTAGTGATGGTGGAAACATTCAATTTATATCTTACGATCCTGCAAGTAAAAATGTAAGTGTTATGCTTCAAGGTGCTTGCAGCGGATGCCCGTCTTCAACATATACTTTAAAAAGTGGCATTGAAAACATGCTTAAAGAAATGTTACCTGGAAAAATTGAAACAGTAGAGGCTATAAACGGTTAGCACATTATGTAAATAAAACGTTATAGGGTATAATCACATATATCTGTACAGGTTTAAAATCTTGTAACTCTTATTAGTTTGCAAATAAATCTTGAAATATTAAGAACTGTAAAACATGGGCAATTTTATTTTAGTGCATTATTTGTTACAGAGTATGCTTTAAATTTTATAATCGTTGTTTCTTTTTAAATATAATTTTATAGTTAAATATTTAAATCAAATTTTAGGTTAACCATTTATAACAGTTTACTCTATTAAATTATAAATTTAATGATGAAACAAGAATACCAAATGTTAATGTCTTAACAAGATTTGAGTATATTGTAAATTAATATGAGCTTTTGGCTAAAAGTAAAAGCGAGTTTCATTTTTAACTAAAAAATTGTTTTTAAATCAATTCTTAAATAGGAAAGGTATGAAATATGCACAAATGTGCATTATTGTATTTATTTTGAGTTTAGACCTAGGTGCTCAAAACGGAATCAAAAAGTTTGATTTTACAAACATCAAAGAGGGAAAATCTAAGGTTGCAGTAACCACCATTATTCAAGACCATTATGGGTTTGTATGGTTTGGAACTGCTGGTGTTGGTCTTAGCCGGTTCGACGGGATTGACTATGTAAACTACAAGCATTCCTTAAAAGACTCTACATCTATAAGCAGTAGCCTTGTTTACTGTTCATATTTAGATAAAGAAAACAAATTATGGTTTGGCACAGAAGAAGGGTTAAATTTATACAATAGAAATCTAGATCAATTTACGAGAATACCACTTTACAATGAAGATACAGGACAAGAGGAGAATTTAGCTATTAGAAGTATCTGTGGTGATTATAAAAACAACTTGTTTATTGGAACCTATGGAGATGGTTTATACAAACTAAATCTTAAAACATTAAAGGTTGTTGAAGTAGTAAATTCCTCAAATTTAGACGGTTCTTTTATTTCAATATTCGATTTAAAATGCAATAATGAAGGAAAGGTGTTTGCTGGAACTAATTTAGGTTTATTGGAGTATGATAACATCACTCAAGAGCTAATTTATTCCAAAATAAACAATAGTGTTGCGTCTATAAAAACTCCTATACAATCTCTACTAATTGATCATAAAGATATTTGGATTGGAACAGAATCGGAAGGGTTAATATGTCTAAAATATCGAGATTCAGATGTCATTGGTTACCGAGTAGTTAATTCTAAAATTACTAATAAAAGGGTTTTTTCTATTGTTAAGCTCGCTAATGGAACAATTTTGTTAGGAACCGAAAACGATGGACTTATACACTTGGACACTAATGGCAATGTTCTTAATAAGTACCTATATAACAAAGAAGACGAAAATAGTTTGTTATCTAATTCCATTTGGTCTCTTTTTAGAGATAAAGATAACCGTATTTGGTTAGGGTATTACAATAGTGGTGTTAGTATATATGATAAATTATATGACAAATTTAACCATGTAAAAAGTATAAAGAATAATAAAAATTCGCTTTCAAACCCATCTGTTACCGGTTTACATAAAGACAAAGAAGATAATTTATGGATCTGCATGGATGGAGGCGGTGTTGATATATATAATATTAACAAACAAGATTTTATCCATATCAATACAAAAGATTCTAGTATATATTCCGGCTTAACTAGCGATTATATTGAATGTATGTTTGTAGATAGCAAAAATAATATTTGGCTAGGTAGTTGGAGTAAAGGTCTGTTTGTTTTACCAAATGGATCTAAAAAATTTATAAATTATAATATTAAAAATACTAATGGGAATTTAGCCTCAAATACCATTTTAAGTATTACAGAGGATAATGAAGGAACCATCTGGATAGGAACATTCTATAAAGGGCTTCACTCTTTTAATCCTCAAAACAAAACCATTAAAAGACATGATTCTAAACCGTTTTTAGAAAATAATTTAGTTGAGGTTGATGTTAGAAAAGTTTTAGTGGATTCTAGACAAAACATTTGGGTAGGAACCACTAGTGGATTATTTAAAGTAATAAAAGATGATGCGAACCATTTTTATGTAGTTTCATATGAAGATGAAATGGCTAAAGAATTCAATAATCAAATAACTTCTAGTCATGTGTTAACGCTCTATGAATCTTTAAACAAGCAAAAAATTTGGATAGGTACAAGAGGAGCTGGTCTTTGTGAATATGACTATAATGATGACACATTTTCCTGGTATAACAATCAAAATGGCTTTACAGGCGAAAACATTACAGGAATAACACAAAGCAATAACAGCGACTTATGGATTAGTAGCAATTCTGGTTTATATAGGTATGAGGCAGAAACTTCAAAATTCACAAATTTCACATATAACGATGGTTTATTATCAAATGACTATAATATTAATGCTGTATTTAAAGATGGAGGAGGAAATCTGTATTTTGGCAATTACAAAGGCGTAGATTATTTTAACCCAAATAAAATTGAAACAAATAAGAATTTACCTTCGGTATATCTTACAGATTTTAAGTTGTTCAATCAAAAGGTGTTTCCTAAAAAAAATAAAGCACCATTAAATAAAGTAATCTCTGAAACTGAAGAGATAAAATTAACTCACAAACAATCTGTCTTTACTATCGAGTTTACTGCAATAAATTATACAAGACCAGAAAAAAATCAATTTGCATATTATTTAGATGGTTTAGAAAACTCTTGGAATTATGTTGGTAACACAAGAAATGCTACCTATACTAATTTAGATTATGGGACATACACCTTTAAACTAAAAGCGGCTAATAATGATGGTGTTTGGAATGAAACCCCAACAAGTATAAAAATAACCATACTTCCGCCTTGGTGGAAAACAAATTGGGCCATACTGGGCTATATTTTATTGTTTATACTTGTGTTATTAATCCTTAGAAAAACTGGTCAAGAGCGCTTAAAAGAAAAGCAATTAATAGCTTACGAAAGAGAAACAAGAAAACAAAAAGAAGCTTTAAACGAGAAAAAATTTCAATTTTTCACAAATATTTCACACGAATTTAGAACACCGCTAACGCTAATTATAAATCCTCTTGAAGATATTTTAAGAAGTAATAATTTAAGTATACCAGAAATTGTAAAAACAAAACTTAAAACAGTTCATAAAAACACAGATAGACTGCACAGGTTAATAAACGAACTTTTAGATTTTAGAAAACTAGAACTGGATAAAATAAGGGTTAAAGCTAGTAGAATAAATCTTGTGCAATTTATTAAAAGTGTAGTAAGCCACTTTAAAGAAGAAGTATTAGCAAAACAGATATACCTGTCGGTTGATACAGATTCTCTTGATATCCCTTTGTGGGCAGATAGAAGTATGCTAGAAAAAATTATTTTCAATCTACTTTCAAACGCTATTAAAATTACACCAAATGGTGGTTCAATAAATATTGAGGTGCGTTTAAAAGAAGACAAAGTTATTATGCCGTTGGTAAATGATGTTAAACCCATTGATGTTGTAGAAATAATTATTTCAGATTCTGGACCAGGTATAGATGAGGAACAAGTAAATAAAATTTTTGAAAGATTTTATCAAGTAGAAAACTTAAATAACACTTATTATGGCGGTACGGGAATAGGCCTAGAAGTTGTGAAAAGTTTCGTTCATCTACATAAAGGAGCTATTGAAGTTAACAGCCAGCTAGGAAAAGGAACAAGTTTTATAATAAATTTGCCATTAGGTAAAGACCATTTTAATACAAATGAATTAGCTATAGGAATTGAGGAAATAAAAGAAATTGAAGAAAGTTTTGTTAAGCAAAATAGTATTGAGAACATCACAGAAAAAGCAACTCAAAATAAAAAACCGACTCCAACACATACATTACTCATTGTAGAAGATAATTTAGAACTTCAAGCATACCTGCAGCAAGAACTTAAAAGTGATTATAATATTTATACCGCTACAAATGGATATGAAGGGTTAGATATAGCAACTAAAATTTTACCAGATATTATACTAACCGATGTTATTATGCCCAAAATGGATGGGTTTGAGTTTTGTAAAAAGGTAAAAAGTGATATAAAAACGAGCCACATCCCTTTACTTATGCTAACAGCTAAAACCAGAATAGATAACCGGATGGAAGGCATAAAATTAGGTGCAGATGCCTACATGGTAAAACCTTTTAACCTTAGGCTTTTAAAATTAAGACTCGCCCAACTAATTACAAGCAGAAAGCTTATTTTCGATAAATATTTTAGTGTTATTAGCGAACTTCCAGAAAACACTAAAACAACCTCGATAGACAAAGAGTTTATTGAAAAGGTTTTAAATTATATTAATGATAATATAAGCGACCCGAACCTGAATGTTGAAATGTTAGCAGCAAAAATGAGCTTAAGTAAAAGCCAGTTTTACCGTAAAATAAAAGCTCTAACTAATCAAACAGCAAATGAGTTTTTAAGAAACATAAGACTTCAAAAGGCAAAACAGATACTTGAACTTGGAAGTGCAACAGTTGGCGAGGTATCTTTTAAGGTTGGTTTTTCTTCTCACTCCTATTTTACAAAATGTTTTAAAAACTATTATGGTATTTTGCCTACTAGCATAGAAGTTAACAATTAAATTGTTTTCAAAACACATTTACATTGCACTTTCAAAACCAACAATTAGCAGTCAACACAACCTTTATGTTTTTCTAAACTAAACCACAGTTTTACTGGTAATTCTCACCATTTTGCTTTAAATGTACCAACGAATGCTTAACATTTACCAATAAATATCCACGCCCTTATATAATTTTGTTTACATAAAGTTTAAGCATTAAAAAAATAGGAGTCGCTTACAGGATAATTTTATAACAACAACAATTTAATATTGATTTTATTCTGCTTCATTTTATAGTTTAACCTTTCATTTAATACCAACGTAAAAAGCAAAAACTAAAATGAATAAACTAATAATTAGCAAACAAAGCCTCTACATTATAATTGGTGTGCTATTTCTTTTCTCGTGTAACAATCAAGAAAAGAAATACGATTACCAGTTTCAAAATCCAGATCTTGAATTAAAGCAGAGAGTAGCTAATTTAATTGAGCAGATGTCTCTAAAAGAGAAAGTGTCACAAATGCGCTATGACGCTCCAGCTATAGAGCGTTTAGGCATCCCAGAATATAATTGGTGGAATGAGTGCCTACATGGTGTAGCCAGAGCCGGTGAAGCAACAGTATTTCCCCAAGGTATAGGTATGGGTGCAACCTGGAACCCCGATTTAATATATGAAATGGGAGAAGTCGTATCAGACGAAGCAAGAGCAAAACACCATAAATCTAAATCAGACGGAAAAAGAGGCATATATCAAGGTCTAAATTTTTGGACACCAAATATTAATATTTTTAGAGATCCACGTTGGGGAAGAGGCCAGGAAACTTATGGTGAAGATCCCTTTTTAACAAGCAGAATTGGGGTTAATTACATAAAAGGCCTTCAAGGCAATGATGAGAAGTATTTTAAAGTTATTGCTACCGCAAAACATTTTGCAGTACACAGCGGCCCAGAAAAATCAAGACATCAGGATAATTATCAAACATCAAATAAAGATTTATATGAAACCTATTTACCTGCATTTGAGGCTGCTATAAAAGAAGCAAAAGTACATTCTGTAATGTGCGCCTATAACAGATATAGAGATGAAGCATGCTGCGGCAGCAACTTACTACTAAATAAAATTTTAAGAGACGATTGGAATTTTGAAGGGTATGTTGTTTCAGATTGTTGGGCTATTAATGATTTTTGGGAACCAGACAAACACAATATAGTTGAAACTCCGGAAGAAGCTGCGGCTTTAGCTGTTGATAGAGGTACAGATTTAAACTGTGGTAGCGTTTACGATCCTAATTTAACCGAAGCGGTACTAAAAGAATTAATTGATGAAGAAAAAATTGATTTAGCCTTAACTCGATTATTCACAGCACGTTTTAGGTTAGGTATGTTTGACCCAGACAATCAAGTTAAGTGGTCTAAAATACCATATAGCGTTGTTGCTAGTAAGCAGCATCATAACTTATCTGAAAAGATTTCTAAAGAATCTATGGTTTTATTAAAAAACGAAAACCAAACATTACCTCTAGATAAAAATATTAAATCTATTGCTGTAATAGGACCAAATGCCAACTCCAAACAATCATTATTAGGAAATTACCATGGCACTCCCAAAAACCATATTACCCCTTTATTAGCAATTAAAAATAAATTACCAAATGCTACTGTAAATTACGCCTTAGGAAGTGATATTGCTGTGGGTTGGCCCATGCTAAACACCATTCCTTCTAGTGTACTTAAAAATGGAAACGAAGAGGGTTTAAAAGGTGAATATTTCAAAAACATGAATTGGGAAGGAACGCCCGAATTTACAAGAAATGACAAAAGCATAGATTTTACTTGGGTAGGTGAAAGACCTTTAGATAATCTTGAAAAAGATGTTTTTTCTGTGAAATGGACAGGAGAATTAATTCCAGCAGAAAGTGGAGCATATAGAATAGGATTACGAGCAAGTAGTGGAGGAAAGCTGTTTTTCAACGACACTTTACAATTTGAGTTTAGTGATGATCATGAACCAAAAACGAGATATTTTGATGTGGATTTGGTAAAAGGAAAGTCAAATACAATAAAGATAGAATACTTTAACTATCATGCAGATCCCCAAGCTCAATTAGTTTGGGCAAAAACAGATCAAGATTTAATTACACCAGCAATACAGGCAGCGAAAAACTCTGAGGTTGTCGTATTATGTTTAGGGCTTTCTCCATCCATTGAAGGCGAAGAAATGCCTGTTTTACTCGAAGGTTTTGATAAAGGCGATAGATCGGAAATTACATTGCCTAAAACTCAAATTGAGTTAATGAAAAAAATACAAGCTTTAGGAAAACCAACCATTTTAGTTTTAATGAATGGTAGTGCGCTAGCAGTAAATTGGGCGGCAGATAATATTCCCGCAATATTAGAAGCCTGGTATCCGGGAGAACTTGGAGGTAAAGCCATAGCAGATATTCTTTTTGGAGATTATAACCCTGCAGGAAGATTACCTGTAACATTTTATAAATCAGTAAATGATTTACCAAACTTTAAAAACTACAATATGGAAAACAGAACATATAAGTATTTTAAAGGAGAGCCCCTGTTTCCATTTGGTCACGGATTAAGTTATACCAATTTCACCTATTCAAATCTAACCATTTCAAACGTAGTTAATATAGGTAGCGATATTAAAGTAAAGGTAGATGTAAAAAACTTAGGAGAGCTTGAAGGTGATGAGGTTGTTCAATTTTATGTATCACATAATAATAAAGATAAAACCACACCAACTAGGTCGTTAGTAGGTTTTGAAAGAATCACGTTAAGTCCTAATGAAACAAAAACAGTAACTCTAAGTATTAAACCTAAACAATATGCTTTAATATCAAATCAAGGTAAACCGATAATTAATCCAGGTTCTATAAGTATCTGTGCAGGAGGAAAACAACCTGGTTTTAAAGGTGTAGCAGATGCGAATACAACCACAGTTGTAGAAAAGAAAATATCACTAGTAAAAAACTAAATACCACTAAAAAACTAAATAATTAATAACTAAACTAATTTAATATGATGATGAAATTCAAACTGGCAATCATTGCTTTTGTGATGATTTGCACACAAAATGTCTTTTCACAAAATAATTCGGTGTCGGGCGTTATCACTGATGAATCTGGAATGCCCTTGCCCGGTGTAAACATTATAGTTAAAGGCACAAAAACAGGTAACATAACTGATTTTGATGGTAATTACACATTAACCAATATATCTAAAAACAGTATTCTTGTTTTTAGTTATGTAGGTTATGCAACTCAAGAAATTGCATACACAGGTAAAGGTAAATTAAACGTAACTTTATTAGAAGACACTTCAAAATTAGAAGAAGTCGTAGTAATTGGTTACGGTACTTCGAAAAGAAAAGACTTAACAGGAGCAATATCTTCTGTTTCTGCTGAAGAACTAAAAGACCAGCCTTTTTCTTCTGTTGACCAAGCCTTAACTGGTAAAGCGGCAGGTGTAACGGTTTCTCAAAACTCAGGAGCTCCTGGCGGAGGTGTTTCCATTAAAATTAGAGGTATAACATCGCTTTATGGAAATGAGCCCCTTTATGTAATAGATGGTACGCCAATATTTGCAGATAGAAATAATACATCTTTAGATTTAGGTGCAGCCACAGGAGGAGGTTCTGGGCAAAATATAAACTCTGCGCTGTCTGGTTTAAACATGTCAGATATTGAGTCTATTGATATATTAAAGGACGCATCGGCTACTGCTATCTATGGAGCAAATGGTTCTAATGGTGTGGTATTAATAACAACAAAAAAAGGAAAAAGAGGAAAAACAACCATTTCTTTTGATAATTACACAGGTATTCAAAGTGTTGCGAAATACTATGACATGATGAATCTGCAGGAATATGCACAATATACCAGCGATTTGTTAAAATCTGATAATAGAGATGTTCCATTTATATTTCAAAACCCGAGCTTATTGGGGAAAGGTACAGATTGGCAAAAAGAAATTTTTAGAAGTGCACTAGTTACAAATAACCAACTTTCGGTTTCAGGAGAGAAAGACGGAACGCGATATTATACATCCCTAGGCTATTTTAAACAAGAAGGTGTTATTGTAAATACCAATTTTGAGAGAATTTCAATGCGTTTAAATATTGACACTAAAGTTAATGACTGGTTTAAGGTAGGTAACAACATATCCTTAAGTAATGTTAAGCAACGCATTGTTAAGAATGATGACAGGGGTGGTATTGTGTCTTCAGCCTTACGTTTAAGTCCTTTAATTCCTGTAAGATTTCCAGACGGTAGTTTTGGAGCACCAGGAGGAGGTGTTAATGGAGCATCTAATAATTATGAGGCGGTAAACCCTGTAGCCTATTCAGAATATGTTAACAATCTCGATAAAAAATTCAAAATAAACGGAAATTTATTTGCAGAGATTTCATTCTTGAAAAATTTGACTTTTAGAAGTGAATTGGGGTATGATTTAAATGCCGGCGACGGAAGAGTATTTATCCCTACATATGAAAACATTGGTACCGCTGCAAATGAAGTAAACTCTTCACTTAAACAGCAAGATCAAGGGTATTATTGGACGGTTAAGAACTTTTTGACATATAACAAGAATTCGGATAATCATAGCATAAACGTAGTTTTAGGTCAAGAAAGACAAAAAAGTAATTTTGAATACCTAAGAGGTTCTAGAAGAGATTTAGAAGGAAATAATGAATTTGACAATTTAGTATTAGGATTAAAATCGACCTCAGAGGTAGATAATCAAAGTTATGCTTGGGCTATGCAATCTTACATTGCAAGAGCAAATTATAACTATGACAGTAAATATTACTTAACAGCCTCTATAAGAGCAGATGCATCGTCAAATTTCGGACCAAACAATAAATGGGGTTATTTCCCTGCAGTTTCTGGTGCTTGGACCATTTCGAATGAAGATTTTATGAAATCCTCATCAGGTACCATAAATTATTTAAAATTACGAGCTGGTTACGGTGAAGTTGGAAACCAAAATATCCCTAGTTTTTTATATCAAACACAATTTTCTGCCGTTCCATCATCTAGTGGACTTTCTTATGTTTATACAGTAGATGGAAACCCAGACATTAAATGGGAGACTTTAAAATCTACTAATCTTGGTTTAGAAATAGGTTTGTTAAATGATGCCATAAAACTAGATTTTGATTTGTATCAAAAGAAATCCTCAGACCTTTTAATACAAAGACCAGCAGATGATAGAACTGCAGGAAGAGTTCTACCTTATGAGAACGTAGGTGAAATGGTTAATAAAGGTTTGGATATAAAATTGAACACCAGAAATATTCAAACAGATAACTTTTCATGGAACTCTACTTTTATCTATTCAACATACACAAATGAGTTAACTAAATTCTATGGGGGCACAAAACCATTAACGGCAAACATCCCGCAGTCAGATGGAGAATTATTGTATAGTTATGTTGAAGAAGGACAACCTTTAGGTCAAATTTACGGGTATGTTACAGATGGTATTTTTAGAACCCAACAAGAAGTTGATGATAGTGCCATACAAGTCCCTGGTAAAACCAGCGTAGGTGATATTAAATTCAAAGATTTAAATGAAGATGGTGAAATTACACTTGACGACAGAACCTATATAGGGTCCGCTCTGCCAAAATTCACTTTTAGTGTAAACAATAATATTTCTTATAAAGATTTTGATTTAAGTGTTGTACTAAATGGGTCTTACGGTAATAAAATTTACAATCAAAATAGATTTTACACAGAAGCACTACGTTTCTTAGGCGAAAATCAATCAACCGATGCTCTAAATCACTTTGTTGTAAATTATTTACCAGATGGTGTTACTCTAGATGACGCCGCAAATCTTGCTCAAGATACAGACATTCCAAGAATTGATTTAGCAAACGGTAATTCAAATACACGAGTTTCTGACCGCTTTGTTGAAGACGGATCTTATATTAGAATCCAAAATATTACTATGGGATATAATATTAACTCGGATGTTTTGAGTAAAACAAATTTCTTTACTAAAGCAAGAGTATATCTATCAGGACAAAATTTATTCACATTCACCAAATATTCTGGTTTAGATCCAGAAATTGGAAGTAGAAATTCAGATATAAGGTTTGCAGGTTTAGATGTGGGTAGATACCCATTGGCCAAAACAATAACCTTAGGTGTTAATCTAACATTTTAATAAGCTAAAATTGATTATTATGAAAAAACAAATAAAAAAGGTATTGATACTATTGACTGTAATTCTTTCTATAGTATCATGTTCAGAAGATTTCACCGAGTTAAGATCGGAGAATTCATTGTGCGTTGACTGTTTACCTCCAGGAGCATCTCCATATGAAGGCATTCAAAATGGATTATATACAAAAGGATGGTTTGATTATAATTTTAAAGGTATGATTACCCAAGGAGATACCTATGCTGGGAACGTATGGGCCAACGACGGTGAATTTAGACCATTTGCAGAAGCATCTGTATTAAATGACAATGCCGTACTAAATAGTAATTGGACAGCCTTGTTTTCTGTTGTGAACCAATCTAATTCCTTAATGCAAGATTTAATTAGAGACAAAGAGAACATTCCTGAAGATGCTTTTAACCAAGGTATTGGAGTTTCTAAATTTATGAGAGGTACGGCCTATTATTATTTAGTGAGAATTTGGGGTCCTGTTCCAATTTTTGATGAAAACTCCGATGGTATAAATGCTAAGAGGAATTTAGAGTCTGATGTTTATAAATTTATCGAGATGGATTTAGCAGATGCCGCAGAAAAATTAACAACAGAACCAAAAACGGGAAGAATTGGAAAATACTCTGCCATGGGTATGTTGGCTAAAGTGAAATTAAATTTGAAAAAATATAATGAAGCAGCAGATTTATGTAGAGAAGTTATAACTAGTGGTAAGTTCGATTTACTTGAAGAATATGGCAATTTATTTAACAACCCAAACTTTAACAATAGTATAGAGAGTTTATTCTCTTTACAATGGACGGTTAATTGTAATGAATGGGGCACCCAAAACACAGAACAAGCCTTTATCGTGCCATCTGGTTCAGGTATAACAGGAGGCGGAGATGGCTGGGGGTCTTACATGCCAACTACAGATTTACCAGGATTATACGAAGATGGAGACAAAAGAAGAAAACCATCCATTATGGTTGATGGTGATTTTTATCCAGAGTTATTAAGCAAAAAAGATGGTTACACTTTTAATAAACTTCCTTCTCAAACCGCATTAAATTTTAGAAAATATATTGTTGGTTCGCCAGATGATGGATATAACGTGTGTTTCATGCGTACAGACCAAAACACCAACATGTTAAGATATGCAGATATATTACTAATGATGGCCGAAGCAAAATTAGGAGACAATGCTTCTACCTCCGATAGTGAAGCAATTTCAGCTTTTAATAGAGTTCGATCTCGTGCAGGTTTAAGTTCAGTTAGTAACATTACTCAATCCAGTCTATTTAAAGAAAGAAGAATAGAATTTTTATTAGAAGGCCAATATTATTTTGATCTTCAACGCAGAAATAGAGCCGATGCATTGGCAGAAATCGCAGCACAAGAAAGAGGATTTTTTGGAGATGATGCTAGAACTGAGCTAGTTTCTATTAAAATCACTCCAACAGATGATTTCTTTTCGATGCCTCTACCATCTGGCGCTATAAGTATCAATGAGAATTTAACAGCTGCGCCTGTTCCATTTAATTTTTAAACTACAATTATGAAAAATTTGATAAAAATATATTTAGTTTCGGCCATTCTTGCCCTTACATTATTTTCATGTTCTGAGGACGAGGTCGAATTACCCGCAATAACTTCTTTTTCTTCACAAACAAGTCCAAATGCATCAGGTACTCCTGGTGAATTACTTAAAATTGAAGGCACAAATTTATCTGGTTTGGAAAAAATTATTCTGGACAATAAATTAGAAGTATCCTTTAATCCTAATTTAAATTCATACAATGCCATCTTTTTCAACATACCAAATTATGATTTTGAAGATCCATATAATTTTGGAGTTCAGCCTATAAAGTTCATAACTGCAAATGGAGAAATTGATTCTCAAATTAACATTTTACAACCTGCTCCTGTTTTTAGTAAACTTAGTGTTCCTAATCCTAAACTAGGAGATAAAGTAACCATAAAAGGAAGTTGGTTTATAAATATTCAATCTGTTACCTTTGGTGAAGACCCATTAGAATATACATTAGTTTCAGATCAAGAAATGTATTTTATAGTACCAACTGATGCGACCGAAGGACAACATATTGTTATTACAACCGAAGCCGGAAGTACAGCAATTGTGGAAGCCGGTCCTGGTATTTCGAACACTACCTTTGTTGATATTAATTTCGGATTTGTTGATTACTTGTTTGAAGATTTTGATGGTAACGGTTTATACACTAGTACTTGGGGGTTTTATGGAGATGCAGGTGATTTGTCTGTAACCGCCGCAGGCGAAACCGGTAATTGTGCCCAATATGATTATAATGGAGCAACAACATTCGGTTATAATGGATGCCAGAATAATGAAGCCGGTGCTTTTTTACCCAATACAGCTACAGAGGCTACCAAAGCAACGTTTAAAATGATGGTAAATGCAAACGCAGGTGCTTCTTTTGATGTCATTTTAGACACTTGGGCTTATAATTTTACAGTATCAACTAGTGGTTGGCAAGAAGTTTCAACTACATTAGATCAATTTGGATCTAATTATAACCCTGGGAACGCAGCAACAGATACTGAAAAAATTGATCCGTCTGGTATCTTACAGGTTAAAGTTTCTTTACCTAATAATGGTACTTCTTCAAGTGTTCAATTTGATGATATTACATTCAGGGTACAGGAATAACCCTAAATATATAAAGTAATATAAAAGGTTACTAGATTAAAAAACAGTAACCTTTTTTAAATATAAAAAAATGAGAATAATTAAAATAAAAATGGGAATAGCTTTTTTTTTAGTACTCACACTACTAAGTTGTAGTAAAGATGGAGGTAGCTCATCTTCTGATCCAGTAATTGTTTTAGGAACACCTTTTGCTTCTAATGCCAGCAGTATTACAGATAATTCTTTTACTGCAAATTGGGTTGTAGTACCCGAAGCAGAAAGCTATTTGATTGATGTTTCAACATCAAACAATTTTTCAAACTTTGTAACTGGGTATAATGCTTTAGAAAAGACTGGAACTACGGCCGAAGTTATGGGACTCTCCCCTGGTGTTAGCTATTTTTACAGGGTACGAGCTAAACAAGGTAATGAAGTTACAAATAATTCAAATATTATTACAGTTACAACAACAGGCAACCAACCCGAAGATCCAACCTACCTAAAGGTAAAGGCTAATGCTCTACCTAATCCTTTTTATGTAGGAGTTGCCGTAAAAGCAAACCAGCTAACAGATGGAAGTTCTTATGATGCCGTATTAAAAAATGAATTTAGTAGTATTACTGCAGAATATGAAATGAAAATGAATCCAATTTCTACAGGGAGTGGCTCTTACAGTTGGGACGCTGCCGATAAAATAGTTAACTACGGCAATGATAACGGTATAAATGTACATGGCCATGCTTTAGTTTGGCACAATGCAGTACCAGATTGGCTATCCAATTTTTCAGGCACAGATGCTGAATTTGCATTAGAAGTAAAAAAATACATTACCGATGTAGTTACCCGATATGCCGGAAAAATTAAATCGTGGGATGTTGTAAATGAGGCTGTTGATGATAATGGCAATATGCGAAGCACCATTTTTCTTCAAAAAATGGGAGCTAACTATATTAAAGATTGTTACCAATGGGCAAGAGATGCTGCTAATGCTGCAGGGGATACAAACCTCTTGTTATTCTATAATGATTATGCTACCTCAACCAACATACCTAAACAGAATAAAATGTTTACAATAGTTGATGATTTAATGACAAGCAATCTCATTGATGGTGTTGGTTTTCAGATGCATAACACCTATTTAAGTCCCACTAAAGAACAAATAGAAACCGATATCAATAGAGCGGTTGCCTTAGGTTTGAAAATTCATGTTTCTGAGTTAGACATTCAAGTTAACCAAAATAATGATATTACTTACCTTACCGAGGAAAGGAGTTTAGCCCAAAAAGAGAAGTATAAAGAGATTGTTAAAATATACAATGCGCTTCCTGATGCAAATAAATACGCTTTAACTGTATGGGGTTTTAAAGATAATGAATCGTGGATACCCTATAGTACAGATTTAAATCATCCAGGCAACGACTGGCCATTATTATATGACAATAAATTTGAATTGAAAGAGGCTCACACAGGGTTTCTAGAAGGATTAGATTAATAGTTTTAGTCAAGCGTGTAAGAAATCGTCTAAGAAGAAATTTTAGGCGATTTTTTTTGCTTTATGTTTTGTGCTTTTTATACATCTAACTAGAAAGCATCTTTAGCTAACTTTAGTTCTTGATAAATAGCTCGCTATATGTAACTATTTAAGTAAAAAGAAATCTAATTTAAACACAATTATTGGATGAAAAGAGCCTAATCTAGTTATGTAATACTTAAAAGTGTTTAATAAAAAAACACCTACATCATTTAAAACTTTAAAAAAGAAAAGATATAGGTGTTGGGTAATTAAACTAACTAAACAATTAATTTATACTTATTGGGAGTGTTTTTGTTATGTTATTTGATGCATTGCCAACATAGATAATATAAGCACCTTTTTCTATATCCCAATCAGATTTATCTTCATTATAATAAGCCAGAGCGCTTACAGGTATATCAATACTAACGGTTTTTGTATTGCCAGACTGAATATTAACTTTGCTAAAACCCTTCAATTCTTTTAAAGCTCTTTTTACTTTAGATTTTTTCTTACCTACATACACTTGCACGACTTCTGCGCCACTTTCATTACCAACATTATTTACATTACAAGAAACTGTAATTACGTCTTCTGTATTATACTTCTTTTTATTGGTCTCAACATTAGAAATACTAAAACTTGAATAAGATAATCCATATCCAAAAGCATATCGAGGTTCTATGTTTTTGGTATCATGCCACCTGTACCCTACTAATATATCTTCTTTATAGTGCTGATTAGTACCATCTCCCGGATAAGATAACTCACCGTAAAAATGAGCTCCATTATCTTTTAATTGTTTAGGAAATGAAAATGGTAATTTTCCAGAAGGATTGACATCGCCACTTACAACATCTGCAATAGCATGACCCGCCATACTTCCTAAATACCAAGTTTGAATTAAACCATCAACTTTATCTAACCAAGGCGTTTCAACAGCATTTCCAGTTACCAATAGCATTCCTAAATTAGGATTAACAGCTTTTAACTGATTAATGAATTCTTCTTGATTATACGGAAGCTCATAATATTGCCTATCGTCACCTTCACAATCCTGTAAGTGGCTTTTGTTTAGTCCACCAACATACAAAACTATATCTGCTTTCTTAGCTGTTTCAATAGCCTGAACTCTCAGAGAATCTTGATTTAGTTTAGATGGAATAACATTATCGTAAACAGAAGGTCCTGTATGATACCCCATAGCATGAATAATTTTAGCGTTTCTATAACGTTGCTTCATGCCTTCAAGAGGCGAAATTTCAAATTGGGGTTTTAATTCAGATGAACCACCTCCTGCGGTCATAGAACGTGTAGCATTTTCACCAATAACAGCAATAGTTAAACCTTTTTTATCTTCAATTGGAAAAAAGTTGTTTTCGTTTTTTAATAACACAATACCTTCTTGAGCCACTTTTCTAGCTACCTCATGATGTTCCTTGTTATTTATTCTTCCAAAACCTCTGTTAGGTTTTAAAGTGGTACGATACATTAATCTTAAAATACGTCTCACTTTGTCATCAACCACAGATTCTTCAATCTTGCCTTGTTTTATAGCTTTTAAAAATGGAGAAGCCAAATAATAGTAATCATAATGGTTGGAAGTCGTTGTACCTAAACCGTCTGTTCCTGTTCCCATTTCCATGTCTAATCCATTAAGCGCAGCTTCCATGGTATTATGCGTAGAGCTCCAATCACTAATTACTACACCATCAAAACCCCAATCTTTTTTTAATATTTTATTAGTTAATAATTCATGGTGAGTGGTATGCTGTCCTCTAAACTTATTATAGGCTCCCATAATAGACCAAACGCCCGCTTCGGTTACCGCAGCTTTAAACGCAGGCAAATAAATTTCATGTAAGGCTCTATCACTAGCTTCTACATTTATAGTACTTCTCAAATGCTCTTGATTATTTAAAGCAAAATGTTTTACACATGCAGCCACATTATTTTTTTGTACACCTTTAATATATGGCACAACCATTACCGAAGCCAAATAAGGATCTTCTCCTAAATATTCAAAATTCCTTCCATTTAAAGGTGTTCTATAGATATTAACACCAGGCCCGAGTAATACATCTTTTTCTCTATAGAGCGCTTCTTCACCAATGCTATTACCAAATTGAGATGAAAGGTTTGGATTAAATGATGCAGCCAAACATGTTAAGGCAGGAAACGCCGTAATGGAGTCGTTTGTCCATCCTGCATAATCCCAAGAATCCCAACTAATTTCTGCCCTCACACCATGGGGTCCATCAGACATCCAAATTTCTGGTATTCCTAACCGTTCAACCCCTTTAGTACTAAATTTTGATTGTGCATGACACATAGCTACCTTTTCTTCTATTGATAATAATGATAGAATACTGTCAATTTTCACATTTATAACATCTTCTTGAACCCTTTTTGCAACCGTATTTTGAGAATAGATTATACTAATAGTAAAGAAGGTAAATAGGAGTGAAATAGAATATTTATTCATGCTAAGTTTTTTTAGACAATTAAAGTGTTTATTATGATTGTAAAAATAACGCATCACCCTAAAGTAGTTTAAAACTAATCAAGCATTTATTAGAATAATTACACTATTAAGCTAGTTTAGTAATACAACAAAGGCTAACCCGCCTTTATATTCTAACAATTTCATTCTTATTCTAAAAAAATGTTTTTAAAACAAAAACACAATTTAGCAAGTAAATAAATATTACAAAACATTGAAATAAGCTTATCATATAATTTTGTACCTTGCTTAATAAATAACATTATTCACACTAAAATATAAATATTATGGCAGTTTTAAAAGTAATTGAAATTTTAGCAAACTCAGAAAAAAGTTGGGAAGACGCTACTAAAAAAGCAGTAAAACATGCTTCAAAAAGTCTTAAAAATATTCGTTCTGTATATGTTCAAGATCAAAGTGCAAGTGTAAAAGATGGTGAAGTTGCAGATTTTAGAGTAAACTTAAAAATCACGTTTGAAGTAGAATAAACATCACTTCACATAAAACTTAAAGCGTTCTATTTATTGGACGCTTTTTTTATGGTGTAAATTCGCTAACTTTGGTGGATGTAGCTTCTGCAATCAACACAAGTTCAAGAAGTCTTAAAACTCATAAAGCAATGACACTAATATCTATTATACTGATAGCCTTTGTATCTATTGAGCATTTTTATTTTTTATTTTTTATTTTTAGAAATGTTTTTTTGGACCAAACCTAGAACAATAAAATCTTTTGGTCTAAAATCTAAACAATTTGCCGAAGACACTAAAGTATTAGCCGCGAACCAAGGGCTCTATAATGGGTTTATTGCTTCAGGTCTAATCTTCTCTATTATTCAAAAAGACACAAGTATTGCAGTTTTCTTTTTAATTTGTGTGACTATTGCAGGTATTTACGGGTCTTATTCTACAAAGCAAATAAAGTTGTTTTATGTACAAGCAATTCCTGCTATTATTGCATTAATTATACTTTATTTTAATGTTTAAAAATTAAACATTAATTATAATTTTACTAATCAAAAAAACTCTTAAAAACACATTATGGAATTAGAAAGTATTAACACACAAAAATGGATTGATTTGGGTACTGAATATGGCCTAAAAGTAATTGGAGCCATTGCTATTTGGATTATTGGTTCTTGGATTATCAAAAAAATAACAAAAGGTATTTCTAAAGTAATGACCAAGCAAAATTATGATGAGAGCCTACAAAAGTTCTTACTTAATTTAATAGGTTGGATATTAAAAATACTTTTAATACTAACTATTTTAGCTAATCTAGGTATTGAAACGACATCTTTTGCTGCTATTTTAGCTGCTGCAGGTTTGGCTATTGGTATGGCTTTACAAGGTTCTTTAGCTAATTTTGCAGGTGGTGTTTTACTAATGATTTTTAAACCAATAAAAATTGGTGACTTAATTGAAGCTCAAGGTGAACTTGGTGTGGTAAAAGAAATTGAAATCTTTACAACTAAAATAGTAACACCAACAAACAAAGAAGTTATTATACCAAATGCTGCTTTATCTAATGGAAATATTACTAACTACTCGACCGAAGGAAAACTACGTGTAGATTTAACGATTGGTGTGAGTTATGATGCAGACATTAAACAAACCAAAGAAGTGTTATTGAAAGTGCTTACAGATAACCCTCAAGTATTACAAGATCCTGCTCCTTCTGTAAATGTATCTGAACTAGCTGATAGTTCTGTTAATTTTGCAGTAAGACCATTTGCTACAGTTGCAGATTACTGGGATGTATATTTTGGTACTATTGAAAAATGTAAAATAGCTCTTGATGCTGCAGGTATTGAAATACCTTATCCACATTCAGTTGAGATACATAAAGATGCTTAAACATAGTATTTAATCAACACTATTTTAAAGACCCTTCAATTTTAAAACTTGAAGGGTTTTTTATTTTATTTCTTTTTAGGCTTTAAAGCCACAAAGTCTTTTAAATAATAAGGCTCAAAATAAGCCACATCTTCAATCTCTGCATTTTGAAATTTATTGTAGGCTAACAAACTCATTTGGTTTGCAGAAGGTAACCTATCTTCTATAAAAACAGCATTTGCATGGGTAATTAGGGTTTTTGTTTTTTCAACACCATTACCAACAAAATAGACTTTTCCTTGCTCTAAATAATCACTAAAAGAAGATTCGTCAAGAATTTGAGCTTGAGTTTCTCTAATTGAATTGTAATTTGAATCGTATATAGCAGAATACACTTCCATGCGTCTGGCATCAAGCATAGAAACAATTACGCCTTCATCCATTTTAACTTGATGTGCAAGCGCCTCTAAGGTTGGAATAGAAATTAATGGTTTGTCTAAGGCGAAACAAAGTCCCTTTGCCGCCGAAACACCTATTCGTAAACCTGTATAAGATCCAGGACCTTTACTAACCGCAATAGCATCTAAATCACTTGATGTTATTTTGGCTTCTTTTAAAACGTCGTTTATGTATACATGAAGTCGTTCTGCATGGGAATAGCTTTTATCGTTATCTTCTTTTAAAACAATAGTTTCACCATCTTTTGAAAGCGATACGGAGCAATTGGTTGTTGCTGTTTCTAAATTTAAAATTAAGCTCAAAATTATTTATATTTTTCAATAATATCTTTAATAACCTTAGAGGTTAACTCAAAACCTTTGAGCGTAGGATAACCTTCCCACCGCACTATACCATTTGGGTCAATTAAAACACAATGAGGAATGCCTTTAACTTTATAGCTTCTTTTAGACCTTTGCTTTGTATCTATGGCACTAAAATAAGTCATTACAGGGCTTTTCATTTTATTTACCGTGTACTTTGTTTCATCTGTAATCCCAATAACTACCAATTCATCCTTGAATTCAGATTGAAATTTATTTAATTCAGGAATGGCTTGTTTACAGGGTCCACACCATGTTGCCCAAAAATCTATTAAAATAAATTTGCCTTTTGTATCTGGTTTATCAGAAAGCCACTTTTCAACAATTAACTCTGGTGCTTTTTTGTCTAAATAAGATTTTGCCCAAAGCTGTTTTTTTACTTGCGCACTTAATGATATACATAAGAAACTGAAGAAAACTAATATAAATGATTTCATTCTGTAAATATAGAAATATCTAGTTTGTTAAAGATTTACCCATATAAAAATCTAAAACTTTTGTTTTAAAAACAAAATCATATTTAGCGTTTATCAAAGAAGACTCAGCATTTATTAACTGCACTCTAGCCTGTTCTAAATCGAAGGCCGTTAAAGCTCCAATATCGTAACGCTCTTTTGAGTTATTAAAGGCTAAGGTTTGAGATTCTAATGATTTTTTTGCAGCAACAAAAGCTTTAAGAGCTGCCTGAGCATCTGTGTAGGCACGTTGGATATTTGATTCTAAATCTAGTTTCGCCTGCTCTAAATTAAGCTTACTATTTTCTTCTTGAATTCTAGATTTAGCAACTGTTGTTTTATTTTGAAATCTAGAAAAAATTGGAATATCTAAGCTTAAACTGAATCGGTGACCTTTTTGCTGATTTAACTGTGTAAAGAAAGCCTCCTCCGTATCAATTAAATTTGTAAAAAACACATTTGAACCAAAACCATACCTCGCTGAAAGTGTTGGATAAAAGCCACTTTTAGAAATTTCCGTACCTAAAATTGCGTTTTCAACATTTTTTTCTGCAGCTTTAATTTCAACTCTGTTTTGTAACGCAAAATTTAGAATTGGATTTACATTATCATAAAGTAATGCCGTTGATGGGGTATCTATGTTAATGATTTCAATATTAAACCCATTGTAATTGACTTGTAATAATTGAGATAAAGTGAGCAATGCCAAGTTGTAATTATTTTCTGCCAGAGTAACCTGTTGAGAATCTCTACTCAAAGTTGCTTCAGCATCATAAAGATTAGCTTTTGGCTGAACACCAGCATCTACTAATTCATTTACTTGATCTAACTGTTTTTTACTAAATATGTATTGTGCATTTGCAGTCTCTAGTCGTTCTTTATTAAAAAGTACATTCAAATAAGAGTTTACTACATTTAATGAAATATCATCTCGTATTCTTTGTAATTCTAATTGATTAGTCTCTAAAGTTAATTGAGACTGTTTGTACAAATTAGTTAATCTAAATCCATCAAAAATAGTTTGATTTACTCCAAGACCAATAGTTGAGGTGTTATCTGTTCTATCAACAAACTCTCCTGGAAATAACTCTCTATTCCCTAAAGATAGAGTATGAGATGCATTGGCAGACACAGATGGTAAAAATTGACCTTTAGATGCAATAATATCTTGCTGATTACTAAGTAATGTATTTTGACTTTGTTTTACCGAAATATTGTTTTCAAGTGCATGATTTACACATTCTTGTAGTGTCCATACTTTTTCTTGTGCAAAAGAAAAAACAAAGGATAACAAAAAAAGCGAGACCATAATTCTTTTTAGATCTACAAGGTTTTTAAAACCTTGTAGGACTTTACTTATGTTATTATTAATCTTCTTCATCTTCGTTATCTTTTGATGCTTTATTCCAAACTTTAATTTTATCGCCTTCTTCAACACCTTCTGTAATTTCTACATTAATGCCATCAGAAAGTCCTAACTCAACATCTTCTTTTTCGAATTTATTGTCTCCAGTCATGATTTCAACAAAAGGCTTTTCTGTAATTCTATTGTATTGTAATAAGGCTTCTCTTATTACTAAAACACTATCCTTATTTTCTATATCTATTTCCGCATTAGCGCTATAACCAGCTCTAATGTTTGTTAAAGAATCAATAGTAACATCTGCTTTTATAGTAAACTGTACAGCTCCATTTTCCTCGATTCCTTTAGGTGCTACAAACGTTAATTTTGCAGGAAACTCTCTGTCGTTAATGGCTCCTAAAACAACTTTAATATCTCTACCTTCTTGCACTTTTCCAACTTCGGCTTCATCTAACTTTCCTTCAAAAATCATTAAGCTCATATCTGCAATAGTTGCGATAGTTGTACCTGCATTAAAGTTATTACTTTGAATCACTTGATCACCTTCACGAACTGGTATTTCTAAAATAGTTCCTGGGATTTGAGCTACAATATTAGTATTCGCTGAACTCCCTCCGGAAATTGAACCACGTTTAATAATTTGATAATCGTTTTGAGCTTGTGCTAAAGATTCTTTTGATTGATTGAAAGACAGTTCGCTATTTTCAAAATCTTGTTGAGATATAACACCTTTTTCAAATAAGGTTTTATTTCTTGTATAAAGTACTTTTGCATTATCAAAAGATAGTTTAGCAGTTGCTATTCTACTTTTTGAAGCTACCAAACTCTGTTCGTTTGGCACTACTCTAATAGTTGCTATTAGATCGCCTTTTTTAACTTTATCGCCTTCTTCAACAAGAATTTTATCTACAATACCCGAAATTTGAGGTTTTAATTCAATTTCTTCTTCTGGGTTTAATTTTCCTGTTGCTACAGCTTTTGTATTTATTGAGCTATAAAAAGGCTCTTCTACTTTAAAGTCTACAACGTCTTTAGAGTTGGCATCTTTAAAATACTTTAACACAAATACTAATGCTATGATAGCCACTAATACTAAAATAATTTTTACAGTTTTGTTCATTTTTTTGATTGTTTATTCTTCTCTTAATGCTTCAATTGGTTTTATACTGGTCGCTTTAAATGCTGGTATTAATCCTATTAATGTGCCTAATACAACTAGAATGATTAATGCTATAAACACCACTCCTATAGATACGGATGCGTTTACAATAGCAGCATCTTCACCTTGGCCAAAGAAATGATCTAACAAAATTAAAATCCACCCTCCAGTTATAATTCCAAATAGCCCTGCAACTATAGTTAAAAATACAGCTTCAACAACTATTTGTCTTTTTATTTCGAAAGGTGTGGCGCCTAAAGCTCTGCGCACACCAATTTCTTTGGTACGCTCTTTTACTGTGATTAATAAAATATTACCAATAGCAAATACACCTGCAAATAAAGTGGCAATACCCACAAACCAGGTTAAAAATTGCATCCCAGTTAAAAAGCCTGTTATTTTAGCAAATTCGTTTCCTAGGTTAAAACTTCCAAAGGCACGCTGGTCTTTAGGATGAATTTTATTCAGGTTTTTAAGTAATAATTTGGCGTCTTCTTCAATTTGCTTGATATCATATTCTGGTTTCCCCGTAATCATCATCCAACCAATTTGATCGCCTTGATTATATATTTGCTGAAATGTAGTAAACGGAATGTGCATATCTGAAGTTGGTCCCATATTGACATTTCCATTTTCGAAAATGCCAATAACCATAAAATTGATATTATTTATCTCAATATACTCACCAATAGGCATAACATCTTTTTCAAAAAGTTGTTTATAAGCATCTTCAGATATAACAACTACTTTTTTATTATCATCAATATCATTTTGATTAATGAATCTACCATGGATGAGCTTCTTTTTTTGAACCTGATCTAATAATGGATAGTCTCCATTTATACTAAAGCTACTGGAAAGGAAATTTCTAACTACTGTAGATTGATTTTGATTTCTAGGCACAAGAAACTCAATACCTTCTACATTCTCTTCTACTTTTTTAGCATCAGTTAAAGATAATTTTACACGCCTGCCTTCTTGAAACCCTTTAAAAGGTTTACTAGTACTTTGCCCCCAAACAAAAACGCTATTGGTTGCAAAACTTCCAAATAAACGGTTAAAAGAATTTTCTAAACCCTTTGCTGAACCTAAAAGCCCAATAAGCAGTAAGATTCCCCACCAAACACCTACCATAGTTAAGATAGACCTTAGTTTGTTTTTACTAAAGCTATCGTAAACTTCTTGCCATGTATCTCTATCGAATAAAAATTTAAACATGTTTAATCATTTCTTAGTGCTACAATAGGTTTAATTTTTGACGCCTTTTTTGCTGGTAAATATCCAGCGATGGCTCCTGCTATAATTAATGTTAGCGTTGCTCCAATAACCAATCCATTACTAACGCCAGGATCTTTTATAAAATATTCTTTTAAACTAGGCCCTACCAACTCTAAAACACCTACACCAATTAATAAGCCAACATAACCAGCAATTGCTGTAATAAGTATGGACTCAATTAATATTATAGATACAATAGATTTTGGAGAAGCGCCTAAAGCTTTTCTAATACCAATCTCTTTAGTTCGCTCTTTAACAATAAAAATCATGATATTACTAACACCAACAATTCCTGCTATTAAAGTACCTAAACCAATAATTAAAATAATAAAAGTAAGGCCAACCGTCATTTGGCTTATGGCTTTTGTTCCTTCGGCCATATTACGAACACGAATAGCTCTTTGATCGCTTCTTGCTACAGAGAACCTATTCTTTAATTTTTTTGTTAGAAGCGTACTGAAGCCTAAAGCTTGATCGGCATTCATTTCTGGATTATAGGTTAAATTTATTTGATCGATATAATCATTATTACCATATAAATACTGAGCCGTAGTTACAGGCATATAAATTTTACGTTCTTCGTTATCACCTCCATCATCTCTAAAAACCCCAATGACTTTAAATTGAATACCGCCTAAATTAATATACTTACCGACAGCTTTGGTTTTTAAAAACAAATCCTCTTCAACCAAACGCCCAATAACTACAAACTTTGTTTTATTGTTTAAATCGTTTTGATTAAGATATCTTCCTTCTTTTATTATTGTTTTTTCTAAATACTGGTGATCTGGGTGAACGGCTCTTAAGTCATATACATTCTGTTCGCCTTTATAAGACGCTTGAAGATTTTTATAGATTCTAGCAGTTATAAACTCTACTTTATTTCCAAAATCATCTTTCACATAATCAAAATCTTCATTAGTAAACTGAATGCGCCTGCCCGCCTGAAGCCCTTTATGTGCCTTAGTCGTTCTGCCAGACCTAATGGTAATCGTATTATTGGCATCATCGACAAAAGCTTCAGCAAACGTGTTTTGTAAACCATTGGCAATTCCAAAAAGGATAGTAAATAACAAAATAGCAAATGCGACAGTAAAACCAGATAACAAGCTTCTGGTTCTGTTCATATTTATACTTTGAAATATTTCGCGCCAAAGATCTATATCAAACATATTGCTCTGCTCTTACTTGGATTACTTTAACATCCTCCATAATAACACCATCCTTAAGGCGCACAATACGCTTGCACATGTTAGCAATATCCTCTTCGTGAGTTACCATTAATATGGTTTTACCTTCATCGTTTAATTGCTGAATAAAAGCCATAATATCATATGATGTTTTGGTGTCTAGAGCACCCGTTGGCTCATCGGCTAATAAAAGTTTAGGATTTGCAGCTAAAGCTCTAGCAATGGCAACACGTTGTTTTTGACCACCAGAAAGTTCTTTTGGTAAATGTTTAGCCCAATCTGCCAACCCTACTTTCCCCAAATGAAACATCGCTTTTTCTTGACGCTCTTTACGTTTCAAGCCTTGGTAATACAGCGGAAGGGCTACATTTTCAAGGGCATTTTTATAATTTATTAAGTTGAAAGATTGAAAAATAAATCCGAGGAATTTATTTCTATATACCGCAGCTTTTTTTTCAGTTAAATCTTTAATTGGTAATCCATCTAAAATATATTCTCCAGAATCGGCTTCATCTAACATACCAATAATGTTTAATAAGGTAGATTTCCCTGAACCTGAAGAGCCCATTATGGCCACCATTTCACCTTCTTCAACATTAAGATCTATTCCTTTTAAAACATGTAAACTTGAGTCTCCTATAGGATAGGATTTGTGAAGTTGATGAATTTTTAACATAGTTAATTGATTGATAAAACTTATTAAGCTTTAAAGTTAGACTAACCAATTAAAAAATTGTTACAAGAATTCGTTAAAAGTTTTTATTTTTTTAACGAATTGTATTTTTTATAAATAAAATACCCAATACCTGCAACAAGAATATACGGAATAGCCATTAAATACACAATACCATCATTTATTCCTTCTGCAGCTGTTTGACCTTCTTCGCTTTCTAATACGGCACGGCACATGGCGCATTGCGCATTACTCTTTATAAAAATGAATAGAAAAGAAATGAAAAATATTATTCTGCGTTTCATTATTTATTTTAAAGGTTCCGCTCTTTAGCGAAATGAATTAAACTTACTGCTTTGTGGTTGTTCTTAAAACTTCACAAAACAGGATTTCTTTAATAATAAGGTGAAATCATTAAATACACTACAACTCCAGTAATAGCAACATAAAGCCATAACGGAAATGTAATTTTAGCAATTTTTTTATGCTTCTCAATATTATTTGTAATCGCCCTAACATAGGTTATTAATACAAATGGAATTACAGCAATAGATAATATTATATGTGTTATTAATATAAAATAGTATACATATTTTGAAAAGCCTTCGCCTCCAAATTTAGTAGAATCGCTGGTCATATGGTATGCAATGTACATTACTAAAAACACAAGAGATAACGCTATTGCAAACTTCATTAAACGTTCATGCAATTTTATATTTTTTTTCTGAATAGCAACAAATGCAAATACTAAAACGACTGCAGTAAGCGCATTAACACTAGCGTAAATAGGTGGTAAAAACACCGGAAGCTCTACATCTATTTTAATTCCAAAAAGTGCAGCAACAGCTACTGGAATTACAATTGATAAAACAACTATAAGTTTATTATACTTTTTCTCGTTTAAGGTTTGTTGTGAATTACTCATTAAGCAACTTTTTAATATCTTGTTTTAGTGCACTAATTTCTTCTAATTTACCATCTTCATCTGTTTTTTCAGATTCTGAAGTAATACCATTGTAATAGATTATTGGGTTTCCATTTACTTCTCTACATCTAATAAATCCATTTTTATCAATCAAAGCAAAATTTCCTGAATGCTCAAAACCGCCTTCAACATCGGGGTTTGCAGCTGCGTAAATATAAAAACCTTCGTTTGCTAGTTTATAGATAGCATCCTTATCACCAGTCATTAAATGCCAGTTTGGGTTTGTAACACCGTATTTATCGGCATAGGCTTTAAGTATTTCGGGTGTATCGTAATCTGGATTAATGGTAAAAGATGCTACACCAAAATCGTCAAAACCTTTAAATTCATTTTGAATTTGAATAAGATTTCTATTCATTCTTGGACAAATAGTCGGACATGTTGTAAAAAAGAATTCTATAACATATACTTTGCCTTCGTAATCTTTATTGGTAATTGTGCTCCCGTTTTGATCTGTAAAAGAGAAATTAGGTACTTTTCTAAACTCATCATTATTAGGAATAAATACTAAATCTGATTTTTTTGATGCTTGCTCTTTTGGCTGATCGCTTCTACTTTCTTGTCGTGAAATATCATTATTAGATATTCTATCCACAATTCTTGGAATAAAAATAATACCAAAAACAAGAATAATAAAGGCTATGCCTATGTATGAATAATTTGATTTTTTACTCATTGGTTTCAGATTTTAAATCGCTAGCTCGTCTTGTATCAGAGTTAAACTCGCCTTTTCTTTTTTGCCTGTATTCGGTAAATAAAACTCGTAAATCGTCACTCATTTTATTTTTTATTTCTGCTACTTCAATACAATCGTAAGCGTTTAAACCGTAAATAGGTTTCTTTTTTTCTAGTTCTTTATCTGTCCTATCATCCAATCGTCCACGTTGATTTAAATCTTTATCGACAATATAAACTTGATTGGTTGCTAAGCTAGTTGTTAGTTTTCCTTTAGTTTTTAGGCTAAAAAACACCCGTTTAATATCTGTGGGTTCGCCAAACACAAAATGCCAGAATCTTAAATCTTGGTACGAGCTAATTTCTGCTTTTAGCTTTTTAACCGCTTCTTCTGTGCCTTTTGGCATAAGAACCACAACCTGAAAGCGCTTAAATCCTTTAAACTTATCGTATACTAGCTCTTTTAAATTTAAGGCCATAGTACTATTTTGCTCAGGATTACTCCCAAAAAAACCTAATACTGTTATATGATCTTTTAATATAATTTGCTCGTCGTTTTTAGAAGAGAATTTTTAATGTCTAATACCGATTCGTTTACAATATCTAAAGGTACATAGTTATGTGTAGCAGGATATAGAAACAATAAAAAGGTTACAGGAAGAAAGAATAAGATTCCTAAAACAACATATCGACTTACCTTTTTATAATCCATTAAATACTAGTATTTCTATTGTATTAAATTGTTTTGCAAAAATAAAAAAAGCGGATTTAATAACCGCTTTAATTCTATTATTTAACTTGAAGTTTTATGATGATAATTGATATAGCTTTTTAACCGTTTACTTTGGCTGATATGTGCGTTAGGGATTGAAGTGGATAGCCCACAGCCCGACGTAGGAGTTGCGAGGACTTGTAACGAAACATTTATGTTTTCATGAATTCAAAAATACAAAATAGAAATGCATGAATAAAAGCCCGACCGCCTGCCCTAAGCGTAGACGAAGGGTGTGGTAACCTGCCTGCATGCAGGCGCCCAAAACCATATTCAAAAAAAAATCCTGCCAATTGGCAGGATTCATTTTATATTTTAAATATGTACTTAAAAGTCTCTTTTAATGTATCCGTTATCATAAACATCAAATACATAACCGCCTTCTTGTAATAGTATAAACATTAAGTAAAGGATTAAGAAAATTGCTGTCCATACTACGGCGCGTCTTAAGCCGCTAGTTTCGTCGCGCATGTGCATAAAATCCCAAGTAATGTAATAGGCTTTTACTATGGTTAGGATAATGAATATCCAGTTTAATATTTTCATTCCTAAAAAGCTTGCCATTAAACCTTCTGGTTTTGCAATACCCAATGCTACTTCTATTATTGTAATAAAACTAAGAAAAGCTAATACACCCCAAATTTTTTGTGTGTTAGACTTAAATTTCCAAAGTCCTCTAAATATTTCTAATTTATGATCTTGCGCCATTTTAAATTTGCTTTTTGCCTTTAGCTTTTAGCTATTGGCGAATATTATTAATTATACTAGGTAGAAGAATGTAAATACAAATACCCATACTAAATCGACAAAGTGCCAGTAAAGACCAACCTTTTCTACCATTTCGTAACTTCCGCGTCTTTCGTAAGTTCCTAAAACAACATTAAAGAAAATAATAATGTTAATTAATACTCCTGAAAATACGTGAAAACCGTGAAATCCTGTTATAAAGAAAAAGAAATCTGCAAAAAGTGGCGAACCATATTCGTTAACATGAAGGTTAGCCCCCTCAACATATAACTTACCGTTTTTCATAACTTGATTTACCGACTCTGCTCTTGATAAAACTGTTTTTTCGCCCGCCTCGTTTATAATTTGAGTTCGCACTAAAACATCTTTGTTAGCTTGCAAACCATGTATAACTTCGTCCATGGTGTAGTTAGGAAGTGATCCTTCATCAACAAACCAAATTCCTGTTCTACTTTCATGTTGTGTTCTATCTTGATGCGCTGCGCTTACAGCAAAATCTCTTACAGCTACACGTTTAAAAACTTGCTCGCCGTCTTTATCAACATATTGTCCAAACTGTAAAATGTTACCACCTTTTGTTTGTACTGCACCATAATCGCCATTAATAAATGTGTTCCATTCCCAGGCTTGAGAACCAACGAATATTAAACCAAAAACAATGGTTAAAAACATATAGATAGTAACTTTACCTTTATTCATATGGTGTCCAGCATCAACAGCTAATACCATAGTTACAGACGATATAATTAATATAAACGTCATAAAAGCCACATAATACATAGGCGCATCTACACCGTGTAAAAACGGAAAGTGCGTAAACACCTCATCTGCAATTGGCCATGCATCAATAAATTTAAATCTTGAAAATCCGTAGGCTGCTAAAAACCCACAAAATGTTAAAGCATCCGATACGATGAAAAACCACATCATCATTTTACCGTAACTTACCTTAAGTGGTTTATTGCCACCTCCCCAAGTTTTGCCTTCTGCTACTGCTGTACTCATATATAATGGTTAGTATATCGTTTTAAATTACATATTAAAGCATAAAACTTGTTCATTTCCCGTTCTATTTCCTTGTCCATAATCTCAACAGCTTAGGCTATTAAAATCAATCACAGCGTTATATAACAAAAAAGCAACTTCGTTTATCCCGCCTCAATATGCACTTTAAACAGATATTGTTTAAAAGTTGGACAAAAATAATCAAATTATTCATCTAATAAAATATACCGCTTTAAAAATTGAAAACATGATAAAAATCATTGTTAAAAACAATTGGGCGTTCCTTTTTGATTATACCTACAAGGTTTTTAAAACCTTTCCGGAGCACAAAAAGTCGGGCTTTCGGCAGTCGCTTCCTCCTACGTCGGCGAGCTTCAACAAAGCCTCAATCCCTAACGCACCTATCCGCCAAAACCCTTGTAAAACCGCAATATAAAAGACTATTTGGTCTAGTTATTACCTCACAAAATATAAGAATAAAAACAGGTAAACCCAAAGGATATCTATAAAATGCCAGAACGTACCAGCCAATTCAAAACCTAGCATATTAGTTGACATGTATTTTTGTTTAAAATGATTATAAATTACAACCAATAAACAAATTAAGCCAACTACAACGTGTAAAATATGCACTATGGCTATTAAATAAATATAAGACATGGTTACATTACTTGTAGGTCCAGTAAAATTATAACCTAAATCTATAATTTGCTGAAAACCCGAAAACTGATAAAAAATAAAGACAACACCCAAAATTAATGTTGCAAATAACCACAGCGACGTTGCTTTATGATTATCGGTTTTTAAAGCACGTTTTGCTAACATAAAAGTTAAGCTACTTATAATTATTACAACCGTACTAACTATAAAAGCATTTGGGAGCACAAAATCTTTTAACCAATCTGGTCTTGAGCTACTTACAACAAATGCACTTGTCCAACCAGCAAAAGACATAATTAAGGATATAATCCCAAACCAAAGCATCATTTTTTTTGCTCTGTTATTTTTTTCTTCTTTAGTACCTTGAGTTAAATCCATAATTTATCTGATAAATTTATCTACAACATAAATAATTTGAATTAGTGTGATGTAAGACACACTAACCAGCATTAATTGTCTTGCTGCCTTTACAGTCATTTTTTTAAATAATCCAATAGCATAATACAACATCCACAACCCTGAAAGAAAAACCAGTATTGCTGCAACAATAGATAGTTGCAACTTACCAGTAAAACCAAACACCGGAATTATAGATATTAAAATCGTCCAAATGGTGTACATAATAACCTGTACTGCCGTTCCTTTATCTTGCTTCCCTGTTGGTAGCATAAAAAAACCACCTTTCTTATAATCTTCAAACAAAAACCAGCCAATAGCCCAAAAATGAGGAAACTGCCAAAAAAATTGTAACGCAAATAACGTTCCTGGTTCAATTCCAAAATTATCTGTAGCTGCTACCCAACCTAGCATAAACGGAATAGCACCTGGAATAGCACCAACAAATACAGAAATAGGTGTTTTTGTTTTTAACGGTGTATAAACACAGGTATATATAAAAATAGATATCGCACCAAACATGGCTGTTTGTTTATTGATGGTATATAAAATAGCGATTCCTAATATGGTAAAAATGCTTGAAATAATAAATGCAGTATTCACAGACATGCGACCTGCTGGAATGGGTCTGTTTTTTGTCCTATCCATTAAAGCATCCAAGTCTTTTTCAATAATTTGATTGAATCCGTTTGATGCCCCCACCATAAAATAACCACCTAATGCTAATAATAATAACGTTACGTAATCTATAGTCTCAACACCTAGTAAATAGCCAATAAGCGAAGAAAACACAACACTTATTGATAAGCGCATTTTCGTGATTTCCTTAAAATCTGAAATTAAAGAAGGTGTTGCTAATGAAGATTTTGAATTACTCAATGGTCTATGTCCTTGACGGCTTTTGTATTGCGAGTGCAAAGATACTCTATAAAAGCAATTTTAACAATGGTTTAATGCTAAATTTAAACAGGGTTGTTTATGTTGAAATTTGTGCTTTTAAAACTCTTTATTTTACTCAAAACAATATATTACATTCTGCCTATTCTAATATTAACATTCGTTAAACCTTAAGATTACTTAGTTAGCAGACCACTAATTAAAGTTTATTTTACAAAATACATTTCCATTTCCCCTTTTCCTTTGGCATGAATTTTTCCTCTGTATTCTAAATCCAGGTCTTTCTTAACAAGTTGAAATGTTGACCCTGAAATATTTATTTTACCAGTTTCTCCTGATGATTCCATTCTACTAGCAGTATTAATTGTATCTCCAAAAAGATCATAGCTGAATTTCTTTTTCCCTACTACTCCAGCCACTATGGGTCCTGAATGTATCCCGACTCTCATCTTCCATTTTATTTCATGTTTCTTATTTCTTTCCTCAAGGTATAATAACATTTGTTGAGCGGCTTTGATACAATTAATAGCATGTTCATTTATTTCTTCTTTAAGTCCGCATGCGGCCACATAAGCATCACCTATTGTTTCAATTTTTTGAACACCTACCCTCTCTACGATTTCATCGAATTGCCCGAAAATATCGTTGAGCTCATTAACCAAAGAGATAGCTGGAATACTTGCAACTAACTCTGTAAAACCCTCAAAATCCGTAAACAAAATAGTAACATTGTTGTGCCTTTTAGGTACTGTTTTACCAGTTTCTTTTAAATCCTTTACTACATTTACTGGAAGTATATTATAAAGAAGGTCATCTGATTTTTTTTGTTCAGCCTTCAGCGACTCTTCTGATCTATCAATCAGTACAGACAAAGTCCATGCAATCGCCAAACAAATTAGTCCAGTTACACATATATTTACTATTTGCAGGAAATATGGACTTATTACATCATAACGCGCATTAATTTTGGATTGAAATATTACCGAAATAATTAAAGTCGATACCCCCAAAATACTAAAACCTAAGGCTAATTTTCTTGCTTTTTTTGGAAAGGTCATGTAAGGAGTAATTATTACAATAAAATAAATAACCCAAACTCCTGAAGAGAAACCCAATACATAAAGAAATAAAGCAACTCCAAAATAGGAAGTAATTGTAAACCAAGTTGAAGCTAATACGCGCCAACCTCTATAATTTAATAATAGAACACATAAAAACATTAATGCTAGCACCCCATTGCTCCCATAAACTACTAGGGTATCTGTAAGATAAAAAGCAACAATCATCCAAATCACCATGAATAAGACGCCAAGGATAGAAGCAATATTTGTAACCCGTACGCACCTGTTTTCAGTTACAGAAAACACCTTGTTTACACCAATATCAATAATTCTTTGGAAAACTGGAGTTTCTATTTTATCATCATTGCGCATAAAGTTCTAATTATTTCACTAAATAATTAATTGCTTCCAGATTATAGTTAATGTGTTATGAAGTAACTTTTATTACTCAGACCTCTTAAAGATAATTAATTTTTACACAAAAAATCTATTTATGAGATTCTGACGTTCTTAATGACATGATATGTTAGTTATCAAAATACCAATTAAATAAATCGGTTCTAATACCAAAATTAACCCATAGCGTTTCGTTATTGAACGTTGATACTGTAGTCGCCTCCGGATTAAAATTTCTAACGGTAATATCTGTAAATATTTTTAAGTTAGTTGCCGGATTAACTAAATAACCCGCTTGTAAATTACCATGGAATATTTTTGATTTGATTCCTTGCCCTACTTCTACACCAGTATCAAAAGGTCTATCATTATAATCTCTATAAATGTCGCCACCGTAACTAAAATCATCAGTTCCGTTGTTATAATCTAGTCCTCGTGTTCCAAAAATAAACTTAGCATCACCATACCAGCGTTTGTAACGGTATCTCCCAATTATAACAGCTTCACTAAAATTTGCGCCCCATAAGTGTGCCAACGATTGGTTGTTATGTCCATAGTTAAGCACAATGGTATTATGCGAATACGTGTATGGCCTAACACGGTTATACTCAAATTGTAATAGTAAATTATCTACCTTAAAGGCATTATAATATTTAACTCCAAGTTGGTAACCGTATTTATTTTTCCAGCTTTTCTCTCCAGCTTTAACATCACCAAGAGAAAATTCATCTAAAACAAATTGGCTATAAAAATTCACACTATCATTCCATTTGTATTTTGCCGTGGCTCCTAAAATCGCATTTCCTGCGCCTTGTCCAGTTTCAAACTCTATAGCTCTGTAAAAAATAATAGGATTTAAATAGTTAACATCAAATCCGCGGTCGTTAGAGTTAGTCCATAAAACTGATTCAAACAATCCAATATTTAATTTTTTAGACACATTCCAACTTAAATAATGGTTGGCAACATACTTAGTTTTAAATGCTTTATCGACTTCAACTTCGTCTCTAACGTCTTTCATCCACATCCAAGTATTGGTGTATTTTATTTTCCAGAATTTGGTATTTAATTTTAAAAACGGGTGGGGACTAGCAGCATCGCCTAATAACAACGACCTATAACCATCGCCAATAAAGTTTTTGCCATGCCCAAATTGAACATTTATAAATTTAGCTGGCGCGTAAGATAAATACGCTTCTGCTACAGGATAATCATATGAATCGGTTTTGAAACGTTTTGCAATACCACGTCCAGGAATAATAGCTGGATCTGGACCAAAAGCTTTTAAAGTCTCAGCGTATTGATTTACATACTCTGCAAACCGGCCTTGACTTTCAAAAACCGAGGCGTAAAAATTCAATTTTTCGCCCAATCCACCTTGCACCAAAAACCCTCTAGTATTGTTATATGTTTTATTATTTTCAAGATTAGATTCTATTCCAAACTGTAAATCAAAAATAGGATCTACCGTAAACCAATAATCTTCACCTTGTAATTGCACCAAATGCTCGTTCCATAATTTCTTACCAGCCCAAGTTTCAGTCTCTCTTTTTAATAGTTCTTGTTCGGCTTCAAAATCAAAATATTTAGAAACCTCTTCATACACAAATGGTTTGGAAGCGGTATGACTATTTGTTCCAACAAGATTCATATGTCTATCGAACCTAGCATAATCACGATGCGTAAACTGAATATTTAATTGGCTGTTAAACGCTTTGTTTTCAAAAGCTATTAATTCATCATCTACTTTATCAAATTCATTTTTAGCAGCTATTTCTAAGGCAGAAAGGGTTTTGTCTTCGGCTAAATCTTGTGTTACCACAGATTGATCTACCAATGGTATTTTAATAGGAATGGAATATTGCTTAAATGTTTTTCTGCCATTATAGGTGGCTGCTGCTATTTTAGGAAACTCAGAAAACACACGTTTTGCCTCATCTTTTAACTCATTATAAATGGCATCGGTATAAATTACTCGAAACACTCCCGTAGTATCTACTTCAAAAACAACAACAACTTCACCTTTATAATCGTCTTTAGTAACCTTTTCTGAAACTTTAAAATTGTTATAAATATTATCAAATACGTTTTTTTCAAAACATGCTTGTAATGAATCTATAGCTACACTTTCACAATTAGGAAAAACTGGTGGCTTTTCTGGCAAAAAAGTGCTTTGAGAATAGGAATTATATTGAACTAAAAGGAGGAGTAGTACAATGAATTGCTTCATATTTTCTAATTAAGAGTTGTTTAAGGCTTGAAAGATACTATAATTTTAAATTCTAGTTATATATTATCAATGATAAGTATTTCTGCAATAATAGGGAACATGCTCGAAGTGACTTAAATATGGAATCACGTTAATCGCATGTAAATTTAGTTTATAAAAAAACCGTTAATACTAAAGTAATAACGGTTTTTAAAGCATGAAATTGTAATTATTTACTGAACATCAAATACTATGGGTAAAGTATAAATTACACCAACATTTTTGTTGTTTTGTTTTCCTGGAATCATTTCAGGGATAAAGTTTATAACACGAGAAGCTTCCTTATCAAGTTTCTGGTGTTGCGAACTCGTTAATATGTTAGTCACTTTACCTGTTTTATCAATTGTAAATTGCACATTAATTCTCTGCCTTCCAGATAATCCATAATCTGAAGCGATATCATTTCCTTGAAATTTTCTTTGAATGAGCTTTCCAATTTTTGTAGACATACATTTTTTTCGATCTACATTGGTCTTTTCCCTTTCACAACCAGGGTAAATTGGAACGTTTTGTATAAAAGCATATGGAACATTTTCTTCCTCAGGCTTTTCATCGACAAAAACCTCACCTGGATCAATAGCCGTTTCCGAAGATGTGTTTTGTTCTGCTGTGATGATTTCTATTGCTTTTTTTATTTTGTAATCATCATCAACCTCTTTTATTTTATTGGTTAAAACTACCTTTTTCTTAACCTCTGGCTGAACCTCTTTTACGGGCTCAACATAAACCTTAAAATTTTTAATTGAAATTTCAGTTGGTTCATCAGGTGGTAATAACTCCGCTACCTTAGGAATAGTAGTTTCAAACTTCATCTCAAGCAGCCCAAATGCCACCAGTAAGCAAACAATTAACCCAATTTGAAAATAAAGGGTTGAGTTTTTTTGTAAATTTGCATCATGCTTTTGTGATTTTTTCACGATTTGCTCATTTTGCCGAATGAGTTCGTGAGAATTCTTTTGATTTTTCATTTGTTAAAGTTTTATTTCAAACTAAAGTCAAATGTAATTCGCAAAACAAAATTTGTTGTTTCCCAAAATATAAACACCGTTTTGTTTATGCTCATTTCATAATAATTATAGTTTAAATGTTAATGTTATGATAAAGTCACAATAAGCATACCAAAAAATCCCGTTACAGTTTTGTAACGGGATTTAATAAAAAGTAAAAAGCCTCGAAGTTAACTTCGAGGCTTTTTATATATAAGATAAATTAATTCTTAATCTTGAACTTGGAAAATAATTGGTAAAGAATAAGGTACATTTACTGGCTTACCACGTTGTTTACCTGGTTTCATTTTTGGTAATAAACCAATAACTCTTTTAGCCTCTTTTTCTAATCCTGGGTGTGGTGCTCTTGCACGAATACCTGTAACCGTACCTGTTTTGTCAATTTTAAAAATAACATTTATACGTTGTCTTCCTGACAAACCTAATTCACTTGCCAACTCTGTATTAAACTTTTTATTTACAAATTGAGAGATTTTTTTCGACATACAATCTCTTTTAGCTGTATTGCTTCCTTTTTCACAACCTGGAAAAATTGGCACATTCTCAATTACTGAAAATGGTACATCAATATCTTCTTCTACTTCTTCTACTTCTACTTCTTCAACCTCCATAATCTCAGTTTCCTGATCAACTTCAGTAGACTCGATAACAGTTTCTTCAATTTCAACCTCATCTTCAACAATCTCAATCACTTCTGGCGCAGCAGGTGGTGGTGGAGGTGGTGGTGGTGTTTGAAGTTGTTCTGTAATTGGAATTTCTTCATCATCGATTTCATCCATATCTAATTGACCTATGTCAATAGCGGCTTTATCATAAGTTTTGTAATTGATGGCGTAATTTGTTAAAAACAACATTAACGCTAATCCAATAGCGAAGTAAAGTGAACTGTTACGTCCAACGTTAGCTTTGGGATTTTTTTTAAGTTCCATAATTTAATTCGTTTATCAAGAGTGCTAAAATAACTATTTATTATTCAAAAAAGCAAGCGTTTAAGAGTTTTTAACGTGTAAATTTTTTTTAAACCAAATCAAAGTAGAAGCAATTAATGCTCCTAAAGTATTAGCTAAGGCATCGTAAACATCTAAAGCTCTTGTGGCTGTCATTGTATCTTGCAAAATTTCAATAACTATGCCAAAGAATACAGCTAATACAAACGCATAAATTAATGCCTTCTTTTTTTTAAAACCAAACGTATAATAAAAAGCTAAATACCATAATACTGCAAAAAGACCGTAGGCTAAAAAATGAAATATTTTATCAGCAAAAGATATATGAACATCTGGAATGTCTTTTATAGTAATTAAACTTACCGTTCCTAATGCAATTGCATAACCTAAAGCAACTATAAATGCATTTTTTTTAAGCACCTATAAGTGTTTTATAATCATCTGAAGACATTAACCCATCTACTTGAGATAAGTCTGAACATTTAAGTTTTATCATCCAACCGCCTTCATAAGGATCAGAATTAACCACTTCAGGTTCATCTTCTAGACCTTCATTGAATTCAATAATTTCTCCCGTTAATGGCAAAAATAAATCTGAAACTGTTTTTACCGCTTCAACGGTTCCAAAAACTTCATCGGCTTCTAATGTTTCATCTACCGTCTCTACTTCAACATAAACAATATCTCCTAATTCACTTTGCGCAAAATCAGTAATTCCAATGGTTGCAATATCACCATCCAATTTAACCCACTCGTGGTCTTTAGTATATTTTAATTCTGAAGGAATGTTCATTTTATAAATTTTAAATTTAATTATTCAACAAATGTATTTATTCAAACCTTAAATTCAAATAGAGAATATGTTAATTACCGAAATTATATCGAATTGTAAATCCAGATCGAATTGTAGTTTGTGGAAATGCCGTTGAAATAGCATAATCTGAGAAGGTATAATCAAAATAGAAAATACCTGTCAAGTTTTTGCTAAACGCATAATCGGCAGAATATTTTAATCCCCAGATTGTTTGTCCAGATGTAATTTGATTGTTATCTAAATCTAAATACCTAATAATTGTTTTGTTATCTCTTACAGAAATATCAGCTTTCATATTTAAATCGCTAACAATTCGCTTTTTAGGTCCAGCTAATTTAGAGCGAATTCGTAAATCTTTAATTCGGTAACCTAACCCAATAATGTATTCGTTACCTTGAACTTCCGTTAACAAGTTGTTGTCAAAACTTAAAGATAACATTCTATCTTTTTTAATTTCGGCTAAAATTCTAACTGAATTCTTCATTTCCATATCTATTCTAACTAATGGACTAAATAATTCTGTTAAATTTATATTACTGAATAAACGCTCGTTTTTAAAATTACCAGATTGATCCAAAGCATCAGGATTATCCGTTATTTGAGTTGCATAATCTTTACCCGTTTCTGCCTCAGTATAATCTAAATTTGTATTAAATTGATTAATAGTATAAGCCGAACGATATCCGTGTGTTAAAGAGAAACGCTTAAAACGTTTTTTAAACCAATTAAACTTCATGAAGCCCGTATACTTTAAATCCCAGTTTGGTATTGGAATATCTCTAAAAGCACTCGTTTTAACCTTCGTAGCATCTTGACCAGAATAAGCTGCTAAAAACGCTGGCAACAATACGCGTTGACTACTTTTTCCAAAACCTTCTGGGTAACCATCATCATCTCTCGTGTAAGTATTCGTTCCATAGAATTTTTCGGCTAATCGGTCGGCAATTTTTAATCTATTAGACTTGAAATCTTCAAAAGGTTCTGAGTTTATTTCATCACTTTGATTAAATGCTGTTTTAATTAATATTGTAGAAATATTAAAGTTACCAAACGTATTAGGTGTTAATGGATTATAAACACCACCTACAACCTTATAATTCTCTGTGAAGTTTTCATAATAGGCTCTATTACCAACAATATCAATTTTTAAATCTCTAATAGGCTGTAAACTGGCAGAAATATCGAGTTGTTTTGTATTGGTTGAAGTAAATTGCTGGTTAAACTCTTGAAAAGATGTTAACCAACCACGTTTCGCTGCTTCATATCTAATATCTCTTTGGCTACCAAATGTAAACCCAACTGTTGGTTTTAAAGTTCCTATAAATCCGGGTGTGTTTGTATAACCCGGTAAAAACGTACCACTATTCTCGGAATAGTTTACTTGAATTCTTTTAATACTTGTTAAAACATCAACACCAGCATTTAAGAACTTAGTCATTCCTTGGTTTTTTGATCTTTTGGTTATCTTTTTAGTATTGGCTTTTTCTCCTCCTGGAGGTGCCCCACCAGGCGTTGTTCTTGTTCTTACTCGTCTAATTGGTTTTTTAACTAAACCTATGTATTTATAAAAACGAGACATATCTAAAGATGTATTGATATTATGAACGTTTGAATTTTGAACCGTATTCCCTAAATCGTATGTCACTCCATCTACCTCTAATTCACCATATAAATCAGATCCTTTTTGCCATTGAAAAGTTCCTGTATATTGATATGTCGCATCAATAAAACTGAAGGTTGGTATCTTATTAAGTGGCAATTGATAAGTAACACCAAGGTTTTGCGTTTGCCTATTTGGATCTCCAATATCCATTAAACCATCCCACACATCTAGAGTTGAATCCTGTTCACCTTCTTCAATAGTACCCTTAAAATAATTTCTAACAATATTATTGTTTGAAGCAGTAAAATTGAATTGTAACGAATTGGTTAGGTTATAATTTATAGCATATTGAAAATCGAAGGTATAGTTTCTTCTAAACAATTCTTCAATACCAATATTACCACTATCAGCAGTCAAATCTACTTCCCTAAATTTCTGCCTATTAAACTGTCTATTAATATCTGTATTAATAGTAAAACTTGTTGGTAATAAATTGAAATTAAAATCCTTTAAAAATTTCCAGTACTTACCATTAAAAAGCGAATCGTTTTTCTTGAATGGCTCTATGGTTATTGGATTAAAATTATGCGCATAATTGGCTCCAATACGTAAAGTTTTATTAACGGCGTTTTCAATTTCAAAATCTCTATGCTCTACTTTATTGTAAGAGTAATTTAATGTTACGTTTTCAACATCATAAAAACGCGGTTTTTTGTCTGTAGTTCTTGTTTTTCTAACACCAATAAAATTAATACTTTTTCGTTTAGTATAATCTTCAGACTGTTGTCTAATTTCGTCTTTATCTGCTTCAGAATTGGCAGCGTCGATCCTAGAATCTAAGGTTAAATCTTCGTAAAACTGATCGTATTTAGGTGTAATTAACTCTTCACTCTGACCATAATTAAATGGCACTTGAATGCCCCATTTTTTTGGTAGTAATTGACCAACATTAACATTGGTAACCACATCATATTGTTTTACATCTTCTAAACTTCGTTGACTTGGTCCTTGCTCTAAAGATCCAAACCCAGATGTACTTTGGCTAGCTGTAGCACTTATACTTGCAAAATCTGCTATATTAGTATCTAAGCTTACTACAGCAGCCCATCCGCCTTCGTTATCTAAATCTGATAATCGTAATTCGTTAAACCAAACCTCTGCACAAACATCTTGGTTTGTAGACGTTATATTTGCAGTAGTTCCGTTTTTAATACCAACCATTAAAGTTCTAATATCTCCAAAATTAGGATTCCCCTTTACAGCGATTCTTTGTTGACCAAGAGTATATTCTGAAAATTCTGAGACAGGGGTTTCTACTAACTTATCATCTACGACATCGTAAAATGTGGGATCAACATTAGTTAGAGTCATCTCAGAAATACCAAGAGCTTTAATTTCCCCTAAGAGTTCAATAGGTAAATTAAACTCATTTTCTGTAGGCCAAACTATTTCCCTATTACTCAAAGTTTCATTATTATCAGGATCTTCAGAGTCAGTAATTCTTTCTGATAATTTTAGAGGCAACTCTATTTGATAAAAATTTTCAGTTAAATCATTACCCATTCTTATAAAAGCAATAACATCTTTATCTTCAACTGGATTTTCAATAATATTTTCAAGGTGAGTAAACATTCTCATACGCTTATATTGACGCATGTCTAAGTTAATGTTTTTATAAACTGCTCTAGCATCTTCAGTTTCTAAATTGCACGCTTGAACAACTAAAGACTGTTCGTTTTGACTTACTACTGTGTTATTATTAAAAAGCTCCTCAGGCTCTATTCCTGGGGGCCTAACGTAACTTCCATCATTTTCAATCGTACCAATAACACCAACTGAGAAATCGGTATCATCATCGTTCGTATTAAAAGGATCTCCATCAAGAGATTGTGTATAACGTCTCCAATCACTTCTAACTAAATCTAAAGTACCAAAACGAAATATGGTTTTTTCTTGAAATTCTTTAAGGTATATTCTTGTAAATCTTACTGATCTTATATCTGGACTATTTACTTCTTTAACATGATTACCTTCTATTGGTATTCTAAATTGATACCATCTAACCTTTTCGGATTCACCATTTGGCATTGAACGCGATTGATCTTTAAAATCTCTTAAAAACTCTTTTAATGGGTTGCTATCTGGTATATTATCAAAAGCATTTTTATCTAGCGGTAAATTGGCTCTTGTCAAATCTAATTCGTATTCAAAGTAGCTATCAATCGTATTCATGGTATTATCACGATTAATATCTTCTACATCGGGTTGTGTATTTGCCGCTCTATCTGTATCAGTAAATGTATCTGGAGTGTTACCTTGAACACCGTTATACTTTTTATAACGATCAAAAATATTACCATCGGTGTTTAAAAAATATGCATAGTTATCGCCTGCAGGATCGTCTCCAAAATCTGTTCCAAATTCTTGTAGCTCTTTCTCATCATCATAACCATCATAACCAACGTCTTGATTGGTACGTTCATCTCCAGTACTATCAAACGTATAAATTAAAGATTGATTTTGCGGCACTACAGTTCCCCAAGATGTCTCAGTTAATAAATCTATATCGCCATCTTTAGGCAATCCATTTTCATAGAGTTTTTTACCATCTTTAATAATATCTTCTGAAATATTACCTAAATTAAATACTAACTTACCTCCAGGATTTGTTGGATTATCTTGAAAAGGATCTTGTAACCAAAAATCGATATACTCTACATTTTGTTGCTCAAAATCTGTTGATGTTATTTGTCTTGTAATACCTGCCCAACTTTGGTCTGGATTATCTAAAACACCATCACTATTAGTATCTGAATCTGCTAACGGTTCAAAATTATAAGGTCCACGTTCTTCTGGGTAATACGCTAAATCTAAAGTGAAAATCACAGAATTTTGCCCTTGAACTAAGTCTTGGTCTGGAAATAACTCATTAATAAATACACGACTTGTGTAGAGTCCTGAAACATCATCATCAGATATTTCATCCGGACGTTGGTTACTATAAAAAATAGGGTCGATAGTATACCAGTTTAAAAGTGCTCTATCATACCCATTTTGAATACCTGCACTATCTTCTAACTCACCATCATCTCCATCGCCATCAATATCTAAAGGTCTACTAGACAAAAACCAAGATTGTTGCGATTTTAAATCGATACCGTTTTGCGAGCCTTCAAAATCATCTATATATGAGGTTGCTTCACCATTTAAATCGGTGCCCTTTGGTGCACCCGGCGCTAAATATGCAAACTCGCCTCGAAGTGATAAATTAGACTCAACATCTGTATCAATATTTGGCAATTTATTAGCTAATCGCGTTAAGAAAGGTACTTTGGTAGAATAATTCCCATTTAGCCCAAATATGGTATTATTTATAGATTCTGAACCATAGTTTGCCTTTTGTGTAATAGGGCGTTCATTTAAATTTAACAACGTCGCTCCTAAAACAAAATTTTCGTTGAATTTATGCTCAACATTAAGTCCTGTAAAACGTCTTGTTTGTTGACCAAAAACTGCATTATTTTCGGTAGAAACCTGAATTGGTGTATTTGATGCTTTTAATGATTCATCTAAAATTTGAACACGTCCTAATTGATAGTTTACCGTATAATCAATACCTTCAACTAACACACGCCCACCAGCAGTAACTCTTACAGAACCTCTTGGCACATTAAAAGCGCCAATAGGAATACCATCACCACCGCTAGAAGATTTATAGCGTCCTTTTAATTTGAATTTATTTTTTTCAACTTCTTCTAAGGCTGCTGTTTTTGTACTTTTATAAAGGATATCATAAACATATTTCTTTTGGTCGTCATTAAACATGGCGTTATCAACATCATCATAATTGGTTCCTCCACCTAATACATTATATAAATATTCACCAAAAGGTTCTGCACTTGTAAATACAATTTTTCCATTTACGGGAATAACTGTAACTCCTGAAACAAAATCGAAAAACCCATCTCCTCTAGCCTGCGGATCGTTATTAAAATTTAACTTATCTAAGTTAAAAACGCGTAATAATGGGGAGTTTTCTAATAAGTCTTCACTTGGTGTACTCCCATTTACAGGGTTTCCATTAATATCCAATTCGAAACTCGCGCCAACTGGTGAAATAAAGTTTAATGGCGATGCTTCGTTATAAAAAATATTTAGTGTAAAATCATCCTGACTTAAATTATAAGCCCCAGTATCGTAGATGTTTTTCATCATTAAATCCCATACTGGTTGTGTAACATTAGTTATACTACTTTTAAGCATTTTTAAAACTAGAGCTGTATTTACAACAGAGGTTACCTCTCCATCCGTTACTTCTACATCCGTAGCTTCAAGCCCATCATTTGCAAATTCACCAACTTGATATACTTTTCCTCCTACGGTATATTGAAAGGCTACGGCTAAAACCTCATCATTACTTAAACGTTGGTTAAGCGATATATAACCCAACTCTGTATTTAATGTATATTCTTGATTGCTAATTAATTTTCTGGCATTTTCAAGTTTTGCATAATCACTACCTTCATCTACTTGATCACTTAACCCAATAAAACCTTGATCGGCGGTAGAAACATCTCGAATTAGATTATTTAAAACAGACGTTGAACCAATTGCCGTAGGGTCAAAATCATTGTTACCATTATCCGGAAATGCATTAGTCGTATTTATAAATCCTCCTGGAATTGGGTCTAGCAGAATATTATCCTTATCAGGTTGGGCAGAGCTATAAAAAGATTCTCCTAAATCTTGAAGCGCAACAATATTTCTAACATTATCTGTCCTATTACTTCTATTAGTAACCCAAGCCTCTAATCGGGTTATTTGCAATCCTTTATTATTTATAAACGGGTAATTTTCTAAGGCACCATCATATGCATCTCTAAAATATTGTGCTAAGAAGAAGTGTCTATTTTCATCGTATTCTCTAATGAAAAACTCAAATTCTTCAAGTGTACCTCCGCCTTGAGCGACTACTGTATTAGCCTGAGATTTTTGTTCAGAAAACACACCTGTAACGGTTGTTTTTCCAAATTGAAGTTGGGCTTTAACTCCAAATAAACTCTGCGCACCTGTAATAAGCGAGCTGTTTAATGGCATACTTACATTACCAACTTCTATTTTTTGAATAATATCATCTTCGGTAGGTGTATATTCTAATTTTATAAGTTGCTGAAAATCGAAAGTAGATTGTGTGTCATAATTAGCTGTTACTTGGAGTCTTGTACCTACTTTCCCTAATAAACTTAAACTGATACGTTGATCGAAATCGAAAGTAAAATTACTTCTGTTTCTTGGTGAAAACGACGGATTGTCTTGTCTAGAAAATAGTACTCCTAAATCCATTTCCACAGAACCTTGTGGAACCACCTCAATAGTGTTACTTCCAAAAATAGATTCAAAAAAATCTGATTTCACATAAAATTCAGGCAGTAAATTTTTTCTATCTTCTTCTGAACCTTCTTTTTTACCATCAAAGGCATCAATTTTTTCTTTGTAATAACTACGTAAATTTTCTTTCGCAACTAAAGCGTAATACTCTTTAGGTGTTAAAATAACTGGATAATTAATATTAAAACTACCTATTTTTTCGGTGTAAATATACCTATCCGTTATAGGGTCATAAGTATATTTTGACTCTATACTATTAGGATTAGGGACGCTAATTTTGCCTAAACTAAACCCTGTTTTTGTTGAATCTTGAGCAGGTTGTTGAGACCAAGCTACTAAAGAATAACAAAGTAAAAATATTATTAAGAGAGACTGTTTAGTTTGTTTATAGTTGATTTGGTTCAAAATATTTATTATAAATTTTTTAAGGCCTGCTTTATAATCGTTTCAACATCGGCATCAGGTTGTCCTATCATAATTTTATCCACAACACGTTCTGCTTGTTTTTTAACAAAACCAAGCACTTCTAAAGCAGATAACGCTTCATCTTTATTGGTATTGCCTTTATGCACAGAAACTTCGTCTATATCGTAAATCTTTAAAATTTTATCTTTTAAATCTAAAATAACACGTTGGGCTGTTTTGGCTCCAATACCTTTTATGGATTGAATTAAAGGTACATCACCACTTGCAATTCCTTCTCTAATTTGCTTAGGTGTTAAAGATGATAACATGGTACGCGCAATACTTGACCCTATACCACTTACAGAAATTAATAACCTAAAAATTTCACGTTCGGCTAGCGATGAAAACCCATATAGCGTATGAGAATCTTCTTTAACTTGAAGATGTGTGTATAATTTTAATTGTTCACCTTCTGGAATTTGAGAAAATGTATGTAGTGATATATTTAGCATATAACCTACACCATTACAATCAATAACAACATGTGTTGGATTTTTTTCAGTAAGTTTCCCTTGAATGTGTGTTATCATGAATTGGATTTCGTTAAACAACCAAATGTAATAAAATTATTCACATTTTATTTATTTACCTTTTACTAATTGAAATTACAGCCCTGGATTTTCTAATTCCCACTTTGCTTTATGTTGAGCATCGATAACAGCAATAGCCGTCATATTTACAATTTCATCAACACTTGCTCCTAACTGAAGAATATGAACTGGTTTACGCATACCCAACATAATTGGCCCAATGGAGTCGGCTTCATGTAATTCTTTTAATAGCTTATAAGTTATATTTGCTGAATCTAAATTTGGAAAAATCAGTGCATTAACTTTTTTACCAACTAATTTTGAAAACGGGAAGCGTTCGCGAAGCATCTCATCATTCAAAGCAAAATCAGTTTGCAATTCGCCATCAACAACCATATCAGGATAATTTCTATGCAACAAAGAAACAGCTTCTCTAACTTTTGAAGCTTTTTCGTTTGTAGAAGAGCCAAAGTTAGAATAGGATACCATAGCCAAAACGGGGTTTAAGCCAAACAATTTAATAACATTAGAAGTCATTTGTGCAATTTTAGCTAAGGACTTCGCATCTGGATCTATATTTATCGAAGTATCACTTAAAAATAGCGGACCTCTTTTAGTCATCATTAAATTTGTTGTTGCTGCACGACTTACACCTGGCATTAAACCTATAAGTTCTAACATGGGTTTTACAACCGATGGATAATTACGCGAATAACCTGATATTACAGCATCTGCATCTCCTTCGTTAACCATCATTGCAGCAAAATAATTGCGTTCTCGCATTAAGCGTTGTGCTGAGTATAAGGTAACCCCTCTTCTTTTACGTTGTTCCCAATATACATTTGCATATTTATCTTTTCGATCGTTTTCCTCGTCTGTTTTTGGGTCTATAATTGTAATATCAGCATCAAACTCAATTTCTGCCATTAGTTTTTGAATGGTTTCTTTTCTACCAAGTAGAATAGGTATTGCAATACCTTCTTCATGAACAATTTGTGCTGCTTTTAAAACATCTAACTGATCTGCTTCAGCAAAAACCACACGTTTTGGATTAAACTTGGCGCGATTTAACAATAACCTAACCAGCTTATTATCTGACCCTAAACGCTCAAGTAAAGTATCTTCATATTTTTCCCAATCTGTAATCGGGTATTTTGCAACGCCACTTTCCATAGCTGCTTTCGCAACAGCAGGAGGCACTTCGGCAATTAAACGTGGATCAAAAGGTTTTGGAATAATATAATTTTTACCAAACGTTAAACGTGTTTCGCCGTAAGCAATATTTACTTGTTCAGGAACAGGTTCTTTTGCTAGTTTCGCTAAAGCTTTTACTGCTGCCATTTTCATAGCCTCATTAATTTTGGTAGCACGAACATCTAAAGCACCTCTAAAAATAAAAGGAAATCCAAGTACATTATTTACTTGATTAGGATGGTCACTTCTACCAGTTGCCATGATTATATCCTTTCTGGTAGCAACAGCAATATCATATTTTATTTCTGGATTTGGATTGGCCATAGCAAAAACTATAGGGTTTTTAGCCATAACCAAAAGCATGTCTGGAGTTACAATATCTGCCATAGAAAGACCAATAAACACATCGGCATCTTTCATGGCCTCATCAAGTGTATCTATTCTTCTATCTGTAGCAAATTCGGCTTTTTCAGAGGTTAAACTCTCTCTATCATTTCTAATAACACCTTTACTATCCAGCATTACCATGTTTTCGCGCTTTGCGCCACAAGCTTGGTATAAACGAGAACAAGAAATAGCTGCTGCTCCTGCGCCACTAATAACTATTTTTACATCTTCAAGTTTCTTTTCTGCTATTTCTACGGCATTTATTAAGGCTGCTGCCGAAATAATTGCAGTACCATGTTGGTCATCATGCATTACTGGAATATCCAGTTCTTCTTTTAATCGTCTTTCAATCTCAAAAGCTTCTGGTGCTTTAATATCTTCAAGATTAATGCCACCAAAAGTTGGTGCAATATTTTTAACGGTTTGAATAAATTCTTCAACATTTTCGGTATCTACTTCAATATCAAACACATCAATATCTGCGAAAATTTTAAATAATAAGCCTTTACCTTCCATTACAGGCTTTGAGGCTTCAGGACCAATATTACCTAAGCCTAAAACAGCAGTACCATTAGATATTACTGCAACTAAATTACCCTTTGATGTATAGCGATAGGCATTTTCTTTATCTTTTTCAATCTCTAAACATGGTGCAGCAACTCCAGGTGAATACGCTAAAGATAAATCTCTTTGACTTGCATATTTTTTGGTTGGAACCACTTTAATTTTACCGGGAGTTGGTTTTGCGTGGTATATAAGGGCCTCTCTTCGTTTGCTTTCTTCGCTCATAATAATGGATAATTAACTAATCCGCAAAGATAATAATCCAATTGATTGAAAGCTTTAATCTTTTAATTTTTTACTTATACTTTTTAGAGTTTGAATAGATTTTTTAATTAAAAAGCCATTGATTTATCTTCGCCAAACTCGAAATAATTTATCACAAAACTCAACGTTTCAAGATTTGCTTTTAAATGCGCATATTCCTTATCATTTTCCCATAAAACATCTATTTTATTTAGAGACACATTATTAATTTTCACGTTTCCAGAAAATGCTTTTGAGGTGTTACGCAATTGCATAATTTTTAGTTGGTTTTTAACAATATCTTTTTGAAGCCCAGATTTAACATCTTCTATTGTCAAAGTAGTTCTGTTTATTTCTTTATGTCCGCCACTACCAGCTTCATCAGCTGCCTCATAATCATTTTTACCAGCAAAAATATCTAAATACCATACCTGAGGAATCCCTGGCATAAATATTTGAATAGCTCTTGCTAGCAACAGCTTTTGTTCATCTTCACCTAAGGCACTAAAAAATGTAGCATTAATTTGGTAGTAAGAAATCTTTTTACCAGATGGACCATAAAGGTTTTTTACACGCCCACCACGTTCCATGATTTTACTCATGATGTTTTCTATTTCTTCATCTAAAAGCAAGCCTTTATTGTAAACACCATCAACTTCCTTTCCTTTTAAATCTAAAACAGGAATACCATCATGACAACCAAGCATATTAACGGTTTTGTAACCTTTATTAACTATTTCCTTCGCCCATGTTATTAATGCACTACAGTTACTTGTCTCGATAGTATGGATTGTTAATCCAGGAAGGAAAAAATCATAAATATAATATCCTTCATTTGCAACCTCATCATGCAAATGCAGCCCATATTCGGCATGAATTTCTGGCAATAAGGTTAAATTATGCTTTTGAGCTATTTGTTTAATCCTTTCTAAATATTCCCAAGTTCCTGGTTTATTGAAAAAATTTGATTTTCCAATTTCTTTATGTAGATATGCAAAGGCATCCAATCTCAATATTTTTCCTCCAAAACCGCTAACTTTTTTCAAAGTTTCTTCATAAAAATCCCAAACCAGTTTAGACTTTGCGTTCACATCCATTTGTCCTAAAATACTTTTATCGACATTTATTTGTTGGTAAAAGGTATTCCAATACGGTTGCTCTGTACCGTCAGGGAAAGGCACTTTTAATATTGGTAACCCAGACTTTCTCATAAAAAGTTTATTAAGAAATTCTTCTTTTGGAACTATTACACCATCATCGCCCATGATACCATTACCGTCCCAAAAGGTATTCCAATTGATAAAAAAGTCCTTGTACTTTGACTTATTACCATATTTTAATAAATCTTTAAACTGAGGAGACGCTACTGATAAGTGGTTTAAAACAATATCAAATTTTAACTGAATATCCAAAGCTTCTAAAGCTTTTAAATCGTCTTCAGAAACTAAATCTTTATTAATATTATAATCTATTACGGAAAACCCTCTATCTAAATCGCTATTAAAAAACGTTGGAAGCACATAAAACAATGAAAAAACATCTTTGAATTCTGGCATTTTTAACATAGTAATTGTGTCACTCAAATTACTTCCAATACTGTCTGCATATGCATTAAGCATTACGCCATTATTGATTTTATTTTCTTTTGACATCATTTATAGTTTTACAAAAGTTCTGATAAAATATTGATATTATCTGGTAATCTGCCGACATTCTGAAGCTTTAAGGCTGCTAATTGCAATGCGACTTCTAAACATTTTTCAATGGGCTTTTCTTTAATATATGCAAACAAAAAACCTGACCAAAAAGCATCACCTGCTCCTGTTGCATCCATCACCACATCAATTTTTATAGCGGGCAATTGAATGATTCCTTTTCCTTTTTGGGAAAACTTCACACCTTTACTTCCTAGGGTAAGGCAAACCATATCTACCCCTTCATCATGAAAAAACTCAAATATTTTTTCGTGATGTAATTTTTGCTCAAAAAGTCTTTGCATATCATCTTCGCTAATCTTTACCAATGGATTAAACTTACAATACGCCTTAATGACTTTTAAAGCTTCTTCTTGACTACTCCATAATTTTTTAGCATAGTTAATATCTATACTTAATTTACACCCTAAGTTAAAAGCTTCTTCAGCTTTTTTTATAATGGTGCTTTGAGCAGGCTGCTTGCTTAATGCAAAACAAGTAGTATGATATACTTTAGTGTTTGAAAGTGTTTCATTTGAAATTTGATCTTCATTAATATGAAAATCGGCTTCTCGAAATGGAATAAAATCTGGCGTACCATCTGTTCTAGAAACAAAAATTACGCTTGTAGCTTTATTATTTAATTTTATAATATTCTCGGTATTAACTCCGATTGCTTCTAGTCTTTCAAAAATATATTCACCAAACCCATCATTACCAACCGTTGCAACCATTACAGATTTAAGTCCTAACCTTGCTGAATTCATGGCTACGTTTGTAGGTGAACCACCTAAATATCTATGATAATCTCTTGTGTTATTTATTTGAACACCTGTTTGATGCCCAATAAAATCTACAAGTACTTCTCCAACACATAAAATATCTATATCTTTAATATTATCTTTCAAAATCAAATTATTTATTTATTTACCAGCCAAAAATGGTTAAAATTTAATGTCCGCCACCACCTGTTAGAACAACATCTTCATCGCCTTCGATGTCCTTTGGCTGTTTAAGACGTAATGCCAATATACCAGCAATTATAAAAAAGATACCCCCAAATAAAATAGCATTGACAGCACTATTATCCAACAAATTTTTAACCACTGGGCCGAAAGTTAGCGTTTGAATTCCCATGGGTATAACTATCATCATGTTTAAAATACCCATATAAACACCTCGGCGCTCTTGCGGTACTATTTTAGAAACCATTGAATAGGGAATTCCCATCATAGCCGCCCAACCAATACCAAATAAAATCATGGGTAAAATAACCAAAAGTGGATCTTGAATATATGGAATACAAAGCATTGCAATACCTGTTAAAAACAAACTGAATACATACACTTTTTTACCACCAAATTTCAACGCAAGCGGTACCAATGCCAATGCAAAAACTATAGTAGATACATTGTATGTTGTATTCATTTTAGCAGCTTGACTTAAAGCTTGAGAACTATCAAACCCCATACTTTCTTTAAACATGGGCGCAATAAACTGCCAATACACAAACAAAGCATACCATTGAAACAGATAAACCGCCGATAATTTCCACATGAACTTTGGCATATCTTTTATAGCATCAACAATTTCTTTAAATGGTGTTTTTATTCGGTCTGAAAGCGGCATTGCATTATGCCTTTTAATTTCCTCGAATTCATCATCAGAAGGTGGTATTTCAGGGGTTTTTAATACCGACCATAGAATAGTAGAAACTGATAGAATAGCACCAATAAAAAACGAATAGTACAACCACTTAGGTATTCCGCTTGAAGCTTCAACTGCTTCTGCAGCACCAAACCAATCTTGGAATAGAAATATGGATGCATTTGCTAATACAATACCTGCTCCTACGAATAAACTTTGCATTTGGTAACCAAAACTTAATTGCTTGTTTGGTAGCTTATCGCCAACAAAAGCACGGTATGGTTCCATAGCCATATTATTACCAACATCAAGAATCCATAGCAAGCCTACTGCAAACCAAAGTGCTGGACTAAATGGAAATGCAAACAAACATAAACTACCAATTATAGCTCCAATAAGAAAGAATGGTTTACGTCTTCCCCAACGTGGTGACCATGTTTTATCTGAAATGGCTCCAATTATAGGTTGAATAATTAAACCTGTTACAGGACCTGCGAGGTTTAATAAAGGTAAATCTTCATGATGTGCTCCTAAAAATGAAAATATAGGATTAACGGCTGTTTGCTGCAAACCAAAGCTGAATTGAATTCCTAAGAATCCTACGTTCATATTAAAAATTTGCCAAAAGGATAAGCTTGGTTTTGTAATTTTCATCATTATTTAATTTTAGAGGAGTCTAGTTTTTTAAGAAAAGCTTCAAAATCCTCACCATTCATTATAAGTTTGCCATTAAAATCTACAACAGGTAATGACAAATTATCAAGCGAGATATTTGCTTTTTGTAGTTTGATTACCATTTCTCTTTGCCTAGTAAGATTTATATCTACATCATAATACGTGAAATCAATTTTTTTTTCTTTTAAATATGTTTTAGTATCGACACAGTAATGGCAGGTATCACTACCATAAACAATCATTTTTTGCAATTTTTTTTGAGTCGTCAAGGTATCATCTAGATTTGGATTTACTACTTGTCCAAAACCAACTTTTCCTATAGTAATAATTAATATTATTGAAAAAACAAAAGCTTTCATTGTATAAAATTTTTAGTTAAAAAGAGTTGGAACTTAGCATAAAACCCCAACTCTTTAATTAACAAACTCAAATCAAACTAAACTAATCATTTAAAATTTATATTGTAAAGATAGTGTAGAAGAACGACCACTAATTGATCTAGCTCTTACTAAACGATCTCCGCCAAAAGCGCCATCACCATTTCCTTCAACTTCTGTAATACCTACAGTATCAAAAAGGTTGTTTACACTTAACACTAATGAAAGTCCTTTTGTTAAACCAGCTCTACCAATTAAGTTAAAGTAAGCATAAGCTGGCATTACTAAATCGTTATCATCTTGAGCATAAGATTTAGAAGTCCCTAATACACTTAATGCTACGGCATGTTGCTTATCGTCACCAAAATTAAAAGATGGAGATAAGTTGTATACTAAATCGGCTTGTCTTCTAGGAGTATTTCCTTTGTTATCACCACCATCAATTTCTGCTTTGGTCCATGTAAAAGAACCATTGAATGAAAAGTTATCTCCAAATGCTAAGGCAGTTTCAGCCTCTAAACCTAAAGCTTTAAACGGGTTACCTACTGTTCTATTTAGTTCATTACTTATACCTTCATCAGTATTACTCATAAATCCAGTAAGGTTAAGTGTTCCGTTGTTAAGTCTTTTCTTGTATCCAACTTCTAGTTGCGATAATTCATCAAACTGTACATCTGCTAATCCATCTGTTCCGTAAGTATTTCTATCTGCAGCTCTACCCGAAGCACCAGAACTATATCTTCCAAATACTGCAGCACCATCGTTTATTTTATAATTAAGACCTAATGAATAAGACACAAAATTATAGTCGTCGTTAACAATTTGTCCAGCATTACCAGCTATAACAGGAACTACTTGCTCGATACCTTGAATAGTACCATCGCCATCATAATCATATTCACCCTGACTTGTAGGACCTCCTGCAATGGTTCCATTTACATTAACGTTTTCAAAACGAACACTACCATCAAAATTTAATTTCTCAGTAATATCGGCATCAACACCAACATAAGGTGAATTTACATTATGTACCGTATTATACCTACGTTGGCAACAGTTGCCCCAAACTGGCGTACCATAAGAGTACTGACCGTTTCTTGAGAAACCATCAAAATCTGCTAATCTTGCTTCGCCACCACCTTTTACTTCAGAAATAAATGAACTCCATTGCCATCCTATTTTTGTGTTTTGTGTCGCCGTAAATAAACCTGCTGTTACTCCCACATTATCGCCTAATTTCTTAGATATTTTCGTATCACTAAAAAAGTTACTTAAATCGTCTACAGTAACATCAAACATGTGAATAATTTGCGCTAATCCGTTAGATGGATTAAAAGCCTCTCTATCCCCATCTGCATAAACCAATGGTTCTGCTCCTGCCCCGGCAGCAGCTCTTGCTGTTGCGTCAATTTCTGCAACCGTACCAACAGCAGCTGTAAATGGACTAACCCATTGTCCGCTATTGTTAGAGTATCTCGCTTTACCAGCAATTTTCCAATCGTTACCTAAATCAAAAGAAAACTCTGCACCTAAAGCTTTAGAAATTGGATTGTTACCATTACTAACATCATTAACGTGTCTTCCGCCACCATCAAAAGGATTTGTAGCAGCACTTTGTTGTAAATATGCAGAGTGATTAGAATCACTAGTAATATCAAAACCTGGTAGGTTAGAATATGTAGGATTATCATTATCGCCCTCTAACAACATTGGCATTGGTAAATACATTACAGATTTATCATTTAAAAACTTAGCATAAACACGTACATAACCTTCATCAAACTTTTTAGTAAGGTTAGCTTTAAACTGCCCACCTTTATTACCTTGATAACCAATTTCTCTTGGACCTTCTCCTGTTCTCATAAACCCACCCATATGGTAAGATAATCCATTACCTAAAGGTTGACCGTATTCAAAATCTAATCTACTCGTTTGATAATCTAAACCAAAAGTTGTTCCTAAAGAACCACCTTCAGTTGCACCAGTTTTACTAATCATATTAATAATACCTGCTGGCCCGTTTGATGTTTGTGTAGATGCTGAACCACCTCTAATAGCTTCAACTCTACCAATATTAGAGTCAATTCTTAAAAAGTTATCCGCATTTCCAAAAGAAGTATCTCCAAATAAATTTAAAGGCAAACCATCTTCTTGAATTTGAAAGTATCTAGATCCACCAGAAGATACAGGAACACCACGCACATTAAAGTTAGCATTTCCTTCACCACCTGATGATTCTGCACGGATACCTGGTACATTTCTAAAAAGCTCACCAGCACTTCTTGGGGCAGCTTGCTCAATAAGTTTAGCGCCAATAGTAGATACAGAAATACTAGATTCTAATCTAGATTTAGGGTTTACTACACCGGTAACAATAACTTGGTCTAAAGATTGTGCATCTTCTGCCATGGTAATATTAATAGTAATGTCGTTACCAGAAACCGTTATGTTTTGGGATGTTTTAGCATACCCAATAAAGGTAGCAACTAAAGCATAATCTCCATTTTCTACATTACTGATAGAATAATTTCCATCAAAGTCGGTTACAGCACCCTTAGTAGTACCCTCTAAAATAACATTTACACCTGGTAAAGGCACTCCTGCTTGGTCTTCAACATTCCCCGAAATTGATTGCGCTACCGCAGTACCAACCGAAAGAAGCATCAAAATCAATAAAAAGCCATTTTTTCTAATTGAATTCATTTTGTTTTAATTTAGTTATTTAACAAATTATCTAGTTTATTTTTGTCAAATCTATATTTTAAGCTTAGTAAATTTATGATAAAACCAATCGAAAACGTTTTCGAAAACAACGAAAACGTTTTCGATTTAGCTTTTTTAATTATATTTACTTAATAAATTATATTCCATTTTATGAAACCTGTTACTTTAAAACAAATTGCCGAGGAGCTAAATATTTCAGTTACAACAGTATCAAAAGCTCTTAAAGACTACCCAGACGTTAGTAAGAAAACTAGAGCACAAGTTCGGGAATTAGCAAAAACACTAAACTATAAGCCCAATACTTTTGCTGTTAATTTAAGAACGAAAGAATCTAAAACCATTGGTTTGGTGATTCCTGTAATTGTTCATCATTTTTTTTCTAATGTAATTAAAGGTATCATTTCTCAAGCTGAAAAAAAAGGATATTTAGTTATCATCCTACAATCAAACGAATCTTACGAACTTGAAAAAAAGCAAATTGATTTATTGTTAAGTCAGCGTGTAGATGGAATTATTATATCATTAGCTAACGGAACGGCAGATTTTAGTCATTTAAACGAAGTAGTTACTCAAGGAAAACCACTTGTAATGTTCGATAAGATTGCTAAAATTGTAAAGTGCTCTAAAATAATAATTAATGATAGGAAAGCTGCCTACATAGCCACTCAACATTTAATAGATACAGGCTGTAAACGTATAGCGCATTTTAGAGGTGCTTTATTACCTCAAAACTCAATTGACCGATTTCTTGGTTACAAAAAAGCCTTATTGGACAACAACTTACCGTACGATCCCACCCTAGTTTATATTTGCGAATGCGGCGATATGAGTTTTGAAGAAGGCAAAAAAAATGCAAATCAATTATTAAAAGACCATGATGATGTAGATGGTATTTTTATAAATACCGACTTGGTAGCGATTGGAGCGATGACTGAGTTTAATAAACAAGGTGTTAAAATTCCTGAAGATATAAGTATTGTTGGGTTTAGTAACTGGTTTATGTCTTCGGTTATATCTCCTACCTTAACAACTATTGACCAACCTGGGTTTAAAATGGGTAAAACAGCATTTAAGCAGCTATACAAGGAAATAAAGGCTATTAAGAATAAGAAGCCTAAAGCCCCTAAAATAATTACACTAGAAACGGAATTGATTAAAAGAGAATCTACTAAAAACCCAGCGTAAACTCAATTACTTTAAAAAATTGATGTTTCTTTTTAAGCCTGAAAACTTGGTGCGTTTTACCGCAGATTTTTGAAACACTTTTTTAAAAGTATCTTCTGTAATCTCCTCCCAATCTTTCTTTGACATAGATAATAATTCGGGATGCGGATTAAAAAGTGGTTCATTATGGGCTTTTGAAAAACGGTTCCATGGGCATACGTCTTGACACACATCGCAACCAAACATCCAATCGTCTAGTTGCCCTTTAAAGGCCGACGGAATATTTTCTTTTAACTCAATAGTGAAATACGAAATACACTTGCTACCATCTACTACATAAGGCTCCGTAATGGCTTCTGTAGGGCACGCATCAATGCAGGCGGTGCAAGATCCGCAATGATCTGTTGTTGCCGAATCGTATTCTAAATCTAAGTCAATAATTAATTCGGCTATAAAATAGAACGACCCTACCTGTTGGGTTAGTAAATTACTATGTTTACCAATCCATCCTAAACCAGATTTTGCTGCCCAAGCTTTGTCTAAAACTGGTGCAGAATCTACAAATGCACGACCATTTACTTCTCCTATTTCATCTTGAATAAAATGTAAAAGTGATTTTAATTTATCTTTAATAACGAAGTGATAATCGGTTCCGTAAGCGTATTTAGACAACTTAAAGCTATCTTTATTTTGTGTTTCTGATGGATAATAATTCAATAATAAAGATACGACACTTCTTGAACCTTCTACTAATTTTGTTGGATCTAAACGTTTATCAAAATGGTTTTCCATATAACGCATTTCGCCGTTCATGTTTTTATATAGCCATTTTTCTAATCGTGGTGCTTCTTCTTCTAAAAAACTAGCTTTACTTATTCCGCAAGACAAAAAACCCAAACGTTTTGCTTCGGTTTTTATTAGAGAAGCCCGCTCTCTAGCTCTCTCCATTTTGGAGAGAGAACTCAAACTCAAGTTTTTTTTAGTATTCATAATATCTCCTCCCTTTTGGGGAGGTTGGAAGGGCTTCAAAACAACCCGCCTTGCGTTGGCCCTTTTACCTTCCCTAAATGCTTATAAGCCTGTTCGGTAACTTCACGACCGCGAGGTGTTCGCATGATGAATCCTTGCTGAATTAAAAAGGGTTCGTAAACCTCCTCAATAGTTTCCGAACTTTCGCTTACCGCTGTTGCAATGGTTGAAATACCAACAGGACCACCTTTAAATTTCTCAATGATTGTGGTTAAAATTTTATTATCCATTTCATCTAAGCCATGAGCATCAACATTTAAAGCCTCTAAAGCATATTTGGCAATTTTAATATCTATACTTCCGTTCCCTTTAATTTGAGCAAAATCTCGAACACGACGTAATAAAGCATTTGCAATACGCGGTGTACCACGGCTACGTCCTGCAATTTCGATAGCTGCTTCCATGGAAATTGGTACATCTAAAATAGTAGCACTACGCTGAATAATGGTTGTAAGTAAATCTGTTTTATAATATTGTAATCTGCTCTGAATTCCAAAACGCGCACGCATTGGTGCGGTTAACAAACCTGAACGTGTAGTTGCACCAACTAATGTAAAAGGGTTTAAATTTATTTGCACCGTTCTTGCGTTGGGTCCAGTTTCAATCATGATATCGATCTTATAATCTTCCATTGCAGAATACAAATACTCTTCTACAATAGGGCTTAATCTGTGAATTTCATCAATAAATAAAACATCCCGCTCTTCAAGGTTAGTAAGTAATCCTGCTAAATCTCCCGGTTTATCTAAAACAGGGCCAGATGTTATTTTTATACCAACACTTAACTCATTAGCCAATATGTTTGCTAAAGTAGTTTTTCCTAAACCTGGAGGCCCATGAAACAAAGCATGATCTAACGCTTCACCACGTTGGTTTGCTGCCTCAACAAAAATTTGAAGATTTTCTAATACTTGATCCTGACCCGTAAAATCATCAAACGACAGGGGTCTTAATTGTTTTTCAACATCTAATTCTTCAGGTGAAAAATTTTCGTCAGTTGGATCTAGGTTTTCGTTCATATCTATTTCCTGCGAAGGCAGGAATCTCTTTTATTTTATTGAATAAGCTTTTGCAAAAGTGGATTCCTGCATGCGCAGGAATGACAAAAAAGAACACTACGTTTCTTTTTTAACAAATATAAAGAAAAAGCCTTTCCGAATTGGAAAGGCTTTTTAAATAATTTGGTTGATTATAGGTTGGTTAAAAAAAATTGTTATTTATTTATGAGATTACGACCTGCGCAGGAATTTTATTTTAAAATTGTAAACTCACAACGTCTGTTAATATCGTATTCTCTATCATCGCAAATACCTTCTTTAATACACTTATTAAGTGGTTGCATTTCGCCATAACCAATACTTTTTAATCGGTTTCTTTCAATACCTTGACTTACTAAATATTCTAGTGTTGAAGCAGCACGTTTTTTAGATAAATCTAAATTGTATTGATCGGGTCCTCGGGCATCTGTATGTGCAGATACTTCAATTTCCATAGATGGATATTTCTTCATGATATCTACTAAAACATTTAATGTAGTTGCAGCATCTTCACGAATAACGGCTTCATCAAAATCAAAGAAAATCTTATCTAATTCAACTTGTACCACCTTTTCTTCATTTCTCTCGTTTTCTTTGATACGTTCTTCCGCATCAGCAAAAGACTCTAAAGACAAATAAATATTGTGTTGCACTTTCCCTTTACTATCTGTTGAAAACTCAACATCTTGAGGAATATATGCTTTTCTTGTTCCACGAACTTTATACCTTTTGTTTGGTTCAATTTCGAATTTATAATATGCATCATCACCAACTATTGTATCTTGAATTACAGTATCAGATTCATCAAATAATGTTACTAAAGAACCCGCAAGTATTTCTTTGCTGTTTAAATCTTGAACAATACCTTCTACTTGATAAATGGTTAATGGGTTTTTTTCTCTTGCAAAGCCAAATAATCTATCATACCCTGTGCGGTTTGAAGACACATAGCCTTTATTGTTTTTCTCTCTAATAACATATGCAAAATCGTCTAAATTACTATTTATAGAGCTTCCTAAGTTTACTGGCTTATCAAATGAATCATTTACCATATTACTTCTAAACACGTCTAATCCGCCATAACCTTGATGACCAATTGATGAGAAATACAACACATTAAACTCACTTATAAAAGGGAATTGTTCTCTATGTTTTGTATTAATAGTTTCTCCTAAATTTTCTGGTTCACCATAAGTGCCATCAGCGTTAATAGAAACTCGATAAATATCAAAACTTCCGTAAGTCCCTGGCATATCGCTAGCAAAATAAAGTGTTTTTTCATCTTTACTTAAAGCTGGATGTTCTGTACTGTATGCATCTGATGTAAATGGTAATGCTTTTACATTGGTCCATTCACCATCTACTAATTCGGCTTTATAAATTTTAATATGAGCAATACGTATCTCCCCTGTTTTTGTACGGGTTTCGTTTGTTCTATTAAAATACATGGTTTTACCATCTTTACTTAATACTGCACTACTTTCGTGTGTACTTGTATTAATGGCATCAGAAAATGGTTGAATATCTTCCAATACATTTTGACTTGTGAGTGTTGCATTATATAAATCTAAATATGGCAACTCATTCCATGAATATGCTGGGTTTTCTGAGTTTCTTGCCGAAGCAAAAGCAACTTTATCCTCACCATAAAAAGACAAACCAAAATCGCTACTTGAATTTTTATTTTCAATTTGTTTTAAATTGAATGTGTGCGGTGTTGTTTTATCTGTTTGCTCAATAAAAGCAAGTGTATTGAATGGCTTATTATAATACCTTCTTAAATGCTTATCTGCTTCTTTGTATTCTTTAACTCCTTTTAAAGCTTGAGCAAATCTAAAATGATAATTAATATCGATAGAATCTCCATATTCTACAAAAAGCTCTCTGTATGTTTTAATTGCTTTTTGAAGACTAGAGTTGTAATAATAACTATCTGCTAAATTTTGAAGCACTTCTTGATTGCGCTCTTTAGTTTCATAAATTTCTGCGGCATCTTTATAAGCTCGCATTTCAAAAAGCTTATTAACACGTTTTAAGTTTTTCTTTTGTGCATGAGACAGTCCACTAACTAATAAAAGGCCTGCAAGTATGTATATATATTTTTTCATGTTTTCCTTGTATTAAATTTAGAAGAATCTAGGTGAACGATCATACCCTGTTTTAAATCCGAATAAATCGACATCAAACAAAATGAATATTTCATGTGAACCTGAATTGAAATCTCCTAAGTTAGTAGTTGTATAATCATAGGCATAACCTACTCTAAGCTCTGGTGTAATTCTGAAATTCACCAAAGCACTCATAGCATCACCTAAACGATAGCCTAAACCAGCTTCTAGTTTTTCATTAATTAACACATTAGCTGTAATATCTAATGCTAATGGCGCTCCTTTTACACCTCTAGCCATAAATGCGGGTTTTAGTTTTACGTTACTATCAATATCGAAAACATATCCGCCGGTAAAGAAATAATGTACATTTTGTACACCAGTTGCTTTAATACCGTTTTCGTTTTCAAGATGTTTTGTAGATAACATGTTTGGTGCAGACAACCCTAAATAATAGCTGTCTGTAAAAAAGAATGCACCAATACCCATATTTGGGAAAGCTTTACTGATGTTTTCATCGAAGGCTTGATCTGTACTTGAACCACCTGATTGTAATTGAAAGCCATCAAAATTAGTATCAAAAAGTGTTACCCCTGCTTTTACACCAAAGGATATTTTACTTTCTATACCAACTGGCAACACATAAGCAAAATCTGCATAGATGTTATTTTCGTTTACTACATCACCAATATTATCGTTTGTAAAAGAGAGTCCCATCTCAATTTTGTCGTTAATAGGTGTATGGGCAAAAAAGCTTCCTGTTTTAGGAGCGCCATCTAGGCCTACCCATTGTGTTCTGTACAAGCCTCCTAGATTTAATATCCCTTCTTCCGCAGTAGCGTAGGCCGGATTTATAACACTCATGTTGTACATATACTGAGTGAATTGAGGATCTTGTTGTGCATTACTTTGATATGACAGTATAATTATACTTAACAAAGCAGCTATCTTATGATATATATTTAAATGTTTCATGTTCTTAAATTTTGCTTTATAAATAAATTATCTGCTTAAGTATAAGCGTCCTTGTTCTGGTTTATTTTCTCCATCGTTAAAATTGAAAATGTAGAAATAAACACCAACGGGTAAATCGCCTTTTGATACGACTCTTCCTTGATTGGAAGTCCCATCAAATCGTGGTGTATTTGCATTTCCTTTATAAACAACGTTTCCGTTACGGTTATAAATTTCTATTTCGAAATTTGGATATAAAATGGCTAGATTATCTACATCGAAAGTATCGTTTGTTCCATCTCCATTTGGAGAGAATCCATCAGGAATAATAAGTTTACCACAGTTTGTTAAATCTGGAATAACTTCTAAACGCACACTACTTTCACAACCTGTTATTTGATCTACCAATGCGACATAGTATGTTGTATTGGTTAACAAATCACTTTCTGAAAAAGCAGTACCTCCTGTTGCAGTATCATACCATCTTAAATTATCTAAAGTATTATCATGCTCCAATATATTATCAGACAATGTGCTAATTGTTGGATTGTCGTTAATACAATATTCTAATGTTGAATCTTCTAACGTTGGCGTTGACGTATCATTTACGGTTACATTAATTTGAACTGCTATAGATGATTCGCAACCATTACTAGTTTGAGTTGCATAATAATCTTCACCATCAACTAAATCGTCTGTAAGGAATACAGGGGTAGTCAATGCTATATCGTCATACCAGTTAACCGTTCCTGATGGACGTATACTCGCTGCTAAATCTTCAACTGTTGGGTTGGTTGATAAACAAAATTCAGGATCTGCATCTAGAACAATTATTGCTGGTGTATCACTAACAGTAACTATTATATCTGCAGTTGAATCTGGAGAACAAGGTGCAACAGCTGTTACTGTATACGTATATGTATTTGATGTATCGACCGCTGGATCAAAAACACCTGTTGTACTTGTTAATTCTGGTGACCAAACACCTCCACTTTGAGCATCATTTCCTAATAAGGTAAATAAATCTATTGAATCATCACCTGCACAAATAGCAAGGGTATTATCTACTCCTGCGTTTGGTGCTAAGGTTACTGTTACTTCAACTTGATTTGTAAATGTTCCACAACTATTTGTTAGTGTGTATGTGTAAGTTCCTTCTGCATCAACTAAAGGATTAAAAACACCTGTTGTACTTGACATTGCTGGCGACCATACACCTCCTGCATCAGCACCACCAAGCAATGAAAACAAATCTGTTGTTCCGTTATTACTGCAGGTATCTAAAGTCGGGTTTATAGTTGCACCAGCATTTAATGGTGCTTCTATAGTGATTGTTATGGTTTCACTATCATCTACACATGGTGCAGACCCAGTTACTAAATAAGTATAATTATACGTTCCTGCTGAAACTCCTGTCACATCCAAAATATTACCTAATAAGCTACCTGCTCCATCGTCATTTTGCCATGTCCCTCCGGTATCTTGAGTACCGTCTAATCCTGTAAATAAATCAATACTACTATTATCATTACAAGACAAAATAGCTGTTGTATTTGGATCACCAGCATTAGGGCTTTGATAAATCGTTGCAGTTACTGCCGTTCTTACTGAAGATTCACAACCTGTTGTCGCATCCGTTTGAGTTGCATAATATATTTGAGCATCTACTAAAGCGGTTGTATCTGCTAAAAGATTTCCATCTGCGGCTGCATCATACCATCTTATTGCTGTTCCTGTTGCAACCAAATCGGCAACCGAAGCTGTATCACAAAATTCTTGTGGCGTTGCAGCTGTTGGCGCTGGCGTATCATTTATAATTATACTAACGGTTACATTAACATCGTCACAACTTCCAATGGCATCAACATCATAAGTAAAATTATAAGTTCCCGCAGCAAGACCATCAAGTGTTACTATGTTCGCACTTAAAGCTCCTGATGTACTATCATCACTCCATGTTCCTACTTGATCTTCATCAGCTAATAAATCAAATAAATTATATGTTTGCCCAGTAGTTATTTCGGCAACACAAAATTCTTCTGGTGTGTTTGCAGTTCCAGATTCTGGAGCATCTTCAACAGTTATTGTTACTGTTGAACTATTTGTACATGTATTAGCATCGGTTATTGTATATGTAAAATTATATGAACCAATTGCTAATACTGTTAAATCTACATTACTTCCTGTTAAGGCTCCTGATGTATTATCGTCTGTCCATGTTCCTCCTGAATCTTCTCCTGTTAACTGAGCAAATAAATCTAATGGCGAATTAGCCACTAAATCATTTTCACAATAGGTTGGTGATGATGGCGTTCCTGTATTTGGCAGAGGGTTTATTGTGATTTGAACCGTGACTAACGGATCGTCACAGCTTCCAATCGCATCAACATCAAAAGTGAAACTATATGTTCCTGGTGTTAATCCAGATAAATCTACTAAATTTCCTGTTACGGCTCCAGTTGCATTATCATCACTCCATGTTCCTGTTTGATCTTCACCTTCTAATAAATCGAATAAATCGAAACTTTCCGATCCTTCTCCTTCACAAAATATTGCTGGAGTATTTACTGTTCCAGATTCTGGAGCATCTTCAACAGTTATTGTTACTGTTGAACTGTTTGTACATGTATTAGCATCGGTTATTGTATATGTAAAATTATATGAACCAATTCCTAATACTGTTAAATCTACATTACTTCCTGTTAAGGCTCCTGATGTATTATCGTCTGTCCAAGTTCCTCCTGAATCTTCTCCTGTTAATTGAGCGAATAAATCTAATGGCGAATTAGCCACTAAATCATTTTCACAATAGATTGGTGATGATGGGGTTCCTGTATTTGGAAGAGGGTTTATTGTGATTTGAACCGTGACTAACGGATCGTCACAGCTTCCAATCGCATCAACATCAAAAGTGAAACTATATGTTCCTGGTGTTAATCCAGATAAATCAACTAAATTTCCTGTTACGGCTCCAGTTGCATTATCATCACTCCATATTCCTGTTTGATCTTCACCTTCTAATAAAGTAAATAAATCGAAACTAGCTGGTGCCGAACCTTCACAATATTCTGGAAACGTAGATACTGGTGTTCCAGATTCTGGAGCTGGCTCAATCGTAATTGTAATAGATTCAGTATCAGAACATGTACCATTATCTATGGTATAATTAAAAGTAAAAGGACTACCGGTTACTGTAAGTGTGGTAATATCCAAAGAATTTGAAATTGTATTGTTACCAGCGTCTGTCCAAGTACCACTATTATTATCTTGTGTGCTATCTAAGGCATCAAATAAATTATATGGTGAATTTGAAGCTAAGTCATTCTCACAAAACACATCGTTTAAAGCATTTCCTGCATGAGGATCTTCAAGAATAATAACTTGTACTGTAGTAAATTCCTCTGGACATGGGTTAGGGGACACATTTTGAGTGTATGTATAATTATATGTTCCTGCTGTAAAACCTGTTAAATCAATAATAGAATTTCCTCCAGTCCATTGTCCACCAAGATCATGATTCTCTAATAATGAAAACAAATCAAAATCTGTAGGTAAACTAGCTTCACAAAATGACGCTGGATTAGCAGCAGATGCATTTCCTGAACTTAGTGTTTCATAAACTGTAATCGTTACAGTTGAAACACCATCTGGACAAACACCATTACTAGGAACAGTATAAGTAAAAGTATAAGTTCCTGCTGTTGTTAACGATGAGATATTAACTGTACCTAAATTTCCGTTTGACGTTGTTAAAGGCCCTGACCAACTTCCTGTCGATTCTTTTGGAGCACCAAGCTCATCAAATAAATTAAAATTTGAAGCTGGTAAACTATCATCACAATATTCTAAACTACCAGGAGTTCCTGCATTTACAGGATCGTCTATATTAACTACAACTTCTATTGCATTACTTTCGCAAAACACATCATTAATTTGGATATAATAAGTATTACCATCCATTAACAGCGTAGATAATGGTAATGCAGGTAAAATTGGGTCTCCAGAACCATCTATGTTTTCATACCAACTAAAGTTTGTTTCAGTAGTTCCAGGGTCTAAATCTCCAACCGTTGGATTACTATCAGAACAAAAAGCTTGAGGTGTTGAAGGTGTTGGGTCTGTTGGCGCACTAAAAACTCCTAATTGAGCAAGTTCTAATTGACTTTTGCAACCGCCGCTATCAACAAATACTACATAATAATTTGTGGCTCCTATTGGAACAGAATCTGTAGTATTGGTTTGATTTATTAAACCTAAATCATAATAAACTTCTACTGAACCTCCACTTGGTATGCTTCCTAGTAATACATCATCAATATAAGTTTGTATTGATGCATTTTCATTACTACAATAAATTTGATCTAAATTTTGTCCAGTAGAATCTAAAATAAAATCTATCGTTATAGATTCTCTAGATCCACAAGTACCCGTATTATCATCGGCATAATAAATACCTTCTTGTAATAATTGATTAGAATTAAAAGGACTACCTCCAGTTAATGAATCATACCATACAATACCGTTACCACCATCAGAAGCAAAAGCATTTAAATCATTAAAAGTGTAACCTGAAGCATCACAAATAGGTGGTGGATTTGGGTTGGTTACTGTTGGACATTGAGCATTTGCTTTAAATAGTGCCAACAGAAATACCACTGTAAAGGTCACAAATGTTTTGGTAAACCTGAATAGGGATTTTGTTTTCATAGATTGGGTTAATTTATAATTAATAATAGCAAGTAGAAATAAAGTATAATATCTCTCTTATAAATACACCGCAATTTAACTGATTTTTTTGTATTTCATCGATTTTTTCGTAATTTTTTTACTTTTTATCGAAAAAAATTGCTTTTAAACAGAAAACTCACCTAAAAATAGGTGAGTTTTTAATATGTAAGATTAATTTTGTTAATTAATGCTGAAGTTCTTCTTCGCCTTCCTTTAAAGGAATATTTTGTGGAACAAAATCTACATCATGTCCTGGTTTACTGTAATCGTAAGCCCAACGGTATACATGAGGTATATCTCCTGGCCAGTTACCGTGTATATGTTCTACAGGTGTTGTCCATTCAAGCGTTGTAGATTGCCATGGATTCTGAACAGCTTTTTTACCATAGAAGATACTACTAAAGAAATTGTATAAATATATAATTTGTACTACCCCACCAACTAAAGCAAACATAGTTATAACAACGTTTACGTTAGCCAAATCGTCAAATAAAGGAAAATTACTATTTGTATAGTAACGACGTGGTAAACCTGCCATACCAATAAAATGCATTGGGAAGAACACTCCGTAAGCACAAACTGCAGTAATCCAGAAGTGTATGTAACCTAAATTCTTATTTAGCATACGTCCAAACATTTTTGGATACCAATGATAAATTCCAGCAAACATGCCATAAAGTGCAGATATACCCATAACCAAGTGAAAGTGAGCAACAACAAAATATGTATCATGTACATTAATATCTAAAGCACTATCACCTAAAATAATTCCTGTTAGACCTCCTGTTATAAACGTTGATACAAAACCAATTGAAAATAACATAGCAGGGTTCATCTGTAAATTACCTTTCCAGAGTGTCGTAATCCAGTTAAAGGCTTTTACTGCAGATGGAATTGCAATTAATAACGTAGTGAATGTAAATACAGAACCTAAGAAAGGATTCATACCCGAAACAAACATGTGGTGACCCCAAACAATAGTTGAAAGGAATGCAATGGCCAATATTGAAGCAATCATTGCACGGTAACCAAATATTGGCTTACGAGAATTTGATGCCATAATCTCAGACACTAATCCCATTGCTGGTAAAATTACTATGTATACCTCTGGATGACCTAAGAACCAAAATAAGTGCTCAAATAATACTGGAGATCCACCTTGATAATGTAATACTTCACCTTGAATAAATATATCCGATAAGAAGAATGACGTTCCAAAACTTCTATCCATGATTAATAATAATGCTGCAGATAATAATACAGGGAATGATATAATACCTATTATAGCCGTAACAAAGAAAGCCCATATAGTTAAAGGTAACCTAGTCATAGACATCCCTTTTGTTCTTAAGTTTATTACTGTTACAACATAGTTTAATGATCCTAACAAAGAAGATGCAATAAAGATAGCCATAGACACTAACCATAAAGTCATACCCATACCAGAACCACCTTGAGCCATTGGTAATGCACTTAATGGAGGATAGATTGTCCATCCAGCAGCAGCTGGTCCAGCTTCCACAAATAATGAACTTACCATTATTATACATGAAACAAAGAATAACCAATAAGAAACCATATTTAAAAACCCTGATGCCATATCTCGAGCACCGATTTGTAACGGAATTAATAAGTTACTAAATGTTCCACTTAAACCAGCAGTTAGTACAAAGAATACCATGATAGTACCATGAATAGTAACTAATGCTAAATAAATATCGGCATCCATAACACCGTCTGGTGCCCATTTACCTAATAATGCTTCAAACAAAACGTTTGGCTCTTCTGGCCATGCAATTTGCATACGAAACATTAAAGACATTAAAACCCCTATAACTCCCATAATAGTACCTGTTACTAGATACTGTTTAGCAATCATTTTATGGTCTTGACTAAATATATATTTAGTTACAAATGTTTCTTTATGATGATGTCCGTGATCGTCGTCGTGAGCGTGGTTATCTGCGTGTGCTGACATAATCTTATATCGTGTTTATCTTTTTAATTAGTTAACTAGAGAGTTCTTGAATTCTTTTTGTTCTGCAATCCAAGCATCATATTCATCTTGTGTTTCAACTACAATTTTCATTTGCATGTTGTAGTGAGATTTACCACAAATTTTATTACAAAGTAATAAATAATCAAACTCGTAACGTTCTAAAGCATCTTCACCTTTAGCAACAAGCTTTTTACTATTCTCTACTCTAATATTATTTATATTTTTTACTTTTTCAATCATTTGCGGAGTTTCACGCATATCAGCAGTAGTAACCGTAGGTGTAAAACCAAATTGAGTTATCATACCTGGCACACAGTTCATTTGTGCTCTAAAATGAGGCATATAAGCTGAGTGCAAAACATCTTGTGAACGCATCTTGAATAGAACAGGTCGACCTACAGGTAAATGTAATTCTGTAGTAATAACATCATCTTGCGCGTTAGGATCAGACTCATCTAAACCTAAAATATTAGCACGATCAATATCAATTAAACGCACATTAGCTTTTCCTAATGTATTATCTGTTCCTCCGTATCTAGCCTTCCAGTTAAACTGTTGTGCATATAACTCAACAACCAAAGGGTCATCACTTTCATCAACACCCATGATGTTAATCCATGTACTTAATCCATAAATAATTAAACCAGCTAAAACTATAACCGGGATAATAGTCCAAATAGCTTCTAATTTATTGTTATCAGCAAAAAATAGTGCTTTTTTACCTTTTTCACCTTTGTATTTATAAGCAAAATAATGTAGTAAAAACTGAGTAAAGGTTTGAACAAAGAATATTAATGCCATAGAGATAACCATTAAATTATCAATGATTGGTCCATGTTCTGAAGCAGAGTTCGACATTAGAGGTAAATCACCCCATTTCACAAAACATACAATAGTTATTAAATAGATGAATGCTAAAAAGCCCATCATTAAATATCCATTTAATGTATTATCCTTATCAGTTGCCACACCAGCAGCGGCATCACTTTCGTTTTTAGCTTGCGCTAAATCAAAAATCTTTACCATTTGCCAAATGGCAATTAAAATAAATACTAAAACTATAATTGTTAATAAAGCAGTCATTTGTATCGTTCGTCTTTATTTATATCTAATTAATAATGAAAATCTTCACTTTCCTTTCTAAAAGGATATCCTTTTACAAGTAATGGCGCTTTTGTTAAAGCTGAAAACACTACAAATATGAATAAACCTGCGAAAAGTAATATTGAACTTATTTCTGGAATACCTATAAACCATTGATCTCCAACAGTAGCAGGCATAATCATATTGAAAATATCAATATAATGCCCGAATAAGATAACTAAACCTGCCATAACTACAAACCAAGGAATACGTTTGTAATCAGCATTCATTAACATTAGTATTGGGAAAACAAAGTTCATAACCACCATACCTAAGAATGGCAATTTATAATCTTGGAAACGTGTTACAAAATAAGTTACCTCTTCTGGAATGTTAGAATACCAGATTAACATGAATTGAGAGAACCATAAGTAAGTCCAGAATATACTGAATGCAAACATAAACTTAGCTACATCGTGTAAATGGTTTTCATTTACAAACTCTAAGTAGTTTCTAGATTTTAAGTAAATCGTTATTAAGGCTATAACCGTAATACCACTTACAAACATACTTGCAAATACATACCACCCAAATAATGTTGAAAACCAGTGCGGGTCTACACTCATAATCCAATCCCAAGACATCATTGATTCAGTATAAATAAAGAATACTAAGAATGCCGCAGAGATACGGAATGATTTCTTAAAGTTACTTTTATCTTCGGCTGTATCTTGAGCTATAGAAAATTTTCTTGAAAAATGACGGTAAGCATACCAACCACCAATAAAAATTAACCCTCTAATAATAAATCCCCAGATATTTAACCATCCTGTTTTACCAGCAATAAGCTTATCATGAGCTACTACTTCAGGATCCATCCATATAAAAAGATTATTATGACCAATAAAATGTGATGCAGCAGCGATCGCTAGTACGATTAACGCACCGGGTAACATATAAGCTGTAATACCTTCCATTACTCTAAATAATACAGGCGACCATCCAGCCTGAGATGCAATTTGAATGGCATAAAAGGCTAATACACCTAATGCAATCATCATAAAGAAAAAAGCTGCAACATATAATGCAGACCAAGGTCTATTTGCTATTTGATGTTGAACGTGCTCAATATGTTTAGCATGCTCGTCAACTTTAGCATGAGCAGTTTCACCGTGTGCTTCGTCGTGCGAATCAGTTGCATGTTCATCATGACTTGGAGCAACGTGAGCCGCTTCTTCACCGTGCCCACCACCATGATGTGACTCTTCTGCAAGTAAGTGCTCAACTTCTTCAAAAGATTTATGAGATGTCATAAAACCATATCCTACTCCTAATGCTCCTAAAATCATTAGAATAAAAGAAAATGTCTTTAATTTATTTGAAAATGTATACATATCTATAATAATCTTATCAATCTTACTTTTCTAAATCTGCTTTCAACTTTAACACATACGATACCACTTGCCAACGCTCTTCTTGATTCAATTGGTTAGCATAACTTCCCATGGCGTTTTTACCATAATAAATTGTGTGATAAATACTTCCAGCGTTGATAGCTCTTCCAGCATCATCATAACTTGGAATACCAAGTATTTTTTCACGCTTTACTAAGTTTCCTTGCCCTTTTCCCTTATTACCATGACAAATCCCACAGTAAATATCATATAATTCTTTACCTCTATTCAAATCTACATTAGTAGAATCTAAAGGACTTACTAAAGTAACTTTTGCTAAATTGTAACCGGCAGTAGAATTTTCGATATCAAAAGGAACATACCCTCTAGGTATAGAACCTTCTGCTGGTAATTGTGCTTCAACCCCATTAGGGAATGCTGCTTCACCATATGTTTCATATCCTGCAGACTCATACATGTTTGGCATGAATTGGTAGTTTGGCGCTGTACTCTTGTTACAAGATACAGACACAAAAACAACTGCTAATACTAATATTTTAATTAAGCTTTTCATATCTATTATTAATGGGCTTTATCAACTAAATTAATCTCGACTGCTCCAGTTTCTGCTAACAAACTTTCTAGTTCTTTTTCATTTCCATCAACAGCAATTTCCATTAAGAAATGGTCATCAGTAGTTCTTGGATCTGGATTTTCAGCATTTTTAAAAGGCCACATTCTACTACGCAAGTAAAACGTAATAACCATTAAGTGTGCTGCAAAAAACACCGTAAGTTCAAACATAATTGGAACAAACGCTGGCATATTTTCTATATAACTGAAACTTGGTTTTCCACCAATATTTTGAGGCCAATCTTCAATCATTATGAAATTCATCATTAAAATCGCTACAGTTAAACCAATTAAACCGTAAATAAATGCTGTAATAGCAATACGAGTTGGTGCTAACCCCATAGCTTTGTCTAATCCGTGAACCGGAAAAGGTGTATATATTTCTTCGATATGAAATCTTTCTGCCTTAACCTTTTTAACGGCTGACATTAAAATATCATCATCGGTATAAATAGCGTGAATAACTTTTGAAGCTTCCATTGACTATGTTTAGTTAATTAATTTTTTAGCTTGCCCAGACCAATCATCACGTTCTGCCCTTCCAGGGAAAGAACCCGTAATACTGTCTAACAAATCATATTCATTTTTTGTCATCTTACTAACTTGAAGAAAGGTATAAATACCAATGCTATTTAATACTTGCTCCATTTTAGGTCCAATGCCACTTACTTTCTTTAAATCATCTGCTGTTTGTGTTGATGGATCAAAAGCACCAATACTTCCTAACAAGTTACTAACTTTTTCCGAATTATCTTCCTCAACATTAGCTTCAACACTTTCTTGTGCAGCTAGCTTAGCAACAGCCTCACCTGATGTTCTTAAATCTGCACCAGTTCCCATTAAGCTATCTCCTCTTTCTCTAATATTTTTATAACGCTCTCCAGAAGATTTTAAAATTGTTTTTACTTCCGCTTGCGCAATGACTGGGAATGTTCTTGAGTATAATAAGAATAGTACAAAGAAGAATCCAATAGTTCCGATAAAGATTCCAATATCTACAAATGTTGGTGAGAACATGGTCCATGATGATGGTAAGTAATCTCTATGTAACGATGTTACAATAATTACAAAACGCTCAAACCACATCCCTACATTTACCACGATTGAGATAAAGAAAGAGAACATAATACTTGTTCTTAGTTTCTTGAACCACATAAATTGCGGTGAGAATACGTTACACGACATCATCATCCAGTATGCCCAAGCATAAGGCCCAGTTGCTCTGTTTAAGAATGCGTATTGTTCATATTCAACACCAGAATACCAAGCAATAAATAACTCGGTAATATATGCAACACCAACTATAGAACCTGTAATCATGATTACAATATTCATTAATTCGATGTGTTGTACTGTTATATAATCTTCAAGGTTACACACTTTTCTCATTATAATAAGAAGTGTATTTACCATAGCAAATCCTGAGAATACCGCACCAGCAACAAAGTATGGTGGAAAAATCGTGGTATGCCAACCAGGAATAACCGATGTAGCAAAATCAAAAGATACAATGGTATGTACAGAAAGTACTAATGGCGTTGCTAAACCAGCAAGTACTAATGATACTTCTTCAAAACGTTGCCAATCTTTTGCTCTACCAGACCAACCAAAACTTAATAAAGCGTATATTTTCTTTTGGAACGGTTTGATTGCTCTATCTCTAAGCATAGCAAAATCTGGTAATAAACCTGTCCACCAGAAAACTAATGATACAGATAAATATGTAGAGATTGCAAATACATCCCAAAGTAAAGGCGAGTTAAAGTTTACCCATAACGAACCAAATTGATTAGGAATCGGTAATACCCAGTATCCTAACCATGGACGACCCATGTGAATAATTGGAAATAAACCTGCTTGAACTACAGAGAAAATTGTCATGGCTTCCGCAGAACGGTTAATTGCCATTCTCCATTTTTGACGGAAAAGTAAAAGTACAGCAGAAATAAGAGTTCCTGCGTGACCAATACCAACCCACCAAACGAAGTTAGTAATATCCCAAGCCCAACCTACGGTCTTGTTTAAACCCCAAGTTCCAATACCTGTAGATATTGTGTATAAAATACATCCGATACCCCAAAGGAAAGCTACAAGTGCTATAGAAAAAACTATCCACCATTGCTTATTTGCTTTTCCTTCTACAGGTTTAGCCACATCCACAGTAACGTCGTGGTATGATTTTTCGCCTGTAACTAAAGGTCTTCTAATAGGTGCTTCGTAATGAGACGCCATAATTATATAATTGATTCTTTAATTAAATTTATGCTTCAGTTGTATTTCTCACTTTTGTATGGTACTGCACATTAGGCTTAGTACCAACACTTTCCAATAAGTGATACATACGGTCATCTTTTAAAAGTTTTGCAACTTTACTTTCTTTATCGTTGATATCTCCAAAACTCATAGCTCCGTTACTACATGCAGCAGAACAAGCTGTTTGGAATTCTCCGTCTTTAATTTCACGTCCATCACGTTTAGCATCAAGGATAGTTTTTTGTGTTTTTTGAATACACATAGAACATTTTTCCATAACACCACGAGAACGAACAACAACATCTGGGTTTAATACCATACGTCCTAAATCATCATTCATATGATAATCGAACTCATCATTACCATTATATAAAAACCAGTTGAAACGACGTACTTTATAAGGGCAGTTATTTGCACAATATCTAGTACCGACACAACGGTTGTAAGCCATATGATTTTGACCTTGACGACCGTGTGATGTTGCAGCCACAGGACATACAGTTTCACAAGGTGCATGGTTACAATGCTGACACATTACTGGTTGGAAAGCTACCTGAGGATTCTCAGCAGCATTCTCCATTTCTCCAAATCCGCCTAAAGAACCATTATCTCCAAATAACCCAGAGAAACCATCTTTTTTAGCATCATCTTCTTCAAATGTATCATCAGATGAATAATATCTATCAATACGTAACCAATGCATATCACGGCTACGACGTACTTCTTCTTTACCAACTACAGGTACATTATTTTCAGCATGACAAGCAATTACACAAGCCCCACAACCTGTACAGGCATTTAAATCGATTGCTAAGTTGAAATGATGTCCAATTGAACGATCAAATTCATCCCATAAATCAACTTCTGGTGAAGTAACTGGAGTTTCTTCGTGATTTAATGAAACCGTTGGAACTTTATTCCAAACATTTCTATCAGAAGTATTAAATATCTCTAAAGTTGTTTCTTTAATAATATCACCACGACCCATTAAGGTGTTGTGTAACTGTACCGAAGCAAATTCATGTTCTCCAGCAGCAGCCTCAATTGTTACATTTTGAACAGTATTAAAGTTTTGATAAAATGCATAAGCGTTAACACCTGTTTGCATTTCCTCTTTTAGGCCTAATGTTTTTCCGTATCCTAATGCTAACCCGACAGAACCTTTTGCTTGTCCTGGTTGAATCATAACTGGCACTTTCAACGTTGTTCCATTAACTGTTACATTTGCATAACTTCCGTTTAATGCGCCTGTAGCAACATGGCTATTTGTTAAGCCTTTAGCATCAGCATCAGCTTTTGAAATAGTTAAATAGTTATCCCATGACGTTCTTGTTAAAGGGTCTGGAAATTCTTGTAACCATGGATTGTTAGCTTGTTGGCCATCACCCATACCTACTTTAGTGTATAAAGTTAATTCTAAACCTGAATTAGAAATCACAGATGAAGCTAAAGCTCTAGCTGCATTTCCTGAAGGAGTCTCAGCTGATGCTTCAGCAGTAGATGTATCTTCAGTTTCGGTAGCAATTGTTCCAACAAAAACACCATCGTGTAATGCTTTATTGAAAGAACCACCACCTAAAATTCCAGTTCCCCAAGTATCTTTTATATAATCGTGATAAGAAACATCGTTTCCTGTCCATTTTAATAAAGCGTCTTGAAATTGTCTAGTATCAAATAACGGACGAATTGTTGGTTGCGTTAAAGCATAATGTCCTTTTTTGATTTCAACATCACCCCACGATTCTAAATAATGTGGTGCTGCTGCAATATATTGTGCTTCTGAAGACGTTTCGTCTGCTTTCATTGAAAACGCAACAGATAATTCTACTTTTTTCAATCCTTCAGCAAAATCTGAAGCATTTGGTAATGTGTAAACAGGATTTACGCCACTCATTATAAGCGCGCCAACACGACCAGCTTTCATATCACCAACTAATCTAGCAACGGCAACATCGCTACCTTGTCTAGTTTTAATTGGAGAAGATTTATCAAAAGCTTTACTTCCTAAAAATTCATTTATTTCTAAAGCTACTGTTTGAGCATTTACATCTTGAATTCCAGTAACTACTAAACCTTTACTTCCTGATTTTTTAAGTTGTGAAGCTGCCTTTTTAATTGCATCCTCTATGTTTGCTGGTAAAGTTCCTGAAACCGATCCACCAACTACATAACTATATAATTTTGCTAAAGCTATTTTTTGTTGAGATGGTGTTAATGGTACACGTTTATCTGCATTGGCACCAGAAAGAGACATATTAGATTCGAACTGAATGTGCCTTGACATTTTACCGTGATCTGGCACCCTATTTTTAGAGTATCCAGAATCGAAACCGCCACCTTGCCAATCTCCTAAGAAATCTGCACCAACAGAAACAATAGTCATCGCTTTAGAAAAATCGTAATTAGCTAATGCGCGTTCTCCATATTTCGCTTGGTATGCATCTAGTGCAGTCGATTCTGAAACAGCATCGTAAACCACATGACTAACATTACCATATTTTTCTTTAAATTCTGAAATCAACTTGCTTGTAGACGGACTAGCATATGTTTGTGTTAATAACACAATGCTTTTGTTTGCCGCAGCAATATCAGTTAATTTTTGAGAAGTTTCAGTATCAAAATCACTCCAAGAGATTGAATCAGAACCTTTCTTTGGTCCTTGAACTCTTAAACTATCATACAACCCTAAAACCGAAGCATTTACTCTAGCATTTGCGCTACCATTGGTAGTTGCCATCGTATTATTTTCAATTTTAATTGGACGACCTTCACGGGTTCTTACTAAAACACTAGCAAAATCAAAACCATCTGCAATTGTTGTTGCATAATAGTTAGCTACCCCAGGCACAATCTCTGTTGGTTGAACTATATAAGGTATTGACTTTTTCACAGGACCTTCACATGCAGCTAAAGACGCTGCAGCTGTACTAAATCCTACATATTTTAAGAAATCGCGACGTGTTGTAGATGTTGCTTCTAATGTATCTTTATCACCTAAAAATTCATCAGTAGGAATCTCTGCTACAAACTCGTTTTGTTTTAGCGTCTCAACAATAGAGCTATTCTCGTTTAGCTCTTCAACACTTTTCCAGTATTTCTTGTTTGATGACATATTATATAATTGAATTACTTCTTATTTTTATTATTTAATGTTTTCCGCTTAAGCAGAAAGAAAAACTACTTATTTAGTAGTGACATTTACCACATTCTAATCCACCCATTTGAGCAGCTGTAAGCTCATCTACACCATACTTCTTAGATAACTCCTCGTGTATTTTTGTGTAATAAGCATTGTCTTTAACATCAATATTTGTTTCTCTATGACAATTAATACACCAACCCATTGTTAACGGCGCATGTTGATACATCACTTCCATTTCTTCAACTGGTCCATGACAAGTTTGACATTCAACACCTGCAACAGTTACATGCTGTGAGTGATTAAAATATGCAAAATCTGGAAGGTTATGAATACGTACCCATTTTACTGGTTGAGCATCTCCTGTATATTTTTGCTCAGCATCATCCCATCCGGCTGCTTTATATAGTTTTTGAATTTCACCATCATAGAATTCTTTAGAGTATTCTTCGGTAGCTGTTTCTGGTGATACTTCATAAATTGATTTATGACAATTCATACAAACATTTAACGAAGGTATACCTGAATGTTTACTTACTCTAGCTGAAGAGTGACAGTATTTACAATCAATACCATTATCACCTGCATGTATTCTATGAGAATAATGTATTGGCTGTACTGGTTCGTATCCTTGATCTACACCAATTTGCATAAAGTAACCAAATGCAAAATAAGCACTAGCTAATAAAAAGAAAATAGCTACTACAATCATTAAAAATTGATTTTGCACAAATGCTTTCCACAAAGGTGTTTTTCCTGAAGATTCAGGCAAATCTAAACCTTGAACACTGGCAAAACGACGTAACGTTTTGTTTACTAAAAATAATCCTAAGGCTAAAAGAACAAATAAAATAGCTAAAGCACCAAGTATAAGTTCATTAGATATCCCACCTGTATCACTATTAGTCGCTTCCCCGCCAACTGGAGCAGCAGCCTGAACAGGCTCTTTCTTTTCTTCAGCAGTATAAGCTAATAAGTTATTTAAATCATCATCAGATAACTGAGGAAATGCTGTCATCGCAGCACCACCATACTCGTTATATATTTTGTTAGCGTAAGCATCTCCAGATTTAATTACTCCGGAACTATTACGAATCCATGCATATAACCATGCTCTATCTAATCCTTCTTCTTCAGATAAACGCGCCTCTACATTACGTAAAGCCGGCCCTGTCATTTTTTTATCTAACTTATGACAAGCAGCACAATTGGCATTGAATAATGATTTTCCTTTTGCTGGGTCTCCTTCTTGAGCAGAAAGAACCGTTGTAAATGCTAATAAAAAAACTAAGCTTAAACGAAGAAAGTTTTTACTTAATTTACGGTGAATCACCTTTCTCATATTGTTGGTTAAATTAACTTCTAAACTTTGGTATGACTTTTGTCATTAAATAAATGAAAAAGTATAGTTAAAAAAATCTCTCGCAAAAGTAATATTAAAAGTCGATTTTAGAAATGTTAGTGAAGTGTTAATTGTTAATTTAGAGGGATTCTAAATAATAAAAAGAGCTACAATTAAGTTTATATCGTATACATTTGTAGAATTATTATTTAAAAGTACTCGTTTGTTTTTAATCGAAAAAGGCTTTTAAGTATTGATTTTTAATTTGGGATAATTAATAGATTAATAAAAATAGAAAAACAATCATGTACTTATTAAATTATAGAATTAGCTTTTTGAGCCTATTATGTTTAATTCTAACTTCTACTTATGGCTTTTCTCAACAAGGCAATGTAGTTGTTAATCAAGATAAACATATTACAGTTTTATTGGATTTGAAAAAGGAATTAAATAAAAACGAAACTAGCCCTGAACGTTACAAAATACAAGTATATTCAGGAAATCGTTCTGGAGCTTATAACGCTCAAGAAGAATTTAGTAGTGCTTTTGGTAGTTGGCACCCAACTATGCAATACGAAACACCGAACTTTAAAATATGGGCAGGTAATTTTAGAACGCGTTTAGAGGCCGACAGAGCCCTTAAGAAGATTAAACGAAAATTTCCAAATGCCTTTATTTTTAAACCTAAAAAATAAAAATTCGGGTAAATAAAATTTATAAAAAAAGCGACCATTTGGTCGCTTTTTTTATTTTCAATATTCAATTAATTATAAGAAGCTATTATTTTAATTTCTTCTTAACCTCAACTTCATGGAAAGCTTCAATAATATCGCCTTCTTTAATATCGTTATAATTTTTAATTTGCATACCACAATCGTATCCTTTTGCTACTTCTTTAACATCATCTTTAAATCGTTTTAATGACGCTAATTCTCCGGTAAATACAACAACACCATCACGAATTAATCTAATTCCTGAACTTCTCATTATTTTACCGTTAGTAACCATACAACCAGCAATAGTTCCGATTTTAGATACTTTAAACATTTCTCTAATTTCTGCAGTACCAGTAATCTCTTCTTTAAGCTCTGGAGACAACATGCCTTCCATTGCATCTTTAAGATCGTTAATAGCATCGTAGATAATCGAGTATGTTCTGATATCAATTTCTTCCTTATCTGCAATTTGACGTGCATTTCCAACAGGTCGCACATTAAATCCAACAATAATGGCATCTGAAGCTGAAGCTAATAACACATCACTTTCTGTAATGGCTCCAACCCCTTTATGTAAGATATTTACTTGAATTTCTTCAGTTGATAATTTCTGGAATGAATCTGTTAATGCTTCTACAGAACCATCCACATCACCTTTAAGGATAATATTCAATTCTTGGAAATCACCAAGTGCAATACGACGACCAATTTCATCTAGTGTAATATGACGTTGCGTTCTAACAGATTGCTCACGTTGTAATTGCGCACGTTTTGAAGCAATTTGTTTCGCTTCACGCTCGTCTGCAAATACATTAAACTTATCACCCGCTTGCGGAGCACCGTCTAAACCAAGTATAGAAACTGGTGTTGATGGTCCGGCTGCAGCAACATCATTACCACGCTCATCATGCATAGCTTTCACTTTACCGCTATGCTGACCTGCAAGCACGTAATCTCCAACTTTTAAAGTTCCAGCTTGTACTAAAATTGTAGATACATAACCTCGACCTTTATCTAAGAATGCTTCTACAACTGTACCAACAGCTGGTTTATCTGGGTTTGCTTTAAGTTCTAATAATTCTGCTTCAAGCAATACTTTTTCTAGTAATTCTTTTACTCCTGTACCAATCTTTGCTGATATATCATGAGACTGAACTTTACCACCCCAATCTTCAACTAATAAATTCATATTAGCAAGACCTTCTTTAATTTTTTCTGGATTGGCAGCTGGTAAATCAATTTTATTGATCGCAAAAACAATTGGCACTCCTGCAGCTTGCGCATGCGAAATAGCCTCTTTTGTTTGTGGCATAATATCATCATCGGCAGCAGCAACAATAATAGCGATATCTGTTACTTGAGCACCACGAGCACGCATTGCTGTAAAGGCCTCGTGACCCGGTGTATCTAAAAATGCTATTTTTTGTCCGCTTTCTAATTGAACCCCATATGCACCAATGTGCTGTGTGATTCCTCCAGATTCTCCTGCGATTACATTCTCTTCACGTATATAATCTAAAAGTGATGTTTTACCATGATCTACGTGTCCCATTACTGTAACGATTGGCGCACGCGATTTTAAATCTTCTGGTTTATCAACAAACTCTTCAATAGACTCTTCAATATCAGCAGTTACAAATTCTACTTGATATCCAAATTCATCAGCAACAATAGATAATGTTTCAGCATCTAAACGCTGATTCATTGTTACCATCATACCAAGAGACATACATGCAGAAATAATTTCGGTAACACCAACATCCATCATTGTAGCCATCTCACTAGCAGTAACAAACTCGGTTACCTTAATGATTTTACTTTCAGCTGCTTCGATTTGTTGATCGATTTCTGTCTGCTCTCTATGTTTATCTCTTTTATCTCTTCTGTTTTTAGCGCCTCTTCCTTTACTTGATTTACCTTGAAGTTTCTCAAGTGTTTCACGCACTTGTTTTTTAACATCTTCTTCAGAAGGCTCTTCTTTTACAACATTTCGACGTCCTTGTCCTGGTTTACCTTTAAATCTATCATTTCCTCCAGATCTTCCACCTCCAGGTCTGTTATTGCCAGAATTAGGTGCTCCAGCTTTACTAATTCTGCGGCGCTTTCTTTTATTTGCGTCTCCAGCTTTAGCATCTGGTTTTTTATCTTCTTTTTTCTTTTTAGGCTTATTAAACTTCGATAAGTCAATTTTATCTCCGGCAATTTTTGGCCCAGTAAGTTTTTTATACTGTGTAGTTACCTTTTCTTCTGGAGTAACTAATTCACCATCAATAACTACTTGTTTAAGTTTTGGTTTTGAAGTTTCGTCTTCTTTAGCCGCTGGTTTTTCTTCAACTTTAGGAGTTTTTGGTTTTACAACCTCTTCCTTAATTGTTTCTTTTACCTCAGCTTTAATCTCTTCCTTAACCTCTTTGACAGCCGGTTTTTTAGGCTCTGTAGGTTTTTCTTCAGCTTTCTTTTTAGGGTCTAAATCTATTTTTCCAACAGTTTTAGGGCCTGTAAGTTCTGCTGCAGCTTTAACTACTTCTTCTTGCTTAGCTTTTTCTCTGGCTTCTTGTGCTTTCTGCTTAGCTTCTAATTCTCTTTCACGTTTAATACGTAAATCTTCCTTTTCCTTTAGCTTTGCTTCGCTTACTTCTTGAGACTTTACTTTCTTATTTGCATCCGTTTCAAACTCATCTGACAAGAGATTATAAGTCTCCTGAGAAATTTTTGTAGTGGGACGCTTCTCTATTTCTACACCTTTAGAATCTAAAAATTCTACAGCACGATCTAGAGAGATGTTAAGCTCACGTAATACTTTATTTAATCTAATTGTTTCAGCCATAAATCGCCTTTAAAATACTCAAATATAAATATTATACCAATTAAAGCATAATATCATGCAAATCTGCACTTTTATTTACTATTCTTCAAATTCTTCTTTCAGAATTCTGATAACATCTTGGATGGTTTCCTCTTCCAAGTCGGTTCTCTTAACAAGATCGTTTACTTCTTGTTCTAATATACTCTTAGCAGTATCTAAACCTGCTTTACTAAATTCATCAATAATCCAGCTTTCAATTTCATCAGAAAACTCACGTAATTCTACATCTTCTTCTGCCCCTTCTCTAAACACATCAATTTCGTATCCTGTTAATTGACCTGCTAAACGAATGTTATGACCACCTCTACCAATTGCTTTACTTACTTCTTCTGGCTTAAGTATAACCTCAGCACGTTTATTTTCTTCATCTAACTTAATAGAAGTTACACGTGCAGGACTTAATGCTCTAGTTATAAATAATTGCAGGTTATTTGTGTAATTAATAACATCAATATTTTCGTTTCCTAATTCACGAACAATACCGTGAATTCTAGAACCTTTCATACCAACACATGCTCCAACTGGATCTATTCTATCATCATAAGAATCAACAGCTACTTTTGCTTTTTCTCCTGGTATTCTTACAACATGTTTAATTGTAATTAAACCATCGAAAACTTCTGGTATTTCTTGTTCAAATAACTTCTCTAAAAATTTTGGTGAGCTTCTAGACATAATGATAGTTGGTTTCGCGCCTTTAAGCTCTACACTATCAATTACACCTCTTACATTATCTCCTTTTCTAAAGAAATCTGAAGGAATTTGTCTGTCTTTTGGTAATACAATTTCATTTCCTTCATCATCTAACAAAATAACTGCTCTGTGTCGAATATGGTGTACTTCTGCTGTATATATTTCTCCTACTAAATCTTTAAATTGCTTGTAGATTATGGTATTATCGTGTTCATGAATTTTAGAAATTAGGTTTTGACGTAACGCTAAAATAGCACGTCTTCCTAAATCTATAAGCTTTACTTCTTCAGATACATCTTCACCTACCTCAAAATCTGGCTCTATTTTACGAGCTTCAGTTATTGTAATTTCTTGGTTTGGTTCCTCAACTTCACCATCAGCAACAACAATTCTATTTCTCCATATTTCTAAATCACCTTTATCAGGGTTAACAATAATATCAAAATTATCATCATCGCCAAATTTCTTTTTTAAGGCACTTCTAAATACATCTTCTAAAATTGCCATTAACGTTACTCTGTCAATTAGCTTATCATCTTTGAATTCTGAAAAAGATTCAATTAACGCGATATTTTCCATAACTCTTTAAATTAAAATTTAATCATAACTTTTGCTTCTACAATATTTTTATAAGGAATATTTGCTTCCTTTTTTACAGTTACTTTGCCTTTACCTACTGGTTTAGGTTCTCTAACTTTCCACTCTAATTTGATAGTATCATTGGTTGCTTCGGTAAGCACACCTTCTATTTCTTCAGAAGCTGTTCTTACGCTAAGCGTTCTATTCATATTTTTTTTATACTGGCGTTTATGCGTTAATGGGGATGCTGCACCTGCCGACATCACTTCTAAAGAAAAATCATGTTCTTCTCTATCCAAATTATGCTCAATAGCTCTGCTAATAAACATACAGTCTTCAACTAAAAGCCCGTTATCACCATCTAAAATTACTTTAATATGGTTTTCTGAATTGATTGAAAAATCAATTAAAAACAAATCTGGACGTTCAGTTAACGCCGTTTCAAGTAATTCTGTAACTGTAATTTTAAACATTTTAAGTATAAAAAGAGGGGACTTTTCGTCCCCTCATATCTTTAATTTCGCCTTTCAACGATGCAAATATATACTTTTTTATTGATTTTTAAAGGAAAAATTCATAAATTTAGATACACGATAACTTACTTATTATGAAAAAAATACTAGTCCCTACCGATTTTTCTGATCAAGCCGAAAATGCTTTAAAAGTAGCGGTCCAATTAGCAAAAACCTATAATGCTGAAATTTACTTGCTTCACCTGATAGAAATCCCGCTCCATGAAGTTGATGCCATGAGTTCACATAGCGATTTACCGGAAGCTATGTTTTTTATGAAATTGGCTCATAAAAAGTTTGAATCTATTTTAAGAAAACGCTATTTGCAAGACGTAAAAGTACACCAAACTGTAGATTTTAATGAAATATTTAAAGGTGTTTTTCATAATTGCGAAAAGCTTAATATTGATTTAATAGTAATGGGCTCTAACGGCGTAAGTGGTTTAAAAGAAATGCTAATTGGAAGTAATACTGAAAAAATAGTTAGAACCTCTGAAACACCAGTACTTGTGGTGAAAAAAGAACACGAAACCTTTGATGTAAAACATTTTGTTTTTGCTTCCGATTTTAAACACGAAAGCAAAGCAGCCTACAAAAGAGCTATTGAATTTGTTGAATTTTTTGGTGCAAAACTACATTTACTTACCGTGAACACACCTAATATTTTTAGGACTTCTGAACATAGCAATAAACGCATGCAAGATTTTGTAAACTCGTTTGATTTTTCAAATTACACGATTAATATTTATAATGACGTAACTATAGAAAAGGGTATCATGAATTTTTCGCAATCAATAAACGCCGATTTAATTGGCATGAGTACCCATGGCAGACAAGGTATTTCTCATTTTTTTAATGGAAGTATTAGTGAAGATTTAGTCAACCATGCTAAACGACCCGTAATTACTTTTAAAATTTAAAAAGCTTTTTATAACTCTAATTTGTGTTTTTATTAATATGTAAATTATTTATTACTCAAGGTTGTTTTAGAGATAAAAATATTATCTCTCTAATAGTTTTAATTTTTTTCATAATTTTATAAACTTCCCTTTTGAAAATTACTAGTAAATAAAAATTATTATTAATTAATTGAGAAATTACTATGGCTTTTTATCATGCTTTAAAACGTTACAAAAAATATCCCGATTCTAATTATCCTAAGAAAGAAGCTTGGATTTCGTCTAGACTACTAACATTAAGGCACGATTTATACAATGACATTAAAAAAGACCGCCAACCCAACTCACTCATTATAGGATCTTGGAATATTCGTGCTTTCGATAATGGCATCCCTAGAATGGACGAAAGTTATCATTATATCGCCGAAATTATAGATCATTTTGATATTTGTGCAATTCAAGAGGTTAAGAACGATTTAGACCCTTTACGCCGTTTGGTTAAATTACTTGGACCTAGTTGGGATTTCTTTGTATCAGATGTATCAATACACAAAGGCGGTAATAACGAACGTATGGCGTTTGTATATAATACAAATCGTGTCATCTTTCGCAACTTAATTGGTGAGATTGTTTTGCCAAAAGAAACTTTAATAGCTGGCGAGCAAGTAGCACGATCACCATTTTTTGCGTCATTTCAAGCTGGTTGGTTTAAATTTTCTCTTTGCTCTGCACATATTATTTATGGAAACGACTTAAAAATGCGAGCAGCAGAAATTAAATCGATTGCTAATATTTTAGTAAAACGCGCAAAGTCTGAGGATCAAGTACATATTTTTTTAGGAGATATGAATATTGAAAAAAAGGATGGTGAGGTTATGCAAGCGCTAAAAGATTCAAAGTTAACAGCACCAGATTTTGGACCTACAAATATGGGTAGTAACAGATGGTTTGACCAAATGGCATTTACAGCAAAAGGAAAGGCCGGAAATAAAACGCGCTTATTACGCCATGGAACTTTTGATTGGCGCCACGCTGTTTTTGGACCTCATCCAACTCAAAAAGCGCCCGAATTAACTGAAAAAGATTTAAAAGACGGAAAATTTCGCCCTAGCAAGGAAGACATACTAAATCATTATAAAAATATAGTAATTAAAATTAGGGAAGCGCACGGAAAAGCACCTTATGCTAATTGGCCAAGATCCTATAAAAATTGGACCACCTATGAAATGTCAGACCACTTGCCAATATGGATGGAACTGGAAATAGATTATTCTGATGATTATCTGCGTCGTTATCTCTAATTTCAGAATTAAAATAAAAAAACCCTAACTATTTTCATAATTAGGGTTAAATAAATGTTGGCCTACTAGGGCTCGAACCTAGACTCTTTGGTACCAAAAACCAACGTGTTGCCAGTTACACCATAGGCCATTCGTGTAATGAGGGTGCAAATTTAATATAAATAATTCTTTGCACAAGTTTTTTTTAAAAAATAATCTTCAATTCGTAACGTTTTTTTAAAAGGCATTGGTGTTTACTGCATATGTTAAGACAAACTAAATAGTTAGGTGTCATTTCATATTTATTGTTAAATTCGCCAAAGCAAATAAATACAAATACAAATGGCACATAAAAACTATAAAAAATGGAATACTATTTTAGGTTGGTTTTCTTTTTTAATAGCGCTTATAACTTATAGCTTAACAGTAGAACCTACTGTAAGCTTTTGGGATGCAGGAGAATATATTTTAACCTCTGCAAAATTACAGGTTGGTCATCCACCTGGAGCACCTTTGTTTCAAATGATGGGTGCCTTTTTCTCAATGTTTGCTTTTGAGCCTTCTCAGGTTGGTTGGATGATGAATATGATGAGCGCCGTTGCTAGTGCATTTACCATTTTATTTATGTTTTGGACCATTACATTATTGCTAAAAAAGTTAGTTGGTAGTGAAGATGATATGTCTCAAGGAAAATCTATAGCTATTTTAGGTAGTGCTTTAGTTGGAAGTTTAGCATTCGCTTTTACCGATTCTTTTTGGTTTAACGCTGCCGAAACTGAAGTTTACGCCATGGCAACTTTAATTATGGCTGTTTTATTCTGGTTAGGTTTGCGCTGGGAGCAAGACATGGACAAACCACGTGGTAACCGTTGGCTTATTTTAATTGCCTTTGTTATTGGACTATCCTTTGGAGTTCACTTTATGGGCTTATTAACTATTCCGGCAATCGGACTTATTTATTATTTTAAAAACTATAAAACTGTTACCATTCAAAATTTCATTATTGCTAATATTGCTTCAGTAGCTATTTTGTTATTTGTTTTTAAATTATTAGCACCAAACATCCTTAGAATATTTAGTGCTTTCGAGTTGTTTTTTGTAAATACGGTAGGTTTACCATTTAACTCGGGTTCTATAATTGCTGGCATTGTTTTAGTTGCTGTTATCGTTTACGCTTTAAAGTATACGCGTCAAAAAAATTACACAAATTTAAATACAGGAATTCTTTGTTTAACCTTTGTAATTATTGGGTTTTCTACTTGGTTAATGTTGCCAATACGTGCCAATGCTAATGTGGTAATTAATGAAAATAATCCGTCTAGTGCTAGAGAGTTGTTAGCTTATTATAACTTAGAACAATACCCTGAAACGCATTTATTTTATGGACCTCAATTTACAGATCAATATGAGTATTTGGATGAAAACAACCCGTATATTGATGATAAACCCAAATATGAAAAAGACAAAACAAAAGGGGAATATGTAGTTGTTAATGATTGGAAAAACGCTAAGCAGAATTATAACTCAAAGCAAGCGTCTATTCTACCAAGAATGTGGAGTTCAGAACATGCTGAAAACTATATGATGTTTTCTGGTTTTTTAAATTTTAAGCTCAAACCAGATTATCAAATGGAAAATGAGCTTCGCTCTGCGGTGTCAAATTTCAGAAAAGATGTTAATCAAGGTAATATAGATTATGAAGATTATAATAATTTCTTAAAGCAGTTTAAAGATTATATTGATATTGAAAAACCATCTTTAGCAAGTAATATAGTTTACCTTTTTGAATATCAATTAGGGTATATGTACTGGCGTTATTTTATGTGGAATTTCTCTGGAAGACAAGACGATATTCAAGGACGTTATGACAATCATGGCAACTGGATTTCTGGTATAAAACCTCTTGACGAATGGCATTTAGGTATGTCTCAAGATAATTTACCTAGTGATGTTAAAAATAACAAAGCGAGAAACACGTACTATTTATTGCCTTTAATTTTAGGCCTAATTGGCTTTTTCTTTCTATTTAATAAAGACAAAAAACTGTTTTGGGTCATGCTTGTGTTTTTCCTATTTACAGGAATAGCAATTCAAGTATACACCAACGTACGCCCCTTTGAACCTCGTGAGCGAGATTACTCCGTAGTTGGCTCTTTTTATGTATTTGCACTTTGGATTGGCTTTGGCGTTTTTGCTATTTACGATACCCTTAAAAAATATGTGCCTAAAAAACTAGCCGCTCCAATAATTACAGTTGCATGTTTAATATTAGTGCCTGGAATTTTAGTAGCTAACAACTGGGACGATCATGACAGATCTGATAAATATACTGCCAAAGCAATGGCAAAAATGTATTTAGATTCCTGTGCAGAAAATGGCATATTATTCACCATAGGTGATAACGATACGTTTGCACTTTGGTATGCTCAAGAAATTGAAGGTTACAGAACTGATGTACGTGTTGTAAACACCAGTTTATTTCAAACCGATTGGTATATAGACCAAATGAAACGTAAAGCTTACGAGAGTGACCCTGTGCCATCTCAACTAACACACGATTTATATAAATACGGCACAAACGATTATATTATTATTCAACAAGTTATAAATGATACTTTAAACGTTAAAAAGTTTTTAGATTTTGTTGGTAGTGACAACCCAAAAACTAAATACAAATATGTCTTGCAGCAACGTGGTGTGGATTTATCGAATGTTAGAAGCCAAGATGCCAACTCTACTTATTTGCCTACGCCTCATTTAAGGCTTCCCGTAAATAAACAAAATGCTTTAAAATCTGGAATTGTAAAACCTGAAGATGCTGATAAGATTGTACCATATATAGACATTAATATTTCTGGTGGTGCACTTTACAAAAATCGCTTATTAATGTTAGATATTGTTGCCAATAACGAATGGAACCGCCCAATATACTTTACAGGTGGTAGTTTTGGCGATGACGATTATATTTGGATGAAAGACTACTTACAGTTGGATGGTATGTGCTACAAATTAGTACCAATAAAAACAGCTGTTGATAGAGCAAACCCGTTTGATATGGGTCGTGTTGATAGCGACTTAATGTATGAGAAAGTAAAAAACTGGGATTGGGGTAATAGTGGAAGTCCTGATATATACCATGATGTAGAAACTCGTAAAAACTCTATTACCTACAGAGGGAATTTAGCCCGTTTAGCTGAACAATTAATTAATGAAGATAAGCTTGACAAAGCTGAAGAAGTAGCAGATATAGCTATGGATAATATGCCTGTTGAATACTTTGGTTATTATACCCTTTTAGAACCTTTTATTGGTGCATATTACGAAGTAGGAAATAAAGAAAAAGCGCAACGTTTATTTAAAGATGTTTCTAAAAAATACCAAGAAAACCTATCGTATTATAGTGGTTTAAAAGTGGATAAGCAAGAGCGTTTGTTTGAAGAAATTTACACCGATATCCAACGTTATAAGGGCTTAATTGATGTGTTAATAAAGTATGATCTTGACTTTGCTGAAACTGAAGGTGACATTTTTAATAATTACCTAAGGTCTTTTAAACATTTTTATGGCGGAGATGAAACAGAGGATGAAGTTAGAACAGACAGAGACATTCCTGATACTAACGAATTACCTATAGAAAGCGATAGCTCAAACTAACCAATTCTTAAGGCGTGACCTTAACACCTATAAAAACTCCATGGGTTGCAAAGAAATTATTCCCGAACTATGTTTGGGATATTGCAACAACTGAAAAGGTTATTTATTTAACTTTTGATGATGGCCCTACGCCAGATATTACCAATTGGACTTTAGATGTTTTAAAACAATATAATGCTAAAGCTACCTTTTTCTGTATTGGAAACAATATTGAAAAGCATCCTGAGATATTTCAAAATATTTTGAATGGCGGACACGCCATTGGCAACCACACACATAACCACATTAAAGGTTGGAAAACAAATACTCAAGATTATTTAGAAAATATTGCTGAAGCAAAGCAAGTTATCATATCTGAAATCGTAAATAGTAAATCGTTAATCTCAAATCTATTTAGACCACCTTACGGCCAAATAAAGCCAATACAAGGACAACAACTAATAGCATTAGGATATAAAATAATTATGTGGGATGTGTTATCTTTTGATTGGGATAAAGATGTTAAGCAAGAAGATTGCTTAAAAAATGTACTTACAAAAACTACTGAAGGGAGCATTATTGTTTTTCATGATAGCGTAAAAGCTTCGAAAAACATGCAATATGCCTTACCTAAAGTACTACAATTTTTTAGTAACAAAGGCTACAGATTTGAAGCTCTAGATTTTAGCGATAAGATTTAATTCTAGTTCTAATTTGCTTAAGGCCTGCCGGCAGAGATTGAAGCAAAACATTTATGTTAATAAATAAAAGCCCACAGCCCACAGTAGGAGGTGCGAGGACTTGTAATGGAAAGCCCGACCCTTGGATAACACCCAAATATTTAAAATACGCTTTTAACCTTAAATATATTCTTGAATAATATTTATAAGTGTATTAGCATCTTGGTCCCCACTTTGTCGCCATTTCATTTCGCCTTCTTTATAAATAATAAGTGTTGGCATAGTCTTTACGCGCAAAGCTTCGGCTAATTCCTGATTTTTTTCAACATCAATTTTTATAACCTTAACCTTGTCGCCCAATGCGGCAGCAACATCTCTTAATACAAGATGCATGGACTCTAATTGACCATTCTGTTCTGCATAAAAATCTAACAAAACAGGAATTTCAACATCTATAAGTTCCCCAAATTTTGACATACTTTAGTGTTTATTAGTCTGTTACACTATTTACAAACCTACGTAATTTTTTAAAAATACCGATTATCGCAATATTATATTACAGGTTTCCTAACTATATTATTATAAAAATAGGCATTTTATTTATACAAACAAGACTTAAACTTAAGTGTTTGCAATACCTTTTTTAAGTTCTATAACGGTTATTTCTGGCCAAATACCAACACGACCCGGAAATGCTAAATACCCAAACCCTCGATTTACATTAATATATTGCCCCATTTCTTGGTAGATACCTGCCCAATATTTATAGCGCCATTTTACAGGACTCCATTTAAACCAACCTGGTATTTCTATGCCAAACTGCATGCCATGGGTATGACCACTTAAGGTTAAATGGTAGTGGTAATTGTCTTGAATAACTTGATTTTCCCAATGTGATGGGTCATGACTCATAAGGATTTTAAAATCGTTTTCATCAATATTTTGAGATGCCTTTTTTAAATCTCCAGCTTGTTTAAAGCCACCAACTCCCCAGTTTTCCACACCTACTAATGCTATACGTTCGCCATCTTTTTCTAGAAATTTACTTTCGTTTAAAAGCACTTGAAACCCAATTTCTTTTTGAAGACTTTTTAAATCTTCTAAGTTTTTTTGCTTTGCCTCTTTAGATTCCCACTTTACATAATCGCCGTAATCATGATTACCAAGTACGGAAAACAAACCATCTTTAGCTTTTAGCTTATTAAACACGTTTTTGTATGGTACAAGCTCTTCGGTTTTATTATTTACAATATCTCCTGTAAATAAAATAACGTCACTTTCTTGTTCATTAATTAAATCGACAGCATATTTAACCTTCTCCATATTATCGAAACTCCCAGAATGGATATCGCTAATTTGAGTGAGTTTATAACCATCAAAAGCCTCAGGCAAGTCTTCAAAATGTAGTGTGTATTTTAAAACCTTATAATTATACTTTCCTTTATAAATTCCGTAAATTATAGATGCTAATGGTATCGCCGCTATACCAAGTGCTAGTTTACTTATAAATTGTCTTCTAGAAGCAAAATAGTTGCCTTTGGCAGTATTTCCATCAGTAAAAAAACGATAAATAGCTTGTGGAACTCTAAAAATATCTTCGGCAAACATGCCTAATACTAAAACCATTTTTGGAACCAAAATGAGTATAAAAAACCCAAAAGCATAGGCATGCGCATGCGAAAAACCATCACGCCTATTGAATCCGTAATATTGAAAAACAAAATTACCAATAACAATACATGTAATTAGCCAATATAATAACTGAAGCCAGTTGCTTTTTGCAACAGTCTTAAATGCTTGAAATGCATATAAATCGGCAATAAAGAAAATAACAAGGAAAATAATCCAACGTAACATAGCACTTTTTTAATCAAAGATACTGGTAATCTGAATGAAAAATAGATAAGTGAATTTTATTTAACTAATCGTTAAGATTTACTTTATGAGCATTTAAATCTGAAAGTCTTATTACATATTTTACGCTTAACTTTTTGTAGCTTTGGTTTTCCATCAAAATAAACAAAATGTCTGACAATAAACGTGTCTTTTTAGTTGATGCCTTCGCATTAATTTTTCGTGGCTACTATGCCTTTATAAAAAACCCTAGAATAAACTCAAAAGGTGTAGATACATCAGCGATTATGGGGTTTATGAATTCGCTTTTAGATGTTATAAAACGTGAACGTCCAGACCATCTAGCTGTTTGTTTTGATAAAGGCGGAAGTACAGACCGTGTTGAAATGTTTGAAGCCTATAAGGCTAATAGAGACGAAACGCCAGAGGCTATAAAAATTGCTGTACCTATTATACAAGATATTTTAAAAGCCATGCATATTCCTATTATGGCTAAAGCTGGTTTTGAAGCCGATGATGTTATTGGAACGCTTGCAAAACAAGCCGAAAAAGAAGGTTACCAAACTTTTATGGTAACTCCAGATAAAGATTTTGCGCAATTGGTTTCTGAAAATATTTTTATGTATCGCCCCATGTTTGGTGGTGGTTACGAAACTTGGGGAATTCCAGAAGTTCAGAAAAAATTCGAGGTAACAGATCCATTACAAGTTATTGACTTTTTAGGTATGATGGGAGATGCTAGTGACAATATTCCCGGATTACCTGGAGTTGGAGAAAAAACAGCCAAAAAGTTTTTGGCTGCTTATGGCAGCATGGAAAACCTTTTCGCAAACTCACATGAGCTTAAAGGTAAAATGAAGGAGAAAGTAGAAGCGAATCAAGAACTTGGGTTATTATCTAAGAAGTTAGCAACCATAATGCTTGATGTTCCTGTAACTTTTAATGCTCAAGATTTTGTATTAGACCAACCAGACATTCCTAAAGTAGTTGAGATTTTTGAAGAATTAGAATTTAGAAGGTTAATAGATAATTTCACTAAAACATTTTCGGTAGAAGCACAAAAAGTTCAAACTACCGAAACTGCATCAGTAAAAGCAATTCCTAAAGAAACACCAAAGGAAGCAGCAAGTGCTGGAGCAGGGCAATTTAGTCTGTTTGGAGGAGATCCAAATTCCGCGGAAGCGCCAACAGAAACAAACACAAGAAAAACAGCAGAAACAACATCGCATTTTTATCAAAGTGTTGCCTCTGGAATGGCTACCAAATTGTTTATTAAAAATTTAATGAATCAAACTTCGGTTTGTTTTGATACGGAAACCACAGGTTTAAATCCGTTAACTGCCGAGTTGGTTGGAATCGCTTTTTCTTGGGAAGCAGGGAAAGGGTTTTATTTACCATTTCCGGAAGATAAAAGTGAAGCGCAAGCGTTAATTGAGCAACTGCGTCCGTTTTTTGAAAATGAAACGATTGAAAAAATTGGTCAGAACTTAAAATATGATATAAAGGTATTGGCTAAATACAATGTTGATGTAAAAGGCAAATTGTTTGATACCATGTTGGCACATTACCTTATCAACCCAGACATGCGTCATAACATGGATGTATTGGCAGAAACGTATTTAAATTATACGCCAATTTCTATTACAGAATTAATTGGTAAAAAAGGAAAAAACCAATTATCGATGCGCGATGTTCCTTTAGAAAAACTAACAGAATACGCCGTTGAAGATGCAGATATTACTTGGCAGCTTAAAGAGCATTTTAAGAATGAATTAGGTGAAGCTAATACCCAAAAACTGTTTAATGATATTGAAGTACCACTAGTACGTGTACTTGCCGCCATGGAATTAGAGGGGATTAATTTAGATGTAGATTTCTTAAATGTTTTAGCTGAAGCTTTAAATAGCGATATTGAAGCCTTAGTATCTAAAATATACGAAGTTGCTGGCGAAGAATTCAATATTGCTTCACCGAAACAACTAGGTATTATTCTTTTTGAAAAACTAAAACTTGTAGACAAACCTAAAAAAACAAAAACGGGTCAATACAAAACGGGAGAAGATATTTTATCTGCTTTAGCCAAAGAGCACGAGATTATCCAAAATATCTTAGACTATCGTGGCTTAGCAAAATTAAAAAGCACCTATGTAGATGCTTTACCGTTACAGGTAGAAGAAGCTACAGGTCGCGTACATACAGACTATATGCAAACGGTTGCGGCTACGGGTCGTTTAAGTAGTAACAACCCGAATTTACAGAACATTCCTATTCGTACCGAACGTGGTAGACAAGTTCGTAAAGCCTTTATTCCAAGAAATGAAAACTACACCTTATTGGCTGCCGATTATTCGCAAATTGAACTTCGTATTATTGCGGCTTTAAGTCAAGAAGAAACCATGATTGAAGCTTTTAAAAACGGAGAAGATATTCACGCTTCTACAGCATCGAAAGTCTTTAATGTGGCCATAGAAGATGTGACTAGAGAACAACGTAGCAATGCTAAAACTGTAAACTTTGGTATTATTTACGGTGTTTCTGCATTTGGATTAAGTAACCAAACCGATTTATCTCGTGGTGAAGCCAAAGAACTTATTGACACGTATTATGAAACCTATCCAAAACTAAAAGCATACATGAGCGAGCAAGTCGATTTTGCGCGCGATAACGGTTATGTAAAAACGGTTTTAGACCGAAGAAGATATTTAAAAGACATTAATTCTGCCAATGCTATTGTTCGCGGAGCTGCAGAACGTAATGCTGTAAACGCACCTATACAAGGTAGTGCAGCAGATATTATTAAAATTGCCATGATTAATATTTATGACAAACTACAGGAAGGCGATTTTAAAACCAAAATGCTTTTACAAGTGCATGATGAATTGGTTTTTGATGTCTATAAACCAGAATTAGAGACCATTAAAACTTTGGTTAAAACCGAAATGGAAAATGCTTTTAAATTGGAGGTGCCTTTGGATGTTGAGTTGGATACTGGTGATAATTGGTTGGAGGCACATTAAATAATATTTCTAACCATTTTTTTTAGTCCTATTAAAGTACATTCCGAAAACCCATTTTTTATATCAAATACATTATTATTATATAAATGTAACACAAACCTATATTCAATTTCTTTCTTTTTTACTTTGAAAGTATGAAATTGATCTTTTTTAAAAGAAGAACTAGTCAATGAATCAGCATCACAAGGTAATAAAGCAAGGCTATAATGTTCAAAATTTCTATCTGGAGTATCATCTAAAATAGTATAAAAGGGTTGTTGAATGATATTCTTATTTATCCTTTGAGATATTTGAACCCTTTGAGTTTCTATATTACTACCTTGAAATGCTTTATAGAAATTAGCTTCTTTCTTTTTAAAATCAAATAAATCCCTATATTTTGACGGGAAAAACTCATGTAAAATAATAAAATATAGTGTAAGAATAGTTTCTAAATAATTGCCAGAGCCTTCAAAATAAAAATCAGGCATCAATCCTATATAATTTCCTTTCTTTGAACTTTTTCTTATATTTCTTAAAATATAAAATTTATTAAACATTTTTTTTACTCTTCTTGGATTTGTAAAATCCAAATCTTTTAAAAAAATTGATACTCTATTTGAAACGTCTTTATCTTCAAAATATACACTTACCAACTTCAACAAATTCTCATGTTCTGGCATAGTAAATGAAATATCAAATATCTTTTCTAAGTACTCGTTGGCTTTTACGACTTTCCCATACTTAGTTCTAACAGCTTCATTAATCGCCTTTTTATCAACACCGCAAAAGAAAATAGTTTTCTCCCCATAAGTAAAAAACAATTTTAATGCAGATAATAAATTCAGTACATTTTCTGGTTCGCATCTATCTAAATCATCAATAAAAACAATGTTATACTTTGGATTTTTTCCTTTTGTTATTAAATCTTCCCATCTAACAAACTCAGTTTTAAATTTCTTCTTTAACTGTAAAAACGTTTCTACTGGTGCTTCTTCTAAAGTCTCAATTATTTTACTGCCATCAATACTTAACCCTGGGAAAGTAATTCTCATAGATTTTGAAAACCCTTTGAATAATTTGCCCGCTATTTCAACTATTTCTCCTAATGCTTTATTTGTAGAGTCCTGACTTTCAGTTGTAAGAAACTCTAATAAGGATAGTGATAAATTAGAATCACTTTCAAACTCCCACGCTTCAAAAAAGAACGTATTAAAACTTCCATTTAATTCTTTTTGAAGATACTTCATCAATGTGCTTTTACCACTTCCCCATTCACCATAAAGTGAAAACATTTTAACTTGCGAAAACTCTTCTATATTAGTTTCTAAAAAGGTTTTAATGATTTCACCTTTGTCAATAATTCCCAGATAATCACTATCTACGGTAAGGTTTTCAATAGGAAGGTTTGGTAAAATCTTAGACATAAAATTGATTTTCTTTAAAAATAAGAAAACACAATTAATTATGAGCTTCAAGAAGGCAATTTTAAAACAAAAATGCTTTTACAAGTGCATGATGAATTGGTTTTTGATGTCTATAAAACAGAATTAGAGACCATTAAAACATTAGTAAAAACCGAAATGGAAAATGCTTTTAAAATGGATGTTCCTCTAGATGTAGAATTGGATACTGGTGATAATTGGTTGGAGGCACATTAATTTTTAATATAAAAACCTCGTCAAATCAATATTGACGAGGTATAAAACAAAACTATTAATTTAACAAAAACGTAAGCCCTGCAGTAAATTGTGTGCTGTTTAAAGAAAAATTAAATCTTTTACTAGTATACTCACTTTCCTCTTCCTCACCAATATTATTTTTGCCATCAATATTACTATAGCCAACGGAACCTAAATTAGCTTTTAATAGTATCTTCTTTGTTACAAATAAACTTATACCAGGTCTCAAACCTATAAAATATTCGTTGCTTTTATTTGTTGAGTCATTTAATGAATTAGAATTACTATACTCATGCTTATAATGATTATGTGAATATCTAAGTTCGCCTCTTAAACTAAAAGCCACTTTTTTACCTATCGGAAAGTATTTTTTAATATACGGAAAAACACTATACTCATTGTTGTAATAGTTTCTTTCTGAATAATCATCATCATAATCCTTAGATTTAGAAAAACTATGTGAATAACCTGCACCAACTCCAATTACTAAATTATCTTTTATTGCATAGCCATAATTTGGCGAAAAACTCAAATTAAAAGATTGAGAATCATAAGTGCCAAATTCGTTCTCAGACTCATCATTATTATTCCATAATGATATATCTCCAGTAATTTCAGTTGTTTTTTTCTTTATTAAAAAACTACTTTTTTGTTGTTGTGAAAATGATAATGTACAAGCTAAGACAGTTAAAAATAAAATGATGTTTTTCATAATGTTTGTTTATTTGATTAATAAAAAACACTACGTATCAACATCTATACCCAAAGCTATTTATTTAGCCTTTTTTGTATTACTTAACGTTAATTTAATTCAAGGTAATTCGCTCTAAATTTTAACATATTGATTATAAGAATAATATGGTTTCTTTCCATAAAAACAAACTAATTAACGCCTTTTCTTTTTGCTTTTAAACTTAGCCTTATTCTTTCGTTGATTAAAAGGCACAGCATCATTAAACGTGTTTTTAGCGTCACCACTTGGCTTATTTTTACGCCATTTTTCAGTTTTTTCTGGAAGTAGCACTTTTAGTAAATCTTGACGCCCTAATTTGTTTAACGTCTTTTTAATCCACGCTTTGTTTTCATCCTTATACCAAAAGAAAAAACGATGTTGTTCATCTTTTTCTTTTCTAGTAATTGGTGTATTTACTTTTTTAAGTGTGTATGGATGGTAACCACTATAATAAATTACAGTAGCAACCGTCATTGGCGTTGGTGTAAAGCCTTGAACTTGCTCTAACTGGAAACCCATATCTTTAGTTTCGGCAGCTAGATTTGCCATATCTTCAACCTCGCAAGCTGGGTGATTAGAAATGAAGTACGGTATTAATTGTAACTTCAAACCTTTCTTAATATTTATCTTATCAAAACGCTCCTTAAATTTATGGAAATAACTAAATGAAGGTTTACGCATTAATTTCAAAACAGGATCACTAGTATGCTCTGGTGCCACTTTAAGTCGGCCAGAAACATGCTTGGTCATCACCTCTTCCGTATAATCATCTAACTCTTTTGGGTCTGCGTTTTTATTAAATTCTGGCACCAACATATCATGTCTAATACCACTTCCAATAAAGGACTTTTTTACTTTTGGATGACTATCGACCGCTTGGTATAATTCGGTTAATGGTTTGTGCGATGTATCAAGGTTACTACAAATAACTGGCGAAATACAACTTGGCGCTACACACTTATCGCATATAGACTGTATTTTCCCTTTCATTTGATACATGTTAGCACTTGGACCTCCAATATCACTTAAATAGCCTTTAAAATCGGGCATATTAGCCACCGTATCAACTTCTTTTAAAATAGATTCTTTACTACGAGATGCAATAAATTTTCCTTGATGTGCAGAAATGGTACAAAAGCTACAACCGCCAAAACATCCACGATGAATATTGATAGAAAACTTTATCATTTCGAACGCAGGAATTGGCCCTCGCTTATTATATTTTGGATGTGGCAATCGTGTATAAGGTAAATCGAAAGAAGCATCAATTTCCTTTTCCGTCATGGTTGGATAAGGCGGATTTATCATCAACATCTTATCACCTACTTTTTGAAAAATTCGTCTTGCAGCTAATTTATTTGACTCTTGCTCTATAGTTTTAAAATTAGTAGCAAATTTCTTTTTATCCTTTAAACAAACCTCATGCGAAACAATCTCGACATCTTCCCAATTACTGTTTTTTGGAACCTTAGCATCAGCATCCAACAAAACAGCAGTTTGCATTATTGTATTTATACTCGAAAAAGGAACACCTTTTTGCAGCAATCTTACAACTTCACGCAAAGGTTGTTCTCCCATACCATATACCAACATATCTGCCTTAGAGGTTTCTAAAATAGTTGGCAATAGCTTATCGCTCCAATAATCGAAGTGGGTAACACGACGTAAAGAGGCTTCAATACCACCAATTAAAACCGGAGTATCTGGCCATTTCTCTTTTAAAATTTTAGAATATACCGACGTTGCATAATCGGGTCTGAATCCTATATCACCATTTGGCGTATAAGCATCTTTATCACGACGTTTTTTATTCGCATTATAGTTACTAATCATCGGGTCCATGCAACCACCAGTAACACCAAAAAATAATTTTGGCGCTCCCAGTTTTACAAAATCCTGAAGATTATCATTTACATTTGGTTGCGGCACAATAGCAACACGCAAACCAAAACTTTCTAACATACGACCAATAACTGCAGGTCCAAATGTTGGGTGATCTACATAAGCATCACCACTAAATAAGATAACATCTAGTGCTTCCCACCCGCGTATTTTAACCTCTTTGTTTGTGGTAGGTAACCAATCTGAAAGTTGTAACTCTTGCATAGCGCTGCAAAAATAGGCAAAAATCGCCGCTTAAACATTATAACTCAATTTATCTGAGAGTTTAATAGGAATCGATTATTTTTCATATTTTCTATGGGAGAAGAATATTTAGAAGATTAAATAATATTTCTTTTATGCAGTTTTTATCTATTTTACATTAGCTAAAACTCGACCGTTATTAAATAAATCTACTTCTTTAGGTGCTTCAGTTTCATAAACAAGTTCCTCACTATTATCGTTATATACGGCGTAAAGAACTAGCGTGTTTTTTTTTCCAGTATAGGAAACTAAGTCAAAAACATTTTTTCTAATTAAATTGTTTTTTTGTTTTTCTGTAAAAACATTAAACTTGCTTTGACTGTATTGATGATTTACTGTAGATATAGCTCTGTAATACTTAATTGGTTTTTCTTCAAGCTCTAAAGCTACTTCCATTGGTTGAATAACGTCTTTAATTTTATCCTTTACACCTAAACGAACATCTACTCTAAATACTATGATATCTCCATCTACATAAACCATTACAGTATATAAGCCTGGAAGAAGCTCATCTAAATTTATATCAATACTATTAGATACATTATCATAAATAGTACGATCTAAAGTTTCTTTATTATAAAAAAATACTTTGTTTATAATACTTTCTGGTTCAGACAAACTTAATGTATTATCCAGGATGGATTGTTCCAAACTTATTGAAGCATCATTATTTGGATATAACTTGCTTTGCGCATTTAAGCCTACAGCACTTAGTGCTATAAAAATTAATATTTTATACATAACATAAATCTCTAATTAAATTACTCCTAGAGCTTATGTATCTTGAGTGAAGATCGACATAAGTTCTTGAATCACAATTAACTAAAGTTATTCCTTAATTAATTTAATAATTGATTGGTTAGTCATTTTGAAATTGGGGTATCAAATGAAAACGTTCATTTCAGCATCGAAAAACTCATCAAAATATATCATGAATTTATACTACTAAAACTATACCACAAATATAATTGCAATACGATTTATGAAAAAATACTTTTTAAGTTTAATATAAACTTTTAGACCAAATAACTACAAATTAGGATTAAATACCTTACAAGTCCATGGCTTTTATACTTTCTATTCTATTTCGCTCTAAAAAAGCATCAATAGTCTCAAAATGTTCAATAACACGCTGGTCTTTAAACTCGAATACTTTTTTGGATAACCCTTGGAGAAAATCACGATCATGAGACACCAATATAAGTGTACCATCAAAATCTAATAATGCTTCTTTCAAAACATCTTTCGATTTTAAATCTAAGTGATTTGTTGGTTCATCCAATATAAGTAAGTTAACAGGTTCTAATAGTAGTTTTACCATGGCTAATCTTGTTTTTTCACCACCAGAAAGCACACTTACTTTTTTATCAATAGCATCGCCTTTAAACATAAAGCGACCCAAAATATTTTTTAATTGTTTTCTAACATCACCTTTAGCTACTTCATCTACTGTTTGAAAAATGGTTAAGCTCTCATCTAATAAAGCAGCTTGATTTTGCGCAAAATACCCAACTTGTACATTATGCCCTAAAGCACATTCACCTTCCACATCAATTTCATTTAAAATGGCTTTTATCATGGTTGATTTTCCTTCACCATTTCTACCAACAAAACACACTTTTTCGCCTCTAGAAACCGTCATGTTTGCATCATTAAACACCACATGATCGTCATAAGATTTAGAAACTTCTTTTACTATTACCGGATAATCACCAGAACGTTGCGTTTTTGGGAAACGCAATTTTAATGCAGATGTATCGACATCGTCAATTTCTATAATTTCTAACTTTTCAAGCATACGCTCACGCGAATTCACTTGGTTGGTTTTAGAAAACGTTCCTTTAAATCGATCTATAAATGCTTGGTTATCGGCAATAAACTTCTTTTGCTCTTCGAAAGCTTTTATTTGATGCGCTCTTCGGTCTTCACGCAACTGCAAGTAATGCGAGTAGTTTGCCTTGTAATCGTAAATCTTACCCATAGTAACCTCGATAGTTCTATTAGTAATGTTATCGATAAAAGCTTTATCATGTGAAATCACGACTACGGCATTGGCTTTATTCAACAAAAAGTCTTCCAACCAAATAACCGACTCAATATCTATATGGTTGGTAGGCTCATCTAATAAAATTAGATCGGGTTTTTGTAATAAAATTTTAACCAATTCAATACGCATACGCCAACCACCACTAAACTCGCTTGTTTGTCTGGTAAAATCTTCCTGCTTAAAACCTAAACCTTTAAGTGCTTTTTCAACTTCGGCATCATAATTTACATCTTCAAGCGCATAATATTTTTCACCTAAGTCTGATACACGTTCTATGAGTTTCATATAATCATCAGACTCATAATCGGTGCGCGTTTCTAACTGCTTGTTTAAATCTTCCATCTCCTTTTTCATGTTAAACACATGACTAAAAGCTTTAGATGCTTCATCAAAAACGGTGGTATCATCTTCAGTAAGTAAATGCTGTGGCAAATATGCAATAACGGTTTCTTTAGGACTCCTTACATGACCGCGTGTTGCGGTTTGGACACCTGCAATAATCTTCATCATCGTAGACTTCCCTGCACCATTCTTCCCCATAAGGGCAATTTTATCATTTGCATTTATAGTAAAAGACACATCGCTAAATAATGTATGTCCACTAAATTCTACCGCTAAATTATCTACTGAAATCATAATGAAAATTTTAAAGATGCAAAACTAATAAAAGCCTTGAATTGTTAAGCACATCTATTAATTGATTTTGTTTAAATTTATAAGACACTCCATTACACCGTTTTTTTAATTAATTTTGCAAACTGTTTTAATTAACGATGAGCATTATTTCAAAAGACATACAAAAAGCGGTAGCACTATTAACAGCCGATAAACTTGTAGCCATTCCTACGGAAACGGTTTATGGTTTAGCGGGTAATATTTTTAGCGAAAAAGCTATAAAAAGTATTTTTGAAACTAAAAAGCGTCCGTTTTTTAATCCGCTAATTGTTCATATTCCTTCAGTTGAATCATTAGATAGTATTGTAAGTCATATTCCAGAAAAAGCAAAAAAATTAGCTGATGCCTTTTGGCCAGGATCGATGACCTTAGTTTTAAAAAAACAATCTACAATTCCAGATTTAATAACTGCAGGGAAAGATACCGTAGCTGTACGTGTGCCAAATCACCCTGTAACTTTAGAGCTTTTAAAACAATTACCATTCCCGTTGGCAGCACCAAGCGCAAACCCGTTTGGGAGTATTAGCCCAACAAAACCAGAACATGTTGAGCGTTATTTTAAAAACGACATTGAACAAGTTTTAGATGGCGGACCATGTACAAACGGAATAGAATCTACTATAATAGGTTTTGAAAATGACGAACCTATTATATATAGACTAGGTGCACTTGCTCTCGAAGACATTGAAGCTGTTGCTGGAACAGTAAGGATAAAAAACAAAAAAGAAGTCAGCCCTGATGCTCCAGGAATGCTTGATAGGCATTATGCGCCATCAACCAAAACAATTCTTTCTGAAAATATTTTAGCTGAAATTAAAAAGCATTCTGGTAAGCGTATTGGTGTGCTTACTTTTAAAACAGATTTAAAAACTGAATCTATTACATTACAAATCATCTTATCTCAAAAAGGTGATATGGCAGAAGCAACATCAAAATTATACGACGCCATGCATCATTTAGATCACCAAAATCTAGATGTAATAGTAGCAGAAAAATTTCCCGATTTCGGACTTGGCAAATCTATTAACGACAGGTTACAGCGTGCTACATTTAGTAGTTAATTTTTATAACACTCAGCTATCTGATTTTCAAGCATAAAAAAACCTCACACAACGTTTGGTAATCCAATAGTTTATCGTAAATTTGCAAACTCTTTTTGAGAGAGGAATGTTTAATAATTAAAAAATCAAAGTGTGGACACATTAAGCTACAAAACGATTTCAGCAAACAAAGCTACTGTAAATAAGGAGTGGGTTTTGGTTGATGCTGAAGGTCAAGCGCTTGGTCGTTTAGCTTCTAAAGTTGCAAAACTAATTAGAGGTAAACACAAGCCAAATTTCACACCTCATGTTGATTGTGGAGATAATGTTATTATTATCAACGCAGACAAAATTACGTTATCTGGTAACAAATGGGCTGACAAGTCATACATTCGTCACACAGGATATCCAGGAGGTCAAAAAAGTTTAACTGCTACAGAATTGTACGGAAAAGATCCTGCAAGAGTAGTAGAAAAAGCGGTTAAAGGAATGTTACCTAAAAACAAATTAGGTGCTACTTTATTCCGTAATTTAACAGTTGTTGTTGGAACAGAGCATGCTCATGCAGCTCAAAAGCCAAAAACAATAAATCTAGAAGAATTTAAATAACATGGAAGTAATTCACAAAATTGGCCGTAGAAAAACGGCTGTTGCGCGCGCTTATGTTGCCCCAGGAAAAGGTAACATTACAATCAATAAAAAAGACTTAGCTAATTATTTTACTACTGCTACTTTACAGTACAAAGTAAAACAACCATTAGTTTTGACTAACAATGACGCCAACTTTGATATTACAGTTAATGTATATGGAGGTGGTATTACTGGACAAGCTGAAGCTGTTCGTTTAGCAATTTCTCGCGTTATGTGTGAGATAGATGCTGAAAACAGATTAATCTTAAAGCCAGAAGGTTTATTAACAAGAGATCCAAGAATGGTTGAACGTAAGAAATTCGGTCAGAAGAAAGCTCGTAAGAAGTTTCAATTCTCGAAACGTTAATATCCTGGACATGGTTCAGGATCTGTGTTTCAGAGTCCTATATCATTTTCAAATTATAATAATAAATTAAAACAGTTATTGTTGTCCTAGTGTAAAAACAGGATTTAGTTTAGCATCTAAATGAAGCCAAAAGCTTAAAGCCAATGGAACATTGCTAATTCAACAGAACGTAAACTATTACAAAATGGCAGTAGAAGTAAAAGAATTACTTGAAGCAGGTGTACACTTCGGACACCTTACACGTAAGTGGGATCCAAATATGGCACCTTACGTTTATATGGAGCGTAACGGTATCCATATTATAAACCTATACAAAACAGCGGCTAAAATTGACGAAGCCGGAGCAGCACTTGCTAAAATTGCAGCTTCAGGACGTAAAATTTTATTCGTTGCAACAAAAAAACAAGCAAAAGATATTGTTGCTGAAAAAGCTGGCGAAATTAACATGCCTTACATCACAGAAAGATGGCCAGGTGGAATGTTAACTAACTTTGTTACTATTAGAAAAGCGGTTAAAAAAATGGCTTCTATTGATAGAATGAAGAAAGACGGTACGTTCATGACATTATCTAAAAAAGAGCGTTTACAAGTTGATCGTTTAAGAGCTAAGTTAGAGAAAAACTTAGGTTCTATTACAGATATGACGCGTTTACCAGGTGCTTTATTTGTTGTAGATATTAAGCGTGAGCATATCGCGATTAAAGAAGCTCAAAAATTAAACATTCCAATTTTTGCAATGGTTGATACTAACTCTGACCCACGTCAGGTTGATTATGTTATCCCTGCAAATGATGATGCTTCTAAATCGATTGATAAAATCTTAACGCATGTAGCATCTGCTGTATCTGGTGGATTAGCAGAACGTAAGGCTGAAAAAGACGCTAAAGATTCTGCAAAAGAAACAGCTCCTAAAGCTGAAGCAAAAGCAGAGGTAGCTGTTGAAAAAGCTGCTCCTAAAGCTAAAGCTGCTCCAGCTAAAAAAGCTGTAGCTGAAGAAGAAGAATAAATAACATTAATACAACATAATTAAGTCGTTTAATTCTTTTCTTTATTGAAAATTATATTGAACGACTTTTTTAAATTATAACTACTATGAGTACTACAGTAAAAGTTACAGCCCAAGAGGTAAACAAATTAAGACAAGCAACTGGTGCAGGAATGATGGACTGCAAAAAAGCTTTAGTAGAAGCTGAAGGTAATTTTGATAAAGCTATTGAAGTTCTTCGTAAAAAAGGACAAAAAGTAGCTGAAAAAAGAGCCGATAGAGATTCATCTGAAGGCGCTGCTGTTTCTAAAATAAATGCAGACAACACACAAGGTGTTGCTATTGTTTTAGGATGTGAAACTGATTTTGTTGGTAAAAACGAAAGCTTTTTAGCTTTAGCAAATCAATTTGCTGATATCGCTTTAAACCATAATACAAAAGAAGAATTTTTAGCTGCCGATTTTGGTGGTATGACAGTTGCTGAAAAATTAGTTGAGCAAACTGGTGTTGTTGGTGAAAAATTAGAAATCAACGCTTTTGAGAAATTAGAAGCTGCTTATGTTGGTACTTATGTTCACATTAACAAAATTGCTGCTTTAGTTGGTTTATCTGCTAAAGTTGATAACGCTGAGGTATTAGTTAAAGATGCAGCTATGCAAGTAGCTTCTATGGGAGCAACTTCATTATCTTATAAAGATTTTGATCCTGCATTCGTAGCATCTGAAACTGAAGCTAGAATCGCTGTTATCGAAAAAGATAATATCGAATTAGGACGTTTAGGTAAAACACTTAAAAATGTACCTCAATATATTTCTATGGCACAATTAACTCCTGAAGTTATTGCTGCTGCTGAAGAAGATGCAAAAGCAGAATTAAAAGCTGAAGGTAAACCAGAACAAATCTGGGATAGAATTTTACCAGGAAAAATGGAGCGTTACATTTCTGATAACACAACTTTAGATCAAGAACAATGTTTATTAGATCAAAAGTTTATCAAAGATGAAAAGAAAACTGTTGCTGAATATGTTTCTTCTTATGGAGACGTAGAAATCTCAGGTTTCAAACGTGCTTCTGTAGGATAATCTATTCCGCGAAAGCGAATATCCAATAAAAATTAAACCACTATTCTAATTAAGAATAGTGGTTTTTTTTATTCAAAAAATCCAGTTTCATATAAATTCAAAAAATAAAAAAATTGTGTAGCTTTGTGCAACCTCAAAAAATTAATATAAATAACCATGAAATACAAAAGAATACTTCTAAAACTATCTGGTGAAGCCTTAATGGGAGAACGCCAATACGGTATAGACCCAGATCGATTAGCAGAATATGCTCAAGATATTAAAACAATTACCGATACAGGTGTAGAAGTTGCCATAGTTATAGGTGGTGGTAATATTTTTAGAGGTGTTGCTGGCGCAAGCAAAGGTATGGATCGCGTACAAGGAGACCACATGGGCATGCTTGCTACTGTTATTAATGGTTTGGCATTACAAGGAGCTTTAGAAGATGCTGATATACCTACAAGATTGCAAACAGCTATTAAAATTAACGAAGTTGCAGAACCTTTTATAAGAAGAAAAGCCATGCGTCATCTAGAAAAAGGTCGTGTTGTAATTTTTGGTGGTGGTACTGGAAACCCTTATTTTACTACAGATTCTGCAGCCGTTTTACGCGCAATAGAAATTGAAGCCGATGTTATTTTAAAAGGAACTCGTGTTGATGGTATTTATAATGCAGACCCTGAAAAAGACACAAATGCTGTGAAATTTAACTCTATCTCTTTTGATGATGTTTTAAGAAAAGGCTTAAAAGTAATGGACACAACAGCATTTACACTTAGTCAAGAAAATGAATTACCTATTATTGTTTTTGATATGAACAAAAAAGGAAACCTACTTAAAGTAGTTTCTGGAGAAAATATAGGAACGGTTGTAAACGTATAAAATTTGGCGTAATTTTTGAACCATTATATATAATTTGAAAAAAGTTTAAGACAATGAACGAAGACATACAATTTATATTAGACAGCACTAAGGAATCTATGGATAACGCTTTAGCGCATCTTAAAAAACAATTTTTAAACATTAGAGCTGGTAAAGCTAGCCCATCTATGTTAGGAAGTGTTATGGTTGATTATTATGGATCTCAAACACCTCTTAGCCAAGTTGCAAATGTTAATACGCCCGATGGTAGAACCATTACGGTTCAGCCTTGGGAAAAAAACATGCTTCAAGAAATAGAACGTGGTATTGCCTATGCTAACCTAGGGTTTAACCCAATGAATAATGGTGAAACTATTATTATAAATGTACCGCCATTAACAGAAGAACGTCGTAGAGATTTAGCAAAACAAGCTAAGTCGGAAGCAGAAGATGCAAAAGTAAGCATTAGAACCGCTCGTAAAGATGCTATGAACGATGTTAAAAAGAATGATGATGTATCTGAAGATTTAAAGAAAAATGCTGAAATAGACATACAACAAATAACAGATAATCACGTTAAAAAAGTTGATGAACTTTTCGATATTAAAGAAAAAGAAATCATGACTGTTTAACAGCAATTAAATAATAAAGGCGACATTTTAGTCGCTTTTTTTATCAAACTTTTTAGCTCTTAGGGTTATAGCGCATGTTTAAGTATTATTCTATTTTGATATTCATGATTTGCACAACCTTAGTGCAAGCGCAATCTTTCCATAAAAAAGACTTAGAACCTAAACAAGATTCTATTAAAAAGAGAGCATTATTAAAAAGTCTTGGAAATGGTTTTTTACCTTCGAAACACTTTAATCTCGATTTAAGATATTTAATAAAATACAATCAATATGAAGGTGTAAGAACTGGTATTGGTGGTGTTACTAACCGTGCATTTTCAGAAAAATATAGACTCAATTCTTATGTAGTTTATGGATTTAGAGATCATCGTTTTAAATATAGTATTGGTGGTGGCTTTCGAATAGCAGAAAAAACAAAAACTTGGCTCAACTTATCTTATACAGATGATTTACAAGAAACTGGCAGCACAAAATTCCTGACAGACAAACGGTATTTTCAGTTTTTCGAACCACGTTTATTAAATATAAGTTTATTCCATAAACATATTACAAAGGCCATAAATTTAGAACATCAAATAACTCCCAAGCTTTTATCTGAAACAGAATTAGCTATTAGCAATATAGATCCAACCTATAATTACAATTATCTTTTAGATAATATTCCTATTAACTCTTTTCACTTAAGCACCGCTAAAGTAGGTTTACAATGGAGACCTTTTAGTACTTTTAAATCCTCTAAAAAGGGAACAAAAGAAACTAAAGATGGATACCCTAAATTTACATTACAATACACTAAAAGTTTTAAAGATGTTTTTGGAAGTAATTTTGGGTTTTCAAAATTTGATTTTAGAACCCTCTGTAAAATTGGCGATGAGAAAGGTGAGTTTTCAGAAATCACATTAGTAACAGGAATTACTAAAGGCAATACACCCCTAACCCATTTATACCACGCTTATCCAAACAATATTACTAAAGAAACTATACTTCAACGTTTTTCTGTTGCAGGTTTAAATAGTTTCGAAACCATGTATTTTAATGAATTTTTTTCAGATAAGTTCGCGACATTTCAATTGAAACATTATTTAAAACCATTTAATGTTTCAGAGCATTATAAACCACAAATGGTTTTAATTACCCGATTTGCAATTGGAGAAATGGATAATCCTGAAAAACATCAAAATATCACTTTTGGTTCTTTAGAAAAAGGGTATACAGAATCCGGTTTTGAACTTAATAAGCTCTTATTTGGTTTTGGTTTAAGTTTCACATATCGCTATGGCAGTTACCATTTGCCAGAATTTAGTGATAATGTTGCATTTAAGTTTACATTTAACGTGTCATTATGAGGTATTATGCTTGTTTTTTCTACCTTTGCGCATCTTTTTAACTAATGCATGTTTAAACTTTTTACAAAGAATTTTTGGGATATAACGGCTAGACTGATTTTACGTAATAAAATCGCTATTCTTATTGGTATTCTTTTGGTAACAATTTTATTTAGTCGCCAATGGGACAATATGCGTTTAGCATATAGTGAAGCCAATATGTTACCCGATAATCACGAGGTAAATATCACCTACAACAACTTTCTAAAAACCTTTGGTGAAGAAGGTAATCTTATTGTGCTTGGGGTAAAAGACACTACTTTATTTAGCGTTGAAAAACTAAATGCATGGAATAAACTTTCAGAAGATTTTAAAAAAAATGAAGCTGTAGAAGCCGTAGTTTCAATAAAAGATCTTCAAAAACTAATAAAGGATACAAAAAACGAAAAATTTAAATTAGAGCCTTTCATTAAAGATACAATTACCTCTTTAGCTCAAATTGAAACCTTACAAACAGAACTTTTTGAAAAGTATCCGTTTTACGATAACTTCTTATTTAATAAAGACACCAAAACAATAAGAACTGCCATTTACATGGAAAAAGCCATTGTAAATACTTCGGCAAGAAAAGATTTTATTGTAGATGTTTTAATTCCTAAAATTAAAGATTTTGAAAGCCAAAATAATTTAGATGTACGAATATCTGGTATGCCATATATTAGAACGCTTAATTCGCAAAACATAGTAGATGAAATAAGTACATTTATTCTAGCGGCATTATTAGTTACTTCTGTTATTTTCTTTTTCTTTTTTAGATCTTTTAGAGCCACGTTAATTTCGATGGTTGTTGTTTGCATTGGTGTTATGTGGACCTTGGGAATTATAGGATACTTAAACTACGAAGTAAGTGTTTTAACCGCCTTAATACCTCCACTTATAATTGTAATTGGTATTCCTAATTGTATTTTCTTAATTAATAAATACCAACACGAAGTAAAGCTTCATGGTAATAAAGTAAAATCGCTACAACGTGTTATTACCAAAATTGGTAATGCTACATTAATGACTAATGTAACTACAGCTTCTGGTTTTGCTACATTTATTCTTACAGAAAGTAAGCTCTTAAAAGAGTTTGGGGTTGTAGCATCATTAAGCATATTAGCCATTTTTATTCTTTGTATACTTATAATTCCAATTATTTATAGCTTTTTACCTTATCCTAAAGATCGACATTTAGAACATCTTAATAAACGTTGGATTGGCGGGTTTGTTAATTGGATGGAGCTTATGGTTAGGAAAAAACGAATTGCAATTTATGTTACCTCTATTGTTTTATTAATTGTAAGCATTATTGGTATTTATCAAATAAAGACATCTGGTAGTTTAATTGAAGACATGCCACAAGAGTCGGAATTTGTAAATGACATTCGCTTTTTTGAAAATGAGTTTAATGGTATCATGCCTTTAGAAATCATGATAGATACTAAGCGTAAAAAGGGCGTTATGAAACTATCCACACTTAAACGTATGGATCAGCTTGAAGAATTAATTTATGAAACTCCAGAACTTTCAAAACCTATTTCGGTAGTTGGCCTAGTTAAATACTCCAAACAAGCCTATTATAATGGCAACACAAAATATTATCAGCTTCCAACTTCTCAAGAAAACAGTTTCATTTTATCGTATGCTAAAAACTCTACTTCTAACGTCGATTTACTTAATGATTTTGTAGATAGTACGGGACAATATGCTCGTATCACTACGTTTATGAAAGATGTAGGTACTGAAAAAATGGAACGTATTGAAGAAAATTTACAAGCTAAAATAGATAAAGTTTTTCCAAAAGAACGTTATGATGTTATCATGACTGGAAAAGCATTATTATTCCAGAAAGGAACAAAATATTTAGTTAAAAACTTAGTAATATCATTAACCTTAGCCATACTATTAATTGCAATATTTATGGCCTACATGTTCCGTTCAGGACGAATGATTGTTGTTTCACTAATACCAAATTTATTACCACTTTTAGTAACAGCAGGTTTAATGGGTTATATAGGTGTTCCTATAAAACCATCTACAATTTTGGTGTTTAGTATTGCTTTTGGTATTTCGGTAGATGATACTATTCATTTTTTAGCGAAATACAGACAAGAACTTCAAGCGAATAACTGGAAAATTAAAGTCTCGGTATATGGCGCTTTACGCGAAACAGGCGTAAGTATGTTTTATACTTCAATTGTTCTATTTTTTGGTTTCTCTGTTTTTACAATTTCAAGTTTTGGAGGTACCGTTGCTTTAGGCGCTTTAGTTTCAGCCACATTGCTATTTGCTATGTTATCTAATCTGTTGCTGTTACCTTCACTTTTACTTTCTCTAGAACGTAGTATAGCTAATAAGCAAGTTTTAAGAAAACCTTCAATAAATATTATTCCTGAAGAGGACGAAACTGAAGTCTAATTTTAACACAAAAGTTTTTAGAATTTAGTCTCTAATGCTACTGGATTTAATATTTGAAAATTTTATATTTACATTATAAAATTTATAAATATGCAATCAAGAAACGTTTCAGAATTGTTATCGCAAGATATAATTATACCAGAAGTTGAAATTAAAGGTTGGGTAAGAACTTTTAGAGCAAATCGTTTTATTGCTTTAAACGATGGTTCTACTTTAAATAATATACAATGTGTAGTTGATTTCGAAAATTTCGACGAAGCACTATTAAAAAGAATTACTACTGGTGCTGCCATTCATGTAAAAGGAGAGCTTGTTGAAAGTCAAGGCAAAGGCCAAAAAGTTGAAATAAAGGTTAGCGAATTAACTGTATTGGGAGATTCTGATCCAGAAACGTACCCTATTCAACCTAAAAAACACTCTTTTGAGTTTTTACGTGAAAATGCCCATTTACGCACTAGAACAAATACATTTAGTGCTGTAATGCGATTGCGTTCTGCTTTATCCTTTGCAATCCATAAATATTTTAATGATAATGGGTTTTATTATACACATACACCAATAATTACAGGAAGTGATGCTGAAGGTGCTGGTGAAATGTTTAAAGTATCTAGTCTTGATGCTAAAAACCCGCCTTTAAATGAAGAAGGGGAAATTGATTATACAAAAGACTTTTTTGGAAAAGAAACCAACTTGACCGTTTCGGGGCAATTAGAAGCAGAAACGTATGCCATGTCTTTAGGTAAGGTTTATACATTCGGACCAACATTCAGGGCTGAAAACTCGAATACATCTCGCCATTTGGCTGAATTCTGGATGATTGAACCAGAAGTCGCCTTTATGGATCTTGCCGGAAATATGGATTTAGCTGAAGACTTTATGAAATCGGTTATAAAACATGTGCTTGATAATAACCGTGAAGACTTAGAGTTTTTAGATAAACGCCTTCAAGACGAAGAGAAAACAAAACCACAAGCCCAACGAAGCGATATGACTTTAATTGAAAAATTAAACTTCGTTACAGACAACAATTTTAAACGCGTTAGTTATACTGAAGCTATTGATATCTTGCGTAATTCAAAACCTAATAAAAAAAAGAAATTCAAATACTTAATTAACGAATGGGGTGTTGATTTACAAAGTGAACATGAACGTTTTCTAGTTGAAAAACACTTTAAATGTCCAGTTATTTTATTTGATTATCCAGCAAATATAAAAGCATTTTATATGCGTTTAAATGAAGATGGAAAAACAGTTCGTGCTATGGATATTCTTTTTCCAGGTATTGGTGAAATAGTTGGTGGTGCACAACGTGAAGAACGACTAGATGTTTTAAAAGAACGCATGGCCGCTATAGATATTCCAGAAGAAGACCTTTGGTGGTATTTAGATTTGCGAAAATTTGGTACTGCAGTACACTCTGGATTTGGACTTGGTTTTGAGCGTTTAGTAATGTTTGCAACTGGTATGAGTAACATAAGAGATGTTATTCCTTTCCCTAGAACGCCGCAAAATGCAGAATTTTAAAAATTAAAATTAAAAAAGGTAAACTTGGTACGACTTTGGTATACTAATCCCTTTTTATATCTTTGAGTAACAACCTGAATAAACCACATGCTTAAACAATACTTACAGTTTAAATTATCACAAAAGCTATCGCCACAGCAAATTCAATTAATGAAATTGATACAGCTGCCTACGCAAGCTTTCGAACAGCGATTAAAGCAAGAATTAGAAGAAAACCCTGCTTTAGAAGGTGGTAAGGAAGACAGTAAAGATGATTTAGATTCTGATTTTGACAATACTTCAGAAGATTATGATGACAATGAATCTATTAATGCAGAAGATATTAATGTTGATGAATATTTAAGTGATGATGAAATTCCTGATTATAGAACTCAGGTTAATAATTATAGTAGTGACGATGAAGAAAAAACAATGCCTTACGCAGCTGGCACTTCATTTACACAACATTTAGTAAATCAATTAAATACCTACAGACTTTCTGACCAAGAGCGTGATATTGCAGAGTTCTTAGTTGGAAGTGTTGGTGAAAGCGGATATATTAGACGGGAATTAAGTGATATTGTAGACGATTTAGCATTTACCCAAAGTGTATACACAGAAGAAGCTGAAGTTGCTAAAGTATTAAAAATTGTACATCAATTAGACCCTGCTGGTGTTGGTGCTAGAAACTTACAAGAATGCTTAAGTATTCAATTACATAGAAAGGAAAAAACAGCAGATACAGAATTAGCTATAAACATTATTGATAACGCTTTTGATAAATTCACAAAAAAGCATTACAAAAAATTACTCAGCAAATTTGATATAACTGAAACTCAGTTAAAAGCTGCTATAACAGAAATTGAGCACTTAAATCCTAAACCTGGAGGTTCTTATGCCGGGAATAATAGAATTGTAGAACATGTAGTTCCAGATTTTGCTATTAAAATTGTTGAAGGTGAGTTAGAATTAACGTTAAATGGAAGAAACGCACCAGAACTTCATGTTTCCAGAGAGTATAATAATATGCTTAAAGGCTATAAAGATTCTAAAGACAAGTCGAAATCTCAAAAAGATGCCGTTATCTTTATTAAGCAAAAATTAGATGCCGCAAAATGGTTTATAGAAGCCATAAAGCAACGTCAGCAAACGTTATTTGTTACCATGAGTGCTATTATGCATTATCAAAAAGAATACTTTTTAACAGGCGATGAGCGTAATTTAAAGCCTATGATTCTTAAAGATATAGCTGATGAAATACATATGGATGTTTCAACAGTTTCAAGAGTCGCAAATAGCAAATATGTAGATACACCCTATGGTACCAAGCTGATCAAGGAATTCTTTTCTGAGTCTATGAAGAACGATCAAGGTGAAGATGTTTCTACAAGAGAAATAAAGAAAATACTTGAAACGGTTATTGAAGAAGAAAACAAGAAAAAACCATTAACCGATGAAACCTTAGCTGGAATATTAAAAGAAAAAGGATATCCTATTGCTAGGCGTACGGTTGCAAAATATAGAGAGCAACTAGACATACCTGTAGCACGTTTACGCAAAAAAATATAATGAATAGCCTATTAAAGAGTATCTCATATATTTTTCATCCACTTATAATGCCTTTATTAGGTGTTCTTTTTTATTTCTCAAAATCACCACGTTTTATTCCAAGTGAAATTATTCAGGCAAAGATTGTCTCACTTTTTATTTTAACAATTATACTTCCAATTTTACTCTATTTAATACTGAAATTAATAGGGTTAGTTAATACGGTTAATCTTAAAACAACTAAAGAGCGTATTTACCCATTAATACTTAACTGTATTGTTATTATATTAGTTTTACAGCGTATACTAACACCAGCTCAGTCTATAGAACTTGTTGAGCTTTACTTTTTCTTTATTGGCATACTTATATCTAATATGGCTTGTTTACTGCTTGCTATAATGAAGTTTAAAGCGAGTATTCATATGATAGCTATATCTGGAGTAATTATGTTTTTTATAGCGCTTAGTATCCATTTTAGTATTAATATAAATGGAACACTAGCTTTAATGTTTATTATTATGGGTGCAATTGCTACATCAAGACTTCATTTAAAGGCACATACTTATGTAGAATTAATAATAGGAGTTTTTATTGGTATTATACCTCAACTCATTTTGGTAACATATTGGTTATAATATATAGAACATGAGTCCAATCTTAATCGCATTCATATCTATATTCTCAGCATTTAATTGAGCATCCTGAGAAAAAATTGGATTAAGAGCATAATAAAAATAAACATTCCAAGTGTTATAGCCCGCACTTAAGGTTAAACCATATTGGAAAGTATTAAAATCTTTAATATTTGTGAATTTTAAATCACCTAAATCGCCTTTATATTTGGCAGAATTAGTTAATACATACCCAAATTTAAAACCTGTATAAATTCTCCAAAAATTATAATCTGTTGGTGTAGAAGTACGCCATCTAAATTCTATAGGAACTTCTATTAAATGACTTGAGAATTTATTTTTTGAGAATGTGTCACTATCTTCAATAATACTATAATCAAAATTATCTTCACTATTTTTATTTATGAGTAAGTCTTGATTAAAAGAATTTGCGAAATACCCTAAACCAATACCAATAGCAACATCCCTATCTTTATTAATAGGAATATCCTTGATAAAACCTAAATGAAACCCTAATGAAAATCCACTTTGATTAAGACCTTCAGGTATATTACCCAATAAATTATACGTCACACCTGCATAAAACTGATCTTCTTTATAAAGAGAATCGATTTCTTTTGTATTAATTTCTTGAGCAAAACATAATGTAAAGCTTGACAAGAAAAATAAAGCAACAAATATAGTCTTCATTAGGCTTACATTTTATAGCAGTAAAAGTATTAAAAATTAAAAGGCGTTTTGAAAAATCAAAACGCCTTTTAATAAAATTAAGAATGTAAATTAATTTCTTCCAAACACACTACCCTTTTTAGTAGTGTAATTTATTTTAAGTGCATTAACTTTACGTAATTCTTGTTTAATATCGCCAATTAATCCCATGTTAGCATCACTATCTACCTTTAAAGCAGTAGTTAAATACGGAACTAACTCTTCACGTTTTGAAGCGCGTTCGGCAGCAATAAAAGAAGCAATTTCTTTTACATCAGCAAATTTATCATTTAATTGAATCTTTGCTTCTGTACCATATTGCTTATAATTTTCACTTGGCTTACCTGCATAAATATACATTACCAAATCTTTTTTATCTAGCTTTTCTACTTGATCTGCGAACGGTAAATTATTCTCAATCATTAAAGTATTTTGCCTCATAACTGTGGCTACCATAAAAAAGAATAATAACATGAACACGATATCTGGTAAAGCTGCAGTATTAACTGCAGGTACACCACCATCTTTTTTCTTTTTAAATTTAGACATATTTATAAATGTTAAATTTTAATTTTGTACTTCTGAAAGCTTTTGAGGATAGTCAGATTTTATCTTGTCTATCTTCTCTTTTAGCTTGTCTTTATTTCCTGGCCAATCTACATTTTTGTAATCAGCTTCCATTTCGGTAAATGGTTTACCGTACAGAGCCATGGCTCTATCATCTCTTAACTCATTATAGGCTGCAACTAATTCATTCTGCACAGCAATATATGTTTTATAAGATGTTTCACGTTCGTTCTTTAGCGAAATAATAGCTTTATCTGGATTATCTGAAGATCCTGGATCTCTCTTTCCTTTACAATAATTACAAGATTTATCGCCACCATTATCTAAAAACTCTCTGGCTGCCTTTCTTAAATCCTTAAGTTCCATAATATTATCCTCAACAAGTAATTGATCTCGACCATTTAACAAAACGGTGAAAATATTTTTTTGTTTGATAACAACATCTACATCAGACTCTTCTATAGGAGGCAGTTTTCTGTTTATTCCAGAATCAGTCTCAATAGTTGTTGTAACTAGGAAGAAAATTAATAATAAGAAAGCAATGTCGGCCATTGAGCCTGCATTTACTTCTGGTGCTGCTCTTTTTGACATAATTTATTTATTAAATATTTTTTTTGCTCCACCAAATAACATAGATCCAATAGCTATAGCTCCAAGTAGATAAAAGGCATATAATCCAGCTCCAACATTTTTAGATTTATCTTCAGTAATATCCAACCCTTTTTCTGTAAAAGGTGTTAAATCTAAATCAGTACCAGATGATAAAGCATAAGATATTGCAATAACTGCTATAAATGCTCCAACTGTCATTAATGTTTTTTTAATGTCGCCAGTAAAAAGCCCTTTTAATACAAATAATAATACAATAGCTAATGTTAAGAACAATACAATGTAAGCAATGTACATAAATGTATTTACAGTACCAGCAGACTCTCCAGCCTTAATGGCATCGTCTCCAGCGCTAATAATCATGAACAGAAATACTGCCGAAAGCACTCCGACAATTCCCATTATGATTGTTAATATTTTTTGTGAATTCATAATTTTTAGTTTTTATATTATTACTTTTTGTTTCTAATTAATAGATCCATTAACGTGATAGAAGCATCTTCCATATTGTTAACAATGCTATCAATTTTAGCAATAATATAATTGTAAAAAATTTGAAGTATAATAGCTACTACTAAACCAAATACTGTTGTTAAAAGTGCTACTTTAATACCACCTGCAACAAGTGAAGGTTGCATATCACCAGCAGCTTCAATTTTATCGAATGCTTGAATCATACCAATTACCGTACCCATGAAACCAAGCATTGGCGCAAGAGCAATAAATAAAGATATCCAAGAAACATTTTTCTCTAATTGTCCCATTTGAACTCCACCATAAGCTACAACAGCTTTTTCAGCAGCTTCAATACCTTCGTCTGTTCTATCTAAACCTTGATAGTAAATAGAAGCGATAGGTCCTTTTGTATTTCTACAAACTTCTTTTGCAGCTTCAACACCACCAGAAGATAAAGCATCTTCTACTTCTTGTGTTAATTTCTTTGTGTTTGTTGTAGATAAGTTTAAAAAGATAATTCTTTCTATAGCAATTGCTAAACCTAGAATTAAACATAATAATACAATACCCATAAAGCCTGGGCCACCTTCAATAAACCTCTTTTTTAATTCTTGATGAAATCCAAGTTCTTCAGCAGGTGCTGCGTCGTCTTGTGTCATTGTTGTAACCGTTGTTACAGCTGTACTAGTGTTTGCAATTGTAGTTGCATTAGCAGTTCCGAATGCCACCATTACAGTTATGGCAAGGATTGAAAATAATCTTTTCATGTTCTCGATCTTAATTTTATTAGTTAAAGGGTTAAAGATATAAAAAAAAAGCAATTAAAAATAAAAAAAATCAGCAGAGAGGAAGGGATTCGAACCCTCGATACCCTTTTGAGGTATACACACTTTCCAGGCGTGCGCCTTCGACCACTCGGCCACCTCTCTTTATTTCATTATAATAATTACAGGGGTTCAAATAACAAAAAAAACTTTGAAGACTAAAACTTTTTGAGTTAATTTTAATGTAATTCTCCTCTTAAAGAGGTTTCGTATTTGATTTTGAACGCATTAGCCGAAATATTCTGCCCCAACAAATACATTAGTTTAGTCACAGCCGCCTCGGTAGTAATATCTTTACCGGAAATAACTCCTATTTCTTTCAAATTACTACTGGTCTCATAATGCCCCATCATAACGCTACCACCAGAACACTGTGTAACATTTATAATGTGTATCCCTTTTAAAATAGTTTCTTTTAAAAGATTAATAAACCAATTCTCAGTAGAGCAATTTCCAGCGCCGTAAGTTTCAATAATTACGGCTTTTAAGTTTGAAGTGTTTAAAATAGATTGTAAAATAGTTTTTGTGATACCAGGGTACAATTTTATAAGCGCGATATTTTCATCAAAATTCTTATTTACTTTAAGCCTTTTTTCAAGATTTGGTTTGAATAAATATTTATTATTAAATTTTAAGTGTACTCCAGATTCTGCCAAATCGGGGTAATTAAAAGATGCGAAAGCTTGAAAATGTTCTGCATTAAGTTTTGTTGTTCTATTGCCTCTATATAATTTGTATTCAAAATACAAACAGACTTCCTTCACCAATGCTTTTCCTTTATTTTGCATAGAGGCCACCTGGATAGATGTTATTAAATTTTCTTTAGCATCTGTACGCAAATCACCAATTGGTAACTGAGCGCCGGTAAACACAACGGGTTTAGCTAAGTTTTCTAACATAAAACTTAAAGCTGATGCAGAATAACTCATCGTATCACTACCATGAAGCACAACAAATCCATCAAAGTCTTCATAATTAGTTTCAATTAATTCAGCAATTTGAATCCAATATTTTGGATGCATGTTACTAGAATCTATTGGGTTTTTAAAAGAAACCGTTTCTATATCACAATCTAATAATTGCAATTCAGGAATTTTATCTAAAAGATTCTTGAAATTAAAGGTTTTTAAAACTCCTGTTTTAAAATCTTTCACCATACCTATGGTTCCACCTGTATAAATGAGAAGTATTTTTACTTTAGATTCAGTCATCAATTTAAATTTTAAAAACAGCTTTTGAATTCTGTGTTGTTGTTTCTGCAATAACCTCTTTCGGTACATTATAAATATCTGAAAGCTTTTCTAAAACCTTTATAATGTATCCGCTTTCATTTCGCTTACCTCTATATGGTACAGGTGCGAGATAAGGAGCATCGGTTTCTAATACAATATGATTTAAATCTATTTGATTTAAAAACTGATCTATTTTTCCATTTTTAAAAGTTGCAACGCCCCCAATACCTAATTTCATATTATAAGAAATGGCTCTATGAGCTTGATCTAATGTTCCTGTAAAGCAATGAAAAACCCCAAATAAATCCTCTCCTTTTTCAGTTTCAAGAACCTCAAAAATTTCATCAAAAGCTTCCCTACAATGAATGACGATAGGTAATTTATATTGTTTTGCCAATTGGATTTGATGCTGGAATGCTTTTCTCTGAATATTTAATGTCGATTTATCCCAATATAAATCAATTCCTATTTCGCCAACTGCGTAAAAAGACCTTTTTGATAACATTTCCTCAACGTGACTTATTTCTTCCTCATAATTATCTTTAACATGAGTTGGATGCAAACCCATCATTAAAAAAACATTACTGGGATAGTCTTTTTCGAGTTGAAGCATTGATTCTGTATAAGACGAATCAATTGCTGGAATAAAAAACCTTGAAACACCTTGTTCTATAGATCGATTAATCATTTCGTTTCTATCTTCATCAAAAGCTTCACTATATAAATGCGTGTGTGTGTCTGTAATTATCAAATGCTAAAAAATTAAGTTATACTATAGTGCTAAAATAATCGTTTTTATAGGATTATATTTGATTAAAAATAATAACATGGAAACGCTTCAACAATTTCTAGAGCAAAAACAGTATACCAAAATAAAACTACACCTTACTAAAACAAATCATTTTGAAATAAAAGCAACAATTAATGGCGAAAAAGGATTATTTATTTTAGATACAGGCGCATCTAGTTCTTGTGTTGGGTTTGAAGCTATAGACACTTTTAAACTTAAAGCAAAAGATTCCCTAATAAAAGCTGCAGGTGCTGGCGCTATTGATATGGATACTAAAACATCATCAAAAAACAAGATTAAAATTGGAAAATGGACTAACAGCAAGGTAGTTTTAGTATTATTTAATTTAACTCACGTAAATACAGCGCTTATTAATCATAACTCTAAGCCTGTTGATGGAATAATAGGTGCAGATATTTTAAAAAAAGGAAAAGCAGTAATAGATTATGAAAAGAAATATCTATATTTAAAGTTATAAATTAATAGCAATCCAATACCCTCCCTTAAGATTAAATGAATACATCTATAGTAATAGCTGATGACCACCCGCTAATGTTGCGAGGTTTAACAGATTTTTTAACCTCAAAAGGTTATAACATTCTTGGTAGTGCTGAAGATGGAAATGCCGCATACAATCTTATTGTGAAATTAAAACCACAAATTGCTATTCTTGACATTAGAATGCCTTACAAAACGGGGTTAGAAATTGCTGAGGCTTGTAAAAAGAATGATTTGCCCACTAAAGTGATTCTCATAACCTTTGATAAAGAAGAAGAAGTTTATGATCAAGCTTTAAAGTTTGGCGTTTTTGGATATATATTAAAAGAGTTTGCGATTGAAGAAATTGAAAATTGCATTAATCAGGTTGTTAATGGCAAACCTTATTTTAGTGAAGAAATAGCATCATACTTAAATAATAGTACTTTAGAAAATAAACCTGAAACTTTAGATTTACTTACAAAATCTGAATTAAAAATTGTAAAGTTAATTTCAGAGAATAACACAAGTCAAGATATTGCTAATGCATTATCAATTTCGGTTAGAACCGTTGATAAACATCGTAGTAATATTGTACACAAATTAGGTTTAGACAATAAACCAACATCGCTTTCCATTTGGGCAACATTAAATAAAAAATTTTTTAACTGAGTATAAAATACGTAGAAGTGCGTATTTTATATATCGTTTAAACAACTTATCTTTACAGTGCTATTAATTAGTTCTTAGGGAGAATTATAGAAAGCTCTGAATTGTAATGATTCAGAGCTTTCGCTTTTTATAATCTCTAGTTAAGCATCATCTTCAAAATACGTAGAAGTGCGTATTTTGTATTTATTGAATGTACCTTAAATTTACAGTGCTATTAATTAATTCTTTTGAGAGAGAATTTTTTAAATACTCTGCACTGTAATAGGTGCAGGGTCTTTAAATAAAAACCAATACCCACCCTAACATATTACATACAAATGGAAAAAGACAATAATATTCTTAATAAATATTTTATTATTGGTTTAGTTCTTCTGGTTATAATAGTGATTTCTATAAATGTTATTACTTGTTTTATTTAGTTAGTTTTATCTTGATATTTAAAAAACTTAAAAAGGGTGTTACATATTAATGCAACACCCTTTTTCTATATAAACTTGAAATTAAAACTATAGCTCTAAAGCTTTCTTAATATCGTTATTCATTAATAATTCTATAGGATTCTCTAGCGCTTCTTTAACAGCAACTAAGAACCCAACACTTTCTTTACCATCAATAATTCTATGATCGTAAGATAGCGCAACATACATTATTGGCCTAATTACAACCTGACCATCAATAGCAACAGGACGCTCAACAATGTTGTGCATTCCTAAAATCCCACTTTGTGGTGGGTTAATAATTGGTGTAGATAACATACTACCAAATACACCTCCATTAGTAATTGTAAATGTTCCACCTGTCATTTCATCAACCGTAATTTGACCATCTCTTGCTCTAAGCGCTAAACGTTTTACTTCAGATTCTACGCCTCTAAAGCTCAAGTTTTCGGCATTACGAATTACAGGAACCATTAAACCTTTAGGTCCTGAAACTGCAATACTAATATCACAAAAATCATATGACATCATTTCTTTACCATCCATCATCGAGTTTACCGCAGGATACATTTCTAAAGCTCTAACTACAGCAAGTGTAAAGAAACTCATAAACCCTAAACCAACACCATGTTTAGCTTTAAAGGTTTCTTTATATTCTGTACGTAAAGCAAAAATAGGAGACATATCAACTTCGTTAAACGTTGTTAACATAGCCGTTGTATTTTTAACTTCAACTAAACGCTCTGCTACTTTACGACGCAACATAGACATTTTACTTCTAGATGTGCCGCGAGCACCTCCAGTTGGAGTTCCCATTGAAGGCACAGCATTTACTGCATCCTCTTTAGTTACACGACCCGCTTTTCCTGTTCCAGTAACAGTTGCGGCATCAATGCCTTTCTCAGCTAATACCTTTTTTGCTGCAGGACTTGCTGTACCTGTAGCATATGTTTTAGTTTCCGCAGCTTTAGGCGCTTCGGTCTTTGGAGCTTCAACTTTAGCTTCAGCTTTTGGAGCCTCACCTCCTGCTGGTTTTTCGGCACTTGTATCAATTAAACAAACAACCGCTCCAACCTCAACAGCATCACCTTCTTCAGCTTTAAATGTGATAGTTCCACTAGCTTCAGCAGGTAATTCTAGGGTTGCTTTATCACTATCTACCTCAGCAATAGCTTGATCTTTTTCTACATAATCACCTTCTTCAACTAACCAAGTTGCTATTTCTACTTCTGTAATAGATTCGCCCGGAGAAGGCACTTTCATTTCTAAAATCATTTTTTATAATTTTAATTGTATCTGTATTTTATTCTTTTTCTAAGTTTCCAAAAACGGTATCGATTACGCGACGCTGCCTTCTTTTATCTCTTGTACTTGATCCTGGTGCTGGTACTGAATTGTATGGTCTAGAGGCTACTTCTAGTTTAACTAAATCCATTCTCTGAGCCATATGGGACCAAGCACCCATGTTTTTTGGTTCTTCTTGTGCCCAAACGTAATTTTCTACATTTGAATATTTATCAATAATGCTTTGAATTTTTTCTAAATGAAGTGGAAATAGTTGTTCTATTCTTACAATGGCAATATCGTCTCTATTTAACTCTTCTCTTTCTGCTAATAACTCGTAATAAAATTTACCTGTACAGAACACTAACTTTTTAACGTTTGTTGGCTTTATTGTATCATCTATAACTTCTTCAAAAGTTCCTGATGCTAGTTCGTTTATACTAGATACTGCTTTAGGATGACGCAATAAGCTTTTTGGTGTAAAAACAATTAACGGTTTTCTATAATTACGTTTCATTTGACGACGTAATAAATGAAACATATTTGCAGGTGTTGTACAATCTGCAACAATCATATTATCATTACCACATAATTGTAAATAACGCTCTATTCTTGCAGAAGAGTGTTCTGAACCTTGACCTTCATACCCATGAGGTAATAACACTACTATACCGTTTTGAGCTTTCCATTTATCTTCGGCAGCCGATAAATACTGATCGAAAATAATTTGAGCGCCATTACTAAAATCTCCAAACTGTGCTTCCCAAATGGTTAACGTATTTGGGTTTGCCATAGCATATCCATAATCGAAACCTAATACGCCATATTCAGATAAAAAGGAATTATAAATATACATTTCCCCTTTATTATCTGGATTGGTGTTTAATAGATTAATACGTTCTTCTGATATTTCATCACGTAAAATAGCATGTCTATGACTAAAAGTACCACGCTCTACATCTTGTCCAGAAATTCGAACATCGAAACCTTCTTCAAGCAAACTTCCGTAAGCTAAAGTTTCAGCCATTCCCCAATCTAAAGTATCGGTTTCAAAAACCATTTTTTCTCGACCTTTAAGAATACGTTCGGCTTTTCGTAAAAACTTCACGCCTTCAGGAACTGTGGATACTATTTTAGAAATACTTTCTAATTTATTTTTTTCAAAAGTCGTGTCTTCCGATTTAAGCATAGAATCTAAACCTTGACGATCAAAATCAGTCCAGCGTTCCTGCATAAACTCTCTTACTTTAGAGCTTTTAGCTTCTTTAGATTTAGCATATTCACTTTCTAAAGTATCTTTAAAATCTGCTATAATGCTATCTACATATGCCTGATCAATAGTATTTTCAGCTATTAATTTATCCGCATAAATTTTAAACGGATTAGCCTGTTTTGCAATTGCTTTATATAATTTAGGTTGGGTAAATCTAGGCTCATCACCTTCATTATGACCATATTTCCTGTAACCTAATAAATCGATATACACATCCTTTTTAAATCGCATTCTATATTCCAATGCCATTTCAACGGCATGAACTACAGCTTCAGCATCATCTGCATTTACGTGTAAAACTGGAGATAAAGTTACCTTAGCAACATCTGTACAATATGTACTAGAACGTGCATCTAAATAATTGGTTGTAAATCCTATTTGGTTGTTTACAACAATATGTACCGTTCCTCCTGTTTTGTATCCAGCCAATTGGCTCATTTGTGCAACTTCGTATGCAATACCTTGACCAGCAATAGCTGCATCACCATGAACAACTATAGGTAATATTTTAGAGTCGTCACCGCCATAATCACTATCAATTTTGGCTCTTGTAATGCCTTCTGCAACTGGCGCAACAGTTTCTAAATGCGATGGGTTTGGAACCAAATTCATCTTGATATTTTTACCATTTTGGTAAGTTTTATCAAGCGTTAAACCTAAATGGTATTTTACATCACCATCAATATTTTCATCTTCAAAATCTTTACCGTCAAACTCGCTAAATAGCTCATTTACGGGTTTTCTAAAAATATTTATAAGTGTGCTTAAACGCCCACGGTGTGCCATACCTAAAACACACTCTTTAACGCCATGTTTTTCAACAGCATAAAAAAGCACATTACTTATTGCTGGAATTAAAGACTCTCCTCCCTCTAAAGAGAAACGTTTTTGCCCAACATATTTTGTTTGTAAAAAATTCTCGAAAGTAACCGCTTGGTTTAACTTTGAAAGTATATATTTTTTAGTATCGGCCGAAAAATTTGGCTGATTATCATTTCTATTTAATTGCTCTTGCCACCATGCAATTACCTCTGGGTTTCGCAAATACATATATTCTATCCCAATAGAATCACAATATATATTTTCTAGGTGAACAATAATATCACGGAGTGATTTTGTTCCAATACCTAAAATTTCTCCAGCACTAAAAACAGTATCTAAATCGTTTGTGGTAAGTCCGAAGTTTTCGATATCTAACGTTGGGGAATACGTTCTACGAGCACGAACTGGATTTGTTTTGGTAAACAAATGCCCTCTCATTCTGTAACCATCAATAAGTTTTACAACTTGAAATTCCTTTTGTACCTTTTCTGGGATTTGAGCAGAAACCCCCTCAACAATTTCGCCATCTAATCCATAATCGTCATTTCCAAAATCGTAACCTTGAAAAAAGGCTCTCCAACTTGGTTCTACAGAATCTGGACTCTGTTGATATTGCTCGTATAAATCAGCGAAATATGCTGTATGTGCTGCGTTTAAAAATGAAAATTTATCCATTACTTTTATTACACTATATCGATTTAGTAAAATATTTGCCAAAAATACAACTTTTACTAAAATTAGATGTTTCTTTGGCTATATTTATAACAAATAATATTCCTTTAACGAATATGATTAATTTCTTGTTAATTTATTAATTAATTCTCATGCAAATGAATTCATTACTTTCAATTACTAAAAAAAAAATTCTTTTTATCATTATGCTTACTTTGTGCTTTCAAAACATAAATGCACAAGACTCCAATAGTGATTTCTGGAACCATGTACGTTTTGGCGGCGGATTAGGTTTAAACTTTGGAGATGGTTTTTTTAGCGCTACTGTTGCGCCTAGTGGCATTTATCAATTTAACAAAGACTTCGCTTTTGGTTTAGGTTTAAACGCCACCTTTAACAATCAAAAGAACGCTTATAAATCTACTATTTTAGGAGGTAGCTTAATAGGGCTTTTTAATCCAATTCCAAGCATACAACTTTCATCAGAATTTGAGCAGCTTAATGTTAATAGACGCTACAACACCAATTTAAATCTTTCAAACGATAATTATTGGATACCTGCTTTGTATTTTGGAGCTGGTTACCGAAGTGGCAATGTTACTTTTGGAATTAGATATGATGTTTTATATGATGATGAAAAAAGTATTTATGCAGATCCGTGGGCACCTTTTGTTAGGTTTTATTTCTAACAATCTATTTATAAGTTTAAGATCTATTTTTGATTTTAATTTGAATATTAAATCAATTGCAAGCCAGTTTTGAAAGCATGCTTTGATGAGTTTAAAAGCATTGCAAACAAAAAAAATGTTTTGCCTTAGATATGATTTTTATCATATTATAATTTTCCCTAACATCATACTTTTATTTTTTTAATAAATCATGGGCATGAAAACAACACTTAAAATCCTATTAACATTATTAATAGCTCTGTTTATAAGCTGCGGCGGTAAAGAAGAAAAAAAGAAAGCAGGATTTTCTTATGAGAAAAAGGAAAAATCTGAAACAAAGGCACCAGAAGCAGAAAAAACTCCAGCATCCAAAAAAATAGATTTAACTAACAAAGGTATTGGCCCCATTAAATCGCTAACGTTAAATGCGACTATAGACCAAAAAATGGTTGCTCATGGCGCAGATGTTTATAAAAAAATGTGTACTGCATGCCATAGAGTAGACAAAAAATTTATTGGTCCTGCTCCAACAGGCATTTTAGAAAGAAGAACACCTGAATGGGTAATGAACATGATTCTAAATCCAGAACAAATGGTAAAAGAAGATCCATTAGCTAAAGAATTATTAATGGAATTTAATGGTGCACCAATGGCAAATCAAAATTTATCAGAAGAAGATTCTAGAGCTATATTAGAATATTTTAGAACGTTAAAATAAGGACAATCTTGGATTGATTATTTGGTTTATTACACTACCTTTTTGGATGATTTAACCAGTATTGTAGTATTGTAAATAAATAAATCGAAGAATGAAGATTTTCAAGAATACTTATTTCTAAACCACACTTTTTGCCACTCGCGTTTTAAAATTAAAAAAGCAACATCTTCTGACAGTTTCAGAGTATCATCGCCATTTAAAGCTTTCACTTGTTTTTCAGAAACATCTATAATATAAAGTAGATTTAAATATTCTGAAAATTTTTCTTGTATCAACTTATAAACCGTTTCATGTAACATAAGTTTTAAACTTGTGGGTAAAACCTCTTCATGAAAATCTAAATCGACATTAGCCAAAAGAAAATCTTTATTGAGTTGCTGAATTAATTTTTTATACAAATCTAACTGATTGGCGGCTTCAATTAAATTTTCAAAAGTATCTGGTAAGTTCATTAAACCGTTCTATTCATTAAGTTTTCACCAAATGTTTTTAATATATCTTTTTTATCTTCTGAAATATTTAAATCATTTAAAACAGCAAATGCTTTATTAGTATACTCTTTTATAGCTTCTTTTGTGGCTTCGGCAGAACCAGACGTGGTAAAAAACTGCTTAGCAATTTCAATTTTAGTATCTATGTTTTCAGGATTTGAGGCAAATAATTGACTTAATTCAACTTGATCTTTTTCATTAGAAAACTCTAAGGCTTTCAAGTATAAATACGTTTTCTTATTCTCTATAATATCACCTCCAACTTGTTTTCCAAAAGTTTTAGGATCACCAAAGGCATCTAAGTAATCATCTTGCAATTGGAAAGCAATTCCCAAATGTCTTCCAAATTCATAGATACTATTTTGGTCAGCCTCTGAGGCATTTGCCACAATAGCACCCATTTTCATAGCGGCTCCAACTAAAACGGCTGTTTTATACTCAATCATCTTTAAATACTCAGGTATAGTAACGTCATTTCTAGTTTCAAAATCAACATCATATTGTTGGCCCTCACAAACCTCTAAAGCTGTTTTACTAAATAATTTTGCTAAGGCTTGAAATGTGCTAGGCTCATAATTCTCAAAAAGTTGATACGCCATAATTAACATCGCATCACCAGAAAGGATTCCTGTATTTATATCCCATTTTTCATGCACAGTTTGTTCACCTCTGCGCAAGGGTGCATCATCCATAATATCGTCATGTACTAAAGAGAAATTATGAAACACTTCAATACTTAAAGCCGCATTCAATGCTTCTTTATAGTTACTATTAAAAATATCGGCCGTCATTAAGGTTAAAACAGGACGTAATCGTTTTCCTCCCAATCCTAATATATAGTCAATGGGTTCATAAAGATTTCTAGGTTCATTAACCGTTGAATAATCTTTTAGATAATTAATAAACTCTTCTTGGTATTTTTCTATTGAAAGCATCGAACAAAAATAGCGTAATTCATTATAAAATAAAGATTTTTTTCATGAACAATCCTCAAATTGGAGCCATATAGGTGTTTTAGCTTGTATCATTTTGTACTTAAACTTCAAAAATTAAAATTCTTTATTTAGGTTCCCAACGTCTCGAGAATGACAATTTCAACGGAAACCTCAACGAAAAACGTTGAGGAATTGTTTTCGATTAAAAACTTCAATGTAAAGGATGTGTTAAAAAATTATTAAAACTCAGGAAACTTTTTTGGTTTTCAAAGTTTCCGTTACTATATTTGCGCCAAATTATGAGAGAAAAAATTACACATAAAGCAGCAGAAATGTTTTTAACACTAGGTTTTAAAAGTGTTACAATGGATGATATAGCGCATGAATTAGGCATATCTAAAAAAACCATTTATGTACATTTTAAAAATAAAATAAAACTTGTTGAAGCAGTAACTTTTGAGGTTTTTGAAAGTATTAGCGAAGGTATTGATGGTATATGCAACACTTCTTTAAACCCCATTGAAGAACTGTATGACATAAAAATGTTTGTAATGCAGCATTTAAAAGGTGAAAAAACATCACCTCAATATCAACTTAAAAAATACTACCCTAAAATATACGACGTACTAAAATTTAAACAATTTGAAAAAATGCAAGACTGTGTTAAAAAAAGTTTACAGAAAGGTATTGACACAGGATTATTTAGATCAAACATAGACGTGGAGTTTATTTCTAGAATGTATTTTAATGGTATGACGGGAATTAAGGATGAACGCTTATTTCCTCACGAAATGTTTACCATAAACTACTTAATGGAAAGTTATTTAGAATATCACTTAAGAGCCATTGTAACAGAAAATGGCATTCAAATATTAAATAAATTTATAACATCAAATCAATCATAAAATGAAGAACAAACTATTATTATTTTTTAGTTTACTAAGTTCTATTATCATGTTTTCGCAAGAAAATAATCAAAGTTTTACGCTGCAAGAAGCTATAGACTATGCTTTAGAACACAATAGAACTGCAAAAAATGCTTCTCTTGATATTGACGCCGCAAAAAAACAAAAATGGGAAACTACAGCAACTGGATTACCTCAAATTTCGGCCGAAGTTGGTTATCAAAATTTCTTAAAACAACAAGTATCGCTAATACCCGCTGAGTTTTTTGGAGGAAATCCTGGTGAATATGCAGAAGTTATTTTTAGCACCAAGCAAAGCATGACTGCAACAGCAACTTTAACTCAAAAACTTTTTGATGGCTCTTACCTTGTAGGTTTACAATCGGCTAAAGTATTTTTAGAGATTTCGAAAAACGCCAAAGAAAAAACCGATTTGGAAGTACGTAAAGCTGTTATTAACGCCTATGGAAATGTTTTACTGGCAGAAGAAAGCGCCACTATTTTAAATAAAAATGTAGAAACTTTAGAGAAAAACCTTTTTGAAATAAACAAAATTTACGAAAATGGTTTAGAGGAAGAAGAAAGTGTTGAACAACTTAAAATAACATTATCGGGTGTAAAAAGTAATCTTAATAATGTAATTAGATTGAAAAACTTAGCGTATCAAATGCTAAATATTACACTTGGTTTAGATATAAATAACTCAACTGTGTTAGAAGACAATTTATTGGTTTTAACTAGCCAAAATATGGATTTGGGCTTACTTGAAACTAATGCCGACGTTGAAAACACCATCGATTTTAAAATAGCAGAAAACGATAAAACATCTAAAGAACTCCTTTTAAAACTAGAAAAAAGTAAGGCTTTACCAACTTTAAATACATTTATAAATGGCGGTTACACGGGTTATGGCGACGATTTTAATTTCGCGAATAAAGACCAAAAATGGTTTGGCTCCTCCCTATTAGGAGTTAATTTAAACATTCCTATTTTTAGTTCGCTTGGTAGAAGCGCAGCAACACAACGAGCTAAAATTAATCTAGAAAAGGCTAAACATGATTTAATTGAAACCGAACAAAAATTAAAACTACAAATTGCCTCTGCAAAAAGCGATTACCAATTTGCTATAGAAGATTATACAAATAAAAAGGAAAATCTAAACCTTGCTGAACGTATTGAAAAGAAAAACCAAACCAAGTTTTTTGAAGGTATTGCATCAAGTTTCGATTTAAGACAAGCACAAACACAACTGTATGCTGCACAGCAAGAATTTTTACAAGCTATGCTCGATGTTATTAATAAAAAAGCAGAACTAGAAACCGTATTAAACACCATAAACAACTAAAATCAATCAAAATGAAAAACATATATTCAATCATATTAATAATTATTCTTTTTACGTCTTGCGGAGGGGGAAAGAACAAATCTGTTGATGATATCATTGCCACAAACGATTTAGAAATTATCAGGCAAAAGAAAACAGAATTAGATGCTTCGGCACAAGAAATTTCAACACAGTTAAAACAATTAGAAAAAAAAATTAAAGAACTAGACCCTCAAGAAAAGGTACCTTTAATTACGACTTTTGCTGCTAAAGAAGCGATTTTTAATCACTTTGTAGAACTACAAGGAAACGTAAACACCAAACAAAATTTAGTAATATACCCAGAGTTTTCTGGAGTATTATCTAAAGTTTATGTTAAAGAAGGACAGAGCGTTAGTAAAGGACAAATTTTAGCTAAAATTGATGATGGTGGTTTAAGTCAACAATTATCACAATTAAAAATTCAATCGGATTTAGCAAAAACCACTTTCGAGCGTCAAGAACGTTTATGGAACCAAAAAATAGGTAGTGAAATTCAATATCTTCAAGCAAAAGCAACTTATGAAGGTCAACTAGAAGCAACTAAACAACTTGAACAGCAAGTTGGAAAAACAGTTGTACGCGCACCTTTTTCTGGTACAATCGACGATGTTATTACAGATCAGGGAAGTGTTGTAGCACCGGGCCAATCACAGTTATTTAGAATAGTAAATCTTGATGATATGTATATTGAAACCGATGTCCCAGAACGTTATGTTTCAGAAATAATTAAAGGAAAAAATGTAAAAGTTAACTTTCCTGTTTTAGGAAAAGATATTGATGCAAAAGTGCGTCAAGCGGGCAATTTTATCAATCCTGCAAATCGAACATTCAAAGTTGAAATTGCTATTCCAAATAAAGATATTGCTATAAAACCTAACCTAACGGCTAAGCTTAAAATTAACGATTACACCAACCAAAATGCCATATTAATTCCTCAAAGTATTATATCAGAAAATGCAGAAGGACAACAATATGTTTACACGATAATTGATAAAGTTGATAGCAAAGCCACAGTAAAACGCGAGTTTATTGAAACAGGAAAAACTCAAGGCAACTTTATTGAAGTGCTTTCTGGAATTAAAAACAATGAAGAAATTATTGATGAAGGGGCTCGTAGTGTAAAAGATGGTCAGGAAGTGAAGATTCTTGTTTTAGAAGAATAAAACTAACCTCAAAGACAAAACCAATGACAAAAGATAAAAAGAAAAAATCTGTAGATAAAGAATTTGTATTCTCATCGTGGGCCATTAACAACAAAACAACCATGTATGTATTGATTGCTTTAATTCTATTCTTAGGCGCAGGCGCTTATTTTAGTATGCCTAGGGAAAGCTTTCCAGAAATTAAAGAAACCAAAATTTACATAAGCTCAATTTACCCTGGAAATACTGCAGAAGATATTGAAAAACTTATTACAGACCCCATAGAAGATAAGCTTAAAACGGTTAGTAATGTGGTAGAAATTACATCAACATCTCAAGAAGATTACTCGATTGTAATTGTTGAGTTTGATGAAAATATTTCGGTCGATGATGCGTTGCAAAAAGTAAAAGACGAAGTAGATTCTGAAACTTCGGGAGAAGATTGGCCAACATTTAATGGGGCTAAAGTAGAACCTAATGTGTTCGACCTGAGTATGTCTGAAGAAATACCAATTCTTAATATTAATATTTCTGGAGATTACCCGATAGATAAACTTAAAGAATATGGCGAATATTTAGAAGATGAAATTGAAGGCCTTCAAGAAATAAAACAAGTTGATATTCGTGGTGCTCAAGAAAAAGAAGTTGAAGTTGCTGTAGATATTTATAAAATGATGGCTGCTCAAGTTAGTTTTAATGATATTATTAATACTATTAATAATGAAAACATGACCATGTCTGCAGGTAATTTAATTACTAGTGGGCAGCGCAGAACTATTAGAATTATAGGCGAAATTGAAGACCCTAAGGAATTAGAAGATTTTGTGGTTAAGTCTGAAAACAACAATGCTATCTATTTAAAAGATGTTGCTAAAGTCACTTTTAAAGACGAAGATAAAACTACTTATGCTAGAGAATTTGGTGAACCTGTGGTTATGCTTGATGTTAAAAAGCGTGCAGGAAAAAATATGGTTGCTGCTGCAGAACAAATTCAAGATATTGTTAAAGAAGCCATAGAAAACAAATTTCCACCAGATTTAAAAGTAACAATTGCCAACGATCAATCATCAAAAACAATTGGTCAAGTAGACGATTTAGTAAACAACATCATATTCGGTATCATTCTAGTTGTAACTGTTTTAATGTTCTTCTTAGGATTTAAAAATGCGCTGTTTGTTGGGTTTGCTATTCCTATGTCTATGTTTATGTCATTAATGATATTAAATTATTTGGGCTATACGATGAACACCATGATACTCTTCGGATTAATTATGGGACTTGGAATGCTTGTAGATAACGGTATTGTTGTTGTAGAAAATGTATACCGATTAATGGCCGAAGAAGGCATGAGCAGAGTTGAAGCTGCAAAAAAAGGTATTGGTGAAATTGCATTTCCTATTATTATATCTACCGCAACAACAGTTGCTGCATTTATTCCATTAGGCTTATGGCCTGGTGTTATGGGTCAGTTTATGATTTACTTCCCCATTACTTTATCTGTTGTTTTGGGGTCATCATTATTTGTTGCAATTTTCTTTAACTCCGTTTTAGTCTCTCAATACATGACTATTGAAGATCAAGAGATGCCTTATAAAAACATCATTAAACTTTCAATTATTATTGGAGGAACAGGGTTATTAATTTTAATTTTTGGTGGAAGTATTCGCGGGTTAGGTAGTGTTATGATTTTTTCAATCATCTTATTATGGGCATATCGCTTATTCCTTAGAAATTGGGCAAACGGATTTCAAAATAAAATTTTACCAATCTGGGAGCGCATTTATGAAAAATCACTTCGATTTGCTTTAAGCGGTAAAAAACCAGCCTTAATAACGCTTGGAACCTTTGTTCTGCTAATAATCGCTTTTATGGGGTTTGGAGCGTCTGTAGCAAGCCAGCGTACAAAAGTGGAATTCTTTCCAGACAATACGCCAAATCAAATTATAGTATATATAGAATATCCTGAAGGCACCGATATTAAAAAAACAAATGCCATTACAAAAGATATTGAGCAACGTGTTTATAAAATAATTAATGATGAAAGTTATATAGACGGTGATTTCAATTTTTTAACAGAAAGTGCTGTTTCTCAGGTTGGCGAAGGTGCAGGAAACCCACAAACTGATGGAGGTTCTGCCGCTGAAATGCCTCACCGAGGAAAAATTACAGCCACCATGCGTGAGTATAAATTTAGAAAAGGCGCAGATAGTCAAGAACTTCTTAAAAAGGTTCAAGAAGATTTAAAAGGCATCTACCCAGGTGTTGCTATTTCTGTTGAAAAAGATGTGGCTGGGCCACCTGCTGGTTATCCAATTAATGTTGAATTAGAAGGTGAAGATTACTCTGAATTAATTGCAACTGCCGAAAAAATGCGTGATTTTATCAACTCTAAAAACATTCAAGGTATTGATGAATTAAAAATAGATGTTAATAAATCAAAACCATCCATGCAAGTGCTTGTAGACAGAAAAAAGGCTGGCGAATTAGGTGTGTCCTCTGGTCAAGTTGGACAGCAACTTCGTAACTCTATTTTTGGTGCAAAAGCTGGTGTTTACAAAGAAGATGGTGAAGATTATGATATTTATGTGCGTTTTAATGAAGAAAACAGATATAATACGAGTGCTATTTTTAATCAGAAAATAACATTTAGAGATATGGCTTCGGGGCAAATAAAAGAAATCCCTGTTTCAACAGTTGCCAAACAATCTAATAGTTCTGGTTTTAGCGCAATAAAACACAAAGATGTAAAACGCGTAGTTACTTTGTATTCTGCTTTAGCTCCTGGATTTACAGATGCTGGTGCCATTGTTTCAAAAATTCAAAATGAAATGCAAGGCTTTACTGAAAAACCTGATGGTGTAAAAATTGACTATACAGGTCAAATTGAAGAGCAAAACAAACAAATGGCATTCCTTATGGGGGCATTTTTTACTGGTTTAGGTTTAATTTTCTTCATTTTAATATTTCAGTTTAACTCGGTATCAAATCCAGGAATTATTATGCTGGCCATTTTCTTGAGTTTAATTGGTGTATTTGGAGGTATTGTTGCAACGGGTAGTTCGTTCGTTATTATGATGACCATGATGGGGATTATATCTCTAGCAGGTATTGTTGTAAATAATGGCGTGGTTCTTTTAGATTACACACAACTATTAATTGATAGACAAAAAGTTAAAAACAATTTAGAAGACGACCAATATATAGTTCACGACCAACTAATTGAAGTGATTGTAAAAGGTGGTAAAGCACGTTTACGTCCTGTATTATTAACGGCAATTACTACTATTTTAGGGCTAATTCCGTTAGCAACTGGATTAAACATCAACTTTTTTACTTTATTTAGCGAGTTCGATGCGAACATTTATATGGGTGGTGATAATGTTATTTTCTGGGGACCACTTGCCTGGACTGTTATTTACGGACTTTTTGTGGCAACATTTTTAACACTTATAGTTGTCCCAATTTTATTTTATCTTGTCACGAAATTTAAAATGTGGTTATATAAAGATCGTGTTTCAAATCAAGACCAATTAATTTCTCAAGAAAATTTTAATTTAGACAAACGTATAGATTAATTTAAAATATTTGCCTTGACATAAATCAAGGTGTCAATTTGGAAATTGCCATGTGCTCTTTAGAGTAACATGACAATACAATTTAAAACAACCAGATATTGGTTGTTTTAAAAAGATCCTTTTTGTTCTTAGATCAGGAGGATTAGTTAATAGCGAAGAAAAGCCCCAACAGTTGTTGGGGCTTTTTGATTATTAAAGCATTTAACAATTGAAATTAGTGGCATTAATTGTAGAAGTTATGTAAATTTGCACATCAAAATTTCACTATGTACAGAAGTCATAATTGTGGCGAATTAAGAGCTGCGAATATAAATGCAGAAGTAACCCTTTCAGGTTGGGTTCAAAAATCAAGAGATAAAGGTTTTATTGTTTGGGTCGATTTACGCGATCGTTACGGTATTACACAACTTGTTTTTGATGAGGAACGCACATCCAAAGACTTAATAGAACAAGCTCAAAACTTAGGTCGCGAGTTCGTCATTCAAGTAAAAGGAACTGTTATAGAACGTGCTTCTAAAAACCCAAATATCCCAACTGGTGATATTGAAATTTTAGTTTCAGAATTAACGGTTTTAAACGAATCGTTATTACCGCCTTTTACTATAGAAGACAAAACAGATGGTGGTGAAGATATAAGGATGAAATATCGTTATTTAGATATTCGTCGTAATCCAGTAAAAGAAAGCTTAATCTTTAGACATAAAGTAACACAAGAAGTTCGCAATTATCTATCAAAAGAAGGGTTTATTGAAGTTGAAACACCGTATTTAATAAAATCAACACCAGAAGGCGCTAGAGATTTTGTAGTACCATCTCGAATGAATGAAGGGCAATTTTATGCACTTCCGCAATCGCCACAAACCTTTAAGCAATTGCTTATGGTTGGAGGTATGGATAAATACTTCCAGATAGTAAAATGTTTTAGAGACGAAGATTTACGTGCCGATAGACAACCAGAATTCACGCAAATAGATTGTGAAATGGCATTTATCGAGCAAGAAGATATATTAAATGCTTTTGAAGGCTTAACACGTCATTTACTAAAAGAAGTAAATGGTGTCGAGGTAGAGAAATTCCCAAGAATGCTTTATGACGATGCCATGCGTTTGTACGGGAACGACAAGCCAGACATCCGCTTTGGAATGGAATTTGGCGAGTTAAACGACGTAGCACAACACAAAGATTTTGGCGTATTTAATAATGCCGAATTAGTTGTAGGTATTGCTGTTCCTGGCGGAAATAGTTATACACGAAAAGACATCGACAAATTAATCTCGTGGGTAAAACGCCCTCAAGTTGGCGCTTTAGGTATGGTATATTCGCGTTGTAATGACGACGGATCATTTAAATCTTCAGTAGATAAGTTTTACGATCAAGACGATTTAGCAAAATGGGCAGAAGTTACAGGCGCTAAGCCAGGCGATCTAGTTTGTGTGCTTTCTGGAGATAAAAATAAAGTACGTGCGCAGTTAAGTGCATTACGTATGGAATTAGCAGAACGTTTAGGGTTAAGAGACCCTAAAGTATTCGCACCACTTTGGGTTATGGATTTTCCATTATTAGAATTAGACGAAGAAACAGGGCATTACCACGCCATGCACCACCCGTTTACATCGCCTAAACCTGGACAAATAGAATTATTAGATTCTAATCCTGGAGAAGTAAAAGCCAATGCTTATGATTTAGTATTAAACGGAAACGAAATTGGTGGTGGTTCTATTCGTATCCATGATAAGAAAACACAAGCTATCATGCTAAAGCATTTAGGCTTCTCTGAAGAAGAAGCGAAAGCACAATTTGGATTTTTAATGGATGCCTTTGAATATGGCGCTCCACCACACGGTGGCTTAGCATTTGGGCTAGATAGACTCGTTGCTATTTTAGGAGGTCAAGAAACCATTAGAGATTTTATTGCATTCCCAAAAAACAATTCTGGTCGCGATGTCATGATAGATGCTCCAGCGCCAATAGATGATGAACAGTTAACAGAATTAAGTTTAAAACTTAATTTAAAATCATAACCAATTAAAATCCTGCTTATTGCAGGATTTTTTAGTAGTTTTATACATGCCTTCATTCACTAAAAAACTATTACGCCAATTTCTAATCTGGAAATACAAACATATTTCAGAGCGTCAATTTGTTTATATACTGAGTATTCTAGTTGGATTTCTAGCAGGTTTAGGCACGGTAACTCTTAAAAACTTAACCCACTACATTCGCTTACTTTTCGAAATCGATTTTTTTAATAATTATCAAAATTCGCTGTACTTCATTTTCCCAATGATTGGTTTGTTTTTAGTATATGTTATCAAACAAATCTGGTTAAAAAAACATATTGGACATGGTATTTCATCAACACTATACGCCATTTCAAAACTAAACGGAATCATTCCAAGATACAATATTTATGCAGCTTTAATAACCGCCCCATTAACGGCTGGTTTTGGTGGATCGGTAGGACTACAAGGGCCTGCGGTTAGTGTAGGTTCTGCATTAGGATCAAATGCAGCACGATTATTTCGTATGAATAGCAAAACTCGTATGCTATTAATAGGCTGTGCTGCTGCGGGTGCTATGGCATCTATGTTTAAAGCGCCTATTGCGGCTATTATATTCGCCATAGAAATCTTTAGCCTTGATATTGCTTTCGCCTCATTAGTACCATTACTTCTAGCATCAGTTTCAGCAGTTATCACCTCCTACCTTTTTTTAGGAACCGATGTGTTATTACGTTTCGAATTAACCGATAAATTTATTGTTAACGATATTCCTTTTTATATTCTTTTAGCACTTGTTACAGGATTAGCATCGGTATACTTCTCAAAAGTGTTTTTTGGCATTACCAACTTTTTCAAACAATTTGAGAGTAGAGCAATACGGCTTTTAATTGGCGGTTTAGCCATTGGTACCATGCTATTTTTTATTCCACCACTTTATGGTGAGGGTTATGGTATTATGAACAACCTCTTAAAAGGCGATCATTTAGCCGCTATTGGCACCACACCATTTAATTTAGATTTATCTAACATTTGGATAGTCATTGGGCTTTTATTAGGCATCGGGATTTTTAAGGCCATAGCCATGACCACTACTTTTGGAGCTGGTGGTGTTGGCGGTGTTTTTATCCCAACCCTAGTTATGGGAAATGTTTTAGGAAATGCATTCGCAAAAATCACTAACAATATTGGTTTCGATTTTCAAGTATCCGAATCTAATTTCACATTAATTGGCATGACAGGGCTAATGGCTGGTGTACTACATGCACCGCTTACAGCCATTTTCTTAATTGCAGAAATAACAGGTGGTTACGAGTTATTTGTGCCACTTATGATTGTTTCAGCCATATCATTCGCCATTACCAAATACTATGTTTCGCATTCTATTTATACCCTAAAACTTGCTCAGCGTGGTGAACTCATGACGCACGATAAAGATCAAAATGTACTTATGGTTTTAGACATCGATAAAGTTATAGAAACCAATTTTATTATCTTAAAACCCAACACGAAACTCGGTAATATTTTAAAAAATGCGGTTGCTAAATCCTCGAGAAATCATTTTCCTGTAGTAAATGATAAACATGAATTTTTAGGAGCTATTCGATTAGATGATATTAGGCATATGATGTTTAATGCAGAATTATATAATGAAGTAGACGCCTCAAGCCTCATGCATTCCGATACAGAAATTATTAATTATGATGAAGATAGCATGAACACAATTATGGACAAATTCAAATCTAGTGGTGCTTGGAATTTACCCGTTATTAAGGGAGGAAAATATTATGGTTACATTTCAAAATCAAAACTATTAACCGCCTACAGACAGCAACTCATCAATTTTACGCAGTAGTTAAAACACATGAAATACATTACTTACATATTAGCAATCGCTGCATTTACAAGCATTATTTTAGGCTTCACGCTAGACGTTCATTTCTCTCAAAAACTCATTGGTTTTGGTGTAACTGGTTTATTTTTAGTAGTTTTTCCATTATTCACGTATTATAGCTGGAAAGATAAAAACATGAAAGATTACATGCTCACCAAAGAAAATTTAGATAAAATGCGCGAAAATCAAAAGCGTAAAAAATATTAAATGTCACTTCAAGTCTCACGCTAATAAGGCACGATGTATCGAGAAATTGGGCGTTACCCGAAAAGGGTCGGGCTTTCCGTTACAAGTCCTCGCACCTCCTTCGTCGGGCTGTGGGCTATCCACTTCAATCCCTGCCTGCCGGCAGGCAGGCCTAACGCAAGGTGTTTGATGTTAGCACCTTTCAACTTGGAAAATTAAATTAATTAAAAATATTTTATACAACACACCCCTTAGTCCCCTCTTTTTAAAGGGGAAACTCGAACCCTTTTTTTATCAAACAACAGTTTCCTTCCTAATAAGGAGAGATTAAGAGAGATGTAAACCCTCTTGTTAATTCAAATTTCGTTTCTCAACAAAAAACCGTTTCATTAGTCTAGAAGCCTCATCAGCTAGAACCCCACCAGAAATAGTAGTTTTAGGGTGTAACTTTGTTTTTAAGTTAATACAACCACGCGCTTCATCTCTAGCACCATAAACAATTTTAGAAATCTGACTCCAATACAATGCACCTGCACACATTTGGCAAGGCTCCAACGTAACATACAACGTACATTTTTGAAGGTACTTACCACCTAAAAAATTAGAAGCCGCCGTTATAGCTTGCATTTCGGCATGCGCCGTAACATCGGTTAAGGTTTCAGTTAAATTATGGCCGCGAGCAATAATTCTATTATCAATAACAATTACTGCACCAACAGGTATTTCACCTTGTTCAAAAGCAGCTTCAGCTTCCTGTAGCGCTTTCTTCATAAAATAGGTGTCGTCAAAAGGTTCTATCATGGTACCAAAAATACAAATTCAAACCACTTCGGCAAGAAGTTTGATGACATAATAGAAAGCTATTAACCCATGAAAAAATACTATTCAATTGCAATTCCAAAACCTTGTCATGAAGATTGGAATAAAATGTCACAACGTGAAAAAGGTAAATTTTGTAGTTCTTGTTCAAAAACGGTTATTGATTTCACCAAAATGAAAACAAACGATATTCAAGATTATATTCATCAAAATAAAGATAATCGCATTTGTGGTCATTTTAAGCAAACACAACTAGATAGCATTAATTTACATATCCCTTCTCAAGTTTTAGAGAAACGTCAAAGTTTTCAAAAAACCTTCTTATTAGTTTTACTAATTGTAATGGGAACCACTTTAATGAATTGCACAAATAAAAATGGAAACAAACAAAAAATTGATAGCATTGAAGTTATTGATACTTTAAATAATAAAATTAATATTCTTGGAGGCTTACCACAAATTTCTGAAATAGATTCTATTTATAATAAAACTTGTAAAACGACACCTAAAGAAAAGGGATATATTGATATTGAAACCGAAGGAGAATTAATTATTGAAACTGTTGGTGATATTGAGATTCTTGAACAACCTCCAATAAGTATTGATTCTATAAACATTCTTAAACATCCAAAAGATGATGAAGAGCTAGAAGTTATGGGAGATATAATATCTGAAGAAGAATTAAATCACGAAATCGTCTTAGGAATGATAAGTGTTGACACACCTCCAGAATTCCAAAACACGCCTCAAAAACTATCGACTCAAGAGAAAAAAGATTATTTTTCGAAACAAATATCAAAAATTATTTCTGACAATTTTAATACGTCCGTTTGTTTAGATTTAAAAGGGAAACAGCGTATAAATGTTCAATTCAAAATTAATGAAGATGGAAAAACTTTTGATATTAGAGCCAGAGCGCCAAATGAAAAATTAGAAGATGAAGCAATACGAGTAATCAAACTTTTTCCTCAGTTTAAACCTGCAGAACAAAGAGGAAAACCTGTAAAAATGGTTTACACATTACCAATTATTTTTCAAGTAGAAGAATAATAAATTCTTGTACTTTTGCTGTGTGCAAAAAAGTCTATTACAAAATATAAACTCTCCCAACGATCTCCGTCTTATACATCAAAAAGACTTACCCCAACTTGCACAAGAGTTACGTAATTTTATCATTAATATAGTAGCTACTAAAGAAGGCCATTTAGGAGCCAGTTTAGGTGTTGTAGAGCTTACCATTGCATTACATTATGTGTTTAACACACCCACAGACCAGCTTATTTGGGATGTTGGACATCAAGCCTACGGCCATAAAATTTTAACAGGCAGACGCGACAATTTCCATACCAACCGCCAACTTGGTGGTTTAAGCGGATTTCCAAAACGCGAAGAAAGTGAGTATGATGCCTTTGGTATTGGGCATTCATCCACATCAATTTCGGCAGCATTAGGCATGGCGATTGCTTCTAAATTAAAAGGAGAAAACAAACAACATATTGCTGTAATTGGTGATGCATCCATTGCCAGCGGAATGGCTTTTGAAGGCTTAAATCATGCTGGTGTTACCGATGCTAATTTATTAGTAATTCTTAATGATAATGCTATTGGTATTGATCCAAGTGTTGGTGCATTAAAACAATATTTAACCAACGTAAAAAAAGGTACTCAAAAACAAGACAATATTTTTGAAGCTTTAAATTTTGATTATTCAGGACCAATTGATGGTCATGATTTAGATAAAGTTATCTCAGAACTAGAACGCTTAAAAACAGTAAAAGGCCCTAAGTTTTTGCACGTTATAACCACAAAAGGTAAAGGACTAAAACAAGCTGAAGCTGACCAAGTAAAGTATCATGCACCAGGAAAATTTGATGCTAAAACTGGAAATTTAGTTGCCAAATCTAACGAGGTACAGCCACCAAAATATCAAGATGTTTTTGGGCATACTATTGTAGAACTGGCAAAACAGAATAAAAATATAGTTGGTATAACTCCAGCTATGCCAACAGGATGCTCTTTAAAATATATGATGGAAGAAATTCCAGATCGTGCTTTTGATGTTGGTATTGCAGAACAACATGCGGTTACTTTAGCTGCAGGCATGACAACACAAGGTTTAATTCCGTTCTGTAACATCTATTCTACCTTTTTACAACGGGCTTACGACCAAATAATTCATGATGTGGCTTTACAAAAACTACCTGTTATTTTTTGTTTAGACCGCGCAGGTTTAGTTGGCGAAGATGGTGCTACTCACCACGGTGTTTTCGATTTAAGTTATTTACGCTGTATTCCAAACCTCATCATTTTTGCACCACGTAACGAAATAGAATTACGAAACATCATGTACACGGCCCAATTAGGTTTAGAGCAACCTATTGCAATTCGTTATCCAAGAGGTCGAGGTGTTACGATTGATTGGAAACAACCGTTTTCTAAAATAGAAATAGGTAAAGCGACTACGCTTAAAGAAGGCAAAAAAATGGCAATTTTAAGTATTGGTAACATGGCTAAAAATGTTTCTGAAGCTATTGAAAACCTGGATGTTTCGCATTACGACATGCGTTTTGTAAAACCTTTGGATGAAACCTTACTGCATACTATTTTTAAAACCCATAAAACCATAATTTCCGTTGAAGATAACGCCATTAAGGGTGGTTTTGGATCTACTATTTTAGAATTTGCTTCTGAAAATAATTATAAAAACTCAGTAAAAATATTAGGGATTCCAGATGAATTTATTGAACATGGAAAGGTTGAAGAGTTACATCATTTGGTTGGTTTGGATGCTGGGAGTTTAGAAGTCATTTTTAAAAGCACATAAGCACTCTTCTTTCTAAAAATATGTTTAATTTCACACATATTTTTCAAATCACTTTAAAGAAATATAACCTGTTTATGAGTTTTAAAACCAGCTTGCCTATAATCGCTTTTTTTATTTTTCTATTGTCAACATCTTGTTCTGAGAATAGTTCTAATGAGAAAGAAAAATCTGAAGAACCAGTAGTTTCTGAACATTACTATTTTGAAGGCAAACTTGATGGCGAGCCTTTTTTAATCGAAAAAAAGTATTATGAAGATTTTTATTTTGATGAAGAGCCTTTTTCAATAGATTATGGAGGAACACTTATAAACTGTAATAACGAACCAGAAGACCAGGTACATTCAGATTGTTATACAATTTATGCTTCTGGAATACTTATTTATAATGGTTTACATCCAGAAGAAGTTGGAAAACATAATACTGCAAAAATGTATTTTGGCAGTATTGATGTTGAAAACAAAACTTTCACAGATGAACTTGAATCTCTAAATAATTTCTTTAATAAAGAGGAACTTAAGTTTCGTAGAGATTTTGGAGACCCTAAAATTGAAGCTGAATTTGCTTTTGATTTCTTCCCTATTGATTCAGATAATAATCAAGTTTATTATTCTTCAAGATTTAATGATAATTCGGAATATAAGGCTGTTATAAGTTCTGTTGAAGAATTGGAAGATTATTTTTATGCCATTGAAGGATCTATTGAAACTTGTAAATTGTATGATTCCAATACTTATAGTGATGAAACTCCAACTTATAAGCTTTTAACCGATTTAAAATTTCGAGTTAAAATTAAAGGAGATTTTAACTATAATAATTATAAAGACAATTAATTTTTAAATTATTATTAACCTAATAGCTTAAAAGTAAACCAAGGAACATTATACAAGCAGATTCTCGCGTTAGGCCTGCCTGCCGGCAGGCAGGGATTGCAATGGAAAGCCCACAGCGAGGCACGAGCGAGGACTTGCAATGGAAAGCCGGACCCTTGTGGTAACGCCCAACCTCTCGATACATCACCCTTATTTAGTGTGACACTCGAAGTGACATGATTCTAAAAACTAATCCCTTTTATCTTTTTGTAATCTAAAATGGCCTTGCTATCGGACAGTAAAGACACGTAATAACACACGCTTGATAAACGGTGATATAGGCTAGAATTATTGATTTGAATGGTTTTTGGAAGCCCCTTTAATATGAGTTTATCGTAATTTGATGCGGTATTGTTAAAGCTATTGTTTACGGCGTTTGTATAGGTTTTTAGGAGCGTATTTATAACGCCGTAGCCTGCAATTTCTTTATCGACCACCTCGGTAGATTGGTATATATTTTCGACACTTATTTTTATAACATCTTTTATTTGCGCGTCGTACTTGCTTTTATCGAGTAAAGCACAATCGAAATTGCCATTTAAAATAGCGTCTTCGTAGGTCATAAAAATATCGACAGCCTCGTTAATAAGCGAACCTATGGCCAAGGCACGCAAATAACCTACACGATCTTGTTTGGTAGAAAGTGCATAATAGTTTTCTGGTTTAATGTTATCTCTAATAATTTTAGATAGGTATTCTAGCGCAAATTCTTCTTGAATAAGCCCTAGGTTTATACCGTCTTCAAAATCGATAATGGTGTAACAAATATCGTCGGCTGCCTCTACTAAATAGGCTAACGGATGGCGTGAGTAACTTAAATCTGTAGTACTTCTGCTGGCTAGTCCTAACTCGTTGGCTACATCTTGAAAGGCATCTTTTTCTGACTGGAAAAAGCCATATTTTTTATCGGCTATGTGTGGTGTTGGTTTTTTTGGTAGCGACTCTTTTGGGTATTTCATGAATGCTCCAAGTGTGGCGTAGCTTAATCTTAATCCGCCATCGCGTCCTGCTCTACTTTCGGTTAATATTTTAAAGCCGTTAGCATTTCCTTCAAAATCGCATAAATCTTGATATTCTTTATCGGTTAATTGACTTTTAAAAGATTTACCTTCTCCTGTTTTAAAAAATTCGCCAATGGCCTTTTCTCCAGAATGCCCAAAGGGTGGATTCCCGATATCGTGAGCTAAGGCTGCTGCGGCAACTATGGCTCCCAAATCGTTAGCTTGATAGCCAAGCGAACTTTGCAAATGCGGATGTTTTTCTAATAGTTTTTGACCCACACGTCTACCAAGAGAGCGCCCTACAACACTAACCTCTAGACTATGTGTTAAGCGGGTGTGTACAAAATCGGTTTCAGATAATGGGATAACTTGCGTTTTGTCTTGCAAACTCCTAAACTCTGATGAAAATATAATACGATCGTAATCGACCTCGAAGCCCAAACGGGTTTCATCTTGTTCTTTTCGTATACGTTTATTGGTGTCGCCAAAACGTTTTAAGGATAGTAGTTGCTCCCAGTTCATAGTCTTCAATTAAGTTCTGGCAAGATAATAAATTCGCTAAATAATGTATTGGTAAATCTCTTAACATTAGCGTAACCTTTTAATCATTTACGTTTAATGATTTGGTAACATAAAATAGAAGGTCTGAGCTTATTTTTGCAATGTAATTAAGAATACACATGAAACATATTATATACATAGCCATCTTTTTTCTATCTGCATTATCTTTTGCACAGGAAGCGGGTTCTATAAGTGGTAAGATATTGGATTTTGAATCGAATAGCGAACCTTTAATATTTGCTAAGGTTTCTATTAAAGAAACTGGCACGGAAGTTTTATCAGACGAAAAAGGATTTTTTAAGTTCGAAAACTTAAAAACTGGCGAATATACTTTAGTAAGCACCTTTACAGGTTACGAAACTAAAGAAACAAAAATTACTGTAGCTGCTAACAATACGAATATTAAATTGGTATTAGAACCTAGCTCACTATCTTTAGAAGATCTTGTTGCTACAATGGCTAGTGTTGAAAACAGCGCTTCTACTACAAGCAATTAGAATTAGTTAGTTTAGTTTGCAATAAGAATATTTTAAAATCAGCTTTCAATTATAATTGAAAGCTGATTTTTTTTTTACATATACGACACTTACCTTTTCTTCAATAAAACAGTCTTGATTTTCATTTATACTCTAAATCAATTTATTAGATATGAATGTTAACTCAATGTAAACAACAAGACAACATACCAGTTTTTAATTAACATTTCTCTAACACTTTTATTACAGTTCTTTAATCCTTAGATAACACACTATTTACAAAACGGTAGTTTCTTTGCCGCAAGAAATTTTAATGAAACTAATGAAAAAATTTATATTATTACTTACACTATTAGCTACCGTATTTTCTTATGCTCAAAACACAGGTTCAGTTGTTGGTAAACTTACAGATAAAGAATATAATAACGAACCTTTAGCCTTTGCTAATGTATTAATTAAAGGGACTACAAAAGGAACCACATCTGACTTTGATGGTTTATATGGTTTAGAAAATATAGAAGCTGGAAACTATACTTTAGAATTTAGTTTTGTAGGTTATGAAACTCAAGAAATTCCTGTTGCTATTGTTGCCGGAAAAGTGACAGAAGTTAATGTGCCAATGGGTGCAAGTGCCGCCTCTTTAGATGAAGTGGTTATTACAACAACTACTAAAAGAGAAAGTGAAGAAGCTGTATTATTAGACCAAAAGAAAGCTGTAGAAATTAAACAAAGTATTGGTGCTGTAGAATTAGAAAGAAAAGGTGTTAGTGATGCTGCAGGTGCAGTAGCAAAGATCTCTGGAGTTTCTAAACAAGAAGGTTCTAGTAATGTATACGTACGTGGTTTAGGTGATAGATACTTAAACACAACCATGAATGGTTTATCATTACCATCAAATGATGTTAGCAAGAAAAATATTGATCTTGATTTATTCTCTTCTGATGTTATTGAAAACGTATCGATTAGTAAAGCATACTCTTCAAAATTTTATGGAGATTTTGCTGCTGGTAATGTAGATATAACTTCAAAAGATTATAGCGGAAAAGGCTTTTTCAATTTTGGGGTTGGGTCTTCTATAAATACTAATGCGATAGGTAAAGATTTTGTAAGAAGTGAAGGAACTGGGCATTTTGGTTTCTATAACAGATACGCACACGATCCGTTTGCTGTTGTTTTATCTCATGGTTTCGATCCTGTTGATGCGGGAACACCTATAAATACAAACTTTGGTGGTTCTTTTGGAAAGTCATTCACTTTTGAAAATGGTTCTAAACTTAGTTTTTACGGTACAGGATCATTCGAAAATGATTTTCAATATAGAAAAGGATCTAACGTAGATTATACAAACGTTGAGAAAAAAGCTTTTGAGGAAGCTGAAGAGTTTGAATACGGAACTACTACAACTGCTATGGCTTCTATTATTTATAGAATAGATGATAGCAACACGATTAAGTTTAACTCTTTATTTGTAAACAGTTCTTCTGATAAAGTAGGTTATTTTGGTATAGATGGTAAAGGGCGTAATAGAGATGCTATTGCTAATACAGATGAAGGTTTCTTCCAACAAAACATTCAATTTAACGAAAACCTAATTTATGTAAACCAACTTACTGGAACACATAAATTAGATAAGTTTGATGTTGACTGGGGTTTTGGACACAACTTTGTTAATGCACACGAACCTGATAGAAAGCGTTTAAGTTTTGAAAACTATCAATTTGCTTTGGATGATGATCCAAACACAAACCCAATATTTTATAGTAATGTAGATTTTGATAACCAACGTTATTTTCAAGATATACAAGATGAAGAATTTAATGGACGCTTAAACTTAGCTTATAAGGCTACTGAAAATATTAAATTAAACTTTGGTTATAACGGAAGATCAAAAGAGCGTCGTTTTAATAATGTACGTTACGGATATGATATTCTTGACAATAGTGGTATTGCTGATGTTAATAACCTAAATGATTTTTTTACACTAGATAATTTAAATCTAACAAGTAACGAAGGAACTTACGAAATCAAAGTTATTAATGCATATCCAAACCTTAGTAATACAAACAGACCTGGTTTAGATGAAAACACTTATAAAGGTAAGCTAGATATATACGCTGGTTATTTTAATGCTGAAATGAATTTAGGCGAAAAATGGCTTGTAGTACCAGGACTAAGAGTTGAGTCTTTCGATCAATATATCGAATACGATGTTATTAACCTTGGAGTTAATGGAAATGATAATATAAGTGCATCAGATGTATTATTCTTACCTAGTTTGAGTTTAAAATATGCTTTAAACGAAGACCAAAACTTACGTTTTTCAGGAAGTCAAACCATATCACTACCAGAATTTAAAGAAGTTGCCCCTTTTGTTTATGAAAGTGTATCGCAACGTATAGGTGGTAATCCAGATTTATTAGGACAAAAAGATGGGTTTAACTATACTAATGTAAAAGATGTTTCATATTCTAAAATCTTAAACTTAGATTTAAAATATGAATGGTTTATCACTAAATCTGAATTACTTTCTGTAGGTGCTTTTTACAAGCAAATAGAAGATCCTATTAACCAAGTTGTTGCTTTTGATGCAACAGGTACACAACGTTTTTTTAGAACAGGAGATAAAGCACAAATATTTGGTATTGAGGCTGAGGTTAGAAAAAACATTATTGTTAATGAAGATGACAAACCAGAACTTTCATTTGGGTTTAATGCCACATATATGCATACAGAACAAGATTTGTATAGTGATATAGTTGGAAGTAACTTTAACGTAAGTTTTATTAAAGATAAAGAAGAACTACAAGGTGCTTCTCCATTAATTCTTAATGCAGATATTAGTTACTCACCAACATCATTCGAAAATTACAAACCACTTGCAACATTAGCCTTTTCATATTTTTCTGATAGGATTGATGCTTTAGGGTCTGGACAATTAGGAAACGTTATTGAAAAAGGGGTGCCAACTTTAGATTTTATTCTAAAAAACAAATTAGGCGAAAAGTTCGAAATAAACTTCTCTGCACAAAACCTTTTAAACCCAAACGTAACATATATAAGAGAAACAACTCAAGGCGATATAGTTGTTACTTCTCCTAATGGAAAAGATGTCTCTGATTATAAAAAAGGAATGAACTTAGGCTTACAATTAAAATATAAATTTTAAACTCAATAATTAATAATAACAACAAAGAATAAAACTTAGAAACAATGAAAAATAATTTATTATTAGGATTAGCAATTACAACATTGCTTTTTAACTCGTGCTCAACAGACGATACTGCCGATATTAATATTACCGATAATAGCGTAGTAAACAATACAACTACTAATAATGGTGGTGGAACTGGCACTAGTGACGAATGTATATCTATTAATGCAGCAGAATATTCATCAGACTTAACTTTAGAAGCTAATACGTGTTATACTATTAGCGGACCAGTTATTATGTCTGAAGGAGCCAATTTAATTATTAATGAAGGGGTTACAATTCAAGCTGTAGCATCTGGTGCAGATGTATATATTGCTATTTCTCAAGGCGCACAAATTATTGCTAACGGAACTGCTGCTAACCCAATTGTAATGACTTCTGGTGCTGCTGTACCTTCTGCAGGAGACTGGGGTGGACTTATTATATTAGGAAAAGCTCCAATAAATTCTGTTACTGGTGCTGCAACATCTACGTCAGAAATAGGAAGCTTACCTTACGGTGGAACTGATAGCGCTGATAGCTCAGGAATTATTCGTTATGTACGTGTAGAATATTCTGGTGGTGCTGCTGATGGTTCTTCAGAAAACAACGGATTCTCTTTTTACGGTGTAGGTGCTGGAACAACAGTAGATTATATTCAAGCCTTTGAAGGTGCGGATGATGGTATTGAGTTTTTTGGTGGAACTGTTGAAGTTGACCATGCGGTAGTAATTAACTGCCAAGATGATTCTATCGACTGGACAGAAGGTTTTACAGGAAAAGTAACTGATGCGTATGTTAAGCATGGTGCAGATCACGATAAAGGTTTTGAATGTGATGGTTACAATACAGATATAGGAAACTTATCTGACCCTAAATTCTGGTCTAAGCCAACAGTAACAAATGCTACTATAATAGGTTTAGGATCTTCAACAGGAAATGAAGCTATAAGATTAAGAGCTGGTACTCAGGGTATTTTCAACAATATTTTAATTCAAGGTTTTGAAGAAGGTTTTGATTTAGATGGTGATGCTGGTGCTGCTAGTGATAACCCTACAGGAACAGGAGTTATTAATGGAGACTTAGACGCTGCTAATGTAACTTTTACAGATGTAACAACGCAATTTAAAAATGATACTGGAGATACTTTTGCTGACGCAGATTTTTTAACTGGTATTGGAGCTGCAACTGGAACAGATTATGCTACTTGGGGAGCAAGCTGGACAACAGGAAACTAATAAAAAAAATAACAACAATAAAAAGCATCCTAATATAGGATGCTTTTTTGCTTATTTAGTTTATTTTAATTCGTATTAAAGAGAAGCTACATTTTTAGTATAATCAACTTCTTTAAGTTTACCATCAATCATGTAAACCCATTTTCCTACTTTCTTACCATCTTTATAATAAGCAGTTACTTGTTTAGTACCTTTTTCATCAAAACTTAACCATTCTCCTTCTAGTTTACCATCTGCAGTATAAGTTCCTGTTTGACTAACTTCTCCATTATCATGGTAATAAACCACTTCAATTAAATTCGTTTCTTTATTTAAAGTTAATGTTCTTTCCTTTTGTGCAAAAGCTATTGATGTAAATAATGCTATAATTAATATATTTTTCATTTTATATCGGGGTTTTAATTAAAAATTATTTAACATTTAAATAAGATCAAGTTAACATTAATACCGTAATCATCTGATTTTGTGTGTTTTAACAAAATTCATAATCTATTAAATACATAAAAAGCTTTACAAGATGTGTTTATTTCACCCTATAGTTATAACAGATGATTATAAGCATGCCACTTCTCATAATTGAGCAAAAAGAATAATTACAAAAAATTGTATAAAGAAATCATACCAATTGGGATAATTTCTTTATTAACATTAAAATGATTATATGTTAACTTGTCTTACATGATATAAGATTATTTTTACTTTATATAAACAAAACCTTATTTATCATGAAAAAAACAATTATCATTTTACTATTTTTAGTATCCACAATTAAGTTAACCGCTCAAACCCACAAGTATCATAGATTTTATTCTATTGTAAATGGAACAACTATTACCAACAATTTGCAGAAGATAATTGTGGTCAAACCTACTCAACCTCACAACTAGCAGATAGAAACTATGTAAATATTCAAATAGACATACCTCTATCCCATAAAAAATTCTATTTATTAAACCTTGGAGCAGGCTTAAAATATTATTATTTATACACATCTAGCACGAGTACTCATAATGATGAAGATTATACACTAAGTATGCCTTACAATATAGAGTCAATTTGTACACCTGTTGATAGTGATGGAGATACAATTCCTGATAGTACAGATAACTGTCCATCAACACCAAATACAAACCAATTGGATACTGATAGCGATGGCATAGGTGATGTTTGTGATAATAATATAACACAACCGCAAACATATAAGAGTCATACTTTTTATTCATCAATAAGATCTCCTTATAGTCTAATTAACGAACAAGTTGCTTTAGCTAATTGTGGGCAAACATATAGTTCTCAAGAATTAGCAGGCAGGAACTATGTAAATATTCAAACGGAAGCACCTTTAATATCTGGAAGATTTTACTATTTAAACTTTGGAAGAGGTTATAACTACTATTACTTATATCAATCTAATTCTGGAGAACATAATGATGAGGATTACAGAATTGATTTTCATGAAGAAATAATTTCAGTTTGTCCAGATACTGATGGTGATGGTATAATAGATGGTCAAGACTATTGCCTTAATGATTATGGTACAAGTGGAAATGGCTGTCCAGATACAGATGGAGATGGTTTAAATGATTATGATGATGATTGCCCTAATGAATATGGAGAAGATAATGGTTGCCCATTAGCAGATTTTGTTGTAGATAGTTTTAATTTAACACAGGAAAATGTAGGAGATGTTAATAGCCCATTTTTCGAACTTATTTTCTGTGCAACAATTAAAAATATAGGTGACGATGATGGGAGACCTAATAATATAGAAATTATACTTACAACAAAAAACAGTATTTATGACCCCGGAGATATACAGACAATAACAACAGTTTCTAATAATAACAATATTGATTCCAATGGAGGAACTAGTGACTATTGCTATACTCACTCAGGCACCTTTATAGATCCGATTTTTGGAGGAAAAAGACTTTCAGATTATAATTATGTTTGGATAATTATTGAAAAAGGTCCTGAGGAATACTCAACCGAAAATAATGAGGCTTTTTTTAGTAAAAAGATAAATATTATATCTAATAAAAACTCTTTAATAAAATCTAAAATAATTAATGAATCTTTGAATAATTCTGCTAAAGATCTAAAAGTATTTAATCTTTCAGGAACTTTAATAAAATCTATTAAAATTAACACACAAGAAGACGAAGATAATCTAATCAATAATCTACCTTCAGGCTTCTACATAATAAAAACTCCAACAGAAACAAGGAAAATAGTTAAATAAATCATTAAACAAAAAAGCATCCCAAATGGGATGCTTTTTTGTTTTTCACTTTGTTATAAAATTATAACGAAGCGACATTATTTTCATAATTGACTTCTTTTTTAGATCCGTCAATCCAATAAATCCATTTGCCGACTTTTTTTCCATTATCATAATTTGCAGAAACTGTTTTCTTGCCTTCTGTGTTAAAGCTTAACCAAACACCTTGTAATTTACCATCTGCTGTGTAAGATCCTGTTTGGCTTACAACACCATTGTCATGATAATAAACAACATCAATTAAATTTGTGTCTTTATTAAGTTTAAGTTCTCTTTCTTTTTGTCCAAAAGAAACCACAGTAATTAAAAAGGCAAAAACAAATAATAACTTCTTCATAATTATGGGGGTTTTAACATTATACCTCAAAGATAAATAATAGTTAACATTAAAACAACCCTTACATAACATTAAATTAACATTGAAACTATATATATTTGATTTTCAATTATTTAACAGCAATTCACTTTTAAAGATTTAACATTAGAAATTAATAATTACTTAATATACAGGTTACATTACGGTTAACTCAAACATAGATATTTGCAACGTCTTAAGACAAAAAATTAGTATTTCATATAATCCATTAGTTTTTGTCGACTTACATTATCATGATTTCTAATGAGACTGCCTTGGCCAAGGCAGTCTTTTTTTATCCTTATGATAATCATTAGGAAACATTAAGTTAACATTGGTTTTAGTTATTTGCAGCGACAAAAACTAATAATTATAATGAAAACTAAAATCACCCTTATTGGGGCACTTCTCTTCGCTATAACATTTTTAAGCGCTCAAGAAATTAAATCAGGTAAATTTGGAAAAGGACTTTTCAACGTTGTTGGAAAAGATAGTTCATGGACGATGCGAGTTGGTTTAAGAGCACAACTATTAGGAACTTCAACATGGAATGAAGGAGAAAGTGGAGAAACAAGCTTTTTAACAAGAAGATCTCGTTTAAAATTTGATGGTTATGCTTATAGCCCAAAATTAAAATATAAAATTGAGTTAGGGTTATCCAACAGAGACCAATCTGGTGCATCTTCATTTACGCATGAATCTCCAAGATATATTTTGGATGCTGTTTTAATGTGGAATTTTCACAAAAACTTTGTGATTTGGTTTGGACAAACTAAACTACCAGGAAATAGAGAACGTGTAATATCTTCGGCAAATTTACAACAAGTAGATCGTTCTTTATTAAATAGCAGCTTTACTATAGATCGAGATTTTGGTTTTCAATTAAGGCATCACTTCAACTTATCGAAAAACTTTGTTGTAAAAGAAATCTTTTCAGTTGCACAAGGAGAAGGTAGAAATGTAACTAGAGGAAACTTAGGTGGGCATCAATATACTGGACGTATAGAATTATTGCCTTTTGGTAATTTTTCTAGTAAAGGCGATTATAAAGGCTCTGACCTGAAAAGAGAACAAAAACCAAAATTAGCTTTAGGTGTAAGTTATGATCATAATAATGATGCTGTTAAAACAAGAAGTAACCAAGGAAGCTATATGTATATTGATGGTACAGAAGGAGATGGCTATAAAGGAAGTTTTTTTGAAACCAACATTAATACGCTTTTCATAGATGCCATGTTTAAATATAATGGCTTTTCTTTAATGGCAGAATATGCAAACAGAGATGCCAAAGATCCTTTAGCAAAAAACTCTGACGGAACACTTACTGGCGATGAAGTTCAAGTTGGAAATGGTTTAAATTTACAAACTGGGTTTCTATTAAAGAACGACTGGGAGATTTCTGGTCGTTATACGAACATTGATTGGGATAACTTAACCGGAAACTCAAACCAAGATCAATATACACTAGGTTTATCAAAATACATTTCTGGCCATAGCTTAAAGGTTCAAACAGATATAAGTCATTTAGAAGTTGCCGGAGGAAGCAATCAACTTTTGTATCGGTTACAATTCGATATTCACTTTTAAAGAAATAACATTTACATAACACTTTATTCACATATAGTTATAACATTTGCAAACTTATTTTAATTAAAAATTATGGATAATATTTATTTATTTATGCTCATTGCCATTACCGTATTAGCAGTAGCCGATATTGTGGTTGGTGTTAGTAATGATGCTATTAACTTTTTAAACTCTGCTATTGGTTCTAAAACCCTTTCTATGCGAACTATTATGATAGTTGCTAGTTTAGGTATTTTTATTGGTGCCGTATTTTCTAGCGGAATGATGGAAGTAGCTCGTAAAGGTATTTTTGTTCCTGCCCAGTTTGAGTTTGGCGAAATCATGCTCATATTTATGGCTGTAATGATAACAGATATATTATTGTTAGACTTCTTTAACACACTAGGTTTACCAACATCTACAACAGTTTCTATTGTATTTAACTTATTGGGTGCAGCAGTAGTTATGGCACTAATTAAAATTAGCGCACATGACACTCAAACTTTTGCAGATTTAGGAACCTACATTAACAAGGATAAGGCAGTTACCATTATTAGTGGTATTTTATTATCCGTATTTATTGCCTTTTCTGTTGGTGCCCTTGTGCAATGGGTATCTAGAGCAATTTTCACTTTTAACTATGAGAAAAAAATAAAGAATTTTGGAGTTCTTTTTGGAGGTGTAGCTTTAACCGCTATTACATATTTCATCTTTCTAAAAGGATTAAAAGGAACGCCTTATTATAAAGAATTAAAAGGTGTACTTGAAGGTAACGAAATTTTCGTGATACTTGGAAGTTTTGTTTTCTGGACGGTATTTTCATTTATTTTCGAAAAACTAACAAAAAAAACTGTATTACTTGTAGTAATTGCAGTTGGAACATTTGGTTTAGCATTAGCTTTCTCTGGAAATGATTTAGTTAATTTTATTGGAGTACCAATGGCTGCTTACCATTCTTACGAAGCATGGATAGCAGGGGGAATGGACACCACTATGTCTATGGCTGTATTAGACAAAAAGGTACCTGCAGAACCACTATTACTTTTTATTTCTGGTTCTATTATGGTATTAACACTTTGGCTATCTAAAAAGGCTAAAACTGTTGCTGAAACTGAGTTAAGCTTGTCAAGACAGGGTGATACTCACGAAAAATTTCAACCTAACGCGCTTTCTAGAGCTATTGTTAAAGGATCTACAACACTATCTAACTATTTTGGAGCTATTGTTCCTAAATCAATTCAAGAAAAAATAAATAAGAGTTTTGAAAAACCTGAAAACGCTATAGCTTTAACAAAAGATCAAAGTATTGATGCTCCTGCTTTTGATATGATTAGAGCTTCAGTAAACTTAATGATTGCTGGTGTTTTAATTGCCATTGCAACATCTATGAAATTACCATTATCAACTACATATGTAACATTTATGGTTGCCATGGGTACATCTTTAGCAGATAGAGCCTGGGGAAGAGAAAGTGCAGTATATAGAGTTGCAGGTGTATTAAATGTAATTGCAGGTTGGTTTGGAACCGCTTTAGGTGCATTTATAGCTGCGGGTACAGTAGTATTCTTAATTAATTGGAATCCGGCAGTAATGACTCCAATATTATTATTAATTACTGCATTCTTATTATATAGAAATTACATGTCTCATAAAAATAGTTCTAATAAGGGTATTGATGAGGACAGCCTTAAAGAAACTGGTAGTCGTTCAGTTCAAGGTGTTATACTTGAAAGCGCTGGTAACATTGCTAATGTTGTAAAACGTGGTAATAAAATTTATTCTAACGCTGTAAACGGCTTATCTAAGCAAGACTTAAATTTACTTAAAAAGAATAAAAAACAAGTAGATAAGCTATCAGATGAAGTAGACAGTTTACGTGATAATATTTTCTATTTTATTAAAAATTTAGATGAAACAAGTATAAGAGCTAGTAGCTTCTACATTAACATTTTAGGATATTTACAGGATATGACGCAATCTTTAGAATATATTTCTAAAGTAAGTCACAAACACATCAACAATAATCACCAGAAACTTAAATTCAGTCAAATAAAAGAGTTAAAAGAAGTAGAAAACGTATTAGAAACACTTTTTAATGATACAAAAATAGCTTTCGATTCTCATTCTTTTGAGCAAATAGGCTCAATTATAAATCGTAAAAAAGAATTGTTTGATTTAATTAATTCAAAAATTGTTAAACAAGTTTCAAGAACTAGAACAGAAGAATCTAGTCCTAAAAACACGACACTTTACTTTAGTCTTTTATTAGAAACTAAAGATCTATTAACTGCAACAATGAATTTACTTGAAGAGTACTACAACTCTCATGATAGCTCTGTAGAACCAGCGACTATTACTACTCCAAATACAGCTGAGGAGGAATAGATAATACAGATATAAAGTTCTAAAAAACACCTCAATAATGAGGTGTTTTTTATTTGCCATTTTCTAAAAGCGAATCATTTTTACCATAAAGTAATTCTGCCACTTCAATTAATTTTTTAATCATATCATTCACATTGGCATAATCATTAAATAATGATGACGCCATTTCTGCATTAATCAAATTCTTCCTAATTAACTTATCTATAGATTTGTTACTTAACCTAATGTTAGCCTTAGCATCATTTTTCAATTGCCTTAATTTTAAACCATATTTACTCGCGTCGTCTTCAGTTCTAAATAAATAGATAACCCTTAACACTTTAGTTAATTTTTTTCTATAGTTATCATATTCATTTTGCAAATGGGTGTTATCCATATTGGATACTAAATTTATATTTTTATTCAATTCTCTAGCATCTTTAATTATTTCAACCATTTTTCTATTAGCAATTTTAATATCTGTTATGGCTTTAACTTGCTTATTATTTAAGTTTAAAGTACTTTGAGCTGTCGAAGCGTATTTAATTATTTCACCATAAATCGTTTTTACTTTAGTATAATACAGTTCTTCAATATCGGTGTTGAAATTTGCGCTAGAGGTTTTTATAATTTTTTTTAACTTTTTATCAGATTTAATATCTTCTCTATGAATGTTTAAAGCATGGGCAACTATTTCAAAAACACTATTCTTATAAAGATATTTAGATTCTTCTACTAATGCTGTAATTACAGAACCCGGAAATTTTAAAACTGCTGGATTAAGGTATTTAGGTTCATCTATATCTTTATTAATATTATCCTTAAAGAAACCCATTAATAAACGTTCTAAGCGCTTAATAAATGGTAGCATTATAACTACACCAATAACATTAAATATGGTGTGAAACATAGCCAATTTTAAAGTGTAATTAGTAGAAGTTATAGATAATAGACTTGATAAGTTATTAACCAATCTTGCTAATGGAAATATAAAGGCCACCGCCACCAAACCCGTTATTATATTAAAAATAAAATGAGCTGCGGCTAATCTTTTTCCTGCACTATTTGAACCTATGGCACTTAAAGCTGCCGTTATGGTTGTACCAACATTTGCGCCAATAGCCAAGGCTAAAGCGTTTTCATATTCAATTTGTCCAGCTGCTAATGCCGTTAAAATTAATGCCAAGGTAGCGCTACTTGACTGTAAGATTGTTGTAATAATTATACCAAGACCTGTATAAATAATAACACCTAAAAATCCAGAAACTGCGTATTCTGATAAATCAAAGAATTCTTTAAAAACATCAAACCCTTCTTTCATATAATGAATACCGAGAAAGAAAAAACCCAGTCCAGCTAAAACATTACCAATACCTTTAAGCGATATGCTTTTTTGAAAAGAAAAAACAATTCCAAAGACAAGCATGGGCATGGCTAAGGCAGATATTTTTATTTTAAGTCCAAAACCAGCCACTAACCAAGCTGTTGCCGTTGTTCCAATATTAGCTCCAAAAACCAATCCTAGACCGCCTCCCAAAGAAATTAAACCCGCACTTATAAAAGAAATGGTAATTACAGAAACTAGAGAACTAGACTGTAATAACGCTGTAACAAAAGCCCCAGCGGGAATACTTTTATAAAGCTTATCTGTTGCGTTTTTTAAAATATTTTGCAATGGGCCTTTAGTAAAAACCCTAAAGCCTTCTTCTAACATAACCATCCCAAAAAGTAAAATAGCTATACCTGCCGATATGGTTTTAAAATTCGGATTTAAGTAAAGCAGAACAGCTAAGACAATTAATATTCCAAAGAAAAAAGACTTTCTAACCATGTAAATTTAATTCATATTTAAAAGTGGCATTAATATAATATAAAGTGGTGATTCTAGAAAACTAATTCTATTAAAGCCTTTTAACGTTGCCTCGTATAGATAAAAACCACTTTAAAAAGACTAAAAAAGTTTACATTTACCATCTTTATAATTCATTTAATTAAAAAATTGAAAATGATTTCAACAAACGAATATTTTGAGGGTAATGTAAAATCTCTAGGCTATACAACTGCAACAGGAAAATCTACGGTTGGCGTTATGGAAGCAGGCGAATACGAATTTGGAACCTCAACACATGAAACCATGATTGTTATAGAAGGAGAAATGACAGTAAAATTACCTGGAGCACCTAATTGGAAACTATTTAAATCTGGTGAAGCTTATGAAATTAATGCAAATGAGAAGTTTCAAGTAAAAGTAGCTCAACAAACAGCTTATTTATGCCAGTATAAATAAACTACTTACCAAAACATATAATTTTAAAGCACACTTTTTCTAGTGTACTTTTTTTATAAACACCTTATAATAAGATTTTTAAATAATATAATGGCTAAAAGACACAAAATAAACGACATGTTAACGTCTAAAATTGACTTTTAATCGTAAATGCTATAAACCATTAGATTTTTATTATGAAGAAAATTTCAATTTTATTATTAGTTGCCCTCACTTTTTCTTGTGTTTCAAAAAAGAAATACCTGGCTTTAGAACATGAAAATGGTCAAATTAAAAGTGAATTACAAAAAACCCAAGTTGCAAATGAAGATTTAGAAACTAAGTTTGCAAAAATTCAAACAAGAGTTGACAATTACAACACTAAAATAATGTCTTTAAAAGAAGACGTTGGGACATTAACAGAAGAAAGTAATTCTAAATTTGAATCTGTACCAAATAGTGGAGTAATCTCTTATAATGCTAAAATTAAGATGCGTGAAACTCTAAAAAATGTTGATGCTAACAAATTAAGTCAAGCTAAAACACTTAAGGATTCTATGAATTTAGCTGTTGCATACAATCTTGAAAAAACGATTAACCAAAGCAACATGAATGAAGATGACGATTTTGCTGTAAACATTACAGAAACGGTTGTTATGATTTCTATTGCAGACAATATGTTATTTAACTCTGGAAGTTATAGATTAAGCTCGAAAGCTGATGGTGTTTTACAAAAATTAGCTGACGTTATTAATTCTGAACCTAGTCTAGATGTTATGGTTGAAGGCCACACAGATTCTAGAACAATTAATACTGCAAATATTTCAGATAACTGGGATTTAAGTGTTTTAAGGTCTACATCTGTTGTTCGTAGATTGCAAGATAAATACAATGTAGCTCCAGAAAAACTAATTGCAGCCGGTAGAAGTAGTTACCAACCTATTGCAGCGAATGATTCTAGAGAAAACAGATCAAAAAACAGACGCACAAGAATTATTATTCTTCCAAACATTGATAAATTTTTCGCATTAATGGCTGAAAACAATGACAAAGTCGCTGAAAACAATATTTTAGATTAAATTATAATTTTACATTAATTCATTGAACTAAAAAGCATCCTCATGGGGATGCTTTTTAGTTATCATAGTATGCTAATAAATTATAATTCTTGAACTACTCCAATTTGGTCCAATTCGCTCTGTGCTCTTTTTTTGTCTTCGAATCTTTCAATATCCACAACATAGGTTTTAGAAATCGTATCGTGCCAACCTCTAATATCAGATCCTAAGAATGAAAAGGCTTCAAAAGGAATCATTCTAGAGAAACTTCGCTTTAAATAATCACTTGAATTAGGTGAACTACCATCTTCCAAAACAACTTTAGTTTTGGTTATATACTTTCCTATACTTCTGCCTTTAGTTAAAGATTCTAATCCAAAATAGAAAAAGGCCAAAACTATTGCTGTTACTAATCTATCTAAAATAGGGTTTATAGTATCTACACCATAAAGAAACTCATCCATGGCTGTAGTATCTTCTGCAACAGAATAGTACAAAAAGATAAACGCAGCAAAAATTCCATAAACAAATAAGAGGATAACTATTAAATCAACAATATAATGCAAGAATCTATTCCCTTTTGAAGCATATAAATCTGGGGTAACATAAAATTTCATTTCTGCCATGGTATCCTTTAAATTTTTAATAAATATAGAATTTTTAATACAAAAAGCACCTCAATCGAGGTGCTTTTATAAATTTGGGGTTCCCCCTTGCGGGGGAACATACCCAATAATAAAATAAGTAAGTTGGCAAGGTCTTACCCTTCACAACTAGTACATTCTTTCTTTTGCTTAAACTTCTGTGCTGCATTCATACTGTGCTGGTAGTATAAAGATTTAACACCAAGCTTCCATGCATTAACATATATCTTATTAATATCTTTAACTGGCATATCTGGATGAACCATAATATTTAAAGACTGGCCTTGGTCGATATGGTTTTGTCTGTTTGCCGCTTGATAAATAAGCGTCATTTGGTCAATTTCAGAATAGGTTTTAAATACATCTTTCTCATCATCTGTAAGCCCTTCTAAATGTTGTACAGAACCATCGTAATCGCGAATACTTTTCCAAACCTCACTTGTATTCATCCCTTTTTCTTTTAAAAGTTCTAATAAATACGGGTTCTTTATAGTTGTTTTAATTTTTGCGATATCTTTTACATAACTATTAGACCATATTGGCTCAATACCTTGCGATACTTGTCCTAATATAAATGCTGAAGATGTAGTTGGAGCTACCGCGTTTAACGTTGTGTTACGTCTACCATATCCTTTTAACACTTCTGGCTCTCCAAATAATTTTGCTAATTCTTCTGAAGCTTTAATAGACTTTTCTTGAATGGTCTTAAAGATTTCACTATTTAAATTAAATGCTTCTTGACTATCAAAACCTAACATTTTAGATTGTAATAACGAGTGCCATCCTAATGCTCCCATTCCTAGAGCTCTATTTTCTTTAGAGAAGTTATAAGCTTTCTCCATGAACAAAAAGGTTTGCCTATCATCACGATCTGCCGAGTCTCTATATACCTCTAATTTTGTGATAAATTCCTCTAAAACAGCATCTAAGAAATACACCATAGTCTCAACAGCATCGGTATCTTTCCATTTATCATAATGTAGTAAGTTTATTGAAGATAACACACATACAAACGACCATTTTTCATTGGTTGGCAACATGATTTCTGAACATAAGTTACTTGCGTATATTTCATGTTTTTGATCTTGGTAACAATCTGGTGCTGCATTATTAGCATTATCTCTAAAGAAAATATAAGGATACCCTATTTCACCTCTACGTTGTAATACTTTTGCCCAAATAGCTCTTTTATCGGCATCACCATCAATCATTTCTTGCATCCAGTCATTTCCAACTGTAACACCGTGAGTTAATTCTTGAATTGGGTTACCTTCTGTACCGATTTCTAAAAACTCATGAATATCATTATGCTCAATAGGTAAATAAGGAGAAAAACGACCTCGTCGCACAGAACCTTGACTTACAACATCTACCATTTTTTCAAACAGTTGCATAATATGAACTGCTCCAGACGATTCTCCATTGTTTTTTACAGGTGCACCTCTATGACGAAGTTTACCAAAATAACCAGAAGTACCACCTCCTAATTTAGACATCATACCTACTTCTGATTGCGTATAAAGGATATCTCCCATATCATCAGAAATATGTGAACCAAAACAACTAATTGGTAAGCCTCGTTTTTTACCAAAGTTAGACCAAACTGGAGATGCTAAAGAATAATAGCCTTCTGCCATATAGCCATAAAACTTATCTGCAAAACCATCTATTTTTAAGATTTTTTCTGCATTATTAGCAATTTCTCTAATACGTTCTTCAGGTGTGGTATCTTCTGTAAGATAACCTGATGCTAAAAATTGACGACTATGCTCTGTTAACCATTTTATTTCTGGTTCGGCTTTCGCTTCTTTTATAGCTTCTTTTCTTGCTGAAATTAACTCATCGTATTTAGAAGTTTTTGCTGCTTCTTGATTTACTTTGTTCTCGAGGTCTGGATTAATGTTTTCCTTCATGTTTTAAAATAGGTCGTCGCTAGTTATACTTTTTGTTCTTTTGCTATAGTTGATAGATCGTTTCACGAAGAAATCTCCATGTTTTGTTCCTATAATTTCATCATCAAACCATTCGGTTTGTTCTATTAATGCTTGGTCCACATCAAATACTTTTTCTATGCCAATACTTTCTAAAGAATTATTGAATCTATTTTTTATAAATTCATTAATCACATCTTTTGGTAAGAAATCTAATTCTCCTGCTTCAAAAATCCAATCCACAAGTTTACTTTCAGATATAAAGGCTTCTTCACATAATTCTTTTACTAAAAGGCTGTGTTCTTCATCAAACCACGTTGGGTTTTCATCTTTTATAATTCTAATAACATCAATACCAAAATCACCATGAATCTGTTCTTCTTTTGACGTCGCTTCTACTACATTAGAAACCCCTTTAAGCATATTTTTATGCTTATTGAACGCCATGATTATTAAAAACTGAGAAAACAAAGACACATGTTCTATAAAAAGAGAAAACAGTAAAATAGATTCTGCATACTCTTTATTATCCTCACTTTTAGCATTTTTTAAAGCCGTTTCTAAATAATGAACACGTCTCATTATTACCGGTTTTTTCTTTAAGTTTTTAAACTCGTTATTAAGGCCTAAAATTTCTAATAAATGTGAATATGCATCGTGGTGTCTCACTTCACTTTCAGCAAATGTTGCGCCTACAGATCCTATTTCAGGTTTTGGCATTTTATTATAAATCTCGCCCCAAAAAGATTTTACCGCCACTTCAATTTGCGAAATAGCAAGCATGGTATTTTTTATAGCATTTTGCTCTACTACGGTAAGTCTTGTTTTAAAATCTTGAATATCGCTTGTAAAATTAAATTCTGAATGAATCCAATACGAATGTCTTATAGCATCTACATAATCGTTAAGCTGAGGATACTCATAAGGTTTTAAGTTAATACGTTTTTCAAAAATATTTGATTTTCTATTTCTTGTTTGCTCATCTCTATATAAAATATATGCTTTTGCTACACTAGGAAAAGAGCTCGTCATTAATGTCTCTTCAACAAGATCTTGTACTTCTTCAACAGTAGGTAAATATTTATGGTCTTTTGCTTTTCTTTCTAACAAAATCTGTAAAACATTTACAGAAATTGCATTTGCATCTTCTTTAGTTCCATTTCCAACAGACATCATTGCTTTTTCAATGGCATTAGAAATTTTATTTAAAACAAATGGACTTGTTTCATAATCTCTTTTAATAATCTGGGTTATTTCCATAAAAAAAATTTAATTTAAAGTGTTAAATAGTCATTAGAATATTAGTGGATTTTTCTAAATTTCTTCAGAAATTTCCGTAAAACGCAATAAAGTTTCCTTAATAGGTAAAATGAAAAATTATTTGAACTTTAATTTTTCAGAATAAAAAACAAAAAAATAATTTGTTTTTTGCTCACAACAAAGATTGCAAAATGATTAATATGTTTTAAGATTTTAAAGAAACCTTTTCAACAAGTTTTTAACAAACAAAAAGATAACATGAAACTCAGAAGTTTACAGAAAAAAAACCTTAGATTACTAATTTACAATGCTTTATGTTTTTTGAGATTGCAAATTGTTTACAAAAAAAAATCAAGTTTTTTATGTAAAAATCTTTGTCAGCAAGGCATTTTACTAGGGTTTTTTAAATAATTTTTTGAGGTGTTAAAAAGTTTCTGCAACCTTTTCTAATTCGATGTACCAATCTTCACCAAATTTTCTTATGAGGGCTTCTTTTACAAATTTATAGATAGGAATTTGTAATTCTTTACCTAAGGCACAAGCATCATCACAAATTTGCCATTTATGATAATTTACTGCCGAAAACTCAGAATAATTTTGAACACGCACAGGGTATAAATGACAAGAAATTGGTTTTTTCCAAGACACTTCGCCTTGATTATACGCTTCCTCTATTCCGCAAAGCGCAACTTTTTTATCATCAAATATAACATACGCACAATCGGCGCCATTTATTAAAGGGGTTTCAAGTTCCCCTTCTTCAGTAGTAATAAATGTACCTTGAGATTCTATAGCATCTATACCTTCTTGACGCAAAAAAGGTTTTACTTTAGGGTATATATCTTTTAGAATTTTAGCTTCATCTGCTTCAAGAGGCGCACCAGCATCTCCATCTATACAACAAGCGCCTTTACATGCTGATAGATTGCACATAAAGTCTTTTTTTATAATATCCTCAGAAACAATGGTTTTACCTAATTGAAACATAAATTTTTATATCTTGTATGAATACCTATTTAGCTTTATAATGTTACGTTAAACGATTTCTATTTTTCTTTGAGAAAAATGAAAAATACTCTTATTCACTTTCGCGTCATAACAAAGCTAAATAGGTAAGGCAAAAATAGTTAAACTTTAGGTTTATTTAATTAAGATAATAATCTACTTTTGCCGAAAATTTCAGGATCTCTATTTATAGAATCTAAAATTAACACGAACGCAGTTAACTGCCATACATTTATAAAAAGTTTAAAAAAATGAATTTCAATTTTAAAGAAATATTTACTGTATTCATGGTATTGTTTGCTGTAATTGATATTATTGGAAACATCCCTATTGTTATTGATTTAAGAAAAAAAGCTGGACATATACAAAGTGAAAAAGCTTCGCTAATTGCTGGGTTTATTTTAATAGTATTTCTGTTTTTAGGAAAAAGTATTTTGAATCTTATTGGGATTGATGTAAATTCATTTGCCGTAGCAGGTGCCTTTATTTTGTTTTTTATTGCCTTAGAAATGATTCTTGGCATTACACTTTACAAACAAGATGAAAACGCCTCTATGACAACTGCTGTTTTTCCTTTAGCATTCCCGCTTATTGCAGGACCAGGAAGTTTAACAACCTTACTTTCGCTAAGAGCAGAGTATTTTATAGAGAATATTATTGTTGCAGTTTTAATGAATGTTGTTATTATTTATATTGTACTTAAAACTTCTGCAAAAATTGAACGCTTTTTAGGCGCAAATGGTATTAACATTATTAGAAAAGTTTTTGGTGTTATTTTATTAGCTATTGCGGTAAAACTATTTGCCCACAATATAAAAGCATTGTTTGACATGGTTTAAAGCATTAAATTAGCATAAACTATGATTACGCAAAACAGATAAACGAATTTAAAATTTTAAAAGATGAAAATATTTACTATAATTCTTAGCGTGATTGCCCTTGGCTTAATCATCTTTAATTTTACGCAAGTTGATTTTGATGCGCCGTTAAAAGGCGATAGTATTATTGCTGTAATTACCATAGTAGCTTCGCTTTGTGTAATTGTTATGATGGCTATTTTAAGAACATCTAAACGTATTGAACAAAAAGTAAAAGAGCGTAAATAAAAATTTATTCAAACAGACTATTGCAGAAAACAATTTAGTGATACTACTTTGTAATTAAATTTTGCCGTTTAATAAAAATCGGAATTTGTATTTTTGCCTCACCCAGAACTGACTAAAAAGTCATTTCTGACCTCCCAAAAGGAGAGGTAAAAAGGAAACCCGCCCAAAGGGTCGGAGAATTTTATTTTATATGTATGATGCTTTAATAATAGGTGGTGGCGCAGCAGGTATGTCTTGTGCTTTGGTTTTAGGTTCTGCTAAACCCAAAGCCTTTGCTACAGATAAGTCTATTGGGATTATAATGCATCAAAAAACATCACATTTACAAACCGCTTTGTTTAATAATGTTTTAGGTTTAGCTCCTGAAACTACTGGGGCTTCTATTTTAGAAAACGGTAAAGCACAACTTTCCAGCCTATATCCACATGTTGAGCAAATTGAAAATGAAAAAGTTTTAGAAGTTTCTAAAAACCATAATGGCTTTGAAGTTATAACAAATAAAAACGCTTATAAATCTAAAATAGTTGTTATTGCTGTGGGTTACACTAATTTAATGACCATAACAGGTTTAGAGCAATATATTGAACCTCACCCAAGAGCTGCTATTGAAAAAAATCGTATTTGGTTAAAAAACACAGATCATTTAATTGAAAATAATTTATATGTTGCTGGTACTTTAGCAGGATGGCGCAGCCAATTTGCTATCGCCTCTGGAAGTGGCGCGCATGTGGCTACCGATATTTTAACACATTGGAATGGTGGGAAACATGTAAAGGTTCATGATAAGGTTGAATAACCTCTAATTTTTTCTTTTCAGTAATTATATCTTTTACATTTCTAGTACTTGTTGCTCCAGACCATCCTTTTTATATTTCAGATTTTAAATCCAAAGTGATATTATATTTTTCCTTGAATTCATCTAGTACATCTTCGTGAGTAAAAAACGCGCCTTTTTTTATATCATCTTTACTTTCTTTGAGTAATTCTTGAACTTCTTTTGGAAGATTATCAAAAAAATCCTCTTTATCTTCTTGGTAAGTTTCAAAGACAGCTTTAACCAATTTCAGAACTTTCTCGTCTGCGGTATTTAGATATTGAGTAATTATTTGCTTTAATTCTACAGCTCCCATAATACTTTTGTTGCTTATGTAGTTATACGAATTATCAGTTGAAAATTCATTTTATAAGACTCCCGCCTTCGCGGGAATGTATTACTCCCCGCTACCACTAAGTTATACTTAGTGGACGCAAACTAACTTAAAGAAGATTAACATCAAAAACTCAATATTTTTACCACTTACTCTTTACCGCCACTAGTTTTGGAAACTAGCGGGAGCGAGGGATTAAGACTCCCAATACTCAACTAATTTTTCTATCTCCCAATCACCATCTATCTTACTAACAACTACAATAAAACCATAACCATTTAAACCACTATAAACAATATTTAAAGAAAATAGACCTAAGGTTTTTTCTTTATTAAAATAAATTCTAGAGAAACTATATGTCGCTAAATCTGTTCTAGTTTTATACTTTTCTTCTCTTTTTTTTATTAAACTCAATAATTTATACTTGGTATTATCAACTTTAAATAATTTGTGATCTATGTAAATTTTGTTTACACTCTTTTTACTTTCTAATAAAATTGATTCGAAATTATTTTTTTCTAAATGAGGCTTAATTTTACTAAAGAATTCTTTTCCATTATTAATTTTGCCAATAGTATCATGAATAAAAACAACTAAAGGATCTAATTCTTTATTTTTTTTAATTTCAATACGTTCATATAATCCCTTTTTACTTTCTTCATTATCAAAATCATCTAGAGAAGGGACTACTAGCCTTCTATAATCAGAAATTGTTGAATCAACTAACTTACCAATCAGTTCACTAAAAATAGTCTGCTCTAATGCCTTATTATGATTTGATTTACAGCTTAAAACAAAACAAATAAAAAAAAATAGAGCAATACCTTTATTTATTAAGCACTTATTCATCGCAACTTTGTTTTATATTATCATTTAAAGGAATTTGTTGTAAGCTAATATAGTTATTCATTTGGGATTGAGTTATTAAAACAGGATTGGTGATTTTTCCAACTTGATCTAACCCTTCCCATGCAAATGCCATATAGTAATCTATTGGATATGTATTGTTATCCAATTCCCTAATAGCATTGGCTAAAGGTTGAACATGATTATGAACCATAAATGCATGAGTCGCATTATTTCCGACCTTGCTTGCGGGAGATATCCCATGCTACCGCTAAGTTTAACTTAGTGGACGCAAACTAACTTAAAGAAGATTAACATCAAAAACTCAATATTTTTACAACTTACTCTTTATCGCCACTAGTTTTGGAAACTAGCGGGAGCGAAGGGGATGATATAAAATCATCCCTTTCATTAATTTATTCTATCACATAATTTATTTTAACTTCTTCATAAACATGTCTACCGTCTATATTTAAAATAAAGAAAATTATATATTTATCCAAATACTCCCATAACCTATAACCATCTAGTCTTTGATTTTTTTTCTTAGAAAAGTTATAATATTTAGAAGAACGAATAAACTTTTTGAAACATAAAACTTCTTTTGGTTTCAAATTATCTAATATAGATCTTTTAATAAAAAATAAATCTCCTTCATTTGATTTATCTTTTAAATAATATTGATTTTTATTAACCTCTCCTCTTTTGATATATTTTTTATTAAATTTAAAATAAAGTGTATCCATATTAGCTTTTTGAGCAGTTAAGGTAAATGTGATTGTTAATAACAATATAACATTTAATATATCTTTCTTAGTCATAAAAAAATTAGTTTGGACAAATACTATTAGTCAATGTGGCAACTCTGAGAGAAAGATTTGTAAGTTTATTTCTTCTTTCATCACTTAAATCAGTCCATGCTTTTAAACCATACTGGGATAAACCTTGCCATGCTAAAGCTTCATAAAAATCATCACTTGGTTCTTCCTCATAATATACGGTATATTTATTAAAATCATCAGTTAAAATACTTTTGTGAAAACCTTTAAGAGCCTCTCTCATACTAGCAACATATATTGCAGCCATAGTACCATGCTGACTTTCATATTCTTCATATGATTTTCTAAAGTCCAATTCATCACTTGTAGGATATTTAGTTTTCAATTTTCTAAAAATATCAGCATGTATATATTCGTGTAAGATAGTTCTAGCCACGCCTAATGACGAATTAGAAAGAGATTTAGACGACCTAATTGTAATTGTTATTAATCCGTTATCAGGTGGAGATGTTTGACCCCCAACATAAACTTTGAGTCTTTCAGAATAAACATTATCTTTCGACTGTATTTTAATATCAAACTCAGACTCTCCTTTAAAATTTACAAGTAATTTTTTTACATAGTCATTCCCTTTTTTTGAAAGTAAATCATTCACACACTTTTCTTTGTCTCTTAATTCATTAATTATTTTATCATCAAAATCCACTTCCCCATAATTCATAAAAGCCTCCTTAGCAAATTCAGCAAACTCTAGGTCTCCATTACCTAACAAGTAGTTTATCAAACGCTCAACCTTCTCTTTATTTTCATCCTTATCTGCCCATGCTACCGCTAAGTTGTACTTAGTGGCCGCAAACTAACTTAAAGAAAATTAACATAAAACTCCGTTCTTTTACAACTTACTCTTTATTGCCACTAGTTTTGAAAACTAGCGGGAGCAGGGGATTTGATTTTTTGCCAAATGACTAAACCCGAATAAAACAGGTATCTCTTTTTTATTAAAAGCCTCCTAATAATCATAGAAATTCAGTAAATTATTCTAAAGACAGTCCATTTTAATTCTTTAGAATTTTTAAGGTAACAGGTGTATTCAAGTAAACTCGTATAAAATACAACCCATTTGACAACGAACTAAAATCTAGTTTAATCTTACCATTAATAACCCTTTGTGTTGAAGAAGAAATTAATTGAGATTGTAAAGTATACACTTCAATTCTTATATCATTTTTTAAAACGGGCAATGCAATTTCAAAATGTCCACTTGTAGGATTTGGATAAGCCCAAACATCCTCTGCAAAATTAAAATCATCACTTGACGACAACTCCGAATCACTAATTATGACATTTAAAACAGCCTTTTGCCTAATTCCAGAAGTCTCATTTGTTTCTACAACCACAACTTTCGCATCTCCTTTGGCACCCCAATCAATACTAACTTTATTTTTATTAGAGCTTATACTTTGAGAACCTTCAGCGAACCAACTATATCTAGAATTTTCATTCAATTGAGTAAAATAGGCACTATTTGAAGAAAACTCTTTAACCTCTGACGGGCCTTCAATACTTGGATAAAAGTTAACATCTTCAACTGTAACTTCCAGCTCTCTTTTAATACTTTCAGAGCAGTTATTATAGGATGATACTGTAACAATATGTTTTCCTGGTGTTTTCCATAACACATTCGCTTTGTTTCTTCTAGCAATAATTTCATTATCGCCTGAGACGGTCCAATTATAATAAACATCTCCTAAATTACTTACCACACTATACATTTCGGTAGATTGCGTTGCTGTAAAATTGTCACCTTCAATTAAACCTGGAACTAATGGTTCATTCTTAGATCCCAATTCAATCAAGTGTCTATACCCAGCCAAATAGACTTTATCCTTTGTAAAATGAGCATCTTCTACCTCCTCATCGTAATACTGGGTTTCCCAACTCTCGCCTCCGTTTTCAGTCATAAGAAATCTACCTCCAGCAATGACATACCATTTCAACTCGCTTAATGCATGTATAAATTTCACTTCACCTCCTAAATTTTTATTAATATTGACCCAAGTAACACCATCATCAATAGTTTTTAACAAACCCTTTGAGGAACCCGCAAAACCTATCTCATTAAAAAAACCAACGGCATATACGTTTATTAATTGCTCTGTTGATTCTGGAGATCCAGTAACCACCTGAGTCCAACTTTCACCTCCATTTACAGTTCTATACAAACCATCATTTACACCGCCTACATACCCTTTATTTTCATCTATAAAATTTAGTGTTACTCCAAAATCAGCTGCAGAACCAAGTTTAACCCAATTTACCCCCCCGTCCGAAGTTTTAAAAACGCCTTCACCATAGGTTATACCATATATAGTCTGTTCATTAATAAAATTGAGTTCCCTAAAACGATTAGAACTACTTACAACATCCCAATCGGCTCCTGAATTACTACTTTTATAAATATTATTTTGCCCTAGCAGGTAAATATGATTATTAACAACATCAACCTGATAAATGTATTCTTCAGGAGGTGTTATTTCTTGCCATGTAACACCACCATCTTTGGTTTGAGCCCCATAAGAACGTCCAAAAACTAAGCCATGATTCCCTTCAAAGTAGATAGCATTAAGCGCAGAAGACCTTAATGAAAGATAAGCATTTATCTCCCATTCATCATCAAATTCTTTGGTGTAGATAATATGTCCTGTACTTGCCCCTCCGCAGCAAGAAATACCATGACCGACTACACAGCTTCTATTCCCATCTTTACTAATGTCAACACTTTGTAAACCACTGTAACGGTATTCTAAATTCTCCTCACTCCAGGTTTCCCCGCCATCCATAGTTTTAAACACACCTCTTTCTCCTAAAGCAAACCCTAAACTTGGTTCTTGAAAAACAAGATCAAAAATTGCCATAGGATTTTCCAATGTAGCCAATAACTCCCACGTATCTCCTCCATCATCAGTTTTTAAAATTTCTCCCCGATTGCCCGAAATAAAACCGGTTGAATCATTAACAAAATATATATTGGTAAAGCTTGTGTCATATCTTAAACCTTCAATATCTAAAACTCTGGTCTGCCAAGTTTCTCCGCTATCTATCGTACTAAAAATAGTTTTAGAATTCCCCACCAGAAAACCTTTTAATTCATTAAAAAAGTATGCTGAATTTAAATCCGTAAAACTAAAACCTTGATACTTCCAGTATCTCCCGCCATCGGTAGTTTTAAAAATCTTTCCATCATTACCAAATACAAAACCAAAATCTTGGTTCAAGAAAAACAAATTATTGGGAGAAGGATATGAATCGTAATATAAATTTAACTTAAACCACGTTTCTCCCGCATCTTCAGTTTTTAAAACTATTTTATCTCCAATGGCATAACCTAAATTATCTGTTACAAATTGAATATTATATAAATGATTTTTGAAGCTAGTATTTATTCTTCGCCAAGTGCTTCCGGCGTCATTAGATTTTAGTATCGCTCCAAAATTACCAATAGCGATGACCTCCTGATCCTTTAAAAATTTTACCGCATTAAGACCATAACCCAAATTATTCGCATCCAAAGAACATTCTTCTAGAACAGGTGGTTCATAGACGTCTTCAATATTAACTACTATAGCGCCCTCAAACACCTCTCCCGACTCTTGGGTAGCTTTTATTTTGATTGAATATGTATTTTTTAATTCGTAATTAGCATTAGTACTCAGTTTTAATATGTTATTGTTAATCGTAAAATATTGGTTGTCTGAAAAACTATCTATATCAATAAAAGCAAAGCTAAAATCCTCTTGCACATTTAATACACTAAGAGTCCCAATGGAAGTATTAATAGGACTATTTTCGGCTATACTGCTATTATCAATAACTACAAGTTCCTCTTCAGTATTAAAAGTTATTTCCTTTTTCAAAGAAACATCATCTGCTGGCACTTCTCCAGTTTCTGCATCTGCATATCCTATAAGAGGTAACTCAAATTCTGGAGCCACAAGGTCATTACTTAATATTCTCAGGGCACCTTTTTTCAACCCTTCATTACTAGGATAAAAAATCACATTGAACGATTCTTCTTGGTTTGGAGCAATTACTCTAGAAAATCCATTATCTGAATTCTGGTTTCCTGGATTAGCATCTTGTATTTCATCTAAATAAAACCCTTGTCCAATTATTTCTATTTTAGAAAACACTAAATCCTTATTCCCTTTATTTGTAATTGCAATTTTAACAACATCCGTACTATCTATTTTTGTTTCAAAATGAATCTGCTCATTGGATTTTGTAACCCCATACCTTTTATATACTTCCATGAGCGGGTTTAATTCATTTGAAAATAAGGCTAGATTATCTTGAAAATTCGCCTCAAAAAAAATTTTATTGTAAGAGGTTGCCAGGTTGAACAAGTCATCCGAATTTTTGGTAGAAATACTTAAATCTGAAAATTTAACTTTATACTCGGATGTACCATCGGTATACCATAAATTAGACAGACTACTGCCGAAATAGAGAAAATCATCATATATAAACATGTCTACATATCGACTTAACGATTGATCAAATACTTCAACTGATCCCGACTCTGTACCGTCAGATTTCCATAAATTATAATCATTTGGTGTCCCGGACCGAAAATAAAGTTCGTTTTTGAATTCAATAAAATCAGAAATATTAGAATTAGATAAATGCCTTCTCCAAACAAATGATTTTACAGGTGCGGTTCCAGAAAATGTACCATCAGTTTTCCAAAGAACATCTCTATCTGTTCCAGAATCAGTAGTAATAGAAAAATATACCTCATCGCCCACTAAAGTTAAGTTATGAATATCAATATCGCCAAATTGTGGCTCATTAAATTCTTGTAGCAATGTAATATTTTGATTAATATCAAACTTGTAAAGCCTAAAATTTCTCCTATAATACGAGTCAGATGTAATAAAATACAAGTCGTTATTAAAAACATTCACTTCATAGATATTAGGAAACTCATCAATATCAATTTTAGTTAATTGTTTTGTTAGTGTGTCAAATTCCTGAAGTCCATTAAATAACAAATAGAGTTTGTCATTTACAACTAATATTCTAGTTATATCCGAAAAGCCAGTATCGAGAACTTTTACTGTACCCGTTTCAGTGCCATCAGTCTTCCAAAGCCCTCTGTTATAACCTTGAGTTACAAAATACAGCTCATTGTTAAACGCTCTGAATTGACTAGGGTTTGAACCTCCAAATGGAGTAGAATTAATATCTTTTACCATTACAGTGCCCCTTTCTGTACCATCAGTTTTCCACAATTCTCGCTGATAAACACCATCGTCAGCACTAAAATATAACTCATTTTTAAAAAGAAAAAGTCCACTCGGATTAGTCTCACCAATCTTGTTAATATCCTTAATCAGATAAGTGTTTTCCTTTGTTCCATCCGTTCGCCAAATCTCGCTTCCATGAACAAGATCATTGGCAACAAAATAAGCATGTGTCTCGGATGAAGTAAACTCGGTAATTGAATAAAACTCTTTTATAAATGTTTGAGCTGAAGTATATGTATTAGCTATAAAAAAGGCAGTAAGTAGCAATAGAAATCGGATGGCCATTGTGTAAGTATTTTATAATGCCCATAAAAGTAAGAATCTATCTAAAAGTAGTGTATGATTTAAGACATAAAACAAAAAAAAAGGTAAACGGTGTTTTTTATTCTTACTTTGAGTTGTTTAAAAACACATTACTCCCCATCACTCAACTTAATAACCTCATCAATCATAATATCGCGTTGGTTATAAACCTCTTCGAAAGCACCTGCACCAAAAAGTTGATCGGCAAGTGTGGCTTTTATGTATTGTTTAACCTCATCGTGATAGGCTACAAAAGTAACTTTAGAATCGGTTCTTAGGTTTAAGTAATCTTGAAAAGCAAATACTAAATCGTCACCAGCCTCAAAAGCATCTATAAAACCTTGCCTTTCATAATCGTCGTAGAGATGACGATCCATTTCTAATTGCTCGAACACAAAATTCCCAAAAAACCCGCGATGTAGTAAAAAAGATAATGTTTCGTTTTGCATACTATTATCTATAGGCACAAAAACATCTGGAATAATACCGCCGCCGCCATACACTATTTTCCCTCCTGGCGTTGTAAATTTTAAAGAATCGTCTACCTGTATTTTTTCGGGATCTAGAAGTTCACCACTATCTAATCTTTCAAAATACTCGTCGTAATAATCTTTATTGCCGTTGGTGTATGGTCGCTGGATAGAACGCCCTGTTGGCGTGTAATAACGAGACACCGTTAAACGTACCGCACTACCATCTCCTAAATCCATTTCGCGTTGCACGAGTCCTTTACCATAAGAACGTCGTCCTATAATGGTCCCCTTATCGTTATCTTGTAATGCACCTGCAACAATTTCGCTTGCCGAGGCAGAATTCTCATCAATTAAAACATATACTTTACCATCTTCAAAATCACCTTTACTTGTCGCAAAACTTTCATCAATATCGCCACGTTTGTTTTTAGTAAATAAGATAAGTTTGTCATCTTCTAGAAACTCATCAGCAATTTTTTCTGCTATACCTAAAAAGCCTCCAGGATTATCCCTTAAATCTAAAGCAATCTCGGTTGCTCCTAAAGCCTCTAGTTTTTCAATACCAGCTTTAAATTCTTTATACGTAGACTCTGCAAAACGGTTAATTTTTATATAGCCTAATTTTTCGGTTAACATATACGCAGCATCGACACTTTTTATTGGGATAACACTTCGCTTAACCGTAAAATCTAAAAGTTCTGGCTCTCCTCTTCGATATACTTTTAGTTTGACTTTAGAATTTATAACCCCTTTTAGCTTCTTAATAATTTCTCCGTCTTTTAATTTATTACCATATAACGAATCGCCATTAGCCATAATAATTCTATCACCGCCTTTAATACCCGCTTTGGCACTTGGCCCATTTTCTATAGCACGAATAACAGCAATAGTATCTCTGTAGGTATAAAAACTAACGCCAATGCCCACAAAATCACCTTTCATTTCTTCGGCAACACGCGCCATGTCTTCTTTAGGAATATAAACCGAATGCGGATCTAGGTTTTCTAAAATACCATTTACGGTAACATCAACAATACTATCTGTATCAATATCATCTACATAATCATATTCAATATAATCAATAAGCCTGTTGAGTTTATCTTTTTTACTGTTTGTAGAGAACAACCTATCGGAAGAGTCGCCAAAATTTAATTTTCCGCCAATAAAAATACCCGCTGCTATAGCAACGCCAAAAACTAGTGGTAAATATTTTTTTTGATATGCCATTATGCTTTTAAATCTTCAATTTGTTCTAATTCAATACCCGCTTTTTCTAGAAATCGTAATCCAGAATCGTCCTTATAAGCTTCGTGATAAACCACCTTAATTACACCTGCCTGGTGGATTAATTTACTACACTCTTTACAGGGCGACATGGTTATATAAAGTGTTGCTCCTTTTGCAGATTGTGTTGATGCTGCAACCTTTAAAATAGCATTAGCCTCGGCGTGTAATACGTACCATTTTGTATAACCTTCATCATCTTCACAAAAATTCTCAAAGCCGGAAGGTGTGCCGTTGTACCCATCTGAAATTATCATTCTATCTTTAACAATAATGGCACCAACTTGCCTGCGTTTACAGTAAGATAATTTTCCCCATTCTTGGGCAATTCTTAAATAAGCCTTATCGTACTTAAGTTGTTTATTTTTAGGCATTAATTTTATTTATTTGGGCGTTACCCTAAAGGGTCAGGCTATTCGCTATACCTGCCTGCCGGCAGGCAGGTCTTTTGCTAAAAAAAGCAAAAGGATGCCGCTTCTATCCTTAACGCAGTCTGTATAACGAATATAGTTAGTATGTATTTTAATTACAACGCCAATTCGTTAAAGTTTTATGAAAGTTTAATTTGAGTGCTACTTTTGCGTTAGGGATTGAACGGTATGTTTGAGCTCGCCGACGCAGGAGGAAGCGAGTAGTGAAAGCCCGACCCTTTAGGGTAACGCCCAAATTAAAAATTTTCTTCTTCAAGGAAATGAAAAAAATAGAGGCTAATTTAAAAAGTCGCTATTTAAAATCATTGGGATTACTAAACCAACTACTATGGCAGAAATTACCATAATCCAATCGCGTTTGGTAAATCTAAATATGGTTTGCACTACATAGCTTAAAAACAGTACTACAAATACAATTATAACTTGAGAAAGCTCGATACCTAAAGCAAACTCTAAAAGTAAAACTAGTTTATTATCGGTTTCGCCTAATAGCATATGGAACTCGCGCGCAAAGCCTAAGCCATGTATTAAACCAAAAAACAGGGTTGTTAAAAAAAGTACGCCAACTTTTTCGCGTTGGGCGCCTTTACCAGAAGTAAACACATTAAATAACGCAACAATTAAAATGGTTATTGGTATAAGAAACTCAACCACGGTTGCATTTACCGTTACCACATTGTAAGCGGCTAATATTAAAGATAGCGTATGCCCAAGGGTAAACATAGAGACGAGTAGTAATACACGTTTCCAATCTTTAAAGACGTAAGGCACGGTTAAAACAATAAGGAATAAAACATGGTCGTAAGCATTAATATCTAGCACATGGTTGATACCATACTCGACATTAAACCAAAAATTTTCTAGCATATTAATTAAGATTTAGGGTATTTATAGGGTAGTCCAAATATACAATTATTGAAGCGTTTTTGCATAGGGATTAAAAAGTTTATGTTTTTACAAAATTATACTTAACTTGATTTTTATTGAATGGATTAAAAAATAAACGATTACTTTATATTTGTAGCATATTCTTTTTAAATAAAAACCCAAATGCATATTAAAACCTTAGTTGTTTTTAGTTTTCTAATTTTATTTTCTGCTTGTAAAAAAACACAAGAAATTGCTCAAGAAGAGCAAACGGAACAAAATAAAAGTCAAGAGATAACGGAGCAAGACATTTCTAAACTAAAGTACATTGAGTATATTTTAGACTCTAAAACAGCAGATATTGTTGCAGATTGGCCTGAGTATTTACAATTAGAAGAACTTATTGTTGATATAAAAAAAGGAGACCTAAGCTATTTTAATGATAACAAAAAAGTAATTAAACTGCTTATAAAAGAATTGAAACAGAACATTCCTAAAACTTTAAATTCTGATTCTATACTTTCTAGAATTTTAGTTTTAGAAACTAAACTGCTTCAACTTGAAAGTTTATCGAACTTAACAACAACAAGTAAAGAAGAACTTCTAAAGAGTATTAAAGAGTTTTTAGTGTCATTTTCAAATTTAAGTTTTCAAATGAATAAAAAAATTGAATTTGATAATAGATCTATAGAAAAGCCTTAATTCTTATAATTACACGCAAAAAAAGGTTCTAACATAGTTAGAACCTTTTTTCATTTTAATCTTAAGTCAAATTAATTTTTAGGCTGAGACGCTTGTTGTAATGCTTGTTTTTGTCTTAATAATTCGTTTTTGGAAATCTGAATTAGGCTAAAATTAGGCGCTGCTAACAAAGCCTTATCTAAAATACCAACTGCAGCATCTATATTATTTTTTACATCCTTATTGTAAGTAGACAAGGCATCCATATACATAAACGCAGCTTTTAAAGGCACCTCATAAGGTGTTTGTGTTTCGTAAAATGCCTTTTTCATTTCGGGTTTAGAATTTGCTAAACCAAAAGCGATATGCTTATCTGTTTGTGCTAAGTTTTGAGTCTGCATATAAAGCTCTGCCAACTCATAAGCTATTAGCGGGTTTTGATCTCTTTTAAATAATTCTTCAAAATGAGCAATAGCTAACTTAGGCTGTTTAACAGATTTTAGAGATATGGCTTTTACCTCAACTGCAATATCAGAATCTGTAGTATTTTGCTCTATTCCTATAGTGTTAAGTGCTTGCATAAATTTATTTTCGCTCATATATATATAAGCTAAAGTATCTTTTCTTGCTTCTGATGGTGACAATACATTTAAATGTGTCATAGCATTTATAATACCTTGTGTATCGCCTTGAGATTTCATTTGCTTATAATACGCCTCATAGTGCTTTAGTAACTCCGAATTATTCTGAGCACCTAAGGTAAAACTCGTTATTAATAAAACCAATCCAAATAATTTTTTCATTTTTTCTAATGTGTTATTTATGTGCTAAAACTATAAAAAAATACCACTTAAACTCTTAAAAAAATATTAATTATCATTTAAAGAATTATTACAATTCTAATTAAAACAGGACAAATCTCTACAATGGGCACTAATGCTATTTTAGGAAATCTAAAAAATAATAAGTATATTTAAAATTACTAAAACTTATAAACTATGGGAATAAAGAGTTTTCAAGGGGCTAGAAAACAACAGGAAAATGTTACAGACAATACGCCTTTAACAGTTAGTGATTATATGACTAGGGACTTAATAACATTTACTTCCGACCAATCTATTGAGAGTGTTATGCAGTCTTTAATTAAAAACAGGATTTCTGGTGGGCCAGTAATTAATGGTAAAAGCGAATTAGTTGGCATAATTTCTGAAACTGATTGTATAAAACAAATTAGTGAAAGTCGTTATTACAATATGCCCATGCAAGATATGACTATAGAAAAATACATAACTAAAGATGTAGATACTATTGATGGAAACATGAATATTTTTGACGCGGCTAGCTTATTTATTAAAAGTCATAGACGTCGTTTTCCGATTGTTGAAAACGGGAAATTAGTAGGTCAAATAAGCCAAAAAGATGTGCTAAAAGCTGCTATGCAGTTAAAAGGGCAAAACTGGAAATAAGTTTATACACACCACAATTAAATTATAAAAATCGTCTTTTACAAGACGATTTTTTTTGTCTACAATTTTATATCAGAGAAAACCCTGAGTTTTGTATTTCAGGTTTTTACCTGAGTGTTTAATGCTTGAATTTAAGCAACTTGCAATCGCTATTAATTCAATCCATTCAAACATGAAAACATCACTTTTACTTATAATTCTTATTACTCTAAACACGACAACCATCGTTTTAAAACCTATTGCTTTATTAATCTCAGAGATTAATATGTATTGGCTTATAGGTATTGAAGTTATTCTAATAATTGGTTACTACGCTAATAAAACCATTAGGGACTTGCAATCGCATTGCGAAATAGATTGTAACGCACTCGAACTCTACATTATAAAAGGAAATAAAAAATAAGCTCCATGAAAATGACTATATCTAGAGATTTACATCAAGCATCTTCGAATAAAAATAATAGCGAACAGCTAATTACCAAGCAGTTTTTTCCTTTTTATGTAAGAAAAATTAAACACATATTACATGCTATACATGGCTTACACCCAAAAACAGCATACAGGTTACTCATCAAGTTCCTGTCTATCGTAATCAATAAAAAGTTATCAGATAATGCCATTGCATTTTACAAAAAAGGTATTAAAAAAAAGTTTTATGTAGATAACACCGTATTTTACTCCTACACGTATGGCAAAGGACCACTTATTTTAATGCTACATGGTTGGTGTAGCAATGGTGCGAGATGGCGCGTTTATGTTGACGAACTAGTAGGTCGTGGCTATAAAGTTATGGTCGTTGATGCACCAGGACATGGTACAGCACCGGGTCGATTTTTATCTGTTTTTCTGTATGCTAAAGGCATTAAAACTATACTAGCATCAGAGGTAAAATGGCATACTGTAATCACACATTCTATTGCAGGTTTAACTGCAATTGCTGCCATGGGTAATTCAAAAAAGCAATGCCATCCTACTAAATTTATAATGATGAATACATTTGCTACAGCAACGGCTATTCTTAAAAAATTCTCTTGTTGTTTAGGCGTATCTCACAGCGTGATAGAAGGTGCTAAAAAACTCATGTTTGTATATACAGATTTCCCGTTACACACCTTTAGTATTTCGAAACACTTAAAAGATATAAGTAAAGATAGCTTGCTTATTTATGATACAAAAGATCCCGTAGTACCAAAATGTGAAGCCGAATATATCATAAAACACGTGCCGTTTCTAAACATTTTAAAAACTGAAGGTTTAGGCCATAATTTAAAGTCGAAACGGGTTGTGGAACAGGTTGTAAGTTTTATAGAAAGTAACATACATCTATCTGATACAAAAAAAACAGCTCCTATGGATTTGACAGAGGCACAGATATAAATAATAATTACACTATCTTTAAAACACTAAAAATCAACTATTTTGAAAAAAATTCTCCTATTCCTTTTTATGGTCTTTTTTAGTTCGTTTGGGTTTTCTCAAACTCGGGAGATTGATAGTTTGAAGAAACTTCTTCGAAATGCAAAACTTAAGGACTCAAGTAAGATAGATCTATACCTTGCATTAACAAAGGCATTTATTCCGGTTAACATAGATAGCACTTATAAATACTCAAAGATTAGTCTAAAAAAATCTTTGATTGCTAATAATTATAAAATTATAAAAGCCTATGAGAGTCGAGGCATCGCATTGGATATAAAATTTCAATCCGATTCCGCTCGTTTTTACTTCGATAAAGCTTTAAGTGAATTAGACAAAAATGATAACCCGCAAAAGCGTTCAAGTATTTATAAAAGCTATTCTCTAAGCTATCAGAATTCTGACAGAATGGACTTAGCATTAGATTATAACTCAAAAGCCATGGCTTTAATTGAGGATAATGACAAAGAATTAGGTCTTTTGTATTTTAATCAAGCGATATTATATCTAAGATCTAATATTCGCGAAAGTGGTAAAAAGTATTTAATGCTAGCTTATGAAAGTAGTAAAAAAACAAATGATATTAGGGTGGAAGGTGCATCTACTCAAACTTTAGGTTATTATTATATCGAAGAAAAAAAACTAGATAGCGCAAGAATATATTTAGAAAATGGTTTAGACATTTGTAAACGGACAAAATCTCCAGAAACCTGCTTTCGTGTAAATTCAGCATTAGGTGATTTATACATAGCAATGAACTTAAATTCTAAAGCACATGATGCCATATTAACAGCGAAAAAATACGCAGAAATTCGAAATAACACCTATGATGTTCTTCTAAATTTAATTCAATTAGGAGAACTTGAAAACAAAAGAAATAATCTTGAAAAATCCGTTCAATATTTTAAAGAATTTGACAATTTATATGCAAAAGAGGGTGAAGATTCTCCTAGTTTTGGAGCCGATGGTTATCAACTATGGTCAGACACCGAATATAAAAGAGCCAATTACAAGAAATCTTATGAGCTTATAAAAAAAGCCAATGATTATAATGATTTACTTTTTACTAGAGAAAAAACTGAACTTTTAGCAGACGCAGACGCAAAATTTGAAACCGAAAAAAAAGAAAAAGAAATTGCAGAACAGAAGTTAATAGTATCAAATCAAGAATTGTCTATTCAAAAAAACAAATCAAAATTTCGCATAATGACCATATTAATCATCTCCCTATTATTAGCCTCCATACTATTATGGTTTGTATTTCAACAACGCCAAAAACGCATTCAGCAACAACTAGTAACCATACAAAAAGAACAAGAAGTACTCACTTTAGAATCGCTTATTGCCGGCGAAGAAAAAGAACGTTTAAGAATTGCAAAAGAACTGCACGATGGAGTAAATGGGGATTTGTCTGCCATAAAATACAAACTATCTGCTTTATTAAAAATGAATAACGACGTGATTAATGAAGCCGTAACCATGATTGATAATTCTTGCCAGCAAGTACGTGCTATTTCTCATAATTTGGTGCCGCCATCACTTAAAAACTTCAACTTAATTGAAGCCATAAACAACTACTGCGAGAATATGAATAATACGCACACACCAGATATTAATTTTCAATATATTGGTGATGCCGTAGACTTAAATAAAAAAATAGAAGTCAATATTTTTAGAATCATTCAAGAACTGGTAACCAACGCTATTAAGCATGCCAAAGCAGAACATATAGATGTACAAATTAGCCATAGTAATAACACCATTTTATTAACCGTAGAAGATGATGGCAAAGGATATATACAGACTGAAAACACCAAACCTGGTATTGGTTTAAATAACATAAAATCGCGCGTTGAGTATTTAAACGCTAATTTTGAAATAGTTTCTAATACTAAAGGAACATCTAACACGATAGAAATTGATTTAAATACGTTATGATAAATATAGCCATAACAGACGACCATGAAATGATTAGAAACGGGATTGATGCCTTATTAGAAAACCATCCTGACATTTCTATAATTGGTAAATATGCTAATGCAGAAGAAACTATTTCTGCTTTAAAAAATACGCATCCAGATGTACTACTTTTAGACATTAACTTACCAGATATTGATGGTATTGCCTTGTGCAAAATATTGTTAAAATCGCATCCTGAATTAAAAATTATAGCGCTTAGTAATTTTGATGAAACTTCTTTTGTTAAGCGCATGTTAAATAACGGTGCTTCGGGGTATTTACTTAAAAACACCAATACTCAAGAATTAGTAGAGGCTATTGAATCGGTATTAAAAGGTGAACAATATTTACTACAAGATATTCAGAAAAAATTATTGAATCGTTCCATTGGTCAAGAAAAAAAGAAGCCCTTAACTATAAAACTTACACGAAGAGAAAAAGAAGTTTTGCAATATATATACGAGGAACTAACAACACAAGAAATTGCACAAAAATTATTTATTAGCCCCAAAACTGTAGAAACTCATCGTATGAATTTAATGAGTAAATTTGCAGCTAAAAATAGTGTTGGTATTATAAAAGCAGCTTTAGAAAAAGAGTTGTTATAATTTTACACACGACCATGTTTCGGTTTTAATGCTTTTGGGCTATCTGTTATTAAAATTTTATCCTTTCCCTTTGCAGTAACCGAAGCTATACTAGAATAGTTATAATCTTTAACTGGATTCTCTAACTTTTGCCAACTAACATAACCAGCTACCGTAATACGTTCACCAACTTCTACAATAGCCTCTGTGTAACGTAGTTGCCTATTAAAACCTAATAGGTTATCCGTTTTGATATTATAGGATTTTAAGAGCGTTTCAAATTCTGGTGTGAGTTCTTTAAACAACCCTGAACTTGTTTTTTTATCTGTTATTAAATAGTCATAATAGTTTTTAGGTACTTTAGTTGGAAGCACCACTACACGCTCTCCTGTTTGTTCTATAAAAAAATCTTGGATTACTTCTTCGTTTACAATAGTTTTCCAATGCGAGTTTTTTCCAGATTTCACTTTCTTTTGAATTTTCATTTTATAAAATACACATTTACGTTTACTTAAAGGTGCTATTAAAGGCTCATCAATATTTAAGGCTTTACCTTCTATTTTAGAATACGTTTTTGTTTTCAAACTACCTACACGCTGGTTAGGTAAGTTTTTTAATCGTCTTAAAATAATTGTTTTAGGACTATAGTAATAAATTAAATATGCAATTAACGCAAAAAGACTAATGGAAATAACAACAATAATTGGTGTGCTCATTTTTTAAATTTGAAATGATTATTTAATTCTAATAATAAGTTTCACAGCTTACAAAAAAGTTACAATAATTCTATTCCCTTTTTACCAGAGCATAAAAATCGTTCTCTAAAGGTAAATAGCCTTGATCGTAAACAAAGTAATAAATAGTGCCTGCTTTAGTAGTATAAATACTTGTGAAATAATTAAAATCGAAACCGTTTTGAATCAGTTTTGTTCTTGTGGTTTTTGTCTTTTGTTTAGGGTTTAAAGTTTCTAAAATTCTCCAATTCTTTCTTAAGCGATTATTAATATTCCGAATTAGATTTTTAGAATCTTTATTTATAGTATTGTTATACGCGTTTCTGCAATAATCACTACAGAATTTTTTATCACTTCTTCCTATTAACTTCTCACTACATTCTAAACAAACTTTAGCCATAATTACTAATTTTTATAAAAATACATATTTTATTTCAAAAAAATAAAAATAACACTATCCAATTATAACAAAGAATTAAAACGATTTAAACGACTACAATTATTTACAAACGAACACAAACGTTTACTAACCGATTAAAACATTTTAAGTCTCACATCTTTGCCATGTCGAAACATAAGAACTCGATAGTATTAACTGTTAAACGAAAAAACATTAAAATTATGAACACACTTAGAAACAAAGTACAGTTGATTGGTAACTTAGGAAACGATCCAGAAATCATCAATCTAGAATCAGGAAAAACTTTAGCAAAATTTAATATTGCTACAAATGAAAGCTACACCAATAATAAAGGTGAAAAAATTACGGACACACAATGGCACAATATTGTAGCTTGGGGAAAGACTGCCCAAATTATTGAGAAATATGTTACTAAAGGAAAAGAGGTTGCTATTGAAGGTAAATTAACTTCTAGAAGCTATGATGATAAAGATGGTAACAAACGCTACATCACAGAAATTGTATGTGGTGAATTATTAATGCTAGGAAAATAAGACCTTTTTTTGCCCAAAAAATTTGAACTTAGTAAAGGAAGTCTATAATATTATAGGCTTCCTTTTTTTATGTTATCTATATTATAATATCCTCCTCTATTTTCTTTTCTATCTAAAGATTGTCTAATAATAAGGTGTGCTACATTAATCATATTTCGTAATTCACAAAGTGACGTTGTTATTTTAGATTCTCTATACAAATCTTCAACTTCTTCATAAATTAAATCCAACCGTTTAATAGCACGTTTTAATCGTCTATTACTTCTAACGATACCTACATAATCACGCATTAAAGCTTGTAATTCTTTTAGGTTATGTTGTATTAATATATGCTCTTTTGGAATATTAGTACCTTCATCATTCCAATCTGGGATATTTACCTGTGTATATTTATAATCTTTTTTAGATTGATATTTATAAATATTATGTGCATAAACTAAGGCTTCCAACAAGGAATTTGAAGCCAACCTATTTGCGCCATGTAACCCTGTTCTAGAACATTCTCCACAAGCAAATAAATTATTAATGGTTGTCTCTCCTTCCTTATTTACTTCTATCCCACCACATAAATAATGTGATGCAGGCACTACAGGAATCCAATCGGTTTTAATATCAATATGATGCTCTAAACATTCGTTGTAAATATTAGGAAAATGTTTAATAAAAGCTTCCATATCTAGATGTGTACAATCTAAATACACATGAGACTCTCCAGATTTTTTTAATTCACTATCAATACTTTGAGATACAATATCTCTTGATGCAAGTTCGGCACGTTCATCATAATCAGGCATAAATCGATAGCCTTTTTTATTTCTTAAGTAAGCACCAAAACCTCTAACCGCTTCAGAAATTAAAAAGGAAGATTCTCCCTTAGCTTCATATAAAGCCGTTGGATGAAACTGTACAAACTCCATATCTTTAATTCGTGCTTTAGCTCTGTATGCCATGGCTATTCCGTCTCCTGTTGCAATTACTGGGTTTGTAGTATGCCCGTAAACACAACCAATACCTCCAGAAGCTAACAATGTACTGCTTGCTTTTATAGTGAAAATATCTCCAGATAATTGATCTAAAACATAGGCACCAAAGCAAGTTAAACCGTCAGAAACATGATCCTTAATCTGATGATTCGTAATTAAATCAATAGCAAAATGATGCGGTAAAATAGAAATATTCTCTAATTGATGCGCTTTAGTTAATAAAGCTCTTTCAATTTCATAACCGGTAATATCTTTATGATGTATAATACGATATTCTGAATGCCCGCCTTCTTTTCCTAAGTCAAATTCGCCAATATCATTAACATCAAAATTAGCACCCCAAAGCAATAATTCTTCGAAACGGTCTGGACCTTCTTTAACCACCATTTTAACAACATCTTCATCGCAAAGCCCATCGCCAGCAATTAAAGTGTCTTTTATATGTTTTTTAAAGGAATCTTCTTCTTTATTAGATACAATAGCAACACCACCTTGAGCATACTTGGTATTAGATTCGTCCTCGTTTGCTTTTGTGACTACAACAACTTTTCGGTCTGGAAACTTTTCAGCCATTTTAACTGAAAAAGTTAAACCCGCAATACCCGAACCTATTACCAAATAATCTGTATTCATAGTATTATTTAGATAATTCTAGCATACGTTCTATTGGCAACAATGCACGTTCAATAATATCTGGATTAACTTCTATTTGTGGCGACTCATTAAGCATGCAATCGTATAATTTTTGAAGTGTATTCATTTTCATGAAATGACATTCGCTACAGGCACAAGTATTATCTTCTTTTGCAGGAGCAGGAACCAATTCGGTATTTGGCATTTCTTGTTTCATTTTATGTAAAATACCAGCTTCGGTAGCTACAATAAACTTTTGATCTTGATGCTCCCTTACATAATTTATCATTCCTGAGGTAGACCCTATATATGTTGCTGTATCTAAAATATGCGTTTCAGATTCTGGGTGTGCAATAATTTTATAATCAGGATATTTTTTGTGAAGCTCAATAAGCTTATCCATAGAAAATGCTTCATGCACAATACAACTACCATCCCAAAGTAGCATATCACGCCCAGTTTCATTAATAATATATTGCCCTAAGTTTCTATCTGGAGCAAATATAATTGGTGTTTCCTTTGGAATAGATTTTACAATTTTTAATGCATTTGAGGAGGTACAAACAATATCACTCAAAGCTTTAATTTCTGCCGAACAGTTTACATAAGTAATCACCACATGATTTGGATGCGCTTTTGTAAATTTCTCAAAAGCATCTGGAGGACAAGAATCGGCTAAAGAACAACCGGCATTTAAATCTGGTAAAACAACTGTTTTTTCTGGACTTAAAATTTTAGCTGTTTCTGCCATAAAATGTACACCAGCAAACACAATCATATCTGCATCTGTTTCTGCTGCTTTTTGAGACAAGCCCAAGCTATCACCAACATAATCTGCTATATCTTGTATTTCTCCTACTTGATAATAATGTGCTAAAATAACAGCGTTCTTTTCTTTTTTAAGACGATTAATTTCTTTTACTAAATCCATTATTATTAATTAGTGTTCGAAATACAAAAGTAATATATATAAGTTCTAAGTTAAAACAGGCTTAACTTTATTTTGTATCGACAATTTTTCTATTTCAATAGCAATTAATTGTAATGCTTTTTCACTTTCATTTAAGTCGTTTAAAACATCCGTTTTAATATCTTGAAACTTGTTTTTTAATTCGCTAAACAACGATTTATAATACAAAACACCTTCGTTTAAGTTTTTAGTAAACGTTACTAAGTATTTTTCTTCCTTTTTATTCATTACAACTTTAGCATCTTCTAATTTATTTTTTAAATAATCGATGTAAATGTAAAGTTCTTTAATAAATAGATTTGGACGATCTGTTCTAGTAATCATATTAGCTCTTCCATAAATATGGTCTGTCATATTCTTTAAGCTCATCACTTTTGAATAATATGCCATATTTGGTCCTGGGCAAATAGATACACCTTCGCCTTCTACTCTTGTTTCTATATTATAAGCCAATAATGCAGAAGTCCCTAACCCAACGCAGGTACAAGATTTTTCTACAATTTTATTAAATTTAGCTTCATATTCTTTTGAAGATAAACCTTCCTGGTCTAACTCTTTAATTTTTAAATATTGATATTCTCTTGATGCGGTACAAATTCCTTTTTCTTTAAATTCTTTGTTTAAAGCAACAAACTTTTTAGGACATGCGCTTCCTGGTCTACCCTTATTAATTAACACCTCTTTCTCAAAATCTTTGGTGTTATCTTTAAGGTTATTAAATGGCACTCCCAAAGGAGAAATATCACTTAAATATAAATCTTCTTCTTTAGCTTCTACAAGCTTATCTAACGTTTTGTTATCTACGGTTGTAGCTTCTGGAACAAGTAAAAAAGGAGATCCCCACCCTACAGAATCTAATTGATATTTATCAATTAAAAATTCATGTTCTTCGTGAGTACCAACTCCTCCTTGAGCTGTGATTTCAATTCTTAAGGCATGTTCTGGAACTATACGCCCTTGGTTGGTTAATTCTTTTTTCATAACCTCCTCAATAGACGTTCTAAGCTCCTCTCGCTTTTCTTTAAACTCTTGTAAAACAGGACCTAAAAGATAACCATCTGTAGCAAAGGCATGACCACCACAATTAAGACCAGATTCAATTCTATATTCTGAAACCCATAAGCCTTTTTTAGCTAAAAATTTTCCTTGGATTAAAGCTGATCTATAATCACTAACTTTTAAAATAATTTTCTTTTCAAAAGCGCCGTTAGCATTAGGGTAAAAACTATCAAATTGATTCATGTAAGCAAACAGTCTAGGATTCATACCTGCTGAAAGCACTACTGAAGCTTTTAAATTACTATTTACAAAACCTCTTAAAGCTGCATGAGCATCATTATACTCTATCGGTAATTTTTCATCTTTTATATAATTATCTTTATCAACTTTGGTCATGATGTTTACATCAATACTTCCCTTTTTTAAATTATGAGAAATCCATTGTTTAATTTCAGATACATTACTCCCTTTATCTAAAAGGTTTTTAAATTCTGATTTTATTAATGATCCGGTAGGAAGCATGTTTAAATAGGCTTTAAAATCGTCACCTTTTTCTAGGGCAATACTTTTTAAAGCTTCAAATTTTTTATCAACTAAATCGTTCATCAAATTTAAATACGATGTAATTCGTTTAGCTCTAAAATCATCAACTTTATCTGTTATCTCAGCATATGGGATTTCAAATTTATCGCTGTACATTTTCCTTAACTTCTCTAATAATATATCGTCAACTAAAGAAATAACAGAATCTATTCCGTATTGGGCAACCTTTAAAGGCGAATCTATTGTAAACCCAATTCCCATAACTGGTATATGAAATGAATGTGTTTTTTTCATAAGTAGTTTTATTTGTTTATAGATAAAATAAAAGGGCAAAGGTACTAGCTAGACCTTACTCATAGTATGATATTTATCATACAATTAAATAGTAATGGTTTTAAGCAATCGTAGATTAATTCTAATTATGAGAAAAAAGAATACTCAAATAATTACAAAAAGCACGGTTTAAATAGTCATTTTTTTAATTATTCCTAAACATAATTCGTCTATGTAAAAAAATCAATAAATCTTATTAAACTATGCGCTCTTTCATTATAGCTTCACTATTTTTATGCTTAAATTTTTTAATAGAACGATATATGTCCGTAGAGCCAAAATTAACACGATTCAATCAAAGTGTTTTATCAAAATACCAGATATACAATAGTATATTTATGACCTTACCTTTTGACGCCGTAACAAAAACAGGTGTCTTACTCCCTTTATTTCATGAAACTTGTAAAAAAGGTTTTAAACAAGGAGATAACCCTACAACTATTGTAGAAACATTTTTTCAAAAATACCAAGCACGTAGAAATAAAGAAAGCCAAATTAACCTATTGTTTAGGTTTATTCAATATATAGAGCGTCAAGTGGTATTATTTGATGCTATTGAAGATGCAGCTTTTCCAGTTGTAAATAATATGGAAGGTGTTGGTACTTTAAGAAATTTAAAAGGAACTGCTTTATCTGAAGGCAACCTAGAAGCCTTACAAAAATACCTTGACGAGTTTAAAGTTCGTATTGTTTTAACAGCGCATCCAACACAGTTTTACCCGGGATCTGTTTTAGGTATTATAACTAATTTAACAGAAGCCATAAAAGAAAACAACTTGTCTGAAATTAATAATTTATTTGGACAATTAGGAAAAACACCTTTCTTTAAACACCAAAAACCAACGCCTTATGATGAGGCTACAAGTTTAATTTGGTATTTAGAAAACGTGTTTTATGAAACATTTGGCTCTATATATAATTACATCCAAACTAGTATTTATGACGATGGAAAAAAACACAACGAAATTATAAATATTGGTTTCTGGCCAGGAGGAGACCGAGATGGGAATCCTTTTGTAAAACCAGATACCACATTAAAGGTTGCTAAAAAATTAAAGCAATCAATTCATAAAAAATACTACGAAGACTTAAAAGACTTAAGAAAAAAGCTAACTTTTAGAGGGGTTGAAGAGCGTGTTATTAAGTTAGAAACTATATTTTATAGCTATAGTACAAATCAAAATGGTGATGATGAAGATATTATGTCTTCAAGAGAACTTATTAGAGAATTACTAAGTATTAGAGATGTTATAGTCAATGAACATCAATCATTATATGTAAGTGAAATTAATAATCTAATTAATAGAGTACATATTTTTGGGTATAGTTTTGCGTCTTTAGATATTCGTCAAGATAGTAGAATTCACCATAGCGTTTTTACTACGGTAATAGATAGTTTAATTGCTACAGGTAACTCTTCATTCCCAGACAATTATCATGATTTATCTGAAGCCGATCAAATTAACATACTATCAAAAGCTACAGATGACATAGCTGATATAGAAGCTTTTGATGATGAAATGGTTAGAAATACATTAAAAACCATTTCTATTATAAAAGACATTCAAAAAAGTAATGGCGAACGAGGTGCAAACCGTTACATAATAAGTAATAATCAAACGGCACTTAACGTGATGCAATTATTTGCTATGTTAAGAATAGTTGCTTTTAAAGATGAATTAACAGTTGATGTTGCGCCACTTTTTGAAACTATCCCGGATTTAGAAAATGCGCCTGGAGTTATGGAGCAACTTTATACTAATCCAGAATACATGGCTCATTTAAGAGCAAGAGGAAGTAAACAACACATTATGCTAGGTTTCTCTGATGGTACAAAAGATGGTGGATATTTAATGGCCAACTGGGGTATTTATAAAGCTAAAGAGTTGCTAACTGAAATGTCTAGAAAATATGATGTAACGGCGATATTCTTTGATGGACGTGGCGGACCACCAGCGCGTGGTGGTGGAAAAACACATCAATTTTACTCTTCATTAGGACCAACTATTGAAGACAAAGAAGTACAGTTAACTATTCAAGGACAAACTATTAGTTCTAATTTTGGAACATTAGATTCTGCACAATTCAACCTAGAACAATTAATAAGTTCTGGAATAAAAAACAGAATTGATGGTGAGAAAAATAAAATGTCTAACACAGACAGAACGGTTATGACAGATTTAGCCGAAACAAGTTACCAAACTTATAAAGACTTTAAGAGTCATGCTATGTTTATTCCATATTTAGAACGCATGAGTACTTTAAAATTCTATGCCAAAACCAATATTGGAAGTAGACCTTCAAAACGAGGTACATCAGATAAATTGGTGTTTTCTGATTTAAGAGCCATTCCTTTTGTAGGTTCTTGGAGTCAATTAAAGCAAAACGTTCCAGGTTTTTATGGTGTAGGAACTGCACTTAAAAAATATGAAGATAATGGTGAATTTAGTAAAGTAGAAACACTTTATAAAAACTCCAAATTTTTCAGAACACTATTAGAAAATAGTATGATGTCTTTAACTAAATCGTTCTTTGACTTAACAAAATATATGTCTAAAGACGAAGAGTTTGGAGGTTTCTGGAACATTATTCATGATGAATACCAAACAACAAAAAGGCTACTTTTAAAGCTTACAGGTTATGAAGAATTAATGGAAAACGAGCCGTCTGGAAGAGCATCTATCGAAGTTAGAGAATCTATTGTATTACCGCTACTTACCATACAACAGTTTGCTCTTAAAAAGCTTCAAGAATTTGAAAAAGCAGGTGTTGCTGCTGATGATCCAGACAAAATTATTTATGAGAAAATAGTAACACGTTCTTTATTTGGTAATATTAATGCTAGTAGAAACTCGGCATAAGTATTATAAATAATGTCTATAAAAGTAAAGCCTTCATCTAAAAAATGAAGGCTTTTTTATGGAGTTATGTTAATTGATTTTAAACAGAGTACTTATAATACTATAATACTTTGACCTCTTTATTATTCTGAAAGTAAACACAAAAAAAAAGGACACCTTGCATAACGCAAGATATCCTTTTCATCAAACTAAACTAAACTAAATTATTACAGGATTAGTGCTCATTTAAACGGAAATCTGGATAAGCATCCATTCCATGTTCATGTGCATCCAATCCTTCTATTTCTTCTTTTTCAGAAACTCTTATACCTACTGTTTTCTTAAGCGTAAATATGATTAAGAAAGAACATACCAAGCAAAATACTGCATAACAAGCAACACCTGTTAACTGAATTAAGAATGTATGCTCTGGGTTTGTTGAAAAGATTCCAACTGCTAAAGTTCCCCAAATACCACATATTAAGTGTACTGCTATTGCTCCAACAGGATCGTCTAATTTAATAGCATCTACAAAAGCAACCGCAAATACGATAAGCGCACCTGCAATAGCACCAATTATAATAGCACTTTCTGGAGTCATAACATCTGCACCAGCAGTAATACCAACCAAACCACCTAAAATACCATTTAAGAACATGGTTAAATCTAAGTTTTTGTATTTAATAAAAGATACTAAAGCAGCAACAACACCACCTGCAGCAGCAGCTAAACATGTTGTAACTAAAGTAAGTGATGTTAATTCTGGATCGGCAGAAAGTACAGAACCCCCATTAAATCCAAACCATCCTAACCAAAGTATTAAAACACCAGCCGTAGCTAATGGAATACTATGTCCAGGAATTGCTTGAGGTTTTCCGTCTTTAAATTTCCCAATTCTAGAACCTAATAACCAAACAGCCATTAAAGCTGCCCAACCACCTACAGAGTGAACTAATGTTGAACCTGCAAAGTCATAGAATCCCATTTGATCTAAGAATCCACCACCCCATTTCCAAGAACCTGCAATTGGATAAACTAATCCAACATAGATTACTGTAAAAATCATAAAAGGTCCAATTTTCATACGCTCAGCAACAGCTCCCGATACAATTGTCGCAGCGGTAGCAGCAAACATACCTTGAAATAAGAAATCTGTCCACCATGTATAACCACCATCAGCATATTCTGGAGTCATTCCGTTTTCTGGGGCTGCAATACCAAATCCTGCAAAATCAATAAATCCTGCTGAACCTTCAGCAAATCCAGGGTACATTAAGTTAAATCCTGCTATGTAGTATAATAATAACCCAACAGTTATTATAAAAATATTTTTAAATAAAATGTTAATCGTGTTCTTTTGTCTTGTTAACCCGATTTCTAAAAATGCAAATCCTGTGTGCATAAAGAAAACAAGTGCCGTACAGATCATCATCCATACATTGTTAGCTGTAAATAATCCTTCCATATTATTATATTATTTTATTTTGATGTTTTCTTTAAAGTGTCTCCTCCTTTTTCTCCAGTTCTTATTCTATAAGTTTCTGTAATGTCTGAAACGAAAATTTTACCATCTCCAACTTCTCCTGTAGCAGCAGATTTTAATAAGGCTTCTAAGGTTACTTGTTCAAAATCGTCATTTACTACTATTGATAAGTATCTTCTTTGAATATCGCTAGTACTATAACTTACACCTCTGTAAACATGTCCTTCTTTTTCATTACCTAAACCTGTTACATCCCAATAAGAGAAGAAGTTTACATCTACTTGATGCAATGCTTCTTTTACAGCACTAAATTTAGATTTTCTAATAATTGCTTCAATTTTTTTCATAATTCATTTATCTTATAATTGTTTAGTTGGTTAAAATAAGAAAATATTTAATTTTGATAACTAACCTTTATAAATCCTATTATTTTTTATGTCTTTATAAAAATCTAAAAGACGCCTTATTTCTAAGGCATCTTTTAGATATTATTTTAATTTTAAAAAATTTAATCTTCAATTTCTCTTTGTCTCTTACCTGGGTAAGCAATAGAACCATGTTCTGTCCAGTCAAGTCCAGCAATTTCTTCTGCCTCAGTAACTCTTAAGCCAACTGTCTTTTTCATAATACCTAAGAAAATGAAAGACAAACCAATTGCCCAAGCAGCATATGCTAAAACTCCAATAGCTTGAGCGCCTAACTGAGCAGCTCCACCACCATTGAATATTCCAATACCAGCATCACCATCAATACCCCAAAGACCTATTACTAAAGTTCCCCAAGCACCGCAAATACCGTGTACAGAAATAGCACCTACAGCATCATCAATTTTTAATGTTTTTTCTACAAAACCAATTGAGAACACCACTAATAGACCTCCTAGTAATCCTGCTAAAACAGCACCACCTTCACTCATGTTTCCACAACCTGCAGTAATACTTACTAATCCAGCAAGTGCACCATTTAAAGTCATACTTAAGTTTGGTTTTCCATTTTTAATCCAAGTTAACAATAATGCCCCTAAAGCACCTGCAGACGCAGCTAAATTAGTAACAAGAACAACTTGAGAAGCTGCGGTAGCGTCGTCACCACCCCAAGCTAATTGAGAACCTCCATTAAAACCAAACCATCCTAACCAAAGGATAAATACACCTAAAGTAGCATACATTTGGTTATGACCGTGCATTTCGATTGGTTTACCATTAAGGAATTTTCCAATTCTAGGTCCTACCATCCAAGCAGCAACAAGTGCAGCCCATCCACCCACAGAGTGAACAATAGAAGAACCAGCAAAATCGATAAATTCAGCAGGCATTATACCATCAGTATTGTTTAACCAACCACCATTCCATTCCCAACCACCAGCGATTGGATATATGAAAGCCGTTAATATAATACTGAAAATTGCGTATGTTGTATATTTAGTTCTTCCAGCAATAGCTCCAGAAACAATAGTTGCAGCAGTAGCAGCAAAAACCGTTTGGAAGAATAAATCTGCAGCTCCTTGAGAGAAAGTAAAACCTCCCCAATGGAAGAAACCTCCACCCATATCTGCTCCATACATTAAAGAATACCCTATAAACCAGAAAGCTAAAGAGCCAACTGCGATATCTAGGAAATTTTTCATCGCTATGTTTACAGCATTTTTAGAATCTGTCATTCCAGATTCAACTAAAAAGAAACCTGCTTGCATGAAGAATACTAAGATACCTGAAATAAGCATCCACATCATTCCCATGTCGCCTTCAATGGCAGCAGTATCTTGAATTATAAGGGGCATGTTTAATAAAGACATATTTTATAATTTTTAGGGTTAGTTAATTAAAAAAGCAAGTTCTCTAAGTTTTAGAGAACTTGCCTTATTCTCTTTTTTATATTTTTTTCTCTTAGAAAGAGTATATTGCTGCTAAAACAAAAGAACCTAAACTTTTAGATCCAGCTAAATCATTATCGATAAATGCTTCTTCGCTTGCGCTATCTAATCTAAGTTCTGGTTTAATAGTTAAGTTTTCTATAGCTAAGCTTCCTGTTAATGTCACAGCAAATACAGAAGAATCACCATCAGCATCACTTGCTCCAATAGCTCCAAAGAACTCAGTTTCAGCAAAATATTCACCTCTTAATCCAATAGTAAATGAATCAGAAGTTGCTAATTGTGGGTACAAAGCAACACCTGCAAATGAACCACCATCATCCTCAACAGTTAAATAGGCAGCATTAATTCCTAAGAAGAAATCATCAGATAAATCAAATCCACCTGTAAAATCAACCTCAGTAAATGAAGGATCTAATAAAAAGTTTAAGAATTGACCTTTATAACCTAATTGTGCACCAAATGCATAATCTCCAGTTGGGTTAAATTCAGTTAAATCCGTGTCATTCATTACCCCTAACATTAAGCTAAAATCATCAGATAAAGCAATATCAGCTTTTAAACCTGTATGACTAAAAGGCCCGTAAGAAAATAAGTAAGATGTACTGTAGTTAAAATTAGCTGTTGGAGAAATAACCTCATAACCTAAAAAAGTATTAAAGTTACCCATTGTTAATGTTACGGCATCACTTACATTCCAGTATGCATATAATTGATTAACTATGTTTCCAGTTGCAGAGTACATTGGAGAAGCAAAAATAGCATCTGTTCCTCTTGGACCTACTACTAAATCAGCTACAAAACCTGTTTTTTCGCCTTCATAAGAAAAAATAACATTAGCCATACCTAAAGCAAAACCTGGTAGGTTAGCAAAAGACGATCCAGGAGCGATTGCATTCTCGTCGCTTGGCGCCGTAAGGTTAGCTCTGTAATAAGCATCAACACTACCGCTGATTGATAATTTTGAACCTTCTTCTTGTGCAAATAACGCTGTTGCTACAAAAAGCATTGAAAGTGTAATAATTTTTTTCATCATTGTTTATTTTTAAGTTATTTAATTTAAATAGATCTAAAATTTGATTAGTTTTTGTTCTGAGTTAAGTTTTTTTAGATCTAAAATTTCCTTAAGAACGGGGCTAAACTATGTGAAAAACATTTAACCCCCATAAAAAATAGGGGTATTTGACTAACTTTTGTAGATATTTTATTTTTTACCCTATTTTTTTAAGGGTATCATGCTAATTTTTTGTTTTATTGAATTATTAACAACTGTGATAATTCAATTATTGTCAGTATTTTCTAATTATTCATACAATAATTTGCGTTTATTAATTGATTTCTTAACATAAATTCAGATATACCTATATATTAACAAAATTTTATAGATTAATTATTTATTAAAAAAGGGGTTTAATATTGATATATAATTATTTTTACATCCAGTTGACTTCTAAAATCGAAATAATGAAATACACCGTATGGTAATTCAAATCTTAGAGCGTATCTTAGCTTTTCAACCCAAGTTTTTAAATTAATTTATTGTTGACTATGATTAAAAAGCAAGGACTTTATTTGCCAGAATTTGAACACGAGAACTGTGGTGCAGGTTTTATTTGTAATCTTAAAGGAGAAAAAACAAATCAAATCATTCATGATGCTCTAGAAATTCTTGTAAAACTGGAACACCGTGGTGGTGTAAGTGCCGATGGAAAAACTGGTGATGGTGCTGGGTTATTAATTGATATCCCTCATGATTATTTTAAACGTGTTTGTGATTTCGATATCCCAGAACAAAGAGCATATGCTGTAGGTATGGTATTTTTACCTAAAGTTGCTAACCAATATAATTTTTGTAAATCTACATTTGAAAAAGAAGTAGAAGCTCAAGGGCTTTCCATTTTAGGATGGCGTAAAGTACCTGTTGACTCAACTCAATTAGGTCAAATTGCTTTAGCATCAGAACCTAATATAGAACAACTATTTGTAGGCAAAACAGAAGCTATTGATGAGGCTACTTTTAAAGCTAAATTATACGCTGCAAGAAAAATAACAGAACACACTATTAGAAAATCAAAAATTTCTGAAAGTGGTTATTTTTATGTACCAAGTTTATCTACAACAACCTTAATATACAAGGGTATTATTATGCCTGAAGATATTGGACCATATTATACCGATTTACAACAAATAGATTTAGTAACACGTTTGGCTTTAGTACACCAACGTTTCTCAACAAATACAATGCCTACTTGGGAATTGGCTCAGCCTTTTCGACATATGTGCCAAAACGGTGAAATAAATACGCTTCGTGGTAATGTAAGTAGAATGCGTGTTCGTGAAGAAATCATGAAAAGTGATGTTTTCGGACCACAAATAGATAAATTATTCCCAATAATTTTACCAGGAAAATCAGATTCTGCTTCTATGGATATGGTGGTTGAATTATTAACACATACAGGAAGATCATTACCAGAAATTATGATGATGATGATTCCTGAAGCATGGGAAAAACATGCAACTATGTCTGAAGAGCGAAAAGCTTTTTACGAATATAACGCGTGTATAATGGAGCCTTGGGATGGCCCTGCATCAGTACCATTTACAGACGGAGATTATGTAGGTGCTTTACTAGATAGAAATGGTTTAAGACCTTCAAGATATACAGTTACCAAAAGTGGAAAATTAATTATGTCTTCGGAAATTGGCGTAGTAGATGTTGCTCCAGAAGATGTAAAAGAACATGGAAGACTAGAACCAGGAAAAATGTTCTTAGTCGACATGAATGAAGGACGTATTATTGAAGACAAAGAAATAAAAAGTAAAATAGTTTCAGAAAGACCATATAAGGAATGGTTAGACAAAACACGTTTACACTTAAAGGACGTAGCCTACACAAGTGAAACATGTCCTATTGAAACTATTGATATTAAAACACGCCAGCGCTTATTTAACTATACGTTTGAAGATATTCAAGAGGTTATTACACCTATGGCAATCGTAGGTAAAGAAGCTTTAGGGTCAATGGGAATTGATACACCTTTAGCTGTACTTTCAGATAGACCTCAATTAATATCCAATTACTTTAAACAATTATTCGCACAAGTAACAAACCCACCTTTAGATGGTATTCGTGAAGAAATTGTTACAGATATTAGTTTAAATTTAGGTAAGGACAGAAACATTTTTAGCATTACAGAAAGGCAATGTAGAAAGCTAAGAATTCAGAACCCTGTTATTTCAAACGCCGATTTAGAAAAGATTAGAACCATTGATATAGATGGTTTCAAAGCTGAAACCATTCAAATGCTATACCCAAAAATTGAGGGTATGAATGGTTTAGAAAATGCACTTGATGATATTATCATTCAAATTGAAAAAGCTTTAGAAAGAAAAACAAATATTATTATTCTTTCTGATAGAGGCGTAAATAAAGATTTTGCTCCAATTCCAGCGTTATTAGCATGTTCTTATGTAAATCATCAATTAAATCGTTTACGTAAGCGTTCTTATTTCGATATTATTATAGAATCGGCAGAACCACGCGAACCACATCATTTTGCAACTTTATTTGGTTATGGCGCAAGTGCTATAAACCCATATATGGTTAACGAAATTATCAGAATGCAAGTTAAAGAAGGCTTCATTACTGGTATGGACGAGCAAAAAGCAGTCGATAATTTCAATAAAGCTATTGGAAAAGGTATTTTAAAAGTAATGAACAAAATTGGTATCTCTACACTACACTCGTATAGAGGTTCTCAAATTTTCGAAATTGTTGGTTTCAACTCTCAATTTGTAGAAAAATATTTCCCATACACCGCTTCAAGAATAGAAGGTATTGGATTATATGAAATTGAAAAAGAAATTGATCAACGTTATAAACAAGCATATCCAGATAATTCTATCGATAAAAACTTAGGTTTAAATATTGGTGGCGATTATAGATGGAGGCGTAATGGTGAGCGCCACTTATTTAACCCAACTACAGTTTCAAAATTACAACAGGCAGTTAGGTTAAGTGATCAGGCTAGTTACGATGTTTATGCAAAAGCAATAAATGAACAAGCTGAAAACTTAATGACCATTCGTGGTTTATTTGAGTTCGATAACTTAGACCCTATTCCTTTAGAAGAGGTAGAACCTTGGACAGAGATTGTTAAAAAGTTTAAAACCGGAGCCATGTCTTACGGATCTATTTCTCGTGAAGCTCATGAGAACTTAGCAATCGCAATGAATAGAATTGGCGGAAAATCTAATTCTGGTGAAGGTGGAGAAGATAGAAAACGTTTCCAAAAAGATATAAATGGAGATAGTCGTAACTCGGCTATTAAACAAGTAGCATCTGGTCGTTTTGGAGTAACATCACATTACTTATCAAGCGCCAAAGAGATACAAATTAAAATGGCACAAGGTGCTAAGCCTGGTGAAGGCGGGCAACTACCTGGTGAAAAAGTTTTACCATGGATTGCCGCGGCACGTAACTCAACGCCTTTTGTAGGGTTAATTTCACCACCACCGCATCACGATATATATTCAATTGAAGATTTAGCACAATTAATTTACGATTTAAAAAATGCTAATCGCGAAGCAAGAATAAATGTAAAATTAGTATCAGAAGTTGGTGTTGGTACAATTGCCGCTGGTGTAGCAAAAGCTAAAGCCGACGTTGTATTAATTGCAGGTTATGATGGTGGAACTGGAGCTTCTCCTTTAACATCGTTAAAACATGCAGGTTTACCATGGGAACTTGGTTTAGCAGAAGCGCAACAAACTTTAGTTTTAAACAACTTGAGAAGTAGAATAGTTGTAGAATGTGATGGCCAGTTAAAAACAGGACGCGATGTAGCTATTGCAGCACTATTAGGAGCCGAAGAATTTGGTTTTGCAACAGCACCACTAGTAGCATCAGGATGTATTATGATGCGTAAGTGTCACTTAAATACGTGTCCTGTTGGTATTGCAACTCAAGATAAAGAGTTACGTAAAAACTTTAAAGGAACTCCAGAACATGTAATTAATTTCTTCTACTATATCGCAGAAGAATTAAGAGCAATTATGGCTCAATTAGGATTTAGAACTTTGGCTGAAATGGTTGGTCAAACACATAAAATAAATGCTAATAAAGCTATTAAGCATTATAAAGCTAAAGGACTAGATTTATCAAGTATACTGCACAGACCTACTGCTTACAGACAACTTACGGTAAGAAATACAGAAACTCAAGATCATAATTTAGACGAAGTTTTAGACTTTACAATACTAAAAGATTCTCATAGAGCTTTATATCGTAAAGAGAAAATGACTTTAGAGTATCCAATAAACAATATAGACCGTACAGTAGGTGCTATAGTAAGTAACGAGATTTCTAAAATTTATGGTCATTTAGGGTTACCTGAAGACACCATGAATATTAACTTTACTGGTTCTGCCGGACAAAGTTTTGGAGCCTTTGGAGCTCATGGATTAACATTTACATTAGAAGGAAATACTAACGATTATTTAGGTAAAGGGTTATCTGGAGCCAAACTAATTATTAAGAAACCTGCTAAGGCCGATTTTATAGCCGAAAACAATATTATTATTGGTAATGTATGTTTATTTGGAGCCGTTGCTGGTGAAGCTTACATAAATGGTATTGCAGGTGAGCGATTTGCAGTAAGAAACTCTGGTGCTACAACAGTAGTTGAAGGTGTTGGAGATCATTGTTGTGAGTACATGACAGGTGGTAAAGTAATCGTTCTAGGTACAACCGGAAGAAACTTTGCTGCAGGTATGAGTGGTGGTATTGCTTATGTTTACGATCCAGAAAACAAATTTGTAAATGGATTATGTAATACTGAAACTATAGAGTTTGAAGATATTACAAGTGAAGATGCATTAGATTTAAAACAAACTATTGAAAAACACGCACTATATACAGACAGTAGTCTTGCAAAAAAATTATTAGCAGATTGGGATACTAGTCTTGCTAATTTTGTAAGAGTGATGCCAATAGAATACAAACGTGCTTTAAAACGTTTAGAGACTGAAGAACCAATGGTAGAAGAATTAACAACAGCATAGTGTCATGGGAAAAGTAACTGGATTTAAAGAATTTGAAAGACAAGATGAGAGCTACAAACCTGTAGAAGATCGTGTAAAGCATTATAAAGAATTTACTGAGCCGCTTTCTGAAGAAGAAATAACAAAACAAGGATCGCGTTGTATGGATTGCGGTATTCCGTTTTGCCATAGTGGTTGCCCATTAGGAAATTTAATTCCTGATTTTAACCATATGGTACACCAAGGTGAATGGCAAAAAGCCTCTTGGATACTACATTCAACAAACAACTTTCCGGAATTTACTGGTAGATTGTGCCCTGCACCATGTGAACAATCATGTGTATTAGGTATAATTGAAGATCCTGTATCTATCGAAAATATAGAAAAAAATATTGTTGAGCGTGCCTTTAAAGAAGGTTGGATTAAACCTCAGCCACCAAAAACAAGAACAGGAAAAACAATTGCTGTTGTTGGTTCTGGACCTGCGGGATTAGCTGCTGCGCAACAATTAAATAGAGCTGGACATACGGTAACTGTTTTTGAGCGTGATGATGAAGTTGGAGGTTTGTTACGCTATGGGATTCCAAACTTTAAAATGGAAAAAGGCATTATAGACCGTCGTGTTGCTATTTTAGAAGCTGAAGGCATTACTTTTAAAACTAACGTAAATGTTGGTGTTAATTATAATGTTGAAGATTTAAAAGCATTCGATTCTGTTGTACTTTGTGGTGGTGCTACAGAAAGAAGAAGTTTACCAACACCTGGTATTGATGCTGATGGTGTGGTACAAGCTATGGATTTCTTAACACAACAAACTAAAGTTGTATTTGGAAAAGAAGTTAAAGATCAAGTATTAGCAACAGACAAAGACGTTATAGTAATTGGTGGTGGTGATACAGGTTCAGATTGTATAGGAACATCAAACCGTCAAGGAGCAAAATCGGTAGTTAATTTTGAAATTATGCCAAAACCTCCAGGACACCGTTCGCCAACTACACCTTGGCCTTTTTGGCCATTGCAATTAAAAACATCGTCTTCTCATAAAGAAGGTGTTGAGCGTAATTGGCTAATTAATACTAAAGAATTTGTTAAAGATAAGAGCGGAAAATTAACAGCTTTAAAAACGGTTAATGTTGAGTGGAAAATGGTTCCTGGACAACGCCCGCAATTAATAGAAATTGAAGGTACCGAAAAAACATGGCCATGCGATTTAGCTTTACTAGCCTTAGGTTTTACAGGTCCTGAAAGCACTTTAGCTGATAAATTAGGATTAGATAAAGACGCACGTTCTAACTACAAAGCAGAATACGGAAAATATCAAACAAACGTTCCTAACATATTTACTGCTGGTGATATGCGTCGTGGACAATCGTTAATTGTTTGGGCTATTTCTGAAGGTAGAGAAGCTGCAAGACAAGTAGATATTTATTTAATGGGTAAATCTAATTTACCTTCTAAAGATGTTACTGGTGATTTAGTTGCTATGTAATCCTTATAATAATTAGTATAAATAAAAAATGCGAACTGAAAAGTTCGCATTTTTTATTTATTTTTTTTCGTATTAAGCATTTTTCATAAACTCTTCCGCCTTCTTAACCATATTTTTACTTCCACAAATAAATGGTACGCGCTGGTGTAATTCTGTAGGTTCAATATCCATTATTCTAGTAAACCCATCACTTGCAATACCATTAGCCTGTTCTGCTAAATATGCCATAGGATTACATTCATATAACAATCGTAATTTACCATTAGGGTTTTTAGACCCTTGAGGATACATATATATTCCGCCTTTAATCATATTTCTATGAAAATCTGATACTAAAGACCCAATATATCTAGAAGTATAAGGTCTATCTTCTTCTTCCTTCTGGCAATACTTTATGTAGTTTTTAATCCCTAAAGGAAAATCAAAATAATTACCTTCATTTACAGAATAAATATTTCCATCTTCAGGAAATTCCATATTAGGATGCGATAAATAAAACGACCCAATAGCAGGGTTTAATGTAAAGCCATTAACGCCATCGCCAGTCGTATAAACTAACATTGTAGATGTTCCGTAAACCACATATCCTGCAGCGACTTGTTCGCTTCCTTTTTGTAAAAAATCTTCAATTTGCACAGGAGTTCCTACCGGAGTTATTCGTCTATAAATAGAAAAAATAGTTCCTACCGAAACATTCACATCAATATTTGAAGACCCATCTAAAGGATCAATTAAAACAATATATTTATTTTGATGATTTTCATCTTGGCTATTTATACATATAAAATCATCTTCCTCTTCACTAGCAATACCACAAACTATATTTCTATTTGTAAGTGTTTGGATAAACTTATCATTAGCATAAACATCTAATTTTTGTTGATCCTCACCTTGAATATTAGTATCACCTGCTTTTCCAATAATATCGACTAATCCGGCTTTGTTAACCTCATGATTTACCACTTTTGCTGCTAATCGAATTGAGTTTATAAGACTTGATAATTCTCCCGAAGAATATTGAAATGACGCTTGGTTTTCAATAATAAACTCTCCTAAGGTTTGTAGTTTTTGAGACATATATATTGGTTTTGTTTAGCACAAATATCTATAAATTTTAACAAACTACAACGTTATCGTTAAAATTATATACCATAAGATGGTCAACTTTAAACTATATTTGATAGATATTTAAATAACTATGGAATTCTCAATTAGAAACGCAAAAAAAAGTGATATGCCTAATGTGCTTCACTTAATTAATGAATTAGCAATATTTGAAAATGAACCTGAAGCTGTTGAAGTTACAGTTGAAGACTTGGAAAATGATGGTTTTGGAGAACATCCTGCATTTCATTGTTTTGTTGCAGAGGTAAATTCTAATATTGAAGGTATAGCTTTAATTTATAATCGCTACTCCACTTGGAAAGGTAAAATTATTCATCTAGAAGATTTAATAGTAAGTAAAGCTATGCGAGGTACAGGTTTGGGTACTGCACTTTTAGATGAAGTTGTAAAATACGCTAAAAAGCTAGGTGTTAGGCGCATAAACTGGGAGGTTATAGACTGGAACGAAAAAGCCATTACATTTTACGAAAAAAAAGGCGCAAAAGTATTACGTGATTGGGATGTGGTTTGGTTAGATGAAGTAGGTATTGATAATTATATTTCCAGAATAGATTAATTTTATTTTAAATTAATTACGAAAAATAAATGCAGGTATTTAAGTTTGGTGGTGCTTCTGTAAAAGATGCAAACGGTGTAAAAAACTTAGCTTCAGTTTTAAAAACTGTAGGTTATAAAAATACACTTATTGTAGTTTCTGCAATGGGGAAAACTACAAATGCATTAGAACTTGTAATTAAAAACTATTTTGAAAATAAAACAGAACTTCAAAGCTCACTTCAAGACGTAAAAAAATATCACAATCAAATCTTACTTGATTTATTTGATAATGTTAACCATTATGGATTTAAGAAAGTAAATCTTTTGTTTGATGAATTAAATATTTTTTTAAAAACTAATAAATCACCTGATTATAATTTTGTTTACGACCAAGTAATTGGTTTTGGAGAGCTTGTTTCTACCACAATAATTAGCGAATATTTAAATTCAATAGGATTAAACAATAACTGGATTGATGTTAGAACTCAAATAAAAACAGACAATTATTACAGAAGAGCAAACGTAAATTGGGAAGAAACACAACGCTTAATTTCATCAAACTTTAAAGTATCTGTTTTAAACATTACCCAAGGATTTTTAGGTAGCGATGAAAATAACTTCACAACAACACTTGGTAGAGAGGGTAGCGATTATACAGCCGCAATCTACGCGTATTGTTTAAATGCAAATAACGTAACCATTTGGAAAGATGTTCCTGGCATATTAAATGCAGATCCGCGTTATTTTGAAAACGCACAGCTATTAAATAAAATATCATATCGAGAAGCTATAGAATTGGCATTTTATGGGGCTTCAGTTATTCATCCAAAAACGTTACAACCTCTACAAGGCAAAGAAATTCCTTTATTTGTAAAATCGTTTTTAAATCCTGAAGCTAAAGGCACCCAAATTGGAAAGAATGAAACTTTAGAACCTATGATGCCGTGTTTTATTGTTAAAAAGAATCAAGTATTAATATCGCTATCTTCTTTAGATTTCTCGTATATCGTAGAGGAAAACATAAGCGACATTTTCAATCTATTACATACATATAAAATGAAAGTAGATGTTATTCAAAATTCAGCTATCAGTTTTTCTGTTTGTGTTGATAATGTTTATAATAATCTAGAGAAGCTACTACAACATTTAAAAGCAAAATTTAAAGTAACTTGTAATGAAAATGTATCTATTTATACAATTCGTCATTACAATAAAGCAGCTATAGCCCAAATTGAAACTGATAAAACTATACTAATGAAACAACTAACTCAAGAAACCGTTCAACTAGTAACTAAATAGATTATTTACTACATTTACACTCATGGGGAAGCAGGAAGACATCGGGTTAGTTAGCGCAAAAGAAGTTGCTAAAGCTATCCAAATAGATAAATATGGCTTTATTGGCACTTTTATTGGTTGGCTTTTAATGAAAACCCTTAAAATATCTACTTTAAATAAGTTTTACAAACAACATAAACACCTTAAAGATGTTGATTTTCTAGATAGAATTTTAGAAGAATTTCAAATTAAATTTGAAATCCCTGAAGAAGATTTAAAACGATTACCAAAAGATGGCGCATACATAACAGTTTCAAACCATCCGCTTGGTGGAATAGATGGTATTTTACTTTTAAAATTAATGCTTGAGCAACGCAAAGATTTTAAAATAATTGCAAATTTTTTACTTCATAGAATAGAGCCTTTAGCGCCCTTTATTATGCCTGTTAATCCTTTTGAAGACAGAAAAGATGTAAAATCTAGTATTGCGGGATTTAAAAATTCCATACTTCATTTAAGAGACGGGCATCCATTGGGTATTTTTCCTGCCGGAGAAGTATCTACCTATCGCGATGGAAAATTAGTTGTAGATAGGCCATGGGAAGAAGCTGCTATGAAGCTGGTTAAAAAAGCCGAAGTTCCTGTAGTTCCTATTTATTTTCATGCTAAAAACAGCAAATTATTTTATCAGCTTTCTAAAATTAGTGATACGTTTAGAACTGCTAAATTACCCTCGGAAGTATTAACACAAAAAAGACGTACTATTAAGGTTAGAATTGGCAAACCCATTTCTGTTAAAGACCAAAAAGAACACACAGGTCTTGATGATTTTTCAGATTTTCTAAGACGTAAAACCTATATGCTTTCTAATGCGTTTGAAGACAAATCGAAAATATTAGATAATATTTCGTCCACATTAAAAACACCGAAAGCACCCAAAAATATTGTAACCCCAGTTGATAGTGCATTAATGACTAAAGAAGTTAATGCGCTTAGAGAAAAAGATTCGCGCCTTTTACAAAGTAAAAATTACGAAGTGTTTTTAGCTCAAGCAGAAGATATGCCTAACATACTTCGTGAAATTGGTCGTTTACGAGAAATTACATTTAGAGAAGTTGGTGAAGGCACTAACGAGGCTATCGATTTAGATGTTTTTGATGATTATTACCACCATATGTTTTTGTGGGATAATGAAAATAAAGTACTTGCAGGTGCATACAGAATGGGCTTAGGCTCTAAAATTTATGAACAATATGGTATAGATGGCTTTTACCTTCAAGATTTATTTCGATTTGAGCCAGAGTTGCATAAAATGATGAGTCAATCTATAGAAATGGGTCGGGCTTTCATCATAAAAGAATATCAACAAAAGCCTATGCCATTATTTTTACTTTGGAAAGGTATTGTGCATACCACGTTACGATATCCAGAACATAAATTTTTAATTGGAGGTGTAAGTATTAGTAATCAATTTTCAAACTTCTCAAAATCGTTGATGGTTGAGTTTATGAAATCGCATTACTACGATCCTTATATTGCGCAATACGTGCATCCTAAGAAAGAATTTAAAGTAAAGTTGAAAGATGCCGATAAAGACTTTGTTTTTGATGAGGCTGAAGCCGATTTAAACAAATTCGATAAGTTTATAGATGAAATTGAACCAGGTGCATTACGTTTACCTGTATTACTTAAAAAATACATTAAACAAAACGCGCGCTTAGTCGCTTTTAATGTTGACCCTTTATTTAATAACTCGGTTGATGGATTAATGTATATAAGAATTGCCGATTTACCCGAAAGTACTGTAAAACCAGTAATGGAAGAATTTCAAGCGGAGTTAGAACGTAAAGTTTTTGAAAAATAATGCATTCAAAATTATTCGTTATTGTCCTATTTTTATGTTTTAGTTTTAAAGGCACTTCTCAAACATTTAAAGGCATTGTATTAGATTCTATAACTAACAAACCTATAGAAACAGCATCGGTATATTTTGACAATACTACTTTAGGCGTTGTTACAAATACTAAAGGACAATTCACAATTTCATATTCTAACGCTATAAAATCACCATTAATAATCTCTTTTTTAGGTTATAAAAAACAAATAATAACAGATTATAGAAATACAAATAACGTTACCATTTTACTTAAAGAAACTCAAGAAAACTTAGAAGAGGTTATTGTAAATGCTAATGATGGTTTAACACGAAAACAAAAGCTAAGACTTTTTAGAAAAGAATTTTTAGGGTCTTCAAATTTTGGAAATTCATGTACCATTCTAAATGAAAAAGATATTATTATTCGCTACCACAAAAAAGATAAAATGCTAACAGCTTATGCTTTAGCTCCCATTAAGATTAAAAATGAAGCACTACAATATTTAGTAAATTATGATTTAACTTATTTTAGAATTTATTTTGATAAAGATATTTTCGACACAAAATCAGTAACTTTTATTGGCACCAGTTATTATCAAAATTTAAAAGATTTTAATACACAAAAGGCTTTTAAAAACAGAAAAAAGACTTATACAGGTTCTAGATTAGAATTTATGCGTGCTTTATATTCAGAATCTCTAGAGGACAATAAATATGAAATATTCCTTAACAATTTAAAAGTTAATCCATGGGATTTTTTTATTGTAAGAACTAAAAACAATTCTGCAATAAAAGAAGTTTCATTAAACGAACCTGTAGAAATAACATATAACCTAATAGAAGATTCTACTATTGAGTTCTTAGTACCAAAAATTTTAGTAGATCTTTATGGGAATTTTACTAACGTGACTAAAATTCGTTTTTCTGGAGCTATGGGCAATCAACGTATTGGAGAATTACTTCCGTTTGATTTTGGCTTACCTGACTAAAATAAACCATTAGTTCTTATTGTCTAAAAACACGAAAACAAAATATTAAAAGTGTTTAAAATGATATTGCCAGCGACTAAGACGCATTAAAAACTAAAAAAGAGGCTTTTTAAAGCCTCTTTTTTTTATTGAAATTATATACTACATAATTTATAGTGACTTAAACCAATTTTGGAAATGTTCTCCTAATACAGGCGTAGGTTTCTTTTCACCACCTAAAGCACCAACTAGACTCATTATCCATAATACGAGCATTAATATGTTTAAAATCCATCCTATAACAGGAATAAACATTAATACTAAACTTAATATTAATAGACCTAACATTTGTCTAATATAAAATGATCCTAATTCAGATTTATTACTATTATTCATAACCAAAGCAATAATCCAACCTATTAAAGTTATATGAGCTATAATAGCAATATTCTTCCCATTACTTAAAACCTCTTTAGCATCACCTGCAAATTCAGAAGCTGTTTCTTTTGCATCATTAGCAAACTCTTTAGCTTTCTCCTTAGCTTCACCAGCTAATTCTTTAGCATCATCTGCTAATTCTCCTGCTTTATCACTTACTGTATCGGCAGCTTTTTTTGCTCCATCTTTAGCATCACCTAACATATCGTTTAGGTCGTCGCTTAAATTTTTTTCATCAGACATATTATAATTATTTTTTCTGGTTAGATTGTAAAATTAATAAAAAATTAATTGCTTTATACATATCTGTCACATAAGTTAACTTTATGTTACAGAACTAATTAATTGTTTATTTTAAAAGCATGATTATTCCACCAATAGCTGTTACAACTAATATAAAACGCCTGTAATTTACATTTGAAATTAACTTAACAATGTAAGCACCTATAAAAAACCCAATAATAACTGCAGGAATTAATACAGAGTTTAAAACTAATGTTTCTATTGTAACTGTTTTCCACACAAAAATGTGAAACGGTAGTTTAAAAACATTTATTATAAAGAACAACCAAGCAGCAGTTCCAATAAATTCGTTTTTAGGAAAGCGCATCGCTAGAAAATAAATATTTGAAATAGGACCTGCCAGGTTCCCTATCATTGTTGTAAAACCAGCCAAAAATCCTGTAGTAATGCCAAATGCTTTATTGGTTGGTATGCTGTTAGATTTTTTATTTTCAGTATAAAACATTAAAGCAACAGATGCAATAATAATTATGGCCATAAGTCTTTTAAACACAAGTGCAGAAATATCGTTACCAATCCAAACACCAACTAAAACACCAACAATCATCCATGGGATTAGCTTTTTTATAATACCCCATTGCGCATGTCTGTTATAATAAATAACAGCAAAAACATCTGCACAAATTAACATAGGAAGCAAAACACCTGTTGAAGCTTTTTCACCAAAAACAAAGGCTAGTATAACCACTATAATAATACCAATACCTTTTATCCCAGATTTAGATAAGCCCAATAAAAAAACTGCAAAACCAATGGCTACCCATTGTATTGCCGTTAAATTATAAGATTGAAGAATTTCTATATAAGTCAATATGATCTAATTAATAAAAAAGGCAAATTACGGGAATTTTTTAAATCCTTTATAAAGATTTACGATTTCTCGGGAATGACAATTTGAATAGAAATATCTTCGCTTTTAAGCTAAGAGAAATTTTTTGTCACTTACAAAAAAGCTTTATCTACAGGTTCCCAAAGCTCTATTTTATTACCATCGTTATCTAAAATCCAACCAAATTTTCCATATTCATATTCTTCAACCTCGCCAACAACAGTAACGCCTTCTTCTTTTAAAACTTTAAGTAATTCGTGTAAATTTTCCACACGATAATTAAACATAAAATCTTTTTTTGAAGGCTCACAATATTTAGTGTCTTCTGGAAACGGGCTCCATTGGGTTGAGCATTTATTACCTTCTTCATCTTTCCACCAAAAGGTACATCCATAATCGTCGGTATTAAACCCCAAATGTTTTTTATACCAGTCTTTTGATGCTTTAGGGTCTTTGGTTTTAAAAAACAAACCACCAATACCTGTTACTCTTTTTTTCATAGAAGCTTTATTTTTTTATTGCAGTTTCATAAATATTTATCCACTCTTCAGCACTTACTTTTGCTGTTAATTCACCTATTAAATCGAAAGGAATGTCGTCCATCCTTTTAAAACGCATACAGCTTTTACCCATATCTAACTTGTACTTACAGCGTTTTGCATATTCTGAAGTAAACCAATCCATTAGCTCCTTTTTAGAATACAAAACCATACTATAAACGGCAATAAAGTTTTTTTGAGAAGCCAAATTCATAAATGGTAATGGCAACTTAGGATTGCAATGATAGCCATCTGGATATAATGAATGAGGAATGACATACCCTAACATGCCATAACTCATGGTTTCTTCTAAACCTTCTGGTAAGTTCTCTAAAATTTGTTGTCTCAATTTAGACATTGGATCTTTTCTATCTTCTGGTAATTCTTCCAGATATTGTTTTGGTGTTGTTGCTTTTGATTGCATACAAAAATTATTTACGTTGTAGAATTAATCCTGAAATTAAAGATATAATAAATCCAAGAATCATTACCGATGCAAACATCATAAATGCCATAAAAATTGGGCTTCCGTAGTCTGTCATTTGTTGTGTTAACTCAGCTGTTTTAACCTTTAGTTCTTCGGCTGATAATGTGGCGCTTAATTTTTTTACTGAATATTCTAAATATTCGGTAGCAAAATCTGGGTTTATTTGAGATGTATAAATGTAGTCGAAAACAGCGACTCCAATAGCAGAAAAGAAAGCTATTAACATACCAATTCCTAAAGCTTTAGCTAGAGATACTTTTCCGTTATTTACTTTGTCTCGGTAATGTTTGATACCAAAATAAACAAATAATAAAGAAAGCACCATGGATGTATAACCAATGAGTTCGCCATAGTCAAAATCTACACCCATTCCTAAAAAGAACGGCAACCCAAAGAAAACAAAACCACTTATTAATGCATAAAAACCAAACTTAATTACAGTATTTTTCATATTTACAACCTATTGATTAGTTATCCAAAAGTAGTGTGACAGGAAGGTTTGAGACTCATACTAAAGTACTAAATTGCTAATACTTTAGTAGTAAAGCTAAGAAAATAAAGCATTTCTTAATTAGAACTAGTATAAAAATATAATTATTCACCTATTCCTTTTTTGGTGCTTTTGGCTTGAAATAAGATGTTTTACTTTTAGATTCCCGTCGTCACGGGAATGACAATTTAGCAGAACCCTCAAAGCTTTGCTTTGATGTAAGTTTCTGTAATTAAATAAGATTAAGAGCTTTTGAAATTTGAATGGCTTGTGTGCGTCGTTTAGCATTTAACTTTACCAGAAGGTTAGAAACATGTGTTTTTATAGTGCTTTCTGAAACAAATAATTTATCTGCTATTTCTTGATTAGATAAACCTAAAGCTACTTCTTTTAAAACTTCATATTCGCATTTACTTAGGCCTAGTTCCTCAATTTTCTGAAGATCTATTTGATTGTTGGAAGTAGTATCTTGCTTTTGAATTTTTTTATTAACAAAGAGTCCAATACCTAAAAAAACAATGGCTATAACTGCCATAACATAATCCATTTCCATGTTGCCACTAATTAAAGTGTACTTACTAAACTGAAATAGAAGTAATAATGCTAAAATGAGAAGTGAAAAAACAAGAATGGTTTTTTTCATGCTTTAAAATTAACAAAATTTAGCCTTAATCTTATCAACTATAGTTTGCGCTAATTTTTCTTTACTCTCTATAGTCCAACCTGCAACGTGAGGAGATAGTAACACTTTTTCTGAAGTTATTAAATATTGAAATGCTTCTGGCATGTCTGAAGAAAACAAGCTTTCAAAGGATGCTTTTTCGTATTCTAAAACATCTAATCCTGCTCCTAATATTTTTCCAGATTTTAATGCTTCTGTTAAATCTTGAGTCACGACACTTTTACCTCTTGCTGTATTTAAAAACCAGAATGGTTTTTTAAATTGATTAATAAATGTTGCATTAATCATGTTTAATGTAAGTGGTGTTTGTGGTGTATGCATACTCAAGACATCTACTTTTTCTTGAAGCTCTGCAAGGGTTACTTGTTTTGCATTGATGTCGCCTACGTTATCTTTTATATCGTAACACAACACCTCAACATCGAAACCACGAAGTTTTTTTGCAAAGGCTTTACCCATGTTCCCGTAGCCTATTAATCCAACCGTTTTTCCATCTAGTTCAAGGCCTCTGTTATCTTCGCGTAACCATTTGCCTTGTCTAACCTCGGCATCTGCTTTGTTTAGTTTATTAAAAAGTGATAATAGCATACCTAAAGTATGCTCGCCTACGGCATTTCTATTGCCTTCGGGTGCTGATATTAAGTAAACACCTTTCTTCTCTGCATAATCGCAATCTATATTTTCTAATCCTGCACCAACACGACCTATAAATTTTAGATTTTTTGCAGCGTCTAGAAATTGTTTATCTATACTAAAGCGACTTCTAATTATGAAACCATCGTACTTATGGATTTTAGCTTCTATTTCTTGTTTTGAAGATGTATAGTCTTCGTGATTAGCGTAGCCTAAATCGTTTAATTGATTGATTAATAAATTGTGATTGCTATCGAGGTGGAGAATTTTCATTTGATGTAATTAAGTTACAAAAATACGATGTTTTTGCGTTAGGGATTGCAGAGGAAATCCTTTTTGTGAGGCACGAGCAAAAAGATTGGAACCCTTCGACTTGGCTCAGGATAAACTTCAAGCCCGACCGCCTGCCCTGAGCGCAGACGAAGGGTGTGGTAACTCCCAAATACTAAATACCCAAAATCATTTTAGCGATCCAGAAATAGAGAAGGATTCCTAAAATATCGTTACTTGTGGTAATAAATGGCCCTGTTGCTATGGCTGGATCGATGCCACGTTTGTTTAAAAATAATGGCACAAAGGTCCCGATGAGTCCTGCAATAATTATTACTGCAACTAGTGATACTGAGACAGCTAAGGCGGTAATTATTTCACCTTTAACTGCCCATACAAATAGAAACAGAAAAAGGGCGAGAATAACGCCATTAAGGGCTGCTAGGAGCATTTCTTTTATTAAACGGCTATTTACACTTCCTCTTACATCGTCATTAGCTAGACCTTGCACTATTATAGCGCTAGATTGTACACCAACGTTTCCTGCCATAGCAGCAATTAGCGGTGTAAAAAAGAATAACACGACTGCTTTTCCTGTAAAAAGACTCTCGAAACCTTCCATGATTAAAAAGGCACCAATACCACCAATTAATCCTAAAAATAGCCAAGGTAATCGTGCTTTGGTTAATTGCAAAATACTATCATCGGCCTCGACATCGCCAGTAATACCTGCCGCCATTTGGTAATCTTTATCGGCTTCTTCTTTTAAAACATCTACGATATCATCGATGGTAATGCGCCCTAAAAGGATTTTATTATCGTCGCTTTGAATTACTGGAATGGCTTCTAAATCGTATTTTGCCATGATTTTGGCAATCTCTTCTACGTTTTCGTTAACGTTTACATAGTCTACATTAACCTTTACTATATCTGAAATTTTTTGTTCGCTTTTAGCTACAATTAAATCTTTTAAAGACAAGCGACCAATTAACTTTTCTTCTTTATTTACAACATAAATAGAATGTACGCGGGTTACTTCTTTAGCCTGACCACGAATTCTGCGCATACAACCAGCAACGGTCCAAGTTTCATAAACTTTTACGAGTTCTTTTGCCATGAGTCCACCTGCAGTATCTTCATCGTATGTTAAAAGCTCTGTAATTTCTGCTTTGTGCTCTTCGTCTTCAATTTGATCAATTACTTCTTGCTGACGCACCTCTGATAATTCTGCAATAATATCTGCCGCATCATCGGTATCTAGCTCTTCAACTTCCTCAGCGATTTCTTTAGCTGAAAGATTTCTTAAGACTTTTTCTCGATTGTCTTCATCCAACTCCATTAAGATATCTGAAGTGGTTTCAGAATCCAGAAGTTTTATAACATACATAGCATCTTCTAGATTTAATTCATCTAGAATTTCAGCAATATCGGCGTAATGAAACTCGTCTAATCGCTTTTTAAGAGCTACATCGTTTTCTTGTTCGATAAGCAACTCTACTTGCTCTATGAGTTCATCAGTTAATTGAAATTGTATGTTTTCGCTTTCTTCTGACATGAGATTTCTCGTCGTTGCACGCTGTCGAAATGACCATTGGGTTTTATTCGTCTTTTTCGATTAATTGTGTAAGCTCTATAAAGGCTTGCACATTTAATTGCTCTGGACGTTTGTCAAAGATAGTATTTGCTTTTAAATTATCGGATAAATTGAATGTTTTTAAACTGTTACGAAGTGTTTTTCTACGTTGTTGAAAAGCTGCTTTTACAACTCTAAAAAAGAATTTCTCATCGCATGGCAATGTGTAGTCTGCTTTTCTGGTAAGTCTTAAAACACCAGAATCTACTTTTGGTGGCGGATTAAAAACATTTGGTGGTACTGTAAATAAATATTCGGCATCGTAAAAGGCTTGTGTTAATACCGAAAGAATACCATACACTTTACTACCTTCTTTAGAGCAAATACGTTTAGCAACTTCTTTTTGAAACATCCCTGAAAATTCAGGAATTTGATCGCGCATTTCTAAGGTTTTAAAAACGATTTGGGTTGAAATATTATATGGGAAATTACCAATAATAGCGAAAGGTTCTTGATTAAATACTTCGTTTAAATCGTATTTTAAAAAATCTTTTTCAATGATTCTTGATGCCAGGTTTAAGTAATTTGCTTGAAGATACTCAACAGATTCTGTATCAATTTCTATGACGTAAGTGGTACAAGCTTTTTTAAGTAAGTACTTAGTAAGCACACCCATTCCTGGGCCAATTTCTAAAACATTTTTATAATCTTTTAAAAGGAGTGTATCTGCAATTTTTTCTGCTACAGTCTCATCATTTAAAAAATGTTGACCTAAATGCTTTTTTGCTTTTACTTGATGATTGTTTGGTTTATATGCCACGAATTCACAGATATTTTATGATAAATACGAAGATATGGAACTAAAACTCGAAAATTAAGTAACGGAGATTATTTTTCGCGCAAAGGCATGGAGACGCCAAGTTTAGTTTTAAAAGGTTTCCTGCCTTCGCAAGAATGACAGACTATTTAAAATTCACAGTATACTCGTCTACAATTTGAAGCTCGGTTCTAAAAGCCAGCATTTTATCAGCGAATTTTTTTAAGCCTTCGTTTCTAAGTCTATCGGCATCTTCTCTATAATAAGCATCTAAAGCTTCTCGAGAATACGAACGGTATTGCACAGAATAGGTTACACCTCCCATATCTTCTTCAACAAGAACCTGTGACAAGGTGGCCTTTTCAAATTTACCGGTTCCTAAAACTTTAGGAATATGTTCTTTTATCCAAATAAGCCATTCGTCATGAATAGATTCATCAATGTTTACTGTTACGTTATATATAATCATAAGTTTTATAAAGTTTTTGCAAATAACAGAAGTTCTTCGTCATCTTCAAAAGGTTTTACTTTCTTTTCGTAGGTAAACCCTAATTTTCCCACCAATTTAATCGATTTCTTATTATCTGGATTTATAATGGCTACAAGCTTTTTTAATTTGAATGTTTGTTTGGCTAATTTTATAACGGCTAGAGAAGATTCGTGTCCTATACCAATACCTTCATAATCTGGAAGTAAAGCAAAACCAAGATCTACATCGTCCAAAGTATCTCGTTTTATAAGACCACAAGTACCAATAGGTTTATTGTTTTCTACTTTTAACAATAGTTTGTAAAACCCAAACCCGCTTGTCTTATAACTTTTAAGATGCCCTTCTTGTATTCTATCTTCTGCTTGTTTTAAAGTTTTTGTTTTTTGGTCTCCAATAAATTTTATCCAATGTGGCGAATTAACAAGTTCTAAAAAAAACGGAGCATCTTTTAGTGTAAACTCTGAAATAAGTAACCTATTGGTTTCTGCAACTATCATAATTAATTTATCGCATCACCACGCAAAGTTCGGTAGCGTTTTCTAGCATCAACAAAATAAATACTATCGGCGTGATTAAAAATAATTTGCTCGTATAAGGCTTTTGCTTTTTGAGATTCGTTTAGTTGTTTCTCGTAAATTTCTGCTAAATGAAAAAGTGCATCATCTATTAAAATACCGTCTCTATAATTTTCTATAATTAGTTCGTAGTTCATTTTAGCTTTATCAATAGCGCCTTTTAACTCAAATAACTGCGCTTGTTTATATAACGCTTGAGGAATAATAGGTTCTGTTTTGTGTTCTTGAAGAATTTTATCTAACAAACTAATGGCTTCGTCATTTCTATTTTGAAAGGCTAGTAAATCTGATTTTGCATAACGTTTTAAAGCCGTTTGAAGGGAGTCTTCATATTTATTATCTGAAATAAGTAATTTTAAATCTAAAGCATCATTAGCTATAAGTTGCGATGTTGATGCTTTTAATATTTTGAGCTGAGATTCTGCCCATTTAAAATCGCCTTTATAATAACTCGCTTTTGCCACTTTAAAACGCGCCTCTTGAGAAATGGTACTGTTTTTAAGGTTTCTTTGAATTTGTGTATAATAAATTAAGGCTTTATTAAATTGTTCTTGTAATACTAAAATATCGCCTAATTCTAATTTTACATGAGCTTTTTCTAGGGATGATAGAGGTAGCTTTAAACTTGTTTCTAAAAATTTTGTAGCGGCTTTTGTATCGTTTAAATAGAATGCTAAAAAGTGAGCATAAGAAATTTGCAATTCTAAAGTTTCTGATTGTTTACCATAGGTTTTCAATAAATCTTCATACTTGTTCTTAATAGCAACATAATTAGATTTTGAGCTTTCTTTAATATCTATTTTAATTAAATTTTGATGTGCCTTTAGTTTTGTTTCAGCATCTTGAGCATTTTCTATAATATAATTAAAAACATCTTGAGCAATTTCATTTTCATTTTCATTAGAAGCCATTAAAGCCACCTCTTCAATTCTATTTAAGCTCTCCGGTTGCCGTTTATAAATAGCCTTTTCTTGAGTAAATGCTTTTTTGAAATCTTTTTGCTGTATAAACAACCAACTTAATAACTCATTCCAAAGTATGTTAGGTTCTTGCTGCATTTTTTTTAGAAGCAATTTTCTAAACAACTCATTATTTTCATTAACGCCATCTTCAGTTATAAAATCATTTATAGAACGCTTAACATCTCTTACTCTAGCAGGATTTGTTTCTGCAAAGTCGAGATAATTACTAAACATTTTTTCAATATTACCTTGCTCGCCATATATTTGGGCAAGTTGTACACTAAAATTAAAATCGGGATTTAAAGCAGCAGCTTTTTCATAAGAAATAACAGCTTCATTTAGAAGAGAATGGTTTTGAAAACTTCTAGCCACACCAAAAACATGACTAGCTTTTTCATCTATAAAAGCAATTGCTTTTTGATAGTTTTCATTAGCCTTTTGCATATCATTTTTAAGCTGATAATTATACCCTAACTCTACTATAAAGGCTGGGTATTTAACGCGTTCTATCAATTCTGTTAAAAATGTTTCGGCTTCATCATATTGTTCTAATTGTTGATGCGTACTTATAATTTGATTGATGTAATTAATATTTGAAGATGATTGTGCATACAGCTTTTTATACTCTATCAATGCTTTTTCAAATTCCCCATTTTGAAAATAATCTTTAGCAAGCGTTGCATTTTGTGAATACAAAAAACTTGATACAAAAAAACAGAAAAACAAAAGATATCGCATAGCGTAAATATAACAAATGTAGCTTGTTGATTTTATATTAACATCAATTTTTAATTAATGAGAGGCCGATATGAATGGGAATTAGTTCAACAAAAAAAAATTAATACGTTTCACAAACGTTTCTAAAATGAGTTTTACTAAAAAATGCCCGATAAAAATCGGGCACTTACCAACCAAAATAATTTTCCTATTAACTACTTGTCAATTAAACACTCGATTGGGGACAGTCTTTAAATCTTGCTGTTTTAATAAATAAACTTCAGAATAATTTATAATACATACAGATTATTCTGAAGCCATTTAGAATTACAAGAACGACTATTTTCAAAAAATATTATTGGAATTGCAACAAGATTTTTTATTTTAAAAACCCCTTATTTACTCGCAATATTTATTGTACTTTCTTCTGATTCAAACAATTCGAAATCTGAAGATAAAACTTTAGTTGCGAAAAAAATTAAAGCAATTAACAAGACAATGCGCTTAACATTCTTCATAATCAGTAGGTTAAAAAGATTAGGTTAAGCAAACTTGTAAAATAAAAACTAAACCATCAAACTAAATACATTAAAATCGTTAAACAACATGTAAAAAATGTATTTTATCGATTAAAAACTAGAAAAACCGAACTAAATATAGGTTTTTTACTCTAGTTTATGATTTTAAAACCTGTATAAGATTGAAGCGCCTCAGGAACAACAATTCCGTCTTCAGTTTGATAATTCTCAAGAATTCCTGCTAATACTCTAGGTAGTGCTAAAGAACTTCCATTTAGGGTATGAGCTAATTCATTTTTACCATCGCTATTTTTAAATCGAAGTTTTAAACGGTTTGCTTGAAACGTTTCAAAATTTGAAACAGAAGAAATTTCAAGCCATCTATCTTGTGCTGTTGAAAACACTTCAAAATCGTAAGTTAACGCTGAAGCAAAAGAGGTGTCGCCACCGCATAAACGTAAAATTCTATAAGGTAATTTTAACTCTTTTAAAATATCTTTTACATGATCTACCATACCATCTAAAGCTTGATATGATTTACTTGGGTGCTCAACACGAATAATTTCAACCTTATCAAATTGGTGTAACCTATTTAAACCTCTAACGTGTGCGCCATAACTTCCGGCTTCACGACGAAAACATGGAGTATATCCAGTAATTCCAACAGGAAGTTCGCTTTCGCTTAAAACTACATTTCTAAAAATATTAGTTCCTGGTACTTCGGCAGTAGGAATTAAATATAAATTATCTTCGGTAACATGATACATTTGTCCTTCTTTGTCTGGCAATTGTCCTGTGCCTAAAGCCGAAGCTTCATTAACCATAAGTGGTAATTGATATTCGGTATAACCAGCAGCCGTATTTTTATCTAAAAAATAAGCAATTAATGCGCGTTGTAATCTTGCACCTTTACCTTTATATACAGGAAATCCTGCACCTGTAATTTTGTTTCCTAATTCAAAATCTATAATGTCGTATTTTTTTGCTAATTCCCAATGTGGTAAAGCGCCATCATGTAATTTTGGAATATCGCCTGCTTTAAAAATTTCTTCGTTATCTGCTTCAGAATTACCACGAGGCACACTATCATGAGGCACATTTGGTATTTTATATAGCAATTCACTTAAAGCCTCAGTCTTATTATTCAACGCTTCAGAAAGTTCTTTTGAAGCCTCTTTTAACTGACCAGTTTTTTCTTTTAAAAGATTAGCCTTTTGGGCTTCACCAGATTTATATAAGTTTCCTATTTCTTTTGATAAAGCATTAGATTCTGCCAAAGTATTATCTAATTCTGTTTGAAGACGTTTTCTGTCTTCATCAAAATTAATAACTTCATTAACCATTTCCGTAGCATCAATATTTCGTTTTGCTAAACGCTCAATAACTAATTCTTTGTTTTCTCTAATAAAGGGAACTTGTAACATGACTTAAAAATTTAAGGAGCAAATTTAAGGAATTGAATATATAATCACTCTTCTTTTGATGGTAAAATCCAGTTACTATGTTTAAAAGTATTCCACTCCACATTTGCGATATCTATATCTGGATTTATAAAGGTTTTATAGGGTTTACCGTTAATGCTAACTTTACTTTTTACATAAATTGAAACATCTTGCCCATCTTCTTTATACTTTTGTTTTAAACGTTGCGCAAATTGCCACATCACATCTGGCTTTGTTCTTACAGATCTTTTCTGTTTTGTACTTAAGTAGTTGTTTAGATTAACCTTTGTGCGCTTTTCTGTAGCATGGTCTTTAACCCAAAAAGAAGTTTGCCCGCTTTTTACACGCAGCATCATGCGCCATGAAAGTCGGTGGCCTTCTTCTGTCCATAACACATTATCGCCTATAAAATGATGCCTTAATGGTAAGCCAATTTGAATGACGAAATAAATTAAAAAAACTATAATTAACGGTGTTCTTAACTTCGGAATAACAACATCATGCAATGTATAATAAGGTTTGTTTTTAAGGAATAGCATTTGAATTTTTTCTGATGGAAAAAAGAATAAAGAAAACGCTAAAGATAAATATGGAAAAATACCAATTTGAAATATAACAGAATTGAACAAATGAAAGAATATAGAAGCCATAAAAGCATACTTTCTTGTTGGTTTAAATAATAATAACGGAATAATTAAACCATCAAATAAAATACCTCCATAAGCTAATATGTAATGCAACCACTTTTGCTGAAGGAAATCGCCAACAAGTATATAATCTTTTTTGCCCTTCATCATATATTCTATAACCGTAGTGTCTAACCAATCTGGATATAGCTTTGCAATTGATGCATAGGTGTAAACAATAAATAGCTGAAGGATAATAACCCAACGGCACCATTGCGGCATGGAATAGCTTTTAATTTCTGGGTTTAGTTTAGCATCTACAGAAGCGTATTTATGTGCCGGAAGAAACACCATAATACTACTTAAAAGCATCAATAAGTAATAATGGTTATTATACGATGATTTTTGCATTAAATAGGTGGCAGACCACATGATAGCAAAAGCAAACATGCTAAAACGGTATTTATAACCAACCATAATTAGCAACCCAAAAACACCCATAATAGCGTAGTAATAATACATGCCATTTCCAGGTAAGGGTTGCAAAAACTCGAAACCGATAAAATTAAAAGTGAAATCTGGATCGATTAAAGTCCGTTTTATCCAACCTGTAAAAATAGCTCCAACAGATTCGAGAAAACAAAGCAAACCAAAAATAATTCTAAAAATGACTAAGGAAGAATTGTCTATATGTTTAAATAGCCAATTATTTAGCATCTTGATTTGATATGTAAGCTAACGCCGTATTTTTGTCTTTTGCGAGTTGCAGTTTAAGCGCCTCAACCGATTCGAATTTTTCTTCATCACGAATACGATGAAGTAACTCTATCTTTAAAGTTTTCCCGTAAATATCTTCATTAAAATCTAAAAAATGAACTTCAATAGTTTGTTTGTCGCCATTTACGGTAGGGTTCATGCCAATATTCATCATGCCATAAACAAGCTTATCATTTATCATAGCATTTACAATATATGATCCTTGTTTAGGTATTAATTTATAATCTTCTTCAATTTTAATATTAGCAGTTGGGAAGCCTAATTTATTACCTAAACCTCTACCTTTTGTTACCTTACCTGTTAACATAAAATGGTAGCCTAAATATGCATTTACCTTTTCTATCTCACCTTCATTTAAAGCCGTTCTTATTTTTGTTGAACTTACGGCAACATCATTAATATCTTGAACCGAAATTTCCTCTACTTCAAAACCAAAAGTTTCACCAAATACTTTTAAATCATTAATATCAGCATTTCTGTTTCTACCAAATCTATGATCGTATCCAATAATTACTTTTTTTGCATTCAGTTTTTCAACTAAAATGTTTTTTACAAATTCTTCCGCCGAAAGTCTTGAAAACTCTTTGGTAAACTCTTTTATAAGTAAGTAATCTAAGCCTAAATCGTCTAAAATATCATGGCGCTCATTAATGGTGTTAATTAATTTAATGCTAGAATCTTTCTGTAACACCATTCGCGGATGCGGAAAAAAGGTTAAAATTACAGATTGTAAACCTTCAATTTTACCCGTGTTTATTATACGTTTTATTATTTTTTGATGACCAATATGAACACCGTCAAAGGTGCCAATGGTTACAACGGTAGGCTCATTAGATTTATAAGTTTCTATATTTTTTACTTTACTCATTTAATGCCTTAAATTATTAATCTGACAGGGAAAAATTAGATTTATTATATTTGACTTAATAAATTGCCCCAAAAATACTGTTTATGAAAACAAAACTACATTATGTTTTAACAATTGCAATGCTTTTGTCTGTATTTTCAAGTTTTGCTCAGAATTCTTCATGGAATAAAATTAATAGCGTAAAAGATTCTAAAAACTTAACAAATCTTAAACTCGATACTGATAAGGTACACTTCTTTAAGCTTGATATGTCTTCGTTAAAAAAGAATGTGTCTGCAGCTCCTTTAAGAAGTTTATCAAAAAAAACAAGTACTAAAATAATTAGCGTACCGGCTTTAAGTGGCCGTTTAGAAAATTTTAAACTTTACGAAGCTCCTGTTTTCTCTGCTGAACTTGCTGCTAAATATCCAAATATAAAATCTTACGTAGGCATTAGCGTTGAAGACCCAAAAACAAGATTACGAATGAGTGTTTCTCCTCAAGGTGTTCAAACTATGATAACTTCTGTAGGCAAACCATCAGTCTTTATGCAACCCACACAAAAAAATTCTGATGAATATGTGCTGTATGAAAAACAATATGAAAATAAATTATCAAATAGTTTTCAATGCAAAACTATTGACGAAATTGACAAAAAATTTAATAGTTTAACGAGTAAATCATCAAAAATAAACGACGAAGGTGGCGCTAATACTAATACTTTACAAAAATTTAGAATAGCTATTTCCACAACTGCTGAATACACTAATTATCATGATGACAACAATGCTGCAAATGGAGATGCTGTTGCAGATGCATTAGCAGCTATTAACGCAACATTATCAAGAGTTAACCAAGTTTTTGAGACAGACATGGCTGTACGTTTTGAGCTGGTAGATGCAACGGAGCTTATTTACACAGATGCCTCTACAGACCCTTATTCTAATGCTAACATAGGAACAGATAGTGATAATCTTAATAATACTAATGGTTGGAGTTTACAACTTCAAAACAACTTAACCTCTGTAATTGGCAATGCAGCTTATGATGTTGGTCATTTATTTGGTGCCACAGGAGGTGGAGGAAACGCAGGTTGTATTGGTTGTGTTTGCGAAGATGATACTGCATTTACAACCGATAAAAATAAGGGAAGTGCTTATACTTCGCCATCTAATGGTGTTCCTGAAGGTGATACTTTTGATATTAATTATGTTATACATGAAATTGGACATCAAATGGGCGCAAACCATACATGGGCTTTTGATTCTGAAGGAACAGGTGTTAACTCTGAACCTGGCAGCGGAACAACAATAATGGCTTATGCAGGACTTGAAGGTGCTAATAATGTAGAACTTAATAGTGATGATTATTTTCATTACCATAGTATTAAGCAAATATTAGATAATCTAAATACAAAAACGTGTCAAACTACAGAGGCTATTTCAAATAATCCACCAATAGCTGATGCTGGAAATGATTACACAATCCCTCAAGGAACTGCATATGTTTTAAAAGGATCTGCAACAGATTCGGATAGTGGAGATAATCTTACGTATTGCTGGGAACAAATTGATAGCGGAATAACCACAAATCTAAATTTTGGGCCAACATTAGCCTTTGGTTCTATGAACAGGTCTTTACCTCCATCAAGTGACTCTGACAGATACATTCCAAAACTATCTAGTGTATTAGCTGGTAATACAACCCAAACAACTCAAAGTGTAGGAAGTGATTGGGAAACTGTTTCTACCGTTGCAAGAACATTAAATTGGGCACTTACTGTTAGAGATAGAACTCCAACATCTGCAATTGGAGGACAGACTAGTTATGATAGAATGCTTATAACTGTTGAAGATGTAACCCCCTTTACAGTAAATAATCCTATTTCTTGGGCGCAAGGTGCAACGCAAAATATTGAATGGGTTGTTGGACAAACATCTAACGCCACAATAAACTGTCAAAATGTAAATATTAAATTATCAACCGATGGCGGTTTAAGTTTTACTACAATAGCATCAAATACGCCTAATGATGGCTCATATTCTTATACGGTTCCTGCCATGGCAGACACCACTAGCGCTAGATTACTAATTGAAGCTGCAGATAATATTTTTTATGATGTTTCAGACTTTGATTTCTCTATTTCGGCCGACCCAGATTTTTTTATTATTGAAGAAGTTTTATCTCCAATAAGTTGTGGTGAAACAACCGTTGTCTATAATTTTGACTTTGTAGTAGCAAATGGATTTTCAGACACTACAGTTTTTAGTGCAACAGGAATTCCTGGTAGCGGAACAGCTTCTTTTTCTCCTGTAAGCAGAAGCGATTCTGGAAATGTAACCATGACCATTAGTAATTTAGATGGTGTTTCTCAAAACGAATACAATATTACTGTAACGGGAACTGTAACATCTCCTGCTAAAACTAAAAGTAGTGTTTTTAATCTCCCTTACTACAATAGTATTTGTACTTCTATAGCGAATATAGAATACAATACAAGTACAACTTTGGTGAATTTTAATACTATTAATAATGCAACAGCTAAAGGAGATAATATCCCTTTACCTCCTTTAGAAGATGGATATAGTGATTATACTGCGGTTTCTACAGATTTAAATAGGGATAGCTCGTATAATTTAACTGTTAATGTGAATACAGACGGAGGCTTTACAACGAATACAATAGTATGGATAGATTGGAATCAAAATTGTGAATTTGAAGCTGGAGAAGAATTTGATTTAGGTGACGCCTTTAATGTAACAAATGGTGCAACGGGTAATTCACCACTTTCTATTACCATTCCAACTGATGCCATTTTGGGTTCAACAGTAATGCGTGTTTCTACTAAATACAAAGATGACGGAATACCAACATCTTGCGAAAATGGTTTTGATGGCGAGGTTGAAGATTATACCCTTAATATCATGCCAACTTTATCGGTTAAAGAGTTTGGATTTGAAAATTTTGTCGTGTATCCTAACCCAAACAAGGGTGAGTTTACAATTAAATTAAACACACTAGCAACTAGTAAAATAGACGTCCAACTAATTGATTTAAGAGGTCGTATTATTTACAAAAACATATACAAGAATGGTGGTGATTTTGAGGAAACACTACGTTTAAAAAACATTCAATCTGGTATGTACATTTTAAATGTTAGTGATGGTTTGCGACGGTCTACCAAAAAAATAATAATAGAATAAATAAAAAAGGAAGGTAATTATAACCTTCCTTTTTTATTTTCCATTAAACGTATTCATAGTATTATTTATCCCAGCTAATGCAAAAGATTTGATAATTTCAATAGATTTATCTAGTCGTTCGTTAAGGTTTTTGTTTTCAGTTTCTGTCCATTCTCCTAAAACATAATCCACTTGCCTGCCTTTGGTGAAAGCATCACTTATTCCAAATCTAAAGCGGTTGTATTTTGTAGTGTTTAATTTGTCTTGAGTGTCTTTTAAGCCATTATGACCGCCATCACTTCCTTTGGTTTTTATGCGTAAACTTCCAAATGGTAAATTTAAATCGTCTGTTATAACTAACATATTTTCTAAAGGAATCTTTTCTTTCGTTAACCAATACTGAATTGCTTTTCCGCTTAAATTCATATACGTACTAGGTTTTAAAAAAATAAACGTTCGCCCTTTTAATTTATATGTAGCTACATCACCTAGTTTTTGAGTTTCAAAAGTTACATCTTCTTGCTTTGCAAAATGATCTAAAATCTTAAACCCAATGTTATGACGTGTATTTTCATATTTCTCGCCAATATTTCCTAAACCAACTATTAAAAATTTCTTCATAGGATCTTTTTCTTCTATATGTAATTCTCTTTTTTCACTTTTAAATAACTTGAATAAAAAACGACACATAAAAGTTCTTTTTGTAAAAATAAAAAAGCATCCTGAATAAATCAGAATGCTTTTTAATATTTAATATAGAATAATATCTATTCTTGAGCTGCTCCTTCTGCTGCTGGTGCTTCTGCTCCTTCAGCTGCTTCTGCTCCTTCTTCTTCTTCCTCATCGTCTTCAACTGCTGTTCTAGACGTTTTAATTTGACATACAACAATGTTATCTGTATGTAAAAATGTGTAACCTTCGCTTGGTAGTTCACCAACTGCTACTTTATCACCAATTTTAAGATCAGTAATATCTACTTCTATAAAATCTGGTAAGTTTGCAGGAAGTGCTTTAACACGAAGCTTTCTGTTGTTCTTTCTTAAAACACCACCATTTTTAACACCTTTAGAGTTTCCAACAAGTTGTACTGGGATGTCTAAAGCTATTTCTTTATCATCAAATAACTGATAGAAATCTATGTGTAAGATTCTGTCTGTTACTGGGTGAAATTGAATATCTTGAAGTACTGCATTTAATACTTCACCACTTTCTAAATTAATCACAACTGTATGCGCATTAGGCGTGTATACAAGTTTAGAGAAAGCTAATTCTGGTGCTGAGAAATGCACTGGCTTGTCTCCTCCGTATAATACGCAAGGAACCTGACCAGCATTACGTAAGGCTTTTGTTGCTTTTTTGCCTACGCTTTCTCTTTGAGATCCGTTGATTGTAATTGATTTCATAATTGTTATTTAATTGTATTTATATTATTTAATTAATACTCTTTTTTATCGCTTTAATCATTGATTTAGCGGACTGATTACATCACAAATTTTGAACTAATAGATTGGTTATTATGTACTTTTTCCATAACCTCAGCAAACAAGTTTGCACAGCTTAAAACTTTAACTTTATCACTTAAAGGTTTAACAGGAATAGAGTCTGTTACTATTAATTCTTCTAGTTTTGAATTGTTTAAATTATCGTAAGCTTTACCAGATAAAACTGGATGTGTACAAATAGCTCTTACACTAAGTGCGCCACGCTCCATCATTAAATCGGCAGCTTTTGATAGGGTTCCGGCAGTATCAACCATATCATCAACTAATACTACATTTTTTCCTTCTACATTACCAATAAGCTCCATATGTGAAATTATGTTCGCTTTGGCACGTTGCTTATAACAAATTACTACATCACTTTGCAGTGCTTTAGAATAGGCGTAAGCTCTTTTAGAACCTCCCATATCTGGTGATGCAATTGTTAAATTATCTAAATTTAAACTTCTTAAGTATGGCAAAAATATTGTTGATGCAAATAAATGATCTACAGGTTTTTCAAAAAAGCCTTGAATTTGATCGGCGTGCAAATCCATAGTGATAATTCGAGTTGCTCCAGCTGCTTCTAGCATTTTTGCTACCAATTTCGCTGCTATTGGTACACGAGGCTTGTCCTTTCTATCTTGTCTTGCCCAACCAAAATAAGGCAATACAGCAGTAATGTGTCTAGCCGATGCACGTTTTGCAGCATCAATCATTAACAACATTTCCATTAAATTTTCTGGTCCAGGGTTAGTCGAACCAATAATAAAAATTCGGGTTCCTCTTATAGATTCTTCATAAGAAGGTTGAAACTCACCATCGCTATAAGTTGATGTAATAACATTACCTAACTCTGCACCATATGCTTTGGCTATTTTTTCTCCTAAAGCTTTACTTTGTGTACAGGCAAAAATTTTGGCTTCTGTAATTACTATTGGCATGGTAACTTGTTGTTTTAGAGTGCGCAAACACTATGTGATTTTTAACGAGGTGCAAATTTAGACAATTATTTTAACCTGAAAAGTATATTGGATGCTATTTTTATGCTTAATATCGAAAAAAACTATATTTTTGTTGCTCAATTTAAGCTCAAGTGGTGGAATTGGTAGACACGTCGGATTCAAAATCCGATTCTTCGGAGTGCGGGTTCGATTCCCGCCTTGAGTACTAGAGGCTTTAACATGTTTGTTAAAGCCTTTTTTGTTATCAGTTATTTATCTAGCATATCCAGACTTGCAACGGTTCTAAAACCAATATGTTCTGATGATGAATCTAAACTTGACCCCATTCTAGAAGATATTCTATAACTAGCGCAATACGAATCACTACATAAAAAAGACCCACCTTTTATTACTTTTTCTGGCGTATAAGGTTGATTGGGATTATAAGCTTTATCTGGACCTTGAGGATTAATTATGTCTTGGTTACTTGCTTTAAGCGTTTCATAATATTTGATACTATACCAATCGGACACAAATTCCCAAACATTTCCAGCCATATCATATAATCCAAAATCGTTTGGCGCATACGATTTCACAGAAGCTGTTCTTTCAAAACCATCTTCTAAAGTATTATTTACAGGAAATTCACCTTCCCAACTATTAACCATTTTAGAAAGCTCAGACTTGTCGTCACCCCAAAAATAAATAGTACTTGTTCTTTTTCCTCTTGCTGCATATTCCCATTCTGCTTCAGTAGGCAAACGTCTTCCTGCCCATTTGCAATAAGCCTGAGCATCTTCAAAACTAATATGTACAACAGGATGATTTTCTTTTCCTTCAATATTACTATCTGGGCCACTTGGGTGTCTCCAATTTATGCCAATTGCCCAACGCCACCATTGTGAAAAATCATATAAATTAGGTAATGAAGATTTCGTTTTTTTAAACATCAACGATCCTGGTTGCAAAATACTATCATGAGGCTTTGGAGTGCCTTCTGGGAGTTGCTTCTTCATATCTTCCCAGTCAATAACACGTTCTGCAATTGTTACATAATTTGTTTCGTCTACAAACTTTGCAAATTCAGCATTGGTAACCTCTGTAATATCCATAAAAAACCCATCAACAGAAACAGGGTGTTGTGGTTTCTCATGGTTCATGGCTGTTTTATCTTGCGGTACCGCACCCTGTAAAAATGAACCTCCAGGAATCCAAACCATACCTTCGGGAGGGTTTGATATAAACTTATCCTTTAATTCCTGAGAAACTCCTTCAATATGTATTTCTTCTTTAACATCTTCAGTTTCACCCTGCTTTTCTTTACAAGAAAAAACAATTAAACAACAAAAAATAATTTGAGTTACTCCTTTAATTTTATTCATTTTAAAAATTATAAATTAATTGATGTAAATGTATTTATTAATTGCTTTATAACCCAAATATTAAATTTAAAGTATTTTTTATAGCATAAGTTATTACCTTTTCTATCTTTAGGTTTTAATTACCTTTGCATAACTTAAACACGCGCATTTATGATATATTCAATGACAGGTTATGGTAAATCTGTTTTGCAATTACCAACAAAAAAAATAACTATTGAGCTTAAATCTTTAAATAGTAAAAATTTAGATTTAAATGCTAGAATGCCCTCTATTTACAGGGAAAAAGAATTAGCTATAAGAAAAATTCTTGCTGATAAATTGGTGCGTGGAAAAGTAGATTTTTCTATTTATGTTGAAGCTACTGCAGAAGACACATCAACCCAAATAAATACACCTGTTGTTAAACAATATATTGAACAATTAAAACAAGTGGTTGATGGAAATGATATGGATTTGCTTAAAATGGCTGTTCGTTTTCCGGATGCCCTTAATACGGTAAGAGAAGAAATTGATGAAAATGAATGGAAAACTATTGAGTCTGAAATTCATAAAGCCATAAAAGACTTAAACGGCCATAGGTTAGATGAAGGCAAAGTACTTGAGCAAGATTTCAATAAACGTATTGTTTCTATTGAAAACATACTTGAGCAAATAATAGCTATGGATCCTGAACGTGTTGAGGGAGTTCGCGAGCGTTTACTTAAAGGTGTTAATGAATTAAGAGAGAAATACGACGAAAATAGATTTGAACAAGAGTTGGTATATTACATTGAAAAGTTTGATATAACCGAAGAAAAAGTACGTTTAAAAAACCACTTAAATTATTTTACAGAGTCGATAAACTCTAAAGATTCTAACGGGAAAAAACTAGGATTTATTAGTCAAGAAATGGGAAGAGAAATTAATACCATTGGATCTAAAAGTAATTACGCACCTATGCAACAATTAGTTGTACAAATGAAAGACGAGTTAGAAAAAATTAAGGAACAGTTATTGAACGTCCTTTAATTAAAAAGAAAAATAGTGGCAAAAGAGACTAAACAACAAGGCAAACTCATCGTATTTTCAGCGCCATCAGGCTCTGGAAAAACAACTATAGTAAGGCATTTATTAGGTAAAGAAAATCTAAACTTAGAGTTTTCAATATCGGCTGCCTCTAGAGATAAACGAGGAGAAGAAGAGCACGGAAAAGACTATTATTTCTTATCTGCTAAAGAATTCAAAACCAAAATTAAAAATGATGAATTTTTAGAATGGGAAGAAGTTTATCGCGATAATTTTTATGGCACTTTAAAAACTGAAGTAGAACGCATTTGGGCAAAAGGCAAAAACGTTATTTTTGATATTGATGTTTCCGGTGGGCTTAGAATAAAAAGAAAATTCCCAGATGAAACTCTAGCCATTTTTGTAAAACCACCAAGTATAGACGAATTAAAAATTCGTTTAAAAAAGCGTAAAACAGAAAGTGCAGACAAAATAAATATGCGCGTTGCAAAAGCATCAGCAGAATTAGCCACCGCTCCATTATTTGATACTATTATTGTTAATGATGATTTGGAGAAAGCGCTAGCTGAAGCTGAAAAAAAGGTTGATGATTTCGTAAACTCCTAGTATTTTAAAAAATGAAGATTGGTTTATATTTTGGTTCATTTAACCCCATACATATTGGGCATTTGGTTATTGCAAACCACATGGCAGAATACAGCGATTTAGATCAAATTTGGTTTGTAGTTACACCGCATAATCCTTTTAAAAAGAAAAGTAGCTTACTTGATAACCACCAACGTTTAGAGATGGTTTATCAAGCCACAAAAGATTATATAAAACTAAAAGCTAACGATATAGAGTTTAATTTACCTCAGCCAAATTACACCATAAATACACTTGCTCATTTACAAGAAAAATATCCCGATAATGAGTTTGCTCTAATTATGGGAGAAGATAATTTGAAGAGTTTTCACAAGTGGAAAAATTATGAGGTTATTCTTGAAAACCATAATATATATGTGTACCCTAGAATTTCAGATAGTAAGGTTGATACTCAATTTAATGGGCATAAAAAAATACATCATATAGATGCACCAATAATGCAACTCTCCTCTACATTTATTCGTAAAGCGATAAAAGCAGGAAAAAATGTTGAACCCATGTTACCTAAAAACGTTTGGGAATATTTGGATGAGATGAATTTTTATAAATAATAAAAGTAAAAGAATAGCCCGCTTTTAAAATCAGCTTTAGTTTTGCCACACATACTTAAAAACAAAAACATTGAGGTTCATATAGACTTTCCTAATGAACATTATAATTTTTCAAGATTCGATTGGACTGGAAAAATTACCGATGTAAAATTTAAAAACATAAAAGTATCAAGTGTTGAAAGCTTAACTTGTAAAAATGAACACCATTATGGAAAAGGGTTTTATAACGAATTTGGTATTGATAACGCTTTAGGGTTTAATGAAACACCCATAGGTGGTTGGTTTCATAAAATTGGTATAGGCTTATTAAAAAAAGAAGATAACACGTATCAGATTAACAACAATTACGAAATTAAACCTGCTTATTTTAAAATTACTTCTAAACCAAATAGCGTCTTTATTACTTGTAAATCTGATTCTGTAAATGGGTATTCCTATATTTTGGAAAAAGAGATTCAAGTACATGAAAATGATTTTACTATTACATATCATTTACAAAATACGGGCACTAAAAACATGTCTTCTAGCGAATATGTCCATAATTTTATTGCGATAAATAATGATTTAATAAGTAGTAATTATGTATTAAATTTTCCATTTGAAATAAAACCAAAGCTTTTTATTGAAACGGTAAATCCAGAACAAAAAGTTGAAATTGGGCAAAAGAAAATTACGTTTAAGGGTACACCAAACACACCTTTCTTTTTCAGTAACCTTTCTGGGAACAAGAATGTTAACTCGAAATGGGAACTAACAAACCTAAATAGTAGAATTACTATTAGTGAAACTGGAAATTTTAAAACCAATAAAGTAAATATTTGGGGGAGTAAACACGTAATTAGTCCAGAGCTATTTTTCGATATTTTTATAAAACCTGGAGAATCTAAAAAGTGGTCAAGAATATTCAAATTTTATAACCTAAAATAAATCCATTAAAAAAGCCAACTCTTTCAAGTTGGCTTCGAACATAATATAATTAAGTTCTTATGTTCTAATCTAGCGCTGGAATTCTTAATTCTTCTTGACCAGGGTATATTTTATCTGGCTCTGTAAGCATTGGTTTATTGGCTTCAAAAATAACAGAGTATTTAATAGCGTTACCATAATATGTTTTTGTATCAGGATTGTTTAACATTTGCGCATCAAACACTAAATAATCTATTAAAAAACAGGATAGTGCAGGATACCGCATGATTGTGCAGGATAGATTTTTAAATAATGTTTATGGTGTATTTTTATCTGCATCTTAACGAAATAATTTATTGTTTCTCTAAAAATTTCAGAATATTTAACCATATTCTCAAAAAATCACCCCAAAACCTATCAATTTAGTTAATTATTGTTTTGAATTTTTAAACAAATAATAATTACACTTTAACTTCTTTGTATTTGGACTAATTAACTAAACCAAAAAGGGATGAAAAGAATTATTTCTAAAATTACAGCTTTCTTATTATTAACTATGCTTACGCTTCAAGTACAAGCGCAAATTGTTGAAGGAACTATTTACAACTTAAAAAATGTCGCAACAGGCGAATATTTAAAAGGTGTATCCACTAGTGTATACGAGTCTGGTCCTTTAGGTGCCGGAGGCGCAGATTTTAATTTTAATTTTGTTGCAGCTGGTGCAGGAGATGCATATTGGAACATTGATAGTGATAACAGAGGTGTAATGCGAGGTCAAGGAGGAGCAAGAACTACAGTTCATACCACAAAAGCACCTCCTACGGCTGATAATGATAAAGTTTGGACAGCAGTTAATGTTGAAGATAATGTTTATCAGTTTTATTTAAAAGATAATGCGACCATGTTGGTACATTGGGACACTATTACTAGTACCCTTAAACTTCTTGCTGACGCAACAGATGACAGTACTAAATGGGAGCTTGAGTCTCAAGTAGTGCTAGAACCTTATAATGGTGTGGCTTATAATGGTGTAACACCGCAAATTGGAGTTACTCCTGATACTCCAGTAGTTATAGAGCTTGAAAATTATGATGCATTAAACACAGACCCTTCTGGAGACGGTGGGAATTTTAGTGATAATACAGACAACATTCCTACTGGAGTCGCAGCAACATATAACGATAGGACTGCAGGAGGTAACGCAGCACAAACAGTTAGACTGACTAGTGATGTTGGTATTAAAGCTGGCGCAACTGGCAATGTTCTTACAGACGTTTTACCTAATGAGTATACAATATATACCGTTAATGTAATAACTGCAGGTACTTACCACATGGGAGTTAACTATAAACATGGTGGAACTAGTAAAGATATTAAAGTGTATTCGCATAAAACTGATGGAACTGGCAAAACATTGCTATATGATTCAGGACCAGATGGCGGTCTACCAAAAAGTGATTATGTCACGACAGATAACTTAGGAGAATTTGATTTACCTGCTGGCCCGTTACTAATTAGATTTAGAATTATGGATAATGGTCCTAGCTTTGATTTTATGACCTTTACACTTAAGCCTGAAGAGATAGAAGATGCCGATGGTGACGGAGAAAGCGCTGATACAGATTGTGATGATAACAATCCAGATGTAAACTCTTCTGCAACTGAAATTCTTTACGATGGTATCGATAACGATTGTAACCCTGATACTTTAGATACCGAAGATGTCGATGGTGACGGTGAAAACTCAGATACGGATTGTGATGATAACAATGCTGAAGTAAACTCTGCCGCTACTGAGATCCTTTATGACGGTATCGATAACGATTGTAACCCAGAGACTTTAGATACTCAAGATGCCGATGGTGACGGTGAAAACTCAGATACGGATTGTGATGATAATAATGCTGAAGTAAACTCTGCCGCTACTGAAATTCTTTACGACGGTATCGATAATGATTGTAACCCTGATACTTTAGATACCGAAGATGCCGATGGTGACGGTGAAAACTCAGATACGGATTGTGATGATAACAATGCTGAAGTAAACTCTGCTGCTACTGAGATCCTTTATGACGGTATCGATAACGATTGTAACCCTGAGACTTTAGATACTCAAGATGCCGATGGTGACGGAGAAAACTCAGATACGGATTGTGATGATAACAATGCTGAAATAAACTCTTCGGCTACCGAAATATTAGATAATGGTATTGATGATGATTGTAACCCGGAGACTTTAGATAGTTCAGCAGATAGCGACGATGATGGTGATGGGCAAACTGAAAATGAAGGTGATTGTGATGATACAGATGCTGAAGTAAACTCTGCAGCTACTGAAATTCTTTACGATGGTATCGATAACGATTGTAACCCTGATACTTTAGATACCGAAGATGTCGATGGTGACGGTGAAAACTCAGATACGGATTGTGATGACAATAATGCTGAAGTAAACTCTGCAGCTACTGAAATTCTTTACGACGGTATCGATAACGATTGTAACCCTGATACTTTAGATACTCAAGATGCCGATGGTGATGGTGAAAACTCAGATACGGATTGTGATGATAACAATGCTGACGTAAACTCTGCCGCTACTGAAATTCTTTACGACGGTATCGATAATGATTGTAACCCTGATACTTTAGATACTCAAGATGCCGATGGTGACGGTGAAAACTCAGATACGGATTGTGATGATAATAATGCTGAAGTAAACTCTGCAGCTACTGAAATTCTTTACGATGGTATCGATAACGATTGTAACCCAGAGACTTTAGATACTCAAGATGCCGATGGTGACGGTGAAAACTCAGATACGGATTGTGATGATAATAATGCTAAAGTAAACTCTGCAGCTACTGAAATTCTTTACGATGGTATCGATAACGATTGTAACCCTGATACTTTAGATACTCAAGATGTCGATGGTGACGGTGAAAACTCAGATACGGATTGTGATGATAATAATGCTGAAATAAACTCTTCGGCTACCGAAATATTAGATAATGGTATTGATGATGATTGTAACCCGGAGACTTTAGATAGTTCAGCAGATAGCGACGATGATGGTGATGGGCAAACTGAAAATGAAGGTGATTGTGATGATACAGATGCTGAAGTAAACTCTGCCGCTACTGAAATTCTTTACGATGGTATCGATAACGATTGTAACCCTGAGACTTTAGATACTCAAGATGCCGATGGTGACGGTGAAAACTCAGATACGGATTGTGATGATAACAATGCGGAAGTAAACTCTGCAGCTACTGAAATTCTTTACGACGGTATCGACAATGATTGTAACCCTGAGACTTTAGATACTCAAGATGCCGATGGTGACGGTGAAAACTCAGATACGGATTGTGATGATAATAATGCTGAAGTAAACTCTGCCGCTACTGAAATATTAGGCAATGGTATTGATGATGATTGTAACCCAGATACCTTAGATACAACATTGGCGTCATATAATGGTATAGCTTATAATGCTGTAACACCTCAAATTGGAATTAACCCTGGCACTCCTGTGTTAATAGAACTTGAAAATTATGATGAATTAATAGGAGAACCTTCTGGTGATGATGGTGCAAACTTTAATGATAACACAGATAATATTCCTACTGGAGTCTTAGGAACATATAACGATAGAACCGCTGGAGGCTCTACATCAGGTACACAAACGGTTAGGACATCTAGTGATGCTGATATTAAAGCTGGTGGTTCTGGCAATGTTCTTACAGACGTTTTACCTAATGAGTATACAATATACACCATTAACGTAGTAACTGCGGGTACTTACCACATGGGAGTTAACTATAAACATGGTGGAACTAGTAAAGATATTAAAGTGTATTCGCATAAAACTGATGGAACTGGCAAAACATTGCTATATGATTCAGGACCAGATGGCGGTCTACCAAAAAGTAATTATGTCACGACAGATAACTTAGGAGAATTTGATTTACCTGCTGGCCCATTACTAATTAGGTTTAGAATTATGGATAATGGTCCTAGTTTTGATTTTATGACCTTTACACTTAAGCCTGAAGAAATAGAAGATGCCGATGGTGACGGAGAAAGCGCTGATACTGATTGTGATGATAACAATCCAGATGTAAACTCGGCTGCTACTGAAATTCTTTACGATGGTATCGATAATGATTGTAACCCAGAGACTTTAGATACTCAAGATGCCGATGGTGACGGAGAAAACTCAGATACGGATTGTGATGATAACAATGCGGAAGTAAACTCTGCCGCTACTGAAATTCTTTACGATGGTATCGATAACGATTGTAACCCTGAGACTTTAGATACTCAAGATGCCGATGGTGACGGTGAAAACTCAGATACGGATTGTGATGATAACAATGCTGAAGTAAACTCTGCCGCTACTGAAATTCTTTACGATGGTATCGATAACGATTGTAACCCTGATACTTTAGATACTCAAGATGCCGATGGTGACGGTGAAAACTCAGATACGGATTGTGATGATAACAATGCTGAAGTAAACTCCTCTGCCATTGAAATATTAGACAATGGAATTGATGATGATTGTAACCCAGAAACACCTGATACAATTGATTATTCAATATTTGTTTGGACTGGTACAATTGATTCAGATTGGAATAATACAGGTAACTGGGCAAGTAATAATGCACCAAGTTTAATACCTGAAAAGGATGTTACAATACCAAATGTAGGCGTAAACAACTATCCTCTATTAACAGACAATCTTATATTAGATGAAGGTTTAAGTTTAATAGTTGAAAACAATGCATCATTAACAATGAGTCCAAATACTGAGCTTACTAATCATGGAACAGTAATTAATAATGGTACCATAACATTTAAATCAGATGCAATGGGGTCAGCTTATATTGGTTCAGGAACCGGTACTTTTACAGGTGATTTTACAGTAGAACGTTATATCCCTGCTAAAAGAGCATATCGCCAATTAGCTTCTCCGGTTACAACTAGTACTCCTATTTCTGAAAACTGGCAAATGGCTACCCATATTACTGGTTCTGCATCTGGCGCTAATGGTTTTGATGCTACAAGTACAGGTAACTCATCTATGTATGTTTTTGATAATGATGCCTATAATTATGTACAAATGGCTAATACCAATGCTACTAATTTAGATCCTAACACCATGTATCACATTTTGGTTAGAGGAGATAGAAATACGGATTTAACAAATAATAATGCAACACCTTCTGTTACCACATTACGTGCAACAGGAGAGTTAACAGCAGAAAACGAAGGTTCAAGCACAATAGCAATCACGGTTCCTGAACAACGATTTATTGCCATAGGTAATCCTTTCCAATCACAAGTGGATATGGATGCTGTATTAACTACTAATGCAACTAACATTACCCCAACTTTCTATTGGGTTTGGGATCCTACTCTAGGGTACAGAGGTGCCTACACCACTATTATTGCATCCTCAGGTATGTCTGTTCCAGCAGATTCTGATGCTAATCAGTATTTACAAGCTGGTCAAGCTGGTTGGGTATATACTCAAGGTGCTGGAGACTCATCGCTAAGTTTCACACAAGCAAGTAAAGCTAATTCAGAAATGGAGACAGAGGTTTTTAAAACTTCTAGCAAAAATGATGAAAGTGTGGGGCAACTTTCCTTATCATTATATGAAAGTAGTGCATTGGCTAACAATGAATCGGCTGCAGATGGTTTATTAATTCTTTTTGATACAGAAGGAAACAATGCTGTAGATGGATTAGACGCACCTAAAATCACTAACTTAGATGAGAATTTTGCAACAAATAACAATGGTACGTTATTGAGTATTGAAAACAGAGCCGCTCCTCAAGATGCAGAAGAAATACAATTAGAAATCAATACGTATAGAAACACCAATTATACGATTGTAGCTGAAGGTATTGCAATGCAAGGAGAAACAGCTTATTTATCGGATGCTTATACTTCCGTTTTAACTGAAATTCCACAAAACGGAACCGTTAACTATGCATATAGTGTTGATTCTAGCATAGAAGAGTCAGTAGCGGGAGATAGGTTTAAAATAATTTATGCTGCCACGGCTTTATCAGTTGACACCTTAGATATGGATAAAATTTTATTATATCCTAATCCAACAAGTATCGGTAAATTTTACTTAAATATCCCGTTAGAAATGGATGATTTAGAAGTTACTATTTACAATGCTCTAGGAGCCAAAATATATAATAAAACTGGATTAACTGGAGGTAGTAAAGCAACTATCGATACAAGCTTCATCCTAAATCAAGGTATGTATTTTGTGAAATTGAGTTCGCATGGTAAAACAATCATGAAAAAATTAAATATTAATTAATAAAAACTAACCATTATGAAAAATAAAAGAAACACATTTTTTAAGACTATTTTTAGTATGATTGTTGTTTTTGCAATCATATGTACAACAAATTTAAACGCTCAAACACCACCAGGTGGAGGTACAGATACCATAGATTCACTTCCTTTAGATGGTGGACTTATAGCGCTATTAATTGGTGCAGTAGCATTTGGTGTTAAGAAATTGTATAACAATAAACAATAAGAATGATAATAAAGCTTAAGGCTTTAATTCATGATATTCCAGTACCAATAAGGCTTTTTCTAGGAAAAGCCTTATTGTTTTTTATAACCTGGAAAATTATTTATGGGCTATTCTTATACGATTCAAAACTTATAGACCACCCATTAACCATACATGTTGGTGAAGCCTCTGTCCAATTACTAAATAGTATGCCTTCAATGTCGGGTTATACATCTATAAGAGAAATTAAAAACTCTACTTATGATGGGGAGGTAAATACACAAGAAGCTTCCAAAATATATCACAACGAAAAAGCAATCGTATACATCGTAGATCGCTGTAACGGACTAGAATTAATAGTATTATATATTGGTTTTATTGTATGTATGCCTTCTAATTTTTGGCGTAAAGTACTCTATATTATAATTGGTGTCATCGTACTCGACATAACTAATATTCTAAGATGCGCTGGTTTAATTTATTTACAAGAATATTTTCTCGCCTATTTTGAATTTATTCACCTTTACTTATTAAAAGCATCAATGTATACCATTACATTTTTAATCTGGATGCTCTTTTCACGCAAAATACATTTAAAAAATGAAGCTATACAAATCAGATAAGGTTCGCTTTATAGCTGGCCTTATTTTTATTATTGTTATCTACTCTTGGTATTCCTTATATTTTGTAGACAATAGTGCCATTGCTTTTATCCCAAGGAAAATTAGGCATGTTATTACCTTGTTAATCACAATAATAATTTATTTTGTTGGAACATTTCATCTAGGTAAATTAAAAGACACGTGGATGTCTACTATTTGGCACCTTGTTCATATTTCAGGGCTAATTATTATTAGTTTAATAGGTTTATTCGATTGGTTTATTGGTGGAAGCTTAACGTTAAGTAGATTTGCAAGAACCATTCAAGAAATATTGATTTCTCCTGTTTTATATGTCGCAATGGGACTTCTTAATCGTAGCTTAAAAAAATAATCTTAATTAAATTAAATAATTCAACTATTAACTCCGTTTTTAAATCTATTCATAGTCAAAACAGAAGACCAAAAATTATTGTTTTAAATGGTACAAGATTTGGATGAGATAAATTTTTATAAATAACTAAATTTTCTAGTACTAAAAACAAAGATCAACATTAATTCTTACTTTTATACAAAGCATTATAGTTAATGAACAAAACAAGAAGAACCTTATTAAAAAGTATAGCTCTAACACCTTTTGCTTTAAACGCTGATAAACTCATGGCATTTTCAAAAGAAGAAGCTCCCATTTTTAAAAACAGGCTCCAATACAGCATCAACGCGTATTCCTTCAATTCTGAGTTACGAAGCGGGAAAATGACATTTTTTGACATGATGGAATTCTGTGCAGAAATTGGTATGGATGCTGTCGATATAACAGGTTACTATTTCTCATCCTACCCAGATGTGCCATCAAACAAAGAACTTTTCACTTTAAAAAGAAAAGCTTTGGATTTGGGTTTAGATATTGCTTGGACTGGTGTTAGAAATAACTTTGTAACTCCAGATGTAAATAAGCGAAACTCAGATATAACCCTTATAAAAAACTGGCTTGAAGCTTCCTCTAAATTAGGTGCTACAATAATGAGAGTTTTTACCGGAAAAAACAAAAGTGAAACTCATTCTCGAGATGAGATCAAAGAATGGCTCATAGAAGATTATAAAACATGTACCAATTTTGGTGAAGAAAATGGTGTAATTGTAGGTCTACAAAATCATGATGAATTTTTATTTACTAGTGATGAAATAATCAACATAATAAATCGTGTAAATTCAGATTGGTTTGGTCTCGTTCTTGATTGTGGAAGTTTACCTTCTTCAAATCCCTATGAAGAAATGGAGAAATTGGCACCTTATGCTCGTTATTGGTTTGTTAAGGAACACGTTAAAACACAAAACAGTGTTAAAACTCCTGCTGATTTAAAACGAATTGCTAAGATTATTAAATCTTCTGATTTCCAGGGTTATGTGTCTTTTGAGAGTCTTAAAGAGGGCGACACAAAAGAGATTATTAAAGATATGTTTAGCACTTTCAAATCTGCTCTTTAAAATAGTGTATAAAACAATAAAAAAGTCCATTCGCTCTATTATCGAATCTGTTAATCAAAAACTGTAAAACAAAAAAGCCAACTTAAACAAGTTGGCTTCGAACATAACATAATTAGCTATTAATTAGGTTCTCATGTTCTAATCTAGCGCTGGGATTCTTAGTACTTGACCAGGATATATTTTATCTGGGTCTGTAAGCATTGGTTTATTGGCTTCAAAAATAACAGGGTATTTCATAGGGTTACCATAATATGTTTTTGCAATTTTTCCTAATGTATCACCACTAGCAACGGTATGAAATTGTGCTATTGGCTCTTCATGTTCAACAGTCATTTGGTCATCAACAGTTGCAATTCCGTTTGAGTTTCCAACAACTAAAACTACTTTTTCTCTTGTAGCTTGATTGTAAGCTAAACCAGAAATTGTTGCAGCATCGTCATCAATAAACACATTTAAACCTTCAACTTGAAGTTGTAAATCTGTAATTGTTTCTTCTAGCTTTCTGGCAGCAACTTCTTCTAATTTTAATTCTTTTGCAGCAGCATCAGCAGCAGCCTCTTTTGCTTCTTCAGCGTCAGTTTTTCCAATTCCAAAGACTTTTGCTCCGGCATTTTTAATAAATGAAAATAATCCCATTTTGTAATATATTTTTAAGGGTTAATAGTATTTAGACACGAAACACAGAAATAAGTCACAATAATAATTTAAAACATAAAAACAAACAGTCTAAAAATGATTGCATTAAGCATAAATTACACCATTATTAAGTAATGAATCGTTTTCAAATATTAGGCAGGAATTCTTAATACTTGTCCAGGGTATATTTTATTTGGATGATTAAGCATGGGCTTATTTGCATCAAAAATAATGGAATAGTTTTTTGCATTTCCAAAATATACTTTTGCAATTCCCCTTAGAGTATCGCCACGTAATACGGTATAAAATTGAGCAAAAGGTTCTTCATTTTCTACCGTCATATAATCCTCAACAGTCGCAATACCATTTGAATTTCCAACAACTAAAACTACTTTTTCTCTTGTAGCTTGATCATAAGCTAAACCAGAAATTACTGCTACATCAGTATCAATAAAAACATTTAAATCTTCAACTTGTAATTTTAATTCTATAATTAGCTCTGCTATTCTTTTGGCGGCAGCAGTTTCTAATTCAAATTTTCTAGTTGCGGCATCTGTAGAATCCTTAACATATGTTTTATCAATTCCAAATACTTTATTTCCAGCATTTTTCATAAATAAAAACATTCCCATTTTGTGTATATTATGTGTTAAGAGTTTATACTTATTAGACACAAAACTTATAGATACGTCACAAACTATTTATAAAAAAGAAACCGCTTAAAACAAGATGTTTTAAACGGTTTCTTAACTAAATAACCAACCAAAATTTTTATTAAACCCTTGTGTTTTCTCGAGGGTTTTCTACTCTATCTTTTCTAAACTTACGTTTTTTATCTGTTTCGACTTTTTTACCTTTCGTTTTAACGTCAGATTTTAAATATTGTATATATCCTCTACCTTCAAACTCATAAACCGTTTCAGATGCTGGATGGAACAATTTTATCTTACTGTCATTTATAACGCTCAATTCAAAATACTCATTGCCTAGATAATCATAATCTAATGTTAAAGTTTTTAGAAAGGCGTCACCTCTTACATCATCTACACCGTAAACACCTGTATAATCCCAATAAAGGTTATTTACATTAAGCCCTATATTATCTTGTGAGCTTTTAAAAGTTGAATCGTTTCCTCCTGCTAAAAACTGTAAATAGTTTTCGTTGTCAAATTCATTTATAGCTCCAAACTCGCTTGTATATGTTTTTTCCCAAGCCTCATATTCTTGTAAGAAATAATGAATATTATCATAGAATACAAAATCATAATCAAAATTATTACGTTGGTAACCATCTAAAAAGTACGACGTGTCGTTATTAGGGTTATACAATTCTATTGTATTATAATCCACTTCATAAACATCAAAAGTTGAAAAACCATCAATATCATGCTGTACATCTAAAATCATGTTATAAGCATCATACTCGCCAACATCAATTCCAAAACCATTACCATTCGCTCCTAATCCTGCAATATTATTGTTTGCATATACCACACCATCTATAAATGAAACCGTAAATGCCTTTTGTAAAAAAGGAGTTTCTCCATAACCAACTGTACTATTAATATCTACATACCAAAGTTCATAAGAGCGTAATAATTGATTTACAGAAATATTAGTATTATCGTTAAAGTCATCAACTACTACCTCTGTATAACACGATGTAAAAAGAGTTGCTGTTAAAGCAAAAGTTAAAAGTATTTTTATCGTTTTCATAATATAACATTTTAGGGTTCTTGTATATGTAGTTTCAAAACGCGTGCCAAAAAAGAAAAAGGTAATATTTCATTGGCTTTATAATAACTAATATTTTATGTATTTTTGATATAGAAAATGATTAAGAATCTATGGGTAAACCTTTAAAATATGCGGTTTTTGGAGCTGGTAGTTGGGCAACAGCTATCGTAAAAATGCTTTGTGAAAATTTAGATGAGATTGGATGGTATATGCGAAGCGTATATACCAAGGAGCATTTATTAAAAGAGCAACATAACCCAAACTATTTAAGTTCAGTAGAGTTTCATTTGGAGCAATTAAAACTTAGTAATGATATTAATGAAATTGCCGAGTATGCCGATGTTTTGATCTTTGTTATTCCGTCAGCATTCATACATAGCGAATTGGAAAAACTAAACATCGATATTTCAAATAAAACTATAGTATCTGCAGTAAAAGGTATCATGCCAGAAACTGGGCTGTTAGTGGGCGAGCATTTTCATCAAATTTACAAGGTGCCTTTCGATAATATTGCAGTTATTGCGGGGCCTTGCCATGCAGAAGAGGTAGCTTTAGAGCGTTTGTCATACTTAACAATTTCTTGTTCTGATACCAATAAAGCGAACGACATTGCTAATTCCCTATCAAGCGATTACATAAAAACCACAACTAGTGATGATATTATTGGTATAGAATATGCCGTAATGCTTAAAAACATTTACGCCATTGCTGCAGGTATAGCACATGGTTTAGGCTATGGCGACAACTTTCAAAGTGTTTTAATGAGTAATGCCATTCGCGAAATGAAACGCTTTATTAAAAAGCGCCATAAAATGAAACGGAACATTAATAACTCGGCGTATTTGGGTGATTTATTAGTAACAGGCTACTCGGTATTTTCGAGAAACCGTATGTTTGGTAACATGATTGGTAAAGGCTATACCGTAAAATCTGCTCAAATGGAAATGAGTATGATTGCCGAAGGCTATTATGCCACTAAAAGTGCACACTTACTTCATGAAAAAAGCGCGAAAAAGTCTCAAATTCCTATTATAAATGCTGTTTACGAGATTTTATATGAAAACAAGAACCCTAAAAGAGTGTTTAAAAAACTGACTGATAAGTTGGATTAAAAAAAGCCTCTTCTAACTCCTACAAAAGAGCAGAACACTCAACTCAAAAATACATCTAAATCAATAATTTTATTTAGGGAGTTACCACAAGGGTCGCGCTTTCACAAGTCGCTCTCTGCGAGGAGCTCCAACAATTGTTCAATCCCTAACTCGCTTATCTGCAAAAGCTATAGTTTTAACATTTGTTTCAGCTTGTTTGTTAGGAGATTTCTACATTCGCAGAAATATGTTACTTGACCAAAACACCTTTAACTTCCATTAGAGGTAGCGGCTGTAAAGCCTTTAAATTTATGGTGTTTTTTCTAAACAAATACGTTTTATCAAACATGGTATTACCGTCAAAAAAAGACACTTTAAACGTATTATTTAATGCAAATAAATCTTCTTGCATTAATTCAATTTTAGCATAACTTTTTTTAGGAAGTAAGTCTAGTTTTTTTCTAAACACCGAAGTTGTTTTGTTTTCTGAATAACCGCTGGTAACAATAAGAATCATCTCTAAATCAACATCCTTATCGTTTATAATGTAGGCGTTCCAATCTTGTGTTTTATAGATATCGTTATACTCGTTTACAACAGCTATGTAAACGTCTTTAACTTCTGGGATTTGGATATCTTTTTTCATTGAAACTACAAAGCGCTCTTAAACTGCTCTAAGAAACGTACATCGTTTTCACTTAACAGACGAATATCTCCAATTTGATGCAATAACATAGCAATACGATCTACACCAACACCAAATGCAAAACCAGAATACTCATTAGCATCAATTTTACAATTCTCAAGTACGTTTGGATCTACCATACCACAGCCACCAATTTCTAACCAACCGGTGCCTTTTGTTATTTTATAATCGGTTTCTGTTTCTAAGCCCCAATACACATCTATTTCTGCACTTGGCTCTGTAAACGGAAAGTATGATGGGCGTAAACGTATTTTACTTTTCCCAAACATTTCGGTAGTGAAGTGTTGAAGGGTTTGTTTTAAATCTGCAAAACTTACATCTTTATCTATATACAAACCTTCTACTTGATGAAAAAAACAATGCGAACGTGCCGATATAGCTTCGTTTCTATACACACGACCCGGAGAAATTGTACGGATAGGTGGTTTGTTGTTTTCCATGTAACGCACTTGCACAGAACTGGTGTGCGTACGTAACAATATATCTGGATTGGTTTGTACAAAGAATGTATCCTGCATATCGCGTGCTGGATGATATTCTGGTAGGTTTAACGCTGTAAAATTATGCCAATCGTCTTCTATTTCTGGTCCTTCACTTACGTTAAAACCAATACGTGAAAAGATATCGATAATTTGATTTTTTACAATAGAAATAGGATGACGTGCACCAATTTGAATGGGCTCACCTGGGCGCGATAAATCGCCAGAAACACCTGTTACCTCTTCTTTGCTTTCCAGCTCGTTTTTTAAGGCATTAACCTTTTCTTCGGCTGTTTTTTTAAGTTTATTTATAGTTTGACCAAATTCTTTTTTCTGATCGTTTGCTACATTTTTAAACTCGGCAAAAAAATCGTTTAACAATCCTTTTTTACCTAAATATTTTATACGAAATGCCTCTACCTCTTCTTTAGATTGGGCTTTAAAGGCTTCTGCTTCTGCTATGAGTTGGTTTATCTTATCTATCATTATATCCTTAAAATGATGGCAAATTTACTGTTTTTAGGTGATTTTCACTAGAAGTTATATTGGAAATCATCTTTAATTGTGGATTCCTGCATTCGCAGGAATGACAAAACAAAACACACTTAATTAATATACTCGGTTTCTAAAAAGTAGTTTACAATGGCTTCTTTCATTAAAACACTTTGTTCACCCGCTTTTAAATGTGGTAAATCTGCTAATATTTTATAATGTGGCCAACCTTCTTCATCGACAAAATCCAGGTCGTAATAGCCATAAGGCACAAGCAATTTGCAAATAGCAATATGCATGAGGTCTAATTTTTGGTCTTTCTTGAACTCCCTGTCTAACTGACCCAGTTCTTGAACACCTATAAGGTAAATTATAGCATCGAGGTCTAGTGTATCGCCATCTGCAAATTGATTGGATAGTTTTTCTACTACCAATGCCCATCGTTCTTTTAATTGTTCGTCTCTTGCCATAATAAATTGAAAGTGGCAAAGTTAATAAACCTAAGTGTTAGTATTATTTTATATTTGTTTTAAATTACTTTTAATATGAGCGTTATAGATATTGTTTTAGGTGCCTTAATTTTATTTGGACTTGTTCGTGGTTTTATGAAAGGGCTTTTTGTTGAAGTAGCCTCTTTAGTAGCTTTGGTTGCTGGTGTCTATGGCGCCATACATTTTAGTAATTTTGCCGCTGAGTTTTTACAAACTAAAACAGACTGGAACGAGAAAACCATTAATATTACTGCTTTTGCAATAACTTTTGTAATTATAGTTTTGGCCATTGGTCTTGCTGGAAAGGCTTTAACTAAACTTGCCGATTTTGCTGCTTTAGGTATTTTAAACAAATTGGCTGGCGGTGTTTTTGGAGCTTTAAAAATTGCTTTAATTTTAAGTGTGGTTTTAAATATTTTTGATAAAATGAATAGTACCATAACATTTGTGGAAGAAGACAAAATAGATGATACGATACTTTATAAACCTGTAAAAAGTTTAGTGCCTTTAATTTTCCCGAATATTTTGACGTCTAAAGAAGATGAAAGTAATCCTGAAACCGAAGCTTAAAAAAGGTAATTATTAAAATAGTTTTTGGATTGAACACGTTTAATCTAAATGATAGATTTCCATAATATCATGTAAATACTTTTCGAAATCTATTTTTAAATCAATGAGTTTACCTGTGTGAATATCGAAAACCCAACCATGTACTTGTACATTTCTGTCTCGATATGCTTTTTGAACTGCCGCTGTTTTAATAAGGTTTACGCACTGTTCTTTTACGTTAAGCTCTACTAATCTTTCGTATTTTTTTTCCTCGTCGGTAATGGCGTTTAATTCTGTTTTATGAATTCTGTAAACATCACGTATATTTCGTAACCATCCATTTAACACACCTAAATCTGCCGATTGCATTGCTGCTTTTACACCACCACAGCCATAATGCCCACAAACTACAACGTGATTTACTTTTAAATGTGACACCGCATATTCTACTACGCTCATAGCGTTTAAGTCTATGCCTGAAACCATATTAGCTATATTTCTGTGCACAAATGCTTCACCTGGACCAAGACCCATTAAATCTTCGGCAGTTACACGGCTATCACTACAACCTATATATAGTAATTCGGGTGTCTGCCCTTTCCCTAAGTCTTCAAAATAACTTTTAGATGTTGCCAATTGTTTTTTAATCCAAGCTTCGTTATTTTTAAAAACTTTATCTAGGTTCATGTTTTATATGTGTTAATTTACTTGTTTTACGTTTTCTTTAACCCAATTTAAACAGGTATTAAAATTCTCGAATATATGATCATTCGGAATTAAATCTGGAATAATATCGATGCGTTCCATTAAATAACGAGGTTGAGGTAATAAATCTACAATTAAAAATTGGACCCCATTTTTTCTTAAGTCTAATAATATATCTTCTAAAGCATATAAACCTGATTGATCCATGTATTGCATCTTACCAAGCCTTAAAATAACTGTTTTCGCTGTGGAAGGAATTTGTTCAGCTAGAGCTTGAAAATCGCTTGTTGACCCAAAAAATAAAGGTCCTTTTATATGTTTAATAAAGACTTCTTCTTTTAAGGTTTCAGGGAAATCTATTTCGTCTTCCCAGGCTTCTTCTTTTAAAGTTTTCACATCTGATGATTGAGCTGTTATAAATCCAATTTTTTTCATGAACATTAAAGAGGAAATAACTAAACCAATACCTACTGCAAAAATTAAATCCCAAAACGTTGAAAGTAACAATACAATAAACATGATTAATACTTCTGAACTTAACTTTATAGGACCTAATTTAATATCTTTTGGCATGCTTGGTATAGCCTTAAGTCCTTTATAGTCCATAACGCCAATTCCCACAGTAAGTAATATACCTGCTAATACCGCTACCGGAATTTTTGATGCTATGCCGCTTAATCCTAATAAAATTATTAATAGTAAAACGCCTGCTATCATACCCGATAGTTTTGTTTTTCCACCAGACTGAATATTAACTACTGTTCTTATAGTTGCGCCTGCACCTGGAATACCTCCAAAAATTGAAGCTATTGTATTACCAACTCCTTGACCAATTAATTCTCGGTTTGGTTTATGCTTAGTCTTGGTCATATTATCTGCTACTACACTTGTTAAAAGTGAGTCTATGGCTCCTAATAAAGCCAATGTTAAGGCTGTGAAAAAGTAAGGCATAACACTACCAACATTAAAATTGGTGAAAATTTCTAAATTAGGCACAGGAAAACCGCTTGGTATTTTCTCAATAGGTCTATAGTCTAAACCGAAGCCTAATGCAATTGCCGTCATAACTATTAAGGCTACCAAAGTACTAGGCACAGCTTTAGTAATACGTTTAAAACCATAAATAATAACAATCGTTCCTAATGCTAAGGCTAATTCTAACCAATTAATATAACTTAAAGCCCTTGGCAATAGTTTAATAACACTCTGTGGCTTTTTGGCTTTACTTTTAGCAATACTCCTAGACTCATTGTCTATGTCTAATTGTGTTATTCCTTTTGCTTCTTCAATAGTTTCATTTAACGCATCTAAAACTAAAGTTTTCTCACCTACGTTCTCTTCAAGAACATTACTTAATAGGTTAGTTTTGGCTTCAATTTCAAAGGTTTTCACAAACTCAGTATCCTCATTAGGATAATAGCCTATTGCCGGCAATATTTGTGTTAGCAATATAATAACACCTATAGCTGTCATAAAACCAGAAACTACAGGATATGGTATATATCTAATATATTTACCTAACCCTAATACACCTAAACCAACCTGCATTAAGCCAGCTAGTAGGAATACCATTAATATAACTGGGAGTGCTTTTTCAACATTACCATCATTGGTAGCTATAATACTTGCTATAACTACCATACTTACGGCGGTCATTGGTGCTGTTGGACCAGATATCTGTGTACTTGTACCACCAAAAAGCGCAGCAAAAAAACTAATAAATATAGCGCCATATAAGCCAGCACTTGGACCTAAACCAGATGACACTCCAAAAGCTAAAGCTAGTGGCAAGGCTACAATACCAGCAGTAATGCCACCAAAAGCATCGCCTTTTATATTTGAAAATAAATTTTTCATTTTTTAATTTATACTTTAAATAAACCCGTTAACCTTTCTCCATTCAAAAAAATCAAAACTTAAGTATTCCTTTTCGAATTTAATTTTTATTCCCGATATAAATTTCCAAAATCGCTAGACCGTTGCATTAATAAAAATCTACTGCACCTGAATTGATATCATACATTGCGCCTACAATTTTTATTTCTCCATTTTTTTCCATTTCAGATAATACTGGACTTTCAGCATGAATTCTATCAATTGTTAATTCAACATTCTTTTTTGAAACGTTATCAACAAAATCCAAATTCTTAGAATTTCTTAAAGCAGCATCTGCCGGTTCTGAAACCGCATTTACAGCTGGCTTAATTTTGCTTAACATAGCTGTTAAATTTCCTAGTTTAGCATCATCACACGCACCTTTTACTGCACCACAACTGGTATGTCCTAAAACAACAATTACTTTTGTTCCTGCTAGTTTACAAGCAAACTCCATGCTTCCTAAAATATCTTCATTTACAAAGTTACCAGCAATACGAACACTAAATATATCACCTAAACCTTGATCGAAAACCAATTCGGCAGACACTCTAGAATCAATACAGCTTAAAATAGTTGCAAAAGGAAATTGCCCATCGCTAGTATCGTTAACTTGCTCTAAAAGGTTTCTATTTGCTTTTAAATTACTTTGAAATCTTTGATTCCCTTCTTTTAAGAATTGAATTGCTTTTACTGGAGTCATTGTAGACTGCGTTTCTTTTGTATGTGCTTTCATAATATATTATTTAGTATTTTTTAAACGGTTTGTTTTTCATCTTACTTGTTCTGAAATAACGACACGTTTTATTTTTGATTTTTCCTTTCGCTTCTTCAACGGTTTCATTTAACGCATCTAAAACTAAGGTTTACTATTCTACTTTCTCTTTAAGTACACGACTTAAAAGATTAGGTTTTACTTCAATTTTAAAGGTTCTTACAAATTCAGTACTCTATTAAATAGATCTTCATTTATAATATTAAACTGTTTATAAATTAATTTTGATCCGTTTCGTTAGTTTAAACTTTTATTGGATTTAGGTCTAAGTTCAAAAAACTCGATAAAGCTTGGTGGGTTTTCAATAACACCACGTTTAGAAATTAATTTAATATCAATATTTCGTTCTTTTGCTTTCAAAGCGAAATCTTCTAAAATTTCAATAATATCATAATCTAAATATCTGGTATTCATTAAATCGATTTCTAAATATGAATCTGAAGGAATGTTATCTAACTCCTTTAAAATAGACCCTTTATTAAAGAATGTAACTTCTTCTGCTAAAGTCATTTTAATTTTTCCATCATCAACATCTTCACCTTCTTTATGTAAAAAGTGAGAGTTTTGGAAACTTTTTAATAGAACAACAAAAATACCAACTACCAGTCCTAAACCTATACCCCATAGTAAGTCTATAAACACAATACCGATTATGGTTACAATAAATGGCACCCATTGTTTCCAACCAAGGCTAAACATTTTTTTAAAGGTTGAAGGTTTTGCTAATTTAAAACCTACAATAAATAATACCGCTGCCAATACAGATAACGGAATCATATTTAAAAGTTTAGGTATAAGAATTACGGAAATTAATAAGAAAAACCCATGAACTATAGCAGATAATTTCGACCTGCCTCCTGATTGAATATTAGCAGAACTTCTCACAATAACTTGCGTAATTGGTAAACCTCCGATTAAACCAGAAAGAATATTTCCTGTTCCTTGAGCTAACAATTCTCTGTTGGTTGGTGTTACATTTTTATGTGGGTCTAACTTATCGGTAGCTTCAACACACAACAACGTTTCTAGTGAAGCCACAATAGCTATTGTAAAACCAGTAACCCAAACCTCCATTCTTGTTATAGCCCCAAAATTAGGAAAGCTAAATTGACCTAAAAAGCTATCAAAACCATCTGGAATAGGCACAGAAACTAAATGGTCGTTAGATATATTAAGTGTGCTATCTTTAGTTAAAACATAAAATATTATACCTACAACAACAGCCACTAAAGGCCCTTGAATAAGTTGAAATATTTTTCCTTTTTTAGACAGCACATTAGACCATAACAACAAGATACCCATGGCTATAATAGCTACAGTTGTTGCACCTGTACTAACATTACCGCTTATTAAGGCGTTAATTGCTTTTAAAAGCTCTGTTAATGTATTTTCTCCGTCTATTTGAAGAAAAGCAAAATCCCCTTGAGGATCTTCATCCATACCGAAAAAATGAGGTATTTGCTTTAAAATTATAATGATTCCTATACCCGTAAGCATACCTTTTATTACAGAAGAAGGAAAGTAATAACCAATAATACCAGCTCTTAACAGCCCTAATAGGATTTGAATACCTCCTCCTATTACAACAGCTACCAAAAAGTTTTGATACCCACCAAGCGCACCAATTGCGGTTAATACAATTGCTGCCAAACCAGCCGCAGGACCACTTACTCCAATTTTAGAACCACTAATTGCTCCAACTACAATACCTCCAATAATTCCTGCTATTACTCCTGCAAAAAGGGGAGCACCACTAGCCAATGCAATACCTAAACATAACGGTAAAGCAACAAAAAACACGACTATACTCGCTGGCAAGTCATTCTTAATATATTTAAACATACTTATTATTTTTACTTCTGATATTTTATATACCACAAGTTATTAAAATTTAATTTAGACTTTACAGAAAAGTCCATTAATACAAAATTATATTACGAAGATGTAAAAATCGGGTGGAGGAGAAATTAAATTTAAATGCGGTTTGGGGTAATTTTTAAAAAAATACGCTGAATGATTTTCTATTTTCTTTGAATCAGAAAGTGATGCTGTATTTAAGACATCATGTACAATTAATTCTTTGTCGTTATTCTTTTCAAGACCTTTATCTTCCTCTTCTTCACTAGAGATATAAAAACAAGAAACATCAGCCGAATTGTCAATAATTAAAATAACTGTTGGTGCTATTAAAAACAGCAAAAACATACTAGAAAATATTATAGAAATAATGTTCCTTTTCATTTTAATTACATTCGAATGGTAAATATATCATATTTGTTTAATAATAATTATAGGTTATTCAACAATTTTACATCTTCAGATAAAACCCATCCTGTTTTACCATCAGAAAGCTCTATTCTTTTCCAATTATCAACTGTACCAATAACCTGCACTTTAGTACCTTCATGTAATCTAAAAGATTCTTCACTTCTTAAATTTGGCTCTGCCTTAACTTTAGCTTCTTGAGCAAAAACAATTGCTGGATTATCTTTTTTATCTAAATTAAATTTATGAAAAGCAAAAGCAAGCGTTATACAAACTAATATTAAAGCCGTAATACTTCCAATAAATGCAATACGTTTATTAAGCGTTGAATAAGCAAAATAATATACTAGAAACAACACAACAAAACAAAAAACTAAACCAACAGCTATTTTAGCCCAAACATCAAAAGACATTTTATTTGTTGTTGTATTCAATAATTTTGAAAACCCCGCATCAGGCACAACATCAATAGCATCAATAGTCATGTTTCTTGCAAAAGCTATGTTATTCTTTATATCTGCATCATTAGGGTTTAACAATAACGCTTTTTCATAATAATAAATACTTGGCGCAATATTATTGAGTTTGTAATGTGCATTTGCTAGGTTAAAATATAAATCTGCAGAATGCTTTTCTGTTTCTAAAATCGCACTATAATTATCTATAGCCTCAGCATACTGCCCTTTGTTATATAATGTATTCGCTTTTTCGAACACCATTTGGTTTTGAGCAAAAAGCCCGAAACTAAACAAAAACGATAGTATATAAAATATCTGTTTCATATTAACGTGCTTGTTTATCGATTAATGAAATTGTTTTTGCTGCCTTATCGTAATCTTCTTGCATTGTAACAACATCAATAGGCGTATATCGTGCTAATTCGCAATTTTCTAAAATGCTTTCAAAATCGTTAACAACGGTTTCTTCAACACCTTTACCTCCTAGCAAACTCTTAATTTTATCTTTACTTAACTCGTTTGTTTCAATATGTAATTTTGCTTTAAGATAATTATGTAATGCTTTCTCTAAAGCGATATAGAATACTTCTTTTTGACCTAATGATTTTTTTGCGTTTCCTAAATATTTACGAGCTAGTTTATTGGCTTTTCTTATTTTATTACCATAAACATCGGCATCTCTGGTCGCTTTCTTTTTACGAATAAAAATAGCTAATGGAATTGCTAAAAAAGGCAATAATAACAAACTCCAAAATAGATTTGACTTGAAAAAATAATTTTGCTGCATTTCCGTAAAATCAGTTTTGGTTTTAATAAACGCAAACTGATCACTATTTAAAACTACTGCTTGCTTATTATTAGCCGTAACATTATTTTCAGTTGAAGCTATATTATTTGAAGGACCATTTAATACATCAATTACGATTTCATCTGAAGATAGCCTTTTATAACTTTCTGTTTTTAAATCGAAATAAGAAAACGAAATACTTGGTATTGGGTATTTACCCTTGTACTGAGGCACTACAGTATAACTATCTGAAATACTCCCTTGCATACCTGATAAGTTGGTACTTACATTTTCTTTATGTTCCGGTTCGTAAACCTCTAAAGAACTCGGGAGCGATATTTTAGGCAGCTTAAATAGTTTTAAATTTCCGTTACCCTTAACGTTAACTTTTAGTTGGAGTGACTCAGTAGCATCTAACTCTGTTTTTGAAGCAGATACATCTAATTTAAAATCTCCAACAGCACCAGTAAAATCAACTGGCTTTCCTGTTTCTGGTAATGCCTTTACATTAATGGTTTTATTTCCTGCAGAAACGGTTTTACTAACCCTTGTCATTAATAAACTTCCAAAAATATCGCGTCTATTAGTTGGCACACGCATAGAAAGATTAAGAGTTAATGGCTCAATATTTAATTTTCCAGTTTTTTGAGGATACAAAACGGTTTTTCTTAAGACTAAATAACGGTAATCTTCGCCTTTATACGTTCCGTTTTGAACTTTTTGACCTTTAGTATTTATATTCTGACTCCAAAAATCATTATATCTGGGAGAGTCTATTTCGTTCCAATTATCAACAGCTATTTTAGGTGATACATATAGTTTGTAAACAACAGTTATAGCTTCATTTAAATACGGACTAGTTTTAGAAACCTCAGCAACTAAATGAATATTTTCTGAAGCCAAATAATTTGGATCGTTAGGATCTTTTGGAATATCTACGGCCGCGGTTACTTGTATTTTTATTGGTGTGGTTTTATAGATTTGATCCTTAATATTTATTGTAGCCTGAGAAATAGTGAAGCTTCCGCGCTTTTTAGGTGATAAAAAATACGTGTATGTTTTCTTAAAAGAGCGTTTACCGTTAATCCAAGAATTACTTACCGATTGGTTAGGCCCACCAACAACTGTAAATCCTGCAAAATCTGGCGGATTAAAATTGTCTCCATCTTGATTCATTTCAAAATCAACACGCAATCGCTCATTTACACCAAGTTTGTTTTTACTAACCTTAGCATCAAAATTTACTTGAGCCGAAGTAATGCTCGTTGTGAGTATGAATAATAGTAAAGTATATTTTATTAACTGCATGATTATGATTAACGAACAATGATTAACGATTAACGATTTTTGAATTATTGTTCTTAGATGTTTTTATACTAGCTACAAAGATTGAAATAAGTTGATTATTTTCATCAATAGCTTTTATTAATTTTTCTTTATTTCCATTATGTAAATTAACTTACCAGTCTTTATCGGTTTTAATTTTTACGCCTTTTTGTTTTTCAGCATTCATTTTTTCTTGAACCTTTTGTTCTTGATTATTCATAGCTTCTAACAAATTTTTCATTTGTTGAGGAGACATTTGCCCAGGTTGTGGCTTAGGCTTTTGCTGTTCTTTTTCCTTGTCTTTATCGCCTTTTCCTTCATCCTTTTTGTCGTCTTTAGGCTTGCCATCTTCATCTTTTTCATCTTCACCATCCTTATTTTCATCTTCGCCTTCGTCTTTTTTGTCTTCCTTATCGTCGCCCTCTTTATCTTTGTTATCTTTATTTTCTTTGTCGTCGCCCTCTTTATCGTCTTTATTATCTTTGTTTTCGTCTTGTTTGTCTTTGTCGTCTTGCTTATCGTCTTTGTTTTCGTCGTCTTGCTTTTGCTGTTCTTCGGCACAAACTTTTGCAACACCTAAATTATATCTTGTTTCATCATCTGCAGGGTTGTTTCTTAATGCATTTTTATAAGCTTCAACAGCTTCTTTACATTTTTCATTTTGCATTAAAATATTTCCAATATTATGAAATGCTTTATGCTTTTCAAGTTTTGAAGTTGCTGTTTCTGTGGCTTGCTGAAGTCTATAAAGAGACTCTTCTAAATTTCCGCTTTTATAATACGAAGTTCCAAGATTATAAGCACCTGCAATTGTTGTTGGTTGTTCTGAAATTGCTTTTCTATAGGCCATTTCTGCCGAAACAAAATCTTCTCCTTCAATCAATTCATTACCTTCATACACAAAATTATTAGCCTTTTTTGTAGCCAATTCAAATGCTTTATTCTCTTCTTGAGAAAAAGAAAAAACCGAGCTTAATGTTAATATGAATACTATTATGTGTTTCATTTTTATTTCTAAATTATAGAATCTAATACGTTTTTTTCGTTAAAAAATTTATAAAATTTAAACCTTTCGACTTGTTCTGCAAGGTGCTTTCAATGAAAATACATTTTCATCTCAACCAATGCTCAAAGTGACATTTCGTTTTAACTAAAAATTTTCATTAAACAAATTCAACTTCTTTAACCATGCTGTTTTTCGCTCTAATAGTAAAACATCTATTAATAAAAAGAAAATTCCGAAACCTAAAAACCATTGAAATTGATCTTTAAAATCGGCAAATTCTTTAGCTTCAAATTCTGTTTTGTCCATGGTGTTTAAAATCTCGCGAATATTATCTACAACATTGTTTGTGTTTTTTCCATTTATATAAGCTCCGTTAGCTTCTGATGCTATATTTTGAAGGGTTTCTTCGTTTAATTTTGTTATCACGGTTTCGCCTTGACTATCTTTTTTATAATTTAAAACGACACCATTTCTTTTTTCTGGAATTGGACCTCCTTTTACGTCTCCCACGCCAATAGTAAATATCCTGATGCCTTCTTCACTTGCTTCTTCTGCTACAATTGCGGCTTGCTCACTATGGTCTTCACCATCAGAAATAATAATAAGCACGCGGTTGGTTTGTTCTTCATCATCAAAATACGTTCTAGCTAATTTAATGGCTTCGTTAATTGCCGTTCCTTGAGAAGATAACATATCGGTATTCATGCTTTGTAAAAACATTTTAGCCGAAGCATAATCTGTTGTGATTGGCAATTGTGGAAACGCTTTTCCTGCGTAAGCAATAATACCAACACGATCGCTTGCCAGATTATTAATAATTTGAGTTACTAATTGCTTCGATTTTTCTAATCTATTAGGCGCAATATCTTCTGCTAACATACTTTTAGAAACATCGACTGCAAAAACAATATCGACACCTTCTCGTTTAACGGTTTCAAGTTTTGTACCTATTTTAGGGTTTACTAAAGCTATAGTTAAACAAAGGAATGCTAAACTTAAAACAATAGTTTTTAAAACAGATTTAAAAACAGATCTGTTAGGGCTTAACCTTTTTAATAATGGTGCATCAGCAAACTTTTTTTGAGTTCTATACCTCCAAAATTGAAGTGCCGAAAACAGTAGGATTATTACTGGAATAATTCCTAAAGTCCAAAACCATATTTTTTCTTCTAATAAAAACATCTTTGTTGTTTAGTTGTTTGTCGCGGATTTATTTATTTGTTTTTCCACGAATTCACTAATATTTTTATTTTTAGATTTCCGCTTTCACGGAAATAAAAAAACACCACTTATACAAAACTTCTAAAAACCGTATAGCGCAGCAGTAACTCCATAAGCAATAACAAGCCTGCCAAAATTACTAACGGTCTATATTTCTCTTCGTAATTGTAATACTTAAACTCTTCTATTTCTGTTTTTTCAAGCTTGTTTATCTCTTCATAAATCTCTTCAAGCTTTTTGTTATTGGTAGCTCTAAAATATCTACCTCCTGTTGCCTCGGCGATTTCTTTTAATAAATCTTCATCAATCTCTACTTGAATACGCCCGTATTGAAAATTACCGTTTGGTAAAATAGCAACTGGCGATAATGCCATACCATTAGTTCCCAAACCTATAGTGTATGTTTTAATACCATATTCTACAGCCAATTCGCTGGCTATTTTTGGATCTATAAACCCTGAATTATTTACACCATCGGTTAATAAAATAATAACCTTACTTGATGCTTTACTATCCTTCAACCTATTTACCGAAGTAGCTAATCCCATACCAATAGCGGTTCCGCCTTCAATAATAGTATTGTATTTTATACTTTTAAGCGAACGTAATACAATAGATTTATCGCTTGTGATTGGTGTTTTTGTATAGCTTTCTCCTGCATATTCTACAAGCCCAATTCTATCGTTTGGCCTGCCTTTAATAAATTCGGCAGCTACTTTCTTTAAGGCTTCCAATCTGTTTGGCGACAAATCTTTAGCCAACATACTCGCCGAAACATCAATAGCCATTACGATATCTATACCTCGTGTTGTTTTAGTTTTAGTAGACACATCTACAGATTGCGGTCTGGCTAATGCCATAATTAATAAACCTAAAGCAACTAAACGTAAAATAAATAACAAAGGCCTTAGTTTTGGCAGCCAAGAACTTGTCACTTTAAATCCTTGTAAACTAGATATTTTAAGTTCGGCTGTTTGTTTTTTATGTTTTAACACATACCAAAGCACAGCCAATGGAAGCGCTAAGAGCAACCAGAAAAATTCTTTATTTACAAATTCTATGCCTTCTAACATTACTCCTCTGCTGGTTTAAGTTCAACTGAATTTAAAATACGATTTACCATTTGGTCAGCATAATTATCTTGTTCTTTATAAAAAAGCATGACTTGTTGTATAACACTTCCTGAAGTAAAGCCTAAAATTACATATTTACCTTTTTCAAACTTATCTGTTCCAAGCACAGGAGAATCCATAGAACCATAAATTTTTAAGCCTTCTGCTCCATTAGGTGTTTCAAATTTTTCATTTTTAGTGATTATATTTTGTGCACCTGCATTCTCAATAAATTTAAGCGTACCATTCATAGCTTGTTCAAGGTCTATTTTATTTTCGCCTAAATTCTTGATTTTTGTTGTAGCCACTTGAATTTGAAATTTCTCAAGTAAACTACCATAACTAAATTGCGTTAACTCAATTTGATTTGCCATTTCTTCTGGCAATTCTGGAGTCGTGCGTTTTAAAACTTTTGGTGTTGAAATGGTTATTGGAGGAAATCCATATTCGCTAGTTACCCAATCGCCTTCTAAGAGTTCTTTGCTATCATGCCCAATAATAGTATCTTTTACAATATCAAAACCATATTTTAAGGATAAACCCGTTAACGTAGCTAATAGTAAAAAGATACTAATACCTACTGTTAGCCATATTTTTTTACGCTTCTTTTTACGTTCTTGCTCTTCTCTATATTTCTCGTCTAAAAGTTTTTCTTCTTCTGTAGGTTCTGGTAATGCTTCTTTTACATGGTCTATTTCAACATCAATCGTGTCTCTATCAATTTTAGCCAATTCAATATCAGGAGAAGATTTAGCGAATTTTACTAAATCGGCTCGTTTTAAAATACTTTCTAAATTTTTAATATCATCATGACTTAAATCTACTTGATTGCCATCTTTAAGTAAATTTAATCTAGTAATTAACTCGTCTGTGGTACTTTCTAAAGCTTTATCATATACTTTTTCATCAAGATATTTTCTGATGATAAAGGTTAAATCTGAATAATAATCTTTTAAGTTTTCGTTTTCTAAATACGGTGTGTCATCTAGCTTTCTTAGTGCTAATTTTGCTCTATCATAAGGTGGTAATAGGGCAATTTTTTCGTCTTCAGACAACGGTTTTGTTCTCCAAATAAACCAATACAATAAAAATGCTATTACTCCTATAATTAGTAAGGTTAGTAATAGATATTTCCACCAATCGCTTCCACTTTTTTCAACACCAATAATAGGTTTTATATCGTATAAACCTTGTGTGGTATCTACAACAACATTATTAACCTCAACCTTTAAAGAATCTGTAAAAAAGGTTTTATCTCCAATAATTATTTTTTGCCTTGGAATGGTATAAGAACCAGAATCAAATTGGGTTAATCCGTATTTTTTAATCAGGTTATATTTATCCTTTTTCTTTAGCGTATCAATCGCGTAAGATTCTATTACTTCTAGAGGCGAAAATGTTTGCCCTTCTGGAAACACAACTAAATTTGTAGTGTCTGCCTCAACCTGAACATAATATGTAATTTGTTCACCAATTTTAATTGATGTTGAATCGATAGTTGACGTTACTTGTGAGAAAGATAAATAAGACAGAAGCATGAAGACAGAAGACAAAAGTAAGCTCCTTTTGAAACTTTCTTCAGCTTTTGAATTCAAATTCATAAATCTAAAATTGTTAATCATAAATCGTAAATCTTTTTTATCCTCTTCTTTTAAAATATCCTAAAAGCTTTTTAACATAGCTTTCGTCTACACGACAATCAATAGCACCTGCACCAGATTTCGTAAAGCTTTCTTTATAATAGTTTACTTTTTGATGGTAGAACTTACCGTAATTAATTCGTACTTTCTTTGAAGATGTGTTTACAAGCATTAATTCGCCCGTTTCTTCATCTTGCATTTGTACAATACCTAAATTTGGGATATCCTCTTCTCTTTTATCATAGACTCTAATACCAGTTACATCATGCTTTCCAGAAACAATCTTCATGGTTTGATGATAATCGTCTGCAATAAAATCAGATAGAACAAATACAATCGCTTTCTTTTTCATGACGTTTTGCAAGAATTTTAAAGCTTCGGCTAGATTGGTCTGTTTGCTCTCTGGTTGAAATTCTATAAGTTCACGAATAATTCGAAGTACGTGAGACCGTCCTTTTTTTGGTGGAATGTATAACTCTACTTTATCTGAAAATAAAATTAAACCAATTTTATCGTTATTTTGAGTTGCTGAAAATGCTAATGTTGCTGCAATTTCTGTAACAACTTCATTTTTAAATTGTTGATCTGTACCAAACAACTCAGAACCTGAAACATCTACCATAAGCATCATGGTAAGTTCGCGTTCTTCTTCAAAAACCTTTACATAAGGTTCGTTGTAACGTGCGGTAACATTCCAGTCTATATTTCTAACATCATCACCAAATTGATATTGGCGCACTTCACTAAACGTCATACCGCGCCCTTTAAAGGTAGAATGATATTCACCTCCAAAAATATGATCAGACAGTCTTCGTGTCTTAATCTCAATTTTACGTACTTTTTTTAGTAATTCTTTAGTATCCATTTTTTCAGTATGCAGGGTGCAGTCTTCAGTTAGCAGTCAAAACAAATCAGAATTCGAGTAAGCGCCTGACTACTGAATACTGATTTACTGTTAACTTTTTATGGTACTTCTATCTCGTTTACAATTTTATTAATGATGTCTTCTGAAGTTACATTTTCTGCTTCAGCTTCATAAGTAATGCCTATTCTGTGTCTTAACACATCATAAACAACAGCACGAACATCTTCTGGAATTACATAACCACGACGCTTAATAAATGCATAACATTTTGCAGCGGTTGCAAGGTTGATACTTCCACGAGGAGACGCTCCAAAAGATATTAATGGTTTTAAAGCTGGAAGCCTATATTTATCTGGATAACGTGTTGCAAAAATAATATCCAGAATATACTTTTCAATTTTTTCATCCATGTAAACTTCACGAACCGCTTCTTGAGCTTTTAATATTTGAGATATTGAAACCACAGGATTTACTTTATCCCAAGCACCTTTTAGGTTCGCTCTCATAATGAGTTGCTCTTCGTCAATTTTTGGATAATCAATAACTGTTTTTAACATAAAACGGTCAACCTGAGCTTCTGGTAATGGGTATGTTCCTTCTTGTTCAACTGGGTTTTGTGTTGCCATTACTAAAAATGGCTTATCAAGCTTAAAGGTTTCATCACCAATAGTTACTTGCTTTTCTTGCATCGCCTCAAGTAAAGCCGATTGTACTTTTGCAGGTGCTCTATTTATTTCATCTGCAAGTACAAAGTTTGCAAAGATTGGTCCTTTTTTAATTGAAAAATCATTAACCTTCATGTTATAGATTAATGTACCAGTAACATCTGCTGGTAATAAATCTGGTGTAAATTGTATTCTACTAAAACTACCATCTACCGCTTGCGCTAAGGTATTAATAGCTAAAGTTTTTGCCAATCCAGGAACACCTTCTAAAAGAATATGCCCTTGGCCCAATAAACCAATTAACAAACGTTCTACCATGTGCTTCTGACCCACAATAACTTTGTTCATTTCAAGCATTAGCAAATCAACAAAAGCACTTTCTTTTTCTATTTTCTCATTAATTGATTTAATATCAATTGTTCCTGTTTCTTCCATCGTTTTTTATTTTATTAAAAGCTCGAATTTACGTTTAATATTTTGAGTGGTGCAAAATGTTAAAAAAATCATTGAAAAGGTGTTAAAAAATGGTTAAAAATATTAAGGAATCTCAATGTTGATGCCATTTAACAAATAATTATTATAAGTTTATCTTAAATACACAATACATCTATACTTATATCACTTAAAAAGCATCTTTTTGACAAACACTTTTTAAGTATTTTTATAGTTTATAACAAACAATTATCTACATGAAAAAAACAGCACTAATTACTGGAACTACTAGCGGAATTGGCGAGGCTACCGCTTACGAATTTGCAAAACAAGGTATAAATTTAGTGCTCTGCGGAAGACGTTTAGAACGCTTAAAAACCATTCAAAAAGCATTAGAGCGATTAACCCATGTTCATATATTAAATTTCGATGTTCGAGATAGAGATGAAACCTTTAAAGCCATAGAAACACTTCCTAAAGAATTTAAAAACATTGATATTCTTATAAATAATGCAGGAAACGCGCACGGTTTAGACCCTATACAAGATGGAAGTATTGATGATTGGGATGCTATGATGGATATTAACGTTAAAGGTTTGCTTTATGTTAGCAAAGCTATTATTCCGCAAATGACCGAACGCCAATCTGGACATATTATAAATATTGGTTCGTCTGCTGGAAAAGAAGTTTACCCAAAAGGCAATGTCTACTGTGCCAGTAAGCACGCCGTTTTAGCAATAACCGAAGGCATGCGTCTTGATTTAAATCCATTTGGCATTAAAGTAGGATCTATAAATCCTGGTTTGGTTGAAACCGAATTTTCGCAAGTGCGTTTTAAAGGTGATGCTGTTGCAGATAATGTCTATAAAGGCTTTAAGGCTTTGCAAGCTAAAGATATTGCTGAAATTATATATTTTGCGGTGTCCAGACCACCTCATGTTAATATTGCAGATTTGTTGGTATTCCCAACGGCACAAGCTAACAGCGTAACTGTTAAGAAAGAATCATGACTAAAGATTTAAAACAGAAGTGGTATCAGTTAGCAACTCAATTCTCAGACGATTCATTCTTAGTTGAAAATCTCTGGATTGAAATTGAAAAGCAATACAGTTTAAAAATTCGTCATTATCATAACCTTTCGCATATTCAAAATATGATTTCTCATGCTGAAGTGGTTAGAGAGTATATAATTGATAATAACGCATTTTTGTTTTCGATTTGGTATCATGATATTATTTACAAACCCACCAGAAAAGATAACGAAGAAAAAAGTGCGCTTTTAGCTAAAAAACGGCTAAAAACACTAAATATTGATGAAAAAACATTGAAAAACATTGAAAATCTGATAATTTCAACAAAAAAGCATGAAATTATTTTGTCTCAAAACAATGATAATGCCTTACTACTAGATATAGATTTATCTATTTTAGGAAGTGATTGGGAAACCTATCAAAATTATATCCAAAGCATAAGAAAAGAATATGCTATTTATCCTAATTTCATGTACAAAAAAGGTAGGAAGGACGTATTGAAACATTTTTTAGAACGAAAAACGTTGTACTTTACTGAGGTTTATCAGAACAAATTTGAAAAACAAGCCAGACAAAACCTTTTAAAGGAAATTAAAATGCTATAAACAAGATTCCTGCCTTCGCAGGAATGACAGATATGATTAACAAACGCCTTCTCATAAAACACCTATTAGCTCATAACGATGAGAACAGTTTTTATGATAAAAAGCGAAAAGTTGATATTAGCCATAAAGAAGGAAAAGCAAAGTTTTTAAAACATATTTGTGCGCTTTCAAACAGCAATCCAAAAAATAATTCTTTTATAGTTATTGGTGTCGAAGATGAAGACAATAACATTGTTGGCGTCGATTTTTTTGATGACAGTAAAATACAAAACCTCATTAATGCATACTTAACTAATCCGCCAATTGTCCAATATGAAAACATTCCGTTTCCACATTTATCAGGCGACAAAGTTGTTGGTTTAGTAACCATTCGCCCTACGGGGAAAATAACCTCACTCAGAAAAAATATATGGAAATATTATGGTGGCTCTGTTTTTTTTAGAGACGGAAGCATCAGTATGCCTAAAGTTTTTGACATCGAAATTCAAGATGTTAACTCTAAAATTGTTGATGCCATTGAAAAACACGCTCAAAACAATATTGAGCATACATTAAATGGCGTTTTTGATTTTATGAATAACCGAAGAGACTTTAATGCACAGTACAAAGTGTTTAAAGAATATTTTGTAGTGTGTTGGGCCGGGCAAAAAAAAGAGGTGAAAGATGAAGTGTTTTATTCGCGAGTAGATATCGAACTTATTAATGAGCAAGTACGTTTGTTTTTTTCGGCTTTAGATGAAGTTTCAATACAAATTAATGAAGATAGTTTTAAAATTATTGAATACGTAAACCTTGGTCTTCAAGGCTCTAATAAATACTACCAACTAGAAGAAACTTTAATTAAATTTGAAGACAACGCGCACTATAATATTGAAACTAAATTATTATTTGAACCACCACAATTTGATAAAAAAGTACTCCATCATATTTATAACAACAATAATGCTATTTTAGAAAAACTAAAAAAAGGATTTAAATTGACTAAACAAGAAGACATCGATTTAAAAAATCTGCCTGCAACATATTTAATATGTTATTTAAACTTATTCCATCAAGCCATAGATAAGCTTAATGAAGCTAAACCCTATTTAAAAGCCTACAATAAAAATATTTATAATTCGTATAAAGAATCTTTAAGAATTTTAAGGAAAATGAAGTATAATTAATTTTATTTTCTGTTAATATTTGATAGAGTGCTCTTTAATAAAATAAACATAAGTATTTGTATTTCAGTAATTTGAATTACAAAATATTTTTCATGTATTAGTTTTTTAAATTAATATTTCCTCACAAATTTATTATTTAGCTCACAAAGCTAATGTTACATATCTTACATTATTTGATACATGTATCGCATTGTACTATCTAGTATGGTTATAGTTTTACACACTAATGTTAAACATATATTTAAATCAAAAAATCATGAAAACACTACTTAAAAATTACAAGTTAATTATCATTTTACTTTTAATGGCACCTTTATTTTCCTGCTCAAGTGATGACGATAATAACGACACCCCCGAACCTACAGTTGCCGAGCTTTTGGCTAATAAATGGTTTTACGAACAATTAGAAGACACTTCAACCAATCCAGCAACAATTACAGAATTAAATGATTGTGAAAAACAATCTTATTTCAACTTTTTAAGTGATGGTACACTAATAGTAGAATTTTTTGGTCTAGATGATGACGATATCTGTCAACCTGATGGAATTGAAGGTTACACTTATATTTTAAGTGCAGACGGCAAACAACTTATTATACAAACTGATACTGATCCTATATTTTTTACTATAGACTTTATTGATAGTTCTACTTTAACCTTTTATAACCAAGATTCACCTACCGTTAAATCTACGCTTAAGCGATAAGTCTATACATTTTTATTTAGTTAATTGGTCATAATACCTGTCTAGAATTAAAAATAGACAGGTATTATTTTTTTGACCAGGTAATTATACAATTAACAAATGTTAATAAATTTAACCTTAAGTTAACTTTAGAATTTTGATGTTTTATATTAAATACTATCTTTGCATCGCTATTAATCATTTAATTAACCTTGTGCCCCAAATCGAAAGATAGGTTCAAGGTTTTTTTTTTGCTCCAATTTTACTATAAAGTTGTTATTAGTTAGTTTCCCGCGTTAAGGATTGCAGAGAAACATTTATGTTCATGAATTCTTTAATATAAAATAGGAACGCATGAATAAAAGCCCACAGCCCGACAAAAGAGGTGCGAGGACTTGTAACCCTTCGACTTCGCTCAGGATAAACTACAAGCCCGACCCTTGTCGTAACACCAAAATTTTTCTAAATAAAATCTAATTGTTTAAACGATGTGTTGAGCACTTTTTTATCATCTACCTCTAGCCATTTATCTAAAACTGTTGCGTAGATGGTTCTAAAATCTATTTCGAATTTTAAATCGCCATTATCATCTAAATTACTAAGGCTTGCCATATTGTTATAAAAACCTGGTTTCTTTAAGTTTTCGCTAATTATAAAAACGTTGTTTGCGGTACCATGATCTGTACCAACACTTGCGTTTTGTTTAACACGACGACCAAATTCTGAAAAGGTTAAAATTAAAGTATCTTTAAAGGTGTCATTAGTTTTTAAATCCTGAACAAAGGCCTCAACGCCATCTGCATATTGCCCTAATAATCGTTCTTGGGTATTTAATTGATTAACATGTGTATCGAAACCACTTAAAGAGGTATAAAACACCTTGGTTTGCAATCCTGAATTAATAAATTGTGCTGTAGATTTTAACTGTTTTCCAAATTTATTATTTGGGTATTCTTGAAGACTCGTAAACGTTTTACTGGTTTCGAAAATGTATTTTGCTGAAGATTCTGCAGCAATCATAGATTTGTATAAATACCCTAAATTATGTTCGCTTAAATGTGCATCGTTTTGATGTTTGTTTAAGTTTTTAAAATAGGGGTCTTTTGATAGGTTATAAAAAGATTTAGCGTCTTGTGTTGCAATGGCATTACCATTTTCGCCTTTCATGGCTAATGATAGGCTTTCGTCTATTTCGATAGCGCTGTGTGGTTGTTTACCATAGTGGTCTAAATAACGTCCAACCCATCCGCTTTGCGAATATTCATTTGAATTGGATGCGGTTTGCCAAATATCCATAGACCTAAAATGCGACCTTACAGGATTTGGATAGCCTACATTGTTAATAATGGATAAATAGCCTTTATCGTAAAGTCTTTTTAAGGGTGTTAAACTTGGGTTTAATCCAACCTCATCGTTTAGTTTTATAACATCATTTTTTGCTATAGCTAAAGTTGGGCGTTCTTTATAATACAAATTGTTATTATAAGGAATCACGGTATTTAAACCATCGTTACCACCCGAAAGCTGAATGATTACCAAGCGTTTGTAACCTAATTTGCTACTTGCCACTTCCTCGAATGCTTTAACAAAACTAGGAACAAAAAATAAACTACTGGCAAGAGACGACTGCTTTAAAAATTTTCTTCTATCCATAATTAACACATTTGATATTCGGGTAACGACATAAGTTGTATACAATATTCTTGCTTTGATACCTTTTCTAACGAATTTAAGTAGGTCTTAGCGCTTTCGTTAATTTCACAAGCTAGTAAATGGTTTTCAAGCGCATCTATTTCAATATTTTTAAACTGAGTATTAAAGTATTTCCAATTTGTTTCAACTTTAAAACGCTTACCAAATTTTTTCTTAAACAACTCTTTTTTAGTCTCGGCATATTCATCTTCTTGTCCTACTTTTACTTTCGATATATAAGCTTTATTTAGTAATAAAGATGGCAGTTTTAAGCGCAATACAATGGTGTTGCTATCTATCCAATTTTTTCCGCCTTTCCAGCCTGCTACGTTTGGAGGATCTAATAAAACCTGCCCCAATAAACGTTGAACATACAACAGTTGCTTTGTGTTTGTAAATGATGTTGGAACGGTTTGTTTTAAACCTACCAAAAACTCTATTGGCGATTTTATTTTTATACCTATATTCTTTTCTTCATAAAACCAACTAGACATTAGCATATAACGCATTAGATTTTCTATGTTATAATCTTTATAAAACACATTAGCCATGGCGTTTACATGAGCTTCATCTATACTATCATTAACAAAATAGCGATACAATTTTCCGCAGATGAATGTTGCACATTGTTTTTCCTCTAAAATAATATCGATAATATCTTCACCTCTAAAATTGCCTGTTTTTCCGAAAAACGTTTTATCACCTTCATGATGTGTTCGTTTTTTAAAAACAAATTCACCTTGCAAATTATGACTATAGCCCGTAAATGCTTTAGCACTTTCTTTTATATCTTCTTCGGAATAATGCCCAACACCTAAGGTGAACAACTCCATTAACTCACGAGCAAAATTTTCGTTAGGTTTTTGCTTTTTATTTTGTTTTGTATTTAAATATTTTGTCATAGCTGCCTCTTTAGAAACAGCATTTACAAAATCTTTGAAATTACCCAAAGCATGTTTTCTGAGTGTATTGTTAAATTGTTGAATGTAAGTGATGCTATTGTCTCTACAAACAAAATGATTAGCCCAAAAAAGCGTCATTTTTTCTCTTAAAATCTCAGATGAATCCGTAAGTCTATCAACCCAAGCTGCATTAAATTCAATTTGTTTTTTACGACTTATTTTTTGAATTTTCCTTCGGGTTTCTTGATCAAGTTTAGACCCACTCATCATACTACCGCTAAAAATGGCTTTTATTTCAGAGGCATCAACTTCTAGAGGTGTTACATTTTTTGAGGCTGTAAAAAGATTATTAATAACATCGTTTTTACTCTTTCTAGCTAACGTATTTAAAGTTGTTGGCAAGATCCCAAAACCAATACGCCTATATAAATGTTGAATGTTTTTAGTTTTCACAGAGTTATGCTATTAAAATTAATGAACTAGTATATGCTTTGACTTCCATTTACTAAAATAGTTTAAAAGCCTGTTATTCAGCACAAAAAAACCGCTTCTTATAAAGAAACGGTTTTTTTATCTAATTATTAAGTTAAGCGGTTATTTTCCTCCATCTAACTCATCTTGCCATTTAAGAAGTTCCGCCCATTTACCTTCGTAAGCAAACTTGGCTTGTTTTGGCCATGTACCTGGTTTATGCATTTTAAATCTGTCTCCACCACTAGTTAAAACATCTTGACATTTTTCAAGTGAACATTCTGATAATGCTTTCCATGTTTTAACATCATGATTATGAAATAATTCTTGAATTTTTGGTCCAATACCTTCAACTACAGTTAAATCGTTTTCTTTTACCTTCTTGCCAAAAGCTGCTTTAGCTGCTGCTGCATCAAATGGTATTAAGGTTACAGTAGCCGCTGTTACAGTTGAAGCAGTTAAAGATGACGCTAACGAAGCTTTTGTTGATTTCAAGTCGCCCTCTAAAGAGACTTTACTTAATTTACAAGCATCTAATTCTGTTTGTAATCGCCCTATTCTATCTTCACAATCATTATCCTTTCCGCCTCCAGAAAGTCTTCCTAATAAGTATCCTAATATTGCGCAAATAGCACCGACTAATAATGGGATTAATATACACCAATTCATAATTTTATATTTTTTAAATTTTAGTTAATTGTTATTACTGTTCTTCTGTTTTCTGCTCTTCCTTCTTCAGTAGCATTATCTGCGATAGGAACTTTAGGACCTTGAGAAGATGTTTCAATATTACTATCCAAAATGCCATTTTTAATTAAATAGCCTTTAGCAAAATCTGCGCGTTGTTGACCTAAAACAACATTATGAGCTGCATTTCCTGTATTATCTGTATGCCCTACAACTTGAATCTTAACACCTAATTTATCTACACAATGAGAGATATCAGCAATTTTTTGACGCTGCTCTTTTGTTAAACTAATAGATGCTTGCCCAGTTTGAAAGTGTAATACTAACGGATTTGCTCTAATAGCATCACATGCCGTTTTTAACTCGTCCATAGAAGATGTGTCTGATGGATCAGAAGTTAGTACGCCAAATTCAATAGGTCCAAATAATGTACTCGTGTCATCCGGATTAATACCATCATTTAATTCTCCATAGGTATCTATTTGTTTTGAAGGAACACCATGTAGCACTAAATAATTTTTTACTGAATTAGCTCTTGCCAATCCTAAGTTAGGATACGCAGAATTGTTGGTTTCATCACTTTTATAAAGACCAGTAATTCCAACTGTTTTTAATGGATTTCCTAAAAGATAATCTTTAAGTTTTAAAACACCACTTTCAACAGCTCCAGAAACTGGATCTAAAATTGAAAAATTAGAAGTTTTAAAATTGAAATTATCATTCATTTCAATATTTAAATCGCCATTAGCGTCTTTAATCATAAATGCATTTCTTGTTGCATCTTTAATTTCTGGTACTACAGCACTTTTAGTCTCTTTTTGCTTGTTTTCGCACGATTCTTTACCACAGCAAACGCTACAACATACGAAATAATACAAAATAGTACCGAGAATAATAGTGAGTACAATTCCTAAAATATAGGATGTTTTTTTACTCATTAGATATTAGTTTTTGGTTATTAAAATATAAGTGCCTACAATATAACACTTTAAGCTCATATAATTAGAAACAATAAAACCAAAAAAGTCACTTACCTAAATGTAATTTATAATTCAAATAATAAATTAAGGTTTATATATTCAATTACATTTAAGAATGCCCTAATAAAAAAGGTGTTTTTGTAGAAATTTATCTCCGCTAAAAATCATTAACTTAGACTTTTAATACATCCAAATATTTATGAAAAAATGTATCTTTTTATTTTTAATTGTATCAATAATTGTATCCTGTAAAAATGAATCTCAATTAGAAACCGAAACCATTAAAAGCAACCCTAAACAAGCTGAATTTTCAATTATAATTCATGGAGGCGCTGGAAGTATAAGGCGTGATAATATGTCTAAAGAAAAAGAAGCTGAATATCGCCAAAAACTTGAAGAAGCCATTCGCGTAGGCTATGATATTTTGAAAGCTGGAGGAACAAGTTTAGATGCAGTACAAAAAACAATAAACGTATTAGAAGATTCTCCACTTTTCAACGCTGGAAAAGGAGCTGTTCTAACTTACGAAGGTATTAACGAACATGATGCATCCATAATGGATGGAAAAACCTTAAATGCAGGAGCTTCAGCTGGTACAAAAACGGTTAAAAACCCCATTAATTTGGCTAGAGCAGTAATGGATAATTCACCTCATGTCATGCTTTCTGGTTTTGGAGCTGAAACATTTGCAGCGGAACAAGGTTTAAAAATTGTAGAATCAAACTACTTTTTAACCGAAAAGAAGTTAAAATCTCTTGAACGCGTAAAAGCTTCAGAAAAAAACAAAGTAGCATCGTTTTATAATGAAGATCTTCAAGATTCAAAATTCGGAACAGTAGGTTGTGCAGCACTCGATAAACATGGGAATTTAGCAGCAGGAACCTCAACAGGAGGTATGACAAATAAACGTTGGGGACGTATTGGCGATTCTCCAATTATTGGGGCGGGAACTTATGCCAACAATAATACATGTGCTGTTTCAAGCACAGGTTGGGGCGAATTTTTTATTCGTGGCATGGTGGCGCATGATATTTCTGCACTTATGGAATATAAAGGCTTTTCTTTAAAAGAAGCAGCAAAAGAAGTTATCCAAAATAAATTACCAAACATAGGAGACCAAGGTGCAACTGGTGGAATTGTTGCCATTGATAAAAACGGAAATATGGCAATGGAATTTAATACGCAAGGCATGTTTAGAGCCACTATGAATGATAAAGGGGAATTATATATTGGGATGTTTACAAAATAACTGTAACAATTTAATACCTTTATACACATATAGTTAACCAACCCAAATACATCCATCAACCTAATTTACTTTCAACCTAAAAAAAGTAAATGATTAAAATTTTTAGGCGATTACGCCAGCGACTCCTTTCCGAAAACAAATTTTCGAAATATCTTCTTTATGCCATAGGCGAAATTATTCTTGTTGTGATTGGTATTCTCATTGCACTTCAGATTAATAATTGGAGCGCACAAAAAAAAGAGCATGAAGCCTTAAACAAAAATCTTTTAATTATAAAAAGTAATATCGAAGATGATATTTTAATGCTTGATTCTTTAAAAACCAGAAGAGAAAAATTAATACCGCTTTATAAAAAAGAACAACTGACCTTTTTTAATAATACCTACGATGTAGAGACATCTATGCAAGCAGTTTACGCTTTTGATGGATTTAATTTTAACGCAAACTTAAGTGGTTTCAATGCTTTACAACAATCGCCTTATCTATCTATGATAAATGGCAGTAGTCTACATAAGTTATTGATAGAAAGAAAATTAACTATAGATTATCTTAGCGTAACTGAAAATGAGACCAATACAGGCGTAGATAATTTAGAAGCTCAATTGGAATACACCTATGATATGAAAATGGGATACACCGTATTTATGAATGCTAAAGAACTTCAAGATGCGCAGGTTACTTTTACTCAAATTAATGCCTTTTTAAAAGAACTACATAATTCTGTATTTTATAGAAATGCTATAACAAAAGCATCAGTTAGAGACGAAACTATCATCCCTAAATACGATGCTTTAATTCAGCTTAGTAAAAAAGCCATAGCAGAGATTAATAAAGCAACCAAAAATCAATAATGTGCATAACTGTTAGTGTTTATCAAAACTAAATAAGAACCAAATGATTAAATTCTTCCGTAAAATTCGTCAAAACCTCATTATGGAAAATAAAACATCCAAATACTTCAAATATGCCCTTGGCGAAATTATTCTTGTGGTTATTGGAATTTTAATTGCATTACAGATTAATAATTGGAATGAAAATAGAAAATTGCAACAGAAAGAAGTTCAAATTTTAAAAGAAATAAAGAGTGATTTGTTTCAAACAAAAAAAGATATTTTATCAGCAGTAGAAGACCATAAAAAAGGGGTAACACAAAGTCAGTTTCTCTTAAATGCAATTCACAATAAAGCACCCTTCTCAGATTCTATTTATCGAGCATTTGCAGATTCTGGTAACGAATCAGAAATAACACCTAAAACAAGTAGTTTCGAAAATCTTAACAATATGGGATTGAATACCATATCGAACGATAGCTTGCGTATTGCCATAACAACTATGTTTCAATTGAGTTTTTCAAGAATAACTAACGATTTTCATATAGATGATTCTGAGGTTGATATTTCAAAAATGATGTATCCCTATCAACAAAAATATTTCGAAATTGACTTTTCAAACTTTGTAATGTTACCTCGAAAACACTCTGATACATTGAAGCTATTCAAACTCAAAATAAATAATTACAACCAGTTTTTAAATGATACCGAAATGTTTAAAATAATACAGCTCTCTATGTACACTAGAAGCGACCTAATTGATAGCCAAATGGAAGTTATAGAAGAGATTGATACCGTTGTTGAACAAATAGAAAAAGAACTTCTAACAAAAAAGTAATGTTAAAAGTCTTGATACTCCACTCTACTTTTTTTTGGGAGTACTTTAACAACTAAATAAAGTCTAAACTTCAAAAAATCACCGTACATTTATTAACGAGAAACAGCCTACACTTTCTTTTTTAAATTATTTTTGTTCATCTAAATTCTTCAGTCCATGTCATTAAAAAAGCTACTTGCTTTCGTATTGATTATTACGTTAGCCGCATCCTGTAAAAAGAAAGTCGTTGAAACCGATAACCTTTTCAAGTTTCGAGATTATATAAGTTACACCACATCAGGAATGACTTCTGTAGCGAATCCCATTCAAATCAATTTGGCAAACGACGTTGAAGGCTGGGAAATGGGTCAGGAAATTACCGATAACATTGTGAACATAAAACCGCATGTTGAAGGCAAGCTAACTGTTGCAAACAAACATACTTTACTTTTTACACCAGATGAATATTTAGAACCAAATACCGAATATACAGTTAGGGTAAAATTAGGAGACATTTATAAAAACATGCCTACTGGGTTTAGTGATTATACCTTTCAATTTAAAACCATAACACCTAGTTTTAATATTGAAACCAATCATTTACAATCATATAGCAAAAACTGGCAATACCTTGAAGGCGTTATAAAGTCTGCTGATGTTATTTCAATTAAAGATGCTAAAACTTTAGTTGAGGCTTCTCAAAATGGCAAAAAATTAGCGCTCGTTTTTAATGAAGCCAATGCGTCTGCAAAATATTTTGAATTTAAAATTGATAGTATTAACAGGAAAATTGAAGATGATAAAATTCTTGTAAAATGGAACGGAAAAACTATTGAAGCTTCCAATAAAGGTGAAAATACAATTACAATTCCCGGGATTAATAATTTCACTATTGTTGATGTAGATGTGATTCAATCTCCAGAACAACATTTATCAATTAACTTTTCAGACCCACTTAAAAAACAACAAAATTTTGATGGTTTAGTTACCATTCAAAAAGTGAAAAACCCAAAATATGTAGTTGATGGCAATGTACTAAAAGTCTATCCAGACACAAAATTGGTTGGCAACATTCAAGTGGATGTTTTTCAAGGCATCAAAAACACAGAAGCTTATAAACTTAAGAAACCATTTTCTGAAACTATTGCTTTTGAAGACTTAAAGCCGCAAGTAAAACTAATTAGTAACGGTACGATTCTTCCAAATTCTGAACAACTAAAATTTAATTTTCAAGCCGTTAATTTAAGTGCTGTTGATGTTCGCGTTATTAAGATTTTTGAAGACAATGTACTTCAGTTTCTCCAAGACAACAACTTAAATAGTAATAATAAATATGATATAAAAAAGGTTGGGCGTCGCATAGCAAAACAAACTATCCAGTTACAAACCGCTGCTGAAAATTCAGGAAAATGGAAAGCGTATAGCATTGATTTATCTAAATTCTTTCAAGCTGAAGCTGGTGCTATTTACCGCGTAGAATTAAGCTATAATAAAAACTATTCTTTATATAATTGCGAAGCCAATGCTGGTATTTCAAATTCTGAAAATGATGATTATGACGATTATTACGAGGAAGATTATTATGAAGGTGATTACGCTGAAATAGATAGCGAAGATGAAGAATTACGTGAAGAAGCCTATTGGGATAACAAAGCCTATCGCTATAAAAACTACACCTATAATTGGCGTGAAGAACAAAACCCATGTCATGATGCTTACTACGGCGAAAACAAAATTGTATCTCAAAATTTATTGGCTTCAAACTTGGGTGTTATAGCCAAACAAGGTGCAAACAACTCGTATTATTTTGCAGTTACTAATATTTTAAACACCAATCCTGAAGTTGGTGCAAGGGTTAGTATTTACAATTTCCAACAACAAGAATTGGCTAGTAGAAAAACAGACGAGCAAGGTTTAACTTTAATCGACTCCGATAAAAACGCGGCATTTGCGATTGTTTCAAAAGGTAATAACACCACATATGTAAAACTTCATGACGCTAATTCGTTATCGTTAAGCAAGTTTGATGTGTCTGGAAACCGTTTACAACGTGGTCTTAAAGGCTACATTTACGGTGAGCGTGGGGTTTGGCGTCCAGGAGACACCTTGCATTTAACGTTTATGTTGAACGACAATGCGAATCCGCTACCAAAAAAACATCCTGTAAAACTGGAAATTACCGATCCTAATGGCAAGCTAGTGTATAAAAATGTCACTACAGATAATCTTGATAATTTCTACAACTTTACGGTTACCACATCTACCGAAGATAAAACAGGTAATTACAATGCCAAAGTATCTGTTGGAGGTGCAACTTTTTATAAACCCTTAAAAATTGAAACGGTTAAACCTAATCGCTTAAAAATTAAAGTCGATTTCGAAAATGAAATCCTTTCTAGTAAATCACCTCTGGAAGGCACACTCGATGTTAAGTGGCTACATGGTGCTCCGGGAAAAAATTTAAAAGCCGAAGTAAAAGCGAAATTTAGTAATGCTTATACCGCTTTTAAAAACTACAAAGACTATACATTTAACGATCCAACACGAAAATTTCAAACCGAAGAAATAAATGTGTTTGAAGGTAAAGTTAATGAAGAAGGATTAGCCACTATAAACAAAAAACTTGCAGTTGGAAAAAACGCTCCAGGCATGTTGAATGTTCAGTTTTTAGTGCGCGCTTTTGAAAACGGTGGCGATTTCTCTATGGATGCCTTTACAAAACAATACGCACCATACAAATCTTTTGTGGGCATGCGATCGCCAAAAGGGAATGCGTATGGTTCGTTTTTTACAGACGAAAACCAAACGTTTGATTTGGTGGTGGTTGATGAAAACGGCAAACCTATTAAACGAAATAATCTTGAAGTAAAAATCTATAAAGTAGAATGGCGTTGGTGGTGGAACTCGTCTTACGATAATTTATCAAGTTATGTATCGAGTAATTATCACAGACCATATACCTCATCAAAAATAAATACCGATACTAACGGAAAAGCAACGTTCAATATTAAAGTTCCGGATAATGACCGCGGGCGTTACTTAATACGCGTGGTAGATCCCATAAGTGGTCACGCCACAGGAAGAACAGCTTATTTCTATAAAAACTGGTGGCAAAAAGCGCCATCTAGTGATAAAGAAGCGGCGAAAATGTTAGTCTTTTCGGCAGATAAAGAACAATATAATGTTGGCGAAACAGCCAAGGTTACTTTTGCTTCAGGAAGCGAAGGCCGTGCTTTAGTAAGCATTGAAAACGGCACCGAAGTTTTAGATTATAAATGGGTAAAAACTACTAAAGGTGAAACCGTGGTAGATATTCCAATCTCGAAAGAAATGGCGCCCAATGTGTTTGTAAATATATCTTTATTACAGCCTCACGCTATTACGGCAAACGATTTACCAATTCGTTTGTACGGCGTTATTCCAATAATGGTGGAAGACCCAAATACCAAATTGGAGCCACAATTACAAATGCCCGATAAATTGAAACCAGAACAAACGTTCGAAGTTAAAATTTCGGAGAAAAACAAAAAAGCCATGACTTATACCATTGCGATGGTTGAAGAAGGTTTATTAGATTTAACACGTTTTAAAACCCCAAATGCATGGAGCGAATTTTATAACCGTGAAGCTTTGGGTGTAAAAACTTGGGATATTTTTGATGATGTTATTGGTGCTTATTCAGGAAGTATAGACCAAGTCTTTGCCATTGGTGGTGACGGAAGTGCAGCTGGCGGAAAAAACAAAAAAGCAAACCGTTTTAAACCTGTAGTAACCTATTTAGGACCTTTTAAATTAGATGCAGGACAAACTAAAACCCACCAAATAAAATTACCAAACTATATTGGCTCTGTCCGTACTATGGTGGTTGCAGGAAACAACACTAATGAAGCTTACGGAAGCACAGATAAAGCTGTAGAAGTTAAAAAACCGCTTATGGTTTTAGCAACGCTTCCGCGGAAGTTGAGCCCAGGTGAAAAAGTAACTTTACCAGTTACCGTTTTTGCTATGGAACCTAAAGTGAAAAATGTAAACATTAGCTTGAAATTGAGTAATGGTATTTCGATAGTTGGAGAAACTTCAAAAGCATTAAGTTTTGCACAACCAGACGAACAAATGGCGTATTTTGAATTGGATGTAAGCAAAGCCAAAGGCATAAACACCGTTGAAGTGGTTGCTACTGGAAATGGCGAAAAATCGACCTATAAAGTAGAGTTAGACGTGGTAAATACGAATCCAATAACATCGAAAGCATTAGATAAAACACTTGCAGCAAATGCCTCTGAAACTTTGGAGTTCTCAACGTTTGGAGTAGCAGGAACAAATTCTGCAACTTTAGAGTTTTCTACATTACCACCGATGGATTTTTCACGACGATTACAATACTTAATTCGTTATCCTCATGGTTGTGTGGAACAGACGACATCGAGCGTATTTCCGCAGTTATTTTTAGCTGATATTTTCGATTTAACCTTCGATAAAAAGAAAGCCATACAAACCAATATTGAAAACGGTATAAAACGTTTAGGGCATTTCCAACGCGCACATGGTGGTTTGAGTTATTGGATTGGAGAAGCGAGCGCCAATGATTGGGGTACAAGTTACGCAGGCCATTTTATGATTGAAGCCGAAAAGAAAGGCTACGTATTACCGCTTACTTTTAAAAGCAATTGGTTAAAATATCAAAAACAAGCAGCCAGAAATTGGCGACCAAGTTACAGAACTTATAATTCTGATTTAGCACAAGCTTACAGACTCTACACGTTGGCTTTAGCAGGACATGCAGATTTAGGAAGCATGAACCGTTTACGCGAGTTTAGTGAAATTTCTAACGAAGCCAAATGGCGATTGGCGGCCGCTTATGCTCTAGCAGGACAAAAAGAAGCGAGCGATAAAATTTCGCAATCGGCAAATATTAATTTTAAGCCTGTTCGCTACAATTATTACACCTATGGTTCGGTAGATAGAAATAGAGCCATGGCTTTAGAAACCATGGTATTGACCAAGGATTCTAAAATGCGAGAACTAGCTGAAGATATTGCCCGAGATTTATCAAGCAACCAATGGATGAGTACACAAACCACGGCATACAGTTTATTAGCTATGGCTAAAATGGTAAACGCAAATGGTGGAAAAGCTTTAAAAGTGAATTACACGATTAATGGAAAAACCGAAAGCATAGATACAAAAAGTGCTATTGCTCAACGCGAAATAAACGTTGTTGACGGCACAAATAATTTAGCCTTTACAAATGCAAAAGGAAATGTAGTTTACGTTCGCGTATTAAATTCTGGAAAATTACCTCTTGGACAAGAATTGGTGGAGCAACGTGGACTGAGTGTATCAGTGCAGTACAAAGATTTAAAAGGTAATCGCATTGATATTTCTAAACTCATGCAAGGTCAAGATTTTGTAGCCACGGTTAGTGTTAGTAATTTAAAAAATGCATCGGTTAACGATGTGGCATTAACACAGATTTTCCCTTCAGGTTGGGAAATTGTGAATACCCGTTTTACTGCTTTTGGAAGTAATACTTCAGGAGCGTCAGCAAGACATACCGATATTAGAGACGACCGCGTGAATTTCTATTTTGATTTGCCTAAAAAAGGAAAACATAGTACCAAAACGTTTAACGTGATGCTAAATGCATCGTATTTAGGAACCTATTATTTACCTGGAGTACAAGCTGAAGCCATGTATGATAATGAGTTTTTGGTTAGAACTAAAGGGCAATGGGTGGTTGTTGAAAAGTGATGATTTTGATTTAACAATAACTTGACTTTGTAAAAAAAATCAGCTACCTAAGAACTGAGTTAAAAACCAAATAGTTTTAAGATAATTTTGAAACAAAATTACTATCATAAGGCAAACCACTCTTTGCTATTGCAAAAGCTTGTTTTAATAATTTGTTAGCAACCGCTATCATTGCTAGTTTTTTACTTTTTCCTTTTAAAACCAGTCTGTCAAAAATTGCTTTACATGCTTTATTGTATCTACATGCTGAAAATGCTGATAAAAACAACAACCTTCTAAGTTTTTTATTTCCTACTTTACTTATCCTACTTTTCCCCCTAACACTACTTCCAGATTGCCTTATAATTGGTGTTATACCAGCATAACTGCATAATTGAGAAGCTGTTTCAAATTTACTAAACCCATTTGTGACAACCACTAAAAACAAAGCCGTTTTAAGACCAATACCTGGTATGGTTTGTAGTAATGTTAATTGTTCTTGCTGTTCTTGCTTTACCAATTCCAAAAGTCTAGTTTCTATAACTTGAATCTCTTTTTGTAAATGCTTTAAGTTTCTGTTTAGTGATTTATAAACAGTCTTGGATGGAATACCTAAAACTTTTTCTCCATGAATTTTATTCTTTGTTGATGTACTCTGTTTTACATAAATATCCAATAATTGATATAACTGCAAACACTCACTCTGCACATCCGTTAAGGCATTATAAAGGGGGACTTCATTAATTGTCGCATAGTCAAAAATATAGCGAGCATCGCTTTTATCTGTCTTTATTTTTGCTAACTTCATCTGTATAAAACGTTTTACAGACAAAGGGTTAACTACTGAAACCAATACACCTTGATGATGTAAAAATTGTGCTAAACGGTAATGATAATAACCCGTAGCTTCCATTACCACTAAGGCTTCTTTGGATAAAATCTTTAATAGTTTTTTAAAGCCTTTTTCTTCATTCTTAAATTGAACGTATCCGTCTGCTTTAAAATAAACATCAAAAACACTTTTACTAATGTCTATGCCATAAATTTTTTTATCTTTATTCATAAGAATTGTGTTTTGGAAAGAACAGAAGCTACTTACATTTCAACAACTTAAAATCGAGATCTAGGTCTCACAGAACTGAACGAAGTTTAAGTAGTAAAAGAGAAGGGATTATCAAAGCTATCGAGATCAAAGTCTCACCGTTTAACTTAATCTTATTCTTCTCTTTTGTTCTTTCTGATTAATACTTAAATTTATTAAAGATAAACTTAAGTCGTTTAACAACCGATAAAGTTCATTGAAACGGAACTTTATCTTTGCATTGTGCTTCATTATGACCAACCATTAGGAATTAGAAAAAACATATGATAGAAAAAATAAAAATGCTTACACTAAGAGCATTAGTAGCTGATGAAGAATTAATGTACGGGCTGGTTTTAAAAGGTGGTAATGCCTTGGAATTAGCATATAACATAACAGATAGAGCGTCAAAAGATATTGATTTTTCAATTTCCGGTGACTTTAATTCTGAGGAATATAATAGAATTAATGGAATACTTTCCGGACTTTTAACAACTGAATTTGAAAAGCACAATTTAGTTGTATTTGATGTTAACTTTTTTGAAAAGCCTAAACAAAATATAGTAAAAGAATGGAAAGGCTATCAACTAGCATTTAAGGTAATTGACTATGAGAATTTTGACCCAGATGATTTAGATAAAAATAGAAGAAGAGCTTTTCCACTTCAAGACAACAACTCTCCTATTTTTACTGTCGATATAAGTTCTTATGAATATACAGCTTCAAAAAAAATGATTGATGTTGATGGGGCTGTTTTTTTTGTTTATACTCCTGAAATGATTGTTTTTGAAAAATTAAGAGCTTTATGTCAATCAATTCCAGAATATAAAGATATCGTTCCTACAGCCAGAGTAAAAGGTAGAGCTCGTGACTTTTATGATATATGGAATATTTGTCAAAATTTTAGGATAGATTTCAGTTCACAAGAAAACAAAAATATGTTAGAACAAATTTTTGATGCAAAGAGAGTCCCTTTAGAATTTTTAAATTTAATTGAAAAATATAAAGATTTACAGAAAGAAGATTGGATTACTGTTGTGGACACAATTACTGCAGAAAATAAAGGTTATGATTTTTACTTTGATTTTACAATCGAATGCATTAGAGAGCTTCAAGACCAGTAGGATAAAAAACACCCCATTTTTGATTTAATTTTTTATTTGTTAAGTTATAAGTTTGGTAAAAATTAATATGAGACTTCTTATCTAAATACAATTTAAGTTTCTCTTCTGGAAATCCTGCTAAATCTAAATAAAATCCTAACAATTGATGATAAGGATATATATAATCAAGTTTTTGTAAATAACTATCCAATTTATCAAGATTTAATTTTCCTTTTGCCTTATTGAAAGCTTCTAATATTTGGAACGCTCCGCCTGAATAAGCTGGTCGAACTGCAATATCAATTAAAGTTCTCTCTAAATCTGTTACAGCCAAACCATTCATAGTTGTAATTCCTATGTTAATTGAATTATGCTTTTTCTGAAGATAGACATATCTAAATCCGTCATATTCTGACTTGTAAGATTCTCTTGAAACTCTTTGAGGTTTTGAAAAAGCTTTATCAACAGATTCTTGCTCTAATTCAATATTTGAGTTTTCATAATAAGGTTCATATTTATCCTCACTAATATATACTGTCTTAGGAATTTGCAAAGTTAATTGATGAACTTGCATTGCTGAATAGTTACATAAATATCCATCTTTTTTTACAGTTAAACCTACATCAAAAGGAGTACAACTTTTTTTTCTTAGTATTTGTTTTTCAGAATTGTGGAATTCGTGGTTTTGAGTATCAAGAATCAGAATTCTGTTATTGTTTAAAAAAGTTATAAAATGCTTATAGTTTCGGTATTGAGCTATTTTCCATTGCTCTCTTTGACTTTCAAATATTTTTTGAATGTCGTTAGTAGTATATGCTTGCTGTTTACTAGCATTAAAGAAATTAACAATCTCTAAACTAGCTCTATCAAATGATTCTTTTCGCATTTAATTTACTGGATAACATCATATATGATGTTATCCATCAAATGTAATGTTTTTTTTTGACAAAGTCAAGTATTAAATAAAATTGTTTTAAGAGAATCAGATTAGCGAATAAAACTTAATCATACTATCATATATGATAGTATGATGCAAATTTATGAAAAAAAATTTAAAAAAGCAAATTAAAATGAGTGTAAAATAAAATACAACGAACTATATGAAAAATAACGAAAGCACAACAACGTATAAAATTAATTGCTAGTTTCTAGCTTGCTTACGAAAGTCCTATCAGACTTTCTATCTGTGATTTATTTGCTAACTTTAATGCTTAAACACGCAACTAATCTTATACAAATACGTTAAACGAACCTCTCTGATAAAATCTTCTTTTTAAACTTAAAACCAAGTCAGCAAACAAATGCGTATTCTATGATAGAAAACAAATAGTTTTCGTTAAAAATCATGCGACAAATTTATAAGTGTCTACAAAAGGAGAATCTCTATTAATTACAGCAAAAATTCGACCTATAATTTTACATCTCACATTATTTAGAACCAACATTTTATTTTTCCCCTCATCTTGTTTTCTTAAGTAATAAGCTTTTAATTGTGCATCATGCTTTACGGCTGATAAGGCGCACATTTGAAGTAAAGACTTCATTGTTTTGTCTGCCATATGATTAACTTTAGTACCTCCTCTAATACTTGAGCCTGAGCTGTACTCAAAAGGTGCAACTCCTGCATAACAGGCTAGTTTTCTAGCCGAGTCAAAGACCTTAAACCCTTTAGTTGCTATTATAAAATAAATAGCCGTTTTCTCGCCAACACCTTTAATACTTTTTATAAGCTCAAATTGACGTTTTAATTTAGGCTCTTGCTTTACAAGTTCACGCATCTTAGCATCTATAACTTTTAAGCTCGCTTTAAGAAATTTAATTGTTTTCTTGTTCTGAATCTCTACTGTTTTATAAACATCTAACGACGTATACCCTTTATTTTCTCTAGTTGAACCAAATAGTAAAAGGGATTTCTTGATTTTCTCGCGCTCAGTAAAAAGTAATTTTAACTGCTGGATTGATTTCTCTGGTACACTTGATAGTTGTAGCTTATCTATATTGCGAATGCTATAAAAAGCGATATCCTTAGCATCAGACTTATCACTTTTACCTCTTGATATGCCTTTAGATCGCTTAATCTCTACCGCTGGAACAATCCAATAATCAAACTCATTTTCAAAACAAAAACAGCTTAAAGGAAATGTGTAAACACCTGTGTTTTCAAAACAGAACAGGGTACTTTCTAAATCTATTTTTCTTTTTTTTAAAACTGTAAGCATTCGCTTTAAACCTTTGGTGTTGTTCGTAACAACGAAATGTTCCAATGACATGGGATTTGTTTTATCTACTATAACCACATCTAATTTTAATTTTGAGATGTCAATGCCAACATGAAATGAATAATTTTTCATAATTTTATATTAAGTTTTTAAAAAATGTTGAATCGCTTTATAACCTTTATTAGACCTCTGACGTCTACTATTCTATTTGAAGCTTTTCAACTTAAATTCTAAGGAGAAAACAGAGGACTAATACGCAGCATAAGACTAACTTAGTTAGGGATGTAGTTCACCTCTGTTTTCCTTTGAATAAATTTAGTGTATTATTCTTTATGCAAACTAAAGGTTAGGGATTGCAAAGGAAAGCCCACAGCGAGGCACGAGCGAGGACTTGTATTGGAAAGCCCGACCGCCTGCCCTGAGCGTAGACGAAGGGTGTGGTAACCTGCCTGCCGGCAGGCAGGCGCCCAAAACAGCATAATAAAAACAATTAATAGAATAATTAATTTTTTACAGAGAAAAGTTACCTGTTAATGAGGCATTTGAACTTCCTCCAACAAATACATTAAATTCGCCTGGTTCCACAACAAATTTGCCCAAATGATTATAAAACCCTAGTTCTTTTTCTGTTAAAGTGAACTCAAGTGTTTTGATTTCATTGGGTTCTAATTCTACTAATTCAAACCCTTTTAATTCTCTTAAAGGGCGCACTACAGATGCATACTTGTCGTGAATATATAGTTGTGCTACTTCTTTTCCTTTTACTGTTCCGGTGTTGGTGAGATTGACTGAAATTTTGAATTCCCTATTTGAAGCTGTTTTGACTTTTAAATTTTTATATGAAAAGGCAGTATAACTTAATCCGAAACCAAACGGGTATAAAGGCTCATTGGCTTCATCTATATAACGAGACTTAAACACTTCTTTCCTGTTTTCTATATCTGGTCTTCCCGTACTTTTATTATTGTAATAGATAGGAACTTGACCAACACTTTTTGGAAATGTCATGGTAAGCTTACCACTTGGATTATAATCTCCATATAATACTTGAGCAATGGCGTTACCGCTTTGAATACCTAATTGCCACGCTTCTACAATGGCAGGAATATGTTCTGAAGCCCACGGAATGGCCAACGGCCTTCCATTGGTTAATACTAAAACAATATTTTTATTTACTTTATATATTTCTTCTAAAAGACTTTGTTGTACACCTGGCAAGTCAATATGTGTTCTGCTTCTTGCCTCACCACTTTGTAAGCCGTGTTCTCCTAAAACCATAACAACAACATCAGACTTTTTTGCTAATGTAATGGCTTCTAAAAACCCAGACGTGTCGGTTTCGTTTACATCAAGTTCCTGTGTGAAATGAAGTTTTGAATTTGGCAATGCCACCTTAGCTCCTTCTGCATAGGTTATTGTATTGCCTTTATATTGTTTTAATCCTTCTAAAACGGATATGGCAAAACCGTTTTCACCTGCCAATACCCAATTACCAAGCGGGCTGGTTTTATCGTTTGCTAACGCACCTATTAACGCTATTTTTTGATTTTCTCTTTTTAATGGTAATAGATTATTTTCATTTTTAAGAAGCACAATAGATTTTTTAGCCATATCTAGAGCATCTTGATGAAAGGCTTTTTTACCTACGGTGTTTTTTTCGTGTTGCTCGTTGCAATAACGATACGGATCATCAAAAAGGCCTAATTCAAATTTTACTCTTAATATGCGTCTTACAGCATCGTTAACAAGTTGCTCTTTTACGGTTCCTTCTTTAACTAGATTTGCCAATTCGATAACGTATGCACTAGATTCCATGTCCATATCTGAACCTGCTTTTACTGCTAATTCTGCTGCATGCTTATCACTTCCTGCATATCCGTGAGTTACCATTTCACCAATAGAACCCCAATCTGAAACTACAAATCCGTTAAAACCCCATGACTTCTTTAAAACGTCTCGTTGTAAAAAACGGTCTCCTGTAGCAGGAATATCATTTAGTATATTAAAAGCATTCATAAATGTTTTTACATCTGCTTCAGTAGCTGCCTTAAATGGTGGGAAAACGATGTTGTATAAGGTTGAAGTACCTATATCTACTGTATTATATTCACGCCCAGCATCTGGAAAACCATAAGCCGCAAAATGTTTTGCACAGGCCGCAATAGTTTTTGGTGAAGACAAATCTTCGCCTTGAAAACCCTTAACCCTGGCAATTGCAATTTTAGAGCCTAGGTAAGGATCTTCTCCAGCACCTTCCATAACCCTTCCCCAACGCGCATCTCTAGAAATATCTACCATTGGCGCAAAGGTCCAATTGATACCAGAAGCTGCAGCTTCTTCTGCCGCATTTTGAGCTGACTTTTTAATGGCTTCTAAATCCCAACTTGCAGATTCTGCTAACGGAACAGGACTAATAGTTTTAAAGCCATGGATAACATCAAAACCAAAAATTAAAGGAATACCTAATCTGGTTTCTTCTACTGCTATTTTTTGAAGGGCTTTAACTTGTTTAACGCCTTTTACATTAAGCATAGAACCAACTAAACCTTTTTTTAAATCTTCATATTTTGATGCAGCAACATCTCCTGCCTTAGGCGTTGGACCGGTAGCGTCCCAAAACCCACTATATTGATTCATTTGACCAATTTTTTCTTCTAAAGTCATGACACTTAAAAGACTATCGATACTTTTTCCAATATTTAATTGGGCTGAATTTCCAAATTTGTCATCTTGAGAAGTATCAATATTATTCGTTGGAACTTTACATGATATGCAATTGAAAATTAAAAATATAAATAGGGCTTTTTTCATGTTTTAATATAATAAAGTTTACATAGTAAAAAATAAAATTTCTGAAGATATTCTTCTTTTGATGAATTAGAGAAATGATAAATACATGACTATGTAATTGTTGGAATTAAATATGTTAAATAGTGTTACTAATTTATCAAAAATAGCTAACGTTTTAAAGTAATGTGTCCTGTAAATTTCTGGCCTTCTATAATGATGATATACCAATAATCGCCTGTTGGTAAAAGTTTCCCTTTAAAAGTACCATCCCAAGAAAGCGAGGTGTTTATACCATTTTTAATAAGTTTTCCGTACCTATCGAAAATAGATACTTGGGAGGTACTATAATATTCGATGCCTTTTAAGTTAAACGTGTCGTTTGCATTATCGCCATTGGGTGTAAAGAAATTTGGGATATAAAAATGTATGTGTTGTGTGGTTATTAGGTCATCGCAATCTTGATGCTTTACATAAATAGTGTATTGACCGCCTTCAATACTAAAAAATGTTGGGTTGGACTGAAATGTAACACCATCTAAAGAATATAAAAAATTGCCTGTATTAGTTGTTGAAATATTAATATTAGTTCCGCTAGATGTTACACTTTCAATGATTGGGTTATCAATTTGAGATACCATAATAGTTTTTGTAACACTACACGAATTATTTGAAACAACAACCGAATATGTTCCTGGGTCTGAAACATCTATTTGTTCTGCTACGCTTCCATTATCCCATAAATAAGATGTTACTGTGCTCGGGTCTGTTGGGTTAGCGTATAAAGTAATTGACGTGTTTTCGCAGAATTCAAGAATTTGGTCTGTAACTTCTGGAATTTCTAAGTAGTCTATTTGCACAGCTGTTCTTGACGTTGATAAACAACCATTTTCTATAGTTTCTGCTTCGGCATAGTAAATTCCTGAAGCAGTCGGGTTGTAAGTTGTACTATTTGCCTTAAGCAGGTTTCCTCCCGTATTGGCATTATACCAATTAACAATAACTCCCGTTGGGACAGTAACAGATAATGGTGTTAAGTCGTTTTCACAAATTACTAAATCGCCATTATTTACCGGAACATTAGGCAAAGGCACGACTCTAATTTCATAAATTTCGGAAGCAGAGTTACAAGAATCATTATTTACATTTATTTCAGCTTCTGCTACTTTAACTCTATAAAAAGATGTGTTATATATTAGAGCCGTTGAATACGTGTCGTTCGTTTCGCCAGCTATATCCATCCAGATAACACCATCTAAACTTTCTTGCCATTGATAAAAATGGGATGTGAATATTGTAAAATCTGGCGTGGCTTTTATGATTGTAGAAAAAGGCACTTCGTCTTCACATAAAATTGTAGTGTTTGAATCAGATGAGTCTTCTATTTTAATAGTATCACCACAGGATTTAAAAACTATATCATCTAAAGCTAAATCGTTTCCGCAACCACCAACACCGTTATTAAGCATTTTTAGTATAACTGATGTTTGACTTGACAAGCTTTTAAATACCAATGCGTATTGTTGCCAATTAGGGCTTGAGGTGCCGTTTATATTACCTGTATCTCCACTTGCTAATAAGTTGGTGTTTGTGTTATCCCAAATTTCGAATTTTACGTTTATTGGAATACCTCCTCCAGGGCATCCAGACGTACTTGGTAGTAAGTTAATCATCCATGAAGAAAACTCGTAAGTTGTGTTTTCACAAAGACCACTTATAGTTGTTCTGTAAAATTCACCAGGAGTATAATCCGCATTAACAATTAGCATTCGTCCATTTGTATCTCCTACCGTATGATCTACAATATCGTGCCAACCAAACCAATTGGTATTACTAGACACGTTATAAAAACCATCGTTTGGCTGAGTACTATTATAAGCATAACTTGTAGTGCCGAATGGCAATGATGTTGTAGCACCTGTACCAAACGTTTCGTTAAAAATAGGGTCGCCAGAATTACCAGAACAAAACCCTAACTGCCCAAAAGAATTATAAGGTATTGAAACTACCAATAACATTATCCAAAAGTTATATTTTATTCGTGTATTTAAGTTAGTTCGATTCACAAAAGCTGTATTACTTTAGCAAAATAAGTATTATACTTTGTTTATTATAAAATTATCATAAAAAGCATCTAAATTGAAGCCTTAAGAGTACATAAAATAAATGACAATAGTAATTGATTACATAAAGAAGCATCGTATTAAATCTGCACTTATTGCAATACTTATTATTGTTTACATTTTTTGCTTGCCAAAACAGCTCTTTAAGGACCCAACAGCAACAGTAATTACAGATTCAAATAACGAGTTGTTAGGTGCTCATATTGCAAAAGATGGACAATGGCGATTTCCTTATAACGATTCTATTCCAGAAAAATTCAAAACCTGTATAGTTCAGTTTGAAGATGAATATTTTTATAAACACCCAGGTTTCAATGCCATTTCTATTTTTAAAGCTTTAAGAGATAATTTAAAATCTGGTACTGTAAAACGAGGCGGAAGTACGCTAACACAACAAGTTATTAGACTATCTAGAAAGGGACAATCTAGAACGTATTTTGAAAAAATAAAGGAAGTTATCCTAGCAACACGGTTAGAGTTTAGAAATTCGAAAGATGAGATTTTAGCCTTTTATACCAGTAATGCCCCTTTCGGGGGAAATGTAGTAGGGCTTGACGCAGCTTCTTGGCGCTATTTTAATAGAAATGCTAACGATTTATCTTGGGCAGAAAATGCTACATTGGCCGTTTTACCTAATGCGCCTAGTTTAATTTATCCTGGGAAAAACCAAGAACGTTTATTAATAAAACGAAACCGTCTTCTAAAAAAACTTCTAGAAAACTCAATAATAGATTCGCTTACCTATCAACTTTCAATTGCTGAAGGTTTGCCTCAAAAACCATATCCTTTGCCTCAAATTGCACCTCATTTATTGCAAAAAATAGCTCAGAAACATTATGGCAAACGTATTCAAACAACTATAGACACTAAACTTCAAGAGCGCGTTAATCACATTGTAAAAACACATTACAATCAATTAAGTCAGAATGAAATTTATAATGCCGCTATATTAATTCTAGATGTAAAATCAAGACAGGTTTTAACCTATGTTGGTAATACGCCAACAGATAAAGCACATCAAAAAGATGTAGATATTATTGATAAACCTAGAAGTACAGGAAGTATTTTAAAACCTTTTCTCTATGCTTCCATGCTAGATTCTGGAGATTTACTTCCCGACACATTAGTTCCAGATGTACCAACTCAATTTGGAAGTTATAATCCCGAAAATTATGATAAAACTTATGATGGCGCAGTTCCTGCAAGTCGTGCTTTATCTCGCTCATTAAACGTTCCAGCTGTTAGGATGCTACAAGAATTTGGGTTAGACAGATTTTATCATTACTTAAAACAATTAAATCTTAAGGATTTAAAATATAACGCAAACCATTACGGACTCTCTTTGGTTTTAGGTGGTGCAGAAAGCAACCTTTGGGATTTATGTAAAAGTTACGCGGCGCTATCTTCAACCCTAAATCATTTTGCTGATAATTCTAGCGAATATTTTTCAAATGAATTTTGCGAGCCTACTTTTTTGGCTTCTGAAAGCATTGATTTTGGAAATAAAACAACAAGCAAAACACTTTTTGATGCTGCCTCTATTTATTTAACATATGAAAGTTTAAAAGAAGTAAACAGACCCGAAAGCGATGATAGTTGGGAGTTTTTTGATGGCTCGAAACAAATAGCATGGAAAACAGGAACCAGTTTTGGTTTTCGCGATGCATGGGCTATTGGTACAACTAAAGATTATGTGGTTGGTGTTTGGGTTGGTAATGCCGATGGCGAAGGACGTCCAGGTTTAGTTGGTGTACAAACTGCCGCACCTATACTGTTTGATGTTTTTGATTTATTACCTAATAGCGATTGGTTTGCTAAACCTTTTGATGAAATGCAAGAAGTCACTATTTGTAAACAAAGCGGACATAGAGCTTCTACTAATTGTGATGAAACCGAACAAAAATACATTCAAATAAGTGGGCTAAAAACCAAACCATGCCCGTACCATATTTTAATTCATGTTGATAAAAATGAAAGTTTTCAGGTAAACTCTTCTTGTGAAAACATAAGCAATATTAAACATAAGTCTTGGTTTGTATTACCTCCAATCATGGCATATTACTACAAAACAAAAAATCCTTTTTATAAACCCTTACCTAAATTTAGAGCAGATTGTCTAGGCGAGAATACTGTTTCCATAGAATTCATTTATCCAAAAGCAAATAACAGCATCTTTTTACCTAAAGATTTTGATGGAAAAACCAATGATTTAATTTTAAAAATAGCGCATTCAAAACCAGAAAGCACGGTGTTTTGGTATGTTGATAACACTTTTGTTGGGAGCACAAAAGACATACATGAATTAGCTATTAAGCCAAAACAAGGAAAACATGTTATTACAGTTGTTGATGAATTTGGAAATGAAACGAAACGCAGATTTGAAATTTCGAATTAGCGCTTTAGAGCAACATGACCTGTGAATTTTTGGCCTTCAATAATAACCACATACCAATAATCGTTAGTTGGTAAGTATTCATTTTTAAATGTCCCGTCCCAAGACAAATAATCATTTCTAGTATATTTTAATAATTTCCCATAACGGTCATAAATAAAAACTTCTGATGACTCATAAAATTCAATTCCTACTAAATTAAACGTATCATTAATACCATCATTATTTGGAGTGAAAAAAGCAGGAATATAAAAATGTAAATGTTCTACACTAGCAATATCAATGCAATTATCTGCTCTAACAAATACAGTATATAAACCTCCTTCTACATTAGAAAATGTATTATTTGATTGAAAAACAGTACCATCTAAAGAATATAAAAAATTGCCCGTATTAGCTGTTGTAATAATGATATCATGACCATCGGAAACTACAGATTCAATTATTGGTGTTACTGTTTTAGTTACATTAAAATTTCTAGTTTCAAAAGTACATGCAGCATCAGATATTTCTACTGAAAAATTGCCTGGAGAATCAATAATAATATTTTCTGTTGTCTCTCCAGTATTCCAAATATAAGTAGGGTTTAAAATGTTAGTTTTTGTTTCTAATAACACATTTTCGTCTTCACATAAATTAATATCCTCATTAAATACGCCTCCTGGTTTTATTCCTGTAACTTCCCATACACAACTTATTGCATTAAACATTGCTGTTTCCCAACACTCTAACACAGGTTGAGCATCTTGTACGCCGTTGTTTTCCCATGTACAACTAGTAGTATTGAACACATAATTATCCCAGCAATTTACTTTATCTGGTTGAACATCTTGCGTGCCAATATTTTCCCAAGTACAACTTGTTGAATTAAACGTAAAACTATCCCAACAATTTATAGGTGCTGGTTCTATTTCCTGTACGCCGCTGTTTTCCCATGTGCAACTAGTAGTATTGAACACATAATTATCCCAACAATTTAATTTAGCAGGTTGAATATCTTGAGTGCCAATATTTTCCCAAGTACAACTTGTTGAATTAAACGTAAAGCTATCCCAACAATTTACAGGTGTTGGTTCCGTTTCTTGCACGCCGTTGTTTTCCCATTTACAACTAGTAGTATTGAACACATAATTATCCCAACAATTTACGACTGGTGGTTGAGCTTGTTGTGTACCCGTAACTTCCCAAGAACATGAAGCATTATTAACTGTAGCCGTTTCCCAACATTTAATAGTAGGCATTGCCGGTAATTGATTCACAATAACTTCATATTCATTTGAAAATGAAACACATTGCGGATTGCTTAAATTAACAGCAACTTCGGCAATCTTAGTCCTGTAATAGTTTGTTATTGATGTTGATATTGAAATACTTTGATTTGTTTCACCTACCATATCATTCCAAGTTATTCCATCTGGACTTTCTTGCCATTGATAAAAATGACTCGTATAAACTGAAAAATCTGGATTAGCAGTTAATGTGCTTGTATACGGAGCTTGCGAACTACAAATAGCAACCGAATTATTATTTGAGGTATCTGGAACAGCTACAAAATCTCCACAAGATTTAAATTCAATATCATCTATAGCTAAATCGTTGCCACAACCACCTAACCCATTGTTAATCATTTTCAAAAGAACTTCGTTCTGACCTGCTAAAGTTTGAAAAACCAATCCGTATTCAGACCAAATAGGACTTGGTGTTTCTGTAATATTACCGGTATTTCCATTAGCTAATAAATTTGTATCGGTACTATCCCAAATTTCAAAACGTACATTTATAGGTATAGTTCCTCCCGGTTGTGTAGAGCAAAAACTACCTGCTCTTACCAAATTTAATAACCACGCAGAAAATTCATATGTAGTGGTCTCACAAAGACCAGAAACCGTAGTTCTATAAAATTCACCAGCAGTTGCGGCTGCATTTACAATAAGGCATTTACCATTAGTATCTCCTATAGTATGATCTTGAGTTTGATGCCAATCGAACCCGTTGCCTATAGTGCCATTGGCTACTGTATAGAAACCATCGTTAGGATAAGTACTAGAATAATTATATGTAGTAGTACCAGCTGGTAATGCGGTATTGCTAGTGCCTGTTCCAAAAGTTTCAGTAAAAATAGGATCGCCAGAATTTCCTGAACAAAAACCAAGCTGAGCATATACTTCATTAGTAAAGAAACAACTTATTAAAACTCCAAATAAAATAATATTCTTGACGATAGGCTTTAGCTTTTAATATTACTTCTTTATTATAAAAAAGCTTATTTGGCTATATTACTTAAAATAGAGATTAATTAAACTATTTTTTGCCTATACAAAAACTATACAAGCTATTTTTTCCTTACATGAGTTTTAAGCATTACATGGTCTGATTTAAACGTACTAATTTTTTCGGCATTTAAAATTTGTAGATCTTTTGAAACCCAAATATGATCTATCGATAAAAGCGGTATATTCCAAAACCATGTTTCTCTGAATCCATTTCCTTTTTCATTTAAAACTTGATTAAAATTAGTTTTAATATCATTAAAAAACCTTGATTCTAAAGGCGTATTAAAGTCTCCTAATAGTATTGTGTTTTTATTAGTATTAATGCATTTTGTTACAAATTCTAATTGGTTCTTTCTAAAAACATGCATACTTGATGCTACATCAATAGCATAAAAATTTAAACCATTAGTAACGAAATTAATGACAAACGTTTCATCCTTTGAAACAAATACATCTTTTATCTCAATTTCTTTTTTTGAAAAAATGCCTATTTCACTTTCTTCATGCCAATAGTAGAAAAAATCAGGGAATTTTAATTTAGTTTCAGCAAGTTCTTCTGCATGATACTCTACTAAAACAATAATATCCGGAAGGTGGTTTGTTCTTTCAAACACATCATTAAATTCTCTTTTATGAGTGGCATTCCAGAACATTACTTCAATATCACTTTCTTTAACAATTTCCGAAGTATTTATTTTGAAACTTCTACCAATCCATATTACTGATAATAGTATTGCTAGAATTAAATTAAAAATTCTTGTATTCTTAATTTGAAAAATAGAAAAGATTACTATCCCAAGAATAATTAGAGGTAAAGGAAACGTGTAATAAAGTAACGAAAAGAAAAAAGTAGTTTCTTTTAGCACAAAATGAATCAATAATAATATAATGATAATAATAAAGTTGATTCGGGATCTATACTGTTTTAATATTTTTAGCATTAGCGTAATGGAAAACCTTTTGCTGCCCACCAAGGGTGTAACTCTATTATCAACCTTCCTGCAATAACCATAGGATCTGAATTTGCTAAACTATCTGCCATTTTTAATGTTGGTACGTTGTAAATAGTAACACCTCGCATGTCACTATCATCTCCAAAAGGGCCAGAAATATCAGCATAACCCATATTATACATTTTTTTTAAATGTTGCATGTGTAACTTTTGAAGTTCGGCGGCCTCTTCTTCATTTTGTCCTCGAATTGGTCCTTTTTTTAAAAAGGCCATAAAGTATTGTTGCATTAAAACGGTGTCTTTTGTTTTCTCATCAACATAATCAAAAGTTTTAAAACCTTTACTTGTAAGTTCCTCTTGTATTTGTTTTATGGTTTTAGGGGCAATAATTTCTTTCGCTTCTATAAGAACTGAATCTTTAATAATTTCTGAAACATTTTCAACTTCTGTATTTATCTCTGATACCGGTGTTTTTGATTCTTCTTTACAGCTAAAAAAGAATGCAATAACTAATAATACTATTATTTTTTTCATGATTTCCATGTGTTATAAGGTTGGTTGCTTAATTGTGAATTATAGTATTTTGTTTGTCCAGATACTTCTTCACCTAGCCAACTTGGTTTTTCAAAAAGTTCGTTCTCATCATTTAATTCTACTTCTGCGATAATTAAACCTGCATTATCTCCAAAAAACGCATCGACTTCAAAAACATGGTTTCCTAATTTAATTTCATATCGAATTTTATCAATAACACCGGGTTCGCAGAGGTTTAATAGCGATTTAGCTTCGCTTTCTGGTATTTCTTTTTCCCATTCAAAACGAGATAATCCATTTTTTGAAGACTCGCCTTTTATGGTTAAAAAACCTTGTTCACCTTTTAGCCTTACTCGTACTGCGCGTTGCTTATTAGAATTTAAATACCCTTGAATAATACGTGTAGATTTAAATGCTTCTGTTTTAAAAGCATCAGATAACACCAAAAATTTACGTTCTATTTCTATCATTTAATATCTAAATCTTATTTTAATTAACAGAGATATAATGTATAAATTTACAGTATGTTTGCCGATTTACCAATTCGAAAAATTATTCATGTCGATATGGATGCATTTTATGCATCTGTAGAACAATTGGACAATCCAGAACTTAAGGGAAAAGCCATTGCAGTTGGAGGTGGCGGAAAACGCGGTGTAGTAAGCGCAGCAAGTTATGAGGCTAGAAAATTTGGCGTTAAAAGTGCTATGGCAGGCAGCTTAGCCATAAAACTATGTCCGCATCTTATTTTTGTGAAAACTAATTTTGAACGGTATACTGAAATCTCAAAAAAGATTAGAAAAATTTTTCATGACTATACAGATTTGGTTGAACCTTTATCTTTAGATGAAGCTTATTTAGATGTTACCCAAAATAAAAAAGGAAACCCAAGTGCCTCTTTAATAGCTGAAGAAATAAGAGCTCGTATTTTGGATGAAGTTGGCTTAACAGCATCTGCAGGAGTTTCTATTAATAAATTTATTGCTAAAGTTGCAAGTGATTATAACAAACCTAATGGCCAGAAAACAGTAAATCCAGAAGAAGTTCTAGAGTTTTTAGAAGCTTTAGATATTAGAAAATTTTATGGCGTAGGTAAGGTTACTGCCGAAAAAATGTACCAAAAAGGGATTTTCACAGGATTAGATTTAAAAAACAAATCGTTAGAATATTTAGACGAAAACTTTGGCAAATCTGGACGCTACTATTATGATGTTGTAAGAGGGATTCACAATAGTGATGTAAAGCCACACAGAACTCGAAAAAGCTTAGCTGCTGAGCGTACGTTTAGTGAAAACTTATCGTCTGAAATATTTATGCTTGAAAAACTAGAACAAATTGCCGAAGAGGTTTCTAGAAGGTTATTAAAAAGTAAAGTAGCAGGAAAAACAATTACTTTAAAAATAAAATATAGTGACTTTACATTACAAACGCGAAGCAAAACATTGCCTTATTATATTAGTGACAAAAGTGTAATTTTAGAAACTGCAAAGGATTTATTGTATCAAGAAAAAATGACAAATTCTGTACGTCTACTTGGTATTTCTTTATCTAATTTAAATACTGAAAAAAAGAAAAAACCAGAGCTAAAAAAAAGTATTAATGTACAGTTGAAATTTGAGTTTTAATAGTAACATCAGAAAGAAGAGGTATAATTTATTACATTTGATTTTACACAAACTTTAATCATCACGAGAGAAACAAACATGCCAGAAACAAAAGAACCCGTTATTATTAAAAAAAGTGCTTGGGATAGTTCTGTGAAGGTGGAAGAGAATGGATATTATTGGAATGCTGAACCCATCTTTAAAAAAGGTACTAATGTCAATACTAAAAAACCTATAGTAGCAGAATTATTTTGTGGTTGTGGAGGTACTTCTTTAGGTTTTGAAATGGCAGGTTATGAAACCGTATTGGGTTGCGATATTCATACACCTTCTATAAAAACGTTTCAAACAAATCACCCAAATTGCTCGACTATTAATGGTGATGTTAAAAAAGTTAACCCAGAAGTTATTAAAGAACTACTTAACGGTAGGCAACTAGATGTATTAATTGGTGGTATTCCTTGTCAAGGATTTTCATTAAATAACAGAAAAAGACACGAGCAAGACGATAGAAATTTCATGTACAAAGAGTTTGCCAGGTTTGTTGAAGTTTTACAACCCAAAGTTGTTGTTTTAGAAAATGTTTCTGGAATGAAAAGTGTTGGTAGTTTTGTTAAAGACATTGAAACTCATTTAAGTGATATTGGGCATATGACAGTAAAAAGCGAGTTACTTTATGCGCCAGATTATGGTGTGCCACAAAAACGAAAAAGACTCATTTTTGTTGGTATAAAAGACAATACATTCGATTTTAGAGACATTATTAAAACCCATGGTCCTGAAACTGAAAAAGAATATGTAACCATTAAAGATGCTATTGGAGACTTGCCTGCCTTAAAAACTAAAGAAACTAAAACCAAATATAAATCTGATCCATTTAGCGAATATCAAAAGCTGATGCGTGAAAATGTAGAAGAAAGCTTTACTGGACATACGGCACCAAACCATCCCTTAGCCACTATTGACAGGATAAGAAACACAAAACCAGGTGAGCCTATGTACGACAGGTTTAAACAACGTATACGATTGGCTTGGGATATTCTTAGTCCAACTCAAGTTTCTGGTGGTATTCGCCCTCAGTTTCAACTTGGGCACCCAAAAGATAATCGTGGTTTAACCATACGCGAACGCTGTAGAATACAAAGTTTTCCAGATAATTTTGTAGTTAAAGGCGGTACAGTGCAAGCTCGAGTACAAACTGGTAATGCTGTGCCTCCATTATTAGCTAAAGCTGTGGCTTTGGCTATTAAAAAATACTTGGTTTAAATTTAGCCAGCTATAAACGAAATGTTCTATTGATGTTATGATTGAAATTTTAATAACTCAAGATATAATTGACTATGCTACTAATAAGTTAGAGCACGTAAATACGCGCGATAACTTAGGGCTTAGCAAGTTTGGATCTGAAAGAGATAGAATTTTAGTAGGCTACATTGGTGAAAGAATAATGATGAAGTATCTGAAGCTTAAAAATGATGATGATAAATATCATTATGATTTATTATCTAATAAAGGTAAAAAGCTTGAAGTTAAAACAATTACTTGCAAGTTTAAACCAAAACCAGATTATTGGTGCACAGTAAACTCGCATGATTTGTCTGGCGTTTATAAACAAGATGCAGATTTTTATATTTTCTTAAGAATTTTAAATGATTATAGTAAAGGCTGGATATTAGGCTGGATTGCTTGTGAAGACTTCTTTAAAAAAGGAGAGTTTGTTAAAAAAGGAAAAGATTTCGGAAAGTTCAAATTTGTAAAGGCTAACGCTACTATTTTAGCTATAAGTGAATTAAATGAATTTAAAGAACCTTCTTTTTAGAAAAAACTTCTTCTGCAAACAAATAACTATTTATCTAAAAAAATAAGCTAGTAGATGAATGCGTTAGCGATAATCCCTTCGACTTCGCTCAGGACAAGCTTATCCTTATGAATAGAAAAAACTGCCTAAAAGCAGTTTTTTCTATTCATAAGATATAGTGGATAGCGCGACCCTTGCGGTAACCTGCCTGCCGGCAGGCAGGCGCCTTAAATATTTAAACTATAAATTACACGATTCTATTTCTGTAACACGTAAGGTGTTAACCATACCCTTATCTTTCATTGGCATTGCTGCTAAACTAATAAGCATATCTCCAACATCTAAATATCCCTTTTTACAGGCTATTGAATTTACATCTTCAATAGTTTCGTCTGTACTTACAAACTTATCGTAATAGAATGCGCGAACACCCCATAGTAAACTTAAACGTGTTAAAATACGCTTGTTGGATGTGAATACTAAAATATGACATGATGGTCTCCAAGCCGAAATTTGAAATGCTGTATACCCACTATTTGTAAGTGTTGAAATGGCTTTTGCATTAATTTCGTTTGCCATATTAGCGGCGTGATAACATATCGATTTTGTAATAAAACGATTAGTACGAATATGTGGTGGCAACTGAGGAACTTTAATTAATTTTGAGTTCTCTACATTTTTTAAAATGTTTGCCATTTGCCTAATTACCTGTACTGGATATTGACCAACAGAGGTTTCGCCAGATAACATTACAGCATCAGCACCATCCATTACAGAGTTAGCAACATCGTTTACTTCTGCTCTTGTTGGTGTTAAACTATCTATCATAGTTTCCATCATCTGTGTAGCAATAATTACTGGGATTCTTGCTTTTTTAGCACGTAACACTAATTGTTTTTGAATAAGTGGTACTTCTTCTGCAGGAACTTCTACTCCTAAATCGCCACGAGCAACCATTATACCATCGCAATGTGCAACAATTTTATCGATATTTTCTACCGCTTCTGGTTTTTCAATTTTTGCTATAATAGGGATTTTATGACTGCCATGTTTAGCTATTAAATCACGTAATTGCATTAAATCTTCAGCATGTCGTACAAAAGAAAGTGCTATCCAATCAACATCTAAACTGATAGCAAAAATTGCATCTTCAATATCCTTTTCTGTTAAAGCTGGTTGTGAGATGTTTGTATTTGGAAGGTTAACACCTTTTTTAGATTTTAATGGACCACCTTGAATAACCTTGGCTTTTACTTCTGATTTTTTATCGGTTGAAACCACTTCAAATAGTAATTTTCCATCATCTAAAAGAATGCGCTCTCCTGGTTTGGCGTCTTGCGGAAACCTATCGTAAGTCATGTAAACACGTTCCTTTGTTCCTTCAAAACGTTCGCCAGTAGCAAAAATTATTTCATCTCCTGGGTTAACAACAACCTCTTCTTTCATAACGCCTACACGAAGCTTTGGCCCTTGTAAATCTGCAAGAATTGCTGCCGTAAAACCAAATTCTTCATTTAGTTCACGTATCATTTGAATACGTGCTTTTACATCATCATAATCTGCATGAGAGAAGTTTATTCTAAATACATTTGCGCCTTCTTCAAGCATGCCTTTTAAAACTTCTTTTGAACTGGTTGCAGGTCCTAAAGTGGCTACTATTTTGGTTTTTTTATTTATTGACATTAGTTGAAAATTAAATTATCTTTAGATTTCAATTGACTAGAATCTACACTATAAGCCGTTGCAATTTGGGGTATTTTTAATATACTGTCTAAAATATATTTTTCTTTACTGAAACTGAACTCGCTGTCTATTTTTAAAAAATAGTTTACAGTTTTATATTCTGGTAATAATTGAAATGTTTTGGTTATTTTTTCTTGGTTGTCGAATAACGACGTATTATTTGTTTGTTGGAGCTCTTCCGTTTTACATATATTAGAAACTAAACTCCACGTTATTAATTGTTTTTCATCTTCCCACTCATAAATTGAATAAGAAACCTGTCCGTTATTATAATCTAAATCTGTTGCTTTTCTAGAGAGTGTTATACCTAAATATTTGTTTAAAAGATATGCTAAGCGATAGTCTTCAAGCCTGCAATGTAATGCAATTAAGGTGTATAATACTTCATCAAAAGAATCATCAAGAATAAGTTTGTGAACAGCCATAACTTATTTTTAAAATTTCGTAAATATAATATTTATAAAGTTTAGTTCAATTACCTTTATGTTAATCTTGGTAAGAAATGCGACTAAAACGTTGTAGTAAATCTAGATAAAATCAAGCTGATTATAACATCTTAGACATCTTACTTTGAAATGCAAAAAAGGCTCGTTTTGAAGCTTTTTCTTCTGCCTTTTTCTTTGAGGTTGCTCTAGCTTTGGCTACTACTTTTTCGTCAATAGATAGTTTAACTGAAAAATGCCTTACATCGTCATTCCCTGTATCTTCATAGACGTTATATCCAAATGTCTTTTTCTCTTTTTGACACCATTCAATAAGTAAACTCTTGTAGCTTATTACTTTTCCTTCTAAGGTTTCTATATCTACATAGGGGATAATAACGCGTTTAAAAATAAATTTTTCGCAGTATTTATAACCTCTATCTAAAAATATAGCACCTACTAAGGCTTCAAATAAATTACCATGTATATTATCTCCGAATTGACCTGCAGGGATTTTGCTTTTTACGTAATCTATTAATTTTAAATCTTTCCCTAGTTCGTTTAAATGCTCTCTGCTCACCACTTTTGATCTCATTTTGGTTAAGTAACCTTCATCGCCACTAGGAACTTCAAGATATAAGTGTGATGCAATAACAGAACTAAGCATGGCATCTCCAAGAAACTCTAACCGTTCGTAATTAAACGGGTTGCCTTTAGTGTCTCTAATATTCATAGATCTATGGGTAAAGGCTTTTTTATAATATTTCTCATCCTTAGGTTTAAACCCAAGTATTTGAGTTAATGCCATAAAAAAATTCCCGTTGCGTTTAAAACGGGAATTTAGTATGTTACGAATGCTATCCATTCGGGATTTAATCTAATTTTTTGAATAGTACACAAGCGTTGTGACCGCCAAATCCAAATGTATTACTCATTGCTACTTTAACGTCGCGCTTCTGTGCCTTATTTAAGGTTAAATTTAATTCAGGATCAATGTTTTCATCATCAGTTGTATGGTTTATAGTTGGTGGTACAATACCATGCTCCATAGCCAATATAACCGATATAGCTTCAATAGCTCCAGCTGCACCTAAAAGGTGACCTGTCATTGATTTAGTAGAATTAATATTTATATTCTTAGCGTGACTTCCAAATACTTCTGAAATTGCTTTAAGTTCTGCAACATCTCCTAAAGTTGTAGATGTACCATGTGTATTAATATGGTCTACATCTTCCGGCTTTAAGCCTGCATTTTCTAAACAATTCTTCATTACTGCAATAACACCAAGACCGTCTGGATGTGGCGCTGTCATATGGTATGCATCAGAAGATAAACCTCCTCCAATACACTCTGCATATATTTTAGCACCTCTTGCTTTTGCATGTTCATACTCTTCTAGAACTAGCGCTCCTGCTCCTTCACCTAAAACAAAACCATCTCTAGTAGCGTCAAAAGGTCTAGATGCCGTTTCTGGGCTTTCGTTTCTAGTAGATAGCGCATGCATGGCATTAAAACCACCCATACCAGCTATAGTTACTGCTGCTTCACTTCCTCCTGTAACCACTACATCTGTGTGCCCTAAACGTATAGAGTTTAAAGCATCAAACATAGCATTTGCAGAAGATGCGCATGCAGAAACCGTCGTGTAATTTGGCCCCATAAAACCATGTTTTATAGAGATATTACCTGGCGCAATATCTGCAATCATTTTAGGAATAAAGAATGGATTAAATCTTGGCGTTCCATCTCCAGAAGCAAAGTTTAAAACTTCATTCTGAAAGGTTTCTAATCCACCAATACCTGCTCCCCATATAACACCAACACGCAACTTATTAACCTTGTCTAGATTTAGATTAGAATCTTCAATGGCTTCATCTGCTGCTACCATAGCATATTGTGCAAATTTATCCATTCTTCTAGACTCTTTTCTATCTATAAAGTCAGTAACGTTAAAGTTTTTTAATTCGCAAGCGAATTTTGTTTTAAACTTTTCAGTATCATAATATGTTATAGGCGCAGCTCCACTTTTACCACTAATTAAGCCTTCCCAATATTCGTCTTTGGTATTGCCAATTGGTGTTAAAGCGCCTAAACCTGTGACTACAACTCGCTTTAATTCCATAAAGTATTTTGATTGTTTTTACTTATTTAGCTTCTTCTATATAAGAAATAGCTTGACCTACTGTTGCGATGTTTTCAGCTTGATCATCTGGTATTTGAATATCGAATTCTTTTTCGAATTCCATAATTAATTCTACAGTATCTAAAGAGTCGGCTCCTAAATCGTTTGTGAAGCTAGCTTCAGTAACAACTTCGTTTTCGTCTACTCCTAATTTATCAACGATAATCGCTTTAACTCTTGATGCAATGTCTGACATAATTTTTTAATTTAAATGTTTTAATTAGTTGGCAAAAATAAAAAACTTTATTTTATAATACACTTTTACTTTAAAAATGTGATGGTAATTTACTAAATTACTTTTAAGTATTTAGTTTTTACCTACTAATTGTTAATAATTATTCTTTTTTTTGTTCGAATAATCTTTAACACTATAGTCTGTAAAATGAAACGTATTGTAATTTTTGCGTCCGGAAGTGGATCTAATGCTGAAAATTTAATTAAGTTTTTTCACAACAGCGATAATGCGTCTGTTATTCAAGTACTAACTAACAATCCTCATGCCAAAGTTTTAGAGCGTGCAAAAAAACTAAAAGTTAGCGCACTGTCATTCAACAAAATAGCACTAACACAGACTAGTGATGTTCTTAATATTTTAAAAGCTTCAAATCCAGATTTAATTATTTTGGCTGGTTTTTTATGGAAGTTTCCTGAAAAAATATTGAATGAATTTCCAAATAAAGTTATAAATGTACACCCTGCATTATTACCAAAATTTGGCGGAAAAGGTATGTATGGGATGCACGTTCATGAAGCTGTAGTTGAAAATAAAGAAACTGAAACAGGTATAACAATTCATTATGTAAATGAGCATTATGATGACGGCGCTATTATTTTTCAGGCGAAATGTGATGTGAATAATTCTGATTCGGCTGAAGATGTAGCGAATAAAATTCATAAATTGGAGATGAAACACTTCCCGAAGGTTGTTGATGAAATTTTAAATAAAAACTAAACCTTTATCTTAAAAAGATTTCCGCTTTCGCGGAAATGAAAAAATGGCAAAGAAGAAAAAGAAATATTATACCGTTTGGAAAGGACACAAAACTGGTGTCTTCGAATCTTGGAATGATTGCAAAGCAATGATAAAAGACTTTCAGGGGGCTCAATACAAATCGTTTTCATCACTTGATGCCGCAAAAGCTGCTTTAAAGGGTAATTATTTTGATTATGTTGGGAAAAACAAAGATTTTAAAAGTGAATTATCTCCTGAACAATTAAAAAAAATTGGGAAGCCTAATTACAATTCCATTTCTGTTGATGCAGCCTCAAGTGGAAATCCAGGAATAATGGAGTATCGAGGTGTCGATACTAAAACAAAAAAACAATTATTTATTCAAGGCCCTTTTGAAGAAGGCACTAATAATATTGGAGAATTCTTAGCTTTAGTACATGGTTTAGCTATTCTTAAAAAAAACAATAGCGACAGAATATTATACACAGACTCTAAAACAGCAATGAGTTGGGTTAGAAAGAAAAACTGCAATACTAAGCTAGCCAGAAACGAGAAAAACAAACCTGTTTTCGATTTAATTGAAAGAGCCATTGAATGGTTAAAAACGAATACCTATAATACCGTTATAGTAAAATGGGAAACCAAAGCTTGGGGAGAAATTCCCGCAGATTTTGGAAGGAAATAAACCAAAAAAAATAAGGAACACTAAATTTTAGCATCCCTTTTAAAAAAAGTCCCTCAACTTTTTATTTAATAGCATTTATTATTTAAGACTCTTAATTCTTTAAAAAGTCACTATTGGTTTTAATAATAATTCAATCTCTGTTTATTGAAAAAAAATTACTGGTTGTAATCTATAAAAAGACTTATATTTGCACCTTAATTTCACACCGCATTTATGAGTAAATTAGTAATAGTAGGAACTTTAGCATTTGATGCTATTGAAACGCCTTTTGGTAAAACTGATAAAATTCTTGGTGGCGCTGCAACCTATATAGGTCTTGCTGCTTCTCATTTTAATATAGATTCTGCAGCTGTTTCTGTAGTTGGTGGCGATTTTCCTCAAGATTATTTAGATTTATTATCAAATAAAAAAATTGATATTTCGGGCGTTGAAATTGTAAAAGAAGGTAAAACTTTCTTTTGGAGCGGAAAATATCATAACGATATGAATTCTCGCGATACTTTAGCTACAGAATTAAATACACTAGCAGATTTCAACCCGGTAGTACCTGAAGATTATAAAAATGCTGAAATTGTAATGTTAGGAAATTTACACCCTATCGTCCAATCTAGTGTTTTAGACCAAATGACAACAAAACCAAAATTAGTGATTTTAGACACTATGAATTTTTGGATGGATTGCGCATTAGATGATTTATTGAATGTTATAAAGCGTATAGATGTTATTACCATAAACGATGAAGAAGCTAGACAATTAACTGGAGAATACTCTTTAGTAGTTGCAGCAAGAAAAATTCATGAAATGGGGCCAAAATATGTAGTGATTAAAAAAGGAGAACACGGTGCTTTATTGTTTCATAACGATCATGTATTTTATGCACCTGCCTTACCACTAGAAGAAGTTTTTGATCCTACTGGAGCTGGTGATACATTTGCAGGAGGTTTTGCAGGTTATATTGCTAAAACAGGCGATACATCTTTTGAAAACATGAAAAACGCTGTTATTTACGGCTCAACCTTAGCATCATTTTGTGTTGAAAAGTTTGGAACTGAACGTATGCAAAATTTATCGAATAGTGAAGTACACAAGCGATTGTTACAATTTAAGCAATTAACGCAATTTGATATAGAATTAACATAAACCAACGCGCTCTAATATAGAGTGCGTTTTTTATTAAACCAATTTGTCATTCTCACTAAAGTGGGAGTTTAAATATAATTTACTATTTCTGCGAAATCGAAGATTCACGAATTCAACGAAATAAAATAGAATAAACGAGTAAAGCGAAAACATTTACAACTATGAGTGATGCCTTAAAACACGAATGTGGAATTGCAATGATTAGACTTTTAAAACCCTTAGAGTTTTATAAAGAAAAATATGGAAGCGCATTTTATGGTGTAAACAAAATGTATTTAATGATGGAAAAGCAGCATAACCGTGGCCAAGACGGAGCTGGTTTTGCAAGTATAAAATTAGACACTAAACCTGGAGAACGTTATATAAGTAGAGTACGTTCGGTAGCTCAACAACCTATTCAAGATATCTTTGCTCAAATTAACGAGCGTATTAATAAAGAACTTGTGGCGCACCCAGAATATAAAGAAGATGTTGCTGCACAGAAAAAAAACATACCTTATATAGGCGAGGTATTACTAGGCCATGTACGTTACGGAACTTTTGGAAAAAATAGTGTAGAGAGTGTTCATCCTTTTTTAAGGCAAAACAACTGGATGCACAGAAACCTAATTATGGCAGGAAACTTTAACATGACTAATGTTAAAGAACTATTTGGGAACCTTATAGAATTAGGGCAACACCCAAAAGAATATACAGATACCATTACTATAATGGAAAAAATTGGGCATTTTCTAGATGATGCTGTTAGTAAAATTTATAAAGACCTAAAAAAAGAAGGCTACAATAAAAGAAATGCTTCTCCGCAAATTGCAGAACGTCTTAAAGTAGGCAAAATATTAAGACGTGCAGCCAAAAACTGGGATGGTGGCTATGCTATGGCCGGACTTATTGGTCATGGCGATTCGTTTGTATTAAGAGATCCAGCAGGCATTCGTCCTACATATTATTATCAAGATGATGAAATAGTTGTTGTAGCTTCAGAACGTCCAGTAATACAAACTGTTTTTAATGTAGATTTTGATGATGTAAAAGAACTAGACCCAGGACATGCCATTATAACCAAAAAATCTGGTCAAGTTCAAATTAAAAAAATACTAGAACCTTTAGAAAGAAAATCATGTTCTTTTGAACGTATTTATTTCTCTAGAGGAAGTGATGCCGAGATATATCAAGAACGTAAAATGTTAGGTAAGCTACTCATGCCTAAAGTTCTTGAGGCTATTGAAAACGATACTAAAAATACCGTGTTCTCATATATTCCTAATACCGCTGAAACGTCGTTTTTTGGAATGATTGAAACTGCTGAAGCTTTTATTAATAAAAGAAAAACAGCAGCCATTTTAAATGGACAACGCTCATTATCTGCAGCTAAAGTTACCGAGATTTTATCTGAACACGCAAGAGTTGAAAAAATAGCCATTAAAGATGTTAAGCTAAGAACCTTTATTACTGAAGATAGTAGTAGAGATGATTTAGTAGCTCACGTTTACGATGTCACTTACGGTGTAATTAAGCCAAACGACAACTTAGTTATAATAGACGATAGTATTGTAAGAGGGACTACGTTAAAAATGAGTATCTTAAAAATGCTAGATCGCTTAAATCCTAAAAAGATTATAGTTGTTTCTTCTGCTCCACAAATTCGTTATCCAGATTGTTATGGTATAGACATGGCAAATCTAGAAAGTCTTATTGCTTTTAGAGCCGCTTTAGAGTTATTAAAAGATGCTGGTAAATACGATATTGTTAAAGACGTTTATAATAAATGTATTAAACAAACAGATTTAGATGATAAGCATGTTCAAAATTTTGTAAAAGAAATTTATGATCCTTTTACTGATGAACAAATCTCAGATAAAATTGCAGAATTACTAAGTGATAAATCTGTAAAAGCCGAGGTAAAAATTATTTTTCAACCTGTCGAAAATTTACATAAGGCTTGCCCAGATCATTTAGGAGATTGGTATTTTACAGGTAACTATCCAACTGTTGGAGGAAACAGAGTTGTAAACAGAGCATTTATCAATTTTTACGAAGGCAACAATGAACGCGCTTATTAATTATAAAATTAATAATCTTTATGCGGAAAAACCGTAAATAACGCACTTCATCCAGAAAAAATGCGGTTTATCTAAAAAATAGTCAAACTATTTAAATTACACATAAATTGTCGTCACCATAACATAAGTAGGTTAAGTTCATGGTAGATTTGGGGCAAAAAAAGGTGAACATCTGTTCGCCTTTTTTTATGCAATTAAGTTTTCTATATATCTAGATTTCTCAATATTACACTTTGGCCTAATTAACTAGGGCTATCTCTTTTAAGCCAATATTTGCGCCGTTTAACTAAAATATTTTAACAAACAATATGGCTACCATATATTTGAACCACCATAACATAAGTAGGTTAAGTTTATGGTAGATTTGGGGCAAAAAGGTGAACATCTGTTCACCTTTTTCATTTTATACAATTTCCATGAAAATGGGGATCTCTTTTTTATAATTTTTTGTATTCTTTCTCTTCCAAAAAAATTTATCTTTACGGGATAACAACGACAAAATACTTACCATATCCTGGCTTATTTTTGGGACATGAAACATAAAAGTTGTAAGTAATTTGAAAAAACTATGAGAAAGCTAATTTTAATTTTGAGTTTAATGACTCTTCCAATAATATCTTTTGGACAAATAAGCGAAAAGAAATTTAAAAAAACTATTGAATCGATTAATCAAAATCCAACTGACCCAAACAATAAGCTATTTGTTTCAAAATCATCTGATTTAATAATGTTTCAACTCTATAATTACCCCAACTTTCCGATTAATGTTAGCGGAACTAAAGAGCTTGACAAAGAATGGAAAGGACATAAATATGAAAAATATTTCATAATAGTCTATTCCTTTAACCAACTTTATTACAAACTCGAGAACAAGAAGTTTGACAATCTAAATGCTTGTGTGTTTTCAATAAATAAACTCATAGAATCGTATTCGAAAATTATTAAAGAAAATCCTGATGTGAAAATTAAAATCTTTGATGAGTACAAAGAATTGGATGAAAAGGAATTGGTAAAAAGAATAAAAAGATTGGTGTAAAAACTACCTACAACAAACACATAAAACAAAGAAAACGTAGCGAATCCTTACCTAAAATTGATGACTAATTTCTGCAAACAAGCGCGTTAGGGATAGAACGGCATGTTTGAAATCCCCGACGCAGGAGGGATTGAGTAGTGAAAGCCCGACCCTTGGGTAACGCCATAAAAAAAAGCAAACCCATTTCTAGATTTGCTTTTAAATATAAAATATTACGTATTTTATTTTGCTTCTGCGTAACGTTTTTCAACAACGTTCCAGTTAACTACATTAAAAAATGCTTTAATGTAATCTGGACGACGGTTTTGGTAATTTAAGTAGTATGCATGCTCCCAAACATCTAGTCCTAAAATTGGAGTACCACTACAACCAACACCTGGCATTAACGGATTATCTTGATTTGGTGTAGAGCAAATTTCTAGTTTCCCATCATTTACACATAACCAAGCCCAACCTGAACCAAAACGTGTTCCTGCTGCTTTAGAGAAAGCCGCGATAAATTCGTCTTTAGATCCAAAAGTTGCATCTATAGCATCTTTTAAATCGCCAGATAAATACCCTTTATCTTCTGGATTCATTGCTTCCCAAAATGATGTGTGGTTATAAAACCCACCTCCGTTATTTCTAACAGCACCATTATCCATATCCAAATTTTCAAGAATATCATTTATTGATTTTCCTTCTAAATCTGTTCCTGCAATAGCGTTATTTAAGTTATTTGTATATCCTTGGTGATGTTTAGTATGGTGTATCTCCATGGTTCTAGCATCAATATGAGGTTCTAAGGCGTCATAAGCATATCCTAATTTCGGTAATTCGAAAGCCATAATTATTTTGTTTTAAGTATTAATATTTAATTTCTTTCAAATTTACATATAAAACAGGTCATTTAAAAATAATAAATTGTTATGAACTCATCGATAGTTTTTATCTTGTAAGCAAATTATTCTTCATGCAACAAACGCATCCTTTCACAATTTATAATGCTTCTGCAGGAAGTGGAAAAACCTATACGCTTGTAAAAGAATATTTGAAAATTTTATTTGAATCTAATTCTCCAGAAGCTTTTAAGCGTATTCTAGCCATAACCTTTACTAACAAGGCTGTTGCCGAAATGAAAGCGCGAATAATTGAAACGCTTACTACATTTTCTGACGATGCGGTTTTAAAAAGTGAAGATGCCATGTTTAAGAGTATTTGTGAAGAATTACAAATGGATCCTTTTAAACTGCATCAAAAATCTAAACTATTACTAAACACGATACTGCATAATTATGCGGCTTTTGATATTTCTACCATTGATGGTTTTACCCATAAATTAATACGAACTTTTGCTCATGATTTAAGACTGCCCTTAAATTTTGAAGTAGAATTAGACCAAGATTCTCTTTTAAACGAAGCGGTAGATAGCTTAATATCTAAAGCAGGAAATAATGATGAACTTACTAAGGTATTAGTCGATTTTGCTATTGAAAAGGCTGATGATGATAAAAGTTGGGATGTATCTTTTGATTTTAACAAGATTGCTAAACTCTTGGTAAATGAAAACGACATGCCTTTTATTAATACTCTAAAAGACAAGACTTTAAATGATTTTAAAGTGCTTAAAGCGCAATTAAAAAAAGAGATTTTAGAATTAGAAAAAGATATTATTAAAAACGCCAACACGGTACTAACTTTAATTGAGGAAGCCGGTTTAGAACATACTGATTTTTCTAGAGGCACCTTACCCAACCATTTTAAAAAAGCTTCTGTTTTAAACCTGAGTACATTATATGATAACAATCTGGAAGGATATATTACTGAAAGAAAAAGTATTTATACCAAAAAATTAAATCCAGAATTAGCAAGCGTTATTGATGGTTTGTTACCAGAAATAGAAATTCTATTTAAAACTGTTAAAAAACAAGTATTTCATTTAAAATTTCTAAAAGCCTTTTATAAAAACATAACGCCTTTATCGGTTTTAAAGGTTATAAATAATGAGTTGCAAATATTAAAAGACGAGCAAAATAAAATGCTCATTTCAGAATTCAATACTATTATTAGTAACGAAATTTCTGGACAGCCAACACCTTTTATTTACGAGCGTTTAGGTGAAAAGTTTAAACATTATTTTATTGATGAGTTTCAAGACACCTCACAGATGCAATGGGAAAATTTAATTCCGCTATTAGACAACTCATTATCTGGTGTAAACGGAAGCACAATGTTAGTTGGTGATGCTAAACAAGCTATTTATAGATGGCGCGGCGGAAAAGCAGAACAGTTTATAGACTTGTTTAATAAAAAAAGTAAGCCTTTTTATTTAGAACAAGATGTTAAAAATCTTGAGGAAAATTATAGAAGCTATAAAGAGATTGTAAATTTTAATAATGGCTTTTTTAAATTTTTAGCAAATCAGGTTTTTAATAATGATGATTATAAAGCACTTTATGAAAACGCGCATCAAAATATAACTGAAGAAAAAGAAGGCTTTGTGAACTTGTCTTTTTTAGAACTTGACAAAGAAGATGATAGAAACGAAATATTTCCTGAATCTGTTCTAAAAACAATAAACTCCAGTTTAGAAAATGGATTTAACCTCGAAGATATTTGTGTTTTAGTTAGAAAGAAAAAAGAAGGCGTTGCTATTGCTGATTATCTGAGTCAGCATAAAATCCCTATAATTTCATCTGAAACATTGTTGATTAATAATTCGCCCGAGGTTGTTTTTATAAATGATTTATTATTGCTTCTTATTAAGCCAGAAAATAACGAGGTTAAAATTAAGGTTTTAAATTATTTAACCACGCTTTTTAGTATTGAAGACAAGCATGATTTTTTTACAAATCACATTAACCTTTCAACAGATAAATTATTAAAAAGTTTAACCGTTTATAATGTGTTTATTGATAGCAACTCATTATTGCAACTTCCTCTATATGATTTAGCTGAAACTATTGTTAGAACCTTCAATTTAGTGGAAAAATCGAACGCCTACATTCAATTTTATTTAGATATTGTTTTAGATTTTTCGCAGAAAAAAGGTTCGGATATTTCAGGATTTTTAAACTATTTTGAAAAGAAAAAAGAAAGTTTAAGTATTATTTCGCCTCAAGGCCAAAATGCGGTTCAAATCATGACCATTCATAAATCCAAAGGTTTAGAATTCCCAGTAGTCATATTTCCTTATGCCGATTTAGATATTTACAGAGAATTAGAACCAAAAGAATGGTTTAGTTTAAATAAAGAAAAATATAATGGCTTTTCACATACCCTTTTAAATTATAATAAAGATTTTGAAAATTATGGAGATGAAGGTTTACGTATTTATAACAAACATCAATCTGAACAGGAATTAGATAATATTAATTTATTGTATGTGGTATTAACGCGGGCTGTAGAGCAAATACATGTTATTTCAACAAAAGACATATCATCAAAAGGTGAAGTAAAAAGCAAAAAATATTCGGGTTTGTTAATAAATTACCTTAAACAACTAGGGATATGGAATGATTCAGAAGGTGTTTATAGTTTTGGAAATGAAAAAAGAACTTCTCTTAGTTCTTCAAACAAAAAAGAAACTTTCACGCAAGAATCATTTATTTCAACAGCAAAAGAAGAACACAATATAAAAGTTGTTACAAAATCTGGATTATTGTGGGATACCAATCAACAAGAAGCTATTGAAAAAGGAAATTTAATTCATAATATGATGGCTCAAATAAAAACGAGTGGTGATATTGACTTTGTTGTTAACGATTTTATAAAGGCTTCAATAATAAGTAAAACACAGGCTATTTCATTAAAAGAAACGATTATTGCTATTGTTGAGCATCACAAACTTAAAGATTATTATACTTCCAATTATACATTATATAATGAACGAGATATTATTTCAAAAGATAATATCATTTTAAGACCAGATAGAATAGTAATAAACGCTAAAAACGAAGCTGTAATTATAGATTATAAAACCGGTTTTGAAGATAAAAAACATGGGCAACAGCTTCAAACTTACCAAGATGTTTTAGAAGATATGAAAATAATAGTCACTAAGAAGATTCTTATCTATATAAATGACGATATCTTGGTAAAAGATATTTAAGAGTTTAAAATAGCATTTATTCCACCAAAAAGAAATAATATCATTAGGTTTTGATATTGCAAATAGTGATTAAATTAATGTTATAGTCAAGTTATATGACGCAAAACTTTCATAAAGCGTGGCTAATATGCTTTTAAAGGAAGTGATTTATGATAATGAATTCTTTTTTCTTCTAATATAAAAAGTAAAGCAAGAATATGAGTACAGCTATTTATAACATGTATAAAACCCCACATATACGTTACTATTACTGGTTTTATAGAGATTGATAAGCACCTAAACGTTATCTAAACTCACTCTAGACTATCGACGAACTACCAATGTGTACTATTTTTTTATATATTTGTCTTTGTTAATAACATTTAACAACTTACTTTTGCTGACAATTAACACTTAAAAATTAAACTTTTGAATATGAAAAATCTTAGCAGATTATTGTTCGCTATGTTGCTTGTACTTGGTTATAGCAACGTTAATGCGCAAGACCAAAACAACCCATGGCAAATTACTATCGGGGTAAACGCAGTTGATGCTTATCCTAATGGAGACGGTGGACTATTTAGTGATTCTTTCGGTGACGAATACTTTAACGCAACCGATCACTGGAACATCTTACCATCTTTATCAACGATCTCTGTATCTAAATATTTAAGTGATGGTTTCTCTTTTGGAGTAACTGGATCTTTAAATAAAATAGAAACTTGGGGAGATATTAGTTCTGATCCTGATGTTGCAAATGAAGTATCTGATTTATCTTACTACGGTATTGATGGTACAATTAAGTACAACTTCTTAGAAGGAAAAACTTTAGACCCTTTTGTAGGTGTTGGAGGTGGTTACACTTGGATTGACGACATTGGTGCTGGTACTTTAAATGGTACTTTAGGTTTAAACGTATGGTTTAGTGAAAATATAGGTTTAACACTTCAAACTGGATACAAACATGCATTTGAAGATTACTTAGATTCTCATTTCCAACACACTGCTGGTATTTCTATCAAATTTGGTGGAACTGATACTGATGGTGATGGAATATATGACAAAGATGATGCTTGTCCAGATGTTGCTGGTTCAGAAGCATTCAACGGTTGTCCTGATTCTGACGGTGATGGCATCGAAGATAGTAAAGACGATTGTCCTAACGAAGCTGGTTTAGCTGAACTTAACGGATGTCCTGATACTGACGGTGACGGAATTGCTGATAACAAAGATAACTGTCCTACAGTTGCTGGTTTAAAAGCTTTAAACGGTTGTCCTGATGCTGATGGCGACGGTGTAACTGATGCTGATGATGCTTGTCCTAACGAAGCTGGACCTTCTGCTAACAAAGGATGTCCTTGGGCTGATAAAGACGGTGACGGTGTATTAGACAAAGACGATAAATGTCCTGAGGTTAAAGGAACTGTTGCAAACAATGGTTGTCCTGAAGTAACTGAAGCTGTTCAAGCAACTCTTAATGAGTACGCTAAAACAATTTTATTTGATACTGGAAAAGCAACTATAAAAGCACAATCTGCTGCTGTATTATCTGATATCATCGGAATTCTTAAAGAATACTCTACAGCTAAATTTACAGTTGAAGGTCATACTGATAGTGTAGGTAGCGAAACTTTAAACCAAAGATTATCTGATTCTAGAGCTAATTCAGTTAAAGAATACTTAGTTCAAAACGGAATTGATGCTTTCAGATTATCTGCTCTTGGATATGGAGAATCTAGACCAATTGATTCTAACAAAACTAGAGCTGGTAGAGCTAACAACAGACGTGTAGAAATTAACTTAGCAAAATAAGCTAACGACATTTTTAAAATAAAATAAGTTTACAAAAAACGCTTCGGATATCCGAAGCGTTTTTTATTTTTATATAAACCAATAAAACTTCAAAATGGCACATGTAAACTGTTTCTTTTTTACTTACTTTTTGTTTAAAAATATAACTGTAACTTATGTTGCACTTATATTTTCAGCCTTAAATAATCAAAAAATAATTCAATTTACCTATGCACCATTTTAAAATATAATTGGTATGACAACTTTTATTCACGATGTTTTAAAAGATTTACAAAGTAAGAGTCAAAATCTTTCCAATTTAACTTTTATTTTACCCAGCAAAAGAGCTGGGCTCTTTTTAAAAAACCAACTCTCTAGTGTTGTTAATCAAACCATATTTGCTCCAAATATATTAAGTATTGAAGAGTTTGTAGAAGAGTTGTCTCAACTCAAATCAATCTCTAACACAGAGCTTCTTTTTGAGTTTTACACTTCTTATAGTCTATTAACTAAAAAAGAAAATTTAGATTCTTTTGAAACGTTTTCAAAATGGGCTCAAATCTTGCTTCAAGATTTTAACGAAATTGATCGTTATTTAATTCCTCAAGAAAAAATATTCAATTATTTAAGTGCCATTCAAGATTTAAATCATTGGTCTTTAGAAGAACACAAAACCGATTTTGTGAAAAGCTATTTAGATTTTTGGAATAAACTTTACAGCTATTATACTAGTTTTACAGAACATCTTATAAATAAAAAAATAGGATATCAAGGTTTAGTTTACAGGGAAGCTGCTGGAGGCTTAGGTACTTATATTGAAAATAATCCAGAGACTAAACATGTTTTTGTTGGCTTTAATGCTCTTAATACATCTGAAGAAAGGATAATTCAAGAACTCCTTAAACATAATTTAGCAGAAATTTACTGGGATACTGATGAAGTTTTCATGAATAATCCAAAACATGACGCGGCATTATTTACTAGACAGCACCTCAAAAACTGGAAATACTTTGAAAACAATCCATTTAATTGGATAACAAAACATTACTCAAAAGAGAAAAATATTTCAGCCATTGGTATTCCTAAAAATATAGGTCAAGCAAAGTATATAGGCGAGCTTTTAGATACTTTACAAAAAGAAAATAAATCGCTCAGTAATACGGCAGTAGTTTTAGGTGATGAGAATTTATTAATTCCTGTCCTTAATTCTTTACCCAATTCCATTCAGGCATTAAATATTACTATGGGCTTTCCACTAAAAACAATCCCATTAGCCTCTTTGTTTGATTCCTTATTTAGATTACATAAAACCAATTCAAATTCGTTTTACTACAGAGATGTCATTAATATTATATCACATCAGGATATCAGACCATTATTTGTTATTGATGACATCGATTATTCATCAAAAATTATTAAAACTATTGATAAAAATAATCTAGTCTTTTTAACTAAAGACCGATTATTAAAAATAGCAGATAAAGCACATAATATTATAGAATTACTATTTTCTAATTGGGGAAACTCAATATTAGTACCGTTAGAAAGCTGTTCTAAATTAATATTGAGTGTAAAAGCTCATTTAGACAAAAACAAAGCATCAAATTTATTAGCGTTAGAATATGTTTTCCGTTTTAACGAACTATTTAACGAACTTACAAGGCTAAACTCAGAGCATAATCATATTAAAGATATTTCAACACTATATAGCATTTACAAAGAGCTTTTAAGTAGTGAAACTTTAGATTTTCAAGGAGAGCCACTCCAGGGTTTACAACTTATGGGTATGTTAGAGTCTCGTGTTCTTGATTTTGAAACAGTTATAATTTCATCTGTAAACGAAGGTATATTACCAGCAGGTAAAAGTAATAATTCGTTTATCCCGTTTGATGTGAAGCTGGAAAACAACTTGCCTACATACAAAGAGAAAGATGCTGTTTATACGTACCACTTTTACAAACTTATTCAGCGAGCAAAAAATGTTTATATTATTTATAATACAGAAGCTGATGTTTTAACCGGTGGAGAAAAAAGTAGGTTCATTACACAATTAGAACTTGAAGGTATTCATAGCATTAATCATCAAATAATTGCACCTAAAGTACCAACAATAGAAACAAATTTAAATGTTGTTAAAAAAACTGAAAACTTACAACAACAAATCATGCAAATGGCAGGTGAAGGGTTCTCTCCTTCGTCATTAACAAACTATATTAGAAATCCTATTGATTTTTATTATCAGAAAATTTTAAAAATTAAAGACCATGATGATGTTGAGGAAACTGTTGCAGCAAACACATTAGGAACAGTTGTACACAATACCCTAGAAGACTTTTATAAGCCTTTTATTGGGCATAGTTTAACGGTAGATGGTATTAAAAAATTAAAATCTAGCATAGAAAAAACAGTAACTCATCATTTTAAAAATGAATATAAAGAAGGTGATATTACAACCGGGAAAAATCTAATTGTTTATGAAATAGCTAAACGCTATGTATCCAACTTTTTAGATTTAGAAATTAAAGCTTTAAAAGCTGGAGATCAAATAAAGATTATAGCCATTGAAGCTAATAATGATATTGAAATTAACATTTCAGAACTTAAGTATCCTATTAGAATTAGAGGAAAAGTTGACAGAGTCGATGAGTGCAATGGCATAACTCGTATTATTGATTATAAAACAGGTAATGTAAAACAAAATGAAGTAGAAATTGTTAATTGGGAAGATATTACAACTGATTATAAAAAGTACAGCAAGAGTTTTCAAGTTTTAACTTATGCTTATATGATGTATCAAGAAAAAAAGATACAATTGCCAGTTGAAGCTGGTATTATTTCATTTAAAAATTTAAAAGAGGGCTTCTTGAAATTTGCCAAAAAAGAAAGTGCTTCTAAAAGAAGCAAAGATGCTCTAATTACAAATGATACTTTAGATGATTTTGAAACTGAATTAAAAAAACTAATCATTGAAATTTGTAATCCAAACATAGATTTCACCGAAAAAGAAGTTTAATATTATGGCTATCAAAAAAAATATTATTGTTCCTGGAAAACACCAAAAACCAATACTTACCGATGTTTTTTATAAAGAAGACCATACTCCAAAACCCATTATTATTTTTTGTCATGGTTACAAAGGATTTAAAGATTGGGGCGCTTGGGATTTAATGGCAAAAGCATTTGCTGAAGCTGGTTTCTTCTTTATAAAATTCAATTTTTCGTATAATGGAGGAACTCTAGAACAGCCTATAGATTTTCCAGACTTAGAGGCTTTCGGGAATAACAACTACTCAAAAGAGTTGGACGATTTAGAAACAATTATTGATTGGATTTGTACTCAAAAGGAATATCACGCTCAAGCAAATATCACCGATATAAACTTAATTGGCCATAGTAGAGCAGGTGGTATTGTAACTATTAAAGCTGAAGAAGATAATCGTATTAAAAAAGTAATAAGTCTTGCAGGCGTGTGCGATTTTGGCAAAAGAACATCTACTGCCGGCGATTTAGAGCAATGGAAAAAAACCGGCGTTAAATACGTTCTAAATGGCCGTACAAAACAACAAATGCCCCATTATTATCAGTTTTATGAAGATTTTATAAAAAATGAAGAAAGGCTAACTATAAAACGCGCTGTTTCTAGCTTAAAAATACCATACTTAATTATTCATGGTGATGGAGATACGAGTGTTTTAATTGAGGAAGCAAATAAGCTTCATAATTGGAACTCTAATAGTGAACTCGAAATAATTGAGAATGCAAATCATGTTTTTGGAGCCTCACATCCGTGGGATAAAAAAGAGTTACCAAAACACTTAAAGCGTGCAACAAATAAAATTATTAATTTTTTGAGCTAGAGTATAAAATAAATCTATAGTTAATATAATTAATTTTTGGTAATCAACTGAAAATCCCTTCCCAAAAATGTAGTTATTAACCAAAATTAAATTATCTAATTTCAATCAGATAACACCTGTTAATATTGGCAATTTGCGTTATTGAAAAATAAATACGAAGTATTATTCTAATTAAAATTGGGTGTGAAAAAATATTACTATTTTTTTGTGGAGAAGATCGGATTCGAACCGACGACCTCTTGACTGCCAGTCAAGCGCTCTAGCCAACTGAGCTACATCCCCATTTTTTTAATTCAATCTATTTAGAATTAAAATATTCTTCCACAATTAATGAATTTTTAAAACTAAATTTACAGTAAAAGTAAAACAATTAAATGATTCGCAAAGGAACATCTAACGATATTAATAGCATTATTGAAATTACAAAAGCTTGTGCTTTAAAAATGATTGCGAACACTATTTTTCAATGGAATGAATTCTACCCTAATAAAGAAGCGTTTCAAAAAGATGTTAAAAGAAAAGAATTATACGTTCTAGAAATTGAAAACAAAATATTAGGTTGTATTACCGTTTCTACTTTTATGGATGCTGAGTATTTACCTATTTGTTGGCTAACACCTAATAAAAACAATATATACATTCATCGTTTAGCAGTTCATCCAGACTTTCAAGGTAAAGGCTATGCGCAACAATTAATGACTTTTGCAGAAAATTTTGCTAAAGAAAACCACTATACATCTGTTCGCTTAGATACTTTTTCAGAAAACCTTAGAAATCAAAAATTTTACGAACTTCGCGGTTACCAAAAACTAGGAAATATTTATTTTCCAAAACAAAGCGAATCCCCTTTTAACTGTTATGAATTAGTCCTGTGAATATAAGTTTAAAGCAAATAAACAAATTAGCCATTCCGGCATTAATTTCTGGAGTTTCAGAGCCTATTTTATCATTAACAGATGCCGCTATTGTTGGGAATATTCAAATTAATGCTACCGAATCTTTAGCCGCTGTTGGTATTGTTACCACGTTTATATCCATGCTAATTTGGGTATTGGGGCAAACAAGAAGCGCTATTTCATCTATTGTGTCACAATACGTTGGCGCCAATAAACTAGAGCAAATTAAAAACTTACCAGCCCAGGCCATTTTTATAATTACGTCGTTAAGCATTTTAATTATATTTAGTACATATCCGTTTGCTAAACAAATATTCAAGCTCTATAACGCATCAAATTTAATATTAGATTATTCTGTTATTTATTATAAAATTCGCGTTTTAGGGTTTCCATTTACACTATTTACCATTGCTATTTTTGGAGCATTTCGAGGCTTACAAAACACGTATTACCCAATGATAATAGCCATTATTGGAGCAGTAGCCAATATTATTCTAGACATTATTTTAGTTTACGGTATCATCGGTTTTATAGAACCTATGAATATTGAAGGTGCAGCATATGCTAGTGTAATTGCACAAATTTTAATGGCAGGATGCTCAGCTTACTTCCTTCTTAAAAAAACAAAAATTCCTTTAAAACCTAGTTTTCCATTTAATCCAGAAATAAATCGTTTTGCTTTAATGATTCTTAACTTGTTTATAAGAACCATAGCCTTAAACGTCACACTCTATTTTGCCAGCGCATTTGCAACCAGTTACGGTGCCGAATATATTGCAGCTTATACCATTGCAATAAACCTGTGGTTTTTGGGCGCGTTTATAGTAGACGGTTATGCAAGCGCCGGAAACATTTTATCTGGTAAATTATTTGGAGCAAAAGCTTACTCAACATTAATGTCATTAAGCAACAAACTCATAAAATACGGTGTTATTATAGGTATTATATTAGGCTTGCTTGGTACTTTATTTTATTATCCAATAGGGCGAATTTTCACTAAAGAACCTGAAGTTTTAAAAGCGTTTTATAATGTGTTTTGGATTGTTCTTGCTATGCAACCGCTTTGCACATTAGCCTTTATTTTCGATGGTATTTTTAAAGGATTAGGTAAAATGAAATATTTAAGAAACGTCCTTTTATTTTCAACATTCATCATATTCATCCCCATTCTGTTTTGGTTAGATGGTTTAGATTATAAACTCCGCGGCATATTTATAGCTATTACATTTTGGATTATAGCTCGTGGCATTCCGCTTATCATAAAATTCAGAAAAATATTTATGCCACTTGCTCAAAACAATTAACTTTGCAATATCACACAACAAATTATAATGACTCTATTTATTGCTTTATTACAGCAAGTGGATATTGAAGAGAAAATTCAAAATGCACCAGATAAAGGTTACGAAATTGGTGTTTTTATCGGCTCCATGTTACCCTTTGTTATCCTTGTTTTATTAGCCTATTTAATGTTCAGATATAATAAAAAAAGAAAAGAATAAACAATTATGGATATCATGTCATTCTTAAGTGGAAACGGATTATTTCTAATCTTGGGTTTAGTATTAATCATCGTTTACTTTGTAAATAAAAGAAAAAGAAGATAATGGGAAACAACATTCGTATCACCAAACAATTCTCTTTCGAAACCGGTCACGCACTTTATGGTTACGACGGAAAATGTAAAAACGTACATGGTCACAGTTACAAACTTTCGGTTACCGTTATTGGGAAGCCAATTACAGACAACACCAATGTCAAGTTTGGAATGGTTATAGACTTTGGAGATCTTAAAAAAATTGTGAAAGAAGAAATTGTAAACGTTTTCGATCACGCAACTGTTTTCAATAAAAATACACCACACGTCGAGTTAGCCAAAGAATTACAAAATCGCGGGCATAATGTTTTACTGGTAGACTACCAGCCAACAAGCGAAATGATGGTGCTAGACTTTGCTAAAAAAATTAGTAAAAGACTTCCTAAACACATCAAATTACACTCCTTAAAACTTCAAGAAACAGATAGTTCGTTTGCAGAATGGTATCATTACGATAATATTTAGGGCGTTACCACAAGGGTCGGGCTTTCACTACTCGCTTCCTCCTGCGTCGGCGAGCTCAAACATGCCGTTCAATCCCTAACACAAAATAATCGGCAGTTGTCAGTCTTCAGTAGGCAGTCATAAATTAGTTAGCAAAAAAAGAGACTTCAAATTTCTTATTTGTGATAATTCGTGAAATTCATGTCAAAAAACTATATTTACAACATGCAAATTCCAAAAGGGAAAAAAATATATTTCGCATCAGACAATCACTTAGGCGCACCAACTAAAGAAGCCTCTTTTCCTCGCGAAAAGAAATTTGTAGCCTGGTTAGACGAAATAAAACACGATGCCGCGGCCATTTTCCTTTTAGGCGATTTATTCGATTTTTGGTTTGAATATAAAACCGTAGTTCCAAGAGGGTTTACTAGAACCTTAGGCAAACTAGCCGAAATTTCAGACTCAGGTATTCCAATCCACTATTTTGTTGGCAATCACGATTTATGGATGAATGGCTATTTTGAAGAAGAACTAAACATACCAGTTTACCATAAACCAAAAGAATTTACCTTTAACAATAAAACCTTTTTCTTAGGCCACGGCGATGGTCTAGGCCCAGGAGACAAAGGTTACAAACGCATGAAAAAAGTATTTACAAACTCATTTTTTAAATGGGTTTTTAAATGGGGGCATCCAGATATAGGAATGAAAATTGCACAATACTTATCAGTAAAAAACAAACTCATTTCTGGTGATGACGATGCAACATTTCTCGGAGAGGAAAACGAATGGCTGGTGCAATACTGCAAACGTAAACTAGAAGACAAGCACCGCGATTATTTCGTGTTTGGTCACAGACACTTACCACTAAATATAAACCTCAACGAAAACTCAAAATACATTAACCTAGGCGACTGGATTCAGTATTATACTTATGGCGTTTTTGATGGAGAAATTCTAGAATTAAAAGAATATTAATCTTCTTTCTCATTAGCTTCAACATCGGCGGTTAAATCCAATTCTCTAAGTACAGGGTTTTTAACACCAATTACACAAACTGTAATTAATGTCATGGTTCCTCCAAAAACCACAGCGGCAACAGGACCAATTAATTTCGCAGCTAAACCACTCTCGAAAGCACCAAGTTCGTTTGAAGACCCAACAAACATAGAATTTACAGAAGATACTCGCCCACGCATATCGTCTGGTGTTTTTAATTGTAATATGGTTTGTCTAATAATCATAGAAATACCATCGGCAGCACCACTAATAAATAACATTAAAACACTAAGCCAAAATATATTTGAGAGCCCAAAACCTATTATACTAACACCAAATATAAATATAGAAATAAGTAACTTTTTACCTGTATTTCTACTTATAGGAATATAAGTTGTTATAAACATAGTAATAATACTTCCAAGAGAAATAGAGGCATTTAAAATACCAAAACCTTCGCTTCCCACTTTTAAAATATCTTGAGCAAAAACAGAAAGTATGGCTACTGTTCCACCAAATAAAACCGCAATCATATCTAAAGATAACGCTCCTAGAATGGCCTTGTTTTGAAATACAAACCGAACACCTACTTTTAGGCTTTCCATTACAGGTTCTCCAATTTTCTTATTTAATATAGGCTTCTTTTTTATTAAAAAGGTGAGAAAAAAGGATATCACTACCAATACAAAAACCACCATCAAAGTTTTATCAACACCTATCCAGCTAATAAAAAATCCGCCAAATAATGCTCCTAAAACGGCAGCTGTTTTCCAAGTACTAGTGCTCCATGTAGCTGCATTTGGGTATATTCTTTTGGGTACAATTAGCGCGACTAAAGAAAAAATTATTGGCCCAAAAAAGGAACGTAAAAAACCTCCAAAAAACACAAGTGCATAAATAGAATATAAAATAGTGTTTGTAGACCAGCTACCAATAACATCATCTGTTGTTAAAAAAAACAAGCCTAAGCTAATTAAAGAAAAAGCAGCAATACAAAGGGCTAAGAGGTTTCGCTTTTCTTTCTGGTCTACAATATGACCTGCAAAAAGTGCCATTGTAAAGGCTGGAATAATTTCCATAAGACCAATAATTCCCAGAGAAAGAGGATCTTTAGTTATACTATAAACTTGCCACTCAATAACAATAAATTGCATAGACCACCCAAAAACTAAAAACAAACGCAGTAATAAAAAAATATTGAACTCTTTAATTCGTAAGGCTGCATACGGATCGTTTTTTGCCATAATTTAAGTTCTAGTCTACTTTTGTTTTTTCAGGTCTCTTAGCCTCAACTGCAAACTTATATTGCCTTGCCATTCATTTTCATCAATAGAATAAACGGCTTTAAATGGTTTTCCTTCGGAAATTTTATCAATTTTATCTCCCATACCAAAACCAATACCTACCATTCTACTTGTTGATTCTGGTTGTGTAGCTGTTAATCGTAGATGTGTTTTGTCTGCTCCAACACATTTTCCATAACCTGTATCGATTAAGTTTTCAGTTAAAAAAACTGGTGTCATATTACTCGGCCCGTAAGGTGCAAACTGTTTTAAAATTCTGTAAAACTTAGGCGTTATATCTTTTAAATCAATTTTAGCATCAACCTTAATTTCTGGGGTTAATAAATTTCTATCAATAGTTTTAGAAACTTCCTCTTCAAAAGCCTGTTTGAATGCTTCGTAATTTTCTGGCTCAAGTGTTAAGCCTGCAGCATATTTATGTCCGCCAAATTGCTCGATATGTTCTTTACAATTTTCTAAAGCGTTATAAACATCAAAACCTTTAACAGAACGTGCAGAAGCTGCCAATTTATTACCGCTTTTTGTAAACACTAGTGTGGGTCTATAATAGGCTTCTGTTAATCGAGAAGCCACAATACCAATAACGCCTTTATGCCAATCTTCATGGTAAACAACAGTAGTAAGGCGGTCCTGTTCTTTTTGTTCCTCAATTTGTTTAAGAGCTTCTTCTGTAATTCGCTTATCTGTTTCACGTCTATCTAAATTATAGTCATTAATTTCAGCTGCATATTTTTCAGCCATATCAGGCTCATCTTCCGTTAATAAAGTTACGGCGTAATTACCATGTTTCATACGACCTGCAGCATTTATTCTTGGCGCTACTATAAACACAACATCTGTTATGGTTAACTCTGTTTTTTCAACCTGATTTAAAATGGCTTGTATACCCGATCTAGGGTTAGAATTAATAACCATTAAACCAAAATAAGCTAGCACTCTATTTTCACCATTAATTGGGACAATATCTGCGCCAATTGCTGTAGCAACTAGATCTAGATATTCTGTTAAATCTTCTGCTGTTTTACCTTCTTTTGATGCTAAAGCTTGTATTAATTTAAAGCCCACACCACAACCACATAATTCTTTAAACGGATACTCGCAATCTTCTCGTTTTGGATCTAAAACGGCTGCCGCCTTTGGGATTTCAACTCCGGGTCTGTGGTGATCGCAAATAATAAAATCGATACCTAATGATTTAGCATGCGCTACTTTTTCAACAGATTTTATACCACAATCTAAAGCAATAATTAATGTGAACTCGTTTTCTAAAGCGAAATTGATGCCTTTATAAGATATACCGTAACCTTCATCATATCTATTAGGAATATAAGTATAGACTAAATTATGTTTTGTTTTAAGGTATGAAGACATTAATGCTACAGAAGTTGTACCATCTACATCATAATCACCATAAACAAGAATGTTTTCTTTATTAGCAATAGCTTTTTCAATGCGAGCTACTGCCCTATCCATATCTTTCATTAAAAATGGATCATGCAGCTCCTCTAATCTAGGCCTAAAAAAAGCTTTGGCTTCTTCATAAGATTCAATACCTCTTTGCACAAGCATTGATGCTATTGTAGCATCTACTTGAAGTGCTTGTTGTAAAGCTTCAACTTTTTCTTCTAGAGGTTTTGGTTTTAATGTCCAACGCATTTGGAGAGAGTGTGAGTGTTTTTAATAAAAGTTCAACGGTTTTTATTTCTCTTTATTTTTTATGAAAATGGGTTTCTATGGTTAATTCTGAAAACTGACGAAACATTTCCATAACGCCACAATACTTTTCAATAGATAAATCAACAGCTCTTTGAAGCTTCTTTTCATTTAAATCATCGCCATAAAAATGAAAATGCATCCCTACTTTATCATAAATTTTTGGGTGTTCTTCCGTTAGGTTAGCTTCAGTTTCGATTTCAAAAGCATCTACTTTTAGCTTCATTTTTCTTATTAATGCCGCTACGTCTAAACCAGAACATCCGGCTAATCCAGATAGCATTAATGCTTTTGGCCTGTAACCTTCGCCTTTACCACCACTTTCTTCGCCTGCATCAATAAATAAGTTATGACCAGATGGGTTTGTGCTTTCAAACCTCATATCTCCTAACCATTTCGTTGTAACCTTTACTGCCATTTTAAACTATTTTTCGTTTCTTGCGATTTAAATTTTATTAAAGCTGTACAAAAGTGGCATCTTTAATAAACTTATTAAAAAAACCAAGTTATTTTTTGATGTTTCTTCAAGTATCAAAAATACTACAAAAAAAATAAAACATGCCTTTAGTTACACCTTTATCGCCTAATCACGATTTAGAAACCAAAAACCTTGCCGAGTTTTTTAACGAAACTCTCGGATTTTGTCCAAATTCGGTATTAACCATGCAACGGAGACCAGCCATAAGCAAAGCCTTTATTAATTTGAATAAAGCCGTTATGGCAAACGAAGGTCGAGTAACCTCGGCTTTAAAACGCATGATTGCTTGGGTGTCTAGTAACGCAACGGGGTGTAGATATTGTCAAGCGCATGCCATTCGAGCTGCCGAACGTTATGGCGCAGAGCAAGAACAACTGGATAATATTTGGGAATACAGAACACACCCTGCTTTTAGTGAAGCAGAACGTGCTGCTTTAGATTTCTCGTTACAAGCAAGTCAAGTGCCAAATAATGTTGATGAAACCATTAAAAAACGTTTACACGAACATTGGGATGAAGGTGAAATTGTTGAGATGTTAGGTGTTATTTCTCTTTTTGGGTATTTAAACCGCTGGAATGATAGCATGGGAACCTCAATTGAAAGTGGTGCTGTTGAAAGCGGTGAGCAGTATTTAGGAAAACATGGTTGGGAAAAAGGGAAACACTTGTAAAGTTTACAGTATTCAGTCGCAGTATTCAGTCAAAACGTAACTTCATTTCAAATTAGTAAATCACTATGAAGATTTGTCATTCAGATTGAAGAATGAGGAGGAATCTCATATTATTAATTAGCCACTAATAAACCAATAATTTATTTAAAGCCTTTCCGGACATGGGAAGGTTTTTTTAATATTGTTTACTTCCAATACTCTATATTTTTTGCATAGGCAAATTACACTCGATTTCATGTCTTAAACGGATTCAATGTTACCCGCTACCTTGGTTTTCATTAATTATTAGGTTATGAAAATCAGAAAACAAATTAAGCATTACAACAAATTATACCAGAAATTTTTAGATGATAATAAACTAATTTTCGTTTTGATACGAATTGTTAGACTAATATTTATTTACTATGAACTTTTTGAAGAAATAATTAAACAAATTCCCAAACCTTGAACCAAGGTTTTTAATTAAGCTAAATCGATTTCTAGGTGATATGCAGAAAAGGCAAATATTAAGAATTATTGCCATTTATTAGAGTGGAGCTATAAACGAAAAATCTTTATTATTTCGGTTTTAAAACTATAGTGATTTATTTTTCCGTTAATGGTGTTCCTTTAAAACTTAACCCATCAAACCCTGTTTTCATAAAGTTTCTAATATTTTGGTGCCCAGTTCCGTTTGGATCTTTTAAAACCTCATCAAAATAATATTGCCCGAAACAAGCTAAAGTAGCTTCTTTAGATAAGTTCTGAATTTTAGCAAATGCAAATAATTTACACGAACCAGAATTTTGTCCCGCTTCGTTTTCTAGAGTTCCATTTATAAAAGCGGTTGGCGTGAAATTATAATTTTCCTCTATTACACTCATGGTTTCAGAGAAATCGATTTGTGTTGGGTTTTCTTTTAACTTTTTATTGAAAGCTTCTATATTCATTTTTATATTTTATTTTTATTTACTTTTTCCTCCAACCACAACAACTATCTCACCTTTTGGTGGCTTATTAGTGTAATGTTCTAACACTTCTTTTGCTGTGCCTCGAACGGTTTCTTCAAACATTTTGGTTAACTCTCTTGAGACTGAAACTGGTCTTTCTTCTCCAAAATACTGACAAAAATGACCTAAGGTTTTTACAAGTTTATGCGGACTTTCATAAAAAATCATGGTTCTGGTTTCTTCGGCTAGAAGCAGTAATCTAGTTTGGCGCCCTTTCTTTACAGGCAAAAAACCTTCAAACACAAACTTATCGTTTGGCAAGCCAGAATTTACTAATGCGGGCACAAATGCGGTTGCTCCAGGAAGGCAATCTACTTCTATATTATTTTCAATACATGCTCTAGAAAGTAAAAAACCTGGATCTGAAATGGCCGGTGTTCCAGCATCACTTATAAGTGCGACAGATGTGCCGCTTTTTAATTTTTGAATAATGTTTTGAACCGTTTTATGCTCATTATGCATATGATGAGATTGCATATGTGTTGAAATCTCGTAATGTTTTAGTAGTTTTCCAGAAGTTCTGGTGTCTTCGGCTAAAATTAAATCGGCTTCTTTTAAAACCTCTATGGCTCTAAAGGTGATGTCTTTTAAATTTCCAATGGGTGTTGGAACTATATATAGTTTACTCATGTAAAATCGTTACTTCTGTGTTAGAGATTGAGGTATTGTTGAAGCTCTTTTTGTGTTGTTGCACTTATGCAATACAAAAAAGCGACTACCGAAAGCACGACCGCGCTTTTTCTGCGTGGTAACACCCAAATATTAACTAAATTTTGCTTCTATAATTTGCATAAAGCGTTCTTCAAACTCCTCTTTATCTTCCCAGTTATTATAATCTGGTTTCACCATTTCAACAATAAAATTTTTAGCATTCGCATAGGTTACAAATGTATTTAATTGCGACAATACACGATCGTAATCTTCGCTTTTTCCATCAAACAAATGTTTTATAAACGCAATTTTATCGTTTAGCCCAATATTTAAGCCACCAACTTTTAGTTTATCATTTAAAGATGTTTTACCGTTTGTTGCACCATTTTGAGATTTAGATACGGGATCGAAAATTGGGATATCTTCAAAACCAGCTGTAATATCTTCTAAGTTGTGTTTTTTTATAGGTTCTTTAGGTGTGGTTTCTTGTTTAACAATATCAATTTCCTCGTCATCTTCAGGCATATGCGCTACCATATCTTTAATTTTGTTCATAACAGGCTCCATAATATCATCCTGTTCAACGTCGTCTAGATTTACGTATATTTTATCTTCTACCTCAATATTATCGCTAACCTTATTATTAAAGGCACTATCTAACATGTCAAAAAATGAAGAATCGCTTCCTATAGTCGGTAAATCGCCTTCAACATTTTCGTGTGCAAACTTTAATACAGATAGCTTTTCATAAAGCGCAGAAACCTCGGCATGCATTTTAATAACATCCTCTTTTCCTTTTAATTTAAGAATTCTATGTGCTATACTAACAAGGTCAGACTCAAGCTTCTTCTTCATTGTTTATAAATTTTAAATTATTGCACTTATAGGTTTTTGTTTTTTAATAAATTTACGCCACCTTTATACAAACGAATAATCGCTTTGTTATAGTGCTAAAATTACAAAATGTTTCTTGAAAATACAGTAAATCATAAAGAACAATTTGGATGGATAGAAGTTATCTGTGGCTCCATGTTTTCTGGAAAAACCGAAGAACTTATTCGTAGACTCAAGCGTGCGCAGTTTGCAAAACAAAAAGTAGAGATTTTTAAACCAGCAATTGATGTGCGTTATGATGAAGATATGGTAGTCTCTCATGATGCTAATGAAATTCGCTCAACGCCTGTTCCTGCTGCTGCCAACATTCCTATTTTGGCAGATGGCTGTGATGTTGTTGGTATTGATGAAGCGCAATTTTTTGATGATGAAATTGTTCGTGTATGTAATGATTTAGCAAATAAAGGCATTCGTGTTATTGTAGCTGGTTTAGATATGGATTTTAAAGGCAACCCTTTTGGGCCTATGCCAAATTTAATGGCTACAGCAGAGTATGTTACTAAGGTACATGCTGTCTGTACACGAACAGGGAATTTAGCGCAATATAGCTACAGGAAAAATCAAAACGAAAACCTTGTTTTACTCGGTGAAGTTAATGAATACGAGCCTTTAAGTAGAGCAGCATATTACAAAGCTATGCTTCGTGATAAGTTAAAAACCATGAAGGTAAAAGACGCCGAAGAGGTTAACACAAAACCTAAAGACTCTAATGCCTAAAGCACAAGAAACGGTGCTTGAAATAAATTTAAAAGCACTTAAACACAATTTTGAATACCTAAAATCTAGGCTGCAACCCAATACCAAATTCTTAGCGGTAGTAAAAGCCTTTGCTTATGGTAGTGATGCTTGCGAAATTGCTAATTATTTACAAAGTTTAAATGCCGATTATTTTGCGGTCGCTTATATTAATGAAGGTATTGCTCTGCGACATGCCGGAGTAACCAAACCTATATTGGTTTTGCATCCACAATCTGTAAATTTTAAACAACTTATAGAACATTGTCTGGAACCTAGTATTTATAATTCTAAAATTTTAAAAGAATTTATTAATAGCGCTTCCGCGGAAAAACAAACCAATTACCCAATTCATATAAAATTTAATACCGGCTTAAACCGATTAGGATTTTCAGGACATGATGTTGATTCTATAGCTAATGAATTAAAAGCAACTGAAACTGTAAAAGTGACGTCTGTTTTTTCGCATTTAGCGGCAAGTGAAGATTTAGAAGAAAAGAGGTTCTCTTTAAATCAAATTGAGACTTTTAATAATATAGCTGAAAATTTCACAAAACAAATAGGCTACAAACCTATGCGTCATATGTGTAATACATCTGGGATTTTAAATTATCCTGAAGCACATTTTGATATGGTAAGATGCGGCATTGGCTTGTATGGTTTTGGTAATTCTGAAAAAGAAAACCAACACTTAAAACCAATTAGCACATTAAAAACAGTTATATCTCAAATCCATACTATTAAACAAGGGGAATCTGTTGGCTATAATCGCGCCTTTAAAAGTGATGCATTATTAAAGACAGCCACATTACCTATTGGTCATGCAGATGGTATTGGTAGACAGTACGGAAATGGCAACGGTTTTGTTACCATAAACGGAGAAAAAGCACCAATTGTTGGCAATGTTTGTATGGATATGGTTATGGTTAACGTTACTAATATTGATTGTAAAGAAGGTGACGAAGTTATTATTTTTGGGGAAAACCCAACTGCCGAAAATTTAGCAGCTTCTGTTCAAACTATTTCTTACGAACTATTAACCTCTGTCTCCCAAAGAGTTAAGCGCATTTTCATAGATTAATTGATTTTATACTATATCTTGGTGTGACTTTTTTATTTATCTTGGTCTAAATTATATATTTAACCATTAAAACTAATTTATCATGTTAAAAGAATTTAAAGAATTTATTACAGGGGGCAATGTTATTGAATTTGCAGTAGCTGTAATTATGGCTGGAGCAATTGGAGCAGTTGTTACCGGATTTGTAAACAATATTGTAATGCCATTTGTTGGTTATTTTACAGGAGGTACAGATTTCGCAGACAGAAAAACTGTATTAACAGAAGCTGTTGTTGACGCTTCAGGAGCGGTTACTACTCCAGAAAATGCAATCATGTGGGGTTCTTGGATTAATACAATCATCAACTTATTAATTGTTGGACTTGTTATGTTCTTAATTGTAAAAGCATATAACAAAACGAAAAAACCAGTTGAAGCTGCTCCTGCAGGACCTTCTCAAGAAGATTTATTAGGTGAAATTAGAGATTTACTTAAAAAATAACAATGTGTTAAATAAATAACACCGTGTTATTTGTTGTTAAAAAGCCCTCGTTTTTTTAAAATGAGGGCTTTTTTTAGATTCTAAAATATAATTAATACTTAATTTTGTCCTCACAAAAACTTAAAAGTTAGAAAAATGAAAGTAGCTGTAGTAGGCGCAACTGGAATGGTTGGCGAAGTGATGTTAAAAGTTCTAGCAGAACGTAATTTCCCAGTAACAGAATTAATACCTGTTGCTTCAGAACGCTCTTTAGGTAAAACAATAACCTACAAAGGCAAAGATTATAAAGTGGTTGTTTTAGAAACTGCAGTTTCTATGAAACCAGATATCGCATTATTTTCAGCAGGTGGAGACACATCATTAGAATGGGCTCCTAAATTTGCAGAAGTTGGTACTACTGTAGTTGATAATTCTTCAGCTTGGAGAATGGATCCTACTAAAAAATTAGTAGTTCCAGAAATTAATGCTCATGAATTAACTAAAGAAGACAAAATTATTGCTAATCCTAATTGTTCTACAATTCAATTAGTAATGGCTTTAAATCCACTTCACAAAAAATATAACATGAAACGTGTTATCGTTTCAACATACCAATCTGTTTCTGGTACTGGTGTAAAAGCTGTACGTCAATTAGAAAATGAAATTGCTGGTGTAGAAGGCGAAATGGCTTATCCTTATCCTATTGGAAGAAATGCATTACCACATTGTGATGTTTTTCAAGATAACGGATACACTAAAGAGGAAATGAAATTAGCCAGAGAACCTCAAAAAATAATGAGCGATAGATCATTCTCTATTTCTGCTACAGCAGTAAGAATACCTACTGCTGGCGGACATTCTGAATCTGTTAACGTTGAGTTTGAAAATGATTTCGATTTAGCCGAAGTAAGACAACTATTAAGTGAAACTCCAGGTGTTGTAGTGCAAGATAACACAGATACAAATACGTATCCAATGCCAATTTTTGCTCATGAAAAGGATGAAGTTTTTGTTGGCCGTATTCGTAGAGACGAAACGCAACCAAATACTTTAAACATGTGGATTGTTGCCGATAACCTTCGTAAAGGAGCAGCAACAAACACCGTTCAAATTGCAGAATATTTAATTGAGAATAAATTAGTTTAATTATTCACAATAATTATTAAAGATATCTTAAAGCCTCTGATTTACAGAGGCTTTTTTTTTATTTTTGATTCTTACGTTAATTTATCGATTATGAAAAAATTAATCCTCTCATTACTTTGCTTAACATCATTATTAGCTTGTAAATCATCAAAAATAGAAAACAAATTTATCTCTGTGAATTACCCAAAAACAAAAACTGTCGACACTATAGATACTTATTTTGACACTAAGGTTAAAGATCCATATCGCTGGTTGGAAGACGATAGAAGTGAAGACACCGAAGCTTGGGTAAAAGCGCAAAATAAAGCAACTTTTGGGTTTTTAGATAACATTCCATACCGAAATGAACTGAAAGAGCGTTTATCAGAAATTTGGAATTACGAAAAAGTAGGTGCGCCCTTTAAAGAAGGCGATTACACCTATTTTTATAAAAATAATGGACTTCAAAACCAGTTTGTAATTTATAGGCACAAAACTGGAGAAGACCCTAAAACAGCAACTGTATTTCTAGACCCTAACACTTTTAAAGAAGATGGTACTATTTCGCTTGGAGGTACAAGTTTTTCTAAAGATGGAAGCATTTTAGCTTACTCAATTTCTGAAGGTGGAAGTGATTGGAGAAAAATTTTGGTTATGGATACCGAAACCAAAAAAATTGTTGAAGACTCCCTTGTAGATATTAAGTTTAGCGGTATGTCTTGGTATAAAAATGAAGGGTTTTATTATTCAAGTTACGACAAACCAAAAGGAAGCGAATTATCTGCTAAAACAGACCAACACAAAGTATATTACCATAAACTAGGAACGCCTCAAAACAAAGATAAAGTCATTTACGGCGGCACAGCAAATGAAAAACACCGCTATATTTATGGAAATGTAACCGAAGATAATCGTTACTTATTAATTTCGCCTAGAGTTTCAACCTCTGGAAATAAGCTACTCATAAAAGATCTTACTAAACCTAATAGCAAGTTTGTTACTATTTTAGATCACACAGACAGCGACACGTATGTTATTGAGAATAAAGGCAGCAAATTATACTTAGTTACAAACCTAAATGCTCCAAACAAAAAAATAGTTACTGTTGATGCTTCAAACCCAACACCAAAACATTGGGTAGATTTTATTCCAGAAACAGAAAACGTATTAGCCCCAACAATAGGTGGTGGATACTTTTTTACAGAATATATGATAGATGCCGTTTCTAAAGTTTTCCAATATAATTATAACGGAAAACTAATTAGAGAAGTTAAATTACCAGGCATTGGTAGCGCTGGAGGCTTCGGAGCTAAAAAAGAAGAAACAACATTATACTATTCATTTACAAATTATAAAACGCCAGGAAACATCTATAAATACGATATTAAAAATGGTAAATCAGAGTTATATCGTAAATCAAATATAGATTTCAATCCAGAAAACTACGAAAGTAATCAAGTCTTTTACACCTCTAAAGATGGCACAAAAGTACCTATGATTATTACTCACAAAAAGGGTATTGAATTAGATGGAAAAAACCCAACCATTCTTTATGGCTACGGAGGTTTCAATATAAGTTTAACACCCAGTTTTAGCATTACAAATGCTATTTGGATGGAACAAGGTGGTATTCTAGCAGTCCCTAATTTACGTGGTGGTGGCGAATACGGTAAGGTTTGGCACGATGCGGGAACCAAAATGCAAAAGCAGAATGTGTTTGATGATTTTATCACTGCCGCGGAATACTTATTTGCTAAAAATTATACATCTTCTAATTATTTAGCTATTAGAGGTGGCTCAAACGGAGGTTTATTAGTTGGCGCAACAATGACACAACGCCCAGATTTAGCTAAAGTTGCTCTACCAGCTGTTGGTGTTCTAGATATGCTACGTTATCATGCCTTTACGGCAGGTGCAGGTTGGGCTTATGATTATGGAACAGCCGATGATGATAAAGACATGTTTGAATACTTAAAAGGATACTCGCCATTACATAATGTAAAAACTGGTGTTGAATATCCTGCCACACTTATTACAACTGGCGATCATGATGATCGTGTAGTTCCAGCTCATAGTTTTAAATTTGCTGCCGAATTACAAAGTAAACAAACAGGAAACAATCCCACTTTAATTAGAATTGAAACCGATGCCGGACATGGCGCAGGAACTCCCGTTAGTAAAACCATAGAGCAATATGCCGATATTTTTGGTTTTACGCTATATAATATGGGATTTCAAGTTTTACCTTCTAAAACTAATGAAAAAATAAAAGGATAAAAATAAAATCCATCTATTAAAACACGCTTCTATTATAGAAGCGTGTTTTTTTATATTATTTTTACAACCTTATGTTACACGTAAAAAACCTAACGTTTTCTTATAATAAAACCCCTGTTTTAAAATCAATTTCTTTTGATGCTAAACCAGGAGAACACGTTGCTATTATTGGAGAAAGTGGTTCTGGAAAAAGCACTTTACTTAAAGTTTTATATGGTGAGTACGATTTGGATAAAGGTGAAATTCTCTGGAACAAACAAAAAGTTTTAGGTCCTAAATACAACTTAGTTGTTGGCTACGATTTCATGAAGTATGTGGCACAAGAATTCGATTTGATGCCTTTTATTACGGTAGCAGAAAATATAGGTAAGTTCTTGTCTCGTTTTTATCCAGAAGAAAAGGAAAGGCGTACTGCAGAATTACTCGAAGTTGTTGAGCTTACTCAATTTGCAAACATTAAAGTAAAAACACTAAGTGGTGGCCAAAAACAGCGTGTAGCCTTAGCGCGTGCTTTAGCAAAACAACCCGAAATTATTTTACTAGACGAACCTTTTAGCCATATTGATAATTTTAAAAAGCAAAGTCTTCGCAGAAGTGTTTTTAAATATTTAAAAGAAAAAAACATTACTTGTATTGTTGCCACTCACGACAAGGAAGATGTTCTAGGTTTTGCGGACCGAATGATCGTTTTAAATGAAAACAAAATTGCTGTTAACGATGTTCCTGAAACACTATACAAAAATCCTAAAACACCTTTAATCGCATCCTTTTTCGGGGAATTTAATATTATAAACGATAAAATAATTTATGCGCATCAATTGCAAGTTGTTGAAAAATCAGATTTAATAGTAACTGTAAAGCAATCGTATTTTAAAGGACATTATTATTTAATTGAAGCTGATTTTAATGGTGAACAAGTATTTTTTGAATACAACAAACAAGCTACAGAAGGCAGCGTATTACACCTAGAAATAGTCGAATAACAATTTAAATTTAGCCAAAAAGAAACCTATACATGTTTGCTAAACGAACCTTAAATGATGACGAATTAGCTTTTGTATCTAAACAAATAAGCAGAACAAAAAAACAATTATTGGGCCTTTTCATAATTCTAGCAATCGTAATTGGTATAGGCGCGATTTTTATTTACAGCGAAGAAGATGAAAACCATTTAATCATAAACATCGCATTTGGAGTTTTAATAATGCTCCTTTATTTTCTTAATTGGTTTGTAAAAGGTTATAAAAACCACGTTATCAACCCATCAACTCATCAAGCTAAAGGATATTATGAACGTATTTATGAGCAACATGGTAAAAACGGAAGGTATTACGATACCATAAATGGTCTTAAAGTAAAAATACCTTGGCATTGGAGAAAGTATCTTAAATCGCTAAAAGACGAACCCTTTAATTATGAGTATATTATTAGAGACGGAGCTGTAGCTGTTAATGAAGGGGCTTCAATACAGGTCGTTTCCATAAACAACACCTTATCACTAGATTATGAAATTAAAAACGGCCTTAAAAAAGCTAAACCACTTTCATTTTTAAACCTAGCTAGTATTATTTTAATTATTCCTGTAATTGTAATGCTATTAGCAAATCGTGATATAAGTCTAGTTAAAGACTTTGCGCAATTATCACAAAATAAATCGAACACCATAATTTTAGATACTGCCGAAGCATTAAAAACACTACCAGGTTCGAGATACATACAAATAAATAACGCATGGATTTACCAATATAAACGCCCTTATGATTATTCTGGTGAAAATTATGTGCTTTCGCAAGCAGAGCGCGATCTAATTTATAACAATCCAAATTCAGGTGCATATTATCGCTATTATTTACCACCTAGTTCTTTTAAAAAACCAGATAAAGCAAGCTTCAAAATTCAATTAAAAAAAACTATGAATCAATTTGGGTTTGATAAAAAAATAGATTCTAGCCTTTGGGAAAAATCGGTTGATAAAGCTTTTGAATTACAACTTGAAGAATTTGATAAACGCTTAAATAAAGCGAGAAACTTAGATTCTATTTTAAAGGTATTACAACCTAAAACACCTCTTTTTAAACTTTATAAAGACTGTTTTAACGCTCCTGAGGAAAGTACTTACTCAATTAAAAAGAGTTTAGAAAAAACATTTGTAGTAAATGGTTTTTATAACCCAAAAAGTAAAACTATTGTAAGTTTTGAAAAACAAGAAAAAGTAAAAGAAGACATTAAAAACATTTTGATTCTAGTTGGTATTTGTACATTAATTATTGTCTCTTTTTTAATTGCAATATTTAAAATAGTAAGAAATTCTATTATAAAACGAAACCTAGTAGAAGCACAATTGAATACTTATGTTGGACCAGACAGATTAGAAAATTAAAACTAACCCAAATACAATTTTTGAGATCTCAAATATCTACTTATCAAAAGTCTTCAATAAAGCAGGTAAATAAAAAATATCTGTAATTAATGCAATTGCGACCGTAATAGCGCAAAGAAGCCCAAAGTCTCTTACCGAGGGCACCGCACTAGAACTTATAATTAAAAACCCGCCAACCAACGCTATAGTTGTTGAAAATAGTGCTTTTCCTGTATAAGACATCGCATTATCCATACGTGTTACCGGTGTACCTTTTATATTTTCACTTCGTCTGTATTTATAAACTAAATGAATGGTGTCGTCCATGGCAATTCCAAGCATAATAGGCGTTATCATTGCTGTAGTAACGTCTAAAGGAATGTCTAATAAACTCATAAAAATAGCCAAAATGGTTAAGGGCAATAAATTGGGAATTAATATTAGTAACGTGGTTCTCAAGCTTTTTATAAAAAACCAAAGGCATAAAAAAGCAACAAAAAAAGCGGCAAAAAACGACTTGAATTGTGTCTGTAAAATGAAGTTATTTAGTTGTGCAAAAACAACTGCAAAACCGTTAATTTCCAACGTGTATTTATCAACAGGAAATGTGTTTTCAAAATCGCGCTGCACTTCAGATAGTAATTGTTCTAACTGTGATGTTTTTATTTCTTTAAAACTAATGGTAATTCCTGCCGATGTGAAATCTTCAGAAAACAACTTAAAAAAACTATTGTCTTGGTTATCAACGGAATATAATGTACTTTCAATTTTATCTTGGGTTGCATTTGTTTGAAATAAAACGGGCGTTCGTTTTTCTAAAAAATTCTTGATATTTACCACAGATACAGGCGCATTAACTAAAGGATTAGCCTCTAACTTGTTTTGAAAATTTTCAAGATGTTTCAAGGCTTCAGTATTTAGAATCTTTTCTCCATTATTAGTAAGTATGTTCAGTTGCAACCTAGAACTACCGTTAAGCTCCTTTTCAACAAATCTCAAATCCTGTTTTGCTTTGCCTTCTGCCAAAAGATCTCGTGAATTCGTGTCAATTTTCACTTGAAAAATAGCATAGATACCATAAAATAAAATTAATGTAAAACCTATAATTAAAGGCTTCTTATACACCGTTGTAAAACGATTTAACCAAATTATAAACTGATTTTGGTTAATACTTTTTAAAGCTATAATAGGTTTAGAATTCTCAAAGTTTAGCGTCATAAAACTAAACCCAATAATGGTAATAGCATACACTAAAAAGAAACTTAATACCAACCCTATACAAGTAAAAACACCCATGTTTTTAAAAGCTGGTAAAGGCGATAAGTATAGTGCAAAATAACCAACAAATGTTGTTAGAGTCGTATAAAAACAAGGTGTGAAGCTTTTCCTAATGGCTAAAGTAATTAGCCCAATTTTATTAATATCTTGAGAAGAAGCACCTTCATTATGGTAAATATTTATAATATGTACGGCATCGCTTACGCTGTAAACCATTAAAATAGTTGGAATAAGCATGGAAATCATATTTAAAGCAAATCCCATGGATGTAATAATCCCAAATAATAAAGCTAATGGTACTGCGACAGAAAGTAAAGACACTAATAAATAACGTTTGTTAGGTAGTAAAAACAAAAGCAATAAAGTAATAACCAAAACTGTTAAACCTCCAAACAACATACTTTCTTTATAAATACCTTTACTATAAGCCTCGTTTAAAACGGGCGGTCCTGTGAGGTAATAGTTTGAATACTGTTTTTCTATTATTGTTCTTATTTCGCTACCAAGACTTTGCCGCTTTTCTTCAATGGTTGGTGTTGGGTTAAGTTGTATGTAGAAAAATTGATTTTTATAATCTTTAGTAATTAATTGCGCTGAAATGTTTGGCAATTTTGAAAGTAGACTTTTTAGGCCTTTTTCGCTACGTTCGGTATTATATAAGTTGTCAAAATTGATTTTACTATTGGCGTAAATAGGATATTTTGCTTTTGCTAAACTGAATGACGTTTTTACAAAAGGAAGCGTATCTATAGCTTGATGAAGTTTTAAAAGAGCTGTTTTCTCTGAAGCTCCAATAGCATTTTTAACAGGAAGCATGGCTATAAAAATTTCATCTGAACCAAATTTTTCTTGAAAATTGATATAAGCTTTATAACTAGGATCGTCTTCTAAAAACCAAATGGACAAAGAATTATCTACGCGTAGTTTCTTTAAGGTCTGATAGCCAGAAACACCCATTAAAATAGCCAGAATAACTATAATGGCTATTCTATACTTTATAATTTTTTTTATAATAGCTTCTAAACACTTCATTTATAAAATAACATCATTCTATAATGTCTTTTTTTACAATATTCTATTTATAACAAAGGTACTGCTTCTAAAATGGATTTCATCTCCAATCTGTTTTAACAATAATAACTTTGCTATTGGGGTGTTTGCAGAAATAGCATAAAATTTATCATCATCAATAGTAAGTTCTCCAGCACTAATAGCTATAAAATAGTTAGCTTTTGTAGTATAAACGACACTTCCTAAACCAATACTATTTGAAGTTGTTTCGGTATTTACTTTTGAAAGCAATAGCTTTGTTTTTTCAATTTCTGCGAGTTGATGTCCCGCTTTTTCGCGCTCTAACTGTAACATGGCACGACCTGTTTCGTGCTTATCGCCAGCGCTACTTTTAGTTTCGCTAGTTAAAGATTCTTGAATTTCGTATATCGTGTTTTGAACCGTTGTATAACGATTTTGAATAAATGCTAGGCATTGGTTATATAGCTGCTGTTTAATGTTCATGAAGCTAATTTAGGATTTTAAATTGACGTTACTAAAATTTAGAGAATCTGAACATTTAAAAGTGGATTCCTGTCTGCGCAGGAATGACGAAAAGCTAAAAAGATATAGTGTAAAACCCGACCGCCTGTCCTGAGCAGAGACGAAGGGTGTGGTAACCTGCCAGCAGGCAGGCGCCATAAAAAAACTCCGAAATTGCTTCCGGAGTTTTAATTATTTATTCTTCAACTTGTTTTTCCATAACAAAGTCTTCCATGAATTTAGTAGTATAGTTACCTGCTAAATAATCTGGATGATCCATAAGTTGTCTGTGGAATGGAATGGTTGTTTTTATACCTTCTATTACGAACTCATCTAAAGCACGTTTCATTTTATTAATCGCTTCTTCTCTTGTTTGCGCCGTTGTAATTAACTTTGCAATCATAGAATCGTAGTTTGGCGGAATTGAATAACCTGCATAAACATGCGTATCTAAACGCACGCCATGACCTCCTGGTGCATGCAGCGTCGTAATCATTCCTGGCGACGGTCTGAAATCGTTGAATGGGTCTTCTGCATTTATTCTACATTCGATAGAGTGTAGTTTTGGTGTATAGTTTTTTCCTGAAATTGGCACACCTGCAGCTACTAGAATTTGCTCGCGAATTAAATCGAAATCTATAACTTGTTCTGTAATTGGATGCTCTACTTGAATACGCGTATTCATTTCCATAAAGTAGAAATTACGATGTTTATCTACTAAAAACTCAATAGTTCCAGCACCTTCATACTTTATATATTCTGCTGCTTTAACAGCGGCATCTCCCATTTTTTTACGAAGCGCAGTTGTCATGAAAGGTGATGGTACTTCTTCAGTAAGTTTTTGATGACGACGTTGAATAGAACAATCTCTTTCTGATAAATGGCAAGCTTTGCCTTTAGAGTCACCTACAATTTGAATTTCAATATGTCTTGGTTCTTCAATGAGTTTTTCCATATACATATCATCATTTCCAAAAGCAGCTTTAGACTCTTGTCTTGCAGAATCCCAGGCATCTTTTAGATCTTCTGGTTTAAAAACACCACGCATTCCTTTACCTCCACCACCGGCAGACGCTTTAAGCATTACTGGATATCCTGTTTCAACAGCTAGTTTTTCGCATTGCGCAAAATCTTCAATAATCCCTTCACTTCCTGGCACACAAGGTACTCCGGCAGCTTTCATGGTTTCTTTTGCGTTTGCTTTATCTCCCATTCTATCAATCATTTCTGGAGAGGCACCAATAAATTTTATACCATGCTCTTCACAAATTTTTGAAAACTTAGCGTTTTCTGATAGAAATCCGTATCCTGGATGAATGGCATCTGCATTAGTGATTTCTGCAGCAGATATGATATTAGACATTTTTAAGTACGACTCGCTACTTGCTGCTGGCCCAATACAAACGGCTTCATCTGCAAATTTAACGTGTAGACTCTCTTCGTCGGCAGTAGAATATACGGCTACCGTTTTAATGCCCATTTCTTTACAGGTTCTAATAACACGAAGTGCTATTTCTCCTCTATTGGCTATTAATATTTTTTTAAACATCTTTTTCGAGTTAGATAATTAGACGGTTGGATTATTCGATTATTGAATTATTAGATTAGTAAACATCTAATAATCGAGAGATCTAATAACCTCAAATTAAGATGGATCTACTAAAAATAATGGTTGATCGAACTCTACTGGAGAAGAATCATCAACTAGTACCTTAACAATCTTTCCTGAAACTTCAGATTCAATTTCATTAAAAAGTTTCATAGCTTCAATAACACAAAGTACATCGCCTTCTCCTATAGTTTGACCTACTTCTACAAATAATGGTTTATCTGGAGCTGGTTTTCTGTAAAATGTACCAATTATTGGTGACTTTATTGTAATATATTTTGAATCTTCTGTTGCAGCAGCTGGTGTTGCTTCAATTGATGCTGCTACTTCTGCAGCTGGAGCAACAGCTGGTACTGCAGTAATAACTTGTTGTGGCATTTGAGCTGGAGCTTGATGTACAATTGTTGTGTCTCCTCCTTCTGATCCTGTTTTAATGGTGATTTTTAAATCGTCCATTTCTAATTTTACCTCGCTTGCACCAGATTTGGCAACAAACTTAATTAAGTTTTGAATATCTTTTATATCCATAATATTACTAAATTAGTTAGTGGTTATAATTTTGAATTATAGGCCCATTTCAAATAAATGGCACCCCAGTTAAATCCGCCTCCAAAAGCGGCAAATATAATATTATCTCCTTTTTTTAATTGAGATTCGTAATCATTTATTAAAAGCGGTAAAGTAGCAGATGTTGTATTTCCATATTTTTGAATATTCATCATTACTTTTTCGTCATCTAATTCTATACGCTGCGCTGTTGCATCAATAATACGTTTATTAGCTTGATGTGCAGCTAACCAATCAACAGTTTCTTTTGTTAGGTTATTACGTTCTAATATTTTAACAGCGGCATCAGCCATATTGAAAACAGCATTTTTAAATACAGTTCTTCCTTCTTGAAAAGCATATTGCCCCCCTTTTTCTAAAGTTTCAGCAGTTAAAGCATGTGATGATCCTCCATAGGTAGCTTGCAGAAATTCTCTACCCGTACCATCGCTTCTTAAATATTCATCTTGAAGCCCAAGGTTTTCTTCATTTGGTTCAAATAAAACAGCACCAGCACCATCTCCAAAAATAATACATGTTGCTCTATCTTTATAATTAATTATAGAAGACATTTTATCTGCTCCTATTAAAAGTACGTTTTTATATCGACCAGATTCTACATAAGAAGAAGCTACTGACATACCGAACAAAAAACTTGAACAAGCTGCGTCCATATCAAATGAAAAAGCATTCGTTGCACCAATTTCAGAAGCTGTAAAAGCTGCTGTTGATGCTGCTTTCATATCGGGAGTTGCAGTTGCAACAATAATAAGTTCTATGTCTTTTGGGTCAATTCCTTTTTTATTTATTAAATCTTGAGCTGCTTTAATAGCTAGGTAAGAAGTTCCTTTTCCGTCATCTTTTAGAATTCGGCGCTCTTTTATTCCTGTTCTTGAGGTAATCCATTCATCGTTTGTATCAACCATAGTTTCAAGAATTTGATTGGTTAATACATAATCTGGCACATATGCGCCTACAGCTGTAATTGCTGCTGAGATTTTACTCATACCTTTAAAGTTTTTTTACCAAAAAATCGTTAAAACAGGACAAAAACATCCAATATTTTAGGAAAACTACTAAATTTTGGTCTAATAATATAAAAATTACGTGTTTTTGTTAATTAGAAAATATATTTCATAAAAAAAACGCTCATAAATGAGCGTTTTATATATGCATGCATAATTGTTTATGCTACGTTTTCTATTTCTTCAGAGTTATCAATTAATACTTGACCTCTGTAGTATAATTTACCTTCATGCCAGTGTGCTCTGTGATACAAATGCGGTTCACCAGTAGTAGGGCATGTAGCAATCTGTGGCGCAGTTGCTTTATAATGTGTTCTTCTTTTATCTCTTCTTGTTTTCGAGATTTTTCTCTTAGGATGTGCCATTTTATATCTTTATTTATCCGTTAATAATTTCTTTAATGTATTCCAACGAGGATCTATATCCTCTTCTTTGTCTTTTTTATCTTTAAGCTTAGGGCTTAATTCTTCTAGTTTTTCAAGTATTTCTGAATCTAATGTACCGTCTTCAACTCCAGGGTGCAACCTTTTTATTGGTACAGCAAGTATAATTAATTCGTAAATATACTGCTGAATGTTAATTTCGTAAGTGCCATGAGGAATGATAAGAATGTCTATATTTTCATCATTATATTCATCACCAAAATTAACCACCAAATCAAACTCATTTTCAATAGTTTGATTGTAAGGTTCGTTTGTTAAATCACAATTTACATTAACCCAACCTGAAATCTTAAAATGTAATTCAAGTAATGTTGATTTTTTTTCTAACTCAAGATCAACATTAATATTTACATTATTAAAATCTTCATACTCAAAATGTTCAAAGAACGCTTGCTCTACTTTATACTCAAAATGATGTTTACCTATTTTTAATCCTACAAATGGGATTGTAAACTCTTTTAATAGCTTCATGATCGCATCTATTTTGAGCCTGCAAATATATAAATTTTTATTTACCTAACACGAGTTATCAACATTTTTTTAATTATGTTTTTTAGTCCTTAAATTTATAAACGTTTTAACTAACAATCAACTCGTTAACGATGTACTTTTCTAGGTGCTTTCTTTAATGGATTTGATGTTAGTTGTTCATAACTCGTTCTATTTTTATAAATTTTGATTGCACTAAAAACAGCTTCTTTAAATGAGTTTTCGTCAGCAATTCCTTTACCTGCAATCTCATATGCAGTTCCATGATCTGGTGAAGTTCTTACTTTATTCAAGCCTGCTGTATAATTAACACCTTGTCCAAACGAAAGCGTTTTAAAAGGTATTAAGCCTTGGTCGTGGTATGATGCAATAATAGCATCGAAATTCTTGTAATTATTTGAACCAAAAAAACTATCGGCAGCATAGGGTCCATATACTAATTTACCTGTTTCTTTTATTTTATGGAGCGTTGGTCTTAATACATCATCATCTTCACTACCTATAACACCATTGTCTCCAGTATGCGGATTTATTCCTAAAACAGCAATTTTGGGCCTTTGAATATTAAAATCTTTTTTAAGGGAGTTATAAACGGTATTTATTTTTTTCTCAATTAATTCTGGAGTAATGTGAGTTGAAATATCTTTAACAGGTACGTGGTCGGTTAGTAAACCCACTCTAAGTGTATCTGTTATCATAAACATTAAACTTTCTCCTTCTAACTCTTGAGCCAAATAATCAGTATGACCAGGGAATTTAAAATCTTCAGATTGAATATTATGTTTATTAATAGGAGCGGTTACCAAAACATGTATATCATTTTCTTTTAATGCCTTTGTTGCAGCCTCTAAAGATTTTATGGCGAAAGCTCCAATTTTAATATCTTCTTTTCCAAAATCAATCTTTACAGGTTCATTCCAACAATTTAACACATTCACCTTATTATGAGCCAACTGTGATATGTTGTTTATTATATTGAAATTAATTTGAGAGTTAAAATGCGATTTAAAAAAAGTCATCGCTTTTGCAGATGCAAAAATTACTGGGGTACAAAAATCTAAAAAGCGTTCGTCTTTAAACGTTTTTAGAATAATTTCTCCTCCTATACCATTTAAATCACCTACAGATATACCTACTATTATATTTTCTTCTTGCTTCATTAAAAATGAGAACTTTTGTTCGTAATTTTGAAATTCATTTACTAGTGCAAATTTAATCAAATAAACAAACAATACTATGTTTACTGGAATTATTGAAAATATTGGCGTGGTTTCAAATTTAAGAACTGAATTTGATAATCTTCATATAACTATTAAAAGCGCGATAACAACAGAGTTAAAAATAGACCAAAGTGTAGCTCATAATGGGGTTTGCCTAACTGTAGTTAATTCAAATAATGATGAGTATACGGTAACAGCAATTAAGGAAACCTTAGATAAAACAAATATAGGAACTCTTCAACTACATGATAAAGTGAATCTAGAGCGCGCCATGAAATTGGGTGATAGACTTGATGGGCATATTGTTCAAGGTCATGTAGACCAAACTGCTGAATGTATTGATATTAAAGAAGAAAATGGTAGTTGGGTATTTACATTTAAATATGATAGTGCTTTAAACAATATTACTATTGAAAAAGGATCTATAACTGTAAACGGAACGAGTTTGACTGTTGTAAACTCTAAAAAAGATACTTTTAGTGTCGCAATTATTCCTTACACTTACGAACATACTAATTTTAACACTTTTAAAATTGGTACTCTTGTAAACTTAGAATTTGATGTTTTAGGAAAATATGTTGCGAAACTGATAAAACTTAATAAGTAAACAATTTTAGTTATTAGGTTTAAATAGTAACTTTTTAGCGCCATAAAACAACGCAAAAACAATACCCGATATAATACCGCCATCTATTGGAAGACCCGGTGGTGGTGCTGGTGGACCTGGTGGTGGAAGTGCTGGTGTACCTTGAGCTACACCAACAAAACTTATTAATACGAATAAGATTAAAGTAATTATTCTTTTATTTTGTATTTTCATGGGGTCACAAATGTATAAAAAAAAGCGAGTTCTCAAAATAATTAAGCTTCATTGACATCAAAAACATCTATGAAACGCAAAAAATAATCGATAAAATGCGTTTTTTGGTGTTTTAAATAAACATTTGTTAATACCATTCAACAAATTGTACAATTAATCCCTCACTTTTAATTTACATAGCAAATATATGCAAATACCTTGAAATGAAAAATTAATATTTAAAAGCTTAAAGTTAAACGTGCTACTTCTAAATAAATTATAAAAAAAGCCTTCAATTTCTTGAAGGCTTTGCAATTTCTAGAAGTGGTCCCACATGGACTCGAACCATGGACCACCTGATTATGAGTCAGGTGCTCTAACCAACTGAGCTATAGGACCGAAATTGGAGTGCAATATTACTACTTATTTTAATTGTTAGCAAGAAAAATTATTGCTTTATCTCTTGACATAACTCAATTAAAACTCCATTTGATGTTTTTGGGTGTAAAAAAGCAACCAACTTATTATCTGCTCCTATCTTGGGTGTTTCATTTAACACTTTAAAACCTTCCTTTTTAAGTCGCTTAATTTCAGATACTATATCGTCAACATCGAAAGCAATATGATGAATACCTTCACCTTTTTTATCTATAAACTTAGCTATTGGGCTCTCTTTTTTAGTAGCTTCTAATAATTCAATTTTATTTTCGCCTACTTTAAAAAAAGACGTATTAACACCTTCACTTTTTACTTCTTCAGTTTTATAATGAGTTTCTCCAAAAAGTTTCGAAAACAATTCATTGGAATCTTTAAGGTTTTTTACGGCTATTCCTATGTGTTCAATTTTATTCATTGGAAATTATATTTTTTCATTTCCGCCTTTCGACTATCGCTCAAGATAGACTCAGGCAAAATCTTTTAATTCCTTTTCAAAATACGAAAATCACATTCAAAAGTAACATAATCCTCAAATATCCGTTATTTTTGCAATCTTAACCTTTAATAGGTATATATAAATGAGTGATATAGAGGAAAGTCAAAGACAAAAAAAAATAGGGTCTGTTTTACAAACCGATTTAGTTGATGTATTACAAAGAGCTGCTACAGATGGCGGCATGCGCGGTGTTTTAATCTCGGTAACTAAAGTAAAAGTAACTGTAGATTTAGGTGTTGCTAAAGTGTATTTAAGCATTTTTCCAAACAATAAAGGCAAAGAATTACTTGAAGGTATAAAATCTAACACACCTTTAATTCGTCATGAATTAGCGCAACGTACCAAAAATCAACTTAGAAGAATGCCTAATTTAGAGTTTTTTATTGATGATTCTTTAGAGTATATCGACCAAATAGAAAAATCTTTAAAAGGAAAAGAAAACCCAATTAAAGATCCTTCAATTTTAGACAAAAGAAAAAAATCTTAATTTTATAATTGAGTTTCCCTTTACACATAGCAAAACGTTATTTACGCTCTAAGAGCTCTAACAATGCTATTAATTTTATCACCTATATAGCTATAATTGGTGTTGTTTTAGGTTCTGCTTCATTATTTATTGTGCTTTCTGGTTTTGCAGGATTAAAAGATTTTACCCTGCAATTTTCAAGTCAAGTTGATCCTGATTTAAAAGCCGAAACCGCCATAGGGAAATCGTTTCTTCTCACGCAAGACGAAGCCAATAAACTCAACAATTTACAAGACATAGCCTATTACTCAAAAATAATAGAAGAACGAGTTGGAATCCGATCTAGTGAAAAAAATACTATAGTCACTTTAAAAGGAGTAGACGAACATTTTAACAATGTAGTAGCCATAGATTCTACTTTAGATCATGGCAATTGGTTAGAGCAAAAATCCAATCAACTTGTTATGGGTTGGGGTATTTCCAACAGCTTATCACTTGGCATTTTAAACTTCACAAAACCAATAACAGTTTATGTTCCAAAACCAGGAAAAGGCGCAATATCATCAATTCAAAGCGCATTTAGTAGTATGAATGCTATTAGTGTTGGCGTATTTTTTATTAATGAAGAGTTAAACGATACTTACGTTTATGCACCTATAGACTTGGCAAAAAATCTACTAAACTACGAGCCTAATCAAATTACATCCATAGAATTCAAGCTCAAAAATGGTGTAGATGAAAACGAAGCTAAAACCCAAATTAAAGCTGTTTTAGGAAACAAAGTCATCTTAAAAAATAGAGCACAACTAAATGATGCGCTTTATAAAATGTTAAACACCGAAAATTTAGCAGTCTATCTCATATTTACACTTGTGTTAATCATAGCCTTTTTCAACGTAATAGGGTCTTTGATTATGATGATACTCGACAAAAAAAGAAGCCTAAATACGTTATTTAACATAGGAGCCACCGTAAAAGACATCCGGAAAATATTCTTCTATCAAGGTAGTTTAATGAGTGTTATTGGTGGTTTAATAGGGCTGGGCGTTGCCTTACTAATTACTGCGCTTCAAAAAACATTCAGTTTAGTCATGATAACCCCAACACTAGCCTATCCAATAACCATAAAGTTTGAAAACTTCATAATCGTATTTTTAACCATTTCAGTTTTGGGCATTGTGGCTTCAAAAATTGCTTCGGCTAGAATTACAAAAGCTTTAGTACAAAGTATATAACCTATTTGGGCGATCCCCGAAAAAAAATCGGGTCAGGCTTTCCGCAAGAGTTTATCCTGAGCGAAGTCGAAGGGCTCCCTCCTACGTCGGAAAGCTTCAAAAAATGCCTCAATCCCTGCCTGTCGGCAGGCAGGCTTATCGCGGGGTATACTTGCTAAAATCACTTCTTAATTTAAACTTAGCTTTTTTGCAATAACCTTAGAAACAGCATCTTTATGAACTGTAATACTAATGGCTTTTAAGCGCATATAGCTTTCGCTAAAAAATACATAGCCTCCATTAGCATTTCTAGATGAATCTGTGCCCCAGCTATTTTTTACCTTATAGTATTTTGTGCCATTTTGATCTTTTAGTAAACCCGTTATATGCATTAAATGATCATCGGTTGTGGTGAAATTTTCAAACTCATCTTGACGATACTGTTGGGTAACTTTCTTTTCTGGGTAAATAGCTTCTAGCGCTTTTTTATTATTAATAGACGATTCTGGGATTATTGCAACACCATTTTTAGACGAAAAAGTAGACTCACTCACATCACAATCTAACTCCACAGTAAATCCGTTTTCTAAAGCATTATCAATGGTTGCCATCATCTCATTTAAAGGAACATTATAAAAACTGCCATTACTCCAATTATCGGGAATATTCAGGATGAATTGAGAATAGAATGGCGACTGCATAAATGACGTCATACTTACGTAATTTGATGGGTTTATCTTAGTTAGTTCTAAAAAAGACTGTGGTGTATAGTTATTTCCTTCGTAATTAAAAGAAGTCGTGTTATTGCCTAAATATACCGAAAGAACTGCGTCTATAGCAGTTTTCCATTTCTTACTCAGTTTTTTACCTGGGTTGTCTACATAGGTTTCCACCATACTTTTAAGTACCGCAACTAATTCTGCATGATTATGGGTGATTTCGTTATCTAGTAAACCGCTAAAAGCTGTATTAGGAACCAATCCGTATTCTGCAACCGAGTTAAGCACATCGTGCGCTAATCCGCCTTCGCTAAATTGCGCCTTCCCTTGTCGCATTACAAAGTTTTCAGCTTTTTTTGGATACGTATTTCGCACCGTATACATTTCGGATAGGTCTATTTGTTTTCCTGTTAACCTGATAATTTCAGACTCTAAAAAAGATGTACTTGAAAAACTCCAACAGGTACCCGTTCGACCTTGACTGATAACTTCTGTAGCCTCTAAATTGATAAGCTCTTTAAACTTATAAGGCTCTTGAGCGTTGATAGTAGTTAATGAAAATAGAGTTACGAAAAATAGAAATGAATTTTTAAACATGAGAACTGTATTGAATTAATTCTTGTTTAAAAATACAACTATTCCGTAAATTGGTGTCCTGCAAATTTTTCTAGAACCTCATCGAAGGCTGCAAAAACATCTTCGGAATGGTCTGAAGTTACCATTTTCATGCGGTACTCTTTAAAATGAGGAATGCCTTTAAAATAATTGGTGTAATGCCTTCTGGTTTCAAAAACACCTAAAACTTCTCCTTTCCAGTCAATTGACATTTGTAAGTGACGTCGTGCCGCCTCAACACGCTCTTCTAAAGAAATGGGTGCTAAATGTTCGCCTGTTTTAAAAAAATGTTTTACCTGTTTAAAAAACCATGGGTTACCAATGGATGCGCGACCAATCATACAACCATCTAAACCGTAATCGTCTCGCATTTCCATAGCACGCTCTGGAGATGTAACATCACCGTTTCCAAACACAGGAATATGCATGCGTGGGTTGTTTTTTACTTGTGCAATTGGCTTCCAATTGGCATCACCTTTATACATTTGTGCGCGGGTTCTACCATGTATAGCTATGGCTTTACAACCTACATCTTGTAAACGTTCTGCCACTTCTACAATGCGTATAGAGCTATCGTCCCAGCCTAAACGGGTTTTTACGGTTATAGGAATGTTGGTTCGCTTTACCATTTCGGCAGTAAGTTGCTCCATTAAACAGATATCTTTTAAAATACCTGCGCCTGCACCTTTGCTTACTACTTTTTTAACTGGACAACCAAAATTAATATCGATAATATCTGGCTTAGATTCTGCTACAATATCAATAGTTTGCAACATGCTATCTAAATTGGCCCCGAAAATTTGGATGCCAACAGGTCGTTCTTTCTCGTAAATATCGAGCTTCATAACACTTTTTGCAGCATTACGAATTAAACCTTCGCTAGAAACAAACTCGGTATACACAACATCGGCTCCTTGCTCCTTACACAATGCACGAAACGGTGGATCGCTAACATCTTCCATAGGAGCTAAAAGCAATGGGAAATCTGGAAGTTCTATGTTGTCTATCTTTACCAAAATATTATTCGCCTAATTCTGTGATTTTTTTCTCGTAAAGCTTCTTGCTTTCTACAACAGCAACGTTAAGTTCTTGCATAATACCGTCTACTCGGTCTTCAATACTTTTCATTTGTCCGTTTATAGAATCGAATGAATTTAATGCAGCAGCAACTTCAAGTGCTTTAACAACCTCGACAGCATCGTTATGTAAAAGTCTTAGTTTACCAATAGCTTCAGAAGTATTCGCTAACGTACCGTTGTACTTTGTTTTAGCTTTATTAATTGCTTTTAAAAGCGTGTTTCTACTTTTTTCGTCACTTAAACTATTGGTTTGAGTTTCCATAGCAGTAAATAGGTTTGCTGCTTTTGTTTTTAAATCTTCGTACTCTTTGTTTAAGTTATTTACACGCTTGTTTACTTTTTCCCAATCGCCATATACTTTAGCAAACTCTTTGTCTTCGTTTTTTGCATCTTCTAAAGCAGATTTTAAAGCGGCCAAAGATGTTAATCCTTTAGTTACATTTTTATTAGCGACCTCTTTTTTACTTTCAAAAGTAGATACTTGAGATTTAAATTTATCTTTTAAACGAATTAAATCTTCTGGGCTTTTGTCTTTCCAGCAAGAACTCATAACAAAAAGCACCAAAAGGAGTGCAAACGGTTTTTTAAACATAACTTTTAATTAAATTAATTGGCCGCAAATATACAATGAAGTATTAAAACAACACAACTTTGAAAATCACCTATTGTTTTATAAACTTTTTAAATACGAATGTATTTGTGTTTAGTTGCACTTTTACAAAATAAAATCCAGGACTAAATGAGGTTAAATTGATCGTGCTTTCTTGCCCTCTATAAAGTTGCTTGAATTGAGAATTATATATTTCTACCGACCTAAATCCTTCATTACTTTTTAGATTTAAAACTTGTGTTACCGGGTTAGGAAACAATGTTAAATTACTAGCCGCTTTATTATTGGTATTTGCTAAAACCTCATCATTTGTAGTAAATGAAATAAGTTTAGCATTGTCTGAAAACATAAAACCTCCAGCAGTAAATGAAAAAGATTCTGAAGTTATATAATAGTTATTATCATCAATGAAAGTAATTGATTCCGCTTGTTCTTGACCTAAAGTTGATAACTGAGTTTGAGTATTAGTTCCTGAAAACACATCGGCTGTATTAAAATCTTCGCAATCCCAAACAAAGGGTTGAAGAACATTAGTATAACCTACCAAATATAGTTTTCCTGTTGCTGGGTTATACGTTCCACCAGTAATAAGTCCGTTGCTATTTAATGTTGTAGGTTCCGCGTTTACTACATGTGTACCAGGTGTTTTAGGAATTATATAAGCCTTTGTAACACCATCTACCCAGTTTTTAGTAAAGAGTATTAAGTTATTAGAATCAAAAGACACAAAGGCCTCTGCATCCCAAATAGTATTATTTGAGTTTGATGTAAAATCGGTTTGATCAGAATAGCTATATTCTATTACTTCTGCCGTGATAGTTGTAGAAATAATATAATCCGCTTTACTAATTTTATAGATTTTTAAATTGGTTCGGTTACCATTATTATTACCAATATCGCCAATATAAATAGAGGTGTCGTCTTGTGTTATATCTTCCCAATCTACATTTGTGGCATTACTTATAGTAACAGTTCGGGCAACTTGTTCGGTATTGACGTCTACTTCGTAAAGCTTGTTTTCACCACCAGAATCATTATGGGTTATAAGTTTGTTATTAAAATATATTACGCCTGAGGATTCGGTTAAACTGGATGGTAACAAAAATTCTTCATTTACGTTACTAATTTGCGCGAAAGCAGCAAAAACGTTTAAAAGAAAGAATGGAAATAAAATTATAGTTCTCATTAGTGCTAAAAGCTCCAAATGTACCATAAAATCGCATATATTTATAAAAAAATAAGCTTTTGAAAATACCATTCGAGCCTCAATTATTCGGTTATAACATAAATATTCATTTGGTTTTAGAGTATCTAGCCTTTTTTATAGCGTTTAGATATTATGTCTATTTACGTAAAAGAAGTACAGATGTTATTTCATCAAATAACAGGCTATCCATTATTCTTGGTGCTGCTTTAGGCGCTTTGATTGGGTCGCGTTTGGTTGGGTTTTTAGAAAACCCAATGATTGCCTTTTCTCAAGAAAATATAATCCAACTATTAAATACAAAAACCATAATGGGTGGTTTGTTTGGTGGTTTACTGGGTGTGGAGTTTGTAAAAAACCGTATTGGTGAAACACGGTCGTCTGGCGATTTGTTTACGTTTCCTATTATTCTAGGCATTTTTATTGGTAGAGTTGGTTGTTTTCTATCGGGAATAAATGAGTTTACTTATGGTTATGAAACTTCTTCGGTTTTTGGTATGGATTTGGGTGATGGTGTTTTAAGACACCCCACATCACTATATGAACTCGTCTTTTTAGTTGTTTTGTTCTTTTGCTTAAAGTGGATAAAAAATACTAAACATCTTAAAAATGGCGAATTGTTTAAATGGTTTATGATATTGTATTTCGCGTTCCGCTTTTTTATAGAATTTTTAAAACCAAATGTTTTTTATGTGTTTGGTTTAAGTAGCATTCAAATATTATGTATAATTTGTTTGCTGTATTATAGGAAAACAATTGTAAGCTTGAAATTTAACTGATAAACCCGCGTATTCTATGATAGAAAACAAATAGTTTTCGTTAAAAATCATGCGACAAATTTATAAGTGTCTACAAAAGGAGAATCTCTATTAATTACAGCAAAAATTCGACCTATAATTTTACATCTCACATTATTTAGAACCAACATTTTATTTTTCCCCTCATCTTGTTTTCTTAAGTAATAAGCTTTTAATTGTGCATCATGCTTTACGGCTGATAAGGCGCACATTTGAAGTAAAGACTTCATTGTTTTGTCTGCCATATGATTAACTTTAGTACCTCCTCTAATACTTGAGCCTGAGCTGTACTCAAAAGGTGCAACTCCTGCATAACAGGCTAGTTTTCTAGCCGAGTCAAAGACCTTAAACCCTTTAGTTGCTATTATAAAATAAATAGCCGTTTTCTCGCCAACACCTTTAATACTTTTTATAAGCTCAAATTGACGTTTTAATTTAGGCTCTTGCTTTACAAGTTCACGCATCTTAGCATCTATAACTTTTAAGCTCGCTTTAAGAAATTTAATTGTTTTCTTGTTCTGAATCTCTACTGTTTTATAAACATCTAACGACGTATACCCTTTATTTTCTCTAGTTGAACCAAATAGTAAAAGGGATTTCTTGATTTTCTCGCGCTCAGTAAAAAGTAATTTTAACTGCTGGATTGATTTCTCTGGTACACTTGATAGTTGTAGCTTATCTATATTGCGAATGCTATAAAAAGCGATATCCTTAGCATCAGACTTATCACTTTTACCTCTTGATATGCCTTTAGATCGCTTAATCTCTACCGCTGGAACAATCCAATAATCAAACTCATTTTCAAAACAAAAACAGCTTAAAGGAAATGTGTAAACACCTGTGTTTTCAAAACAGAACAGGGTACTTTCTAAATCTATTTTTCTTTTTTTTAAAACTGTAAGCATTCGCTTTAAACCTTTGGTGTTGTTCGTAACAACGAAATGTTCCAATGACATGGGATTTGTTTTATCTACTATAACCACATCTAATTTTAATTTTGAGATGTCAATGCCAACATGAAATGAATAATTTTTCATAATTTTATATTAAGTTTTTAAAAAATGTTGAATCGCTTTATAACCTTTATTAGACCTCTGACGTCTACTATTCTATTTGAAGCTTTTCAACTTAAATTCTAAGGAGAAAACAGAGGACTAATACGCAGCATAAGACTAACTTAGTTAGGGATGTAGTTCACCTCTGTTTTCCTTTGAATAAATTTAGTGTATTATTCTTTATGCAAACTAAAGGTTAGGGATTGTAGTGGATAGCCCACAGCCCGACCATAGGAGGTGCGAGGACTTGTAACAGAAAGCCCGACCCTTGTGGTAACGCCCAAAACATTAAAAAAACTTAAATATGCCTGTTAGAAATTATACATATTACGATTTTACATTAAGTTTATGTCCTGAGTGTTTAAAACGTGTTGATGCTAAAATTGTGTTTGAGAATGGTAATGTTTACATGTTAAAGCGTTGTAATGAACACGGAAACTCGAAGGTGTTAATTGCTGATGATATTGAATACTATAAAAACATTAGAAACTACAATAAACCTAGCGAGACGCCATACAAGTTTAACACACAAACACATTATGGTTGCCCTTACGATTGTGGGTTGTGCCCAGACCACGAACAGCACTCTTGCTTAACCGTTGTTGAGGTTACAGACCGTTGTAATTTAACGTGCCCAACCTGTTATGCAGGCTCGTCCCCAACGTATGGCAGACATAGAACCTTAGATGAGGTTAAAGCGATGTTAGACACCATTGTTAGGAACGAGAAAGAGCCAGATGTGGTACAAATTTCGGGAGGAGAACCCACTATACATCCGCAGTTTTGGGAGATTATGGATTATGCAAAATCGTTACCCATTAGGCATTTAATGTTAAATACTAACGGGATTAAAATTGCAAAAGATATCGCTTTCGCGGAACGACTAAAAACCTATGCTCCAGATTTTGAAATTTATTTACAATTTGACTCTTTTGAAAATAGCGTGTTACGAGAACTTCGCGGTGCCGATTTGAATGACATACGCAAGCAAGCGATTGAAAATTTGAATGCTGTAAACTTGTCTACAACTTTGGTGGTTACCTTGCAAAAAGGTTTGAATGATGGCGAAATTGGAAAAATTATAGATTATGCTTTAAAGCAAAAATGTGTGCGAGGAGTAACACTACAACCTACACAAATTGCTGGACGTTTAGATAATTTTAACCCAGAAACAGATAGAATGACACTTACCGAAGTGCGCAGAAAAATAATGGAACAAACCGATATTTTTAATCCGGACGATTTGTTACCCGTACCATGTAATCCAGATGCTTTGGTTATGGGTTACGCCTTAAAACTTGAAGACGACGTGTTCCCGTTAACGCGATATATTAACCCAAATGATTTATTAGACAACAGCAAAAACACCATTATTTACGAGCAAGATTCGCAATTGCAAGATAAAATGATTGAGCTATTCAGTACCGGAAATTCTGTTGAGGTTGCCGAAGAAAACCTAAAAAGCATTATGTGTTGCTTACCAAATATAGACGCACCAAACTTGGGTTACGATAATTTATTTCGTATTATTATTATGCAATTTATTGATGCTTATAATTTTGACGTGCGAGCTATTAAAAAATCTTGTGTGCATATAGTGGATAAAGACAATAAAATTATCCCTTTTGAAACCATGAATTTATTTTATAGAGATGATAAAAAAGCGCGATTAGAAGAACTTAGAAATGAGATGTGATGCATAGTTTATTACTTGATGGCCCCAACAATAATTACGGTTTAGCAATTTTAGTATTCCTTTTTGTTGCTTTCGGTATACCAATACTTTTATTAATATTTGGTATTGCTATTCGTGCCAAAAGAAAAAAAGCCTCAAACATTATACTAATTATAGTCGCTACATATGCTATTATTGGTTTGGGAGTTTGTGGTGCATTAATGATTTAAAAAACATAAACAATGATATTACTACTTAGCCCTAACATGAATTTAGATGGTTTAATATACTTAATTATAGCCATTATGTTTGGACCTGCTATTTTACTTGCAATTATTGGTTTTGCTGTGCTTAAAAGGAATAAAAAAGCAGCAAAAGTGTTGTTTATTCTAGCTACTATTTATGTTCTTGTTAGTTTAGGTATTTGTGGTAGTATGATGGCGTGATAAAACCCATAGCCCATAAAAAGCTAAAAATAATTCGGCAAAGGTTCCAAAAACATATCCAAAAGTTGGTGTGCCATCAAGTAATAAACTCAATACTCTTCCAAAACCTAAACCCAGCATAAAAATTAGGTTTGTAATTAAGGCAATTTTAAGATAATTTGCTTTAAATATTCCTAAAACCCATAGGGCAGAAAACCCCAAATACAAGCCCATAATAGCTTTAAAAAAATTATGCTCATCTATCGTATTTAGGTGAATATCAAATTGCGAACCCGGATTAAAACCATATACAAAAGATACTGGTACGACGATTAAAACCGAAATAATTAAGTGTATTTTATTTATGAAATCCTGTTTGGTTTTAATCATTCGTTTTACTAGAAGTTAATTTCTGCTTCAACCATTTCGCCTTTTCTATCAACCACTACTTTTGTTGTGTTACCTTTTTCGAATGTTGCTAAAACCTTCATGTAGCTCATCATATCTACAACCGCACTATCACCTAATTTAACAACAATATCTCCTTTTTGTAAGCCTGCTTTTTGCGCAGGTTTATCCTCACTAATCCCATCAATTCGCATGCCTTTACCATCAAACAGATAATCTGGAATAACTCCTAAACCAACTTTAAATCTTGGTGTTTCTTCGCTTTCATTTTTGGTTTTTCTAAAAGGTAATTTTCCATTATCATCTAAGTCTGATATAACCTCAAAAATATAATTGGAAATGGTTTTCATGCCTTCATAGTTTAACTTTTCAAAATCATCACTTGGTTTATGATAATCCTCATGCTGACCAGTAAAAAAATGTAATACGGGAATATCAGCATTATAAAAAGATGTATGATCGCTCGGACCAATACCGGATTCTTTTTGAATTAATTTGAAATTACTATTATGCGCTTTCAAGGTTTGTTTTAATATGGGAGATGTACCTACACCATAAACGGCAAGTGTACTATCTGCTTTTAATCTGCCTACCATATCCATATTAATCATGTAATTTGCTTTCTTGGTATCTATTGTTGGGTTTTTTACAAAATAGTTAGAACCTAACAAACCCATTTCCTCACCAGAAAATGCCATAAATAAATAGTTGTTATTCGTGTATTTTCCGTTTAATTTTTCCGCTAAGTTTAACATTACGGAAACTCCACTAGCATTATCATCAGCGCCATTATGAATTGCTTTTTCACCCCTATGTAAAGAGCCCTCGGCACCATAACCTAAATGATCATAATGTGCTCCAATAATAATAGTGTTTTCGGCATTATTATTTATAAATCCTAAAACATTTGTTCCAGTAATGGTGCTATCGCCATCTTTAACAGTATAGTTTACTTTTTGATGCGGGTTTGTTTTAGGCTTAAATGTAAACGTTTGGAAATAGTTGTTTGTTCCTTTGCCTTCTAACCCTAAAATTTTAAATCGGTTTGCAATATATTTTGCAGCAGTTTTTTCACCATCAGTACCCGTTTGTCTGCCTTCCAAAGCATCATCAGAAAGGAATGTAACATCCTCTTTTATGGTAACTGGTTTTAAAGTTTCCTTTTTACATGAATTTAGAAAAACTAAAAAAAGAAGCGCTATTATGTATTTCATGGTTATAAATATTAATTTTACACAAATTTAATCATTACTTATAAATAACTTAGAATGAATCGGATTTACCTTATTGCTTTAGTTTTAATTGTTTTTGCATGTAAGAACGAAAAAAAGAATGTTATTAAAGATAACAAACAAGTTGAAGCTGTTAAAGACTCGCTTATTTTTCCAGCAGAAAAGCACTTTAAATCTATAAGACAAATCACCTTTGGTGGAGACAATGCCGAGGCGTATTGGAGTTTTGATGATAAACAATTAGTATTTCAATCTAATAACAAAGGCTGGAGCGTTGATTGTGATCAAATGTTTTTAATGAATATTGATGAGACTTTTAAAGATAAAGTTCCGCCCATGGTATCCACAGGAAAAGGACGTACAACTTGTTCTTATTTTTTACCTGATAACAAACACATTATTTATGCCTCAACACATTTAGGTGATGAAAAATGTCCTGATACACCACTACGTAAAAACGGAAAATACATTTGGCCAGTTTATGATACGTTCGACATTTTTGTAGCCGATTTAGAAGGTAATATAGTGAACCAACTAACCCATGAAAAAGGCTATGATGCCGAACCAACAGTATCACCTAAAGGTGATAAAATTGTATTTACCTCTACCAGAAGTGGCGATTTAGAATTATACACAATGAATCTTGATGGCAGCGATGTAAAACAAATTACAGATGAATTAGGTTATGATGGTGGCGCATTCTTTTCGCCCGATGGTACAAAAATCATATTCCGTTCTTCACGTCCAAAAACAGAAAAAGAAATAAAAGAATACAAAGACTTATTAGCTGAAGGTTTAGTTGAACCAACAGATATGGAACTTTATATTTGTAATGCAGATGGTAGTGATTTACGCCAATTAACAGATTTAGGAAACGCTAATTGGAGTCCGTTTTTTCATCCTTCGGGAAAAAAGATTTTATTCTCCTCTAATTTTGAATCAGAACGTGGCTTTCCGTTTAATTTGTACCTTATTGATATTGATGGTAAAAATTTAGAACGTGTAACACATAGTGAAACGTTTGATGCCTTTCCAGTATTTTCAAACGATGGTAAGTATTTAGCATTCTCATCGAATAGGAATAATGGAGGTGGAAGAGACACTAATCTTTTTATTGCTGAGTGGCAGGATTAGTTTTAACACAAACACTTAGATTTTGACATAATTCTAAGTAGAAATCCAATTTTTAATAGCTTCATTATAACTCCTTCCAGAAGTTAGGCTAGATTGCTTTTTATTGTTTAGGGTAATGACATACCTACTATTAAAATATTTTTGAATGTTATTTACGTAGTCTTTATTGATAATAATACCGCGGTGGATGCGTAAAAAGTTATCGGCTAATTTATTTTCTAAAGCTGATATAGGCTCTGTACTTAGGTAGTTTCCAGCCTCACAATTTATAGTTGTATAATTATTATTGGCTTCAAAAAAAGCGATGTCTTCTAATTTTATAAAAATGAGCTTGTCGTTTTTCTTAACGGTTATCGAGGTCATTTTTTTAACCGCTTTTTTACTCGAAATATCCTTTAAAATAGATAGAATTTCTTCTGAAGATTTACTTTGAGTAAAGGTTTTTAGTTTTTCTACTGTTTTTTGCAAACGCTCTAATTTTACGGGTTTTACTAAATAATCAATACTATTGGTTTCAAATGCTTCTAAAGCATATTGGTTATAAGCGGTACAAAACACCACAATAGGTATTGTTTTTAATTGCGCTAATAAATCAAACCCAGTTTGCGCGGGCATTTCAATATCTAAAAAGATAATATCTGGATTTAAGCGTTCTATTTTTTCTTTAGCTTCGGTTACATTTTGGGCTGTGTCTATAACATGAAACGTTTCAGGGAATACTTTAAGCAAGTTTTCTAAACCTAATCTTGCAGGAGCTTCATCGTCTATAATGATGGTTGTATAAGTACTAGTCATATTAAATAGTATCTGGTATGGTAATGCTAATTACTTTTGCTGGGGAATTCGTCCAATTTATAGCCGCTTTATCGCCGTAACTTAAACGTAACAAATCATAAACCGTTTGCAACCCATGGCCGCTTACCAAACCTTCAGGGAAATCGGGTCCATTATCGCTTACGGAAATAACTAACTGATTTGCTTCTTTTTCAATGTTTAAACTGATGTTACCCTCGCCTTCATTTTGAGACACACCATGTTTTACGGCGTTTTCTACTAAGGGCTGAACTAAAAATAAGGGGATTTCATGATTTAAGAGCGTTTCATCTACTTCAATATCAAACTGTAACCGGTTTCCAAAACGTATTTTTTCAATGTCTAAATAAGATGTTACCATATCTATTTCATCTTTAATCGTGCTCATTTTTTTTCCTTTTCGGTTGATGGAATACTTAAACAAATCGGATAAAGAATGTGCCATTTTTTGTGTTTTGTTAGCGTCTATTGGTGCTAAACTAGCTATGGAATTTAAAGCATTGTAAAGGAAATGTGGATTGATTTGAGATTGTAAAGATTTTAATTCTGCTTTAGATTTTAATTCTCTTAAATGAGAAAGTTTGGTTTCATTTTCTATGATTAAATTTCGTTCTTTAAAGATGAAATAACTTATTAAGGCTCTTAGTGAAGCCACACTCATTAAAAACAAAAATATTTGAGATAATGTTGTATAACCACCTTGAATATTACCTTTCCCACTCACCGTAAAAAAGAAGATAATTGCAACACATAAAAACGGCAACACCCCCGTTGAGAGGAAAACAAGTATGGTTTTAACAAAAATATTTTGAGAACTTTTTTGAATTTTAAACTCAATAAACCGAAATAAAAAAAGTAGTGGAAACAGCGGAATTAATGCGGCGGCTGTTGATATAACAGTATCCTTTCTAATTATAGGAACCTTAGACCAATCATCTGGAATGGTTAAAAAATCAAAAAAGGAGACACAAAATATTATAACTATTGCTGCAAATAATAATATTACAAATGATAAAACAGCAAACCTAAGTGATTCATTTTTTATTTTTAAATGTATTGTCTTCTTTAATTTACTAATGAGAAATATAAAAAATAACACTAAAATTAACGCTGGTAAAAAAATAACAGCTATGGGGTTTTTTATCCACCATAAAGATTTATCTCTGGTGATAATCTTATCATGTTCTAATCTATCTAAAACATAAGAAAATTGTTGTGTTGCTTGTTGCATTCGATCTTCAAAACTTTTTTTGTAGACCTCTTTAATTATAGAAACATCCCCAGTATTTAAAGCACCTTTAGAATTAGAAACTATGCCTAATGGGTTAAAAATACTTTCTCTTTTCTTAAGGGCATTAGGTTGTGCAAAATTACCACCCACTAACATTTTAGCTATTTTACTTTCTAATTTTTCTCTAACCTCTAGATCTGTTCCCTCCATAACATAGATATACAACTCACCTCCATAATACGTTTTATCTGTATTAAACCAATTCTTGGAATAAATAGTTCTATATCGGTTATCATCATCTTTAACATATTTATCAAGAAACTTAATTTTCAAATAGTTTTTGTAAACATCTTTGGCTTTTGTAAAATCAATAACTGTGGTTTCAGTTATACTATCTAGTTTTTTAACAATTTTAGAAATAACCAAAGAATCTGAAGTTTTATAAAGTCCCTCGATGCTTACATTAATACTATCTCCCCATTTACGAATTGGATTTTTTTTATCTGCATTCATTTCAACCAACTCCTCCCAAGGTTGTGTTGGTAATTCCTCAATATCTTGAGCGTTGCAATACATTCCTAAAAATAATGCTAGTAAAAAGTAACATGTTGTTTTCATCTGTTGTAAATTTAAATATTTGTATTGCAAATCAACATGGATATAAAGATTTAAAAAACAGATTTCTTGTAAACTACCAAAACGCATTGTAAACTGCATAAATAAGGTTATTTATGGTTTACAATTCACCAACATATTTAACTATCTTTGCAATCGCTGTTTAAACGGCAATATTTTGACTATGAAGAACATTAGAAATTTTTGCATCATTGCACATATTGATCACGGTAAGAGTACGCTTGCAGACCGTTTGTTAGATTTTACAGGATCGGTAACGGCCAGAGAACAACAAGCACAATTGCTAGATAGTATGGATTTGGAACGCGAACGTGGTATTACTATAAAATCGCACGCCATACAAATGGATTATGAATTTGAGGGTGAAAAATATGTGTTGAACTTAATTGACACACCTGGCCACGTAGATTTTTCTTATGAAGTATCTCGATCTATTGCAGCTTGCGAGGGCGCTTTACTTATTGTAGATGCTGCACAAAGTATACAAGCGCAAACTATTTCTAATTTATATTTAGCTTTAGAAAACGACTTAGAAATTATTCCTGTTTTAAATAAAGTAGATTTACCAAGTGCCAACCCGGAAGAAGTTACCGATGATATTGTAGATTTATTAGGTTGCGACCCAGAAGAAGTGATTCACGCTAGTGGGAAAACAGGATTTGGAGTTGATAATATTCTTGAAGCCATTATAAAACGTGTTCCTGCGCCAAAAGGAGACCCAAATGCGCCACTACAAGCATTAATTTTCGATTCGGTTTACAATACATTTAGAGGTATTGAAACCTATTTTAGAGTGTTTAATGGTGAAATTAAAAAAGGACAAAAAATTAAATTTGTTGCTACAGATAAAGAATATTTTGCCGACGAAGTTGGTACTTTAAAACTTGAACAAGTCCCTAAACAAAGTGTAAAAGCAGGTGATGTTGGTTACTTAATTACTGGTATTAAAACTGCTAAAGAAGTAAAAGTTGGAGATACTATTACCGATTTTGCGAAACCAACAACCAATATTGTTGAAGGTTTTGAGGATGTAAAACCCATGGTATTTGCTGGTATTTACCCAGTTGATACCGAAGATTACGAAGAGCTTAGAAACTCTATGGAAAAACTGCAACTTAATGATGCCTCTTTGGTATTTGCTCCAGAAAGTTCTGCGGCATTAGGTTTTGGTTTCCGTTGCGGATTTTTAGGGATGTTGCACATGGAAATTATTCAAGAGCGTTTAGAACGTGAGTTTGATATGACTGTTATCACAACGGTTCCTAACGTATCTTACCATGCGTACACGAATAAAAATCCAGATGAAGCTTTTATTGTAAATAACCCGTCTGATTTACCAGAACCATCTACAGTAAACCGTGTTGAAGAGCCATTTATTAAAGCTACCATTATTACAAAATCTGATTTTGTTGGTAACGTAATGTCGCTTTGTATTGAGAAACGCGGACTTATAATGAATCAAACCTATTTAACTACAGAGCGTGTTGAATTAACTTTTGAAATGCCTTTAGCTGAAATTGTATTTGATTTCTATGATCGTTTAAAAACGGTTTCTAAAGGTTATGCTTCTTTCGATTATCATCCAATTGGTATGAAAGTATCAAAACTAGTGCGTTTAGATATTTTATTGAATGCACAAACCGTTGATGCATTATCGGCCTTAATACATGCCGATAATGCACAAAACATTGGTAAAAAGATGTGTGAGAAGTTGAAGGAATTAATTCCGCGTCAGCAATTCGATATTCCAATTCAAGCTGCAATTGGTGCTAAAATTATTTCAAGAGAAACCATTAAAGCACTTCGTAAAGATGTAACAGCAAAATGTTACGGTGGTGATATTTCTCGTAAACGTAAATTACTTGAAAAACAGAAAAAAGGTAAAAAACGTATGCGTCAAGTTGGTAATGTAGAAATCCCTCAACAAGCCTTTATGGCGGTATTGAAGTTGAATGATTAGATAAATTCCTTTGAAAAAAGGAATCTTATTATCTCAAAAAGCGAACTTTATACAGCATTAAAAAGGATACTTTAAATTCACAAACATCAATATTGGTGAGTTAACTCACCAAAAAACATAATATTTGGTGAATTGACTCACTAAAAAATATTATATTTGGTGAATTAAAAAGAAAAAATGTTTTATAGAGTATTAAAATCACAAATTGAAGATCGTTTTGGTAAGGGAAAAGCCATTTTACTTATTGGTCCAAGACAAGTTGGAAAAACAACTTTAATACATTCCATTATAGAGCACAAATCACATTTATTTTTAAATGGTGATGACCCTACTGTTCGTACCATATTAAAATCGGCTAATACAGAGCAATTAAAATCTATAATTGGAGAACACACCATTCTATTTATAGACGAAGCGCAGCGTATAGAAAACATTGGGTTGACCTTAAAAATTATAACAGATCAATTTAAAAACGTACAATTATTAGTTAGCGGTTCTTCTGCTTTTGAATTAAAAAATTTAGTAAACGAGCCATTAACTGGTAGAAAATGGCAATATTATTTGTTTCCAATTTCTTGGGATGAGTTTGAAACTAGTTTAGGTTATTTAAAAGCCGTACAGCAACTAGAGCAACGTTTAATTTTTGGCATGTATCCTGACGTTTTGAATAATTTAGGAGATGAAATTGATGTTTTGAAAACACTAACAGACAGTTATCTATATAAAGATATTCTAGCTTTTAATAACATTAAAAAGCCAGAGGTTTTAGAAAAATTACTGCAGGCCTTAGCTTACCAAATAGGACAGGAAGTGAGCTATAATGAACTCGCACAACTTTTAGGCATAGATAAAAACACAGTAAACAGTTATATTGATATTCTTGAAAATAATTATGTTGTTTTTAGATTGCCAAGTTTTAGCAAGAATTTAAGAAATGAAATTAAACGTAATCAAAAAATATATTTCTACGATAATGGTATAAGAAATGCTGTTATTAATGATTTTAGACCTTTAGAATTAAGACAGGATAAAGGTGCTTTATGGGAAAATTTTTTAATTAGTGAACGCCTAAAATTAAACAGTTATAATAAACGCTTAGTACAATCTTATTTTTGGAGAACTACAGCACAACAGGAGGTTGACTATATTGAAACATTGGTAGATAATTTAAATGCTTTTGAATTTAAATGGAGGGCTAAGGCGAAAGTAAAAATTCCTAAAACTTTTGAAAAAACATATAAAACTAAAGTAAAGGTTATAGATAAAGAAAACTTTTTAGCCTTTTTAAAAAGTGAAAAGTACTAAATTATTATGCTACCAAACCATAAAAAATTAGCGGTTTGAAAACAAACCTAGCGGATAATTGCGTATTCTATGATAGAAAACAAATAGTTTTCGTTAAAAATCATGCGACAAATTTATAAGTGTCTACAAAAGGAGAATCTCTATTAATTACAGCAAAAATTCGACCTATAATTTTACATCTCACATTATTTAGAACCAACATTTTATTTTTCCCCTCATCTTGTTTTCTTAAGTAATAAGCTTTTAATTGTGCATCATGCTTTACGGCTGATAAGGCGCACATTTGAAGTAAAGACTTCATTGTTTTGTCTGCCATATGATTAACTTTAGTACCTCCTCTAATACTTGAGCCTGAGCTGTACTCAAAAGGTGCAACTCCTGCATAACAGGCTAGTTTTCTAGCCGAGTCAAAGACCTTAAACCCTTTAGTTGCTATTATAAAATAAATAGCCGTTTTCTCGCCAACACCTTTAATACTTTTTATAAGCTCAAATTGACGTTTTAATTTAGGCTCTTGCTTTACAAGTTCACGCATCTTAGCATCTATAACTTTTAAGCTCGCTTTAAGAAATTTAATTGTTTTCTTGTTCTGAATCTCTACTGTTTTATAAACATCTAACGACGTATACCCTTTATTTTCTCTAGTTGAACCAAATAGTAAAAGGGATTTCTTGATTTTCTCGCGCTCAGTAAAAAGTAATTTTAACTGCTGGATTGATTTCTCTGGTACACTTGATAGTTGTAGCTTATCTATATTGCGAATGCTATAAAAAGCGATATCCTTAGCATCAGACTTATCACTTTTACCTCTTGATATGCCTTTAGATCGCTTAATCTCTACCGCTGGAACAATCCAATAATCAAACTCATTTTCAAAACAAAAACAGCTTAAAGGAAATGTGTAAACACCTGTGTTTTCAAAACAGAACAGGGTACTTTCTAAATCTATTTTTCTTTTTTTTAAAACTGTAAGCATTCGCTTTAAACCTTTGGTGTTGTTCGTAACAACGAAATGTTCCAATGACATGGGATTTGTTTTATCTACTATAACCACATCTAATTTTAATTTTGAGATGTCAATGCCAACATGAAATGAATAATTTTTCATAATTTTATATTAAGTTTTTAAAAAATGTTGAATCGCTTTATAACCTTTATTAGACCTCTGACGTCTACTATTCTATTTGAAGCTTTTCAACTTAAATTCTAAGGAGAAAACAGAGGACTAATACGCAGCATAAGACTAACTTAGTTAGGGATGTAGTTCACCTCTGTTTTCCTTTGAATAAATTTAGTGTATTATTCTTTATGCAAACTAAAGGTTAGGGATTGTAGAGGAAAGCCCACAGCCTGACGCAGGAAGTGCGAGGACTTGAAATGGAAAGCCCGACCCTTGTGGTAACGCCAAAAAAACTACTGCTCCAACCATTTTCTAAAGTCTGAAGTTGTTGAAGAGCTCGTCATGGCTTTATCTTTTATTCCTGTTACTGTAATGAGAAGGCGGTTTTTAAAATGACTTTCTATATTCTGGATAGCATCAATACAAATAATTTCACTTCTGTTAATTTTAAAGAATTTGTTAGGATGTAATTGTTGATGAATGCTTCCTAAATTTTGAGAAATGGTATGTCGTTTCCCTTTTAAATCTGTAGCAATACAAAAATCTCCAGAAGCTTCTATTTTGCTAATTTCTGAAACATTTAATAGCTGAATACCTTTTGCTTTTTTTATTACAAAGCGTTTTTTATAATTAGTGTGTTCTTCTTTTAATGCCGATTTAAGCTCTGTAATGGTTGTTTTATTTAGTATATTATAATTCCCTTTGTTAAAAAGCGACTGGTATTTTTCCATGGCTTTCTTGAAATCGGTTTGGGTGTATGGTTTTAAAATATAAGCGATGCCATTAGTATTAAAGGCTTGAAACAAGTATTCGTCGTGTGCAGAGCAGAAAATGATGGGAACATCTATAGAAATTTCATTATATAAATCGAAAGACATACCGTCGAGTAACTGAATGTCTGATAATATAAAAGAGTATGTGTTTTTTTGTAATAACGCTTTTCCTTCGGTATTTGTACGTGCCCAATGGTGCGGAACTTCCTCTTCAAAATAATCGTTTACAAAAGATACTAGTTTTTGATATGCTGGGATTTCGTCTTCTAGAATTAGAATATTCATCGTTTTAGTTTTCTTCGATTAATTTAATAATAGGAATAGAGATTTTAAATTCTTGTTCTGTGTTAATAACAATAACTTCTTTATCTGATAATAACTGATAACGGGCTTTTAAATTCTCTAATCCTGTTCCAAAGGATTCGTTTTTAGATAAAATATTAGATTTTGTATTGGAGACCTTCAACACATTTTCATTAATTGTAATTACAGTTTTTATAGCGTTTCCGTTAAGTGGCTTGTTATGTTTTACAACATTTTCTAATAAGGCTTGTAACGCACCTGTAGGTATAAATTTATCTTCAATAGATGTGTTCTTTTCTATTTTAAAATCATAATCGTGCTCGAATCGGGTTTTTATTAAAAATATATAATTTTCGGCAAGTTGTAATTCTTCCGAAAGTTCCATTACCTCAGCATCTTTAGTTTTAATTAAATAGCGATAAATTAATGATAGTCTATTAATATATTCCTTAGCTTTTTCGGTATTACTATCAATTAAAGAATCGAGCGTGTTAAGGTTATTAAACAAAAAATGCGGGTCTATTTGTGAGCGTAATAATTTAAGCTCGTTTTCTTTTTGCTGCTTTTCTATTTTTAAAAATTCGTTTTGTCCTTCGTAGAATTTCTTGGTTAAAAGTAGGGCAAAGGGGAAAGCCATTTGCTGCGAACTTATATTAATCATTAGTAAAATGAAGTTTAATCCTTTTGGATATTTGTTCCAATCGTTATTTCCAGACCAAAAACCAATGGTATAATCTACAGCCGAAATAGTTACCATAAGCGTTAAGGCTAAAGCAAAAAACAGAAAGTATTTTTTTTCCATTACAAATTTTGGAATCAGCCAGTATATAAATAATAATATTAGGCTACAAACACAAATTAACTCAATTATAAAATCGAAAAAATACTCCCGTATTAAGGCGCCTCTATCGTAATAATCAATACCTTGAATAATAAAAGAGACTACAAAATAAATTGCTAAAACTATAAAATCTGATCTATTAAGTTTCGTATTCATAATTAATTTTTAAGATAACCCTCCATTTTCAAATACAAAATAGAATTGAACAAAATAAATACAATAACAAGCCAAAAACTATAATAATTAGAGATCCAAGTTGAAGCACCCCAACTATGAATCATTAAGGTGAATAGAAGAAAGACTCGTGCTACTTTTCTAGGTAAATAATACCCAAGAATAGCAATTATAACAAGCCATAAAATTGAAATAATAAATATCCCAGAAACATGATACTTCATCATGAAATTTCCAATTGGGTTTGCTTCATTAGCTATATTTAAATCTCCGTTCCAATAGCCTTTTGGTTGATGCACTATTGTTATTACAATATCAAAAAGGCTTGCCCAAAGAGCTGGAATTAAAACAAGTAATTTTTCTCTATTTTTCATAATTAAACAAACGTATTAATTATTATCGTCAATTCTATTTTCTTCATCTTGTGAAGCATTTCTTCGAGCTTTCTTTTTGCCAAATTTAGAACCAAAACTATAAGACAAACGCAATTGAATATTTTGCCTAGATTGGTTACTCTCTACTTCTGCAAATAAGTTATTATAATCTATAACTCCAACAAAACCTCTATTTAACATCTTATTAAACCCTAAATTTACTTTTAGTTTTTCGTCTAAAAACTTTTTGCTAAAAGAAAACCCAAGTCCTGCAAACCACTCTGCATCAATACCGCCTTCTAGAGCTCCTGTGCCGTAATTTCCGTTTAATTCGGCATTAATTTCCCAAGGCAGTTCATAATTAGCCTGTGTAAACCACATTAAACTCCACTTTTGTAAATTTAGATTGTTTGGGTTAGACTCAAATTTATTAAAGTTTACAATAAAACCTGTGTAACCATCCATACCTTTTATAAAACTTAAGGGACCAAATAGTCTAAAATTCCAGTTTTTACTATCGTTTAAGTTAATTGTTGTGCGCTCAATTTGAGCAGTAGCGTCATCTTGAGAAACAAATTGAAACATAGCATCTTTTGTTTCACTATAACCAATGGTGAAAAAAGGTTGACCATCGAACGTTAAATTAAATTGATATCTATTAGTAAATGATGGTTTTAAATTTTCGTTACCAACATCAGAAGATAACGGATCGTAATAGGTTACAAAAGAATTTAAAGTATTATAACTAGGACGACGAATACGGTAACTATATGCCAGACTTGCTCCTAAATTTTCATTTATTTTTCTGCTAACAGATGCGCTTGGGAAAAGTTTAGATATTTTACGTTCTCGAGTTTCATTATTACTACTTGAAGTGCCTTGCGTATTACTATCTTCAAAACGCAAACCACCAGAAAAAGACCATTTTCCTTTGGTTATATTTACTTTTGAATACAATGCAAAAATACTTTCGTCTACTAAAAAGCGATTGCTAGCACCTTCATCAAAATCAAAACCTCCGTTATTATTATCATTAAAAGATTTTAAATCGCTATCTGTGTTTACTTGAGAGTTTTTAATACCAAAGCTTAGCTTAAAATCGTCAGAAAATAGCCTAGAATAATCAGCTTTATATGTTTTAATTTGGTATTCGGCATCTTGCAAATAGCGTTGATCTGTATAGGCAACAGTACTTTCGGGGAGTGATGAAATAGTATTGATGTTGTCATTTTTATAATCTACAAAATTAAAATCGGCTGTAAATTTATGCGCATCGTTTTTAAACTCGTAATATGGGTTTACATTAAAAACTTCCTGGTCGCGATTAAAACTGTTTCTAGATAATAATAAATTGGTTGTACTTGGTGTGGTAATCGTATTGGTACTTCTAGAGTCTCTATTAGAATCTGTACTATTTCTTCTAATACCAATACCTATAGAATGATCGTCATTTATGTAATAATCAATACTTGCACTTACCCTAACACTTTTAGGGTCGTAAGGCTCGATGGTGGCTTGGTCGTAGGTTTCGTTTCCAATGGTTCTTTTAATAAATAAATCTTCTCGCCATGTAGGTGCAGAATACCCAGCACTAGCTTGCCAATTCAATTTGTTTTTATAACTCGCTATAGATGCGCTTGCCCCATACTCAAAACCTTGATCTTCACCAAACCAACTTGTAGCGTTACCATGAGTGCCTAATTTTACATTTTTCTTTAAAATAATATTTATAATAGGCCCAGAACCTTCTGCATCAAACTCAGCGCCTGGTTGTTCTACCAATTCTACCTTAGCAATATTATCTGCCGGCATATCGCGAAGTAGCGTATCCATATCCATATAATCGGTGGTTTTTCCATTAATAAGAATCCTAATATTGCTTTGCCCGGCATAACTTATACCATTATTAGTCACCAAAATTCCTGGAACGCCTTTCATAACATCTTGAAGGTTGGAATTAATCATTTCAGATTTTTCTAGATCTACGATAAGTTTTTCTGCGGTTTGCCTAATTACTGGACGTTTATTTTTAATGACTACTTCATCTAAGTTTTGATTTTCTTCGATTAATATAAAATCTAACTCTTTATTTGTTAAAAGCTCAAATACCTCTGATTTTTGGGTTTTAAACCCAAGCATAGACACTTCTATGTAATAACTTCCATTTGCAATATCTGTAAAAATATAGTTTCCACTTTCATTAGAAATAACTCCTGTAACTACGTCTTTAGAAAATTCGCTATACATTACAACGTTAGCAAACTCAAGAGGTTGATTGTTTTCTGAAACTGTTCCTGAAACTTGATTTTGAGCATTAAGAGTAACTACTCCCAAAAGAAAGGCTAAAATGATTTTAATTAAGACATTCATAACTGCTTGTTTTAGATTGATAAGTCAAATCTATGGGGATTACTAAATAATTTAAAATCGTTTCTGATGAATCAGGCTAAAATAAGGTTGAAAGTTCCTTTTTTTTTGACAAGCTTAATGACAATAATGAAATTATTGAGAAATTCATTTAAGCAAAACCAAATAAAAATATATTATTCCTATTTATAGTCCATTTTATTATTAAATTGATAATTCAGTTTTAATAAAATAGATTATCTTCAAATAATTTAATAATCATTTTAGCAATTTTGTTTGAATGATTAAAACCAAACCTGTCGTTTTACTTATTTTTTTTATTAATAATTTCCTTTAAAGGAAGAAACGCCTATTTTTTCATAAAAATAAAACAACACAAATAATGTTAATAAATATTTTGTATGTTTATAACATTGTAAACTTAATTTATAGTTAAACCTATAACAAATGCTTAATTTTACTATGCTTAGCTAGAATTAACTATTTGTTTACTTTTAATTAAAACACTTTAATTGTTATTAACAAATTACCATTTTTTGATACGTCTTTTACCTGATTTTCAATAAACTGACTTAAAAACATTGTATTGGCAATTTTTTTTAATTAAACACAACAAAAAGCTCTTTCTGTTAATGAATTTCCTTTTTTTGTATGATTTTTAAACGTTTTTTTTAATTTCCTTATATGAAAGCACTTTTTTACACAAGAGAATTTCCACCATATGTTTATGGAGGCGCAGGAGTACATGTTGAATATTTGGCCGACGAATTGGCTAAATTAATTGAAATGGATGTAAGGTGCTTTGGAGATCAAGATGTCAAATCAGAAAATTTAACTGTAAAAGGGTTTCCTTTTGATGATGGTGTTTTTGAAAATTCTGATGATAAATTAAAGTCGGTTTTCAAGACCTTGAGTACTTGTCTTCATATGAATGCAGAACCTATTAATGCCGACGTGGTTCATTGTCATACTTGGTATGCTCACTTTGCGGGTATTGTTGCAAAACTTTGCTATGGTGTTCCTTTGGTTATTACAACACACTCTTTAGAGCCTTTACGCCCTTGGAAACGTGAACAATTAGGACGTGGATACGATGCCTCTTCATGGGTAGAAAAAACAGCAATAGAAATGGCTGATGCCCTTATTGCGGTTTCAGAAGAAACGAAAGAAGATGTTTTAAAACATTTTGATGTAGATGAAAGTAAAGTTCATGTTATATACAATGGTATAAATCTTCAACAATATATAACCACATCAGAAACATCGACTTTAGATGAGTATGGCGTTGATAAAACCAAGCCATATGTGCTTTTTGTTGGTAGAATTACGCGTCAAAAAGGAATTATTCATCTGGTAAATGCTATAAAATATATAGATCCAGATACGCAAATTGTACTGTGTGCAGGCGCACCTGATACTCCAGAAATTGGAGAAGAAATGAAAGACGCTGTTAACGTCGTTAAAAAAACACGCGATAATGTGATTTGGATTGACAAAATGGTAACTAAAGAAGAAATTATTCAATTATACTCGCATGCCGATGTATTTTGTTGCCCTTCAATATATGAACCATTTGGAATTATAAATATTGAAGCCATGGCATGTAATACGGCTGTAGTAGCAAGTGCGGTTGGTGGCATTAAAGAAGTTGTTGTGCATGGCGAAACAGGGCTGTTAATTCCGTTAGAACAACAAACAGAAGCGCCTTTTGAACCTATTGATCCTGATAAATTTTCAAGAGATTTAGCCAACGGAGTAAATAAAGTGATTAGTGATAAATCGCTAAGGGAAACCATGGCAGAAAAAGGCAGAAAACGTGTTGAAGATTATTTTGATTGGATAGCCATAGCTAAACAAGTAGAAGAATTATATAAATCATTAATATAAATTAAAGGAACTAACTAAAAAAACTAAAATATGATTAACAATAAAGTTTTATCCATTGTATTAGGTGGTGGTCAAGGTTCAAGACTATATCCATTAACAGACCGACGATCAAAACCAGCTGTATCAATAGCAGGTAAGTATAGATTGGTTGACATCCCTATCTCGAACTGTATTAATGCAGATATCAAACGTATTTTTGTATTAACACAATTCAACTCTGCCGGATTAAATAAACATATCAAAAACACCTATCATTTTAGTTTTTTTAGTAGTGCATTTGTCGATGTATTGGCAGCAGAACAAACACCAGAAAGTAAAACCTGGTTTCAAGGAACTGCTGATGCTGTAAGGCAAAGTATGCACCATTTTTTAAACCACGATTTTGAATATGCTTTAATTTTATCTGGAGACCAATTATACCAAATGGATTATGATAAAATGATTGAAGCTCATGAAGAAAGTGGTGCAGAAATTTCTATTGCAACCATTCCTGTAAATGCAAAAGACGCTACCGGATTTGGTATTCTTAAAGCTAATGAAGAAAGCGTTATTACTTCTTTTATTGAAAAACCAGATGCCAGCTTATTACCAGATTGGACCTCTGAAGTAAGTAATGATATGAAGTCGCAAGATCGAAATTACTTAGCATCTATGGGTATTTACGTTTTTAATCGTGAACTTTTAGTGGATTTAATGAAAAACCCAGATACTAACGATTTTGGTAAAGAAATAATTCCTCAAGCCATAGATAAACACAAAACGTTAAGCTATCAATACGAAGGGTATTGGACCGATATAGGAACTATAGAATCATTTTTTGAAGCCAATTTAGGATTAACAGATGATATTCCTAAATTTGATTTATACAACAGAGATAAGCGTATTTATACGCGCGCCAGAATGCTTCCAACTACAAAAATTGCAGGAACGGCATTAGACAAGGCTGTGGTTTCAGAAGGTTGTATTATTAGTGCATCGAAAATTGAAAAATCGGTAATTGGTATTAGATCAAGAATTGGTAAAGAATCGACCATTATTAACACCTACATGATGGGTGCAGATTATTATGAGTCTCTTGAGGATATGCAAAACAATAAAATTGAAAATTTAATGGGTATTGGAGAACGTTGCTTTATAAAAAACTGCATCCTCGATAAAAACTGTCGTATTGGAGATGATGTTAGAATAAACGGAGGCAAACACCTAGAAGATACAGAAACCGAAACATATTGTATTAGAGATGGCATTGTGGTTATTAAACACGGTGTAACAATACCAAAAGGAACAGTAATATAAATAACCTTTATTTTTCTTATTATAATTAATAAAAATGCAAGACCAAAGAAGAGTTGTAATAGACCATGTTTCACCAAGTGTAAACTGTGGTGAGTTTTATATAAAACGTATTGTTAATGAAATTGTTAATGTAGACGCACACATTATGGCAGATGGCCATGATGTTTTAGGCGCATCAATTCTATATAAGCCTGAAAAAAGCAGAGCTTGGAGAGAAACAAGAATGACGCTAACCTCCAATGATGAATGGAAAGCAGCATTTACTGTTGATACTCAAGGTTTTTATTCATATAAAGTACAAGCTTGGGTAGACTATGCTCTTAATTGGCGCTACGGTTTAATTAGAAAAATTAATGACGGTCAATATGTGTATTCTGAATTACTTGAAGGGGCTGAGTATATTGAGGCCATCTTAAAACAAGTAAATGCTGATGATAAAGTCTATTTAGAACAGCTTCATAAACTGTTTAAAAATGAAGATGATTATGGAGAAGCTATTACTGAAGCAACAACAGATAGGTTATACCAGATATTCTATAACAACCCAATAAAAATACTTGATAATACCACAGAAGAATATCGCGTTTTTGTTGATAGGAAAAAAGCTAGGTTTAGTACTTGGTATGAATTTTTTCCACGTTCGGCTTCAGAACAACCTGGAGTTCATGGTACTTTTAAAGACTGTGAGCGTTTGCTTCCTCGTGTAAAAAACATGGGGTTTGATGTGGTTTATTTACCACCAATTCATCCTATTGGTGAAGTAAACCGTAAAGGTAAAAACAATACCACCGAAGCACATGATGGCGATGTTGGTTCAACCTGGGGTGTTGGTTCGCAACATGGCGGACATAAAGATATCCATCCGCAATTAGGTTCGCTTGACGATTTTAAATCTTTAATTCAGAGAGCTAAAGAAAACGATATTGAAATTGCCATGGATTATGCGTTACAAGCAGCTCCAGACCACCCTTGGGTAAAAGATCACCCGTCTTGGTTTAAATGGCGTCAAGATGGTACGGTACAGTATGCAGAAAACCCGCCAAAAAAATATCAAGACATTCTTCCTATTTACTGGGAAAGCGAAGATTATAAAAACTTATGGCAAGAGTGCTTAGATATTTTAATGCATTGGATAGATTGTGGCATAAACATCTTTAGAGTTGATAACCCGCATACCAAACCATTTTATTTTTGGAATTGGATTATTACAGAAGTAAAAGCAAAACATCCAGATGTAATATTTTTAGCTGAAGCATTTACAGCACCAAAAGTAATGCAACAGTTAGCAAAACAAGGCTATACACAATCATACACCTACTTTACATGGCGTGAAAACAAGCATGAAATTATAGAGTATGTTACAGAGCTAACAACGACTGAATTGAAGGAATACATGCAGCCAAATTTCTGGCCAAACACACCAGATATTAATCCGCATCATTTACAAGGCGCTAACGAATCTAAACACATACAGCGTTATGCATTAGCTGCTACATTAAGCTCTAGCATTGGTATTTACGGACCTGTTTTTGAATATATGTTATCTGAATCCTTACTAGGGAAAGAAGAGTATTTAAATTCTGAAAAATTTCAAATCACACATTATGATTGGGAAATCAAGAATAAGCTCATTACTATTATTTCAAAAATAAATTATATAAGGCATAATAATGCTGCGCTGCAACAAACTAATAATATAAAATTCTGCCATATAGATAATGATAATTTATTAGCATTTTATAAATGGAATGATGATAGAACCAATCAAATATTTGTAATTATAAGCTTAGATGCCCACAATTCGCAACAGGGTACTGTTCAAGTGCCTCTTCACGATATTGGTGTATATCATGGTCATAATCTTGAAATGCATGATTTAATAACAGATAGCCGTTACAATTGGAATAGCGAGTGGTGCTTTGTAGAGTTACACCCTACTATGCCATTTCACGTTTTCCATATAAACAAATAGTCTATGAGTCATAGCGCTTCAATATCAACAGTTAAACCACTTTTTGAGTCAGATGACTCTTGGGAGGCTTTACTAGATAATAAAGCGTTTATAAAAACATTTTTATCTGATGTATTAGAGGCCTATATTGTTAAACAACGTTGGTATGGCGGAAAATCTAGTCAATTAAAATATATTGAACTTGCTGAATATTTTAAAATTCAGCAACATGGTGAAATCTATTTTGGACTCATCTTAGAAGTTGATTTTGTTGAAGCTTTTTATCAGCATTATTTTTTACCGATTGCTTTTGTTACCGACGAAAATTTTGCTCAAAAAGATAGAATTCTTCCAATAAGTCTTCAAAATCAAAAAGGGTATATTATCGATGCTGTAAATTTAGAAGCATTCAGGAAATTAGTTTTTGAACGTATTGAGACAGCCGAACCTAAAGACACAACTAAAGTTCAATATCATAAAAGTCATATATTTAATGATGTTTCTTATGAATCATCAAGATTCATGGGTTTAGAGCAAAGTAACACCTCATTAGTTTATAACGAAAAATACGCATTAAAATTTTTTAGACGCATTTTTGCTGATAAAAACCCTGACTACGAAATGAGTCGTTTTTTATCAGAAAAAAAAGAGTTTAAAAACACCCCAGCGTATTTAGGAAGTATCAATTTAGTAGACTCAAAAAATACAAACATCACTATTGCTTTAATGCAAGAAATGATTCCTAATGAAGGAGATGCATGGGATTACATGCTGAAAGAGTTACATAACGTATTTTTAAATCTAGAAAACAAAAGAATTGATATTGATTCCCTACCAAACACAGAATTATACCAGCGTTTAGCAATAAAATCTATTCCGCCTCAAATTATAGATTGGGCCGGTTTAAATTTGTTTAATCAGGTAAAAACTTTAGCAAAACGAACTGCAGAAATGCACATTGCTTTAGGTTCAGAATTTGAAGAAACAGCCTTTACACCAGCGCATTATAATGGTGATTACGAAGTTTGGTTAAAAAATAAAATGTTTTATCAGTTTCAAAACAGACTGAATATTATTGAAAACAACCTTGACGAGCTAGAAGGTTTAGCCTCAACGCTTGCTCAAGAATTTCTTGAAAAGAAAAACAGTATTAGAAAACGTTTTGTAGATTTTGATTGGACAAAACTTAAAGGCGAACGCATAAGAATTCATGGCGACTATCATTTAGGGCAAGTATTAGTAAAGGATAACGATTATTATATTCTAGACTTTGAAGGTGAACCTGAAAGTACAATTCGAGATAGAAAAGTAAAACAACCACCATTAAAAGATGTTGCTGGTTTATTTAGATCATTTCATTATGCTATTTATGCCACCATCTTTAACAATCAAGAAAGCTATCCTTCAAATCAAGAACATCTTTTTAAAGCAGGAGAAATATTATACCGCTATATTTGTGGGTTATTTTTAGGCACGTATGTTACAGAAACACAAAACGCAAATTTAAATTTAGGATACAATCAAGAGCGTATTTTTATATTAAAATACTGCTTATTAGAAAAAGCAGTTTACGAGTTGGGTTACGAGCTCAATTCACGTCCGCAATGGGCAGTTATTCCTTTAAAAGGAATATCTAATATTATAAATCATTAATTTATGGCACAAGTAAAAGTTCACAGTTTATTTACCGAATTTGATATTAACCTTTTTAAAGCTGGAAAGCATTTTAGACTATATGAAAAATTTGGATCTCATCTAACGACTGTAGACGGTATAGACGGCGTATATTTTGCAGTATGGGCTCCAACAGCAAAACAAGTTTGTGTAATTGGTGACTTTAACTATTGGATGGAAGGTGAACACCAATTAAATGTCCGTTGGGATTCTAGCGGTATTTGGGAAGGTTTTATTCCGCTTGTTGAAAAAGGTGCTACATACAAATACAAAATACAAAGTAATAATAACGATATAAAAACCGAAAAAGCAGACCCTTATGCAAGACGCTATGAGCATAACCCAAATACAGCATCTATAGTTTGGGACGATGATTATAAGTGGAAAGATAAAGACTGGATGAAAACACGTAAAAAGCATAATGCTATTGATGCACCTTATTCGGTTTACGAAGTACACTTAGGGTCTTGGAAAAGGCAAATAGAAGAAGACCGTTTCATGTCTTATTTCGAGTTGGCTGATGATTTAGTTAAATATGTAAGTGAGATGAATTTCACACACGTTGAGCTTATGCCTATTATGGAGTTTCCTTATGATCCGTCTTGGGGGTATCAAGTTACTGGATATTTCGCACCAACTTCGCGTTTTGGTTACCCTGAAGAATTTAAATATTTAGTAGATAAACTTCACCAAGCTGGAGTAGGTATTATTTTAGATTGGGTACCTTCTCATTTTCCAGAAGACGCACACGGGTTAGGATTTTTTGATGGTTCGCATTTATACGAACACCCTGATAAACGTAAAGGCTACCACCAAGATTGGAAAAGTTTAATTTTTAATTATGAACGTAATGAAGTACGCTCTTTCTTAATTAGTAATGCAGCTTTCTGGATGGATCAATACCATGCGGATGGTTTACGTGTTGATGCTGTTGCATCAATGTTATTCTTGGACTACTCGAGAGAAGATGGCGAATGGGAGCCAAACATGTATGGCGGAAGAGAAAACTTAGCTGTTATAAGCTTCTTAAAAGAATTAAATGAAGAAATTTATGCTTCTTTCCCAGATACTCAAACTATTGCCGAGGAATCTACAGCATTCCCAATGGTATCTAAACCTACTTTTCTTGGTGGTTTAGGCTTTGGTATGAAATGGATGATGGGTTGGATGCATGATACTTTAGACTATTTTTCTAAAGATCCTGTATACAGAAAATATCATCATAATGAAATTACATTCAGTCTTGCTTATGCATTTACTGAAAACTTTATGCTTCCATTATCTCATGATGAAGTAGTTTATGGCAAAAATTCTATCCTAGGAAGAATGCCTGGTGACGAGTGGCAGCGCTTTGCAAACCTGCGTTTATTATACGGTTATATGTTTACACATCCGGGAACCAAACTCTTGTTTATGGGTGGTGAGTTTGGGCAATATAACGAGTGGAATTTTCAAGAAAGTTTAGATTGGAATCTATTAGAATTTAAGCCACATCAAGACATGCAAAACTATTATAAATCGCTAAATACCATTTATAAAAATACACCAGCACTATATGAAAAAGGCTTTAGTGGTGAAGGTTTTGAATGGATAAGTCATGACGACCACGAAAACTGTGTAATTTCATATATAAGAAAAGGCTACAAAGAAGAAGACAATGTAGTTGTAGTTTGTAATTTAACACCAACTGTTAGAAAGAATTACAAAATAGGTGTTACATCAAAAGGAAAACTAATTGAAATTTTTAATAGTGATGCCAAAGAATTTGGAGGAAGTGGTATAACAAACAAAAAAGAAACAACTATTAAAAAAGACCCTTGGAATGGTAAAGATTATTCTGCTGAAATTACATTACCACCATTAGCAGTAACCGTCTTTAAATTTAAATAAGTTTATAAGAATTTACTAGAAATTAAATTATAAAGCTTCTTGATTAAAATACTAAATCAAGAAGCTTTTAAATATCAAAAAACCGACTTAAGCTAAATTATTTCAGCGTTTTAAGTCAAAATAAAAACCTATAAAAAGTACTAAAAATCTACTTATTTACAATATGTTAAACTATCTGTAATTTAACAGGTCATTTTTTTATTTTTATTCAATGTTTACAGTCTTTTTTTAATGAAAAGAAATATCTAAGGTCTTTAAAATTTAGTATTTTCGTCAATTAATATTAATACATAATTTTATGATATTAAATACAGAATTAGAATATAAAGGGAATTTATTTCCATCAAAAATAGTTTCATACGAGAAGAACCTTAATGTCTTATCATTTACAACCGCAAACGGTGTTATTTTAGAAGTTACAGTAAGGAGAGATAGTATTCTTCGTTTTAGATTTACAACTACCGGCATATTTGAAAACGATTTTTCTTATGCTATTACCAAATACGCGAGTAGAGGTTATAATCATCTAGAGGTTACCGAAAATGATGATGTATACATCATAACTACCGCAAAACTTATTTGCCATATTTCAAAATTAGATTTACGTACATCTATTTATGATGCAAAAGACAACTCTTTAATTTGCGAAGATGAACTAGGTTTCCATTGGGAAGAAAGTTACGAGCTTGGTGGCGATATTGTTAAAATGTCTAAAACCGCTCAACCAGGTGAAAGTTATTATGGTTTAGGTGATAAGCCAGTTGACAATAACCTTAAAGGAAAACGTTTTGAAAACTGGGTAACAGATTCTTATGCTTACGGCAGAGACACAGATCCTATTTATAAAACCATTCCGTTTTATACTGGTTTACACAATAAAAAATCTTACGGTATATTTTTCGATAATACATTTAGATCCTTTTTTGATTTTTGTAACGAACGAAGAAATATTACAAGTTTTTGGGCACAAGGTGGTGAAATGAATTACTATTTTATTTACGGTCCAGAAATGTCTGATGTAGTTGTAAACTACACCGACTTAACAGGGAAACCTCATGAAATGCCTGCATTATGGACTTTAGGGTACCACCAATGTAAATGGAGTTACTACCCAGAATCTAACGTAAAAGAAATCACATCTAAATTTAGAGAATTACAAATTCCTTGTGATGCTATATATTTAGATATCGATTACATGGAAGGTTTTAGATGTTTCACTTGGAGCGAAGAGTATTTCCCAGACCCTAAACGCATGGTTAAGGAATTAGCCGATGATGGTTTTAAAACCATTGTTATTATTGATCCGGGTATTAAAATAGATATGGATTATTCTGTGTTTAAAGAAGGCCTTGAAAAAGATTACTTCTGTAAACGTGCCGATGGTCCTTACATGAAAGGTAAAGTTTGGCCGGGAGAATGTTATTTCCCAGACTTCACTAACCCTGAAGTTAGAGATTGGTGGTCTAATTTATTTCAAGAACTTGTTGAAGATATAGGTGTTAAAGGTGTTTGGAATGATATGAATGAGCCGGCAGTAATGGACGTTCCAGGAAAAACCTTCCCTGATGATGTAAGACACGATTACGACGGAAACCAATGTAGCCACAAAAAGGCACACAACGTTTACGGTATGCAAATGGCACGTGCTACATATCAAGGCTTAAAGAAATTCTCTTACCCAAAAAGACCTTTTGTAATTACAAGAGCAGCTTATTCTGGTACACAACGTTACACCTCTAGTTGGACAGGTGATAATATTGCAACTTGGGATCATTTAACCATTGCAAACTTACAAGCACAACGTATGTGTATGTCTGGATTCTCTTTTATAGGATCTGATATTGGAGGATTTGCAGAACAACCAAATGGCGAATTATACGCACGTTGGATTCAGTTAGGTATTTTCCACCCATTTTGTAGAACACACTCTTCTGGAGACCACGGCGATCAAGAACCTTGGGCTTTTGGAACAACCATTACAGATGTAGTAAGAAAATTTATTGAATTAAGATATCAATTACTACCTTACTTATATACTGCGTTTTGGAGATATGCTGAAGAAGGTGTGCCAATATTAAAATCATTGGTGTTATACGATCAACACGATCCACAAACACATTACAGAAATGATGAGTTTATTTTTGGAGAAAAAATATTGGCTTGCCCAATAACAGGACCAAACCAAAAAGGAAGACGTCTTTATATTCCTAGAGGAAAATGGTATAACTTCTGGACAGACGAAGCTATTGAAGGCGGATCAGAACATTGGGTTGATGCAGATTTAGATAGCATGCCAATTTTCGTGAAAGAAGGTGCTATTATTCCTAAATACCCAATTCAACAATATGTAGGTGAAAAAACTATTGATGAGCTTATACTAGATGTATACTATACAGAAGGTAATGAAACGTCTCAAGTTTACGAAGATGCTACAGACGGTTATGATTATATTAAAGGTAGATATAGTTTAAGAGATTTTAAATTATCTGGTAAGAAAAACGAGTTGATTATTCAACAACATAAATCTGGTAAATTCACAACAACCTATAAAACCTTTAAGTTAAACTTACGTGGTTTACCATTTAAGATTTCTAAAATTGAAGTTGATAATGTCATCATACCTCTTAAAGACCTGAAACCAAATGGAGATAACACTCTAGTGCTTACAAAAGAGTTTACAGAGCTTCATATAATGGCTTAAAATAGTTGTTTCTTTAAATAACAAAAAGCCTTTCTTTTATTTAGAAAGGCTTTTTTCAAATTATAAAAGATTAAAAAACACATGATAACGGAAATTATAACTAAAATATTCTTTTTAATTGCTGTAATTGATCCGCTTGGTTCTGTACCAGTATTTTTAGAAGCCACTAAGCAATTAGACCAAAAACACAAAAAAAAAGTTGCTATTAGGGCTTCTTTTATTGCTTTTCTAATTCTATTATTTTTTATAGTAGTAGGTCAATTAATTCTTGACGGAATGGAGGTTACATTAGATGCTTTTCAAATTTCTGGAGGTGTTATATTATTCTTATTTGCTTTAACAATGATTTTTGGTGAAGGTAAACCCGAATCAGAAAAACATATGATTAATGATTATAGACACGTAACTATTTTCCCTGTTGCAATTCCTTCAATAGCTTCTCCAGGAGCAATTATGGCTGTTGTATTATTAACAGATAATAACCTTTACTCGATAGAGCAACAAGCAATTACAACAGGATTGGTGTTAGTGGTAATTGGAGTTACTATGTCCATTTTACTTGGAGCGAGCTTGGTTCAAAAAAGAATTGGCGAATATGGAATCACAGTAATAAGTAAAGTTATGGGCTTAATATTAGCAGCCTATGCGGTACAAAGTATATTAACTGGATTAAAAGATTTTTTTGTTGTCCTTGAGTAGAACTATTAATAGTCCTTTAATCTTCTTTAATAGTACTAGGCTCAACAGTTGGGACCTCATCAACATCAAAAGGTTTTCCTAAATAAACGAGTTGATAACCAGCTTCAATGTTTTCGAATTCTAGATTGTGAGATGATATAATATGGTATTCACCTTCATTGTCTTTTACAAATAATGGAATAATATCTGGGTCTTCATTCGAAATTTTAATCAGCTTGTCATAATGTACTTTATCTTCAAGATCAATCTCTTGAATAGATGGATAAGCTCTTGCTAATTCTAATAACGCACTAAAATCATCATTATGAGAAAATAGACCATCTTCAGGATTATTAGTGTCATCCAACATTTCTTGCGTGGTTACTAATCTATAAGCTCCATTTTCGCCAAACTGCTTGCTAAATTTATTGATAGCATATTTATTAATATCTGGATTTCCAGTTAGCGCCATAATGTAACCCACATCACTAAGCTCAATATTATCCATTAAAGTATCAGAATATATATTTGTGCTTATTGCTTCTAATCCTAATTCCTTGGCTTTTTGAATATTCTTTTCATTACTATCTATAAGCACTACATGCCTGCCATTTGTAACAAGGTAATGGCCAAGTAACCTAGAAACTTTTGATGCACCAACAATTAAAATACCTTCAGATTTTTTAAGAAAAACCCCTACTATTTTGGCAAATAAACGTGCCGTTGTAGCATTTAACAATACAGTTCCTAACACAATCATAAAAACCAATGGCGTTATATATTCTGCACCTTCTACACCTTGTTTTAAAAGCTTACTTCCAAAAAGCGATGCAATACCCGCAGCAACAATACCTCTTGGTCCTACCCAACTAATAAAAACTTTTTCATTAGTCTTTAGTTTTGAGCCCATAGTGCTTAAAAATACGGCTGCTGGCCTTATTAAGAAGACTACTGCAGCAAAAAGAACTGCTGTTTTCCAGGTGTAGAGCAACATCATATCTTCAATATTAATATTTGCTGCCAAAAGGATAAATAATATGGATATTAGTAAAACACTTAAAGACTCTTTAAAATATAACAACTCCTTTAAATTTTGAAGTTTTCCATTGCCCAAAACCATACCCATAACAACAACAGCAAGCAATCCAGATTCATGAGCAAAAATTTCTGATTCAACAAAAACCAATAAAACAGTTGATAAAGACACCACATTTAGTAAATAATGAGGAATTAATTTTTTATTGATAGCAAACGCTAAACCATGTGCAAAAGTAAAGCCGAAAGTAGTTCCGAAAAGTATAATTTTTCCAAACTCAATTAGTGCCGTTTTAGTAAAACCGCCACCGCCACCTACACTAATAAATTCGAACATTAATACGGCAACTAAGGCGCCAATAGGATCAATTAAGATGCCTTCCCATTTTAAAACAGTTGAGATATCTTTTTTAAGCGGAATATTTCTTAAAATTGGTGTTATTACTGTTGGTCCAGTAACAATTATTAATCCAGAAAACAAGAACGACAACTCCCAACTTAACTCAAAAACAAAATGTGCTAATATGCCAGCACCAAAAAAGGTAACCGCCGAACCAAGAGTAATTAACTTAGTAATTACTGGGCCTACATTTTTAATTTCTGCGCGTTTTAATGTTAAGCCACCTTCAAAAAGAATAATACTAATGGCTAACGATACAAAATAATACAAGCCTTCTCCAGGAAATAAGCCTTTTTCTCCGTTCCAAATAGGTTCAATCCATTTAGTACCGTCGTCACTTAAAAACTCTGCGGCAATTGGGCCCACTAAAAGACCAATTAAAATTAAAGGCAAAATGGCTGGGATTTTAAATTTCCAAGCTACCCATTGGGCTAATATTCCTAAAATAATAATTCCTGCAAGTTCTAACATAGGCGTATTCTTTTGTTTAAAAATACTAATTTAAGTAAAACGCATCATTTAATGTTTTGAAAAAATGTTATCTTTCAACTTTCACTCAAAAATATAGTAAAACCTTTGTCTTTAAAGCCTTTTAAAAGTATTGGAATTGGGGTAGCATATTCTCCAAACTTAAAAGCTAACCTTTTTGAGGCAGCAAGGTTAGCTATTTTTTTTCAAGCAAAATTATTTTTAATTCATGTTGGTGACCCTTCAGAAGAAAAAACTAACATGCTGCGTGTCATACTTAAAAGCTTTGAAAAAGACAAACTAGATTATGAAGTTGTTTTTAAAACTGGCGACCCTGTAAATGTTATTCTTTCTACTACAGAAGAAAAGAAAATAGATTTATTAATTCTTGGTGCAGTTCAACGTGAAAAAATTTTAAAATACTACGTTGGTTCTATTGCAAGGAAAATTACTAGAAAAGCAAAATGTTCTATTTTATTATTAATTAATCCTTCTGTTGAGCGTATTCCATGTAAGCATATTGTAGTAAATGGGTTAAAAGACCCAAAAACAGAACAAACAATTACTTCTGCTTTTTATGTGGCCAGTCACCTTAATTCTGATAAAATAACTATTGTTGAAGAAATTGAACAAGAAGAAATTCATGTAAAAGTTAATGATGATAAATCGCTTAGAAGAGCAACAATAGCCAAAGAGCGCATAAAACTTAGAGAAAACTCAAGAGTAAAAGAAATTATTACACATATTCCTAAAGAATTTACTAAAAATAAAACTATAAAATTACAACCCATTTTTGGTAAACGAGGCTATTCTATTGGGCATTATGCGCAAATTTCTAGAGCCGATTTATTAATAATGAATGGCCCATCAAAAATGACTTTTTGGGACCGATTATTTCCACATGATATAGAGCATATTTTAACCGAATTACCAACCGATGTGTTAATCCTTCAATGAGTCCAAAAAAAAATAACATAACCGTATTTTTTAAAGCGCTACCTAAAAACATTTTCTCTGGTTTTGTAGTAAGCCTTATCGCGTTACCTTTAGCCCTAGGACTTGCTATGGCTAGTGATGCGCCTCCTATTGCGGGTATAATTGCTGCAGTTGTTGGCGGTATTATTGTTTCTGTTTTTGGAGGTAGTCATGTTACTATTGTTGGACCTGGAAATGGTTTAGTAGGCGTGCTTTTAGTAGCTATTACCACTTTAGGCATAGAAAGTGCCTATGTGGCGATTATGTGCTCTGGTGTTTTGCTTTTATTACTTGGCTTTTTTAGAATGGGTGCGCTTTCAGATTTTTTTCCATCGTCGGCCATCCAAGGTATGCTTGCCGCCATAGGTTTAATTATTCTGGGAAAACAATTTCATATTATGCTTGCGCATAAAATTAAAAGAGCAGACACTATAGATTATCTTTTAGAAATTCCTTACACTATTAACGATGCGATTCACTATGAAAATAAAGGCTTAATTTTTGCCGCTTTAGCTGGTATTTTAAGTTTAGCTATCATGCTTTTCTATTCAAAAATTAGGAACAAATATTTACAACTTATACCAGCACCAATGTGGATTGTAATATTATCCATTGGGTTTAGTTATTATTTTGAGTTTGGTTTGCACGAATCCAATCCAATTGCACCAGAATATATGGTTTCTGGCATACCAAGTATACAACAAATTATTGCAGATTTACCCAGACCTAATTTTAGCAATATTTGGAGTTTTTCATTTTGGGGTAGTGTTTTAGCATTAACCCTAATTTCAAGTATAGAATCGCTTTTAAGTATAAAGGCAGTAGATAAACTAGACCCAGAAAAACGACGCTCTAACGTTAATAGAGATTTAAAAGCGCTTGGCTTAGCCACTATTGGTAGTGGTTTATTAGGTGGTTTAAATGTGGTAACGGTAATTGCTCGTAGCTCGGTTAATGTTAATCAAGGGGCAAGTAATAGGTCTGCAAACTTCTTCCATGCACTCTTTTTAGTCTTTTTTATTGTGTTTTTTAGCACCCAATTAACGCGCATTCCGCTTCCAGCCTTAATGGCTATTTTGGTTTACACAGGCTACAAATTAGCGTCACCAACGGTAATTACTAAAATGTTTTCAATAGGTAAAGAACAACTTATTATCTTTTTTGTTACACTAATTGTGACCTTAAAAATTGGGTTAATAACAGGTATTATTGCTGGTGTTTTAGCTACATTTATTATCCACGTTATTATTAATAGACATTTGGGTTATGGCTTATTTCTTAGGAATTTATTAAAACCCAATGTTTTAATGTATAAAGAACATGGAGGCAAAAGCAATTATTACGTTAGTGTAAAACACTTCTGCAGCTTTTTAAACTATTTTAGACTAAAAAAACATTTAGATGCTATTCCAGAAAATCAAGATGTAATAGTAGATTTTTCTTTATGTGATTTTGTTGATGATACTGTATTAGAAAACATTAACAACTATCAAGAATTATTTGATAAAAGAGGTGGGTATTTTGGAGTAGTAGGTTTAGATTTACATGATACCGAAACTAAACACCCATTTGCGTCAAGGCGTTTATTACCAGTACCTAAAATTATTAAAAATAGCCTTACTAAACGTCAAACAAAGATGGAAACTTTAGCTGAGGACTATAGTTTAAAATACACTCCTAAAAAGAAAAAAGACGTTTCGTTTCTAAATAGTTTTTCATTTTTCTCAACCAAGCATATTAATCATATTTATAATATACTATCACAACAAGATAATGCTATAACATTATTTGATATTGAGTTTTCTGAAGGTGAATTTATAACCAAGGAAGAAGGGCGTAAAACCATGCTTCATATTAATCTAAAAAAGCCTATTCCGGAGTTTACATTAGATAAAGAAGGGTTTCTAGAAAAAGTTTCAGCTTTTGCGGGTTTTAAAGACATTCCTATCGAAAATCATGACGATTTTTCTAATCGCTTCCATTTACTAGGTAAAAACGAGGTAAACATCGCTAAATTTTTTAATGATGATGTAACTCATTTCTTTGAAAGTAATCCCTATTACCATGTAGAATCTAACGGAAATGCAATTCTTATTTTTGGAAAAGAACGTTTGGCAAGTATCAAAGAAATTAAAGCTTTATATGATTTTGGCAAACGCTTAAAAATAGTTATTCATTAAACTTAGTTTTTGAAAATTTAATGCAAATCATTTCTTAATATATTCTTAACATTTTCTAAGATTTAATATAGATTTCTTAATTTTACAATTCTATGAATTTATACCCAATAAACGCCGGTAATTTAAAGCTAGATGGTGGCGCTATGTTTGGTGTTGTTCCAAAAAAATTATGGGAACGAACTAATCCTGCTGATGCTAACAATATGATTGATATTGCTTCGCGTTGTTTACTTATAGAAGACGGCAATCGCCTTATATTAATAGATAATGGTATGGGCAACAAACAATCTGATAAATTTTACGGTTATTACAATCTTTGGGGTGATTTTAGCTTAGATAAATCTCTTAAATCGTTTGGGTTTCATCGAGACGATATTACCGATGTGTTTATGACGCACCTGCATTTTGATCATTGTGGCGGTAGTATTCAATGGAATAAAGACAGAACACGTTTGGAGCCTGCATTTAAAAACGCACATTTTTGGAGTAATCAAGATCATTGGAAATGGGCAACAGAACCAAACAAAAGAGAACAAGCATCATTTTTAAAAGAAAACATAATCCCAATGGAAGAAAGTGGCCAACTAAAATTCACATCACTTCCTAAAGGTAATATCCTTGAAAATTCGGCATTAGGTTTCGATATTTTTTTTGCTGATGGACATACAGACAAACAAATGATTCCGTTAATTAAATATAAAGATAAAACCATTGCTTTTATGGCAGATTTATTGCCAACCGTTGGGCATTTGCCACTTCCTTACGTTATGGGATATGATACAAGACCATTATTAACGCTAGATGAAAAAGAAGGCTTTTTAAATATGGCAGCAAAACATAATTTCTATTTATTTTTAGAACATGACGCACATAATGAAATTATAACTGTTCAACAAACTGAAAAAGGTGTACGTTTAAAGGACGTTTATACCACTCAAGATATATTCAAATAAATTTATAAATGACTAATTCAAATAATATTATGAAAACAATTAAATTAATAGCAACATCTGCTTTTTTAGCAGTCTTAATGTCTGGCTGTGGCGGTACAGCGGCTGTTTTATCAACGCCTGTTGAAAACATTGATACGTCTCCATTAAAAGTATCTGAACTTACCGAAGCTGAAAAACACAATTGGGGACATTTAGACTTAGTAAAAGATACCATTCCTGGAATGAGTGTTGATAAAGCTTACGCCGAAGTCATTAAAAATAAAAAAGGTCAAAAAGTAATTGTAGCTGTTATTGATTCTGGAATTGATATAGATCATGAAGATTTAAACGACGTCATTTGGACCAATACAGATGAAATTCCAAACAACGGAAAAGACGATGATAATAATGGTTATGTCGATGATATTCACGGATGGAATTTTTTAGGTGATGGATATGATGAACAATTAGAATTTGTTAGAATTTTAGCTACTAATAACACAAGTCATCCAAATTATGCAAATGCTAAAGCCGAATATGATGTTGAGTACCAAAAATGGTTAGGTAGAAAAACACAATATGAACAAATTTTTCAGCAAATTAAAACTGCTGACGAAGCTTTAACAAAGCACTTTGGTAAAACCGATTATACAAAAAAGGAAGTAAGCGCGATTAAAACCGAAGATGAAGGTTTAGCTCAAGCTCAGCAAATTGCCAATTATATGTTTAGTAATGGTATGGAGTCTATGGCCGATGCTAAAAAAGAAATTGGAAATGGTTTGGAGAGTATTAACGATCGTTTAAATTATAACCTAAACAAAGAGTTAAAAGGGCGTGTAACTGGGGATAACCCAGACGATATGTCTACAAAATATTATGGCAATGCTAATGTAAAACCAGTTAAGATAAGTGAAAGTCATGGTACACACGTTGCCGGAATTATTGCAGCCGAACGTAATAACGGAAAAGGCGCAAACGGTGTTGCAAACAACGTTGAAATAATGAGTGTAAGAACCGTACCTAATGGCGATGAATACGATAAAGATGTTGCGCTAGCAATCCGTTATGCGGTTGATAATGGGGCAACTATTATAAACGGAAGTTTTGGTAAAAGCTACTCAACACATAGTGATTGGGTTCGCGATGCTATTGCTTATGCTTCGGAAAAAGATGTAGTTTTTGTACACGCAGCTGGAAATGATAGCAAAAATGTAGATACAGAACCTAATTACCCAGATGATAATGTTAATGGAAAAGAAGTTTCTAACACTTATATAAGAGTTGGTGCTTTGGCTCCAAAATACGGATCGAGTATGGTTGCTGGTTTTTCTAACTACGGAAAACAAAATGTAGATGTATTTGCACCTGGAGCTAGTGTTTATTCTACAACTCCAGAAAACGATTATCAAACCAAAGGAGGAACATCTATGGCTGCTCCTGCTGTTGCTGGTGTTGCAGCTTTAATTCGTTCTTATTATCCTAATTTAAGTGGTGCTCAAGTAAAACAAATTATTATGGATTCTGGTTTAGCCATCAATACTAAAGTTATTGTAGGCGGAAACTCAGAAGATATTAGACCCTTTGCAGATTTAAGTAAATCTGCAAAAATGGTAAATGCATACAATGCATTAATTATGGCAGATAAAATGTCTAAATAATATTTTAATACTATAAAGGTTGTTTTGGTGTACTTTAATGTCATTAAAACAACCTTTTTTAATTCTAGCCTTTATGAATCGTTTTTTTATTTCAATCTTAAGTGTTTCACTATTACTGTCCTGCAATAGCCAAAAAGATGTTGTAGTTTCAACACCTCAAACACCCACTAGTCCTTCTAATGCTCCATCATCTAGCTATTGGCAACAGCATGTAGATTACAAGATGGACATTAATATGAATGTAAACACCTATCAATACATAGGAAAACAAGAATTAGTGTATACCAATAATTCACCCGATGTATTAAATAAAGTTTTTTATCATTTATACTTTAATGCGTTTCAGCCAGGTAGTGAAATGGATGTGCGTTCTCGCACCATTGCAGATCCAGATAGTAGAGTTGGTGATAGAATAAGTAAACTTAAGCCTAATGAAATTGGATATATAAAAGTAAATGCTCTTAAACAAAACGGTGTAAACCTAAACCATGAAACTGTTGGTACTGTTTTAGAGGTAGAATTAGCTAAACCTATTCAACCAGGAGAAAGCGTAACTTTTAATATGGATTTTGATGCTCAAGTACCAGTACAAATTCGTCGTTCTGGTAGAAATAACAAAGAAGGCGTTGCGCTTTCAATGACGCAATGGTACCCAAAATTAGCAGAATACGATTTTGAAGGTTGGCACGCAGATCCATATATAGGTCGTGAATTTCATAGTGTATGGGGTAATTTTGATGTAAAACTAACCATCGATAAAAATTATGTAGTTGGCGGAACTGGTTATTTACAAGACACCCCTAAAGTTGAAGGCAATAAAAAAACACTTCATTTTAAAGCGCCAAATGTACATGATTTTACTTGGGCTGCAGATCCAGATTATACTCATGATACGAAGCAAGTACCTAACGGACCGCTTTTGAATTTCTATTACAAAAGCACTTTAGATGCTGAGAAGAAAGCAAACTGGAAAAAAATGCAATCTAAAACTGTAGAATTAATGCAGTATTACTCAGAACATATTGGTAAGTACCCTTACAACCAGTATTCTGTTCTTCAAGGAGGTGATGGCGGCATGGAATATGCCATGTGTACGCTAATTACTGGTGATCGTAGTTTTGGAAGTTTAGTTGGTGTTACGGCTCATGAAATGGCACATACTTGGTTTCAGTTTTTATTAGCTTCCAATGAAGCAAGACACGAGTGGATGGATGAAGGTTTTACAACCTACATAAGCAACTGGGCTATGAACGATATTTTTAAAGAAGGTAAAGCTAACCCAAACGAGAACTCATATAAAGGCTATTATTACTTAGCAAAATCTGGAAAAGAGCAACCGCTTACTACACATGCAGATCGCTATTCTTTTAATCAATCTTATGGTATTTCGGCGTACAGTAAAGGAGCCGTATTTATGTCTCAATTAGGCTATATTATTGGTGAAGACAACCTTAAAAAAACAATTAAAAAATACTTCGAAGACTTTGCCTTTAAGCATCCAAAGCCTTTTGATATTATTAGAACTGCTGAAAAAATATCTGGCCTAGAATTAGATTGGTATTTAATAGATTTTGCGCAAACTACAAACACTATTGATTATGCTGTAAAATCTGTTGATAATAAATCTATTACTTTAGAGCGTATTGGCGTAATGCCAATGCCAATTGATGTTACGGTAACTTATACTGATAATGCAACTGAGGATTTTTATATCCCATTACAAATGATGCGTGGCGAAAAACCAACCTCAGCAACAATTATTAAAGATTGGGCTTGGGCGTATCCTACCTATACTTTTGAGACTTCAAAAGCTATAAAATCTGTTCATATAGACCCAAGAGAATTTATGGCGGATATTGATAAGGAGAATAATAAGAAGTAAACTTAATTTCAAAAATAAAAAAGCCACTTTATTTTTAATAAAGTGGTTTTTTGGTTTATATTTTTAACTTTATGAAAGGAACTAAATTCGTTTAACACTAAATAGAAATGGAAAAGTATATAGACGCATTTATAAATGCCTTTCAAGGCACATTAAATTGGACATGGAAATCTATAATATTTGAGGTACCATGGTATACAAATTATTTTTATGGACTTATTGCCATCTCACTTTTTGTATGGGTTTTGGAAATAATCTTTCCGTGGCGAAAAGAACAATCTGTTTTTAGAAAAGATTTCTGGTTAGATGGGTTTTATATGTTTTTTAATTTTTTCATATTCTCCATAGTAATTAGTGGTTTCTACAAAGTTTTAGGGTTGCTTTTTGGCGAACTAAATATAACAGCAAAAAGCATAGCTATTTTTGATATCTCAGAATGGATGCCTTGGTTGCAATTATTGGTGTTTTTTATTCTTCTTGATTTTGTACAATGGTTTACACATGTATTATTACATAAATATGGGTTTTTATGGAAGTTTCATAAAGTACACCATAGTGTTAAAGAAATGGGCTTTGCGGCACATTTAAGATACCATTGGATGGAAAATGTTTTTTACAAACCCCTTAAAACATTTGGTGTAATGCTATTAGGTGGTTTTGAACCAGAACAAGCTTATATTGTTCATTTTATAGCTATTGCTATTGGACACTTTAACCATTCTAATATAAAAATTACTTGGGGGCCATTAAAGTATATTTTCAATAACCCTGTTATGCATTTATATCATCATGCTTATGTTCTACCAAAAGGTAAAAACGGTGTAAATTATGGAATTAGTTTAAGTCTTTGGGACTACATTTTTAAAACCAATTATATTCCTGAAGATAGCGGAACTATAGAAATTGGGTTTAAAGGGGATGATAAGTTCCCAAAAGGTTTTATTGGACAAAACACTTATGGGTTTAAAAAGGAACAACATTGATGGCCTTAATACCACGGCTCCCTTTTATAAATTTCAGTTTTGGCAATACGCTCTCGGTTATTTAACCTTAAATGTGTACTAGTTATTTGTCTGTTTCTATAACCTAATAGATGAAATAATGGTTTTGCCAAAAACTTTGCCACAGTTAAATTTACTTGTAAAACACCTTCGGTTTTATTAACCCAAGATACTCCTGGTAACCAAACTAATAAAGTATCTGTTTTTATACGTCTTAAAATAGCCGATAATTTTAAAAAAAATGGCTTTATAGGTTTTATAATAAAAAAACCTTCAGCGCCACGTTTTTGATATAAAGGCATAAAAATACTGCCCTTGGTAGGTGCTGTAATTTCGATAGTATTACTTACTGCTAGTTTTGTTCCTTTTTTTATATGTTCGAAACTTTTAAAACCATTGTGCATTTTAAATTGATCATCTTTTAAAATCTTATGGAGATAAACCACTTCAAAAACATCATTTATATGATTAGCATGCTGCTTTAATTGTTCTTGATATTTTGAAAAACCAATAACGGCTTCTTCTTTTAAAACTCCAGAATAAACGAGTGCCAAATACACAAAAGCAATACTATTCGTGATGGCTGAAAAATCATCATGCTGCCCAGATTCAAACCCCAAAGAGACATATCCTAATTGATTTACATAGCTTAATAATGGACCATTTAAATATTCTTCAATCCCTAAAACTATAGGCACAGGAAATTGTTCTGAGAATTTTCGATTAATTAAAGCATCATTAATGGTAATAAATGGGAGTGTTTTACTAGAAGTAGTGTGTAGGTCTACAAAGTAAAATGGCGGCTGATTGGTTTGTAAAATCTTGTTTAAAACAACATTCAATTCTAATAATTCTGCCTCATCTTCATTTAAAATAGTCTTGTCTTCTATATTTTTAATTTGCTTTTTAGTCCAAAGCCTATTCAAATCATCTTTAACATAGCGTTTGTGTGCTTGTAGTGCGTTTAAATTACCTGCAACGCCATAAATAGTGCCTTTAACAAAAGTAGAATTAATACCAGCCAAAGCATCTTTAATAGCAAAAACCCCGGAAGTTTCATTACCATGTATACCGCCAAAAAATACGACGGTGGGTCCTGGTTTAGTGCCTTCAATTTTGCCTAATATTCTATCTATTTTTATTCTGCTATCAAGTGCTTTATTATATACTTCTATCATACAGTAAAGTCGTTTTTTGTAACCAAACCAATTAATATATTGTTTTTAACAACAGGAAGACTACCAATGGCGTGAGTTTCCATTAATTTTTTTGCAGTTTCTATAGGTGTGTATTCTTCAACAGTAACAATATCTGTAGTCATTAATAATCCAACATTATTTTCTTTTTTTATAGGTTGATCTAAATACGTTTCAACATCAGTCCAACTAATTAAACCTAATAATTCATGATTATTATTTATTACGGGCATATGATGAATATTTTTCCACTTCATAATATGGATTACTAAATCAATACTATCTTTTTTATCGACCGAGAAAATGTCTGAACTCATAATATGCTTTACCACACGCTTTACCTTAAAAAGGGGTTTACTTGTATTATTTATCATGCCCCATACAGAAACAGGGTAACCTTGTTCTTGTTTAGTGTACATATTAGCTGTTAGTATCTGTATCGCCTCATAACGTTTGTGCGATTTTAATAATGCTCTATAATTTCTAACTAACCACTCTGAACCGCTAATTCCAACTACCCTATCTTTAATTATTTTTAAATAATATTCTGCATCTTTAGGAGTTATTCCAACACGATAAAGTCCTTTATATGCCATAGGTAAAAGTTCATTTAAAATAAGATCGTGACTTGATATATACTTACCATTCCAACAAAACTGTGTAGCTATACCATAACGTGCTGCATTAAAAAAGTTTGTTTTTACATCTTTAAAATCCCATTGCTTATGGATATTTTTAAATGCTTTAGGTTTTCCCATCATTATGCCAACCCAAAACATCATGTTAGCAATTTCATCTTTAGTTGTGGGACCAGAAGGAATATATCTATTTTCAATTCTTAAATTTGGCTTTCCATCCAAAACACCATAACAAACCCTATTCCAAGGGTATACCGTGCCATTGTGCAACTGTAAAGCCCTAAGTTTTGGTGTTTCGTTATTTTTAATCATATCTACACTATTACGTGTAAAATGTGTAGTTAAAAAACTTCTAAACCGAGATATATTGTTTTTAAAAATATCTGTTATAGTTCCTTTTTCCCAATCGCTACCAAAACTAACTCTAGACTGTTTTTCATTTAATAAATAAGAATTAACCCTGGTGTCAATACTCTGCGTAAATAGAGCTATCCTGGTTTCGCTCCACAATTCTTTTCCAAATAATAAAGGAGAATTAGTACATGCGCTTAAAACAGGCCCCGCAATAGCTTGTGCCCAATTGTAATTATCAACAAAATCTTTTGGACTAAGTTGCAAATGCATCTGAAAACTTGTATTACAACCCTCTAACATAACAGAATCGTGCAATAAATTAAGCTCGTCTACGCCCTTTATGTTAATATCAAAACTTTTTCTTCGCCTTTGCTTAATAGCATCATTTAAAAATAAATAACGCTCAACATCTGTCATATTTTCTTCGCCCACATTATTAATAGATAATGATGGTAAAATACCGGTAAGTATGATTTTAATATCTTTTTTTGCCGCCACCTTTTTAGCTTTAATCAAATAGGTGTCTAATTGTTTATGAAGTTTAGAAAAACAATCTGCATCAAGTTTAAGAGGATCTAGATTAAGCTCTAAATTATAATTGCCTATTTCTGTTGTAAAATGATCGTCGTTAATGTCCTCTAACAACTCTAAGGATTTACTTTCAGGTAAAAATTGATTATTAACCAAACAAAATTCTTGCTCTGCACCAATTCGTAAAGCATTTTCTTCAATCATGTTATTTTCAATCATGAGGTCCAAAGCTTCAATATCATTTAATAAATGATGTATAAAATTAGCTTTGTCTTTTTTGGTTTTAAGTTTAGAAACATTTAAATCTCCCATAACAGTTCGGTTTAAGTTGGTTTTCAATGGTTTAAATTACTCTACTTCAGGCATTTTAAAAATGATTTTTGTCATGAAAGGTCTTATTTCGCTTGGTGTTAATTGTTATTCCTATTTTTGTAAGCATAAATCTGTTTATGTCTGCAACCTATCCAAAAAAAGAAAAGCTTAAAAGTAAAAAGCTTATTGACCAATTGTTTACAGAAGGGCAATCGGTTTCTGCTTTTCCTTTACGACTCGTGTATTTAGGTACAGATTTTGCAGATGATGTTATAACCAAAACCGGAGTGTCTGTTAGTAAAAGAAACTTTAAAACTGCAGTAGACAGAAACCGAATAAAGCGTTTGCTTAGAGAGTCTTACCGATTAAATAAAGCCAGCTATTTTAACAATTTAACAACGCAACATGCGTTTATGATTTTGTACATTGGTAAAGACAAACCTACATTTGCCCAAGTTGAAACTAAAATGAAAATTTTGTTTGAAAAGTTTTCTAATAAAATTTCTGAATCTTAAACGCCCTTACTATGAAACTACTTTCTTATGCTTTAGTGCTTCTTTTGCCATTAATGTGTGCTTCTCCAAAAGGAGAATCCATTGATTATGCTGAATCTCCAGCTATGGATTATGAAACTGAAGTTGTTGATTCCAATAATTACAAAGCTTATGGTGCTCCAATTGCTAAAGAAGACATAGAGCAAAAAATAATTAAAACCTCTTACTTAAAATTTGAAACGCAAGATTTAGATAAAACCTATTTTCAAATCAAAAAAGCAATTCAAGATAACAAAGGTTTTATTCAAGATGATAATTCAAACAAATCATACAATACCATTACAAGGCATTTAATTATTAGAATACCTACGAATAACTTTCAAAAGACCATAGATGCGGTTGTGAAAGATGTTGCATATTTTGATACTAAGCGTATTTCTGCTAAAGATGTTACTGAAGAATTTATAGATTTAGAAGCGCGCTTAAAAGCTAAACTAACTTTAGAAAAACGTTATTTAGAACTCCTTTCTAAAGCAAAAACAGTTAAGGAAATGCTTGAAATAGAACGTGAATTATCTAATATAAGAGAAGAAATTGAAGCTAAACAAGGACGATTAAAATACCTTCAAAACAAAGTGTCTTTAAGCACTATTGATGTTGAGTTTTATAAACTAACCTCAGAAACACCAGTTACAACATCTTACGGAACTAAAATGTGGAACGCTATAAAATCTGGGTTTAATGGTATTTCTATATTCTTCTTAGGTTTATTACATATTTGGCCTTTTCTATTATTGCTAGTTATTGCTGGGCTACTTGTTAAAAGATGGATTAAAAAAATGAAAAAATGAAAAACATACTTAAAAAGAAAATCATAATTCCAATACTTGCGTGTGTTGTCTTCTTATCAACAACAGCTTTTAAAAATGATTTTTTTGAAATCGCAAAACAAATAGAAATCTTCACCACATTGTTTAAAGAATTAAACATGAATTATGTGGATGAAACCAATCCAGGAGATTTAATGGATACTGCCATAAAAAGTATGTTAGCAGATTTAGATCCATACACCAACTTTATGAACGAACAGGATGTTGAGGCTGCTAGAATTAATAATACTGGTGATTATACAGGTATTGGTGCAAGAATAAAAACCTTAAAAGAAAAACTTATTGTTGTTGAGCCTTATAAAGATTATCCGGCAGACAAAGCGGGTTTAAAAGCAGGTGATGAAATTATAAAAGTGGGAACCGTTTTAATAGAAGACTATGAAGATAACGCAGGCGATTTATTAAGAGGAATTTCTGGATCTTCGGTTGAAGTAACCTATAAGCGCCAAGGAAAAACTGAAACTGCAACCATAAAACGTGCAGAAGTAGAAATTAAAGCCGTACCGCATTTCTCATTAATAGATGATAAAACAGGTTATATTGTTTTAAGTAAATTTAGTAAAAAGGCACATGCCGAAACTAATTATGCTTTACGTGATTTAAAAGCGCAAGGTGCAGAACGTATTATTTTAGATTTACGCGGAAATCCTGGTGGGTTAGTAAATGAAGCTATTAAAATTGTAAATCTTTTTGTGCCAAAAGGCCAATTGGTAGTAACTACAAAATCGAAAGTAAAAAAATATAACCGAACTTACATAACTAAAAACGACCCTATTGATACAGAAATACCATTAGTAATTCTTTTAGATGGTAATAGCGCATCTGCAAGTGAAATTGTTTCTGGAGCGCTGCAAGATTTAGATCGAGCCGTAATTGTTGGGTCAAGAAGTTTTGGAAAAGGCTTAGTACAACGTCCTAAACTATTAACGTATGGTACACAAGTTAAAATTACCATTTCAAGATACTATACACCATCAGGACGATGTATACAAGCTTTAGATTATTGGAATAGAAATGAAAAAGGAGAAGCTGTTAAAGTAAAACAAGAAAACTACAACGCTTTTAAAACTAAAAATGGAAGACAGGTTTTTGATGGCGGAGGCGTATTTCCAGATGTACAAGTGGGATCCAGCAAAACTTCACCAATTACTAATGCTATTGTGCAAAATGATTTAATTTTTGACTTTGCAACCCATTATTATTACAATCACACATTTAATGATATTAATACTTTAAGTCTTACTGATAAAGACTTTTTAGATTTTAAAAACTATCTAAAAACGAATAATTTTTCTTTTGAAACAGACACCGAAAAAGCACTTAAAAAAGCCTTTGAAACTGCAAAAAAAGAAGAGTTAAACGACAATATTGAAAATGATTATAATACCTTAATTTCTAATTTAAACACGTCTAAAAGTCAAGTTGTTGATGAAAATAAAGACTTTTTATTAGAATTATTAACCAAAGATATCGTTAAACGTTATGTATATAGAGAAGGCTTGTATGAGTATTTAGAAGTGCATGATACCGAAATAAAAAAAGCAACCGAGATACTTAACAACCCATCAACATATCAAAATTATTTAAAATAAATACTTGATTTTTATTATATTACTAATTGACACAAAACCCCATTCATATTGACTTGTGGCATGTTTTTATATTAAAAACAGTATATTTATAACCTATTCTAAGTCCATTTATGAATAAATTATTTGTATTAATATTATTTTCTCTCTGTAGTGTTTTTGCTTTTTCTCAAAAAGAATTAACACAAGAAGTTTATTTTGATACCGATAAATACGACGTTCCAAACACAGAAAAAAACCGTTTATTATTATTCATTTCTACATTAAATGATATTGATATTGAGTCTATTTCAATATTTGGTTTTTGTGATGATAGAGGTGCAGATACTTATAATCTAATGCTATCTCAACAACGGGCAGATGCGATTAAAGCTATTTTTGCTAATAACGAAATAAGTGAAACTTTAATAACCAATGTTGATGGTAAAGGAGAAATACTTCTTAAAATTATTGAAGAAGAAAACCTATTAAAAATTAGAGGTTTAAACCGAAAGGTTGAAATTATTGTAAAACCAAAACCACCTAAACCAATTATTAAAAAGGTAATTGATACTACACCGCCTAAACCTAAAAAAGAAAAAGGCGTTGTAGATCTAATAAAAGAAGGTACTAAAGGCGATAAAATTTTATTTAAAAATATATTATTTAAAACGGGTTACCCAACAGTAACGTCAAGTTCTAAAAAAACACTAGAGGCTATTGCAAATGCACTACTAGAACGCGAAGATATTTACTTTACCATTCAAGGGCATGTGTGTTGTACTCAAAATACTCGAGATGCTGTAAATAGAAAAACTAAAACAAGAAATTTATCTGAAGCTAGAGCTAAATACGTTTATGATTATTTTATTAAAAAAGGGATTGATAAAAAACGTATGCGACACGTTGGTATGCGACGTAAATTTCCGTTAGGAGGCGAACCAGAATTTGATAGACGCGTAGAAATACTTATTACCTATACTAATGACCAGGCTAAATAAACTTCAATGCTCTCAAATACTAAGTTTATTATAATTAGTTTCTGTTTTCTTTCTTTTAACAGTCTCCTCTCTCAAAACACATTTATTCCAGATGATAATTTTGAACAGGCCTTAATCGATTTAGGACTTGATACTGCGCCTTTAGATGATAATGTATTAACGGCAAATATTAGTGGTATTACAGATTTAGATTTAAGTTTTGGTATTACAGGTTTAATAATATCAGATCTTACAGGAATAGAAGATTTTACAAGCTTAACTCAACTTTTTGTTCAGGATAATCAATTAACAACTATTAATATAAGTTCGAATGTTAACCTACAAATTTTGTGGTGTTTTAACAATCAACTTTCTGCTCTTAATGTAACTCAAAACCCTAGTTTAATTTCATTACGTTGTGAAGATAATGACTTAACAAATATTGATGTTTCTAATAACCTAAACTTAAATGTTTTAACATGCGAACGAAATCAAATAACTTCAATAGATGTTTCTAATAACATTAATTTAAATAGGTTTCAATGTGGTAATAATCAATTATCTAATTTAGATGTGAGCGCAATCCCAAATTTATCCTTTTTGTATTGTGAACAAAACCAATTAACAAATTTAAACCTTACTAATAATGACCGATTGGATGTTTTAGTATGTTCTAATAATCAATTAACCGAGCTAGACCTTTCTCAAAGTTATAATCTATCACATTTAAACTGTAGCAACAATCAACTTTGTGCTTTAAATATTAAAAACGGAAATAATATTTCTGTTACTTTAATAGATTTTGATAATAATCCAGGTTTAAACTGTGTTGTTGTTGATGATATTAATGAAAATCATTCAAGTTGGATTCCTACTAGTTTTTTAAATTATGTAAACGCTCCAGACGATTGTAGTGATTTTATACCTGTTGATTCATTAGAGAATATAATTGGAACAAGTTATACATTACCAACACTTATTAATGGTAATTACTTTACAGAAACTAATGGTATGGGTATGCCTTTAAATACTGGAGATGTAATTACAACTTCTCAAACCATTTATATTTACAACGAAAGCACGTGCAATAGCAACGAAAGCTTTTTTACTGTTTTTATTAATAATGAAGATTATTTTATACCTAAATTCTTTACACCAAATAATGACGGTATAAATGATGTTTGGCAAATTTATGACAGATTAAACCTGGTAAATAATATTTCAATTTATAACCGACATGGTAAGCTTATAAAATTTTTACCAAATACAACATCAACTTGGGATGGTACTTTTAATGGTTCGCCATTAAGCGCAGATAGTTATTGGTACGAAATTATTTTAAACACACGAGAAGTTCTACGTGGGTCTTTTGCTTTAAAACGCTAACTTTTTTTTATCATAGCTATATGCGGGATATCATCTTCAAGATACTCCGCTCCTATTTCTTTATAACCTAGTGCATTATAAAACTTTTTTAAGTAGACTTGAGCTGATATTTTTATATCTGTTTCATTAAAATATGTTTTTATCGCTTCCGCGGAAGCGTTCATAATATCAAAACCATATTTATGTGTTCTTTCATTTTTAGCAACCACTACTCTACCAATACTTGCTAATTCAAAATAATCGCCTGGTTTAAAAATACGTGTATACCCTACTATGTTATTGTTTTTAAACCCTAAAACATGAAGTGCTTTTTCATCTTTTCCATCTAAATCTTGATACACACAATCTTGCTCTACTACAAATACCTCACTACGTAATTGTAATAAATTATACAATTCATTTTTAGTGAGTGCTTCAAAAGATTTTACTTTAATTTCTATCATTTTCTAACAAATAAACACCTAAACAACAAACGATTAATTTCTTTTTTTTAGAAATCAATCTTGTACAATTATATCTTTAGCATCATCTTTACCAAACTCTGGTTGAATATTTACATGGTTAATATCGTACTTTTTAAATACCAAATCTTCTATGTCATGTAAAATAATATCAAATTGAGAGAGCGTAATATCTTTATTAAAATCTATATGCGCTTCTAAATGAACTTCATCTTCGTTAAGCTGCCAAACATGAACATGATGAATACTTTTAACGGTTTTAAAAGCATTAATTTCTTCAACTATCTTTTTTATAGGAATCGTGTCTGGTGTAAAGAGCATAAGTACTTTAGTAGAGTCTTTTAATAAATCGAATCCCATCCAAATTAAGTATAAGGCAATAGCAAAAGTAAGCACACTATCTACCCAATAAACTTGATAATATTTCATTAATAAACCACCTATTAAAACAGCTACACTCGCCATCATATCGGTTAATAAATGAAGATATGCGCTTTTCATATTCATATTAGCTTGAGCATCTTTTTTAAGTAAAAGCACACTAAAACCATTACCTAAAATAGCAACAACAGAAAGCCAAATAACTAAATTAGATTCAATTTCTTGTGGGTTTTGATACCGTTTTACAGCTTCAATAATCAATAATATAGCAACAACTATTAAGGTTGCAGCATTTATAAAAGCAGCTAAAATTTCAGCACGTTTATAACCAAATGTTTTTTGAAAAGAGGCTTTTTTCTTTGTTAAATTATTAGCTATATAACTAATAATAAGCGAAATAACATCGCTAAAATTATGCAATGCATCACTTAATAATGCTAAACTTCCAGAAATTAAGCCACCAACAACTTGAGCAGCTGTAATAATAATGTTTAGTAAAATAGATATAAAAAGATTGCGACCTTTTAAGTCGCCATGATCATGCGAGTGATTATGACCATGATGATGTCCCATTTTATATAAAAAGATATATTAACACGATAAAGGAATTTTATCAATTCTTCTTTGGTGTCTTCCGCCTTCAAACTCAGTATTTAAAAAAGTTTCAACCATATTTAAAGCTTGAGGAATCGCTGTAAACCTTGCCGGAATACATAAAATGTTTGCATTATTATGTAATCTTACTAATTCTACAATTTCATTATTCCAACATAAACCAGCACGTATTTTTTGGTGTTTATTAGCTGTCATAGCTACACCATTTGCACTCCCGCAAATTAAAATACCAAAATCTGCTTTATTGGTTTCAACATCTACAGCAACAGGGTGTCCAAAATCTGAATAATCAGCACTGTCATTAGTATCGGTACCGTAATTATTAACAGTTATACCTTTAGATTCTAATAACGCTTTAATAGCAAATTTGTATTCTGTTCCTGCGTGATCGTTTCCTATTGAAATTGTCATGATTCAATTATTATATTAAACTTCAAAGTTAATAATAACTTATAAGTATGAATAACTTAATACAGCATACTTATTCAGTTTTTTTAGATTTAATGTTCCTATGTATTATATGGTTACTAATTACTGTTAATAAGTGGATAGGTAATTAATGATTACTTGTTAATATCTAATCATAGTTTGGTAAAACTTTTTCTAGGAAAATCCAGTTAATTTTTCAATCCATAACATTTAATTAACCTGCAAATAAGTTAACGTAAATTTTTGGTTAAGTTATAAGCACCTGAATGTATAGTTGTGAGTTACTAAAATAGTAATACTTATTAAAAATTGTTGTTAATAGTAGTTTTAAACAATTGTTAATAGCTTTATTAAATAGCTTAAATATAAACGAGTTAAGTAATTAATTTATGTTCATTTCCTATCAACAACATTCAATAAGATATATATCAAAATAAATATTAAAAAAGTTATACCGCTATTAACACACTATAATAACCACCATTTATTTTTTTAAATTTTAAAAGAAAATTAATTATATAATATATAATGTGGATAACTATGATTTATAAAGTTTAAATTAGTTAATAGTATTAAATACCATATTATCGAATTTTTATTTGTCTTATAACGATAAATAGTATATTACGTATCAGTTTAAATTTATAAAATATGAATAGAATATTACTATTACTTTTAATGATTTCTTTTTCTTTATTTGGACAGGTTCAAATAGGTCAAGATATAGATGGAGAATTAACAATAGCTGGCGATAATTCAGGTAGATCGATAAGTTTCTCTGCTGATGGAAGTTTAGTAGCTATTGGAGCTGCTAATAATGATGGTAATGGATCAAATTCAGGTCATGTAAGAATCTTCAAGAATATAAATAATTCTTGGGTTCAAGTGGGTAACGATATAAATGGAGAAGCTAGAGGTGATAATTTACGTAAAGTAAGTTTATCTTCAGATGGTAGTGTAGTTGCTGTAGGAGCATCTTCTAATAATGGTAATGGATCAAATTCTGGCCATGTAAGAATTTATAAGAATATAAATGATTCATGGGTTCAAGTGGGTAGTGATATTGATGGGGAGGCAGCAGGCGATGCTTCTGGAGTAAGTTTAAGTTTATCATCTAATGGGAATATAGTTGCGATAGGTGCATATTTTAATGACGGTAATGGATCAAATTCAGGTCATGTAAGAATCTATAAGAATATAAATGATTCATGGGTTCAAGTAGGTAGTGATATTGATGGGGAAGCCGCTGATGATTTATTTGGATACAGTATTAGTTTATCTGTTGATGGAAGTGTAGTAGCTATTGGAGCTCCAAGTAACGACGGTAATGGATCAAATTCAGGTCATGTAAGAATTTATAAAGATATAAATGATTCATGGTTTCAAGTGGGTAGTGATATTGATGGGGAAGCAGTAGGTGATAATTCAGGTAGAAGTGTTAGTTTATCATCTAATGGGAATATAATAGCTATAGGTGCATATTTTAATGACGGTAATGGTTTTGATTCAGGTCATGTAAGAATTTATAAAAATGTTAATGATTCATGGGTACAAATAGGTAGTGATATAGATGGAGAAGCAGAAGGAGATTTTTCAGGGAATTGTGTTAGTCTTTCTTCCGATGGTAGTATTGTTGCAATAGGTGCAGTATTGAATAATGGTAATGGAACAGCATCAGGTCATGTAAGAATCTATAAAAATATAAATGATTTATGGGTACAAATAGGTAGTGATATAGATGGAGAAGCAGAAGAGGATCAATCTGGTGAAGCGGTAAGTTTATCTTCTGATGGTAATATAATAGCTATAGGTGCATTTTTAAATGACGGTAATGGATTTAATTCAGGTCATGTAAGAATTTATAAGAATGTATCGGATGTTTGGACCAAAGTAGGTAATGATATAGATGGCGGTGAACCTATAGGTGGCTCATCAGGTCAAAGAGTATCTTTATCAGCCAATGGTAATATCCTTGCTATAGGGGCAAGACTAAATAATGGAGGTGAAGAAAGAGCGGGTCATGTTCGTGTGTTAGAAAATGTATCAGGAGTTTGGACCCAAATAGGAGAGGATATAGACGGTGAAGCGAGACTAGATGAATCTGGATATAGTATAAATTTATCATCCAATGGAAATGTAGTTGCAATAGGAGCGGTTAGAAATGATGGAAATGGAACCAGCTCTGGACATGCAAGAATTTTTGAGAATATATCAGGAACTTGGACACAAATAGGACAAGATATTGATGGTTTAGCACGTGGAGATTTGTTTGGTTATAGTGTAGGTTTATCCTCTGATGGTAATATTATTGCTATTGGTTCATCATCTAATGACGATAATGGGTCATCTTCTGGTCATGTTCGTGTTTTTGAAAACATATCTGGTAATTGGTCGCAAATAGGAAATAGTATTCTAGGGAAAGCAGCAGGAGATCGTTTTGGAATAAGATTAAGTGTAGATTCAACTGGTAATCTAGTTGCTATTAGTTCTCAGTTTAATAATGGAAATGCAACGTCATCAGCCTATGTAAGTATTTATAAAAATTTGTCTGGTACATGGACACAAATAGGAAATGACATTGAAGGAGAAGCAGCTGAGGATCGTTTTGGATTCGGATTGAGCTTATCATCCGATGGAAATGTTGTTGCTATAAGTGCTCCTTTTAGTGATGTAAATGGAGATGATTCTGGTTATGTGAAAGTCTATAGAAATATATCCGATGTTTGGACACAGATAGGTTCAGATATACATGGAGAAATATTTGATTATTTAGGAAGAAGTGTAAGTTTATCATCCGATGGAAGTATTATTGCAGTTGGAGCTACAGAAAATAATAATAATGAGGAAGATTCAGGTTATGTAAAAATTTATAAGAATACAGCTAATGTTTGGACTCAGGTAGGTACAGATATAAATGGAGAAGCTGCAGGAGATTCCTCAGGGAATAGTGTGAGTTTATCATCAGATGGTAGTATTGTTGCTATAGGCGCTCCTGGAAATGATGCTAATGCATTAGATTCAGGTCATGTTCGTGTATATGATTTAAGTGCTGTTTTATCTACTAGAAGTTTCGAAAAAGACTATTTTTCATATTACCCTAATCCAGTAAATGATATTTTAAACATTGATTTAAACAAAGGTTTAGAACTAAAACAAATCAATATTTATAATCTTCAAAGCCAATATTTATATTCAGTAAAAACCTTAAAGGTTGATGTTAGTAATTTATCTAGTGGTTTATATTTTATTGAGGTAGAAACTAATCAAGGAACATCTGCTAAAAAAATCATTATAGAATAGTTTAATTATTCAAAACAAACTAAAAAAGTTATTCCGTATATTAACAACTAATTGTAATTATTAATGAAAAAAATTACTTTTTTACTAGTCGTTATTTTATTTCTAGGACTAGAAATAGATGCACAAAACCCTTACTTAATTAAAAATATAAATACCTCTCATGGTTCATCTAGTAGTGACCCAGAAAATTTTATAACCATTGGTAATACTGTATATTTTACAGCTAATGATAACTTAAATGGTCGTGAATTATGGAAGAGTGATGGCAGTAGTTCAGGTACAGTATTGGTTAAAGATATACATGTAGGTCCATCAACAAGTAATATAGAAAATCTTACGGCTGTTGATAATACCTTATATTTTACTGCTAATGATGGTGTTAATGGTGTAGAATTATGGAAGAGTGATGGCAGTAGTTCAGGTACAGTAATAGTAAAAGATATAGCTCCAGGTCCATCAAGTACTTATCTAGAAAATCTCACGGTTTTTGGAAATACCTTATATTTTAGTGCTGATGATAATGTAAATGGTCTTGAATTATGGAAAAGTGATGGTAGTAGCTCAGGAACAGTACTGGTTAAAGATATACGTGAAGGTAGATCAGGTAGTAATCCAGAAAATCTCACGGTTCTTGGAAATACCTTATATTTTAGTGCTTATGATAGAGATAATGGTATTGAACTATGGAAGAGTGATGGTAACAGCTCGGGAACAGTACTGGTTAAGGATATAGCTGAAGGTTTATCAAATAGTTGGCCAGTAAACCTCACTGCTATTGGTAATACTTTATATTTTACAGCCATTGATAATGACAATGTTATTGGATTATGGAAGAGTGATGGTAGTAGTTTAGGAACAGTACTGGTTAAAGATATAGCTGAAGCATCATCTAATAGTTTACCATCAAATCTCACCGCTATAGGTAATACCTTATACCTTAGCGCTGATGATGGCGTTAATGGTTTTGAATTATGGAAGAGCGATGGTAGTAGCTCAGGAACAGTTCTGGTTAAAGATATAAGTGTAGGTCCATCAAGTGGTAATCCAGAAAATCTCACCGCTATAGGTAATACCTTATATTTTAGCGCTGATGATGGCGTTAATGGTCTTGAATTATGGAAGAGTGATGGTAGTAGTTCGGGAACTGTAATGGTTAAGAATATAGCTGAAGGTTCATCAAGCAGTACTCCAGAAAACCTTACTGCTATAGGTAATGTCTTATATTTTAGAGTTGCTGATGATGATCGTAATTTTAGATTTACATTATGGAAAAGTGATGGTAATAGTTCAGGAACAGTACAGGTAAAGGATATATCTACATATCCATTAAGTAGTAGTACAGAAAAATTTACTGCTATCGGTAATATCTTATATTTTAGAGCTTCTGGTGATAGCAGTGGTGTTGAATTATGGAAGAGTGATGGTAGTAGTTCAGGAACAGTATTAGTTAAAGATATAGCTCAATTAACCGCACGCCCTAGTAGTCCATCAATGCTTACGGCTGTTGGAAATACCTTATATTTCAGAGCTGATGATGGTGTAAATGGTGCTGAATTATGGAAGAGTGATGGCAGTGGTTCAGGAACAGTACTGGTAAAGGATATACGTGAAGGATCAAACAATAGTTTACCATCAGAACTCACCGCTGTTGGTAATACTTTATATTTTGTAGCTACTGATAGATTTAATGGTCGTGAATTATGGAAAAGTGATGGCAGTAGCTCAGGAACAGTACTTGTTAAGGATATACGTGAAGGGTCATCAAGTAGTAGGCCATCAGAACTCACCGCTGTTGGTAATACTTTATATTTTAGAGTTGATGATAGTATGAATGGTCTAGAATTATGGAAGAGTGATGGCAGTAGCTCAGGAACAGTACTTGTTAAGGATATACGTGAAGGGTCATCAAGTAGTAGACCATCAGATCTCATAGCTGTTGGTAATACTTTATATTTTAGTGCTTTTAGTGATAGTATTAGTTTAGTATTATGGAAGAGTGACGGTAGTAGTTCAGGTACAGTACAGGTCGAGGATATAGCAGGTTCATTATTGTATTCACCAAAAAATCTCACCGCCAGCGGTAATACCTTATATTTCAGCAGTTCTGATAAATTATGGAAGACTGATGGCACTAGTTCAGGAACAGTGTTGGTTAAGGATATGCGTGTAGGTCCATTGAGTTCTAATTTATCTGGATTCAAAGTTATTGGTGATACATTATATTTTATAGTTTCTGATACTCCTAATCGTCTTGAATTATGGAAGAGTGATGGCAGTAGTTCAGGAACAGTACTAGTTAAGGATTTAACAGAAGTTTTATCAAGTAGTTGGGTATCAAACCTTAAAGTAGTCAGTAATACTTTATACTTTACAGCTTTTGATAATGCCAATGGTTTTGAATTATGGAAGAGTGATGGCAGTAATTTAGGAACAGTAATAGTTAAGGATATAGTTTTAGGTTCATCAAGTAGTAATCCAGAAAATCTCACAGTTGTTGGTAATACCTTATATTTTAGAGCTAATGATGGTGTCAATGGTCTGGAATTATGGAAGAGTGATGGTAGTAGTTCAGGAACAGTACTAGTCAAGGATATAGCTTTAGGTTCATTAAGTGGTAATCCAGAAAGATTAAAAGCCGTTGGTAATACCTTATATTTTAGAGGATTTCCAATTTCTAAAAGTGGTTATTTTTATAACATCGAATTAATGGCACTTGGTTATTGTAGACCAAATAACACAATACTTAATACCAATGAGACTATTGAAGTTATGTTTTATAATAGTGAGCAACAAATAAGTCCAAACACACAAAGCTGTTACTGTAATTTGTTTAATGAACTTATCAGTACAATAGATGCTACAGGAGCTAATCCTTATAGCGTAATAACAATTAATAAAGTTTATTTAGATAACTCAACAACAGTAGATTACGTAAAACGACATTATGAAATTACGCCAGAGACTAATATAGAAACTGCAACCGGCACCATTACTTTATATTTTACGCAACCAGAGTTTGACGCTTATAATGCTTTAAATACTGAATTATTACCGACAGGACCTTCAGATATAGCAAATAAGGCGAATATACTAATAGAGTTAAGAACAGGATTAAGTTCAGATGGAAGCGGATTAATTACATCTTATTCCGGAGATGAATCAGTTATCAACCCAGAAGATAATGATATTGTATGGAATGCAGTAGATAACCGATGGGAAATAACTTTTGAAACCACAGGTTTTGGCGGTTTTTGGTTAACAAGTAATACTTCATTAAGTGTAAAAAAAATAAAAGATACTTCAATAAAAGTATTTCCTAATCCAGTACAAGATATTATAAATATCCAGTTAAACAAAGGCACAGAACTAAAACAAGTTAACCTCTATAATCTACAGGGACAACATTTATATTCAGTAAAAACCTCAAAAATAGATGTTAGTAATTTATCTAGTGGTCTATATTTTATTGAGGTAGAAACTAATGAAGGAAAATCTGCTAAGAAAATTATAGTGGAGTAAATAAAATAAATTAATCAAGTAATTAAAGCTCACTTTAAGTGGGCTTTTTTTATTATTTAATATTAAGTAAACATTCCTTTTAATATTTTAATCGTAGCTTTGTATAAAACTTAATATCTTCACTTCTCCTTATATTAAGTTTATAAGAATGAATTCCTAACACTTTTAGGATATAAATGATTACAATAATTACATGAGTAAAAAAAGAAAAGGGAAATCCAAAAAGAATGGTATTTCCAACCTAACAAATACAATCTTAAGTATTTTAAAAAAAGAAAGAAACCAGAGTTTTAATTATAAACAAATTGCTGCTAAACTTGGTGTTAACGATGCCAGTAGTAGAAATCAAATTATAAAAACACTTGCTAAATTAGCGGGTAAAGAAGAAATTCAACAAGTAGAACGCGGTAAATTTAAAGCTGTTGTTAATACAGAATACCATATTGGTAAACTAGATTTAGCAGCTAAAGGAAACGGCTATGTTATCTGTGATGATTTTGAAGATGATGTATTTATAGCATCAAACAATATTAACAAAGCGTTACATGGTGACGAAGTAGAATTTTATGCTTACAAACGAAGAAAACGTGGTAAAGCTGAAGGTGAAATAACCAATATTATAAAACGTGCAAAATCAGAATACGTTGGTGTTATTCAAATACACGAAAAAAAGAATTTTGCTTTTGTAGTAGTTGATAGTAATAAAATGTACAAAGATATTTTTGTACCTATTAATAAAATTAACAAAGCTCAAGATGGCGATAAAGTTTTAGTAAAACTTGAAGATTGGCCAGAAAAAGCAGATTCTCCTTATGGAAAAGTACTTGAAGTACTTGGTAAACCAGGAGAACACAACACCGAAATTCATGCTATTTTGGCAGAATACGGATTACCGTTAGAATTTCCACATGAAGTTGAAGCGTTTGCAAATAACATAGATACTTCAATTACAGAAAAAGAAATTGCAAACAGACGCGATATGCGTAAAGATTTAACCTTTACCATAGACCCGAAAGATGCTAAAGATTTTGATGATGCTTTATCTTTCGAAATTCTAGATAACGGTTTATACGAAATAGGAATCCATATAGCAGATGTGTCACATTATTTACAAGAAGGTACTATTTTAGATGATGAAGCTTACGAGCGTGCTACATCTGTATATTTAGTAGATCGTGTGGTGCCAATGCTTCCAGAAGTATTATCAAACAATGCATGTTCTTTGCGTCCGCATGAAGAGAAATATACATTTTCTGCAGTTTTTCAAATGAATGATAAAGCAGAAATTAAAAACCAATGGTTTGGTAGAACTGTAACCTATAGCGATGCACGTTATGCTTACGAAGAAGCTCAAGCTGTTATAGAATCTAAAACAAATACCATTCCTGCCGAAGTTTCATTAACAGGTAAAACATATCAAACCGATCAAAAATTAGCAGATGCCATTTTAAAAATGGACGAATTAGCTAAAATTATGAGAGGTAGACGTATGCGCGATGGTGCTATTTCTTTCGATAAAGTTGAAGTAAAATTCAATTTAGACGAGCAAGCAAATCCGGTTGGTGTTTTCTTTAAAACAAGTAAAGATGCTAATAAACTTATAGAAGAGTTTATGCTTTTAGCAAACCGAAAAGTTTCAGAATTTATAGGAAAACAAGATCCTAAAAAAACATTTGTATACCGTGTGCATGACGAACCAGACGATAGTAAACTAGCGTCATTACAAAATGTGGTGAGCCGTTTTGGTTATAAACTTAATTTTAAAGATAGAAAAAGCACAACAGCCTCTTTAAATAATTTATTAAAAGAAGTAAACGGTAAAAAAGAGCAGAATTTAGTTGATACGCTAACTATTCGTAGTATGAGTAAAGCCGAATATACTACACATAATATTGGGCATTATGGTTTAGCTTTTAACTATTATAGTCATTTTACATCGCCAATTCGTCGTTATCCTGATGTGATGGCGCACAGATTATTACAACACTATTTAGATGGCGGAAAATCGGCTAACGAAGACCTTTACGAAGAAAAATGTAACCATTCTAGTAACATGGAAGGTTTAGCAACCAGAGCCGAACGTGATTCTATAAAATACATGCAAATTCGTTTTATGGAAGATCATAAAGATGAAGAATTTGTTGGTGTTATTTCGGGTGTAACAGATTGGGGTATTTATGTAGAAATAATTTCGAATAAATGCGAAGGTATGGTAAGCGTTCGTGATATGAAGGACGATCATTATGCTTTTGATCAAGATGTATACGCTATGGTTGGTAAAATCAATGGTATGGTTTATCAATTAGGCGACGAGGTTGTAGTAAAAGTAAAAAACACCGATTTAGTTAAAAAACACTTAGATTTTAATTTAATAGGAAAACCAGAAAAAGCTTAAATATGTTTGTAACATTTTAATGTTTTTTGCTACTCATAATAAAACTTATAATTATGATACTTACAACAACAAATTCAATTGAAGGACATAAAATTCAAGACTATTTAGGCATCGTTACAGGTGTTTCAAGTAATATTAAAACGTCTTTTTCTTTTAAAACTGAAAAGAATATGAATATGATTTCTGAAATCATAAATAAAGCAAAAGAGGAAGCTTTTCAAAACTTAAAAGATAATGCTATAAAACTTAAAGCAAACGCAATAGTAGGTATTAAATTAGATATGGAAACTGAAGCAGGCTCTTACTTTTTTGTATCTGTTACAGGAACAGCTGTTAAGGTTATTTAATAAGTTATAATGTTTTCCTAAAGTTAGTTAACCACATAACAATTATTAATAGTTTTACGTTTTAATCAAAACAAAATAATATGAAAACATTAATTAAAGTTGTTGTTCTATTTATTACAACTGTTTGTTTAGCCCAAGATCCTATAGAAAAAACCATTGGAGAATTTAGTGAATTAAAAGTTTACGACTTAATTGAAGTAGAACTTATAAAATCTGATAAAGACGCTATATCTATAACAGGTAAAAATGCATCTGATGTTTTAATAAATAATAAAAACGGTACATTAAAAATAAAAATGAAGCTTGAAGAGGCTTTTGATGGTAACCAGACTAAAGTAAAATTATATTACACTAATATCGATGTAATAGATGCAAATGAAGGTGCGCATATTTATACAGAAGATGTTATTAAGCAATTTGAAATAGATTTAAATGCTCAAGAGGGAGGAATAATTAATGCTAATATTGATGTTAAATATATTAATGTTAGAGCAGTTACAGGAGCAAATATTAAAGCTTCTGGTTTAGCAAAATATCAAGATGTTTCTATTTATACAGGTGGAAGTTATGATGGTAAGCTTTTAAAAACAGAACTTACAGAAGTATCTATTCGAGCGGCAGGAGAAGCAGAAGTAAACGCTTCAAATAAAGTAGTTGCTAAAGTAAGAGCTGGAGGAGATATTTATATATATGGGAATCCAGAACAGATTGATGAAAGTAGAATTTTGGGCGGAAGAATTAAAAGAATAGAAGAGTAATGTTTTACGTAATAGATTAAAAAAAATATTTTTTAAATATGTTAAACCAGAACAATTAATTGTTCTGGTTTTTTTGTTTTATAAACCAAACACTAACTATACATAATCCGTTTTACACCTTATTTTTATTACCTTAGTACCATAACATAGAATATAACATGTCGAAAAACATTAAACATTTTGTTCTTATTTGCTTTCTTGGGTTATGTTTATCAGCAGCAACTCAAGAACGACCACCAATTAATGTGTTTTATCCTGAAGACTATGGAGGTGAATCACAAAACTGGTCTGTTTCTCAATCTGATGAACGTTATATATATGTTGCTAATAATAAAGGATTATTAGAATATAATGGTGCAAAATGGAACTTATATAATTCGCCAAACCAAACAAACATTCGTACTGTAAAAGTCATTGATAGTTTAATTTATACGGGAAGTTATCAAGATTTTGGTTATTGGAATAAGAATAATTTTGGTGTTTTAGAGTACACATCACTCTCTAAAGAGTTAGATATAGATTTATTAGAAGATGAAGAGTTCTGGAATATTTTGTCTGTAGACAATTCTATACTCTTTCAATCTCTTGACCGAATTCATATTTATAATAAATCGACCAAAAATTATAGTATTATAGAATCTGAAACAAAAATTTCTAGATTGTTTAAAGTAGGATCCAGTTTTTATTTTCAAAGCCTAAATAAAGGGTTTTACATTATTGAAAATGGATTAAGTAAACTAGTTTCAGACAATACTATTATTAAAAATAATGTTATTGTTAACGTTTTTAATAATAATTCTAAAACGTTACTACTTACTCAAGATAAAGGTTTTTTCGAATTGGATAAAAATAAGTTACAAGCTTGGAATATTCCAGCTAATAATGTGCTGCAACAAGTAAGTGTGTTTAGTAGCATCCAACTTAAAGATAAGAGTTTTGTTTTAGGTACAATTTCAGACGGGTTAATTCATCTTACTCAAAAGGGCGCTGTGAATTTTAGAATTAATCAATCCGATGGGTTAAGTAATAATACAATTTTAGCTTTACACGAGGATCTGGATAATAACATATGGCTTGGGTTAGATAATGGAATTAATTGCATAAATATTAAATCCCCATATCATTTTTATTATGATTATAATGGCATGCTGGGAAGTGTATATACATCAATAGTACACAACAATATTTTATATTTAGGAACTAACCAAGGCTTATTTTATAAGCCATTAAAAAGTAATGAGAAGGTTAAGTTTATAGAAGGTACTCAAGGACAGGTATGGTGTCTAGAAACCATTCAAAACACACTCTTTTGTGGACATAATGCTGGTACTTTTATAATTAATAATAATAAAGCAAGTAAGATTTCAAATATTCAAGGGACATGGCAAGTAAAATCTATAAGTAATAATAAAGATTTATTAATTCAAGGAAATTATAATGGTTTAAACATCTTGCAAAAAAAGAATGGTAATTGGGAATTCAAAAATAGAATTGAAGGATTTGATATTTCAAGCAGATTTTTTGAATTTTTAAATAATGAGGAAATTTACGTTTTGCATGAATATAAAGGCGCATTTAAACTTAAATTGAATAAAGATTTTACTCGTGTTTTACAATTTACACAAGATTCATTAATGAAAGTTAAGTTAAACTCTAGCCTTACAAGGCACAATGGAAGTTTGCTTTTTTCAAATAAAAACGGTGTTTTTAAATATAATAATGATTCTAAAAGGTTTATAAAGGATTCCTTAATAAGCCAGTTAATTGATAAAGAGAATTTCACGTCAGGTATAGTTATATCTGATACCATTACAAATAAATTATGGAGCTTTTCATCAAAAGGAATTAACTATTCTACTACATCTAAACTAAGTGGTGAAGTTAAAATAAATAGTATACCGTTTCCTGAAGATATTAGAAAAGATGTTATAGATTATGAAAGTGTTACTCATTTATACGATCACAAATTTTTATTTGGATCTACTACTGGTTACTTCGTTCTTAATTTAGATAAAATTGTTACTCATGAAAATGAGATTAATATAAATCATATTTCTGTAAGTAATTTAAAAGACAATAACTCTTTTAAATTAGTAGATATTAGTGAAGAGCTTCAATTTGATAATAAAGAAAACAATTTACAATTTTCTTATAGTATTTCAGAGTTTTCGAAAACACATAAACCAGAATATCAATATAAACTAGAAGGTATTTATGATAATTGGAGTGATTGGAGTACAAATGGAACGGTGTTATTTGAAAACCTACCTTATGGGGATTATAATTTTAGTGTAAGAGGAAGAGTTGGTAATCAAGTGTCTTTAAATACCGAGACGTATTCTTTTAACATTGCTTGCCCATGGTATTTATCTAATAAAGCTATTGGGGTTTATGTTTTATCTCTATTACTTTTGTCGTTTCTTATACATAATATATATAAACGCTATTATAGGAAACAACGTGAACGTTTATTATTAAAAACTACAAGAGAATTCGAACTAAAAGAATTAGAAAACAAACAACAATTAATGCGTTTTAGAAATGATAAGCTAAGAGAGGATATTGAAAATAAAAATAGAGAACTTGGCATTTCTACCATGAGTCTTATTAAGAAAAATGAATTTTTAAGCACTATTAAAGCAGAGCTTGAAAATGCAGAAGGCAATAAAAATTTAAATAAGGTTATTAAAATTATAGATAAGAACCTTAATAACACAGATGATTGGAGTTTGTTTCAAGCAGCCTTTAATAATGCCGATAAAGATTTTCTTAAAAAGATAAAAAGTATGCATCCTAGTTTAACAGCCAACGATTTGCGTCTTTGCGCATATTTACGCTTAAACTTATCTTCAAAAGAAATAGCCCCTCTCTTAAATATTTCTTCAAGAAGTGTAGAAGTTAAACGCTACAGATTAAGGAAGAAAATGGATTTAGCTCATGAATCTAGCTTGTCCAACTACATTTTAGAAATATAATTTCCACTACATGGTTGTTTTTTACCTATACAATACCACAACATTTAGTGATTTTTAACATTTTAACATTTTTTATTATTATATATAATTTGATAATAATAACCTGTGCATATTAGGTTTTTACCAGATTTTACTACCTTTTTTTGTCATGTATGTTTTTTGTTGAGGTGTTTTTTGTTAATAATTACTTAATGCCTTATTAAATTTACCTTAAACTTAAACTAACATATTTATGAAACACACGCTTTTACAAATTTTAGCTTTATTCTTTATAGTTCACGTAAGTGCACAGAATATTGATGTAAGCGGAAATGTTCAGGATGAAACAGGGTTTCCTATTCCTGGAGCGAACATTATTGTTAAGAATACTTCTAAAGGTACCACATCAGATTTTGATGGTAACTTTGTCTTAACAGGAGTTGAATCTGGAACTACTATTTCAGTAAGTTACATTGGTTATGTAACTAAAGACGTAGTTGTTACTAGCAACAAAGCATTAACCATTCAATTACAAGAAGATTTAGCACAGCTAGACGAAGTGATTGTAGTAGGTTATGGAACGCAGAAAGTCACTAAAGTATCTGGTGCAATTTCTACAGTAAAATCAGAATCAATAGAAAAACTAAAACCTTTAAGGGTTGAAGAAGCTTTACAAGGTAGTGCTTCTGGTGTTTCTGTAATTCAAAGTGGATCACCAGGAAGTAAGCCAACGGTATTGGTTCGTGGTATCCCTTCTTTCTCTGGTGTAGACCCAGTTGTAATTATTGATGGTGTACCACAATCGTTAGATGATTTAAACTCTATAAGTTCAGGAGATATTCAATCGCTTAATATTTTAAAAGATGCTGCTTCTACAGCTATTTATGGTGTTAAAGGTGGTAACGGTGTAATTGTTGTAACTACTAAAGGCGGAAGAAAAAATCAAAAAACAGAATTTAATTATAATACCTATACAGGTACACAATCTGTAATTAGAAAAATAGGTTTATTAAATGCATCAGAATATGCTACAATGGTAAATGAAGGTAGTGCAGCTGCTGGTGATGGTTTAATTTTTTCTGATATTTCTAGTCTAGGATCAGGTACAGATTGGCAAGACGAAATTTTTAAAGACGCGAGTGTTACCTCTCACACATTATCTGCTCGAGGAGGTTCAGAAACTGTTGGATACTTCTTATCTGCAGGATATTTAAGCCAAGGTGGTGTTGTAGGAGGTTATGATAAATCTAATTTTAATAGAGTAAACTTTACAGCAAATTTAGATTTTCAATTAACATCTAAATTAAAATTCTTGGTTAATACAAGTTATGCTAATATAAAAACCAAAACAGTTGCTGAGAATTCATTTAACTCTATTTTGGGTAATGCTATTAACTTCGATCCTACAGTATCTGTTCGTAATAATGACCCTAATGATTTTGCAACTTACGGATATAGTAATCTATTATTATCAGAGATTTTTAATCCTGTACAACGTTTAGACGATACTTATAACCAAAACAATGGCGATAAATTATATGGTAAATTCGAGTTACAATATGACATTTTAGATAACCTTAAAATTACATCTCGTTTAGGTTATACTAAATGGGATAATGTTAAAAAAGAGTTTACTCCTTTAGCGTATTATGGACCTAATAATGTATCTAGTCAATATTTACCAAATGGAACTGTGCCTTTACAAACAATAGATAATGGTGATGGTACAACAAGTACAATTCCAACATATAACAATAGTGTATCAGAAACAGAGGAATCTAATTTTAGTTATACGTTCGAAACCTATTTGAGTTACGACTTTAATCTAAACGAAAAACACAATTTTGATGTTGTTTTAGGTATTTCAAGAAGTAAATCTACTGGAGATGAAATAGGTACAACTAGACAAGATGTAAGAGATAATTCTTGGGCATGGGCAGATATAAGTGCTGCAACTGGGGTTAATACGGAGTTAAATACCAATGCTTATACAGGTTATAGTTCTCAAGATTTAGAACGTAGAAATATGTCTTTCTTTGGTAGAGTTAACTACGATTATCAAGACAAGTATTTAGCATCATTCTCAGCAAGACGAGATGGTTCTATAGCTTTTGGTGATGATAATAAGTTTGCTAATTTTTATGCAGGGTCTTTAGGTTGGGTAGTTTCTAACGAGGATTTCTTTGATTCTGAAGCTATTAATTTCTTAAAAATAAGAGGAAGTTATGGTACAGTTGGTAACGAAAATGTAGATCCTCAATATGTAAGTATTACAGTTGGCGGACCAAGTTACAATTCTACTGCAAATAGTAATGGATATACTTTTGGAACTGAATTTGTTTCAGGAGCAACAGTAAACTCATTTAGCAACCCTACATTAAGTTGGGAAGAGCAAACACAATATAACATAGGTTTCGATGCTACTCTATTTAATAACGTTTCAATAACTGCAGATTATTTTAATAAATCTGTTGATGGTTTATTATTTACAGATGCACCTCCGCTTTATGCTGGTACGTCAGAACCTGTAAAGTCTAATATTGGTAGTACAGAAAGTAAAGGTATAGATTTAACTTTAGGTTATAAAAACAATGGTGATGTACTTAAGTTTAATACATCGCTAACTTTTACAACGTCTAAAAATGAAGTAACTGAAACTAATAGCGATGGTACTGCGTTTGTTTCGGGTGGTTCTTATTTTAATGGTCAAGCTCATGATGCTACAAGATTTGAAAAAGGCTTTACTCCTGGGTATTTTTATGGTTTCCAAACTAATGGATTATTTCAAAACCAAAATGAAATTGATGACCATGCTACACAAGCAGGTGCTCAACCAGGTGATATTCGTTTTGTAGATATTAACGAGGATGGTATTATAAATGATGAGGATAAAACTGATATTGGAGATCCATTTGCAGATTTCACTTTGGGTTGGAATTTAGGATTTGAATATAAAAATTTCGACTTAAGTATGTTTACTTATGCTTCTGTAGGAAACGATATTTTTAGAGCTTACGAGCGTAATGCTTTATATACTAATAAAGACAGAAGTATATTAAATAGATGGACAGGAGAAGGAACAACTAATGATTCTAGCAATCCGCGTTATACTTTTAATGACACTAATAGTAACATCAGACCATCAGATCGATATGTAGAAGATGGTAGTTTTATTAAAATTAAAAGTTTAATTTTAGGATATACTTTACCAGAGAGTTCAAATAATGTATTTAGTAAAGTGCGTATATATGCTCAAGCTAAAAACCTGTTAACACTTACAGAATATACTGGTTTTGATCCTGAAATATCAGGAGGTATTTTAGATACAGGTATAGACAGAGGGGCTTACCCACAAGCAAGAACATTTTTAATTGGTCTAGACCTTAAATTTTAACATCCAAAAAATATATTAATATGAAAAATATAAAAAACAGTATTGGGTTAATCATAATACTTTCAATCTTTGTTGGTTGTTCAGATGTTGTTGAATTCGACCCGCATGATGAGTATGCTGTAACAGAAATAGATTATCTACAAACAGAATCAGATTATCAAACCATGGCAGTTAGCTGCTATACACCATCACAATGGTTAAACGGTGTAATGGTTATTGGAGATATTGCATCAGATAACGCTGTAGCGGGTGGTGAAAATGCTTCTGATGTTTTGACATTACAAAATATTGATGATTATGATTATCAACTTTTAGCAAATAATAGCACACTAGAAGATTTATGGAAATCGGCTTACGAGGGTGTTAATAGAACAAACTACTTAATCAGTTATAAAGATGTTAATCTTTTGGGAGATTCAGTAGATTTTGATGGAAAGGAAGCACTTTATGGTGAAGTTCGTTTTTTAAGAGCCTATTACTATTTTAACTTAACCAAAATGTTTGGCGATGTACCTTTATTTACTAATGGTAAATTAGGCCTTTCAGATTTTGGAACTTTAGAAAGAGCGCCTCAAGCAGATGTTTATGCACAAATAGAAACCGATTTATTGGATGCAATAAGCGTATTACCAACAACAGCATCACAACAAGGTAGAATTACAAAATATGCAGCTCAAGCTTTATTAGGGAAGGTGTATTTATATCAAGAAAAATTTGATTTAGCAGCTCCAATGCTAGAAAATGTGGTAAATGGCCCATTTAGTTTAATTTCAGATTATGATAGTATCTTTTTATTAGAAAACGAAAATGGTCCAGAATCAGTTTATGAAGTCCAATACTCAAATGGTTCACCATATTATAATTGGAGTGGCCAAACTAGAGGACAAGGAAATTATGCCGTTCAACAATGTGGTGTTAGAGGTTTTAGTGGTACTGCCGATATGCCTTATAACCCAGGTTGGAGTACTAATTTACCAACACAAGATTTAGCAGCTGCTTTTGAAGATGGTGACCAAAGAAAAGACGCTACATGTTTTGACGTTGCAGCTTATGCAGCAGCAAATCCTGCTCTTGAAGTAACATTCCAAGTAGCTCCTTTTAAAAATACAGATTTATATAACAAAAAGTATTTACCAAGAAAAGGACAAACAAGCGGACAGGTTGAATTAAACTATGAAAATAACCAGCGTATAATACGTTATGCAGACGTTTTATTAATGGCTGCAGAAGCAAACTTAAGAGGAACTTCAGGAAGCGCTACAAAGGCACAAACATATTTAGATATGGTAAGAGATAGAGCTTTTGGTGATGAAGACCACAGAGTTACTGCAACAGTACAAGCTGTTTGGAATGAAAGAAGACTAGAACTAGGTATGGAAGGCGATCGTTTTTTCGATTTAGTTAGAACAGGGCAAGCGGCTACTGTATTAGGTAGTGGTTATAGTACAGCTACTAATGGGGTATTTGCGATTCCGCAAAGAGAAATTGATATTTCTGGTTTAACCCAAAACGATGGCTATTAATAACTTAAAAAATAAATTATGAAAACTTTAAAATATATTTTTAGTACACTCCTAATCATAGCTCTGGTTTGGAGTTGTGAGGAAGATAAGTTTGGTGAAACCGACTTTGTTAATAGTATTACTATTCCAACAAACATTGCCGCTGGGGTAAATGTAGTTCCTGATAATTCAGGACTAACACTTATAACTCCAACTGGTCAGGGAGCAGTAACGTATGTTATAGATTTTGGAGATGGGTCTGGATCATCTGAAGTATTGGCTCCAGGTGAATATGCAGAGCATGTATATACCGAAGGTACCTATGAAGCTATAATTACAGCGACTAGTCTTAATGGTAAATCTGCTACAGGTACACAAACTGTAGTTGTATCATTCAGAGCACCAGAAAATATTGTAGTTACTTCCGAAATAGATGGTGCAAATCCATTTTTAGTAAATGTATCTGCAACTGCAGATTATGCTTCTAGTTTTTTAGTATACTTTGATACTTCTAACCCAGACGAGGTTGGAACACCTTTATCAATAGACGGAACAGTAAGTAATGAGTACGCTGGTGTTGGTGATTATACTATAAAAGTTGTTGCCTTAAGTGGTGGTGCAGAAACTAGCGAGTTAGAACAAGTTGTAACCATTTCGGCTCCTGTTATATTCCCTATCGATTTTGAAGTTTTTGACACTTCTGCATTTACAGGATTTGGCGGTGCTTCAGCAGAAGTAATTGACAACCCTGATACAAATGGAAATGCATCTGCAACAGTTGGTAAAATTGAAAAGGGAGGTCCAGAAGTATGGGCAGGAAATGTAATTACAATGTCTTCTCCAATAGATTTTAGTCTTAAAAAAGCAATGAAAATGAACGTTTGGTCACCAAGACCTGGCGGAAAATTGATTTTAAAAATAGAAAACCTTGATGATGCTTCAATTAACATTGAAAAGGAAGCAACTTTAGATGGAAGTAGTAGCTGGGAAGAGGTTGTTTTTGATTTATCAGATATTGATGAAACACAATCTTATCAAAAACTAGTATTCTTCTTTGATTTTGGTGTTGTAGGTGCTGGTGGTGCAGATTGGACATTTTATGTAGATGATATTAATCAAACTATAATATCAAGTGGTGCAACAGGTTTGCCTGGTCAATGGGTAATGGCTCCAGAAGGTGGTGCATTAGGTGTTGGTCCAACAGCTGGTAGTATAGAGTGGTGGAATTGTGACGATGCTTGTGTAACTAGTAGAGCATGTTATTATGACGATTTATATGTATTTGGTGAAGATGGGTCATTCCAAAACGTTTTAGGTGCTGAAACCTGGACTGAAGGATGGCAAGGTGGAGCAGATTCGTGTGGAGCTCTAATAGCACCTCATGATGGTTCAAATCCTGCAACATATACTTACGATGAAGGTGCTGGTACTGTTACTTTAAATGGACTAGGTGCGTTTATAGGTATTCCTAAGGCTTATAACGGAGGAGAATTAACAAATCCTGCTGATGCTCCTGATTCAATTACATATAATATTGAATTTTTAGATGACGATACTATTTCTATTAACATAGATGCCGGAGGAGCATTCTGGAATTATAGATTAATTAGAGCTGGTGCAGTAACTACTCCTCTAACAGGAACATGGCAATTAGCTAATGAAGGAGGAGCTTTAGGCGTTGGCCCAGCTGTTGGTGACGTAAGCTGGTGGAATTGTGACGATGCCTGTGTAACTAGTAGAGCATGTTATTATGATGATTTATATGTTTTTGGTGAAGATGGATCTTTCCAAAATGTTTTAGGAACTGATACTTGGACTGAAGGTTGGCAAGGTGGTGGAGATTCTTGTGCCGCTCCTGTAGCTCCGCATGATGGTTCTATCCCTGCAACATATACATATGATGATGCGGCAGGCACATTTACGCTTAATGGCAAAGGATCTTATATAGGTTTACCAAAAGCAGTAAATGGTGCAGAACTTACTGACCCTAACGCTGCTCCAGAATCAGTAATATATAACATAGAGTTTGTAGATAATAATACTATAAACGTTAATATAAATGTTGATGGAAGTGGTGGAACTGTTTTTTGGCAATATAAGCTTGTAAAAATCTAAAAAAATTAAATTATGAAAAATATAAAATATTATATCGGATTATTTTTGACCCTAGTTTTATTAAGTACTAGTTGTCAAGAAGATGATGCAGTAGTTGGTGACATTATTACTCCAACCAATGTAACCATAGCAGCAGAAATTGTTGGTGTTGATGCTGATAATCCTTATGGTGATGGTAGTGGATTTGTAAATTTTACAGCTACTGCTGATAATGAAATAACGTACCAATTTGATTTTGGTGATGGTAATGAAGATGTAGAACCTTCAGGTGAAATACAACATAGATTCACAGTTACTGGAGTAAATACTTTTACAGTTGTTGTTAATGCTGTGGGAACTGGAGGGGTTATGTCAAGTACATCGATGAATGTAGAGGTATTTAGTTCTTTCTCTGACCTTGAAGCTGTTGATATGATGGCGGGAAGCACAATAGGGGGTAATAAAACTTGGTATTGGGCGGCTAATGTTGCTACTCATGTAGGGTTAGGTCCTTATGAAGACGACTACGGTAGTGGTGAATTTGCTTGGCCAGCATGGTGGAATAGTATTGGCCCATGGGATGAAGAAAAATCATGTATGTATACTAATGAGTTTGTATTTACAAGGCTGGAAGAAGGTCTTACTTTCGAGCAAACTGTTGGTCCTGCTTTTATACCAGGAACTTATGCTGGTGTTATTGGTGTAGATGGAGATACTTGTCATGATGAATCTGTAGCAACTACTATGTTTGGTGTTAAAAATGTATCGTTTTTACCATCGTCATCAAAAGCGGCTTTAGAAGGTTCTTATAATGATGCACCATATAGAGGTACAAGTTTTGAAATTTCTGATGGCGGATTTATGGGATGGTATGCAGGTGCTAGTTCTTATGATATTATATCTGTAACTGATGATGAACTTTATGTAAGATATGTTGAAGCTGGTAATGTTAATGTATGGTATCAATTGTTTACATCAACTAAGCCTACTCAAGGTGAAGCAGTATTTGAGTCAGAGTATAATACATTGGCTTGGTCAGATGAGTTTGATACTCCTGGCGCACCAGATGCCGCAAACTGGACCTATGATTTAGGTGCTGGCGGTTGGGGAAACCAAGAAGTACAAACATATACTAACGATGCAAGTAATGTTATTGTTGAAGACGGAATGCTTAAAATTACGGCTATAAAAGATGGTTCTAGTTATACGTCTGCAAGACTAAAATCAATTGGTTTATACGAGTTTAAATATGGTCGTGTTGAGGTAAGCGCTAAGCTTCCAGGAGCTCAAGGTACATGGCCCGCTATATGGATGTTAGGAGCTAATTTTCCAGATATTGGGTGGCCACATTGTGGTGAAATTGATATCATGGAACAAACAGGTGGAGACAAAAACAGATCTCTTGGTACATACCATTGGTTCGATACTGGCACGAATGCTAATGCCAGTTATGGAGAATCATTACCAATTGAAAATGCATCTTCAGAATTCCATTTATATGGTCTAGAATGGACAGATGAAAAACTAACTGTTTTATTAGATAATGTTGCTGTAGTTTCTATGGGTATTGGTGAAGATTTACCCTTTTATGATAAAGACTTCTTTTTCATTTTAAATATTGCAATGGGAGGTACTTTAGGTGGAGATATCGATCCTGCATTTACGCAAGATACTATGGAGATTGATTATGTTAGAGTATATGAATAATCAGTAGAATGTAATTTATAAAAAGGGTCGGTTTAACTCTTATAACCGGCCTTTTTTAACTTTAAGTGTGAGTTAATAACACATTTAAAGTCTTTTCTTAAACTTAATTTGAATTAATGAGTAATCCTATATTCACAAATAGCAATAATAATCTTTCTTCTGAAACAAGAAAGATAGCGTCTGAAATGATAACACTTAACGGTGAAAATTATTTTAAGATTTCCAATAGCGATAAAATGCGTCCATTTTTTATGAGCATTGTTAGTGATTCTAATCACTGGATGTTTATTTCAAGCAATGGAGGCCTAACCGCCGGAAGAAAAAATGCTGAATATGCATTGTTTCCATATTATACTGATGATAAAATTACCGAATTAGTTGATACTACTGGAAGTAAAGCTATTTTTCAAGTACATGTAAATGGAAAAACATACCTTTGGGAACCATTTTCTATTCGTCAAACCGGTATTTATAATACGCAAACAAACCTATACAAGAATGTTTATGGTAATAAAGTGGTTTTTGAAGAAAGCAATCTAGACTTAGGATTAACTTTTAGATATGAGTGGAATTCAAGTAATACATTCGGGTTTGTTAAGAAATCAACACTTATAAATAATTCTGATGCTACGCTTAATATTAAGGTTTTGGATGGTTTACAAAACATCATACCAAATAATGTTAATTCAGATTTACAAAATAGATGTAGTAACCTTGTTGATGCTTACAAAAAAAGTGAGTTACAAAAAGATTCTGGTTTAGGCGTATACGCTTTAAGTGCTGTAATTGTTGATAAAGCAGAACCTAGTGAGGCTTTAAAAGCGAATACGGTTTGGTCTAATGGATTTAATAATCCTACTCATTTATTGTCTTCAACCCAACTGGATAACTTTAGAAGAGGTGAAGCCCTTAACGAAGAAGTTGATGTAAAAGCCGAAAAAGGGGCTTACTTTATGTCTTCTAATATTGAATTGGCATCACAATCAGAAAAAAACTGGATGTTTGTTGCTAATGTAAACCAGTCTATTTCAGATATAATTCAAACGTCTGAAATTATAAAGAATGAGAGTAACCTTGTAGACTTAGTTCAAAAGGATATCGATTTAGGAACAGAAAACCTTATTAAAATAGCGGGAAATGCTGATGGTTTACAACTAACTGAAGATCAACTTATAAATACAAGGCATTTTGCTAATACGTTATTTAACATCATGCGTGGTGGTATATTTGATGATGATTATCAAATAGAAAAAGGAGATTTTTTAAAGTATATGGCCAATGCTAACAAAGATGTTTTCAATCAAAAAGAAAACACTTTAAACGCTTTGCCTGAATTATTTTCTCTAAACGATATTAAAGGTTTTGCCGAACAAAGCAATAACAGTGATTTTAAACGCTTGTGTTTTGAGTATTTACCATTAAAGTTTAGTAGAAGACATGGCGATCCAAGTAGACCTTGGAATAAATTCTCAATTAACACGCAAAATGAAGTTGATGGTTCTAAAATTCTAGATTACGAAGGAAACTGGCGTGATATTTTCCAAAATTGGGAAGCACTTGCAAACTCCTACCCTGAGTTTATTGAGGGTATGATTCATAAGTTTTTAAACGCAACAACTTTTGAAGGTTACAATCCTTACCGTGTTACAAAAGGTGGTTTTGATTGGGAAGTTATTGAAGAACACGACCCGTGGTCTTATATAGGATATTGGGGCGATCATCAAATCATATATCTTTTAAAATTCTTAGAATTTATTGAAGATTATTATCCTAACCAATTAGAAAAACGTTTCTCAGAAAATATTTTTGTGTATGCTAATGTGCCATACATTATTAAAAGTTATGAGGACACTTTAAAGAATCCAAAAGACACTATTGATTTCGATTACGATTTAAACCGTAAAATAGACGAAAAACGAGACATTTTAGGGGCCGATGGCGCCTTGTTAACAGATAAAAATGCTAACATTTACAGGGTTAATTTAATCGAAAAATTATTGGCTACAGTATTAGCTAAAGTGTCAAACTTTATTCCAGAAGGTGGTATTTGGTTAAACACACAGCGTCCAGAATGGAATGATGCTAATAATGCTCTTGTTGGTAATGGTGTTTCTATGGTTACGCTTAATTATTTATACCGTTTTTTAGACTTCTTTGAAAAGCTAGTTTCAAAATCTGAAACAACCCAGGTAGAAATATCTCAAGAATTAGCCGATTTCTTTAATAGCGTTGTAGTAACACTTCAAAATAACGCTTCTATTTTAACTGGAAAAATCTCAAATAAAGACAGAAAAACAGTTCTTGACGGATTAGGAAAAGCAGGAAGTAAGTATAGAGAAATTATATATGCTGATGGGTTTTCAAATATAAAAACCACATTAAAATTAGAAGACATTTCTAGTTTTATAGAGGTTACTAAAGCGTATTTAGAACACAGTATAGATGCTAATAAGCGAGACGATAATATGTATCACGCTTACAATTTAATGACTGTAGAAAACGATGCCGAGGTATCAATTTCATACCTATCAGAAATGCTAGAAGGGCAAGTAGCTGCATTAAGTTCGGGTTACCTCTCTCCTACTCAGGCTTTGAGTTTGTTAGATGGATTAAAAAATAGTGCACTATTTAGAGAAGATCAATACAGTTATATTCTATATCCAAATAAAGAGTTACCACGATTTGATAAGAAGAACAATATTCCTTCTAATAAAGTAGAACATTCAAGTTTATTAAAACAATTGGTTGCCGATGGTAACAGACAAATTATTGAACAAGATATTAAAGGAAATTATCATTTTAATGGCAACTTCAATAATGCAAATAGTTTAAAAGACGCATTAAATAACTTAGATAGCAGCTACAAAACTTTAGTAGAAAGCGACACAGAAAAACTACTTCAAACTTTTGAAGATATTTTCGATCATAAATCATTTACTGGTCGATCGGGAACATTCTTCGGGTACGAAGGTTTAGGTTCAATTTACTGGCACATGGTGTCTAAATTATCATTAGCAGTTCAAGAAAACTGTTTGTTAGCTATAAATAATAATGAAGACGATGCCGTTATTGGCAGATTGTTAGACCATTATTATGAAATTAATGCAGGTATTGGGGTTCATAAATCGCCAGAATTATATGGTGCTTTTCCAACCGATCCTTATTCGCATACTCCAGCAACTAAAGGCGCGCAACAGCCAGGAATGACTGGTCAGGTAAAAGAGGATGTTCTTACTAGATTTGGCGAGCTTGGTGTTTTTGTTGAAGACGGAAAAATTGTATTCAATCCAACATTATTACAAACAAAAGAGTTTTTAAAGACACCGTCAACATTCCGTTTTACGAATGTAAATAAAGAAGACCAAGAACTAAGCATTGATGCAAATTCACTTTGTTTTACTTATTGTAAAGTACCAGTTATATATAAACTTTCAAACCAATCAGGTATAAAGGTAATTTTCAACAATAACGAGGATGTCAATTTAGAAGGTGCAAGTCTTGATTTACAAACTTCAGAATCTTTGTTCCAAAGAAAAGGAGAAGTAAACCAAATAATAGTATCAATAAACAAGTAGCAGCTAAAACAATGTTTAAGCTAAATAATTATATATCAATTGTAATAGTATTAATGATGACGTTAGGATGTAATGAAAACCCGAAAGTAGATAAGCAGTTAAACGCAGCTGATATTTTAGGAAATCCAGAATACCTAGCAATTTCATATGGAGGATATCGTAAAAACACAAGAGATATTCAACCCACAATACAAGAATTAAAAGAAGATATGAAGCTCTTGTTTGCCATGGGTGTAAAAATATTACGAACCTATAACGTGCAATTACAACAAGCTCCTAATTTATTAAAAGCTATTAGCGAATTAAAGCAAGAAGATTCAAACTTCGAAATGTATGTTATGCTTGGTGTCTGGATAGATTGCGAAAATGCATGGACAGATAGAGAACCAAATCATGATGTTGAAGATTTTGAGAATAATGAAGGCGAAATAAATAGAGCTGTAAAATTAGCAAAACAATATCCAGATATCGTTAAAGTTATTGCCGTTGGGAACGAGGCTATGGTAAAATGGGCGGCAAGCTATTATGTTCAACCTGGTGTAATTTTAAAATGGGTAAACCATTTACAAGCTTTAAAAATTTCTGGTGAATTATCTAAAGATTTATGGATAACAAGTTCAGATAATTTTGCCTCATGGGGCGGTGGAGATAGCGAGTATCATGTTGAAGATTTAGAAAAATTAATTCATGCCGTAGATTATATTTCAATGCACACCTACCCTATGCATGATACACATTATCATCCAGTATTTTGGGGTCTTGAAGGTAATGAAGCTAATTTGTCTGATTTAGAGAAATTAGATGCTGTGATGTTAAAAGCAAAAGCATATGCGGTTTCGCAATACGATAGTGTATTTAATTATATGAAAAGTATTGGAGCTAATAAACCAATTCATATTGGCGAAACAGGTTGGGCAAGTCATTCTAATTCTCTTTATGGCGCCAATGGTTCTAAGGCTACAGACGAGTATAAAGAAGCATTGTATTATAAGCATATGCGTGAATGGACTAATAAAGCTAACATGTCTTGTTTTTATTTTGAAGCCTTTGATGAAAACTGGAAAGATGCTAATAACCCACAAGGTTCAGAAAATCATTTTGGTTTATTTACTATAGATGGAAAAGCAAAATATGCATTGTGGGACGCTGTAGATTCTGGAATTTTTAAAGGGCTAACAAGAAATGGAAGCCCAATTTCTAAAACCTATAATGGCGATAAAACAGGGCTAATGTCTCATGTTTTAATCCCTGGAGAAAACCAATTAGTAACACATTAATAATCAGATATTAATATGCCAAAATTTTTAATTATACTTCTAGTTATTTGTTTGTCTTGTAAAAACGATAAATCAACAACTCCTGTTGCAGATTCAGATAGGCATATTTATTTAAACAACAAGCCTTATCTTATTAAAGGTATTTGTTATCACCCTGTTCCAAAAGGTAGTAATACTAGAGATTTTATAACTTTAACTCAAGATCTTGCTTTAATGAAAGAAGCGGGAATAAACACCATACGCGTTTATGCACCTATAGATGATAAAGCAGTTTTAGATGAAATTGATGCAGCGGGCATAAAAGTAATAATGGGTTTTGGGTATAGTGATTCAAGGGATATATACAATATAGCTTCTGGAAATTATCTTAATTACATTAATACGTATAAAAGCCATAAAGCTATTTTAATGTGGGAATTGGGTAATGAATATAATTACCATCCAGATTGGTTCGAGGGCGATATTACAAACTGGTATACTGCATTAAATACCGCAGCAAACCTAATACACCAAAACGACAAAACACGTCTTGTAGCCTCTGCTCATGGTGAATTGCCAGATGTTTTAGCACTTTCCTCCTGCCCTAATATTGATGTTTGGGGAATGAATGTATACCGTTGGGATAATCCAGAAGACATTTTTTCGCAATGGAAAGCTTTAAGTGAAAAACCTATGTATATATCAGAATCTGGAGGCGATAGTTATATGACAATAACTAAGGCAGGTTTTGAAAAAGGAGAAAACCAAAATGCTCAGGCTCAAGCTAATTCAAAAATCTTAGATAAAATTTTTGAAAACCAAAATATCTGTTCTGGAGTTACTATGTTTTCGTTTACAGATGGTTGGTGGAAAGCAGGAAACCCAGACAAACAAGATATTGGAGGCTGGGCACCAAATAGTACAGGAATCCCTTATGATGGTTCTCCAAATGAAGAATTTTGGGGTATGGTTGATATAGATAGAAACAAAAAGGAAACATTCGATATTATAAAAAATAAATACACGAAGATAAAATCCTAATAAAATGAAAAAACTGAATTATATAGTAGTTTTATTAACTGCATTACTCATATCAAGTTGTGATAAGAAACAAGAAAAGATGAATTTTCAAGTGTTTGAAACCTCAGAAAGTGGAAACAAATTAACAAAAATTACTGAGTTTAAATCTCATGAAAACACGGTTAATATTGCTTTAAAACCAGAACAAACATTACAAACTATTTCGGGATTTGGAGGGGCATTTACGGAGTCTTCAGCGTATTTATTAAACAAACTAAGCAAAAAGAACAGAGACACCATTATACAAGCATATTTTGCTAAAGATGGAGCTAATTATTCGCTCACAAGAACGCATATGAATTCTTGCGACTTCTCTCTAACCAATTATTCTTATACACCAGTTGTGGGCGATAAAAATTTAGAGCATTTCACTATTGAAGAAGACATGGATGATTTAATCCCAATGATAAAAGATGCTATAGAAGTTTCTGAAGATGGGTTTAATATTTTCGCGTCACCGTGGTCTGCTGCACCTTGGATGAAAGATAACAACAAATGGGTTGGAGGTAAATTGCTTCCAGAATATTACGATACTTGGGCATTGTTTTTCTCGAAATATATTGATGCCTATAAAGAACAAGGTATTGATATTTGGGGTTTTACTGTAGAAAACGAACCTCATGGAAATGGTAACAATTGGGAAAGCATGCATTTTTCGCCTAAAGAAATGACCGATTTTGTTGAATTTCATTTAGGTCCAAAATTGGAAGCTGATGGTTATGGTGATAAAATTATTTTAGGTTACGATCAAAATAGAGAAGGGTTAAATGAATGGGTCGATGAAATGTATAGAGATGAAGCATCTTCTAAATATTTTCACGGAACAGCAATTCATTGGTATGAGAGTACTTATGATTATTTCCCTGAAGCCTTACAATATGCACATAATAAAGCATCAAATAAGTATTTAATCGAAACTGAAGGATGTATTGATTCTCAAGTTCCTGTATGGCAAGATGATGCTTGGTATTGGAAAAAAGAAGCTACAGATTGGGGTTATGATTGGAGAGAACCGGAAAAAAAATATTTACACCCAAAATATGCACCGGTAAATCGTTATGCTAGAGATATAATAGGTTGCCTTAATAATTGGGTTGATGGTTGGGTAGACTGGAACATGGTATTAGATAAGCAAGGTGGACCAAACTGGTTCGAAAACTGGTGTGTGGCTCCTGTAATTGTCGATCCAGACAAAGATGAAGTGTATTTCACACCGTTGTATTATACCATGGCACATTTTAGTAAGTACATAAGACCAAATGCTAAGGTAATTACTCATACTAATTCTGATGATAAATTGATGGTTACTGCTGCTAAAAACCCAGATGGTTCTATAGCTGTAGTACTCTTTAATGAATTTGAAACGCCAAAGTCTGTAAGTTTAACGCTTAATGAAAAAACGGTTACATTTTCTATTGATGCACAAGCGCTACAAACGTTAGTAATAACGGAATAATAATAATGAATACTAACTAATAACTAAAACTATGTCTTCTAACAGCACTAAAGTTCCAATGGGGCAAAAAATAGCTTTCGGTTTAGGTATGCTTGCTAACCAAATGTTTCCAGCTGCTATGGGGATATTTATGGTTGTTTTGGTACAAGATTTAGGGTTTCCAGGGTGGATGTGGGGAGTTATTTTTTTTATGCCTAGAATTTTTGATTCCATTACAGACCCTATAATGGGATTCATTTCAGATAACACCAAATCTAAATGGGGTAGACGTAGGCAATATGTATTATTAGGAGCTATAATAATGGGTATTTCGTTTTCTATTTTATGGCAACTACATAGAGAAAATGGTTTAGATTATAATTTTACTTATTTCATGATATGGTCTTTCGTGTTTTATTTAGGGCTAACAATATTTAGTGTGCCTTACGTTGCTATGGGTTACGAAATGAGTGACGATTTTCACGAACGTACAAATATTATGGCTGTTGCACAATGGATAGGCCAATGGGCATGGGTAATTGCACCATGGTTTTGGGTTATTATGTACGATCAAGGATGGTTTGAATCTGCCGATGTGGCTACAAGAACTATAGCTGTTTGGGTAGGTGTAATTTGTATGATCTTTGCTATGGTTCCTGCAATTTTTATTAAAAGCAAGTCTACAGTAAACGAAAGCTATAAACCTCTCAATGTAAAAAATATTGGAAATAGTTTTGTTGATATTATTCGTGGGTTTATAGAAGCTTTTAAAAATAAACCATTCAGAAAATTATGCATAGCTACCTTTTTTGTATTCAACGCTTTTAATACGGTTGCGGCTTTTACTTTTTTCATTATTGTTTATTATCTGTTTAGTGGCGATGCTGGTTCAGCAGGAATATGGCCTACCCTCTTTGGTAGCTTAGGAGCTTTGGCAACTACTTTTATTGTTATTCCTATTGTAGCTAGAATGTCTAAAGCTATGGGGAAGAAAAAAGCATTTTTAGTGTCTCAAAGTATTTCCATATTTGGGTATGTTTTGCTGTGGTTTCTATTTATCCCAGGTAAGCCCTATATGTTTATTTTTGCGCTCCCTTTTTTCTCCTTTGGTATTGGAAGTTTATTTATGCTTATGATGTCTATGACAGCAGACGTTATTGATCTGGATGAATTAAATACAGGTTTGCGTAGAGAAGGTATTTTTGGAGCAATTTATTGGTGGATGGTAAAGTTTGGCTTTGCCATTGCAGGATTATTAAGTGGTCTTATTTTGTCTATGATTGGGTTTGATGCTACTGCCGATTCTCAAACAGAAAGCGCCATTGTTGGATTACGATTTTTCTTTTCAGGATTACCAATTCTAGGAACTTTAATAGCGATTTTAGTAATGCGTAAATATGATCTAACAGAGGAGAAATCAAATGAAATTCGAAAGCAATTAGAATTACGCAAAAACAAGGAATAATCTATTAAAAATAACGCTATGTCTTTCAAAAAAGAAAACCTAATGTCGCTTTCTGGTGGTTTACAAGATAAAACTACTAAAGGACTACAAAATACATTTAATAGAGTTTTAAAATCTGGTATGCACGGCATTTGTTTTAGTGCCTATGAAGAAGGTCAAGAGGCTGGAGACCAAATTACCGAAAAACAGATTAGAAGACGCATGCAAATCCTAAAACCGTATACTAAATGGATTCGAACTTTTTCTTGTACTGATGGAAATGAAATGATTCCTGTTATAGCCAAAGAATATGGTATTAAAACACTAGTAGGAGCCTGGTTAGGTGATGATGTCGAAATAAATAAAAGAGAAGTTGAAGGCTTAATAAAACTTGCTAAAGAGGGTTATGTAGATATTGCGGCTGTTGGTAATGAGGTTATGTATAGAGGGGATCTTTCAGAAAAAGAGCTTTTAAACTATATGCACCAAGTAAAAAAAGCAATACCAAATACACCAATGGGTTATGTAGATGCTTATTATGAATTTGCTAAACGCCCTGACATTACTGAAGCTTGCGATGTTATTTTGGCTAATTGTTACCCGTACTGGGAAGGTTGTAGTTTAGAGTATTCTTTAATTTACATGAAAGATATGTTTAACAGAGCTGTTAAAGCGGGAAAAGGTAAGAAGGTTATTATAACCGAAACTGGTTGGCCTAGTCAAGGCCTGGGTCTACTTGGTGCACTTCCATCTCATGAAAATGCCATGAAATATTTTATTAATACTCAAGAGTGGGCTGATGAAGATGATATTGATGTGTTTTATTTCTCTTCTTTTGATGAGTCTTGGAAAGTGGGTACCGAAGGAGATGTAGGTGCTTATTGGGGCTTATGGGATAAAAATGAAAAGCCAAAATTTTATACGAAGCCATTATCATTAAAGAAATTAAAAGTAGCCATTAAAAGCTAGAAAATTATATTTATTAGTATCATCTAACTCTTTTATATCCTGCTATTTAAGCAGGATTTTTTTTATAAATATTTAAAATAGAGCTTCTAGTGCTTATTGGTGTTACTTATTGTAATAGTATAGACATTACGGTTGTTTTAATTACCACAACATTACCACAACAAAGCTTAAATGCAGTAGATTTTGAAGCGTTAAAAAGCCGATTATAAGTAAATAAAACCGACGTATTACGATATTAATAGAGTTATAACACTTTTTTTAAGATGTATGTTTTTTGTAGTGGTGTTCTTTGAGTATTTAGCATTAAACAAGACCTATATTTATAAACAACTAAAACTAATATTAATAATTAAACTATTTATTATGAAAAAAATTACTTTTTTGTTTACTTTATTATCTGTATTTCTTGGGTATTCCCAAAATGCACCAATAGATTTTGAATCTGGAGGGAATGGAGCCTCATGGACATGGACCGTTTTTGAAAATGACTCCAACCCTGCTGTTGAAATTATTGCAAATCCGGTATCTGGAGGTATTAATACTTCTGCAACTGTTATGAAATTTACAGCTTTAGATGCTGGAATGAACTGGGCTGGCTGTGAGTCTATGCATGGTTCAGATATTGGAACATGGACACCTTCAACTGCAAACTCTTATATTACCATGAAAGTTTATCAAGTAGGATTTGCATCTCAAGTAGCACTTAAGTTTGCAACTAGTACTGGATGGGCTATAGGCGAAACATTTGCAACAGTTTCTGCTGCTGATACTTGGGTTGAGGTATCTTTCGATATGTCTGGTTGGATTGGTGGTGCTGGTGGCGACCCAGATCAAATTATCTTTTTTCCAGACCGTTCAGATAGAACAGCTGACCATATTATTTATATTGATGATGTCTCTTTTGGTATGGCACCAGCTGCTACATGTACTGATGGTATTCAAAACGGAGATGAAACAGGTGTCGACTGTGGAGGTACTTCTTGTGCCGCTTGCGTTATTCCTGAACCTTCAGATGCTCCAACAGCTCCAACCATTGCTTCTGCAATGACAATTTCTCTTTTTAGTGATGCGTATACAGATTTAGCTGCAACTTGGAATCCTAATTGGGGACAATCAACGGTAGTAACAGATATAACAATAGCAAGTAATCCATTAAAAAAGTATGAAAACTTTAATTATTCTGGAGTCGAACCAACAGGAGGAACAATTGATGCGTCTTCAATGACTCATATTAATATAGATTATTGGACAAGCGATGCAACAGAATTAAAAATTAAACTTGTGGACTACCGTGGAGATGGTGCTTGGGGTGGCGATAATATTGAAGTAGAAATAGTTAGTGCGGTTTCGGTAACAGAAGATTGGGTAACTGTTAGTATACCATTAACCGATTTTACTGCTGCAAATCCTTCAATGATTTTAACAGATATTGGGCAGCTTGTATTAAGTTCTACAGGGGCAATCAACCCGGTGTATTTAGATAACTTTTATTTTTCTAATGGAAGCCCATTAAGTGTTAATGAAAATGAATTAGGAGTTTATAAAATATACCCTAATCCATCTCAAAATAGCTGGACAGTTAATACACAAAACGTTAATATGTCTTCTATAAAAGTCTACGATGTTTTAGGTAAAAATGTTTTATCAATTTCTCCTAATAAAGCAGAAGCTATAATTGACGGTTCTAATTTAAAAGCGGGATTATATTTTGCACAAATAGAAACAGCAACAGGAATTAATAGCATAAAACTTATTAAAAATTAAGTTTATTTTGTTTAGTATGATTGAAAGAGGAGTGGAGCTGTTATAGCTTTACTCCTTTTTTTTATTTAACCTTTTTTCAAATCGGTTAAGTAAGCAACCTCTTAGTCTTAAAATATTTCTTTACTTTGTGTAAAGCTTCCATTTTTTATGTTCGACGATATTTTAACAGCCATTCCTTTTGGTATAATACTCGCTTTTACTATCGGGCCTGTTTTTTTTGTGCTTTTAGAAACAAGTGCAACAAAAGGGTTCAGGAGTGCTTTAATATTTGATTGTGGCGTTATGCTGGCGGATGTGATTTTCATTTTTGTAGCATTTTTTAGTACCAATAAGCTTCTAGAAAAAATTAAAGACGACCCAAATTTTCTAATTTTTGGAGGTGTTTTATTAGTGGCTTATGGTATAATTTCATTTGTAAAAACATCAAAATCGTTTAGAGAAATTGTTAGAGAATATCATAAAGTTGAAATAAAAAAAGGTTACGGAAAATTATTTTTAAAAGGCTTTTTATTAAACTTTATTAATATTGGCGTACTATTGGGATGGGTTGCTTTTATTGTTGTTGCTAACTCTTTAACCGAATCTGAAGACGGGGTAATTCTTTTTTTATCAACTATCTTAATTGTATACTTTTTAGTAGATATAGTTAAAATAGTAGTTGCAAAAAAATTAAAAAATAAATTAACACCTCGATTAATATTTAAAACCAAAAAAATAATTGCGCTGGTCATTTTAGGTTTTGGTGTATTACTCTTAGTACAAGGTTTTTTTCCAAAAGAAAAAGAGCTTATTAAAGAGAAACTAGAAAAAATAAATCCTATAACAGAAAAGCTTCCAAAATAAGTACCACAATAATCGGACTAGTAGTTTACCCTGAGCGCAGTCGAAGGGTTACAAGTCCTCGTTCTACTGGATTTCCAATACTATCCCTAACGTATTACAAACTAAATTTAACATTTATAGAAGGCACTAAGATTTCATTATGCCTTGGGTTTATCATCTTTATAACTAATATAATTATAAAAATTTCCCACAAAAAAACCTACAAGAAAAACCAGAAGGTTCTTTAAGGCGTCGAATTAATTTCGAACCGCTGTAATAGCTTTATCTAATTTTTTAAAAATTAAAACAAAAAAAGGAGACACTTAAAAAGTATCTCTTTGATGAGGCGTCGAGCGGATTTGAAGCAATTCAAAATTCAAGGTTTTGCTTAACTTTAATTAATTTTTCATAAAAATTTATAATTAAAAAACCTTTAAACAAAATTTGAAAGTTCTATAAGGCGTATACTAATTTCGAACCGCTGTAATAGTTTTATCTAATTTTTTTAAAAAATTAAAACAAAAAAAGAGACACTTAATAAGTATCTCTTTGTTGAGGCGTCGAGCGGATTCGAACCGCTGTACAAGGTTTTGCAGACCTCTGCCTAGCCACTCGGCCACGACGCCATAAATTCTTTATAAAAAAAGAACCTCAATATATTTATTGAGAGCACAAATGTAAAAAAAATTGCGATTATTCCACGCTTAAAATCACTTTTTACGTTTTTCAGTCATTTTTATTGTCACACGTTCAACATCACCACCAATTGGCGGGTTTAGTTTACTCACCGAAACCGTAGCCTTTTTAACAAGCTTATCTTCATTAAAAATTCTATTTAATATACGTTTAGCAACGGTTTCAAGCAAATGAGATGCAATGTCCATTTCCTCTTTTATAACTCTATTTAAAAACACATAGTCAACAGTATCACTAAGTTTATCAGTAACAGCAGAGTTTTGTAAATCGGCCTTAACCTCCAAATCTACACGATAATCGCTACCAATTTTTGTTTCTTCTTTTAAGCAACCATGGTATGCAAATACACGAATATTTTCAACTTTTATAATTCCCATTGTCAGACAATTTAAGTCGTCAAAATTACCTAATTTTGTACAATATTTTTGTTTAATGGGTTTCTTTTTATCGAGTTAAACCCACACAGTAACATATTTTATGTCTGAAGAAAGAAAATCACTCAATTTTATTGAGCAAATTATAGAAGAAGATTTAGCAAACGGAATGCCTAAAAGCAGTCTTCGTTTTCGTTTTCCACCAGAGCCAAATGGGTATTTACACATTGGCCACACGAAAGCTATAGGTATTAGCTTTGGATTGGGGGAATATTACAATGCGCCTGTTAACCTTCGTTTTGACGATACTAATCCTGCAAAAGAAGAGCAAGAATATGTCGATGCCATTAAAGAAGATGTGGCTTGGTTAGGTTACAAATGGGATAAAGAATTGTTTTCTTCCGATTATTTTCAACAATTGTATGATTGGGCAATACTCTTAATTAAAGAAGGAAAAGCCTATGTAGATTCGCAATCTAGTGAAGCCATGGCTGAACAAAAAGGAACACCAACACAACCAGGTGTAGATGGCCCTTACAGAAACAGAACCGTCGAAGAAAACCTAGATTTATTCGAACGTATGAAAAACGGTGAGTTTGATGAAGGCGAGCATATTCTACGAGCAAAAATAGATATGCAACATGTTAATATGTTAATGCGTGATCCTATTATATATCGTGTTTTAAAGAAACATCACCACAGAACAGCAAACGATTGGTGTATTTATCCAATGTATGATTGGACACATGGTGAAAGTGATTATTTAGAGCAAATATCACACTCGCTTTGTTCGCTTGAGTTTAAGCCTCATAGAGAGCTTTACGATTGGTTTCTAGACCAAGTAGTAGACACAGACAAATTAAGGCCAAAACAACGCGAATTTGCCCGATTAAATCTAAGTTATACCATAATGAGTAAGCGTAAGTTACTTAAACTGGTTGAAGACGGCGTTGTAAATGGTTGGGACGACCCAAGAATGCCAACAATTTCTGGATTACGCCGAAGAGGATATACCCCAAATGCTATTAGAAAATTTGTTGAAACCGTAGGTGTTGCTAAACGAGAAAATATAATTGATGTATCGCTTTTAGAATTTTGTATTCGAGAAGATTTAAACAAAATAGCACCTCGTGTTATGGCTGTTTTAAACCCGGTAAAAGTAGTAATTACCAATTACCCTGAGGATAAAGTTGAGTGGTTTGATGCTGAAAATAATCAAGAAGACGAGAGTGCAGGCTTTAGAAAAGTTCCTTTTTCACGTGAGTTATACATTGAAAAGGAAGACTTTAAAGAAGTAGCTAGTAACAAATTTTTCAGATTAAAATTAGGAGGTGAAGTACGACTTAAAAACGCATATATCATAAAAGCAGAAAGCGTAGTTAAAGATGCTAATGGTGAAGTTACAGAAATTCTTTGCTCATATTCTGAAGATACAGAACGTCGTATAAAAGGCACGCTACATTGGGTTTCTATTGCTCATGCGGTTAAGGCTGAAGTTAGAGAATACGATAGATTATTTGTTGATGAAGCGCCAGACAGCCATCAAGACAAAGATTTTATGGAATTTATAAATCCAAATTCTTTAAAAATAATCGAAGCTTTTGTTGAGCCAAGTTTAAAAGAAGCCAAAGTAGGAGACAGGTTCCAATTTCAACGTTTAGGCTATTTTAATGTAGACGATGATTCGACTTCAGAACAATTAGTATTCAACAAAACTGTTGGTTTACGAGACACTTGGGCTAAAGTTAAACCACAACAAAACGCTAATAAAAACCATCAAAAACAACCACAACAAAACAATCGTTCTCCAATCGATCAAATAAAATCGTTTGGTAAAAAATACGATAGAATGCCAGAAGATAAACAAGCAGCAGCTAAAGCAACTATTCAAGAATTAGCTAAAAATGTGAGTTATGATGAGGTTGAACCGTTGTTTAATACTTCGGTTAAAAAATCTGGAACACGTATAATCACCATGATAACATTAGGTGTTTTATTAGAAAATGGTTTAGAAAAAAATGAGGCTATTAACGCTTTTATAGAAAAGGCTCTAGACGATAAAAATGCCTTGTTGGTTGAAGAAGCTAAGGCTTTAGTCTAGCTTATTAGCCCTTTTTAAAAGTCAAAATTAATTAACCCGAAGAGCTTCTTCGGGTTTTTTTGTACATTGTAAATCAAACTAACTAACTAATTTATAAGATTATGGAACAATTACCAATTAATCCAATCGCTATTCCTATAGCAGCAATCGCCGCCTTACTAGTAGGTTTTATATGGTATCATCCAAAAGTTTTTGGCAATGCTTGGATGAAAGTGTCTGGTATGACAGAAGAAAAAATAAAAGGTGGAAATATGGCTGTTATTTTTGGCTTTTCCTTATTATTTGCCATGTTATTAGCTTCATTACTTATGCAATTCACTAACCACCAATGGGGAGCTGTAGGTATGGTTGGAGGTGATCCAGCACTTGCAAAAGAATCGTTTAATGCTTTTATGGCAGACTATGAAACAGCTTTTAGAACATTTAAACATGGTGCCTTACACGGATTTTTATTTGGACTTTTTGGAGCATTTCCAATTATAGGAACCATAGGATTATTTGAGAGAAAGGGCTGGAAATATATATTAATAAATTCCGGATATTGGATTGTAACTCTTATACTTATGGGAGGAATTCTTTGTGGCTTATAAAAATTTGTAACTTTTTAACATATTTAAAGACTGATGTATCTAACTTCGGTCTTTTTTCATTTTATATTGATACACTATAAGATATTTCGAAATACGAGTGAACTCCCAAAATCTTGGGATGCGCTTGCTATTAAAGATGTTTTCTTAAAAACAGACTTTTTAAGTGGTCTTGAAACGTCGCTACCAAATAATATTTCTGGGTATTATGTTGGTGTTTTTAAAGATGAAAACTTAGTAGGAATTGCAATAGTGCAACGCGTTGAAATGTATGCCGATGATATTTTTAGAAAAAGTAACCAAAACGCGATACAACAATTAGCAAAACAACTGGTCTCTAAAATTGTAAAAGGAAATGCTTTAGTTATTGGAAACTTAATGCATACAGGGCAACACGGTATTTATTTTTATGAAAACGAAATATCACAAACCGAATATTTAAGTCAGTTAGAAAAAGCGCTAGAAGATTTAAAATTAGAAATTAAAACACAATTCAATAAAAACATAAGAGTCATTGTTTTTAAAGATTATTTTGAAGCTGACGCTATTCATGAAAACAAAGCCTTTTTTAAAGCTAATAATCTTTATAAAATTCAATTACAACCCAATATGGTTTTTACTATTCCTGATACCTGGGAAAGTACTGAAGATTATATTTCGGCATTCAACAAAAAGTATAGAAGACGCTATAAAACAGCCAGAAAGAAAGGAATTAATTTACAGTATAAAGAATTAGATCTTGAATACCTTAAAACGAATTCTAAGGCCATATTTAGTTTATACGAAACCGTTTCAGATAACGCAGGTGTTAATTCTTTTAAGCTTCAAGAGCAGCATTTTTATAAATTAAAAGTGCATTTAAAAGAAAAGTTTAAGGTTTTTGGTGTGTTTTTAAAAGAAGAGTTAATTGGTTTTTATACTCTTATACTTAATAATTCAACCTTAGAAACCTATTTTTTAGGTTACAATAAAGATTTACAGCACCAACATCAAATGTATTTAAACATGTTGTTTAATATGGCTTCATTTGGTATTGAAAATGGTTTTAAAAGCATTGTGTATGCAAGAACCGCTATGGAAATTAAGAGCTCGATAGGAGCAAAGCCACATGTGATGCATATCTATTTGAATCACACCAATAACCTCGTTGCAAATACGGTTTTAAAGTGCATTGTTAAGTATATGAACCCTATACAAGAATGGGAAGAACGTCATCCATTTAAATAAAAAAGCCCGTTGGATTTTAAAATCCAACAGGCTTAAATTATTCTAACAAATATTTTTAATTTTCTTTATTACCCTTTGGTTTTGCGTTTTTCATAGCCTCACCAATTTGGTTACTTGCTGTAAAACTAGCTACCATATCGTTTAACATTTGGCTACCAGCTTGTGGCGAATTAGGTAGTAAAATTAGGTTACTATTCGTTTCTTGACCAATAGATTGAAGCGTATCATAATGTTGCGTTACAACAATAAGGGCCGAAGCTTCTTGAGAGTTAATACCAACCTTATTAAGAACTTCTACTGACTCCTCTAATCCACGTGCAATTTCACGACGTTGGTCTGCAATACCTTGACCTTGTAAACGCTTACTTTCAGCTTCTGCTTTTGCTTTTTCAACTATTAAAATACGTTGTGCATCACCTTCATATTGTGCAGCTGTTTTTTCTCTATCTGCAGCATTAATTCTATTCATGGCTTCTTTTACTTGCGCATCAGGATCAATATCGGTTACTAATGTTTTTATAATATCGTACCCATAATTCTGCATGGCATCATTTAATTCTGCTTTAACGGCAATAGCAATATCATCTTTTTTTAAGAAAACATCATCCAAAATCATTTTTGGTACTTCGGCACGAACTACATCAAAAACATAACTTGTAATTTGATCATGCGGATAATCCAATTTATAAAAAGCATCTTCAACTTTATCTCTTATAACTTTGTATTGAACAGATACTTTTAAACGTACAAAAACATCGTCTTTAGTTTTTGTTTCTACTATAACATCTAGTTGCTGAATTTTTAAACTTAGTTTACCAGAAATCCTGTCTACTAATGGAATTTTTAACTGTAAACCAGAGTGGCGAATACTTTGAAACTTACCAAAGCGTTCTATAATAGCGGCTGTTTGTTGTTTAACAACAAAGAATGATGAAATTAAAATAAATAATCCAAAAACAATAATTGGGATAAAAAAAAAGCTCATAATATGTTTATTAAAATGGTTAAAAATTAAGAATTACTAAATTAAGTTATATTTGTTCACTTAACCTTAAAATACCATGAAAAAGATACAACTTTTCTTATTAGTAGCATTTACGCTATGTTTTGTTACAAAAAGTTTTTCGCAAAAAGGAAATTACGATATTGTTAATGGTATTGGAATTTTTGGTGGCCTTACCAAAGTTGATTTAACAACAGATAATTTTATTACCACACAAGGCGATGGTTTTATGGGCGGATTTAGTGCCACGGTTGAAATTCCGCACAGGTGGTACAATATGAGTTACGGTATGCATTTATCTGAAAGCACCATTAGTATTTTAGGACGACCTGATGCATCTAGTACTGCTTCAGAATTTATCGATTATAAGATGTTTGCTGCACAACTGGCATTAATGATTCATCCAAAACTAGCGGGTAGTTATGTGACTTTAGATGCCGGACCTATGATTCAATACAATGGTCTTTTAGAGTTTAAAGATAATGCTCAAGAAAATTATATAATTAATAATTATGATAATTTATTGGCATCAGAAATCACTAATATTTCTAATCTTAATTTTAATGGCGTAGTTGGGATTACTGCAGGGTTTAAATTTGTTAAACTAAGAGCACATTATATCTACGGATTTACGAATACATTAAAAAAGCTTGAAAGTGAAAACCTTGATACTACAGGCGGCGATTCTCGTTTTAAAGGAAATTTATCTATGCTTGTTTTTGGTGCAATGATTTCTTTTTAAGAAGATGTTTAGATTCTCATAAGCTTAAGTTGCTAAAAAACTATAAGCGACCTTGTTTAAAAACTAGGTCGCTTTTTAATTTAGACATATTTTTAATTATAATGTGCCTATTACATTTTCAATTCGTTTAACAGATTCGGCCTTTCCAATCATGTACATAATATCAAACACATCAGGTCCTTGTAAAGCACCAACAAGCGCTAAACGTAATGGCATCATCACTTTACCAAAACCAATCTCGTTGCCAGTTATCCAACCTTTAATATCAGTCTGAAGGTTTTCTACCGTAAAATCTTCGATGTTATTTACAATTGAAACAACTTCGGCTAAAATGTCTTTTGTACCGTCTTTAAAGGCTTTTTTTGATGCTTTTTCATCGTAAGTTGTAGGTGCGGTAAAAAAGAAATGACTCAAATCCCAGAAATCCGAAACAAACGTAGCGCGTTCTTTAATTAAACCAATTACCATAGAAACGTAATTTACGTCAATTTCAGCTAACTCAGAGTTGTGATTTTTAAAGGCTTCAGCTAACTCCTCATTATGTTGCTCTTGCATATAATGGTGGTTAAACCATTTAATTTTGTCAGGATCAAATCGGGCTCCAGATTTGTTTACCTTTTTCAAATCAAAAGCTGCAATTAATTCTTCAAGATTGAAAATTTCTTGCTCCGTTCCTGGATTCCAACCTAAAAAGGCTAAGAAATTAACCATGGCATCAGGGAAATAGCCATCTTCTTTATAGCCTCTAGAAACATCGTTTGTTTTTGGGTCTGTCCATTCTAATGGAAATACAGGAAATCCTAATTTATCGCCATCGCGCTTGCTTAATTTTCCTTTTCCTGTTGGCTTCAAAATCAATGGTAAATGTGCAAATTCTGGCGATTCCCATCCAAAAGCTTTGTATAATTGGTAATGTAGTGCCAAACTTGGTAACCATTCTTCACCACGAATAACATGTGAGATTTCCATTAAATGGTCATCCACAATATTCGCTAAATGGTACGTTGGCATGCCATCACTTTTAAATAATACCTTATCATCTAAAATATTGGTGTCAATTTTTATATCGCCACGTATAATATCTGTTAAATGTAAAGTTTCATCTTGAGGCGATTTAAAACGAATCACATAATCATCTCCAGCGTCTAATTTAGCTTTTACTTCTTCCGCGCTAAGCGATAAAGAGTTACTTAATTTAAGTCTGTTGTGCCAGTTATAAATAAAAGTTTTCCCTTTAGCTTCGTGGTCTTTTCTATGAAAATCGAGTGTTTCAGAAGTGTCGAAAGCATAATATGCATTGCCTGAAGCAATCAACTCATCTGCATATTGCTTATATAAATGCTTGCGTTCGCTTTGTCTATAAGGTCCAAAAGTTTCGTTTTTCTTGGGCCCTTCATCAAATGGCATTCCGCACCAATTTAATGCGTCAACAATGTATTGTTCTGCACCTTCAACATATCTGTTTTGGTCGGTATCTTCAATTCTTAAAACAAAGGTTCCGTTGTGCTTTTTAGCAAATAAATAATTGAATAAAGCGGTACGAACGCCGCCTATATGTAAAGGCCCAGTTGGACTTGGTGCAAAACGCACACGAACATTTTTGGTCATGATGTAATAAAATTAATGTATTAAGTTCTTAAAAAATTAACGCCTTGCGTTGTATTGAGTACAGTTGAAAGGTTGTTTTTAAGAATTTTGGCAAAGATACAATTAACAGATAATTATAAACCCGTAAAAAATAAAATTGTAGTTTAGTAAGTTGAAAAGACTATTAACTTAGATTTTTTACCCAAATCATGAGTAACTTTAATACGATACAAAATAAGTTAGAAGCATTTATTAGGCGTTATTACACTAATGAATTGCTTAAGGGCGCTATCTTGTTTTTTGCAATTGGTCTACTTTATTTCTTATTCACACTTTTTATAGAACATATTTTATGGTTGAATACTACCTCAAGAACCGTTCTATTTTGGCTCTTTATTGCTGTGGAGCTCGGGTTGCTTATCAAGTTTATTTTTATTCCGTTAGCAAAATTATTCAAGCTTCAAAAAGGCATAAATTATAAAGCGGCTTCAAAAATTATAGGTATTCATTTTCCTGAAGTAAATGATAAGTTGTTGAATGTTTTACAGCTTAACGAAACAGATGCTAAATCGGAATTACTATTAGCAAGTATTGAGCAGAAGTCTTTAGAGCTGAAACCCGTTCCATTTAAACTAGCTGTTAACTTTAAGAAAAATATAGGGTATTTAAAATATGCTGCTATTCCTATTGCTATTTTGCTTTTAACTTTTTTTACAGGAAATTTTGATTGGTTTAATGATAGTTATAAGCGTGTTGTGCATTATAAAACGGCTTATGAACCACCAGCACCGTTTCAGTTTTTTGTGGTTAATGAAAACTTGAATGCTATAGAAAACAAAGATTTTAAGTTGATTGTGAAAACGGCCGGCGAGGTAACACCTGAAAGTGCTCAAATAACATATAACGATGAAACTTATTTTTTGCAACAAAAAGCCATTGGTGAGTTTGAATATGTTTTTACGCAACCAAAAGAACCTGTTACCTTTCAGTTATTAGCCAACGATGTAAGCTCAAAACCGTATACTGTTGATGTTATTAAAACACCTACGTTGTTAAGTTTCGAAATGGTTTTAGATTACCCGGGTTATACCAAAAAACGAGATGAAATTTTAAAAAGTACAGGGAATGCTTTAGTTCCTGAAGGCACACAAATAAAATGGCAGCTTAAAACAAAATCTACCGATAATGTTCACCTATTTGCCAAAGACACTTTAAAGTTTATCTCAGAAGAGAATGGGCTTTTCAAAGCTGCTAAGCAAGTATTTTCTAATTTTGACTATACACTTAGCACAAGTAATAAAGAGCTAAGAGACTATGAGAATTTAGCCTTTACTATTGATGTGGTTAAAGACGAATACCCTGAAATAAATATAAAAGTTGAAAAAGACAGTTTGGATTTACAAACCTTGTATTTCTATGGGCAGGTGAGTGACGATTATGGCTTTAACAAGTTACAATTGGTGTACTATCCTTCTGAAAATGAAAAGGATAAGCGTTTTGAAGCCATTCCAATTTCAAATTCTAACATTGCTGAATTTATTAGTGCTTTTCCAAATAATTTAAATATTGAAGAAGGTGTTTCTTATGAGTTGTATTTTCAAGTATTTGATAACGATAGGGTTAACCGATTCAAAAATGTAAAAAGCAGCGTGTTTACATATAGAAAACGTACTAAAGATGAAGAAGCCAAAAAGAATCTAGAAGAACAAAGTGAAACGATTAAAGATTTAGATAAGTCTTTAAAAAAGTTTGATGAACAGGAAAAAAAGTTGGAAGAGCTCACAAGAACTCAAAAGGAAAAATCGACTTTAAATTTTAATGATAAGAAGAAGTTGGAATCATTTTTTAAGCGTCAGAAACAACAAGACGACATGATGAAAAATTTCAACAAAAAGTTAAAAGATAATTTAGAAGAATTTCAAAAGGAAAACACAAAAGAGGACCAATTTAAAGAAGATTTAAAAGAGCGCTTAAAAGATAATGAAGAGAAGCTAAAAAAGGACGAAAAACTATTAAAGGAAATTGAAAAGCTTCAAGAGAAAATTAATCAAGAAGATTTAATTCAAAAACTAGATGAACTTGCAAAACAAAATAAAAATAAAAAGCGAAGTTTAGAACAGCTCTTAGAATTAACTAAACGTTTTTATGTAGAAAAGAAATTAGAAAAACTTAAGGAAGATTTAGATAAACTTGGAGATGAGCAAGAAAAATTATCGAATAAATCTGACGACGAAAACACCAAAGAAAAACAAGACGATCTAAACAAACAATTTGAAGAATATAAAGAGCAAATTGAAGACTTACAAAAAGAAAGTAATGATTTAAAAAAACCTATCGATATTCCAAGAGATAAATTAGATGAACAAGAAGTTGATATCGAACAGCAAAAAGCATCTGAAGCTTTAGAAGAGAAAGAGGTGCAGGATTCAAATCAAGAACAAAAAAAGCAAAATGCTCAAGACGCTAAAAAGAGTCAAAAGAAAGCCGCTCAAAAAATGAAAGAAATGAGTGCTCAAATGCAAAGCGCCATGCAAGGTGCTGGTGGAGAGCAAATGCAAGAGGACGTGGATATGTTACGTCAAATATTGGATAATTTGGTCTTATTTTCTTTTGATCAAGAAGCCTTAATGAATCAGTTTAAATCTATTGAAGAGAATAATAATAAGTTTGCAAGCTATCTTAAAAAGCAAAATAATTTGCGTGAACATTTCGAGCATATAGACGATAGTTTGTTTGCGTTATCACTTCGTCAACCAAAATTGTCAGAGCAGGTTAATAAAGAAATCACCGAAGTTTATTATAATATAGACAAAGCCTTGGCTTTATTGGCAGAAAGCCGGTTGTATCAAGGGGTTTCCAATCAACAATTTACCATTACAGCGGCTAATAATTTGGCCGATTTTTTAAGCAATGTCTTAGATAATATGCAAGAGAGTATGAGCATGTCTGCGGGTAAAGGAGGTCAGAGCGATATGCAGTTACCAGATATTATTATGAGTCAAGAAGAACTTAATAAGATGATGGAAGAGGGTATGAAGAAGGGAGAACAAGGGAAGCCTAAAGAAGGCGAAGGTAAAAAACCTGGAGAAGGGGAAAAGGAAGGTGAAGGTGAAAAAGAAGGTGAGAAAGGCAAAGAAGGTAAGTCTGGGAAAAACGGAAAAGAGAAAGGAGATCAAGGAGATCAAGAAGGTAAACAATCTGGTGGTGAAGGAGAAGGAACTAATGAAGGTGATAGTGAATTACTCTTTCAAATATATCAACAGCAACAACAATTGCGTCAAGCTTTACAAGATAAACTAGCTAAAGAAGGGAAAGGCGGAAATGGAGATGCTTTAGTTAGAGAAATGGAAGATATTGAGTTGGATTTATTAAATAAAGGGTTTACCCAACAAACGCTTCAAAAAATGTTGGAATTAAAACATCAATTACTAAAGCTTGAGAATGCTACTTTTCAGCAGGGTGAAGATGATAAGCGAGAATCCCAAACCAATAAAAAAAGTTTTGATAATAACTCCAACGATCAAATTCCAACGGCAAAACAATATTTTCAAACTACCGAAATATTAAATAGACAAGCTTTACCTTTGCAGCAAGTTTACAAAAAGAAAGTGCAAGAATATTTCAAAAAAGCAAATGATTAATTATAATTACGAAACAGATTTTAAATTAGATTCTGAGGAACAAATTTCTAAGTGGATTGCAGATACAATTTCTTCTGAAAATCATAAACATGATGAGATTAATTATGTGTTTTGTGACGATGAATACTTACATAAATTGAATGTGGAATTCTTAGACCATGATACGTTAACGGATATTATTAGTTTTGATTATTCAATAGGAAAAATTGTACAAGGTGATATTTTTATTTCTGTGGAACGGGTAGCGGATAATGCAAAAGATTTCGGAACTTCTTTTAACGATGAATTAAATCGCGTAATCATTCATGGTATTTTGCACTACTGTGGTTATAAAGACAAAACTGACGATGATGCTAAGCTGATGCGTGAAAAAGAGAATCACTACTTGTCTCAGCTTACAGAAGATTAAAGATTTCAATGTATATTTGCAAACTCAAATTATTAATGTGTTCCACGTGGAACAGTTTTTATTTGAACCTTATATCTTGTGTCATGTTATGGCGCACAAAATCATTTTAATTTAAATTAAGAGAAAGCATGTTTAACGAAGTTTATGATGTTATAGTTGTTGGAGCAGGGCACGCAGGAAGTGAAGCTGCTGCTGCTGCTGCTAATATGGGAAGCAAAACGCTGCTTGTTACCATGAACTTACAAAATATTGCACAAATGTCTTGTAATCCGGCTATGGGAGGAATTGCAAAAGGGCAAATTGTGCGGGAGATTGATGCTCTTGGTGGTTATAGTGGAATAGTTTCTGACACGTCTGCAATTCAATTTAAAATGCTTAATAAATCTAAAGGACCTGCAATGTGGAGTCCTAGGGTTCAAAGTGACAGAATGCGTTTTGCAGAAGATTGGAGATTGCTTTTAGAGGGAACACCAAATCTTGATTTTTATCAAGAAATGGTTGCTGGGTTAATTGTAGAGAACCATAAAGTTGTTGGTGTTAGAACATCTTTAGGAATTGAAATAAAAGCCAAGTCTGTTGTATTAACAAACGGCACTTTTTTAAATGGATTAATCCATATTGGAGATAAGAACTTTGGGGGAGGAAGAGCTGGTGAAAGAGCTGCTACTGGAATTACAGAACAACTTGTTAATTTAGGATTTGAATCTGGTAGAATGAAAACTGGAACACCGCCAAGAGTAGACGGTAGATCTTTAGATTATTCTAAAATGTTAGAACAGCCTGGTGATTTAAGTCCTGAAAAATTTTCATATTTAGATATTACAAAACCATTAGAGCATCAACGCTCTTGTTATATGACGTATACAAGTCTTGAAGTTCATGATTTGCTTCGTGAGGGGTTTGAAAGATCGCCTATGTTTAATGGCAGAATTAAAAGTTTGGGACCACGTTATTGTCCATCTATAGAAGACAAGATTAATCGTTTTGCTGATAAGGATAAACATCAATTATTTATAGAGCCTGAAGGATGGAATACTTGTGAGGTTTACGTGAATGGCTTTTCAACATCGTTACCAGAAGATGTTCAATTTAAAGCGTTGCGTTCTGTAGTTGGTTTTGAAAACGTGAAGTTTTTTAGGCCTGGATATGCTATTGAATATGATTATTTCCCGCCAACTCAACTGAAGCATACTTTGGAAACCAAGTTAGTTGATGGTTTGTATTTTGCTGGTCAAATTAACGGAACTACAGGTTACGAAGAGGCAGCTTCTCAAGGATTAATGGCTGGTATAAATGCAGCTTTAAAAGTTCAGGAAAAAGATGCCTTCACGTTAAAAAGAGATGAAGCTTACATTGGTGTTTTGGTTGATGATTTGATTACCAAAGGCACGGAAGAACCATATCGTATGTTTACCTCTAGGGCTGAATATCGAACCTTATTGCGTCAAGATAATGCAGATATAAGGTTAACACCAAAAGGATTTGAACTTGGTTTAGCTTCTGAAAAACGTTTAAAACGTATGGAAGAAAAACATGAAGCCGCCGAAAAGTTTGTGAGCTTTTTTGAGAATCAAAGTGTAAAGCCTGAGGTTATAAATCCAATTTTGGAAGCGAAAAATTCTGCTGCTGTAAAACAATCAGGAAAGCTTTTTAAAGTATTCGCTAGACCTAATATTGAAATGGAAGATGTTAGAAAAGTGGATACTGTTGAAGCTTATATTCAAAGTAATAATTTGGATAGGGAGGTAATTGAGCAAGCTGAAATTCAAGTTAAATACGCTGGATATATCGCAAAAGAAAAAAACAATGCTGATAAGTTAACTAGGTTAGAGTATGTGAAAATCCCTGAGAATTTTGATTATTCACAAATCAAATCTATGAGTTTTGAGGCGCGGGAAAAGTTGAAAAAAATACAACCAACAACCGTTTCTCAAGCATCAAGAATTAGTGGAGTATCACCTAATGATATTTCTGTTTTATTGGTTTATATGGGAAGATAAATTAATGTGTTCCACGTGGAACGTTCTAGTTTTTGATTAAGTTTTATTAGTGGATGACAATGGTAATACATGGGAAAAAGGATAGTATTTATATTGATTTTAATGGTGTCATTTGTTTCTTGTAAAAAGAAAACATCCAATATAGTAATAGCCGAAATGTATTATAATGTTTTGAATAATTCTGATTATTCAAAAGTCCCATTGCTATTTCCGGATAGTATTACAACCAAAGAAGGTGATTATAAAAAAGTTTTTTCTCAATCAGATTACATTGAGTTTTTAAAATGGGATTCTGTTTTTAAACCAAAATACAAGTTTCTTGAGATTAATGAAAAGGTGGATGCCGTTTTTGTTAAGGTTTCTCAAAAGGATAAAAGAATTATTTTTTTAAACGAAGAACCTATAATTACTAATCAAGTTTTTAGGTTTAAAGAAGGTAAAATTTCTAGTATTGAAATAATAGATTATATCGTTTTTAACGATACGGCCTTTATAAGAAATAGGACTAAACTTTTAAATTGGGTTAAAGAAAATCATCCAGAATTAAATGGTTTTTTATATAATCAAACTGAAAATGGAGGATTAAAATTTTTAAAAGCCATAGAATTGTATCAGGAAGCAAATTAATAAGTATTTGATTTTTAATGAAAAATAAATCTGTTTTTTTAACCGTAAAAGACCACTCCGTTTCTGGCGAAGCATTTCAATTGATTAGGAATTCTGAATATGGTTTTTTAGAAACTACACCACAACCATCTTTAGATAAATTACCAGATTATTATAAAAGCGAAGACTATATTTCGCATACAGATTCTAAAAGAAATCTATTCGAAAAAGTATATCATTTAGTCAGAACTATTTCCTTAAAAAAGAAGTTGAATTTAATTAATTCATTTCAATCTGAAGAAAAAACACTTTTAGATATTGGATGTGGAACTGGTGATTTTTTAGAAACAGCACAGGAAAATAATTGGAAGGTTTTTGGCATTGAGCCAAACCAAGAAGCAAGACAAATAGCCAATAAAAAAACAAACGAGTCTGTTTTTCAAACAGAACAACTTTTAAGATTTGAACCTAATAGTTTTGATGTGATTACTCTTTGGCATGTTTTAGAACACTTGCCAAATTTAGAGGATCATATAACTATCTTTAAAAAACTTTTAAAACTGAATGGAACGTTGTTAATTGCTGTTCCAAATTATGAAAGTTACGATGCAAAATATTATAAAGAGTTTTGGGCTGCTTTAGATGTGCCAAGACACCTTTGGCATTTTAATCAAACATCAATTTCTAATTTAGTTTCAAAACAATCTTTTAAAGTGCAAAAAGTAAAACCTATGTGGTTTGATTCATTTTATGTGAGTATGCTTTCTGAAAAATATAAATCTGGAAAGATGAATCCTATTAAAGGTTTTTGGTATGGTATGCTTTCAAATATTAAGGCAATGCGTTCAAAAGAGGCTTCATCTTTAATTTATATCATTAAAAACGGTTAAAATTAATTCTAATGAACACCACGCCTTCAATACCTTTATAAACAACCAAATACTAGGCGGTTTTTTAAAAGTGTCTTAAATCGCTTTATGTGAATCCGTTTTCAATAGGAATTGACTATTTAATTTTAATTTTGATATAAGTATTGTTTATATGTTAAATTCAAACCAATTCCGCTTTCATTTTTAACTTACTTTGTTATTTTTGTTCGGATTAAAAAATCATCCTAACCAAAAAAATACAAACTGATGAAAAATATAATTTATGTAGTGTTAGCAATGTTAATATTTGCTTCTTGTGAAAAACCAAACAAAATCGCTTTTGTTAATAACGGAACATTAATTAACGATTACCAAGAAAAGAAAGATGTTGAAGCTAAGTTTCAATTAAAAGAAGAAGCTTTTAGAAAAAGAGCAGATAGTATAAGTCAAGCATTTCAAGAAGAGGCACAAAAAGGACAAACAGAAGCACAACGATTAGCAAGAAGTAATAGAAAGAAAGCGGAAGCATTAATGACTGGGTTACAACAAAAGCAACAACAATTACAACAGCAAATGCAAGTAGAGCAACAACAATTAACGCAATCATTTCAATCTGAAATAGATTCTGTAATTGTTAACGTTAAAAATTTTGTACACGATTACGGAAAAACTAATGGTTATAACTACATATTAGGAACTAGTGATGCCGCTGCAACGGTTATGTATGGTGCAGAACAAAGTGATTTAACACAAACAATTTTAGACGCTTTAAATGCTGATTATAAAAAGGAGTAAATAGTACTTTTAAATATTTTAAAGTCTTTTCTTCTGTAGAAGGAAAGACTTTTTTTATACATTAATTTCGTTTTTTTAAATTTAAGTAATTGATTATCAATATTTTATGATTTTAAAGAGACTATGAAAACCAATAACATTCAACGCATTGCTTTAAGCACTTACTTCTTTTTGTCTGGGTTATGTTTTTCTTCTTGGGCATCTAGAATACCTACCATTAAAGACTTCTTTAATCTAAACGATGCACAATTAGGAACTATATTATTGGTCATGCCATTAAGCGCTTTATTGGGGACAGTAGTTTCTGGGTGGTTAGTTTCAAAGTTTGATAGCCGTGACCCATTGGTTGTATCTTTCTTGCTTTTTGCTGGGGCTTTAATGGGGATTTCGTATGTAAAAAACACATTTTTACTGATTGTTTTATTAGGCCTTTTTTCTATTTCTTTAAGGGTGTTAAATATTGCTATGAATGCCCAATCTATAGAACTTCAGAAGACATTTAAAAAGAAAATAGTAGGGTCTTTTCATGCTATTTGGAGCTTAGGAGGTGTAGTTGGCGTTTTGTTTTCTACAGCTATGGTTAAACTAGGAGTAGCTATGGAAACACATCTCACCATAATTGCTGTTATAACCATTTTAGGATCTTTAATAGCCTATAAATTTTCGTTAACTAACGATAGATCACAAACAGGAAACAAGTTAATTTTAGGTAAGCCCGATCCGTTTATTATATTTTTGGGGCTATTGATATTTTGTGCTGCAATATGCGAAGGTGGTATGTACGATTGGAGTGGTATCTATTTTAAAGAAGTAGTGAAAGAAGATATATTTACTTATGGATATTTATTATTCATGATTTGCATGACAACTGCGAGATTTTTCACAGACGGTTTATTAGATAGATTAGGTATGCCTGTAATGTATATAATTAGCGGTTTACTTATTTCAACAGGGATCTTATTAGCCATAGTGTTTCCCGAATTTTGGACTGCTCTTATTGGCTTTTGTTTAGTAGGTATAGGTGTGTCTCCAATTTTCCCTATGACTTATATGTTGGCAGGAAAATCGAAAAAATATTCACCAGGAATGGCCATTTCAATAATAGGAACTTATGCTATAGTAGGTATGTTTATTGGGCCCCCTTTAATCGGCTATTTATCGCATGCTTTTGGGTTAAAATATGCGTTTTTAATATTGCTTTTTTGCGGTTTAATGTTTATCCCAATCTCACAATTGTTTTTCAAAAACCAAAAAAACCCAGATCTAGATTAAAGAATAAACGTAGAATTAAAATACACTAGGAAATAGTACACTTATTTAATTATTATAAGTATCAATTAACTCATCATCAACTTCAAAATAAGGCTTTAATTTTATGCGAATGTTTCTTGCTAGACCCATTGCCAGAAGTTGGGTTAATAATTACAAACCAAGTTTTGGATAAGGTATCTATTACTCCGCCTTTTTATGAAGTAATCGCGTTAATTTTATGGATAAATCTGTCAAAATAATTTTCGAATTTCCGTTACGTTCAATATGGTAAATAGCATCCTGTAGTTCGTTACTAATATCCATAATGTTATTGCCATGCACAAAAGGCGCAAAATTTTCAAGCTTAAATTTCTCGGTTTTTGGTTCTAAATACACCAAATCTGTAGCGTTATAATTCAGTAATAAAGCCTGACGAAAAAAGTCTAAACAAAAATTTAAAAACTGCTTTTGGGTTTCTCGACCTGTTTTAGCAATATCTTCGCTCCAAGAAATTAAATCGTGTATAGCCGCTTTATTTCCTTTGGCTTTAAAAGCACTACGAATCCAGAAAACAAACCAAGTCTCAAACTGAATATCTTCAGAATCTTGATACACTAAATCGCAAGCCTTATTATAGTTTCCGTTAGATTGGTGTGCAATTTTCGTGGCTACACCAACATCAATATTATACTGTTTAATTAAAGCATCTTTAACAACCTCTTCGGCCAATGGCGGAAAATGTAATATTTGGCAACGCGACCTAATGGTGTTAATAATCTGCTCTTCATCTTCAGCAATTAACAAGAAAATAGTTTTGTTTGGCGGCTCCTCTATTAGCTTTAAAAGTTTGTTGGCACAAGGTGTGTTCATTTTTTCAGCCATCCAAATTAGCATCACTTTGTGACCGCCCTCGTAAGATTTCAGCGTAAGCGATTTTACAATCTCATGCGCTTCTTCAACACCAATTTGCCCTTGCTTATTATCAACACCCAATAGCTTATACCAATCAAAAAGGTTGCCGTAAGGCTGTTCTTTTAAAAGCTGGCGCCACTCTTCAAGATAAAAGCTAGAAACAGGTTTACTTTTTACCTTATCGCTTGTAGTTACTGGAAAAGCAAAATGCAAATCTGGGTGCGAAAAGTTTTTAAACTTTAGGTTACAAGCTTCGTTTCCGGTAATATTCTCACCACCAGAATTCGAGCATAAAATGTATTGCGCATAGGCTAAAGCCATTGGTAAAGCACCAGAACCCTCATTACCAACAAATAATTGAGCATGTGGTATTCTACCATTATCAACACTTTGTGTGAGGTGGTTTTTAATATGAGTCTGGCCTAAAATATCTTCAAAAAGCATAAAACAAACCTACATAAATTTTATTAGAAGTTAAATATCAAAAAAGGAGTAAAGTGCAAAGGTTTTTATTGGGCGTTACCACACCCTTCGACTGCGCTCAGGGCAGGCGGTCGGGCTATTATCTATATCTTTTATATAAAAAAAGTAGAACAACGATACGATTGCAATCTGTCACCGCGTGTTAATTGGCTAACTTCATGTTTAAAATTAAACATTTGTTCGTTTTTATATAGCTTCGATAATCGGAGTTGTAAACCATTAAATGGTAATTATTAGCATTTAATTTAACATTATATAATAGACAAAAAGACCGCTAGGCCTTTCCTAGGTGGTCTTTTTGTTTGTAATTAATTTTATAGGGTGTTGGGCCTAGTTATTTTGTATCAGGTTCTATCCAATCGGCATTTCTAGCAAACAATATATATTGAGCATAATCAGTTGTGTTTGTACCTTCTAAAATATCGTAAGCATCCCAAATCGTTATTAGTTTTTTAACTTTTGTACCTCTAGACGATTTTAAATAAGGCGATCCATCAGCATCTAATTTAAGTAAACTAATTGTATGTGGTTTTGTTACTTTTTTGTAGTCGGCAATACCTTTTATGTACATAAATAACCTATTATCTTGCGAGTACTTAAATCTGGTAAAGTCTTTTCCTTTATCTTGCATAAACTTTGGTAGCGCTCTGCTATCTACCGTTAATCTAGAATCTACATATAAGGTGTTTAAACTAACTATTTTGTTAGTGTAAGGCAATGTGCTGTCTTTTTTAATACGTCCGGCAAAAGTATAGTTATATGCTTGTAAAGTATGAGAAAAACCTAATGCGCTATAAATGTTTTTATCCTTCCATTGATTTTGTGCATATAATCTTTTGAAATTTTCATACATAAAGGCGTCTCTGCTTCTTGTCTTTTTGTAATTTGATAGATTGAAAGCTATGTTTTTTAATAAATTGTGAGTTGCATTGTCTAATCGTGATTTTTCTTGGTTCAAAATAGTACTAAGTTTATTTTTGGACCATGAAATTAAAGAGTCATTTTCACTATTAATATCTTTATGGTATGTCTCTGGAAGTTTATCTTTTAATAGTTTTCTAATTAAATCAAAGTCGGCAATTCTATCAATTCCAATAAGATTAAACTTTTTGTTTTCGGGAAGTTGATAGTAATATGCTCTCATTTTCGCCCATTTATTTCTATGTTGTTCTGAAATTCTGCCAATATAAACGGGCCATTTTTTTAATATTTCTTTCAATTCAATCTCATCGGAACCCTTTATATATTCTTGAATATAATAGCCCTGAGCAATATCCATCTCTGCCAAATAAGTATTTATATTTATTGTTTCGTTAAGCTTAGTAAATAGTGCGAAATCAATTCTTGGCGATGTTTTAACCTCGTGAACTTCGCCAACTAAAAAGAGATTATTATTATAAAAACTGTCGTCAAGAGAATTAAACTGAAGTGAATCTGACATTTTTATAACTTCTGTATGGTCCTTTAAATAGTTAACATATTTACCAGAAGAACAACTTGTTAAAGATAGTATTGAAACGGCTAAGATAAAAAGTATACGTGTTTTCATTTGTTTGTTTTTTAAGTTCTCAACAAAGAGAAAACATAAAAACAAAAGAAAAAAAAGAGTGTGATTAACCTGAAGTTTTTGGGTTAAAATTGAATGACTTGGGCTAATTTTGAAGCTACTGGGACGAATTTGAAAGCCTTTTATTTAGGGCTTTATAGTAAACTTGAGAAATTGGGATAGTCTCTTCGGTTGCAGAGATTCTTATAAAACGCTTTCTAGCATTTCCCTCTACAGTTTTAAGGTAATCAAGATTTACCAAGTAAGATCGATGCACTTGCCACGCTTTAGGTAATTGCTTCATAATATTGGATAGTGTGCTACGGAAAGTTTTTTGCTGCATACCATTTTCTGTATTAAAAAAAACATCTACATAATTTTGTTGTGCTTTCGCGAAAATAAAATCCGATTCAAAAATGGTTAAACTTTCTGATTTATTGTTTCCAATAATAGTAACACTTTTAATTTTTTTAGTAGTTGATTTATCATACATAGGCACTTCTATTTGACCATATTTAGAACGTAAGTAAAGCCATAAAGGAACTACAATAGGTGTAAAAGGTAACCCAAATGATATGATAAAAACTTTTATTGATTCGTTAGTAAACGATGGTAAACCACTAATCACAAAAAAGTGATAAAAAAATGAAAAAACAAATATTAAAAAAAGTGTTGTAATAATGTAAATACACTCGTTAAGGATAAACCAGCGGTTTGTTTGGATTTTGTAAATGTAATTTTCAATAGGGTGAATAATTACTAAAGGAATTATAATACAAATAGCATAACCCGAAAGTATTAAGTATTTGTATGAGAAATTATTACTATTATCAAAAGGTTCCAAGGTCATTAACAAAACCGGTATTAATGCACCCAATATTAAAGCAATAATAAAAGTATGTTTCCAATTTTTGGTGTACGCTATAGTTTTATTTAAAGAAATCATTATGCTCTACAATTGCTTTTGTACTTAAAAAATGGTTTAAGTTATTTCTATCCAATGAGTATGTTAAACGAAATTAATTGATTTTTTCGACAAAGCCAAGTGTAGTATTAGCTGCTAAGAATTAATAAAAAATCTGTAGGTTGGTTTAACTGTTTGTTATATGATTTCGTTGCATGTTTATGCACTAAATTTATCAAACCAAGTACAGATATAAAATTCCAGCGGAATTTTCCAAATAAGAACAACCAAAACAATTAATTATACAAGGTGTAACCCATAGTTTTATTTCAAATTTTCAATCATCTCAATTATCGCGTTAATTACAATTGTTGGCTCAGAGTAATGTATGTAATGTCCGCTATTAAGTGTGCTTATCAGTTTCGCTTTCGGTTTATCGTCAATCCAATTGTTAAATAATACTTTCTTAATCTTAATATCTTCAGGTTTGAAAGGTGGTGGCGGAATTTGATAAGATGCTATTAGTGTAATTGGAATATCCATTGGAAAATCAATTGTTTTCATTTCCTTTTCCATATTTGAAATTTCCTTAAATTCATTTTGAATAGCAATAGATTTAGTGGCGTAAAACCCTTGCATTCCTTTTGTAATCATATCTGCTTCTGCCTCTGTTTTAGTTGCCAATATTCTTTTCATTAGATTTTCGTGAGATGGGTCAACGAATACTAATCCAAGAACTTTTTCAGGATATAAATCTTGAAATTTTCGTATTATAAATCCCCCTAACGAATGACCAACCAAAACGTAAGGGCCGTCAATTTTATTATCTTCTAGAAAATCATTTAATTCAGAGGCAAGATTATCTATATTTCTAGGTTTTTCAGTTGGCGAAGATTCACCTAAACCAAGTCTATCATAACTTACTGTGCTAGCGATTTTAGAAATACTGTCTTGTATTTGGCTCCAGCCCTTTAATGATTCTCCTAATCCAGATTCAAATACCACTACAGGACTACCTGTTCCTTTTCTATTAAAATTAACGCTGTTATCTTTTATGTCTTTTTGCGCATAACAATTTAGAGTGATTGAACAGATTAAAACGAATAAAGAGAATGTCGTTTTCATGTTGTCTAGTTTAATGTTTAGTAATAATACCTAAGTTAATTAATCTAACAATCTTTTATATAGATAGTTAAGCGAAGGTAGCCGAATTTTTTTTGCAAAATCAAGTTGTGCAACAATATCCCTTTTAGGTTTTGTTTCAAAAAAAGTAGTTAAAACATAATTATTTATTTGTTTTAATCCATTAAATACTTAGCTACAAAAGCGAGATACCACTAAAATTAAATTTTTATTTCAAGCTATATCGTTTTCGTGAAAAAAGTCGTTTTTTATCGCTTTATAATTAGTTACATTTGTGTTTCAAATAGTTAAAAAACAAAAACATATATACATGAAAACGCTTAACGACTTTAATTTCGAAAATAAAAAAGCTTTAATAAGAGTAGATTTTAATGTGCCTTTAAATGAGAATTTTGAAGTTACAGATGCCACAAGAATTGTATCTGCAAAACCAACTATTATTAAAATTTTAGAAGATGGCGGAAGCTGTATTTTAATGTCGCATTTAGGGCGCCCAAAAGGATTTCAAGATGAATTTTCATTAAAACATATAGTAAGTAAAGTAGAAGATGTTTTAGGTGTTGAAGTAAAAATACTTGCCGATTGTATTGGTGAAGATGTTGAAGCTGCTGCAGCAAATTTACAACCAGGTGAAATTCTATTACTTGAAAACTTACGTTTTTATAAAGAAGAAACAGCAGGCGATGTAGACTTTGCAGAAAAACTATCAAAATTAGGAGACATTTATGTAAATGACGCCTTTGGTACTGCGCACAGAGCACACGCTTCAACAACTATTGTTGCTCAATTTTTTGAAGGTAAAAAATGCTTTGGTAGCTTATTAGCTCAAGAAATTGAAAGCATTAATAAAGTTATGGAAACAGGAGAAAAACCTGTTTTAGCTATTCTTGGTGGTGCAAAAGTATCTTCAAAAATTACTATTATTGAAAACATTCTAGATAAAGTAGATCACCTAATTATTGGTGGTGGTATGGCGTTTACGTTTGTGAAAGCGCAAGGCGGAAAAATTGGGAATTCTATATGTGAAGACGATAAAATGCCATTAGCCTTAGATATTTTAAAGCAAGCTAAAGAGAAAAACGTTCAAATTCATATTCCTGTTGATACTATTGCTGCCGATGATTTTAGTAACGATGCAAATAAACAAACGGTAGATATTAATGCGATTCCTGATGGATGGGAAGGTGTTGATGCTGGACCAAAATCTATCAAACTATTTCATGATGTAGTAATGCAATCAAAAACAATTCTTTGGAACGGACCATTAGGTGTTTTTGAAATGGAAAGTTTTGCAAACGGAACTATAGAATTAGGAAACTCAATTGCCGAATCAACTAAAAATGGTGCTTTTTCTCTTGTTGGAGGAGGCGATTCTGTTGCTGCTGTAAAGCAATTTGGTTTTGAAGATAAAGTAAGCTACGTAAGTACTGGTGGAGGCGCTATGCTTGAAAGCTTAGAAGGGAAAACACTTCCTGGTATTGCTGCTATTTTAAAATAAATTAAGAAGCCAAAAAGGTTTTTAAAACCTGAGAGGTCTTAATATATTTTGTTCTTAGTAAAATAAATACGATTTTAGCCATAACATCATTCATTAATGAATAGATTTTATGGCTTTTCGGTTTTTTATAATATTAGGTTTTCTAAATATTAGTGTTTGTTTTGCACAAACGCAAGACTCTATTTCAATTCAAAATGTTCCTGTTCAAAATAGTGTTATTAAAGACACTATTGAAGTAAAGCACACCGCTGTTGTTAGAGACTCATCTGTAATAGATAACACCCTTGTTGTTAAAGTTATTGAGGCGGAAATAGATAGCACATCAATCAAAAACTTAAAAGACAACGAATTTGTTTTAAAGCTAGACGACGCTTGGTTTGAAGAGCTGTATAGTAATAGGTTATACGACACGATATATAAAACGGTTACTGAGTTAGATTATAAGCCTGTTGATTACCCAGAATTACACACAGATACCCTTAAAGCAAGATTAAAAGAGCTAGATGCTAAAACGCCTTTTAATGTAGAATATAATCCATCGTTAGAAAGTGTAATAAAATCTTATTTAAAACACAGACGAAACTCTATACAAAAACTTTTAACATTAAGTGAATTCTATTTCCCGATGTTTGAGCGTGAATTAGATTTATATGATATTCCTTTAGAAGTAAAATACTTAGCCATTGTAGAATCGGCATTAAAACCAAGAGCAAGATCTAGAGTAGGCGCCACAGGTTTATGGCAATTTATGTTTGGTACCGGAAAAGAATATGGCTTAGATGTAAGCAGTTATGTCGATGAACGTAGCGACCCTATAAAATCTACCGAAGCAGCAGCAAAGTATTTAGCACGTTTATATAAAATTTTTGGCGATTGGGATTTGGCTTTAGCGGCTTATAATTCTGGACCAGGAAATGTTGGTAAAGCCATTCGTCGTTCTGGTGGTTATAGAAATTACTGGAATATCCGTCATAATTTACCACGAGAAACCGCTGGTTATTTACCAGCGTTTTTAGCTAACATGTATATTTTTGAATATGCTAAAGAACATGGTTTTAAAAAGTATAAACCAGAATTAGCATATTTTGAAACCGACACCGTAAGGGTAAAACAAATGATTACGCTCGATCAAGTATCTGAAGCCACAGGAACACCTATTGAGGAGCTTCAGTTTTTAAACCCTTCATATAAGTTAGATATTATTCCGTTTATAAAAGGCGAAAACTATGTGTTGCGTTTACCTCGAGATGTTGTGGGTACATTTGTAAATAATGAAGATAGAATTTATGCGTTTGCTAAAGCAGAATTTGATAAGCGTGAAAAACCAATGCCTCAATTTTCTAATGCTGATACTAAAACAACATACCGTGTAAAATCTGGTGATTATTTAGGTAAAATTTCAAGACTTTATGGGGTTAGGGTTAGTGATATAAAAAAATGGAATGGTTTAAGAAGTAATAATCTAAAAATAGGGCAACGCTTAACAATTTATCCTCGAAAGCCTAATATTAACGCTACGTCTTCCGCGAAAGCGAAAATAAAACCCAAACCTATTTCTGGCGAAGTAATTAACTATATAGTTAAAAACGGAGACTCGTTGTGGAGCATTTCTCAAAAATTTCCTGGAGTTTCTATTCAAGATATTAAAGATTGGAACGGTATTAGTGGTAGTAAATTAAAACCCGGAATGACACTTAAAATAGCTAAGGGTTAAATTTTAAAAACAAAAACATATTATGAGAAATCTATTTTTTTCAGTTTTGGCGTTATTAGTTTTAATGTCTTGCGGCGATAAGAAGCCAAACCAAAAATTTCTTCCAGATGCATCTGGAGCTATGAATAATGTATCTGTTGTTACAGAAAATGATTTATGGGAAGGTCGCATAGGAGAGGCTATTAGAAGCATACTTGCAAAACCAATTTACGGATTGCCTCAAGATGAGCCTATGTTTACAATTAGTCAAATTCCAACTTCTGTTTTCTCTGGTTTTGTTACTAAAAATAGAACGGTATTAAAAATTGAAACCGGTAAAGAAGAAGGTTTTACAATTACAGATGATGTTTATGCAAGACCACAGAAAGTAATAGTAGTTTCTGGTAAAACAAAAGAAGCTATTATAAATGTTATTAAAGAAAATGAATCTAAAATTATTGAGACTTTTAGAAATGCTGAGTTAACCGAGAGACAACGTCAAATGTCTAAATCGCCACATAGTTTTACATCTATAAAAGAAAAATTAGGTTTAACTATTCAGTTTGCATCAATTTATGAACTTGCTAAAGAAACTGATAACTTCTTTTGGTTTAGAAAAGATATTACAACAGGACACTCACATATTATGATTTATGAATTGCCTTTTGATGCCATTAAAAGAAATGATAGTACTGTAAATCAAATCATTAAAATTAGAGATTCTATAGGGAAATCTTACTTTAAAGGCCGATTGGATGAAACGGTGAATGCAGACGGAAAAACAGTAAGCTCTTTTATGATAACTGAAGATGCATATACACCGTTTCATGCCGAAACAATTTTAGATAATAAACCTGCTTTTGAAACTAAAGGCCTTTGGGAATTAACCAATGACTTTATGGGAGGGTCGTTTATAAATTATACGGTTGAAGATAAAGTTAATAAAAGGTGGATAGGAATTGAAGGCTTTGTTTTTGCACCATCTGTTGAAAAACGAAATTATATGTTAGAGCTAGAATCTGTTATAAAATCTTTAAAAATAGAGTAACTCAAAAAGGTATATTAACACAAAAAACCAGCTCAATGAGCTGGTTTTTTGTGTTTGAATAAATATAGAATTTACCCTTTTTTATCTTCGGTAGAATCTTCGTCTTCTTTACTAGCGTCTTTAAATTCTTTAATTCCGCTACCTAATCCACGCATTAATTCTGGTATTTTTTTACCTCCAAATAAAAGTAAAACAGCCAAAACAATTAATGCTATTTGCCAAGGTCCAATTGCTAATGGTAACATGTATAACGTCATAATAATGATTTTAAAGTACAAAGTTAATAATTAAAGTTTAATAAAAGCGTTTTACCCGTAACTTTAGCATAAGTAGACCCAACACTTGTAATAAATTTATTTATTTTTGTTTTGCATGGAGGATAAAAAAAAGAAACCCAAAAAGATAAAGCGTAAGCTGCTAGATAAGTATCGGTTAATGATACTTAATGAAAATACTTTTGAAGAGCGCTTATCATTTAAATTAACACGATTAAATGTATTTGTATTAACGTCTTTGTTGGCTATAATGCTTATTACATTAACCTACTTGTTAATTGCGCTAACACCATTGCGTGAATATATTCCTGGTTATTCGTCTACTGCATTAAAAAAGAAAGCGACCGAGTTAAGCTATAAAACAGATTCTTTACAGCAAGTTATTCAAATGAATGACCGTTTGTACGAATCAATAAAAAATGTATTATCAGGTGAGGTAAATGCTGTAGATTTTAATAAAGATTCAATTATTGAGGCCGTAAAACTGGAGGCTAGCGAGGTCGATTTAAACCCTATAGCAGAAGACTCTTTACTTCGAGAAAAAGTTGATAAAGAGGATAAATATAATCTTTTTGAATCTGCAACATCAGCTACAAATTTCGTTTTGTTTCCTCCAGTAAGTGGCACTATTAGTGAACATTACAATGCAAAAGAAAAACACTATGCCGTAGATATTGTAGTCGCAAAAGACACGCCTATTAAATCAGTAGCCGATGGTATTGTAGTTTTTGCAGAGTGGACATCTAGTACAGGTTATGTTATGATTCTGGAGCATAGTTACGGCTTAATTTCAATTTATAAACACAACGCCTCTTTAACAAAAGAACAAGGCGATTTAGTTAAGGCTGGTGAAGTTATTGCTACAGCAGGAAATTCAGGAGAATTATCTACAGGGCCTCATTTACATTTCGAACTTTGGAACGATGGCTATCCCATTAACCCAACAAATTTTATAGATTTTAAATGAAAATAGCTTGTGGTAATGGATTCATTTTAATAACTATTTTAATAATGATTTTTGGTTTTTCTTCTTGTGAAAAGCAAAAGCAAAAAACGTTTCATGAGGATATAATTTATCAAACCCTTTTAAATAAAACAGAATTATTTAATAGCGAAAGTATTGATTTTTTTAAAATCACTTACAAATCCGAGGGTTTAAAAATCGGAGGTTTTATAGCAAAACCCATTCAAAAAAAACCGTTTAAACTACCAACAATAATTTTTTGCAGAGGAGGTAATCAAAGTTATGGGATGCTTGATGCGTTTCAGCTTAAAATGCTTAATGATTTAAGTTTAAAAGGCTTTGTTGTTTTGGCGTCTCAATTAAGAGGTAATACAGCAAGTGAAGGTGTTGATGAATTTGGCGGAGAAGATGTAAATGATATATTAAAACTTATTGATATTGCTAAAGATTTAGATTTTGTTGATGAAAAAAACATTAATATTTTGGGGTATTCGCGAGGAGGTATGAATGCCTATCAAGTATCTAAATTAACAGATAATATTAATAGTGTTGCGGTTGTAGGTGCACCTACAAATAAATTTGAATCTATTAAATTTAGAGAAAACATGTATCATAATGTTTACAAGCCTTTGTTTGGAGATACTATTAATAATAGAGAAGAATATATAAAACGATCTCCAATATTTTGGCATGAAAAAATAAACGAACCACTACTGATTCTTCATGGATCAGATGATAATAGAGTAGCAATGGAAGAAGCCCAACAGCTTATCGATTCATTAAAATTATCAAACAAAAAAGACTTTAAGTTTAAGATATTTGATGGCGGAAATCATATCTTATCAAATGTCTCAAAAAGGGATAGTTTAATTATTAATTGGTTTAAATTACATTCTAAATAAATGTTATCATTAAAATCTGCTTTAGCAAAACCATTTGCAAAACGAGTTTATAAAAAAGTTCAGAAATGGGCAAATAACCCTATAGCCACTCAGGAAAAAGTCTTTCAAGAATTAATTTCTGAAGCCGCTAGTACAGCCTTTGGGAAAGATCATGATTTTATAAGTATAAATAATCACAATGATTTTGTACAACGAGTTCCAATAAGAGATTATGAAGCATTAAAACCTTATGTTGAGAAGGTGGTTGCTGGTGAAGAAAATATTCTTTGGAAAGGGAAACCACTTTATTTTGCAAAAACTTCTGGAACCACTTCGGGTTCTAAATATATTCCAATTACTAAAGAAAGTATGCCTAGTCATGTGGAGGCAGCCAGAAATGCTATCCTACTTTATATTCATGAAACCGGCAATGCTAAATTTGTAGATGGTAAAATGATTTTTTTACAAGGAAGTCCAATTTTAAATGAGCAAAACGGGGTGCAATTAGGAAGACTTTCTGGTATTGTAGCGCATTACGTGCCTAAATATTTACAAAAAAACAGATTACCTTCTTGGGAAACCAATTGTATTGAAGATTGGGAAACAAAAGTAGATGCTATAGTTGAAGAAACGTTGCCAGAAAACATGACTATTATTTCTGGAATTCCATCTTGGGTACAAATGTATTTTGAAAAGCTTCAAGATAAAACAGGAAAAAAAGTAGGCGATATTTTTAAAAATTTCAATTTATTTATTTTTGGAGGTGTTAATTATGAGCCTTACAGAGCAAAATTCGAAAATCTTATAGGACGAAAAGTAGATAGTATAGAGTTGTATCCCGCTAGCGAAGGCTTTTTTGCTTTTCAAGATAAGCAAGATGAAAAAGGGATGTTACTGCAGCTTAATTCAGGTATTTTTTACGAATTTATTAAAGCAGATGAATTTTTTGAAGACAACCCTAAAAGAATTACTATTGCAGATGTTGAGGTAGGTGTAAACTATGTCATGATAATATCAACAAATGCAGGGCTTTGGGCTTATAATATTGGAGATACTGTAGAGTTTACATCAATTAAACCATATCGTGTTATTGTATCAGGTAGAATAAAGCATTTTATTTCAGCATTTGGCGAGCATGTAATTGGTAAAGAAGTAGAGCAGGCTATGCAAGAAGCTATTTTAAATTCGAATATTAGTGTTTCAGAGTTTACGGTGGCCCCTCAAATTAACCCTAAAAATGGTTTGCCTTATCATGAATGGTTTGTTGAATTTGAAAACGAACCAGAAAACCTTTCCGCTTTAGCGAAAAAAATTGATGCTTCACTTCAAAAACAAAACAGCTATTATTTTGATTTAATACAAGGGAGTGTTTTACAGCCATTAAAGATTACTAAAGTTAAAAAAGGCGGGTTTCAAGACTATATGAAATCTATTGGGAAATTGGGCGGACAGAATAAGCTTCCTCGATTATCTAATGATAGGAAAATCGCAGATAATTTTCCGTATAAAAATTAACACAAATAGTATTATCTTTGACCCAACCAAACAAAACTATGAGTAGTAAAAAACATCATGCTAGAACGCGCGCTCAAGAAAGCACTAATGCTATTGAACGGATGTATGTCACTATGCGTCACCTGTTTAATCGAGGCTTTTATAAGCCTATGGGAGTTTCGGGTGAAACTTTAAGGCAAGCATTATTGCTTTTACGTCCAGAAATTTATGGGTCGATAGGTGATGAAAAAGCAGAATTAGAAGGTTTGCTTTATGTTATAGACCGATTACCACATGGTATTGAAGAGTGTACTTTTATTAATTTAACTAGTGATGAAGGGTATTCTAATTCGCATTTTAAAACTATAATTCCGGAAAAACGTCGTCGTAATTGTTATCGAATTGATGACGAGCAGATGAATATTGAAATTACACGAGGCCGATCTGAAATTTACGATATACTAACACATCTTACCTTTCTTTTTGTTGAATCTCATAAAATAAGTAACCGTGTAGTTATTGATGAAGAGGGTTTAACAACTAGAGATTGGATTAAACTTGAAAAAGCAGTATTATCTAAAAAGAAACTTACTCAAGAAGAGAGAGAAGTTGCTATTACCCATACAGCGAATATTTTAGGTAGAACTTTTAATGAATTGACAACGGTTTACGATGAGTTTGCTACACCAACACAACCTGAACGACTATTGCATATTGTGTATTGGTTGGGTAAATTAGCAATTGAAGAACTTGTAAATAATAATAAACGTACAGTAACTTTTAGCCCTGTATTAAGAGAGCGTATTGGGCACCACATACATGGGGAGATTTGGGCAAACACAGTCAAGGATCATTTATTTAAAAACAATTTATTAGAAAGACCCATTCATATTATAAGTGCGAATATGCATAGTGTTATGAATACGCTTTTTACTCCAAATGCATTAAAGCCAATAGTCTCTAAAAAAGATATTTTTGAAGTGTACGAATCATTAAGTGATAAGGAAAATAATGATCTCCGCAATAAAGTGACAAAAGAGGCGTTGCAAAAAGGGATGATTTATATTAAAGATACTTCTGGAGCAAATATTGATGTGCAAATTTTTGATACTGCAAAAATTGATGCTTCAAAATTAGATATTAATACAAATGAAGTAGGTTTGAATCAAAAAAAACCTGTTATATTGGTCATGGATTATGCTTTTGGAGAACAAGCCTATGAAACTATAGATGAATTATTGAAACCTTATAAACCCAAAGAAAAGAAAATACATTTAAATGTAGAGTCAGTTTCTATTATGGGTAAAGCAGGTATATTAGAAGGTGGTAAAGGGGATATTATGATACCTTCGGCACATATTTTTGAAGGAACTGCTGATAATTATCCTTTTGAAAACGAATTAAAAAGAGAAGATTTAGAAGGGCAAGGTGTAAATGTTTACGAAGGCTCGATGATTACAGTTTTAGGAACATCGCTTCAAAACAAAGACATTTTAAAATTCTTTTACGATTCAACATGGAATGTAATAGGTTTAGAAATGGAAGGTGCGCATTACCAAAAAGCGATTCAAGCTGCTTCGAAAGTAAGAGGTAGTATTGGACCAGATGTAAAGGTAAGATACGCATATTACGCTAGTGATAATCCTTTAGAAACAGGAGCAACATTAGCATCTGGAGGTTTAGGCACATCGGGTGTTAGGCCAACATATTTAATAACAAGAACGATATTAGAACAAATATTTAATTAATTTGAAATTATGAGTAAAGAATTACCACAACCACAAAAGTCAGAAGAAGTTGATTTAGGGCAATTGTTTAATTTATTAGGAAATGCATTTCAAAAATTTTTTAATTTTGTTGCATCTTTACTTCAAAGTATTTATAATGTTATATTAATTGTTTTAATACATGTTTATAATAGAATAAAATGGTATTCAATAGCTATAATTTTAGGTTTAATTATAGGTTTTGTTTTAGATAAAATGGAAGGTCCATTATATGGAGCTAATTCATATATTGAAACAAATTTTGGTTCAGCTCATCAGGTCTATGAAAACTTAAGTTATCTTCATCAACTGGCTAATGTTGATAATGATTCTATAGAATTGGCAAGAAAATTAAATATTAGCGTAAAAGATGCCGCCACAATAAAAGGTGTTTACATGAGACCCGATATTGATGAGAATGATCGTATTAAAATGTTTGTGGATTTTAAGAAAGGCTTAGATTCTTTAAGTAGAGCGGATTATTTGTATGACGATTATGTTGAGTCCTTAGATTATTATAGTTTTAAAAGGCATGCAATAGGAGTTGCTTCTACTGATAAATTCATTTTTCAAAAACTAAAACTAAATTTTATAAATGCAATTTCGAATAATGAGTACTTAAATGACTTAAAAGAGGTCGGAATAGAAAATTATAAAAGACAAAAAGAAACTATTGAAATCGAAAAAAAAGAAATAGACTCTTTAGCAATAGAATATTTAAAAATTCGTAAAAATGAGTCAAATAAAGAACCAATTGCTGGGACTGGTACAAATTTATATATGGGTAATGCTCAACAAAGTCAATTGATAGTTGATGAATCGAGATTATTAACTAAAAAATATCTTCTAGAAGCTAAAAAAAGACAAATTAATGTTGATTTGATAAAAGGTAGAAATGTTGTCAATGTTATTTCTGAATTTCCTGACGCTGGTTATGATATGTCAGAATGGACAGATAAAATGAAAATCATGTTACCAATAATATTTTTTGTAATTACGTTCTTTGGTTTTATACTTTATGGTTTAGGTAAATATTTATCCGAACAGGATAAGAAATTACATAAAAAATAGGAATGACTATTTTAATTACGGGAGGTGCCGGTTTTATAGGCTCAAATTTTATAGTTTATTATTTGAATAAACATCCGCTCGTTAAAATTATAAACATAGATAAGCTCACTTATGCTGGTGAGCTTTCTAATTTAAAAGAAGTTGAAAATCATCATAACTACACTTTTATTAAAGGAGATATTTGTAATAGAGAATTAATAGAGAATTTATTTAAAACACATAATTTTAGCGCTGTTATTCATTTTGCTGCAGAGTCACATGTAGATAATTCAATTAAATCGCCAAATGAGTTTGTTAACACAAATGTTTTAGGAACGTTTAATTTGCTTGATGTTGCGAAAAATCATTGGATGATAGCCCCACAGAAAAAAAAACACACACACCTTCAATCTAGATTTCTGCATATATCAACAGATGAGGTTTATGGGACTTTAGGTAATGAAGGTTTGTTTACAGAAGAAACACCTTATGCGCCAAACAGCCCTTATAGTGCATCCAAGGCATCATCAGACTTTATTGTAAGGAGCTATTTTCATACCTATGGTTTAAATGTAGTAACTACAAATTGCTCTAATAATTATGGACCAAAGCAGCATGATGAAAAACTAATACCTACTATAATACGTAAGGCCCTAAATAACGAGAATATTCCTATTTATGGAGATGGTAAGAATATTAGAGACTGGTTATATGTTGAAGATCATTGCCAAGGCATTGATTTAGCTTTTAATAATGGAGTAGCTGGGGAAACCTATAATATTGGAGGTGAAAACGAAAGAAATAATTTATATATTGCAACTATGGTTTGTGAAATATTGGATGACGTTATACCTAAAAATCAATCTTACAAAAAACAAATTACTTTTGTAACAGATAGGCCAGGTCATGATTTTAGATATGCTATTGACGCTTCTAAAATAGAAAACGAATTAGATTGGAAAGCGAAAGAAAATTTCGAAACAGGGATCAGAAAAACAATTGATTGGTATATGAAAAAATATCAAAAATAATGAAAGGAATCATATTAGCAGGAGGTTCAGGAACAAGATTGTACCCACTCACAAAAGTGGTTAGCAAACAGCTTATGCCTGTATATGATAAACCCATGATCTATTACCCATTAACAACGCTTCTATCATCAGGAATAAGAGATGTTTTAATAATTTCAACATCATACGATTTACCAAGGTTTAAAGCCCTCTTAGGAAACGGAAGTGATTACGGTTGCGTGTTTGAGTATGCCATCCAAGAAGAACCTAAAGGTTTAGCCGAAGCCTTTATAATTGGAGAAAAATTTATTGGGAAAGATAGCGTAGCGTTAATTTTAGGAGACAATATCTTTTACGGTTCGGGATTAGACACAACACTGATAAAAAATATTAATCCAGATGGAGGTGTTATTTTTGCTTACCACGTTTTGGACCCTCAAAGATATGGAGTTGTAGAGTTTGATGTTAATAATAAAGCTATTTCAATAGAAGAAAAACCAGAAAAAGCAAAATCTAATTTTGCAGTACCAGGTATTTATTTTTATGATAATTCTGTAATTGAAATTGCAAAAAATATAAAACCTAGTGAGCGTGGGGAGTTAGAAATAACGGATGTAAATAAGGTCTATTTAAATAACGGCAAGCTAAATGTGCAGATACTAGATAAGGGAACAGCGTGGCTAGATACTGGCACATTTACTTCGTTAATGCAGGCCTCACAGTTTGTTCAAGTTATTGAAGAAAGACAAGGGCAAAAAATAGGATGTATTGAAGAAATAGCATATAAGATGGGATATATAAATAAAGCCCAATTAAATAAATTAGCTCAAACTCTTCTAAAAAGCGGTTATGGAGAGTATCTTCAGCAATTAATCCAGTAATAAGTAATAATGAAAGTTGAAGAAACATATTTAAAGGGTGCTTATATCATTACACCCAATGTATTTGAGGACGAAAGAGGTTACTTTTTAGAAACCTTTAAGGAAAAAGTGTTTGTTAATAAAACAGGAGTTGAAACTCATTTTGTTCAAGATAATATGTCTAAGTCATCAAAAGGTGTTTTAAGAGGGTTACATTTTCAAGAAGGAGATAATGCCCAATCAAAACTTATTCAGGTTATTAAAGGCAGGGTTTTAGATGTGTGTGTCGATATTAGAAAGGATTCTTCAACATTTGGAAAATATTTTTCAATAATGTTAGATGGCATCAATAAACAACAACTATATATACCTCGAGGTTTTGCACACGGATTTATAGTTTTAGAAAATGACACAATATTTTCATACAAGTGTGACAATTATTATAACGCAGATTCAGAATCAGGAATAATATTTAATGATAAATTTTTAAATATAGACTGGGGACTTTCAGAAGATGAAATATTAGTGTCTGAAAAAGATAAAAAACTACTAACGTTTGAAACTTTATTCAAATGATTAAAAAAATTTTGGTTACTGGTGCAAATGGTCAACTAGGAAAAACTATTAAAGAGTTGTACTATGACAACGATATCGGTTTGGAATTTGTTTTTGTATCTAAAAAAGAATTGGATATTACTAAACAAGATCTACTTCATCTTTTTTTTAAACAAAATCATTTTCATTATTGTATTAATTGCGCAGCTTATACAGATGTTGAACAAGCTGAAAAAACGCCAGAAATTGCATATAATATAAATTCTGATGGAGTTAGCAACTTAGCTTATGAATGTAGTGAAAACAATATTGTTTTAATTCATATTTCAACTGATTATGTGTTTGATGGAGAAAGTGAAAAACCATATGAAGTTACAGATAGAACAAACCCTATTAATGAATATGGAAAATCTAAGCTGGATGGAGAAATAAAAATAAAAAGCATACTGAAAAGGTATTTTATCGTAAGGACTTCATGGTTATATAGCAGGAAATACGGAAATAATTTTTATAAAACTATTTTGAAAAAGGCTAAAGAAGAAAAAGAACTGCATATTACAGTAGACCAAACAGGTTGCCCAACGAATACAGAAAGTTTATCAAATTATTTATTAAAATTGATTATAAATAATTCAAAGGATTACGGTATAAAGCACTTTTGTGATGAAAAAATAATGACTTGGTATGATTTTACCCATAAAATTTTAATAGAAAATGATTTGTTGGGCAAAACAAAACTTGTTAAACTTGAAAAATATCTTACATTTGCTCGAAGACCTAAAAAAAGTATTTTAAAATAAAAAAAAGATGGAATATAAAAAACCCAAGGTAATAGCTGAAATTGGTTGTAATCACAAAGGAGATTTTAACATTGCAATTGATTTGCTTAACAAAGCCAAAGAATGTGGTTCTGATGTTGCCAAATTTCAAAAACGTAATAATAAAGAATTGCTTACAGAAGAGCAGTATAATGCAGCTCATCCAAATCCACATAATTCGTATGGTGAAACTTATGGAGCGCATAGAGAATTTCTTGAGTTTGATGTAGACCAACACAAAAGATTAAAAGAGCATTGCGACTCTATTGGTTTAGAGTATTCCACATCTGTATGGGATGTTACTTCTGCTAAAGAGATGATAACCTTTAAACCAGGGTTGTTAAAAGTGCCTTCTGCATGTAATAATCATTTTGAGATGTTAAAGGTTTTAAGAGATGATTATGAAGGAGAAGTTCATTTATCTTTCGGCATGACAAATCAGAAAGAAGAGAAGGAAATTATAGAGTTTTTTGAAGAAAAAGACCAAGCTAAAAACAGATTGATTATTTATTCTTGTACATCAGGTTACCCAGTTCCTTTTAAAGACGTTTGTTTATTAGAAATTGTAAGATTGAAAAATGAATATGGTAACAGAGTTAAAGAAGTTGGGTTCTCTGGTCACCACCTTGGGATAGCTATTGATAATGCTGCCGTAGCTTTAGGGGCAACATGGGTAGAAAGACATTTTACAATAGATAGAACTTGGAAAGGAACAGATCATGCGGCATCATTAGAGCCAGCTGGTTTGAGAAAGCTATGTAGAGACTTAGAAGCAACTTATGATGCCTTAAAGTATAAAGATTCGGAAATTCTAGATATAGAAAAAGTTCAAAGAGACAAATTAAAATTTAGGAAATAGCAATCTAGCATCATTTCATGAAGACAATTGCATTTATACCGGCAAGAGGAGGAAGTAAATCTATCCCATTAAAGAATCTCAAGTTGTTTTGTGGAAAACCTTTGATTTATTGGGTTTTAAATGCTGCAAATCAGGTCAAAGATATTGACGAAATAGTAGTCGCTACAGACAGTAGTGAAATAGAAGACGCCGTTTCAAAATTTTATTTTGACAAAGTAAATATTTATCATCGAGATGTTTTAAATGCACAGGATCATTCATCAACAGAAAGTGTGATGATGGAATATATAGAAAAAAGCAATCTTCAAAATGAAGATTGCTTTATTTTAATTCAGGCTACATCTCCATTATTAACAGAAAAACATTTAAACGAAGGACTAAGTAGATTCAATTTAGATAAATATGATAGCGTATTGTCTTGTGTTGAAACAAAACGTTTTTTTTGGAATAAAGATGGTAGTCCTTTAAATTATGATTATGCTAACAGACCTAGAAGACAAGATTTTTCAGGAATGTTAATGGAAAATGGTGCGTTTTACATTAACAGTATAGCTAATATAAAAAAGTATAAAAATAGACTAAGTGGTAATATTGCTATTTCTTTAATGGAAGAGTATACTGCTGTTGAGATAGATGAGCCGGAAGATTGGGTAATTGCTGAAGAATTAATGAAGCGTTTTGGTAAACGCCAAGAAAAAGTTAATAAAATTAAGTTAGTATTATCAGATGTCGATGGCGTTTTAACAGATGCAGGAATGTACTATTCAGAAACTGGAGATGAATTTAAAAAGTTCAATACTCGCGATGGAATGGGATTTCAAATTTTGAGAGAAAAAGGCTTTAAAACGGGTATTATTACTTCAGAGAACACAAAAATAGTTGAACGAAGAGCAAAGAAGCTTAAAGTAGATTATGTATATCAATCAAAAAAGCATGGAGGTAAGCTAGAAGCCGCTATTGAAATATGTAAAAAAGAAAACATAGAACTAGATGAGGTTGCATATATTGGAGACGATGTAAATTGTTTTGAGCTATTGTCTAAAGTAGGTGTTTCAGCTTGCCCAAATGATGCCGTAAAGAAAATAAAGAAAATAAAGAAAATAAATATCTTAGAAACTAAAGGAGGTCAAGGCGCATTTAGAGAGTTTTCCGAATTTTTGATAAAAGAATAATGTCGCTTAAAAAATTTATTCAGGGTTCTTTTGTTTATGCAGGTTCTGCTTTTATTTTTTCGGTTATTAGACAAATAGTATTTTTTCCTTTAATACAAAAACACTCTCCAGAACTTTTTGGCGAAATTAGTTTTTTGTTAATTACGATCGATTTTTTAATATATACATTTGGATCGTCCTTGGCAGATTATTATGTGCGACTAGTAACAAAAACAAATCTTCAAAAGGGTGTCTATAAATTTTTAATAAAGTTGTCGTTAGCCTCTTTATTAACATCAATTGTTTTTTTTACACAAGATTTTTCTATTCCAATAAGTTTGATGTTGGGATTATATATGGTTGTTTTTTCCATTAATACATTACAATTAAAGGTATATTTTAATTTTTTAATTTTTAAAAAAAATTATTTCTATGTTTTTGTAAGACTATTACCTTACCTTCTATTATTAGTATTAACCTTATTGTTTGATATAAGCAACATTAATATTTTTATATTATGTTTACTTGTTTCGGAAGTTTTCTCTTTTTTAGTACTTTATAAAGGGAATATTAAATTAGGCTTTAATTTACATGATTTAAAAGAGAAAACAGATTTTAATGTTTTAAAATTTATAATTATTTATTTGTCTTTTGCTTTGGTACAAAGGATGGACATGTTTGTTGTTGAGCACTTTTTTCCAGACAGATATGTTAATTATTATCAGATGATATCTATTTTTCTAATTGGAGTAAACCCTATTGTTCTAGTAACCTCATCTAGTTTGTTGAGTATTTTAACCAAAGTTGATGTTGCCGTTTTTATAAAAAATAAATTGAAAATTGCATTAGCAATTGTTACAATAGCTTTTTGTTCAGGTATTGTTTTTTTGTTTCTTGCTCCTTACCTTATAAAAATGTTTTATCCTGCTAATAATTTGTTGGATGAGTTTTCTTTTATTAGTTTCAATGTTATATTTTTTACTATATTATTTTTTGTTTCAAAAGCTTTTATTATAAAGTACGTTAATATGAATAAAATATTCCTATTAAATATTTTAACAATATTAATATCATTGTTTTTTACAAATAATTTTTTTGTGTTCACTCCAGTCTTTTTTTTAACTAGAGGAGTTTTATATTTAATTTTATTGCTTATTTTAAAAAAAGATAATATTTAGTGTGGTTTTTAATTGTAAATAGCGTAGTACTCTTTAAATATTTTTTAAAGAAAAACCCTTTAATTAATGGTTTGTTATTTACATTAATTGTGTTTTCTTCTTTTTACACAATATCTTTATTTGAAGTTTCACAAATAACATTTCATTTAAAAATACCAGAATATTTAGCGATCTTACTAATACTTACTTTTATAATTAGTGGTAAAAAGTTAGCTAAAAAACCATTAATATATTTTTTAGTTTTAGTCAGTTTACTTTCAATCAGTCTTATTGTTAGATATTTTGATTTTGAGCCCGTTAAAGTATGGGAGGTTGAAGACTCAAAAAGATCAGGAAAGTGGGCGAAAACAGTTTTAAAGGAAGGGGTGTCTTTTACTAATTTCACTCAGATGTTATATGTCGTTCTGGGAGGAATTGTTTTTGTACTAGTAAGCTCTATTAAAGCAAAAAAGAAACATATTGTAAGTGCTTTGTTTTCAGGACTGCAAGTAGTTAATTTAATAGCAATATTGCAGCTATTTCTCTACTACAGTAATAATTACGATATTTACATGCATTACTTCTATAGTATTGATGAGTTTGGGAAGTATTCAGTAACAGCTTTTCAAACGTTATTTAATAGTGTTAAAAGAATTAATTCCGTACAAACAGAAACTTCTATCTTTGGTTATTACCTTACTACAACATTTTTAACGCTCTTTTTACTTAAAGTCGAATTTACAAAAAAACAAAAGAGAATTTTATATATCTCATCATTTTTATTGTTGATTTCTACATCCTTTACAGGATATTTGGGTGTTATTTACTTCTTCTTTTTAACAAGAATATATGATAAGAAGGGGTTGAAAATGTTTCTTTGGATTATTATTATTTCTATTCTTGCAGTTATCTTGGTTTCTATATTCAACGATGTAGTACAGGATATAATAATTCAGAAAACAGGATCCTTTAAAGAAAGGCTTAAGCATGGTATTACACTTCCACTTGAAGCATTATCAAAAATGCCGATTTTTGGTCTAGGAATAGGAACTGATAGACCCTCAATAATGTTAATTAATATTCTTGTATCGATAGGTTATTTTGGGTTTATTGTTTTAAGTTTTTTTATTTTATATTTAACTCATAAACGAAGAGAGTTAAAGTATTTTTTAATATTTATTATTTTAATTGGAATGACTCAAAGTAATTTTCATTATTTGTTTGTTTGGTGTTATATGGGGATTCTATATAAAAAACATGATTTATTGTTATGAAAATTTTAGCTAAAGTAATAAGCTCATATCATATTGAACTTTTGCTTCAAAACGGGATAAAACCAAAATACTTTTTAATTAATGGAAAAGATGAAAGATTATTAAAACTTATAAATGAAAATTTTAAAAAAGTTGATTTTATTTTTTTTGACTCTGAGCGAAAAGAATTTAACATCTTTTCTTCAAGAAGATTTAATAAAAAGTTATATAAAACTTCAAAAGAGAAACTGTTAAATATTAATTTTGACTGTTTAATTCTTTTTACTGATAATAAACCTTTTGATAAATTTTTAATTGATTTTGGTTTAGACAATAAAGTAATAATAGAGTTATGGGAAGATGGTTTAGGGCATTATATTGGTGCAGGAACGAGCAAATTCTTTTTTAAAAATATTATAAAGTTCTTTTTGGGTTATTACAGCAAAAGTATTTTAAGCGACACATATAAAAGAGATCAGATAATAATAAAAAATAGATTTGATAAAAAAAATATAATTTATAACACTAACTTTGAATCAAACAAAAAACCTATTTCTAATAAAGGAATATTATTTATTGGACAACCATTGGTTGAAGATGGTTATATATCCTCTGCTAATTACATAAATAAAATTTTAGATATACAAACTCATTTTAATATCAAAGTTAATTATTTACCACATCCTAGAGAGAATTTAGATAAATATAAAGAGACTAAATTTACTGTTGTTACAACAAAAATGAACGCAGAAAATTATTGTGTTATTAATAAATATGAATATTATATAAGCGCTTTTTCAACAACATTATTAAATATAAATCAGTTCAATAACTCTTATTACATTCCTAGTTATTTTGGTTTAAATAAAATTCACAAACTACTAAAAGGGTTAAGTTTTTTACCAATTTTAGTTGCAAATAACTTAGAAGATGTCAAATAAAAAAAGACTTGATTTTTTAGACTCTATACGGGGAATTGCTACAATTTTAGTTTTTATACAGCATGTTGTGCTTTACTTAAGAAGAGAAAGTTTTATTAATTTAAATTTTGCAAAAATAACTCTATGGACAGTTGATTTCTTAGATTTTGGTAAAATTGGTGTTGTTCTTTTTTTTATGCTTAGTGGCTTTCTAATACCTTTTAGTTTAAAGAAAAATAGTAAAGTTAAAGACTTTGTATTAAAACGCTTTTTTCGGTTATATCCAATATTTTGGGTGTCAATTATTTTAGGGGTTCTATTACTATGGAACCCATTACCAAGCCTAAAAACTATATTAGCTAATATCACAATGGTTCCTGAAATGTTGGGCTTTAAAAGCATAATTGGTGTATATTGGACCTTGCAAATAGAACTCATATTTTATGCTTTTTGTGTTATACTATTTGTTTTTGGTAGTCTTCATAATTTTTCTAAAGTTTTCATGTCCTCTGTGGGGTTTTTGCTAATTGCTTTTGTTGGATCGGTTATTAGGTATTACTTGCAAATAAAATTACCAATAGCATTGTTTTTGGCCTTATCGCTGATGTTTTATGGTTACATTTTGAAATCTTACATATTGTATAAAAACGGTGGGTTAAGTTTTATTAATAATAAAAATAGTTTTTTTATTAAATTATACCCAATAGTTTTTTCTATAATTATGTTAGCAATATCTTTTTTGGCATATAATAAAGATTATGGACATAATGAGGTTTGGTATAAATATTTTCTAAGTTATACAATAGCCTTTATTCTGTTTTTGCTTTTAACAATTAAGATAAAGATTAAAAATAAAGCATTGTCGTACTTTGGGAAAATAAGTTATTCATTTTACTTATTCCATGTTTTAGGAATACATGTTATAGGTTATCTTAATTTGGGAGAGGGTTTTTTAAGTAATATACTGTTTTTAATATTAAGTTTTATTTTATCAACAATTATTTCTATTTTAGGTTTTAACTTCATAGAACAGAAATTCATAAAAATTGGTTATAATTTTATAAAAAGATAGTATAAATGAAAAAATTATATTTAAACGATTTTGTTTATATAATGTTCCTTTTTAGCTTCTTATGTTTAGGTTTTTCTATGGCAATATCGTACATATCAAATGGGATTGCGGTATTATTAGCTTTGTTTAGTATTTTTAGTAAAGAAAATAAACAGTTTTCAAAAAAAAACATAATCTATTTTATAGTAGTAATTTTTCCTTTTATTTTTTCGGTCTTAACCTTGATTTATTCAAAAAATATTGAATTGAATCTATATGAAATTGAGAAATTAATTTTTTTCGTTTTAACGGTCTTTTCATTAATGTTTCTTGAGGATAAAAATAAATTAAGTCGAAATACAATTTTGTTATATTTTGGATACATTACTGTAACAATTTATCTTTTATCTATTATTAGCGGAACAGTATATTATTTAGAAACTGGTTCCTTTTTTGACTATAAATATTCTAATTCCTTTTTAGAAATACAACACAATTACCTCTCTATATATGGCGTTTTCTCTTGTTATATTTTTTTAAGAGATATGGCCAGAAAAAATGATAAAAAGGTATATGCTTTAAATTCAATTTTTGTGTTTTTAATAATTAGCTTTATTGTTTTAATTTCATCAAGATTTGCAATTCTGTTAATTTTTTCACTAATCTTTTTATTTTTAATTTTTTCTCTTTTCAAAAAAAGAAACAGGAAATATGCTTTAATTAGTTTGTTTTTAGGGGCTGTAGTGTCGTCGTTTTTAATTTTCTCTACAAATACCTTAGAGCGTTTTCAAAAGCTGAAAGTGGAGGATAGAAGCCCAAGGTATAGTATTTGGAGGTGTTCTTCGCGAATAATAACAGAAGAGGTAAGTTTTTTTAAAGGTTTAGGAGCAGGTAATGTACAGAAAAAAATTGATGAGTGTTTAATTCTAAATAAAAGACAATATTGGTCTGGTTTACATAGTCACAATCAAATTATTGGTTATGTTTTAGCTTTCGGGTATTTACCTACAATCATTTTAATTTTTGTATTTTTGCATCTTTTACATATGAGTTTAAAGTCAAAAGATTACGATTTTTTATTGTTTTTAATTATCATTTTATCATTTGGATTAACAGAAAACTATATGGCAAGACGATATGGAATCTTTTTCTATGGATTTTTTATTAGTTTTTTTATAAAAAAAAATGAACAACGCTTATTAAAAAAATGAAAACAAAAAATATTTTAATTATAAATGAATTTTATTACCCATTTATTGGGGGAATGGAGTTTAGATTTAAAAGAATAGCTGAAAGATTTTCAGATTATGGACATTCCGTTGAAGTTATGTGTATAGCCCACCAAAAGGAGCTAGTAAGCAACGAAGTAATAAATGGAGTAACCGTAAAAAGAGTTGTTTCTGATGAAACTCATTACAAGAAAGGTGTTTTTGGTAGAAAAATATCCACAATGATTAAATTTTATTTTGCCATTAGAAAAAACATTAAGAACAAAAAGTATGATATCATTATTATTGGTCAATTTGTTATTATTCCATTAATTTTTTCTAAAAGCCTTTTTAAAAACAAAGGTTTAACATTTATTGACTTTGTTGAATATAGACATTCTTTTTTATGGAAAATTATTAATAATTTAATATTAAATTCAACCGATAAAGTTTCATGTATAAGTAACAGTGTACAAAGAACAATACTAAAAAAACATAAAAATAGAAATTCAGAGAATGTTTTATCTATTCCGAATTCTCTTGATATGTGTGATTTTGAAAATAAATCGAGTGAGTATTTTCTTTTTGTTGGTAGGTTAGTACCTCATAAAAACCCAGATAAAGCAATTTTAGCAGTCTTAAAGTATAATGAATTGTATCCGGAAAAATCTTATCCAATTCATATTGTGGGTGATGGTAGTATGTTTGATACTTTAAAAAATCAATATCATGAAAACCCTAACGTTATTTTTCATGGCTTTGTCTCAGAAAAACAAAAACAAAAAATACTTTCTAAAGGGCGCTTACTTGTTTTTCCCTCAGACCGTGAGGGCCTTCCCGGTGTTTTTATAGAAGCGTTAGGTTCTGATTTACCAATAATAACTACAAACGGAATAAACAATAATTCAAAAGATTTTGTTACCGAAGAAAAAGTTGGAGAGGTTACTGGCCAAAGTATTAATGATATTGTAGAAGGTTTACTTAAAGTTGAAAATAATAGAGAGTACTATTTAAAAAATATTGAACAAGCTAAACCTAGCTATGATTTAAGCAAAATAATAACTAAATTCCTAAATTAAAAAATGAATAAAAAATCTAGAATACTAATTACAGGAGGTTGTGGTTTTATACCTTCACATATGATAGATAGACTTGTAGAAGAGGGTTTCAAAAACATATTATCAATTGATAATATGATGGGAGCAGATAATAAATTTTCTAAAAATGATAGTTGCGAATACAAATATGGAGACATATCAAATTATAAGTTTTTAGAGACTATATTTCAAGATGAAAATTTCGATTATGTTTTTCATTTAGGGGCAAATGCAAATGTACCCTTTTCAAATAAGTTTCCAGAAATAGATTTTGATAGTAACGCTTTAGGAACATTTAATATTTTAAATTTATGTATAAAACATAATATCAAAAAAGTTCTTTTCGCAAGTACTGCAGCAGTCTATGGAGAGCCTTTATATACTCCAATGGATGAAAAACACGAATTACTTCCAAGATCTAACTACGGTGTTACAAAATTATATGGAGAAAAACTAGGCTTAGCATATGAAAAAACATATGATCTAGACTTTACAGCTATAAGAATATTCAATACTTACGGACCAAGGCAATCTAGATATGTGCTTTATGATCTTATTAAGAAGTTAAATGCCAATAATGAAAAATTAGAAGTACTAGGTACGGGGGAACAAATTAGAGATTATTCTTATGTTTCTGATACAATTGAAGCATTTTTTATAGCCTTTACAAATCCAAAAAGTAGGGGTAAAGTTTATAATGTTTCAGGTGGAAAACAAACTTCTATAAAACAATTGGTTGCCAAGATAAGTAAAGCATTAGAAATTAACCCTAAAATAAATTATACGAATGAAAGCTGGAAGGGCGATATTTCTAATATGACGGCTTCCATAAACTTTATTAAAGACGATCTAGGTTTTGAACCAAAGGTCGATTTAGATAAAGGTTTAAAACTTAGTATAAAGTGGTTTAAAGAAAACAATTTAATTTAATAATATAATTACACCTGAATAAAACATATGAATATGAAGAAAGCTATAATTACGGGGATAACTGGTCAAGATGCTGCTTATCTAGCAGAACTTTTATTAGAAAAAGGATATCAAGTTTTTGGAACTTATAGAAGAACAAGCTCAACAAACTTCTGGAGAATTGAAGAATTAGGTGTTGATGTACACCCAAATTTACACCTTTTAGAATACGATTTAGTTGACCTATCTAGTGCTTACAGGATTATTTCAGAAATAGAGCCAGACGAAATATATAACCTAGCAGCTCAAAGTTTTGTTGGTGTTTCTTTTACTCAGCCTATTGCAACTGCGCAAATTACTGGTGTGGGAGCAATGAATCTGTTAGAAGCTATTAGGTCAATTAACCCTAGTATAAAATTTTACCAAGCCTCGACTTCAGAAATGTTTGGTAAAGTGCATGCTATTCCTCAGAATGAGAGTACACCATTTCACCCTAGAAGCCCATACGGAGTTGCAAAAGTATTTGCACATTGGGCAACGTTAAACTATCAAGAATCTTATGACATATTTGCAACGAGTGGCATTTTATTTAATCACGAGTCTCCGCTAAGAGGAAAAGAGTTTGTTACTAGAAAAATAACTGACACCGTAGCAAAAATCCATTTAGGAAAGCAAAACTTACTTGAATTAGGAAATATGGATGCAAAAAGGGATTGGGGATATGCCAAAGAATATGTAGATGGTATGTATAGAATGTTGCAGGCTGATGAGCCAGGAACTTATGTTTTAGCTACTAACAAGACACAAACGGTAAGAGAATTTGTATCATTAGCCTTTAGAGCAATTGATATTGACATTACTTGGAAAGGAAAAGCCGAAAATGAAATTGGAATAGATGATAAGACGGGAAATACGTTAATTAAGGTAAACCCTAAGTTTTATAGACCTGCAGAGGTAGATTTGTTAATAGGAGACGCTTCCAAAGCCAATGATAAGCTTAATTGGAACCCAAAAACTACTTTGAAAGAATTATGCGATATGATGGTTGAAAAAGATATTGAAAGAAATAAAAATGGAGGTACTTTCTAAAAAGAATATTTTTATAACTGGTATTACTGGTTTTACAGGTGTGCATTTAGAAAAACATCTTTTAGAAGAAGGGTTTGAAGTTTATGGGACCACTACTAATAGTAATTCCAATAACCCATCCCATATTGTTTGTGATATTTTAAAAGAAGATGATTTATATAATGCTTTAAAAATTATTAAACCAGATTACATCATTCATTTAGCGGCTATTTCTTTTGTTGCATCAACAAATAAACAAAACATATACAACGTTAATATTTTTGGAACAATAAATTTATTAAATGCGATAAATAAATTAGATTATATCCCAAATAAAATTTTAATTGCAAGCAGTGCTGCTGTATATGGTAATGTTGAAGGGGAATTAAAAGAATCAATGTGCCCTCAGCCAGTTAACCATTATGGCAATAGTAAATTGGTCATGGAAAATATGACAAAAGCATATTTTACTAAGCAAAATATAATAATAACTCGACCATTTAATTACACAGGGATAGGGCAAAAATCACATTTTTTGATACCTAAAATTATTTCTCATTTTATTGATAAAAAGAAAGAAATAGCTTTAGGTAATATGGATGTTTATAGAGAGTTTAATGATGTCGATTATGTTATTGAGTGTTATAAAAGACTCTTGTTTTCTAATTTAAAATCAGAAACAATTAACGTATGTAGTGGAAAAACTGTAAATATAAAGCAGATAATTAAAATAATGGATGAAACGGTTGGGTATAATATTAATGTTAACATAAACCCAGAATTTATCAGAAAAAACGAGATCAAAATGCTTAGAGGTTCTTGTAAAAAGTTAGAAACCGTAATAGGGGATTTAGCTAACAACTATAACATTGAAAATACATTAAAAAAAATATACTCAGAAAAAAAATAATTTTTTGATAAAATAAAACCCCTAGAACAAGTTCAATTTATCAATAGAATTCATTTATTAAAAGATGGTTGTAAAATAAAGAAGCAGAAATAAATTTACATGAAAAAAATTCTAATAACAGGAGCTGCAGGATTTTTAGGATCGCACCTTTGCGATAGGTTCATAAAAGAAGGTTACCATGTAGTGGCTATGGATAATTTTATTACTGGCGATAAAAAAAACATAGAACACTTAATGGGTTTGGAACATTTTGAATTTGTAGCTCATGATGTAACTAACTTTATAGAACTTAGAGGTAATTTAGACTATATTTTACACTTTGCATCACCAGCTAGCCCGATAGACTATTTAAAAATACCTATTCAAACACTTAAGGTTGGAGCTTTAGGTACACATAACTTATTAGGATTAGCAAAAGCTAAAAATGCTAGAATGCTTATTGCATCAACTTCAGAAGTGTATGGAGATCCTTTAGTTCACCCTCAATCAGAAGATTATTACGGTAATGTAAACACCATAGGTCCTCGAGGGGTTTATGACGAAGCAAAACGTTTCCAAGAATCTATAACTATGGCTTATCATAGATTTCACGGTATAGAAACACGAATTGCCCGTATATTTAATACGTATGGACCTAGAATGCGCCTTAATGACGGTAGAGTGATTCCTGCTTTTATTGGTCAAGCCCTAAGAGGAGAAGATTTAACCGTTTTTGGAGATGGTTCTCAAACCCGATCTTTTTGTTACGTAGATGATCAAGTAGAAGGTATTTATAGATTATTATTAAGTGATTATTCTAATCCGGTTAATATTGGTAATCCTCATGAAATCACAATTAAAGAGTTTGCAGAAGAAATTATAAAGCTTACGGGTACAAGTCAGAAAGTAATTTATAAAGAGTTGCCACAAGATGATCCGCTTCAGAGGCAACCAGATATAACATTAGCAAAAAAAGTACTAAATTGGGAGCCAAAGATTAGCAGAGAAGAAGGTATGAATATAACCTATGATTATTTTAAGTCCTTATCTCAAGAAGAATTATATAAGAGTGAACATAAAAACTTTAAAGAACATATAAAAAAATAAGTGAATTACAAAAAGGGAAGATATTCTAGTTTAATAAAACCATTATTTAGTTTTATAGATTTAGTCATAATAAATATGGCCGTATTTTATTTTGAAATAAATTTAAAAAATATTTATGTTTTTTGTTTGTACATATCAATTTCTTGGATATTAATTGCGGTTAAAAATCATTTTTACGAAGTACATAGGCATACAAGGTTAATACAAATAACGCCACTTTTATTTAGACAAATAATCTTTTTTACGATTGCTTTATATGCTTTTATTGGTTTTTTTAAGCAACCAAATATTAGCAGATTAGCGTTAGGGGAATATTTAATTTTAGTCTTTATATTAATTACGATTTTTAAATTTTTAACAACTTATCTATTAAAAAAATATAGAACAGTTTTAAGAGGTAATATTAGAAGGGTAATTGTAATAGGAGATAATGAAAAAGTTAGGCAACTTATAAAAACATTTAATACAAGACTTGATTATGGTTATAAATTTGAGGCTAAATTTAGTGTCAAAGATGAAAGTTTTTCTTTAGAATACTGTTTTGATTATATTATAGAAAATAATATAGATGAAATATATTTTTCTGTTTCAGAACTATCAAATAAACAAATAAACACGTTAATTGATTTTGCTGATAATAATCTGCGAGAGCTTAAATTTATTCCGGATAATAAAGAAATTTACTCAAAGAAACTTAAGTATGAATATTACGACTATATCCCTATCTTATCAATTAGAGCTATTCCTCTTCAAGAACCGGTAAACAAATTTGTTAAACGACTTTTTGATATTTTATTTTCTATATGCATTATAGTTTTTGTTTTATCATGGTTAACCCCAATTTTAGCAATACTTATTAAGCTAGAGTCTAAAGGCCCTGTGTTTTTTAAACAATCTAGAAACGGATTTAACTATAAAGAGTTTGATTGTTATAAGTTTAGGTCTATGACCCCAAACAAGCACGCCCATTTAGCTCAAGCAACTAAAGGGGATTTGAGAATCACAAAAATGGGTGCGTTTATTAGAAAAACTAGTATAGATGAATTGCCTCAATTTTTTAATGTGCTATTTGGTGATATGTCTGTAGTTGGACCAAGGCCACATATGGTAAGTCATACTAATATGTATGCCCAAAGAATCGATAAGTTTATGGTCCGCCATTTTGTAAAACCAGGCATAACTGGTTTAGCCCAAATAAGTGGGTTTAGAGGCGAAATAGAGACTGATAAAGATATTATAAACCGTGTTAAATACGATATTTTTTATATTGAAAACTGGTCGCTACTACTAGATCTTAAAATTGCTTTCCAAACACTTACAAATGCAGTAAAAGGAGAGGAAAAGGCGTATTAAATATGTTTTGTTAATTGTTGTAATTGGGTGTTAAAATTGAAGAATTTATTAGAGCTATTTTGTATTTTAACTCTGTTTTCTGATTGTAATTTAGAAGGTTCTATCTTTGATATCTTAAAGTTTAAATCGGCATAATTACTTGATTCTGCAATCCAACCCAATTCATATTTTTCTATAAGGTGTTCACCTTCACCGCCACCAAAATACAACATAGGGATTCCTAGACGAGCATATTCAAATATTTTAGAAGGCACAGAACCATAAATTCTATTAATTAAAGGAATTATAGTAATGTCATATTTGATTAAAACATGGTGTAATTCTTCTCTTGACACTTCACCATGATAAACAATATCTAACTCTGGTTTGTTTTTAATTAAATTTTCAATAGTATTTTGTTCCGGACCTGCACCATAAATATGAAATTGAATGTTTGAGTAATCTAATTGTTCACAGAGTTTAAAAATACCTTGAGCAATCCCTAATAATCCAGCATAAACTATTTTTAGTTTTTCTGACGTATTTATAGCATGTTTTGGAATTGGTGCTTTAAAATCTGGATAATTTCGATATAACAAGGTTTCTTTTTTAGAAAACATAGATTTTACATGTGATAGAATTTCTTCACTTTGACCTAAAATTAAATCAGCATGTTTATAATTAAAACGTTCAATTTTTTCTAGCATTCTATAACTAAAGTTCTTTTTTAATGCCCCTAATTCTAAAGCGGCAAGTGGCCATAAATCACTAACATTTAAAATAAGCTTTCTTTTTTTTGAGCGCAGGAAAAACACAGAAGTAAAAGCAACTAGTAATGGAGGAGATTGAATAATGACAGTTTTAGGGATTTTATTCCAAGCAAAAAACCAAATTAAGCTGAAACTATAAGATAACATAGCAAAAAGACGCAGGAACTTATTCTTAGAGTTACTAGCGTAAATCCAAAGTCTATGGGTGATAATGTTATTTTCTTTAGAAGTGTGCTTAAATCGCCCTCTATATCCTTCAAAAACCTTTCCTTTTGGGTAATTTGGTAATGGTGTTAGTACTGAAACTTTAAAACTGTGTCTTTGTAAGCCTTCAGCTAAATGAAAAATACGATTTGAAGCGGCTCCAGTTTCAGGAGGAAAATAATTGGTTATTATTAGAACATCTTTCATTTTTAAACCTTAAAAATTGATGTTAAATGATTAATTATTCGATTTGCAGCGTTTCCATCCCAAAGCTCCGGGGTTTCACCTTGCTTCCAAGACCCTGAAAGTAACGTGTTAAATGCGTTTTTAATTTTATTAGAATCACCTCCAACTAAAATATTTGTTCCAATGGTGCAAGTTTCAGGTCGCTCTGTGCTATCTCGTAATGTTATACAAGGCACATTCATAACAGTAGTTTCTTCGGTAATTCCTCCTGAATCGGTAACTACAGCTAAAGCATGTTTTACCAAATAGTTAAATTCTAAATACCCTAAAGGGTTTACATAATGTAAATTATCAAAGTTTAAATTTAATCCTGTTAAAAGTTTTTGTGTTCTTGGATGAACCGGAAAAATAATAGGGTAATCTTTTCCTAAAGTTACAATTTGAGTAATAAGTTTCTTCAATTGGTCTTCTTCATCAACATTGCTTGGCCTATGGAGCGTCATAACCATATATTTCTTTTCAGATAAACCTAAATCATTCCAAAGAGAAGGTTTTTTTAATCTCGCTTCATTTTTTAATAAGGTATCAATCATCACGTTACCAACAAAATAGATGTCAGATTTTGAAACGCCTAACTTTATTAAATTTTCATTAGCATAAGTTGATGTAGTAAAAAAATAATCGGTTAAACTATCGGTTACAATTCTATTTATTTCTTCAGGCATTTTCATATCACCAGATCGAATTCCGGCCTCAATATGTGCCACTTTTATATTCGCTTTTTTCGCTACAATAGTACACGCCATAGTTGAGGTAACATCGCCAACAACCATCACTAAATCGCATAGATTTTGTGCTAATTCTTTTTCAAAACCAACCATAATAGCCGCAGTTTGTTCTGCTTGTGTACCGCTTTTAACTTCCAAATTACTATCTGGGAGCGGGATATTTAATTCTTCAAAAAAAGTACCACTTAAATTTTTATCATAATGTTGCCCTGTATGCACAAGTCTATAATTAATATTGAAACCTTCCTTTTTTTTTGCTTTAATGGCTTCAATAATAGGGGCAATTTTCATGAAGTTTGGTCTTGCACCAGCAACTATAGTAATGTTCATGTATTTTGGTTTAGGTAAGAAGTAAACTGTTTTAATTTACCACTTTTTGATCTCATTAATATTTCTCTTTTTTCAAAGGTAATTAAAAGTCCCTTTTCAAGATAGTTTTCAATTTCAGTAGTAATTATTTTTATTTTTTCATTAGAAAGTGTTTCAGAACTCACATAAATAATCTTGAATGTATTTAGTTTAAGTTGTTGAATAATAAATTCCTTAACCTTTCCATCGTCTTCAATAATACTTTTAGTGATATAATAAAATGTTAGTCCAGCTGCTTTTTTTCCGCTTGGTAAAATGGCAATGTCATTAGTTCTACCAACAAGTTTTTCAAGAATTGGTTTTTTTAATGTGCTTTCTTTAGATAGCACTCCAATGTCACCAATATCATATCTAATAAAAGGGTGTGCTTTGTTGTATAGCGACGTAATTACAATGCGACCTTCTTTTCCGTAAGGTAGAACAGTATTGTTTTTATCAAGAATTTCAATAAATAGAGTTTCACTATTAACTTGCCAATTTCCGTTAGGGTTTTCAAAAGCAATTAAATCTAATTCAGATGCGCCATATTCATTAATTATGGGTACTCCAAATTGGTTTTCCATAAGTTTTTTATCATTATCAAAAAGCATTTCAGAAGTTACCACACAAGCTTTTAATTTTGGGCAAATAGTTTTTAAAATACAGTTTTTCTTCTGAAGGAATTTTGCAAACTGTACGATAGAACTAGTATAACCATTAATATAGTCAAAAGGGGTTGATTCAAACTTTTTTAAATGACCTTCAAAAGCAGAATCACTCAAATCAAATACAGAAAAGCGAAATCTACTACTAAGTTTATCTTTAAAACGCTCTTTAAAATACCCTTTTTTATCTAAAGGAATACCATAGAAACGCGCTTGTTTAGAAGTGTTGAAATCTAAATTATACCATCCAAATCGGTTTTGAATAACGGCCCAAGTTAAGGCATGACTAAATTTATCTTTAGCAAAAATAAACGGATCACCAGATGACCCTGATGTTTTGTTAATGTAAACTTCTTTCTTTCTAAAACCCTTTGAAAGTTTTTTTTCTAGAGGTTTTTGTAAATCTTTTTTGGTCAATATTGGAACGGTATCCCAGTTGGAAATATCTATGTTTTTAGCAAACTCTTGGTAAAATTCATTGTTTTTTAAATGATACTCAACAATGTCTTGCTTTTTAGATTCAATATGAGCAGTATAGTCACTTTCATTTATATTTTGAATTGTTTTCAATAAACGTATAGCTTTCTTAATAGGAAAGCCGCTTAATTTCAATGAAAGATCAAATAAATTCACGCTAAAAACATATAATTTGTAAAGTAAATAAAAAATATTCGTGTATTTCCCGAAAAAAATAAAATAAAATCGGGACAAGCTGTGGCATTAATTTTATTTTTGCGGAAACTATAAAATAGCTTTTAATGCATAGCATTAAAAAACAATAATTTGTCATTCCCGTGAAAACGGAAAACTAAATCAAAATAAATGAATATTTTAATACTTGGTTCTGGAGGAAGAGAACATACTTTTGCTTGGAAAATTGCACAAAGCTCAAAATGCGAAAAACTATTTGTAGCACCAGGGAATTCTGGTACTGCTCAAGTAGCAACTAACGTAAATATTGGAGTTACAGATTTCCCTGCAATTAAAGAACTTGTATTAGAGAATAGTATTGATTTAGTTGTTGTTGGTCCTGAAGATCCTTTAGTACAAGGTGTTCACGATTATTTTTTAAATGATGCTGCTATTAAGCACGTATCGGTTATTGGACCACAAAAAGCAGCTGCCGAGTTAGAAGGAAGTAAAGAATTTGCAAAAGAGTTTTTATACCGTCATAATATTCCAACAGCAGCTTACGAGAGTTTTACTAAGGAAACTGTAGAAAAAGGATATGGGTTTTTAGAAACATTAAATGCACCATACGTTTTAAAAGCCGATGGATTAGCAGCCGGGAAAGGTGTTGTTATCTTAAATGATTTAGATGAAGCTAAAGCAGAATTAAAAAGCATGCTTGTTGATGCTAAATTTGGTGAAGCAAGCACAAAAGTAGTTATTGAAGAATTTTTAGATGGTATTGAGTTAAGTTGTTTTGTATTGACTGATGGTGAAAACTATAAAATTCTGCCAACCGCTAAAGATTATAAACGCATTGGCGAAGGCGATACAGGTTTAAATACTGGTGGTATGGGAGCAGTTTCTCCAGTACCTTTTGCAACGGACGAATTTTTAAATAAAATAGAAGAGCGCATCGTAAAACCAACTATAAGTGGTTTTAAGAAAGATAATTTACCTTATGTAGGCTTTGTATTTATTGGACTTATCAAGGTTGGAGATGATCCTAAAGTTATAGAGTATAACGTAAGAATGGGAGATCCCGAAACCGAAGTTGTTTTGCCAAGGCTTAAAAACGATTTTGTTGAGATCTTACAAGCCATGGCTAATGGAACTTTAAATAAAATTGACATTGATATTGACGACCGTGCAGCTACAACAATTATGACAGTTTCTGGAGGATATCCAGAAGCTTATGAGAAAGGTAAAGAAATTACCGGTGTTGATGCTATTGTTGATTCCATTCCGTTTCATGCTGGAGCACAACTAAAAGATGGTAAAATTGTAACCTCTGGAGGTCGTGTTATGGCTATAACGTCTTATGGTAACACGTACCAAGAGGCCATAAAAAAATCTTACCAAAGTATAGAAAAACTACATTTTGATAAGATATATTATCGTAAAGATATTGGATTCGATCTATAAAAAAGAATGAGAAGAAATACTTTTATCTTCTTCATTGTTTTGATCAAATATTCTAAGTTGTAGCATCCAGTAAACCATAGCTACAAACCCGATAAGTATAAAAATCCAAGACAATGTATTTGCAGCAAACCAATTTTCTAATTCTAATGCTCTTATAGCATCCATTGGAGCAAAAAGAACATTAACAAATAAATCTTGTATTGCGTAAAAGAAATCTTTCATGAGGTGTTTTTATTATTTTCTAACCATGTTATAGTTAGTATATTTACAAAGCAAAAATACAAAAACAGTTAATGATAACAAGTTTTTTTAATAAATCTAGGCCATTATATTTTGTACTGGTTTTTTTTACCGCAATTTTAGCGTTTGTAATTGCTAGAATTAGTAGAATAAATGAGGGCTTAACTTTAGATTTTATTTTAAAACAAATAGTTCTACTTTTAATAGTTTTTGGTTCGATATTGCTTTTAAATTTTATTGTTAACAAGAACAGCTTAACCAATAAGAATAATTACGAAACCTTATTGTTTAGTCTTTTTTTGTTGTTTATAACACAGGCCACTAGTGCTTCAAACGTGTTATTATCAAACCTTTTTGTTTTATTAGGACTGAGGAGAATTATTAGTTTACGTTCTCCTAAAAATACAAAGAAGAAACTTTTTGACGCCGCTTTTTGGATAGCTATAGCTACATTGTTTTACTTTTGGTCAATTCTATTTTTTGTTTTAATAATCCTATCTCTAGTTTTATATACAGATAATAATGTTAGACATTGGATCATTCCTTTCTTAGGGTTAATATCCGTTTTTCTAATTAGCAATGCTGTTTCAGTAGTTTTATACGATAGTTTTTTAGGCGTGTTTTATCAGTATCCAGAAATCAATTACGATTTTAGTAATTATAATTCAATTCAATATTTAATAGCTATTACGGTTTTACTATCCTTTGGTATTTGGTCTTCAATGTTTTATTTAAAAAATATAAAAAAGAAGAAAAAGGCATTTAGGGCATCTTTTAAAACCATAATTATAGCTGCCGTTATTGGATTTGTTATTGTTATTCTAGCCCCTGAAAAAAACGGAAGTGAGTTTTTGTTTCTATTTGCGCCTTTAGCAATTATTATTGCCAATTACATTGATGTTATTCAGGAAAAATGGTTTAAGGAAATCTTTTTGGGGGTATTAATTTTGGTGCCTTTTGTATTATTATTGTTGTAACTTTTCACCAAAAGCCAAATCGCCAGCATCTCCAAGCCCTGGAACAATATAGCCTTTATCATTTAAGGTTTTATCAATTGAGGCAATCCATAAATGCGTGTTATTATTAAAATTTTGTTCAACAAAATCAACACCATCTTGTGCACCAATAACACTTATTAAGTGTACTTCTTTAGGTGTTCCAAAAGGTTTTAAGGCTTCAAAAGTAGCTAACATAGATTGGCCTGTGGCTAACATAGGGTCTGCGAGAATAAGAGTTTTACCCTCTAGATTTGGGCAAGCTAAATATTCTACTATAATTTCAAAACTTTCAGGATTGTGTTTGTGGTGTCTGTAAGCCGAAATAAAGGCATTTTCCGCTTTATCAAAATAATTTAACAATCCATTGTGCAATGGTACCCCTGCTCTTAATATGGAGCATAATACAATATCATTTTCTGGTAAATTAATTGAACACTTGTCTAAAGGCGTTTGAATAGATTCAGAGTTATAGGTCAAATTTTTACTCATTTCATAACCTAAAATCTCACCAATGCGTTCAATATTTCTTCTGAAACGCATACTATCCTTTTGAAGATTAACATCTCTAATTTCGGCTAAAAAATTATTTAACAAGGAGTTTTGGAGGGATAAATTATGAATAGTCATAGGTTGTAATCTAAATTATGTGGAGTAAAGTTAATGAAACCCAATTAGAAATTTATTTTTTTTCATTTCTAGTTTTTTGAAATTAAATAGTCTTATATAAATTATGTAATTTTGTTTTATAAAATTAATAGATATGTTCACAAATAAAGCCAACGAAATTTTTCAAAATGTTATTGAAAAATACCATATTATCAATACTGTAGATCAACCTTTTGAAAACGCTTATCCAGAAAGTGATTTACTGGAACATTTATTATATAGAAAATGTTGGATAGATACGGTGCAATGGCATTATGAAGATATTATTCGCGATCCACAAATAGACCCAGTTGCAGCTTTAACATTGAAACGAAAAATTGATGCTTCAAACCAAGACAGAACAGATATGGTGGAGTATATTGATAGCTATTTTTTAGAAAAATATAAAGATGTTACTGTAAAACAAGATGCTACAATAAATACTGAAAGCCCTGCTTGGGGTGTAGATAGATTATCTATATTGGCTTTAAAAGTATATCACATGAACGAGGAAGCAACACGTAATGACGCTTCCGCGGAACACAAAGCTGCATGCCAGAAAAAGCTTGATATATTACTAGAACAACGTGTAGATTTATCAACTGCCATCGATACACTTTTAGGTGATATTGAAAAAGGAGATAAATACATGAAGGTATATAAGCAAATGAAGATGTATAATGATGATGAGTTAAACCCTGTACTTCGTTCTCAAAAATAATATTCCTGTTTAAGCAGGAATCTCATCCTAAATGTTGAGATGCCAAAACAAAAAAACATTTTAGTCATTCGTCTCTCAGCAATGGGAGATGTTGCCATGACAGTTCCTGTTTTAAGAGCACTAACTCAAAAATATCCAGAACTAAAAATAACTGTTTTAACTAGAGCTTTTTTTAAACCTTTTTTGAGAGACTTAGAAAACGTTGAAGTTTTTTCAGCAGATGTAAAAGGCGATCATAAAGGCATTTTTGGGTTGTTTAAATTAGCAAAGGAGCTCAATAAAAAACAGTTTCTTTTTGTGGCAGACTTGCACAATGTGCTTAGAAGTAAAATCTTAAAGAAATTTATTAAATGCAAGCATTTTATTTCTGTAGACAAAGGGAGAAAAGAAAAGGGATTATTAACGTCTGGTAAGGCATTCAGGCAACTAAAAACCACACACCAAAGATATGCTGATGTTTTTGAAGGTTTAGGTTTTAAAATTGATTTAGCTAACCCTACTTTCCCCAAACGTGTTAAGTTAAGCGACAAGCTTCTAAATGTATTAGGCGAACAACATACCACAAAAAAAAGTATTGGAATTGCGCCTTTTGCGGCACACGAAGGTAAAATGTACCCTTTAAGTTCAATGAAAAATGTTATAGAAAGCTTATCAAAAAACTACACTATAATTTTGTTTGGTGGCGGTAAATATGAGTCTGAAATTCTTAATGGTTACCAAAACAGTTTTGATAACACCATAAATCTGGCAGGAAAACTATCTCTTGATGAAGAAATGGATGTAATTTCAAATCTTGATGTCATGTTATCTATGGATTCTGGAAATGCGCATATTGCAGCTATGTTGGGAATAAAAGTGATTACCATTTGGGGCGTGACACATCCATATGCTGGTTTTGCACCATTTAATCAACCAGAACATTATGGTTTAATGGCTGATAGAAATATATTTCCATTAATACCAACTTCAGTTTACGGAAATAAATATCCAGAAACCTACAAAGAAGCATCCGGTAGTATTTCTGCAGAGGCTGTTGTAAATAAAATTGAATCCGTTCTTTAAGTGTAATTCTTTTACTATTTGTAATTATACAAGTATTAAGATGTTTTATACGTCATCAAAATCAACTGTTAAAGTAGGTGTGGTTGGATGAGCCTGACAAGTTAAAATTAAGCCTTCGGCAACTTCGCTTTCGGTTAGTATGTTATTTTGTCTCATAGTAGCTTCACCTTCAGTAATTCTTCCTAAACAACTACTACATATTCCGCCTTGACAAGAATACGGTGCATCTAAATCTTCATCTAAGGCTGCTTCAAGCACAGTTTGTTTTTGAGACATTTCAAAAGTTGTTGTCTCATCATCAACGGTAATTGTTATTTTTGTTTTACCGTCTGCTGTTGGGTTTTCTTCTTCAACTTCATCAGGTTTTGATGCTTTAAAAAGTTCAAAATGAATACGATCTTCATCAATGTTATGCTCTGTTAAAACATCTTTAACGGTATGAATCATAGCTTCTGGTCCACAAAGGTAAAAAGCGTCAACCTCAACATGTTTATGCTTATTCTTCATCACATAATTAACGGTGCTTTTTTCAATTCTACCAAAAATTGAATCATCTTCATCTTGTTGACTAAATACAAATTGTATTGAAAAACGATCTTTATATGCATGCTGTAGTTCTAAAAGTTCATTCAGAAACATGGTGTCTTGAGTCGTTTTGTTACCGTAAACTAATATAACTTTACTGTGCACTTCTTCTTCTAAAGCACATTTAATAATGCTTAAAATAGGTGTGATACCACTACCAGCAGCAAAAAGCGCTATATTTTTAGTTTTAGAATCATTAGGCTCAAATGTAAATCGACCATTTGGAGGAGCAACTTCAATAGTGTCTCCAGTCTTTAGTGTATTATTCGCAAAAGCAGAAAATGTTCCGTCTTTAACTTCTTTAACGGCAATTTTTAAATCACCACTTTTTGGAGATACGCAAAGTGAGTAATCACGGCGTATTTCATGACCATCTATTTCAGTTTTTAAAGTAATGTATTGCCCTGCTTTAAAAGAAAAAGTGTCTTTTAGATTTTCAGGAAGATTAAATGAAATGCTTATTGCTTTTTCAGTTTCTCTTATAATATTTTTTACTGAAAGTTTATGGAATGATGACATATTGAATAGTTTTCAACAAAAATACTAAAGCCTTTAAAAAAAAGCTGCTTTTTTCGATAAAATGTAATACATATAAAATTTATGCATAAGAAATTTATGTATATATTTGTAACTCGATGAAACGCACAAACTTATACAAAGGCAGTTTAGTAACCATTATTTTAAAGCTTTTAAACGAGCATGATAAAATGTATGGTTATGAGATAACTCAGAAGGTTAAAGACATAACCAAAAACGAGCTACAATTAACAGAAGGTGCTTTGTACCCTGCATTACATAAGCTAGAGGCTCAAGGTTTATTAGAAGTTGAGGTTTCTAAGGTTGGTAATAGAATGCGCAAATACTATAAGTTAACGGAAGCTGGCACAAAAGAGACGGTTAAAAAACTTGCCGAGTTAGAAAGTTATATTAAAAATATGCGCGCGTTGGTGAACCCTAGATTTAGGGATGTATAGAATTTAACTAGAAAAAAATATTTTAAAGTGTAACATTTTTTTACATAGTAACACTTACACATAAGAAAACTAAAACCACCAAGAATGATAAAACGATTTTTAAGTTTAGAATGGAAGGCTTTTTTTAGGTCTGCTAGTTTTGGAAAAAGCTTGGGTATTAAAATATTTATGGGCTTTATGGCTTTTTGGTTTGTTCTTATGTTTTTAGGAATGGGTTTTGGCTTATTTAAAGTGCTTAAAGAAGTGTTCCCTAATAAAGATCCGCTATTAATTGTAAATAGCTTTTTGTTTTATTGGATTTTAGGCGATTTAGTTTTACGTTTCTTCTTCCAAAAGTTACCCGTAATGAGTGTAAAACCATTACTAACGCTACCTGTTAAAAGAAGTAAGGTTGTTAATTATGTTTTAGGGAAATCTGCGCTTTCATTTTTTAACTTTTTACCGCTATTTGCAATTATTCCGTTTGGAGTTATACTAATTCTTAACGATTACCCTATAGCCAATGTTTTGGTTTGGATGCTTACATTAATTATAGTGGTGTTTACTATTAACTTTTTAAACTTTATTATAGAAAGTTTTTCTGCGGAAACTGAATTGTCTTTTCTTCCAATTATTCTTATTGCTGGAGGCTTATATGCGCTAAATCATTTTAATATTATTGCTTTTAATGAGTTATTAGGAAATGGCTTCAATGCCATTTATGAGACGCCTTTTTTAATTAGTATACCATTATTAATTGTCGTTTTGTGTTATGCTTTCAATTTTAAATTACTAAGACAAAAACTGTTTTTAGATAGCGGATTGAAAGCAAAAATTAAAGAGGTAAATACTTCAAATTTAGATTGGACTAAAAGTTTTGGAGACATTGCGCCTTTTTTACAGCTCGATTTAAAGTTAATTTGGCGTAACAAACGAACAAAGTCTTCAGTTTGGATGATAGCCTTTGGTTTACTTTATGGACTAGTTTTTTATACTAATCCACAATTTATGAAAATTACACCTTCTTACATTTTTGTTGGTATATTTTCTACAGGTATATTTTTAATGAACTTTGGGCAGTTTATCCCTGCTTGGGATAGTAGTTATTACAAATTATTAATGACTCAAAACCTTAAATACGAACAATATTTAAATTCCAAATTTACTTTAATGGCAATAAGTGTTTTGATACTCTTTGTCTTAGGAATTCCTTATGTGTTCTTTGGCTGGAAGGTTTTGTTAGCTCATTTTGCAGCGGCTATTTATAATATTGGTGTTAATACACATGTGCTTTTGTTAGGAGGGTCTTTCAATAGAAAAAATATAAATTTAGATAAAAAAGCAGCATTTAATTATCAAGGTACTGGTGCAGTACAATGGCTAATAGGTATTCCTTTATTCTTATTACCATTGGGCGTTTTTGTAGCATTTTATTTTTTAATTGGCTTTGAAATCGGGTGTTTAGTTTTAATAATTTTTGGAGTAATAGGTATTGTATTTCATCAAAAATTAATGAAACTCATCACCCAGAAATATCTAGATTCAAAATATAAAATGATTGATGCCTTCAATCAAAATAATTAATATAACAATATCATGATAACAACTTCTAATTTATCAAAAGCATATAGCGGTAACCAAGTTTTAAATATTGAGTCTTTAGATATTCCTAAAGGACAAAGCTTTGGTTTGGTTGGTAATAATGGTGCTGGAAAAACAACATACTTCAGTTTACTGTTAGATTTAATACAGCCAACAACGGGTTCTATAAAATGTAACGATGTACAGGTTAATAAAAGTGAAGATTGGAAACCTTTTACATCTGCCTTTATAGATGAAACTTTTTTAATTGGATATTTAACACCTGAAGAGTATTTCTATTTTATTGGTGAATTAAGAGGACAAAATAAAGCAGATGTTGATGCTTTAGTTTCTGAGTTTGAAGATTTCTTTCATGGTGAAATTCTAGGCCAAAAGAAGTATTTACGAGATTTAAGTAAAGGAAACCAGAAGAAAGCAGGTATTGTTGCAGCGCTTATTGGAAACCCTGAAGTAATTATTTTAGACGAGCCTTTTGCGAATCTAGACCCAACAACTCAAATAAGGCTTAAGAATATTATTAAAGAGCTGGCCGAAAAACAAGGTGTAACCGTTTTAATATCAAGTCATGATTTAATGCATGTTACAGATGTTTGCGAGCGTATTGTGGTTTTAGAAAAAGGAGAGGTTGTGAAAGATTTAGTGACTAGTACAGCCACCTTAAAAGAACTTGAAGAACATTTTGCGAACTAATCCTTTTGTTTAAAAGTCTTTACATTTTTTAGGTAAATACAAAAAGATGCTTATTTTTACCAAGCTATATAATAATAACAGGAGTTTATAGTTATTATTTTAGACTAAAAACACCAGCATTGAAAACACCTACTAAAGCCATACTATTACTTCTTTTCTTAACTTTTCTAGCATTAAGTTGTTCTAGGAAAAAAGATAAATTTATTAATAGAAATTTTCACGCTTTAACTGCCGAGTATAATCCACTTTTTAATGGTTATAACGCTTTAGAACAAGGTAAACAATCACTTAACGATGCTTATTTCGATAATTATTGGGAAATATTACCAATAGAGCGCATGCAGATTTTTGAAGATATAGTGCTACCTGGGCAGTCCAAAAACGAAAATTTTTCTAGAGCAGAAGAGAAGGCCGCAAAAGCCATTCAGAAGCATAGTATGAATATTGATGGTAAGGAGAAGAATCCGCAAATGGATGAAGCTTACTTACTTTTAGGAAAGGCAAGGTATTTCGATCAGCGTTTTGTGCCAGCTTTAGAAGCCCTTAATTATATTTTATATAAGTATCCTGCAAGCGATAAAATTAACCAAGCTAAAGTTTGGCGAGAAAAAGCAAATATTAGACTTGATAATAACGAGTTAGCTATTGAAAATTTAAAACGTCTTTTAAAACAAGAAGATTTAGAAGGTCAAGATTTAGCTGATGCTTCATCAATGCTTGCGCAAGCGTATCTAAACACAAAAATTATTGATACTGCTATTACGCAATTAGAAATAGCATCAAACGCTACAAAAAATAATGATGAGCGTGGGCGTTACCGTTTTATTCAAGGGCAATTATACAATGAGTTGGGTTATAAAGATAGCGCCAATATTGCTTTCGATAAAGTGATTGAGCTTAATAGAAGAACCCCAAGAATTTATATGATTTCTGCCTATTTGGAACAGGTTAAAAACTTCGATTTTGAAAATGGAAATAAATTAGAAATCACAGAATTACTTACCGAACTTGAAGAAAACAGAGAAAACCGCCCATTTTTAGATAAAATTTATCATCAAATAGCAGCATATCATTTAAAAAACGGATCAGATTCATTGGCTGTTGCTTATTACAATAAATCTTTAAGAACAGACAGTCGAGATAAATTTCTTAAAGCTAAGAATTACGAAACTTTAGGCGATATGAATTTTGATGCTTCAGTTTATGCTGATGCTGGGCAGTATTATGATAGTACGATGAGCAATTTAGTATTAAACTCAAAACCGTACAGAATTATAAAACGCAAACGAGATAATTTAGAAGACGTTATTTATTACGAATCTATTGCTAAAGTAAATGATAGTATTTTAAGATTAGTTAATTTACCAGAAGCTGAGAAGTTGGCTTATTTTGAATCGTTTGTTGAAGATTTAAAAACAAAAGCTGAGGCCGAAAAAGAAAAAGTAGAAGCTGCACAACGTAATAGTGGTTTAGCCACAAATAATAACATTGGGGCTCAATCCAATAGAATAGGTGCAACTCAAGAAACATCTAATAACTTTTATTTTTATAACCCAACAACTGTTGCTTTTGGTAAGAACGAGTTTGTTAAGTTTTGGGGAGATAGGCCTTTAGAAGATAATTGGCGATGGTCGAGCAAAGGTATTTCTAGTGGTGCAAATAATAATGTAAACAATAGTATAGCTGATTTAGCTTCAGATGAAGAACGTTTTGATCCGCAGTTTTATATATCTAAAATTCCTTCCACAGAAAAAGAGATTGATAGTATTTCTAAAGATCGTAATTACGCTTATTATCAATTAGGTTTAATTTATAAAGAGAAGTTTAAAGAATACGAATTGGCTAAAGGCAAATTTCAAAATTTACTAAATAGTAATCCTGAAGAAAGACTTGTATTACCTTCAAAATATAACTTATTTAAGATATATGAGTTGTTAGGTGAAAATGGTGAAGCTTCGATTGCGAAGGATGAAATCATAGCTAAATATCCAGATTCAAGATACGCGTCCATACTAAAGAATCCTGAATTGGTTTCCGATAGAGACGAGAATAGTCCGGAAAGTTTATATGAAGCCTTGTATGCTCAGCATGAAAACCAAGATTACGCTAACGTTATTTCAAAAAGTGAGGATTATATAAAAACTTTTGACGGTGACGCTATGGTGCCTAAGTTTGAGTTGTTGAAAGCGACAGCTAGCGGTCGTTTATATGGTTATGAAGCTTACCAAAAAGCGATAAATTATTTAGCAATTACCTATGCAAATACACCAGAAGGTAAACGAGCGCAAAATATTGAGTCTAATATTTTACCTAAACTAGCAAGTAAAGAATTTGTTCAAGAATCAGATAGTATTCCTGATAATTATAAGGTTATATTTCAATTTAAAGACTATCAGCCCGAAGCTGTTTCAAGTTTTAAAGAAACTTTAGATACCGTTTTAGAACATGTAAAATATTATGATTTAAATGCTTCAACAGATGTTTATAATCCAAATACAAAATTTGTTGTGGTTCATGGGTTAAAAACGGCTCAAGTAGCAAAAACATTTAATCAGTTATTAACTGAAGAAGATCAAAATAAAATTAATGCCCCTTATTTTGTAGTGTCATCTACAAATTATCAAATCATTCAAATCCATAAAAATTTGGATGCCTATTTGAATATCGATAATAATTAAACTTAACACACTTATTATGTTCTCTGATAACAAAAAAGAAAAACAAATGGCAGAAGGATCATCAAGTCAAAATATTATTGCTCAAGGCACTAAAGTGGTTGGCGATTTTAGTAGTCAAGGCGATTTAAGAATCGACGGAATTATTGAAGGTAACATTAAGACTTCAGGAAAAGTAGTTGTTGGTAAATCTGGAATAATAAAAGGCACATTAAACGGAACAGATGCTTATTTTGAAGGTAAATTTTCGGGTAAATTAGCTTTGTCTGGTACATTAACATTAAAATCTTCTGCTCACTTAGAGGGTGAAGTAGTTGCTGGTAAATTGGCAGTTGAGCCTGGAGCAACGTTTAATGTTACTTGCGTTATGAAAGGTACTGTAAAAGAAATGAATAATGGCGGACAAGCAATTCAACGACGAAAATCAGAACCAGAAAAAACAGCTTAAACAAATAGCGGCCTTATCTGGAATTGCCATTCAAATGGGACTTACTATATATCTTTTCGTTATTTTAGGTAAATGGTTGGATTCTAGTTATAATGATGGAAAAAAACTATACATTATAATAATGACACTTTTAGGTGTGGCAATCTCTTTATATGCCGTATTACAGCAAATAAAAAAATTAAATTCTTGATTTTTAAAAAACTCATTACTAACTGTATAAGTATAACTTTATTAGCTACTACTGCATTTTTTATTCATCTTTTTGCAAATAGTTTCACTAATCAACCTGTTGAAATTAATGAGCTTATTTTCTCATATGCCATAAATACTTTAATGGCTTGCAGCGTTGTTCTTATTCTTTTTTTATTGCAGAAAAAGCTAAAAGATCAATTAGGATTTATTTTTATGTTTGCAAGCATGCTTAAGTTTGTGTTCTTTTTTATCCTTTTTTACCCATTGTATAATGCCGATGGTTACTTAAGTCGATTGGAATTTTTAACTTTTTTCATTCCATATGTTATTTGCCTTATTGCAGAAAGTGTTATTTTATCGAGGTTTCTAAATGATTTGGACTTATATAAATAATTAAAACACAAGTATGTAAATTATATAAAATTTTCTTTTTTGATTTTCAGATAAAAGCATACCTTTGCATCGATTTTTAAGCCACTATTTAGAATAAGTGATATGAGTAATATAATGTCTTTAAAAACTATCTGTTTACTATTTGCTTTTATAACAAGTCTTTCTTTTGCTCAGCAAGAAATGCATGTAGAAGAAATTGCTCCCGAAGTAGAAGGTAAACAAGATATCAAAACTGAAATAAAAGAATACATTAATCATCACTTACTAGATTCTCACGATTTTAGTTTAACTTCTTACACTACAGAAACAGGAGAACACAAATATATTGGATTTCCTTTACCTGTTATTTTATGGGATAATGGTTTAAAAGTATTTTCTTCTTCTAAATTGCATCATGGTGAAAGCGTTGCTGAGGTTGATGGAAACTACTATAAATCTTACCACGGAAAAATTTACAAGACTGATGCTGCTGGAACAATTAATTACGACGAGCATCACCACGCTACAAATGATAAGCCTATAGATTTCTCTATAACTAAAAACGTATTTACTATTTTTATTATTGGTCTGCTTATGTTCTTCATATTCGGAAGAATGGCTAAAAATTATAAAAAAGGAAATATGCCAAAAGGTTTTGGTCGTGCTTTAGAACCAATTATTCTTTATATTAGAGATGACATTGCCATTCCAAATATTGGAGTAAAAAAATATAAGCGCTACATGCCTTATTTGTTAACCGTTTTCTTTTTTATCTGGATAATAAATCTGTTAGGTTTAACACCCTTAGGTATTAACGTCACTAACAATATAGCTGTAACTTTAGCATTAGCTTTAATTACTTATTTCCTTACTACGTTTACAGCAAATAAAAATTACTGGGGTCATATTTTTTGGATGCCAGGAGTTCCAACACCAATGAAAATTATCTTAGCGCCAATTGAGTTGCTAGGTACTATAATTAAGCCTTTCTCATTAATGATTCGTTTGTATGCAAATATTACAGCGGGACACATTGTATTAATGAGTATAATCGGTTTAATGTTTATATTTAAAAACTGGTTAGGAAGCTCGTTATCATTTGGTCTAGCATTTGCTTTATCATTACTTGAGCTTTTAGTAGCCGCTTTACAAGCATATATCTTTACTATGTTATCTGCTTTATATTTCGGCGCTGCTGTTGAAGAACATCACGACGATCACTAAAATTTTGAATGTTTAATTTTTAATATATATATACATTATGACAATTCCAAACATTGTAGGAGCAGGTTTAATCGTAATCGGTGCTGGATTAGGTATCGGTAAAATTGGTGGATCAGCAATGGACGCTATTGCACGTCAACCAGAAGCTTCTGGAAAAATCCAAACAGCTATGCTTATTGCAGCAGCACTTATTGAAGGTATTGGATTTGCTGCTTTATTTGCAGCTTAAAAAACTAAAAACAGCTTTAACGGTTGGTTAAAGCTGTTTTTTAAATTAAATATTTATTAAAAACATAGATATAAATGGATAAGTTAATTAATGAGTTTTCGATAGGATTATTCTTTTGGCAATTAGTGCTGTTCATCGGATTAGTTTTACTTTTAAGAAAGTTTGCTTGGAAACCGATTCTTGATGCAATTGAGAAAAGAGAAAGTGGTATAGAGGATGCATTGAAATCTGCTGAGAACGCAAAACTTGAAATGCAAAACCTTAATGCAGATAATGAAAGGTTACTGAAAGAGGCTAGAGCAGAACGTGAAACGATGCTTAAGGAAGCTCGCGACATGAAAAATAAAATGATTGAGGAAGCTAAGACTGAAGCTAGCGAAAGCGCATCAAAACTTATTGCTCAAGCACAAGCAAGTATCGAATCTGAAAAGAAAGCAGCTATTGCAGATTTAAAATCTCAAGTAGCTAATTTATCAGTAGAAATTGCTGAAAAAGTAGTACGTACAGAATTATCTAACAAAGACAAGCAATTACAATTGGTTGAAACTATGTTGGATGAAAAATCATTAAACTAAGTTATAATGGCGGGAGCAAGAGCAGCAATACGTTACGCAAAAGCATTGTTAAGTTTAGCTACAGATTCTAATACAGCTGAGGTTGTAAATAAGGATATGAAGTTAATTGCTGATACTTTAGCTGAAAGTAAAGATTTAAGCGAAGCACTTTTAAGTCCTGTTATTTCTTCTTCAATAAAAAAGGCAACGTTGTTAGAGGTTTTTAAAAATACCGATAAATCAACAAGTAGTCTTATCGATACTTTGGTTACTAATAATAGAATTGATGTTTTAGGCGATGTAGCTTCAAAATACAATCAATTATTTGATGAGTCTAAAGGTATTGAGGTTGCTACGGTAACTACCGCAGTAGAGTTATCTGCAGATTTAAAGAAGAAAGTTTTAGCAAAAGCTAAAGAGCTTACAGGTAAAAATGTTGAAGTAGAAAACATTATAGATGAAAGCATTTTAGGTGGTTTCATATTACGTATAGGAGATGTGCAGTATAACGCAAGTGTTGCAAATCAACTAAATAAATTAAAACAAGAATTTACATTAAACTAAGATCTATTAGATCTAAATAAATAATAAGATGGCAGAAGTAAAACCAGCTGAAATATCAGCAATCTTAAAACAACAACTTTCAGGTTTTGAAGCAAGTGCTTCACTAGATGAAGTAGGAACTGTATTAACTGTAGGTGATGGTATTGTACGTGCTTACGGATTAGCTAACGCACAATATGGAGAGTTAGTAGAATTCGAAGGCGGATTAGAAGGTATTGTACTGAATCTTGAAGAAGATAACGTTGGTATCGTATTATTAGGTGGATCAGTAGGAGTAAAAGAAGGTTCTACTGTAAAACGTACGTCTCGTATTGCGTCTATTAATGTAGGTGAAGGTATTGTTGGTCGTGTTGTTGATACATTAGGTAACCCTATTGATGGTAAAGGACCAATATCTGGTAAAACTTACGAAATGCCTCTAGAGCGTAAAGCACCTGGAGTTATTTTTAGAGAGCCGGTAACTGAGCCATTACAAACAGGTATTAAATCTATTGATGCAATGATTCCTGTAGGTCGTGGTCAACGTGAGTTGGTAATTGGTGACCGTCAAACTGGTAAAACAGCAGTTTGTATTGATACCATCTTAAATCAAAAAGAATTTTATGATGCAGGTGAGCCTGTTTATTGTATATATGTTGCTGTAGGTCAAAAGGCTTCAACAGTAGCTTTAATCGCTAAAACATTAGAAGAAAAAGGCGCTTTAGCTTATACTACTATTGTTGCAGCAAACGCATCAGATCCAGCGGCAATGCAAGTTTATGCACCGTTTACTGGAGCGTCTATTGGAGAGTACTTTAGAGATACTGGTCGTCCAGCTTTAATTGTATTTGATGATTTATCAAAACAAGCCGTGGCTTACCGTGAGGTATCTTTATTATTAAGACGTCCACCAGGACGTGAGGCTTATCCAGGTGATGTATTTTATTTACACTCTAGATTATTAGAACGTTCTGCAAAAGTTATCAATAATGATGATATTGCTAAAGATATGAACGACCTTCCTGATTCTTTAAAAGGAATTGTAAAAGGTGGTGGTTCTTTAACAGCTTTACCAATTATTGAAACACAAGCGGGTGACGTTTCTGCATATATTCCAACAAACGTAATTTCGATTACAGATGGACAAATCTTCTTAGATGGAGATTTATTTAACTCTGGTGTACGTCCAGCAATTAACGTAGGTATCTCGGTATCTCGTGTTGGGGGTAATGCACAGATTAAATCAATGAAAAAAGTATCAGGTACTTTAAAATTAGATCAAGCACAATTCCGTGAGTTAGAAGCTTTCGCGAAGTTTGGTTCAGATTTAGATGCCGTTACCTTAAATGTAATTGAAAAAGGTAAGCGTAACGTTGAGATCTTAAAGCAAGCTCAAAATGACCCGTTTACAGTTGAAGATCAGGTAGCTATTATTTATGCGGGTTCTAAGAACTTATTAAAAGATGTGCCTGTTGAGAAAGTAAAAGAATTTGAAAGAGATTTTATTGAATTCTTAAAAGCTAAACATACAGGTGTACTTAGTACATTAAAAGCAGGGAAATTAACTGATGAAGTTACAGATACATTAACAGCTGTAGCAAAAGATTTATCAGCAAAGTATAAAGCTTAAAGAAAGTTCAGAGTTTGGAGTTATGAGTTAAGAGTTTTTCTCACTCACATCTTTAGCTCAATATGGACAACTTAAAATAAATGTCTTTAAATAATAGTCCGATAAGAGTAAAAAGTTTTGAGTTTGCTTGCGAGATTGTTCATTTTACAGACAAATTAAAAGAGAATAAGGATTTTGAGTTAGCTTCTCAATTGTTAAAAAGCGGAACGAGTATTGGAGCCAATACAAGAGAAGCACAAAGAGGAGTTAGTAAGAAGGACTTTAAAAATAAATTTGGAATTGCCTTAAAGGAAGCTGATGAGACCATATACTGGTTAGAAATTTTAGAAGCAACTGGAAGGCAAGTGCCGAAAGAAATGAAGAACAAGTGTGAAGAGTTAATAAGAATTTTGGTAGCAATTATTAAAAACTCATAACTCAGCACTCATAACTCATAACTTGAAAAATGGCAAATTTAAAAGAAATACGTAACAGAATATCATCAGTATCTTCAACGATGCAGATTACAAGTGCCATGAAAATGGTATCTGCTGCAAAGTTAAAGAAGGCACAAGATGCTATTACAGCAATGCGTCCTTATGCTGATAAGTTAACTGAACTTTTACAAAGTTTAAGTGCGACTTTAGATGCAGATTCTGGAAGTGCATATTCTGAACAACGTGAGTTAAAGAAAGTACTTTTAGTACCTATTACTTCTAATAGAGGTTTGGCAGGTGCATTTAATTCAAACATCATTAAAGAGGTTAACAGATTAACGTCTGAGACTTATGCTAACCAAGAAGTTTCTTATATAGCGATTGGTAAAAAAGCAAATGATGCTTTTAAAAAGACGAATAATGTTATTGCTAATAAGAGTGAGATATTCGATGATTTAACCTTTGATAACGTTGCTGAAATCGCTCAACTTTTAATGGATAAGTTTGTTGCTGGTGAGTTTGATAAAATTGAAATTGTATACAACAAATTCAAGAATGCAGCAACTCAAATTGTAATGACAGAACAGTTTTTACCAATTGTTCCTGTTGAAGGTACCGCTAATGCAAATTTAGATTACATTTTTGAGCCATCAAAATTAGAAATCGTAGAAGAGTTAATACCTAAGTCTTTAAAAACACAATTATATAAAGGTATTAGAGACTCTTTTGCATCTGAACATGGCGCTCGTATGACAGCGATGCACAAGGCAACTGATAATGCAACAGAATTGAGGGATCAATTAAAATTAACGTATAACAAAGCACGTCAAGCAGCTATTACTAACGAAATCTTAGAGATTGTTGGTGGAGCTGAAGCTTTGAATAATTAGAAAATCCTGCGCAAGCAGAAATCTCATTATAAAAATCAAAAACCTAACTTTAACGAGTTGGGTTTTTTTGGTTTAAAAACCCTATTTTTAGCCTTATAAACAAGCAATTTTTTTGAGCACACTAAAGAAGTTCTTTAAAGATACCATCATATACGGTTTGGCAACAGTTTTGCCAAGGCTAATGAACTTTGTATTAGTGCCACTCCATACTAATACATTAGAGACATCCAGTTATTCTGATAACACAACATTTTATGTATATGCTGCATTTTTTAATGTGCTGCTTACCTATGGTATGGAAACAGCTTTTTTTAGGTTTTTTAGTAAAAGCCAAGAAAAACAGAAGGTGTTTTCAACAGCAATGATTAGTTTAACGGTTACTGCGCTTTTATTTCTTTCGGTTGTATTTGTTTTTAATCAGCAACTAGCAGAAGTAGTTAATTTAAAACAAAACTATTTCAATCTATTAATAGGGGTTTTGGTTTTAGATACTATTGTTGCCATTCCATTTGCCTATTTAAGAGCAACAGGAAGACCAATTAAATTTGCTTCAATCAAAATAGCTAATATATGTACTGTTGTTATTTTAAATTTTTTCTTCTTATGGGCAATTCCAAAATTTAGTATTAATTTTCCTAATTATGATAGCAATGATTTGGTTAAGTATATTTTCATTGCAAATTTAGTAGCAAGTATTTTAACCTTTCTATTATTAACGCCATACTTTTTTAAGACAAAACTTTATTTTAGTAAAACAATATTCAAACAGTTATTAAATTATGGCTTACCTATAATGATCGCAGGTTTAGCATATGTTATTAATGAAAATTTCGACAAATGGTTATTACCAGAAGTTCTCGGTAAAAGCATTAATGGTGCATATAGCGGATGTTATAAAATAGCCGTTTTCATGACTATATTTATACAAGCGTTTCGGTTAGGAGCAGAACCTTTCTTTTTTAATCATTCGAAAGAGAAAAATGCGAAAGAAACTTACGCCAGAATAATGAAGTATTTTGTTATTTTCGGAAGCGCCATGTTAGTTTTCATTATAGCTTATTTAGATGTTTTTAAATCGCTTATTGTACAGGATGAAAGTTACTGGATTGCCATTGAAATTGTGCCTATTGTGTTATTAGCTAATTTATGCCTAGGGATTTATTTCAATTTAGCCATTTGGTATAAGCTTACAGATAAAACGCGATTCGGTATGTATTTATCGTTAGTAGGAGCAGCAATAACCATAGCTTTTAATGTGATTATGATTGAAAAAATAGGTTTTATTGCAGCTGCATGGGCTACATTATTGGCTTATGGGGTTATGATGATATTATCTTATGTTTTGGGACAAAAATTTTATCCAGTACCTTATAATCTTAAAAGTATTTTAGGGTATTTATTGCTCGCAACGCTTTTATCAGTATTAGCTTTAAATACAAATGCAAACTATTATATAAATACAATGTTAGTTTTAGTATTTTTGGGCTTAGTTGTTCTTATAGAAAAAAAGGAAATACAACAATTATTAAAAAGATAACATGCAAATTAAAGTTATAAACAAATCAAATCACGATTTACCGCATTATGAAACTATAGCGTCGGCAGGGATGGATTTACGTGCTAATATTTCAGAAAACATTTTGCTAAAACCAATGGAACGCGCTATTGTGCCTACAGGCTTATTTTTAGAGCTTCCTATAGGTATTGAGGCACAAGTGCGACCAAGAAGTGGTTTGGCAGCTAAAAAAGGCATTACGGTGCTTAATGCGCCTGGAACTGTAGATGCCGATTATAGAGGTGAAGTAGGTGTGATATTAATTAATCTATCTAACGAGGACTTCACTATAGAAAACGGAGAGCGTATAGCACAATTAGTAATCGCAAAACACGAGCGTGCAGAATGGCAAGCAGTAGAAGTGCTTTCTGAAACTGATAGAGGAGAAGGCGGTTTTGGAAGTACAGGGGTAAAATAAATTCCTGCGGAGGCAGGAATCTCAAAATCGATGAAAATGAAATTCTGGCATGTCTACATAATGACAAACAAGCCAAATGGCGTCTTTGTATATTGGAGTAACAGATAATATTGATGAAAGAGTAAAAGAGCATAAACTAAAAATATATCCAAAGTCTTTTACAGCAAAGTATAATTGTGATAAATTGGTTTATTTTGAAGAATTCGAAAAAGGAGATGAAGCTGTGGCTAGAGAGAAAAGCTTTAAGAAATGGAAGAGAGAATGGAAAATTGATTTAATACAAAACATGAATCCTATTTGGGGTGATTTGAGTATTAACTGGAATTTAAATTTTAATAAATTAAGAGAATAAAATAAAGAGATTCTTGTTTTCACAGGAATAGAGTTTAACTTAAAAAGATACCCGCTTTCGCGGGCAATATTATGAAAATAATAGTACCAATGGCAGGACGAGGTTCTCGTTTACGCCCACACAGTTTAACCGTACCAAAACCATTAATTCCAGTTGCAGGACAACCAATAGTTCACAGGCTGGTAAAAGATATAGCCAAAGTTTTAAAACAGCCTATTGAAGAAATAGCTTTTGTTTTAGGTGATCCAGCATGGTTTGGAGATGATGTGGTTTCTAAATTAGAAGATTTAGCCAAAAGTTTAGGCGCGAAAGCATCAATTTACCGTCAAGACAAACCGCTAGGCACAGGTCATGCGATTATGTGTGCAAAGCCATCTTTAACTGGACCAGCAGTAATTGCATATGCCGATACATTGATAAGAGCAGAGTTTGATTTAGACCCAACAGCAGATAGCGTTATTTGGACAAAACAAGTGGAGAACCCAGAAGCTTATGGTGTGGTTAAATTAAATGATAATGCTGAAATTGTAGAGTTAGTTGAAAAGCCAGAGACTTTTGTTTCAGACCAAGCAGTAATAGGTATCTATTATTTCAAAGATGTTGCTGTTTTAAAAGGAAAGCTACAAGAAATTCTTGATGAAAACATAATGAATGGTGGCGAATACCAAATTAATGATGGTATTAAACGCATGATGGCCGACGGGAAAGTGTTTAAAACAGGAACCGTTGATGAGTGGATGGACTGTGGAAACAAAGCCATTACCATAGAAACTAACCAACGTATGTTAGGGTTTTTAAAAGCTGATGGCGAGGAGCAATTAATAGCAGATTCAGTTCAATTAGAGAATTCAAATATTATAGAACCTTGCTTTATAGGTGAAAATGTGGTGCTTAAAAACACAACAGTTGGACCTTTTGTATCGGTTGGAAATGGTACAGTTATTGAGAACTCAACAATAGAAAATAGTTTAATTCAAACAAATTCTGAAATTAAAAACGCCAAGTTAAACAATGCCATGATAGGTAATAACGTTAAATATAACGGCGAATTTACGAGCATAAGTATTGGTGATTATTCAGTTTTAGAATAAATTCCTGCGAAGGCAGGAATCTCATAATTTGAGTTAGAAATAAAATTTAAACCTGTCGATACGTTTAAAGTTCGGATGCTCGCGTTAGGGATAGTAGTGAAAAGCCCACAGCCTGACGAAGGAAGTGCGAGGACTTGTAACGAATAGCCCGACTTTTTGCGATCCTGCAAGGCGCAGTACCAAACTTGGTTTGGTATCTAAACCTTGTAGGTATGAGAAAAAAGTAACGCCCAAATTATAATTAATGAAACAAAACATCTACATCTTATTTTTTCTCTTCGGAATGCTTTTGCTTCCGCAGGGGAACTATGCCCAAGTAGATTTTAATAAAACACCCGATGACGATTTGGGTGAAAACGAAGATAAATTCCAAGAGCTATTTTACGAAGCTTTAAAACAAAAAGGCATTGAGAATTACGATAGAGCTGCCGAGGCTTTACAAAAGGCCATAGCTATAGATAATACGGTGCCTGTTTTGTATTTTGAATTGGGTAAAAGTTATAATAAGCTTAAAAACTTTGGCTCTGCCGAAGATGCATTAAAAAAAGCGGTTGATAAAGACCCTGATAACGAATGGTTTTTAGACGAGCTTTACGGATTTTATGTCTCGCAAAACGAGCATGACAAGGCCTTGAAAACAGTTAAGCAACTGGTTAGGTTTCATCCAGATTATAAAGAGGATTTGGCGTCGCTTTATGTGAAAACTAAAAAGTATGACGATGCTTTAGAGATTTTAGATGCTTTGGATGCCGATTTTGGAGTTTCGGTTAGTAGAGATATTTTGCGAAACCGAATTTATGAAGCTACAGGACGTAAAAAAGATCAAATAAAAAACTTAGAAACTCGGGTAGAAAATAATCCAGAAAAAGAGTCTAATTATTTGGCGCTTATTTTCCGTTATAGCGAAAATAACGATAAAGAAAAGGCTTTTGAAACTGCTAAAGAATTGCTAAGAATTAATCCGAATTCCCAATTGGTGCATTTAGCTTTATATAAATTTTATCTAGATGATAATAATGCCGAAATGGCTATAGAATCAATGAAAACTGTGGTTAAAAGTACAGCCATAAAACCTGAGGCTAAAGTAAAAGTGCTTAAAGATTTTGTGAATTTTGTAAAAGAAAATCCGGAATATGAAAGCGATTTAATTGAGGCCACAACTTTGGTTAGCGATACTGATAATAGTAAGTCTGTTGAAGAGCTTGGCCAATATTATTTAGCTAAAAACGACAAGGTAAAAGCATTAGAAAACTTTGAGGAAGCTCTAAAACTAGAGCCTAATAATTTTAAGGTTTTACAAAATGTGATGTTGTTGTACTTAGATTTAAAAAAGTATGGTTTGGCTAAAGAAAAAAGTAATGAAGCGCTTGAAATATATCCATCTCAGCCGGTTATTTATTTAATTAATGGCGTGGCTTCAAATGCTTTAAACAAACCAAAAGAGGCGCTTGATGCTCTAGAAACAGGTTTAGATTATATTATTGACGACCCTAAAATGGAAGCCGATTTTTACAATCAATTAAGTAAAGCTTATACATTACTAAACAATACAGACAAAGCTAAAACGTTTAGTGATAAAGCAAAACAATTACAATCCCAAAATTAATGCACACTACCCCAAAAATAATTTTAGGCTTATTCGCAATACTCCTGTTTAATTGTAAATCTACAAAAGTAGTTAGTAGTGGTAATGCCAATTTTAATTTGTCTACAAAGCAATTAATTAAAGAAAATGCTAAACAAGTAGCTAATTTTAAAACGCTACAATCTAAACTTAAAATTACCTATACTCAAAAAGGAAAATCGCAATCTTATTCGGTTAATTATAGAACCAAGAAAGATGAAGCGATTTGGATAAACGCTACGTTTTCGATTGTAAGAGCGTTAATAACACCAGAAAAAGTGAGTTTTTATAATAAGTTAGATAAAACGTATTTTGATGGTGATTATCAATATTTGAGTGATTTATTGGGTACTGAATTAGATTTTGATAAGGTTCAGAATTTGTTGTTGGGTGAAACGTTGTATGATTTGAACGCAAGTGATTATAAAGCTTCGGCCGATGATGAAACTTATATCGTGCAACCAAAAAATCAGCGCGATTTGTTTGAAATATTCTTTTTACTAAACCCGTCAAATTACAAAGTAAAGTCGCAACAAATATCACAACCAAAGGAGTTTAGACATTTGCAAATTGATTATTTAAAGTATCAAGATGTTGAAACCCAAATCATCCCAGAGCTTATAAAAGTAATTGCGGTTGAAGCAAGTGATGAAATGACTGTAGAGTTAGAAATGAAGAATGTGTCTTTAAATGAGGAGTTACGTTTTCCTTTTAAAATACCTTCTGGGTTTAAAGAAATTGAGCTTTAAATGAAAGTTAGCAGACTTACATATCAATGCATATTTTTATTAGGGTTTTTGTTATGCAGTAGTTTTGGGTTTTCGCAAAGCGATAAGCAAAAACAACTAGAATCTCGACGCCAAGAACTGCGCAGAGAAATTCAAAAAATTAACGAGCTTAGAACCGAAAACAAGTCGAAAGCCAAATCTGAATTATCTTTAATTGAAGATTTTAATTATAAGATAAACGTATTATCCAACTTAATTAAAGTTACCAACCAGCAAGCTAATTTGCTTACTCGAGAAATAAGTACAAACCAAAATAAAATATCGAGTTTAAGAGACGAATTAAAGCAGTTAAAAACAGATTATGCTGCCATGATAGTCAAGTCTTATAAAAGTAAAAATCAGCAAAGCAGAATCATGTTCCTGCTGTCTTCAAACGATTTTAAACAAGCCTATAAGCGCCTGCAGTACATAAAGCAATATTCTGATCACCAGAAACAACAAGGTGAAGTAATAAAAACTAAAACTGTAGAGCTTCAAGACACTAATGCGAGTTTGTTAAAGCAACAAGAAGATAAAAAGAAATTGATTGCAGAAAACAGAGTGGTTCAAAAATCTTTAGAAACGGAACGCAAGCAACATGAAACGCTTATGGTTTCTATAAAAAAGAATTTGTCTCGCTATGCGTCTCAAATAAAGCAAAAACAGCGCGAAGCCGATAAAATTGATAGAGAAATAGACCGTATAATTAAAGCGGCTATTGCAAAATCGAATAAAAAAGCGGGTAAGACAACAAGCTCAAAAAGTTTTGCCTTAACGGCTGAAGAAAAAGTATTAGCCTCAAACTTTATATCTAACAAAGGGAAGTTACCTTGGCCTGTAGAGAAAGGTTTTGTGCGTTTAGGTTATGGCACACAGCCACACCCCATTGACAGATCGTTAAAAATAAAAAGTAATGGTGTTCGAATTGCTACCGAAAAAGGCGCAAAAGCAAGAGCCGTTTTTGATGGTGAAGTAAGCGAAATTTTAAAGATGAAAAACGTTAATCCTATTGTAATGATTCGTCATGGGAATTATTTAACGCTTTATAGAAACCTATCTAAAGTGTATGTAAAAAAAGGTGATAAAGTAAAAACAAAACAAGTTATTGGTGAGGTTTTTACTAATCCTTCAAACGGTGAAACCATTTTAAGTTTTACATTATCTAAAGGCACAGCTACAGAAAATCCAGCAAGTTGGATTTATAAAATGTAATATCCCTGTTAAGGCAGGAATTTCATGAATAAAAACCTATAGAGTAATAGCGATTACTATCAGGGTCTTTGGGATTTTCTTACACAAATATTATTTATCTTTACTCTATAACAGAAACGAAAGAACTAAGCATAGCCTGACTTTCTTGCGGGATATGAGTAATAAAAGTTACTATATTAGGAGTTGTGTGCAATTTGGCTACGTTACCAATATTTGGTATATTTGAGTAAATTTATTGTCATAATGGGAAAAAACACGTCAATATCACTCGGAAATCATTTTGAGGATTTTATAAGAGAAGAAGTAAACTCAGGAAGATATGGTTCGGTTAGCGAAGTAATTCGTTCTGCATTGCGTTTGTTAGAACGTGAAGAAAAAAAAGAAAGAGAATTGATTAAAGCTCTTGAAGTTGGAGAAAACAGCGGATTTGTTGAAGATTTTGACCCAAAACAGCATCTAAAAGAATTACATCGCAAACACTTATGAGTAAAAACAAATATCGCATAAGCCAACAAGCGATTGAGGATTTAAATAAAATTTGGATTTATACTCTTAACAAATGGTCTAAAGAACAAGCTGACAGATATTACGATTTAATAATAGCAGAAATTGAATTTATTGCGGACCATTATCTGACTGGAAAATCCGCAGAGCAAACTCGAAAAAACTATCGATTTTCGAAAATCAAATCCCATCTGATTTTTTATAGAAAAGTAGATAATGAGATTGTGGAAATCGTTAGAGTATTGCATCAGAGAATGGACATTAAAAAGCGACTGAAATAAAACTGCACACAACATGCGTATATAACAAATAGAAAGCAGTAAATTCTCGTTCTAATAGCCAAATCAAAATTTTATAGATTAACCAATTAACTTCCACCTGAAACTAATTTCAGCAAATTTTCCCGCGTTAGGGATTGCAGAGAAACATTTATGTTCATGAATTCTTTAATAAAAAATAGAAACACATGAATAAAAGCCCACAGCCTGACGAAGGAAGTGCGAGGACTTGTAACGTAAAGCCCGACCCTTGGGGTAACGCCCAAATCGTCAAGTAATTTAATTAATCAAACAAGGCTTTTAACTCGGTCGCTTCACTAGGTTTTATTCTTCCGGCAAGTAAAAGACTCAGTTGTTTTCGGCGTAAAGCGGCTTCAAAACGTTCTATTTCAAGTTCGGTTTCGGGAGTTACTTCTGGCACTTTTACAGGGCGTCCAGTTTCATCTACTGCTACAAAAGTGTAAATGGCTTCGTTGGCTTTAGTTTTGGCTCCAGATTCGCGATCCTCCATCCAAACATCAATATAAATTTCCATGGAAGTATTAAATGCCCGAGACACCTTCGCTTCAACAGTTACTACGCTTCCTAATGGTACGGCGAGATTAAATGCAACATGATTTACAGATGCAGTTACCACAATTCGCCTAGAGTGACGTCTTGCTGCAATACTTGCCGCACGATCCATTCGTGCCAATAATTCACCACCAAATAGGTTGTTTAATGGATTGGTTTCACTTGGTAAAACTAAATCTGTTAAGGTTGATTTTGATTGTTCTGGAGTCTTTGCTTGCATCGGTATATTTTGATGTGGCAAAGGTAAAACCATTTTAGGGTTTTATGAATAAAGTTTGCAGAAAAGAGGAAGATAAATAGATGCTATATGGTATCAACTCTTTTGGTTTTTACGGGGAACCCACAGCAAGATTATTGGAAATACGCAAAAATCTAGAAAAAAGACAATATGGAGTTGTAGGAATTATTCTTTTTTTTGATATTTGAGAGATTAAACACGTGCAATGAATAGTTATATTCTTAAAAAATTAAGGCTTTAATAAAAGTACCACAGCCACGTTGGGGAGCAAATGATAAAGTAAAATCTAAAATTAAGCCATATAGTCGAAAATGGAGCTATGAATGGCCAATATAAACAAAATGGTACTATTAAAGAACTCCTTTTAACATGGTAATAATTATATAAATTAAAACAGTCGTAGATTTTCTGCGACTGTTTTTTAAAACAAATAAATCTAAATTATGAAAATAAATGCATTCTTCCTTTTGTTACTGTTAAATTCAAGTATCTTTTTTGCCCAAAATTATAACAAAACTGTTTTTGGGGTAAAAGGAGGGTTAAATTTGAGCTATGTGTTAGGAAGTGAATTAGATGGAGAACTTACAGGTTATTCAGGTTGGGAGCAGTATGTTAGTCTTTTTTCAGATACAGAATTAAATAAAAAATGGAATTTAGAAAATGAACTACTGTTTTCTTATACAGATGACTATCATTTTTTAGAAATACCTTTGCATTTAAAATACAAATTCGTAAAAAAGTGGGCTGTTTTTTTAGGGCCAAAGTTAGACTTTATATTAGACAATGATAATGATGCTTTTGAAAGTCAAAATTATAGGTTTAAGAATTTTGGAGTTTCTGTGGAATTAGGAGCACAATACAACATTAATAAAACTTTTTTTATTGAAATAAGATTTTCTAATGGTTTAACAGAGCAAATTGAGGATCTTGTGTTAGAAGTTTTAAAGGGTAAACGAAATACGCTAAGAATTGGTCTAGGTGTTAGATTTTGATGCTTTTACAGAAGGGTATTATGAATTTAAAAATTTAGAAAAATCACCTGATGTTCGTGGTGATTTTAAATAATCTGGAGATTCCTTAGGTTTGTCCTTAACTGTTGTCACTAAAAAAGAATCAACGTAAATGAGAAGGTTTTTAATTATTCTATTTGTGTTTAAAATGGCTGATTTGCAGGCTCAAACTGAAAGCAATTCAAATATTAAAGTTGCAAATAACTTGTTTAGTAAAGGATATCTTTTTAATACACCTATTTTAAGCAATCTTAGCTTTCAAAATGGTGTTTTTATAGCAGATTATGGTGCTTTTAGTCAACTAGAAATACCTATACTATTCAACCACAAATTAAATGACAAATGGAATGTATTCTTTGGTTCTCAAATAAGTACCATAACAAATTATCAAACTAATTTATTAGGGAAACGAGAAAATGGTTTTCAAAATTTTGATGTTTCATTGTATTTGGGTTCAGAATACCAACTTTCAGAAAAAGTATTGGGTAAAGTGTCTTTAAAATATACTATTCTACGTAAACAAAATAATTCATTTGAGTCTGTTGAAATAGATGATAATCCGTTAAAATTCAATGTTGGTGTTAAATTTTGAATCTAGTCTAGCTTTTTAACTAGTAACCAAGCGTCTCTATTATGCGTTTTTTTAATGTTTCGTAGCGCTTTTAAGGCATCAAGTCTGCCTTCGTAACTTGCATAAGCTACTTGATGTAAACCGTATTTATTAGCGCCAATTTTTCTAGCACTAAAACCATCTGCTTTAAGTTGTTTTACTTTTTTATCGCAGTTTTCTTCTACTCTAAAAGCACCAGCTACAATATGGTAATTACCTGTTTGCTTGGTTACGTTTAAGGTAATTGCAGGTAATGGGTTTAAATTAAAGGTAGCTTGTTGAATTTTGCTGTCTAATTCTTGCGTTGCTTTTCTTTGTGCTAATTGGTTATGTGCTTCAATTTGATTCACATAATAATTAGATGCTACAAAACCACCTAATGTTAAGGCGATTAATGCTACTGCAGCATATTTTAAGTACGATTTAGACTTTCGTTTTTCTGGTGTTACTGCAATTGGAATCACTTTCTCGATAGCTGTAGCTTCTTCTTTATAAACCTCGCGTGTTACGGTTGGTGTTACAAAATTGGATAAGCCAAAAGAATCGGTTAAATAATTTAAATGATAGGTAGGCTCAAATAAAACTTTACCTTCTTTATTAAAAACAATCTCGCCAATATTTTTAAAAGTAAGTGTTTCGCCTTGCGTTAAGTAAGATTTTAAAAGCTTAACACGTTTTGCAATTTTTTTATTAGCAACCTCAAAAGGTATTTTTTCTACATCGGCAATGTAATGCGCCAATAAACCATCGTTCTGTTGAATTTGCTCATTAAAAGAAACTACTTTTTTTGGTGCATGAAACGTATTTGTTTCATCATTAATCGTTGCAGATACACGTTGGGTTAAAAAAGCACCAAACTCAGGAATGGTAACACACTCATATCTATATAATAAGTCGCTAATGTAGGTTTCTAATTGCATGAAAACAAAGTTAAAAAAATGTACTTTGCAATAAAATTTCAGGGTAACTATTTATTAACAATGTAAAAATTCTTTTATTGCGGCTTTAAAATCAACACAATAGGATGACAGAAAATGATTTGCTTTACACTTTAGCGTTACAACATGTGCCAAATATTGGCGATATTACTGCAAAACGACTTATTTCGCATTGTGGTTCTGCTGAAGCTGTTTTAACCGAAAAAAAGCAAAACCTACTTAAGATTGATGGTATTGGAAGTGTAACCATAAGTGATTTGTTTAAAACACACCATTTAAAAGAAGCCGAAAAAGAAATGCAATTTATTAAAGAGCAAAATATACAAGTCTCTTATTTTCAAGAGGATAATTATCCTGAAAAGCTAAAACATTGTATTGATAGCCCGATTTTATTATTTCAAACAGGGAACATAGATTTAAAAAATCAGCATATTATTAGCATTGTAGGTGCTAGAAAAATTACCACTAGTGGCATTGCCTTTTGTGAAAATTTAGTAGAACAATTGGCACCATATAACCCAATAATTGTTTCTGGTTTTGCTTACGGAACCGATATTACCGCGCATAAAGCAGCCATGAAACACAAATTGCAAACCGTAGCATGTTTAGCACATGGGTTAAATCAAATTTACCCGAAAGTGCATAAAAAGTATATGGTGGATATGGAGAAAAATGGTGGTTTTTTCTCTGATTTTTGGAGTACCGATACCTTTGATAAAAACAATTTTTTAAAACGAAATAGAGTTATTGCTGGTTTAAGTGAAGCCACTATTGTTATAGAATCTGCTGAAAAAGGTGGAAGTCTTGTAACCGCAGATATTGCAAATTCTTATAATCGTGATGTTTTTGCTGTGCCCGGTAGAACTACAGATAGCCAAAGTATTGGGTGTAATAATTTAATAAAACACCAAAAAGCACATATGTTAACCACGCCGTTGGATGTGCCGTATATTCTGGGCTGGGAACTGGAAAATGATAAAAAACCGGTAATCCAAAAACAATTATTTGTTGAGCTAGATGTTACCGAAAAAATTATTTATAATTATTTAAAAGAAAATGACAAACAGCAATTAGATGTTATTGCAATTAATTGTGAGATGCCTATTTTTAAAGTGTCTGGAACACTTTTGAATATGGAATTGAAAGGTGTTATTAGACCGTTGCCTGGGAAGTTGTTTGAGGTTATTTAAAAAATTCCTGCGCAGGCAGGAATCTTATAAATGAAAGTAGTATCTTTTAAATATTTATCCGTAAAACCCAAATGTCTTTAAAATCATCAAGTTTTAAAAGATCCTTTTGTTTTTGGTAAATAACATTGGGGTCTGGATCTGTTTTTAAATACACGTAAGTCCATCCGTTTTCTGGGTTTACAAACGCTTTTGGAGTGTATCCTTTTCCTTTTAAAAAGGTTGTCCAGTTTTTAGCGTTTCCTTTTTTTGAAAATATGTTGGTCACTAAATAGTAGCCCTTTTCTATGGTTGGAATTGATATGGATTTTAAGTTTTTTATTTTTTCAAGACCTTCATCTATAACATCATTGTCACTACCATTCACCATTAAAATAGAATTTTCATCTTTTTTAAGGGCTTCGTAAATTGGTGATATTTCTGTTTCAAAGGCTACGAAAAACAAGTAGAATTGGTCTGCTTTACTATTAAATTGTATAGTCGCTTCTGATACGTTATGAGAAATGACGCTATTATTTTCATTAGGTAACTTAATTTTTAAAGCATCAAATCCAAAGGTGTTTTTACTGTTAGGGTTTCTATCTGTAAAAAGCGCATCATCAATAGAAATAGTACTATTAAAGAAATTTAATTTGGGCCTAAGTTTATTAAATAAAGGAATGAACGTGTTGGTTTGATAATTTAAAAACGAACATTTATCAGATTTAAATTTTTGATCACCTTCCAAAACACCAATTAATAAAGACGTCTCTATGTTGCCATCTTCTGGCGCTTTAAAATCGTTAAAGTGAATGTTAACAGGTTTTTTAAAGACATCTAGAAAACCGTTATACGTTGTAAAATACTTTGGAGTTGCTGTATCTGTTTTATAAACTACATAAAGTAGCCAACCACCAGCTGCGCCACCAGCGACATAACCTTCGGTTGCTTTTATGTTTGCTACGGTATACGTTCCGTTTACTTGCGTATTGTTTTTTAAAAGTGACGTGACATCAGCATAACAAACATAAGGTTTGGTGTCTGGGTAAGCTGCTTCATTATTAAAATCGTCAAAAATTATTTGACCATTAAGCGTGTTATATTTTCCATTTGGGGTTTTAAATAAAACGGTATTGACATCCATGAATCGATTCTCGCTGCCTTCATAAACATATTTTTTATAGAGTTGGCCTTTTCTTTTAAATTTAAAAAGCTTTTTCCAGCCCTTATCATATTTATAAATAGCACTCCAATATAATGCAGCATATTCAATTTCGGCATCCGCTTCGAGGCTATTTAAATTGGCTTGGCTTGACGAAAACGTGTTTGGATCATCATCAACATCAATGAATTTTAATTCATTAAAATCGTTGACAGCAGCATCATCAACAGGTTTTTCGGAATGTGTACTTAGAATATTATTCCCAATTAAAGCAGAATGCCCTTTAATATAAATTTTAGTGTTTGGAGCAAAGTTTTTCTGCGCAAAACCATTTGATATAAAGGCAAGTAAAACAACTAAAAAGAAATGCTTTGTTATATTAATACCCAACCTTTTTACGTACTCTTTTTAAAACATCATTAGCAACTAATCTCGCTTTTTCAGCACCAACTGCAAGTGCTTTGTCAATTTCTTCAAGATTGTTCATGTAATAGTTATAACGCTCACGAGGTTCTGCAAATGTTTCTACTATCAATTCGAATAAGGCTTGTTTAGCATGTCCGTAGCCATAATTTCCATTTTCGTAGTTGGCTTTCATTTCAGCAATTTGAGCCTCGTTAGCTAATAAACTATAAATAGCAAAACAGTTACAAGTACTCCAGTCTTTTGGGTCTTCAAGTGGTGTGCTATCCGTTTGAATTCCCATAATTTGCTTGCGTAGTTTTTTATCGGCTAAAAATATATTGATGGTGTTGTTTTGACTCTTACTCATTTTCCCACCATTGGTACCCGGAATAAGTTTGGTGTCCTTTTGCACTTCAGCTTTAGGCATAATAAAAGTGTCTCCAACTTTAGCATGAAAACGAGAAGCCACGTCACGAGTCATTTCAATATGCTGTTCTTGATCTTTTCCAACAGGAATTATTTCGGCATCGTATAATAAAATATCGGCAGCCATAAGCATTGGATAGTTGAATAAACCAGAGTTTACATCTTCTAATCTATCGGCTTTATCTTTAAAACTATGTGCTAGAGTTAAACGTTGGTAAGGGAAGAAACAGCTTAAATACCAAGACAGTTCGGTTACTTGCGGAATATCACTTTGTCTGTAAAACACCGTTTTTTCAATGTCTAAACCAAAGGCTAGCCAAGTTGCCGCGGTAGAATAGGTGTTTTCACGTAAGGTTTTAGCATCTTTAATTTGCGTTAACGTATGCAGATTTGCTATAAATAAATACGAATCATTTTCTGGGTTTTCAGCCATTTTTATAGCTGGCATTATAGCCCCTAAAATGTTTCCTAAATGTGGTGTTCCTGTACTTTGTATGCCTGTTAGTATTCTTGCCATCTTTTCATTCCTTCGATGGAAGGAATCTCTTTAATTAGTGTTCAAATTAATTTAACCAAAAGCAAAGGTAAACGTTTTAACAAAATAGCTCAACACAATTATGTATTTTTGAAGTTCATGAAATTATTTAAATACATTTTCTGGTTTTTATATCGTATTTGGTTTTATATATTAATGGCCATACCTATTCTTGTAATGTTGCCGTTACTTTTAATATCTATAGTAAAAGAATCTTGGTATCCTTACTTTTTTAAGATGGCCAGACTTTGGTCTAAATTTATATTAATAGGAATGGGTTTTGCTTATAAAATTGAGCGCGAGCAAACTCCAGATATAAACAAGAGTTATATGTTTATAGCCAACCATACCTCTATGACAGATATTATGCTCATGTTGGTTTCGGTTAAAAATCCCTTTGTTTTTGTTGGAAAGGCTGAGTTGGCTAAAATTCCATTATTTGGTTTCTTTTATAAACGTACTTGTATTTTGGTAGATAGGAGCTCTCCTAAAAGTAGGCAAGCGGTTTTTTTAAGAGCGCAACGTCGGTTAAAATCTGGAATTAGTATTTGTATTTTTCCTGAAGGTGGTGTTCCTGAAGAGCATATTATGTTAGATGAATTTAAAGCAGGCGCGTTTAGATTGGCCATAAATCATCAAATACCCATCGTACCAATTACTTTTGCTGATAATAAAAGACGATTTTCATATACATTTTTTAGCGGCAGCCCGGGAAGAATGCGGGTTAAAATCCATAATTTTATTTCTACTGAAGGACTGAAAATTGAGGATACTCGAGCTTTAAACGACAAATCGAAAATGGTTATTTTAAATCAACTTCAAGAATTTCACAAATAAAAAAAACTGCTCGAGGGTACGAGCAGTTTTTCTTTCGATATGCGTTTCCGAGCTTAAATGGAAACGCACATCCAGATCTAACCAAAAACCTAGAATTTAATAGCGAATCCAGTATATACACCAATAAAAAATGGTGAGAAACTACCAGAAGTATCGTTAAAAGTATTGAATTGATATTTAAAGATAGGCTCTAAATTAAAATCAAATTTTTTAGACATCTTATAATTTAAACCTAAACCAAAATTGGCACTATAACTTACATTGTTTACGTTGCTGGCCTCCCCAAGAAATGTTCTTGTTCCATTTTGTTCTTCAGAAAATATTTCATTATTATTTAAAAAGAATGAACTAAAACCACCAATTAGATTGACACCAAATTTTTTATCAGAAAGTGTATATTGAATTTCTAAAGGAATTTCAATATACCCCAAAGCTTGATTAATTAATCCATTTGTAGATGCAAAAGCATCTGAAGCATTTGAGTTTAAATTTTCAGAACTAATAAGAGAAACAGCATCAGAATTATTTCTAGAACTTACATTTTGCAAAGCGCTACTTCTAGAGCTTAAACCTGCAGATTGAAAAACCACAACATCATTGGTATTATAACCTAAATTAACACGATTAATACCAGAACGTACACTTAGTTTTTTATTTACAGCATAACTTGCCGAAATACCATAACTCATATTAACCTCTCCAGATTTAGAATTGCTGTTAAATTGTGGATCTATGGATGACCCTTCACCCAATGTATTAAAATAAACTGGAGCTGCATTTGGTGCAACACTCCACTTATTTTTTAGTGTATTCTCTTTTTCAATAACATCTTTGGTGTTATTTATTGCATCTTCTATAGAAAGCTTGTTGTCTTCTGCATTGTTATTAGGCTTAGCTTCTTCAATCTTTTTCTCGTTAGAATTGGCAATTGTTGTGTTGTTTTTTGAAGCTTCTGTAATAAGCGTTTTAGCATTTTCTTTACTTGCTAATTGTTCTTGATTCGTAGTCTCAATATTTTTATTCTTTTCTTCGGAAGTATTTGCAACAGAAATATTGTTTTCAATTGTATTTTGAAGATTTTTAGTTTCACTTTTTTCTTCAGATGTATTATTAGCCATGGCACTATTAGGGCTAGGTGTAATAGTGTTTTCTTTAATATTTAATTTATCTGAAGACCCAATATTACTTTTACTTTTGTTTTTGTTTTTTGAAGCCGGAGTTTCAGCAATTGAAGTTTCTTTTGATGGATTTATTTTATTAGTTATAATATTAGACTGAACTCTTGTAGCTTCAGTTGAGTTGTCTGAATCATCTTGAGAATCATTATCTGATGCTATAACATTAGTGTTATCACCTTTGTTGATAGGGTGACTAATTTTTTCTACTTCATTGATTTCAGAATTTGTATTTTCTGTTTCTACAATTTGATTATTTGAATCTTCGTTAGTGTTATTAAAATAGATACCGCCAACAGTTAACAGCAACAGTAATAATGCTGCAACGCCAGCATAACGCCACCATAGTGGAATAATACGGCGTTTTTTCTTTTTCTCGTTTAGTTTAGACTCTATATTTTTCCAAACAGCATCGCTAGGCGTCGCTTCAAAATCTTTGAAACCTTCTTGGAATAATCTGTCTATATGTTTCTTATCGTTCATTTATAATGATTGGGAACGTTGTGTTATTTTATAATTTTCTATAGTTTGTTTCAAAGTTTGTCTAGCCCGTGCTAAATTAGATTTTGAGGTTCCTATATTTATTTCTAGCATTTCTGCTATGTCTTTATGCGAATAACCATCTAGAACATAAAGGTTAAAAACCAATCTATATCTATCTGGTAATTCTTGAATGATTTTTAAAAGGTAATCGATAGAGATTTCGTCTTCATCAACTTCCAATTCAACATCTTCAATGGTGTTTTCATTTATTATATCAAAAACCTTTTCGTTTCGGTAACGCTGTAATACGGTGTTTACAGTAATTCGTTTCATCCAGCCTTCAAAAGAGCCTTTGTTTTTATACTGTTCAATTTTTTTAAAAATTGTTAGAAAAGCGTCTTGCAAATTATCTTCTGCTTCGGCATAGTTTCGCGAATACTTTAAGCTTATAGCGAATAATTTACCCGAAAAGAGTTTATATAATTCACCTTGTGCTTTAGTATCATCAATCTTACAATTTTCTATGAGTTGGTTTAAACTCAATTTTAAACATGTATTAATTAATATTTACTCAACAACTGGCACTTCAATAGTTAAATATTGCGTTTCGCCATCGGTATCTTCACCTTGCCAAAACTTAAAAATATAAGAGCCATTACTAGTAACCTGAAAGTTAAACGTAGCTTCTACCAGATCATCATCAATCGTTTCACAATTATTCTGATCAAAAACATAGGTTATTGGTGCAACGGTTCGTTCATTATTTTCTTTTAAATAATAAAACTCTTTAAACGCATGGCAATTTGATGGTCTAAAATACGATACCGTTATTGGGTAAACTTCTCCCATCATAAACTCATCAGGGATGTCTACACTCTCAACAGGTAAAATTTCAAAACTATAACTTGTGTTATCGTCATCAATACTACAAGATGCACAAATTATAAGTGTTAAACAAAGTACTAGTAATTTTTTCATAGCAAAATAAATTCAGGGTTAAATACATGTTTGCATTATTTAGATGCGAAACAAACGGAAAGGTTGCGTATGAAATTAACTTATTTAATGTTTAAAATTGAATACAAAGATTCTATAAACTAAAAAATCCCGAATTAACGGGATTTTAAATTATTTATTCTTGCTCGTTTACTGCCGTTCTAACCTTGGCTTCAAGCTCGTCCATAAGTTCTGGATTGTCTTTTATTAATGCTTTAACAGCATCTCGGCCTTGGCCAAGTTTGGTTTCATCATAACTAAACCATGAGCCACTTTTCTTTACTATTTCATGCTCTACAGCTAAGTCTAAAATTTCACCAACTTTAGATACGCCTTCGCCATACATAATATCGAATTCTGCTAGTCTAAATGGTGGTGCAACTTTGTTTTTAACCACTTTTACACGGGTTTTATTACCCATTACATTGCCATCTGTGCTTTTTATTTGTGTAGATCGACGAATATCTAATCTTACAGAAGCATAGAATTTTAAGGCGTTACCACCAGTTGTAGTTTCTGGGTTACCAAACATAACACCAATTTTTTCACGTAATTGGTTAATGAAGATTACCGTACAATTGGTTTTACTAATGGATGCGGTAAGCTTTCTTAATGCTTGAGACATTAAACGCGCATGAAGTCCCATTTTAGAGTCTCCCATTTCACCTTCAATTTCACTTTTAGGTGTTAATGCTGCAACAGAATCTACTACTACAATATCGATAGCACCTGAGCGAATTAGATTATCGGCAATTTCTAAGGCTTGCTCACCATTATCTGGTTGAGATATAATTAAGTTATCGATATCGACACCTAATTTTTCTGCATAGAAACGATCGAAAGCATGCTCTGCATCAATAAAAGCTGCAATACCTCCAGCTTTTTGAGCTTCGGCAATGGCGTGTAATGTTAAGGTTGTTTTACCAGAAGATTCTGGTCCGTATATTTCAATAACGCGTCCGCGTGGGTAACCACCAACGCCTAAAGCGATATCTAAACCTAATGAACCTGAAGGGATGGCTTCTACATCTACAATTGCAGAATCGCTCATTTTCATTACGGTTCCTTTTCCGTAGGCTTTGTCTAATTTATCTAAAGTAAGTTTTAGTGCTTTTAATTTCGCTTCTTTTTCTTTATCGTTGCTCATTTTCTTTATTTTACTGTAAAATTGTATGCTAAAATACTACAACTTTTTTCACAATACAATTTTATAACGCAACCTTTTTCAACATTCTGCATCTAGTAACTAAAGAGCAAAAAATTTGCTATAAAATTTGCCAATGAGTTTTGATATATGACTAACTCTAAACTCAATTAAAGCATCTAAATTTATATTTAGGTGCTTTTTTTATTTTGGGTTTATAGTGGTGTATTATATTAAAAGAAGTGTATCTAAATAATCTTACAGCTCGTTTTTTCTGTGACTTTGGCGGATAGATGCGCTAGGGATAGTAGTGGATAGCCCTCAGCCCGACAAAGGAGGTGCGAGGACTTGTAACCTTTCGTCTTCGCTCAAGACAGGCTTCTAGCCCGACCCGTGGGTAGCGCCCAAATTTTTAAAATTGCGAAATTGTAGATTAATTGTACTTTTGCACTTTAAATATTTCTTATAACCTTAAAATTAGTATAGCATGCAACTGTACAATACCTTAAGCGCAAAGGAAAGAGCTGAGTTAATCGAAAAAGCCGGTAAGGATCGATTGACGCTTTCTTTCTATCAATACGCTAAAATTACAAATCCTCAAGAATTTAGAGATCAATTATTTATTGCTTGGAACAAACTAGACGTTTTAGGACGTACTTATGTTGCCAACGAAGGAATTAATGGTCAGTTATCTTTACCAGCAGATTGTTTTAATGCCTTTAAAGCGCATTTAGACACCATTGATTTTTTAAAAGACATTCGCTTAAATATTGCTGTAGAGCAAGATAACATGTCGTTTTTAAAATTGAAAGTAAAAGTTAGAAACAAAATTGTTGCTGATGGTTTGGTTGATGAAACGTTTGATGTTACTAATAAAGGTGTACATGTAGATGCTGAAAAATTCAATGAACTTATTGAAGATGAAAAAACTGTTTTGGTGGATATGCGTAACCATTACGAAAGTGAAATTGGGCATTTTAAAAATGCGGTAACGCCAGATGTTGATACCTTTAGAGAGTCTTTAGATATTATTGAAGATGATTTAAAAGACCACAAAGAAGACAAAAACTTAGTGATGTACTGTACTGGAGGTATTCGTTGTGAAAAAGCTAGTGCGTATTTTAAACATAAAGGGTTTAAAAATGTGTTTCAGTTGGAAGGCGGTATTATTGAATATACAAGACAGGTTAAAGACCAGGACTTAGAGAATAAGTTTATGGGTCAGAATTTTGTATTTGATGAAAGACGAGCTGAGCGTATTAGTGATGATGTGATTGCCCAATGCCACCAATGTGGCGATCCTTTTGATATACATAGCAACTGCGCTAATGATTCTTGCCACCTATTATTTATACAATGTGATAAGTGTAAAGAAGAAATGAACCATTGTTGTTCTATAACATGCCAAGAGATACATGCTTTACCTTACGAAGAACAAAAAGCACTTAGAAAAGGACAGGGTAATAGTAACGATATTTTCAAAAAAGGTCGAGCTGACCATTTACCTTATAAAAAAGACTTGAGGAATATTTTTGAGACTTTAAAAGTTGATAAAAAATAGGGTAAAGATTATGCAAAAAATAGAATTAATGGCGCCTGCCGGTAATTTTGAATCGCTTCAGGCTGCTTTAGATAATGGTGCAGATTCCGTTTATTTTGGAGTTGAGCAATTAAACATGCGAGCAAGAGCATCTATAAATTTCACTTTAGACGATTTACAAGAAATTTCTAACCGTTGTAAAGCCAAAAATGTTAGAACATATTTAACCTTAAACACGATTATTTACGATCATGATTTATCGATTGTAAAAACTTTAATAAAACAAGCTAAAGAAGCCGATATTACAGCTGTAATTGCGATGGACCAGGCAGTAATTTCGTCTGCACGAGAAGTTGGTATGGAAGTACATATTTCAACTCAAATAAATATAACAAACATTGAAACGGTTAAGTTTTATGCTTTGTTTGCCGATACCATGGTGTTAAGTCGTGAGTTAAGTTTGCGCCAAGTTAAAAAGATTACAGAGCAGATTGAAAAAGAACAAATTAAAGGCCCTTCTGGAAAACTTGTAGAAATAGAGATATTTGGTCATGGTGCTTTATGTATGGCTGTTTCTGGTAAATGTTATATGAGTTTGCATTCTCAAAACTCATCGGCCAATAGAGGCGCATGCAAACAAAATTGTCGAAAAAAATATACTGTTATAGACCAAGAAACTGGTTTTGAAATGGAGTTGGATAACGAGTATATTATGTCTCCAAAAGATTTGTGTACTATTGATTTTTTAGATGAAGTTGTTGATGCGGGAATTAAAGTTTTAAAAATTGAAGGACGAGGAAGAGCACCAGAATATGTTGCGAAAGTAATTAAATGTTATCGCGAAGCTATTGATAGCATTGAAAATGGCACTTATAGTAAAGAAGAAGTTATTAATTGGATGCAAACTCTAGAAACGGTTTATAATAGAGGGTTTTGGAATGGCTATTATTTAGGTCAAAAACTTGGAGAATGGAGTAAGGGTTCTGGGTCTCATGCCACGCAAAAGAAAGTTTACATTGGTAAAGGCACACATTTTTTTCCTAAAGCAAAAGTAGGAGAGTTTAAAATTGAGGCTTATAATATTAATGTTGGCGACACTATTTTAATAACAGGTCCAACTACTGGTGCACAAGAATTAGTTGTTGATGAGTTTTTGGTAAATGATGCGAAACTAACAGAAGGAACAAAGGGTGATTTAGTAACTATAAAATTACCATTTAGAATCCGCCAATCAGACAAGCTTTATAAAATAGTTGAAAATAAAGTTGAAGCTTAATGGTAGTTATAACTTTACAGCGTAATAAATGCATAGGTTGTAACTACTGCGTAGAATTAGCGCCTAGCCAGTTTCAAATGTCTAAAAAAGATGGCAAATCGGTGTTGTTACATGCCAATGATAAAAAAGGCTTTTTCACTTTAAAGTCTAATGACGATTTAATTTTTGATGAATGCGATAATGCTGCGAAGGCGTGTCCTGTTAAGATTATTTCTGTTAAACAATTGTAGGAGGTTTTTAAAACCTCCTACAATTGTTTAACATTTTTTAGCACAGTCGATATGTGTTTAATTACAACTGTATAAGTTTTTCGACTGCGCTAAAAATGGTGTTTAATATTACGCTTTTATAAATTTAATAGTTTTTCTCTCGTTATAATCCCCTTCTAGTCTTAAAAAGTACAATCCGTTTGATAGACTAGATGTGTTTATGTTTTCTATACCTTGAGTTGTTTGTTGTATATATATTATAGTTTTTCCTGTAACATCTAAAATTTCAACTTTAACAATTTTTTTTACTGAATTAATGTGAACTAAACCATTTGCTGGATTTGGATATATTGATGTGTTTTTTAGTTGGCTGTTGGTGACACTTAAAGCGCTTGTAACATTAAATTTATGTGATTCGGTATGGCCTTCATAAGTAGCTTCCCATGTCCATTCGCCTACTGTATCTACAGGGAAAAACCAATAATAGTACCATGAACTCGCAGTTGTACCTACATTTATAGCCCAGTTATATAAATAGGAGCCATCTGGTCGTATTACTTTTAAATTTAAAGATGTATTTGCAATTTGGTCACGAAGAAAAACAGATAGATAAATATCTTCTGCAATATCAAAATCGTTACTTTCATAAGTAGTTTCAATAGTTGGGCAAGAAGGAAAAACATCTGGTGCAGCACTATGAGTCATAAGTGCATTAATATTAGAGTCATGATATGGTTTTTGGTTTGCCCACCAAGACTCTGTGTTCATGTTGTTGCAAGTTCCTGAAAATGGATCAACAAGTGTGGTAAACGAATCGTTAGTGTATACTTCAAAATGTAAATGCGGACCTGTAGATACACCAGAACTACCTACAACACCTAAATATTCTCCAGTTTCAACCATATCGCCTACATTTTTTGATGTAACTGTGCCGTTCTTCATGTGTCCATATATTGCTACACTACCATCACTATGTTGAACAAAAATGGCATTCCATGGCGTAGTTGTATTAAAATCACAACTTTGATCGAAATTACCTTCGCTCTTAGAAATGATTTGACCAGGAGCTGCTGCAATAATCTCTACACTACTTTCATCCATTAATTTCCATTGAAATGGCCATAAGTAAATATCTACACCTTGGTGATTGTAACCATTATCTGTATCATAGGTTCTAGTACCACAGTTATAATCGGTTAGTTGGTTTGGGAATGAAACATTATGGTCTACATAGCCAGAAACACTCCAAACATCGTTATAATTTACATGGTTTGCTTTTTTAATAGGCCAAATAAAAAGAGGATGCGAATCCATATTGCTTTTTGAAAACAACAATTTGTTTTGAATTGCTAATGTTTTAATATTCGATTTAACATCTCGTTTAAAAGATATTCTTTGTTCTGACGTTAGACAAGGAGTTTTATTAGGGTTAAAAACGAATTCTCCACCACCAACAGCCGATTTTGGTGTTTGAGTATATCCAATACTTGTAATCCATATTGAAAAAATAATTAGAAGGGTAATTTTTGATTTCATAATTAACATTTTTAGAGGTTATACACTTACATATAAATACTTTAAAAATGTGAGCATTGTTTTTTGGAAAGAAGATAATTTTAGCAAAAAAATTGGTTGGAGTAAATTGCTTTTTTCAAATATTTTTAAATCTAAAAAAGAACTTAGCACAACCTCTAATAAGTTAAATTATGAAGTTGATTTTAATTGAAAAAAATTAAGAAACCCTTTGCTTTATAGTCTCTTATAATAATCTTATATTTACATCCTAGAAGCTGTTTTTAGAAAAAAACCTAAAAAACAAACTCTTAAAGTTTTACTATCAGGTCTTTACAAACAAGACTAGATTAAAAATAATTACGAACCATCTTTCGATAGACTCTTAATTCTAATCGGAATCAATATAAATAAAATATGGCTTGCGCAAGTTGCTCAACTAAAGACGGCTCACCAAAAGGCTGCAAAAATAATGGTACTTGTGGTACAGATAGTTGTAATAAGTTAACCGTTTTTGATTGGTTAGCAAACATGGCGCTTCCTAATGGAGAGAAACCCTTTAATTGGGTTGAGGTACGTTATAAAAACGGAAGAAAAGAATACTATAAGAATACAGAAAACTTAACTTTAAGTATTGGCGATATTGTCGCCACCCAAGCCAAAGCTGGTCATGATATTGGTATGGTTACCCTTACGGGGGAATTAGTGCGTGTTCAAATGAAGCGCAAAAACATTTCTGAAAAACCAGAAGACGAACTAAAAATTTATAGAAAAGCAAGCCAAAAGGATATAGATATTTGGTCGACAGCAAGAGACAAAGAAGAACCAATGAAGGTTAAGGCGCGTCAATTTGCAATCGATTTGAAACTTCAAATGAAAATTTCGGATATCGAATTTCAAGGTGATGCAAGTAAGGCAACGTTTTATTATACTGCTGAAGAACGCGTAGATTTTCGTGAGTTAATTAAAGTGTTTGCGCGCGAGTTTAGAACTCGTATTGAAATGAAACAAGTAGGCTTTCGTCAAGAAGCAGCAAGACTTGGAGGAATTGGTTCCTGTGGGCGCGAATTATGTTGTTCTACTTGGTTAACAGATTTTCGTTCTGTAAGTACTTCTGCAGCGCGTTATCAGCAATTATCATTAAATCCTCAAAAATTAGCAGGACAATGTGGTAAGTTAAAATGTTGTTTAAATTACGAGTTAGACACCTATCTTGATGCATTAAAAAGCTTTCCTAAAAACGACACAAAATTATATACTGAAAAAGGAACTGCAGTATGTCAAAAAACTGATATTTTTAAAGGGCACATGTGGTTTGCTTATGAAGGTGAATGGATGAATTGGCATAAGATTACTACAGACCAAGCCAATGAAATTATTGCGTTAAACAAACAAAAGAAAAAAGTAGCAAGCCTAGAAGAATATGCTTCAGATCTTGTTGAAGAAGATACTAAAGAAGTGTTTGAAAACGTTGTTGGTCAAGATAGTTTAACACGTTTTGATAGTCCAAAACGTAATAATAAACGTAGAAATAATAGAAGGAAAGGCAATCAAAAAGGTAATCAAGGTAATAAGAAGCCTGCACCTAATAAAAATACCCCAAAAAATAATGGTGATGCATCAAATAAAAATGCAACACCTAATAAAAAACCAAATCGTAATAAGCGAAGAAAAAATAATAATAGAAAACCAAAACCACAAAACAGTAAAAATGCTGAAAAATAGAATCTTATTATTGTTTTTAATGTGTTCTGTTATAATGGTTTCTTGCGATTCTAATAGCGTTTATGATAACTATAAATCGGTTCCTAATACTTGGCATAAAGACAAAATAGTAAGCTTTAAAGTAACCCCACCAGATACAATAAACGCCTATAATTTGTTTGTTAACTTAAGAAATACAAACGCTTACAAATACAATAATTTATTTTTAATTGTCGAAATGGTTTTCCCTCATGGAAAAACAATTAAAGATACTTTAGAGTATAGAATGGCAGAACCAAGTGGAAAACTTCTAGGCGAAGGTTATACAGATATTAAAGAAAATAAATTGTGGTATAAAGAAGGCGTTGTTTTTAACGAAACAGGCGAATACACAGTTAATATTCAACATGCCATGCGAGAAAACGGAAAAGTTAAAGGCATCTTAGAATTAGAAGGTATAACAGATATTGGGTTTAGAATAGAAAATTCAAATAAAAAATAATCAACATAACTTTAAAACACTTAAGAATTCAGGCTTAAGACACTTAAACTATGGCAAAAGCAAAAAAAGAAACTAAAGCAGTTCAAGATTTTTCAAAATATATTCGTTGGTTTTGGATCGTATTTATAGGAGGAACATTATGTGTTTTGTTATTATTTTTATTAGCAGCTTGGGGAGTTTTTGGTGATATGCCAGATCACACCCAATTAGAAAATCCAAAGACACATTTAGCAACAGAGATTATTTCTTCGGATGGACAAACTTTAGGTAAGTTTTATTTGAACGATAACAGAACGTCAATTAGTTATAATGATTTATCGCCATATCTGGTAGATGCATTAATTGCTACTGAAGATGCTCGTTTTCATGATCATTCTGGGATTGATGCACGTGGAACTTTAAGAGCTTTCTTTTTCTTAGGTGGAAGAGGAGGTGCTAGTACTATTTCTCAGCAATTAGCAAGACAATTATTTGTTGGGGTAAGATCTAAAAATAAATTAGAGACAGCTGCGCAGAAAATAAAAGAATGGGTTATTGCTACGCGTCTAGAGCGACAGTATACCAAAGAAGAAATTATAGCACAATATTTTAATATCTATGATTTTTTAAATAATGCAGATGGAATTAGAAGTGCTTCCAGAATATATTTTGGTAAAGAACCAAAAGATTTAGAGATGAAAGAAGCTGCTATGTTAGTAGGAATGTTTAAAAATTCATCTCTGTTTAATCCAAGAAGAAGACCGGAATTAGTTAAAGAAAGAAGAAATGTAGTTTTAGCTCAAATGTATAAATATGATTACATTACTGAAAAAGTCAAAGATTCACTTCAAAAAACTGATTTAGATTTAAATTATTCGCCAGAATCACATCGAGAAGGTATAGCAACTTATTTTAGAGGGTATTTAGATGGTTTTATGAAAGATTGGATTAAGGATAACCCAAAACCAGATGGAACAAAATGGAATTTGTATAATGATGGGTTAAAAATATATACAACTATAGATTCCCGTATGCAAAAATATGCCGAAAATGCGGTACAACAGCATATGCCAAGATTACAAGCAGAATTTTTTAATCAAAATACGCCGCAAAGAAATCCAACAGCGCCGTTCTTAGAACTTGAAAAAGAAGAGATTGATGCTTTAATGAAACGAGGAATAAGGCAATCAGAACGGAGAAGGCATATGAAGTACGATTTAAAAAAATCGGATAAGGAAATAGAAGCATCGTTTTATAAACCAGTAAAAATGTCTGTTTTCAAATGGGTAGATGGCAAAGCTTCAGAAGTTGATACCATTATGAAACCAATCGACTCCATGCGTTATTATAAATCCTTTTTAAGAACAGGTATGATGTCTATGAACCCACAAACAGGACATGTAAAAGCATGGGTTGGTGGTATTAATTATAGGCATTTTCAATACGATATGGTAAAACAAGGTAAGCGCCAAGTTGGTTCTACATTCAAGCCTTTTGTTTATACAGCCGCTATTGATCAATTGCACTATTCGCCATGTGATGAATTTCCAGATGTGCCTTATTGTATTGAAGCTAATAAGTACGGAAACCCAGAAGAGTGGTGTCCTAAAAACTCTAATGGGGATAGCGATTACGGAGGGACTAGAACTTTAAAAAATGCCTTAGCCAACTCTGTAAATACAGTTACAGCGCAGTTAATTGATAAAGTAGGCCCACAAACCGTTGTAGATTTAGCGAAGAAATTAGGTGTTGAATCCGAAATGCTTCCAGTACCATCAATAGCTTTAGGAACACCAGATATTAGTGTCTATGAAATGGTAGGTGCTTATTCTTCGTTTGCTAATCATGGCGTGTATACTAAACCCGTTATGGTTACAAGTATCGAAGATAAAAACGGAACCATTTTATATCAGTTTAAACCCGAAACACGCGATGTATTAAGTCAAGAAACAGCTTATGTTGCTGTTAAACTTATGGAAGGTGTAACACAAGTTGGGTCTGGTGCGAGGTTAAGACACAGTTGGGCTAAATATAGAACAGAATACAAAGAGGTTATAACTGGCTACCCTTACGAACTTACAAACGCTATAGCAGGGAAAACTGGAACTACACAAAACCAAAGTGATGGTTGGTTTATGGGTATGGTACCAAATTTGGTTACTGGAGTTTGGGTAGGAGCTGAAGATAGAGCAGCTCATTTTAAATCCATAACCTACGGTCAAGGGGCAGCAATGGCATTGCCAATTTGGGGATTATACATGAAAAACTGTTATGCTGATGATGAATTAAATATTTCGAAAGAAGAATTTGAAGCTCCAGAAAATTTATCGATAAATGTAGATTGTTCAAAACATACAAGTACAACTGAAACTGAAGAGGATACTGAAGAAGATACACCTGATGATTTAGACTTCGGATAAAATCAATATCATTTTAAATATATTTTAAGCCATTTTTTTTAGAATGGCTTTTTTTGTTTCATAAAAAAATAGTCATTTCATTCAATTATTTGTAATTTTAAAGAAGATAAATTGAATAATAATGATTAACAAAAAGGTAGCTAATGTTGAAGAAGCATTAAGAGGTGTCTCTAATAATATGACGTTAATGCTTGGTGGTTTTGGGCTTAGTGGTATTCCAGAAAATGCCATAGCAGAATTAGTAAAACTTGGAGTAAATGAGTTAACCTGTATTTCAAATAATGCAGGGGTTGATGATTTTGGTTTGGGCTTACTACTTCAAAAAAAACAAATCAAGAAAATGATATCATCCTATGTAGGTGAAAATGATGAGTTTGAACGCCAAATGCTTTCTGGTGAATTAGACGTTGAATTAATTCCTCAAGGTACTTTAGCAGAGCGTTGTAGAGCTGCACAAGCAGGGTTTCCTGCAATTTATACACCAGCTGGTTACGGAACAGAAGTTGCAGAAGGAAAAGAAACGCGAGAATTTGATGGGAAAATGTATGTTTTAGAGCATGCATTTAAAGCAGATTTTGCTTTTGTAAAAGCGTGGAAAGGGGATGCTGCTGGAAATTTAATTTTTAAAGGAACAGCTAGAAATTTTAATCCTAATATGTGTGGCGCAGCAAAAATTACAGTTGCTGAGGTTGAAGAAATGGTTCCGTTAGGAGAACTAGATCCTAATCAAATTCATATTCCTGGGATTTTTGTACAGCGTATTTTTAAAGGTGAAGTGTACGAAAAACGAATTGAGCAACGAACTGTAAGGGCAAAAAGTTAAAAAGTTATAAGTATTTAAAGTGCCTAAAGTTAACTTACTCAAACGCACTAAAGCTTCTAATTTTATAATCAAAATATTAATTATGTGTCTTACTTTAAGTACTTAAGGCACTTTTAACTTATAACTAACTATGTTAGACAAAAACGGTATAGCAAAACGCATAGCAAAAGAAGTACAGGATGGGTTTTATGTAAATCTTGGAATAGGTATTCCTACTCTTGTCGCTAATTATGTTAGAAATGATATAGAAGTTGAATTTCAAAGCGAAAATGGTGTGCTTGGCATGGGGCCTTTTCCTTTTGAAGGCGAAGAAGATGCCGATGTTATTAATGCAGGGAAACAAACGATTACAACGTTGCCTGGTGCTAGTTTTTTCGACTCTGCACTTAGTTTTTCTATGATTCGAGGCAAACATGTCGACTTAACTATTTTAGGGGCTATGGAAGTAGCTGAAAATGGGGATATCGCCAATTGGAAAATCCCAGGACGCATGGTTAAAGGCATGGGAGGTGCCATGGATTTGGTAGCAAGTGCCGAGAATATTATTGTAGCAATGATGCATACAAATAAGCGTGGAGAATCTAAACTTCTAAAAAAATGTAGTTTACCATTAACAGGTGTTGGTTGTGTAAAACGAATAATAACCAATTTGGCGGTTATTGAAGTTACAGAAAAAGGATTCAAATTATTAGAACGTGCTCCTGGTGTTCCTGTTGAAGATATTAAAAATGCCACAGAAGGTAATTTAATTATTGAAGGAGACATACCAGAAATGGACATTTAGGTTGATATAATAAGATTACATCGAAAGAAAAACCCGTTAAATGTTAAATAAAATAACATTTCATCGATTTTATATGTTTTTAAACGGATTATATTGAGAATATATTCTATATTAGCAGTCCCCAAAGAAACCAAATAAATATAGATTTCCCCAAATCTACCATAAACCTAACAACTTATGAATATTGCATCAAATCTACCTGAACTACCTACTAATAACGAAAGCAAATTCAAAGAAACTTTAAAAAACAATTTTCAGTTTTTAAAAAGCTTAGTTTATTTAACTAAAAAGATTTTCATGTTATAACCCTCTGGGTATAGCATGAATTAATTTTTTTGTATAGTCTTTTTTTGGTGCATTATAAATAGTATCAGCATCATCTAACTCTTCAATTTCACCTTGATTCATGACTAATAATTGGTCAGACATATATTTAACCACAGCTAAATCGTGAGATATAAATATATAGGTAAATCCAAAATCTTCTTTAAGTTCATTAAGTAAATTTAAAACCTGTGCTTGCACGGATATATCTAGAGCAGAAACCGATTCATCGCAAACAATTAATTTTGGTTGTAACGCAATAGTTCTAGCAATACCTATACGTTGACGTTGTCCACCAGAAAACTCATGCGGGTATCTATTATAGTACTCTTCAGATAGGCCTACGCGATTTAGAATATCTATTACTTTTTCTTTTCTTTCAATATCAGAAGCATAAAGCTTATGAACTTTCATGGGCTCCATAATAGCCTCACCAACAGGAATTCTAGGATTTAATGATGAATAAGGATCTTGAAATATAATTTGAATATCTTTTCTAAGCGTTCTAATTTCAGTTTTAGAAAGTTTGGTGATATCAATTCCATTATATAAAATAGCTCCGGCAGTAGCTTTATCCAATTGTAGAATAGCATTCCCTAAAGTTGACTTTCCGCAGCCAGATTCTCCAACCAAACCTAAAGTTTCACCTTCATAAAGTTTGAAGCTTACATTATTTACAGCCTTAAAATGTTGTGGTTTTGTGAACCATCCGGATTTAGTAATATATTCTTTTTCAACATTAATTACTTCTAGTAGTGGTTTTTTACTATATAATTTTTTATGATTTGTTTGACGTTTTTCTGTTGTAATTACCTCTGTAGAAATAGTGTCATTTAAAAAATCTTGAATTGTTGGTAGCGTTTTTAATCGTGTATCTAATGATGGGCGAGAATTTATTAATGCTTTGGTATAATTGTGTATGGGGTTTTTAAAAATGGTATTCACTAAGCCTTGCTCTACGATATTACCTTTATACATTACTAAAACACGATCTGCAATTTCAGATATTAAAGCCAAATCATGAGTAATAAAAATGATACTCATTTTTGTTTCAATTTGTAAGGCTTTTAATAGGTTAATAATATCTTTTTGCACAGTAACATCTAACGCAGTAGTCGGTTCGTCTGCAATTAAAATATCTGGTTTACACGCTATAGCCATAGCAATCATAACGCGTTGTTTTTGGCCTCCTGAAATTTCGTGCGGATACGCTTTAAATACACGATCTGGATTAGGTAGTTTTACCCTATCAAAAAGTAATATGGTTTCTTCTTTTATTTGTTTTTTAGATAAACTTGTATGCTGTAATAATATTTCTTCAACTTGTTTTCCGCATGTCATCGATGGGTTTAAAGAACTCATGGGTTCTTGAAAAATCATTGCGATTTTGTTTCCTCTTATTTGTTGAAATGCCTTAGAAGGAAGTTTAGTTAATTCCTTTTCATTGTATAAAATAGAACCATTTGTAATTTTAGAAATGTTTTTTGGAAGCAAACCCAATATAGCTAGGGAAGAAACTGATTTTCCTGATCCAGATTCTCCTACTATTCCTAATATTTCATTTTCATTTAGGCTATAAGAAATATTATGAATAACTTCATTTTTACCAAATGAAATGGATAGATTTTTAATGTTTAATAATGGGGTTTCTTTCATTTATATATGAATAATTTCATCATCAGTTAAAATCGCATCACCTCGTAATCTGAGAAATATTTGAGCTACAGCTATCGTATCTTTTTCACAATATACAATGATTCTGTCTATTTCATTTTCTTCATAATATACACGATATACTTCGCTACCATCTATATCATCTTTTGGGGAAGGAATGCCTAATACATTTGTCATTAATTTTAAAGACGTGTAGGTTTTATAATCGCCAAACTTCCATAATTCAAGTGTATCCAAATGAGGTACTTCCCAAGGTTTTTTGCCAAAGAGATTTAACTTATATGGTAATTCAATATGATTAATAATCATACGTCTGGCTATATAAGGAAAGTCAAATTCCTTTCCATTATGAGCACATAATAAATGCTTGGTTTGACTAAAATGTGAAATCAATAAATTTTTAAAGTCTTTTAATAGATTAACTTCATCGCCATAAAAAGAAGTGACTCTAAATTTTCGTAAATTACCTTGATTAGTAAAATACCCTACCGAAATGCATACTATTTTACCAAATTCGGCCCAAATTCCTGCACGATCATAAAATTCTTCAGCTGTAAAATCATCTTTCCTTTGATATTTAGATTTATGATCCCAAAGCGCTTGTTTAGTTTCATCTAAATCTGAAAAATATTGCGTTTCAGGAACGGTTTCAATATCTAGAAATAATATGTTTTCTAAATTTAATTTTGAAATCATTTGTTCAACATTTTATAGGCTTCTTCAATGTAAGCACTAATATCGTCTGTAAAGGAACCAACTTGTGTATTATCTCCTTTAGAATGGCCTAATCTCACAATAATCACATTATCTGTAGGCTCAACAATAACATATTGTCCTAAATGCCCACGCATCATAAAAAAGTTTTTAGTAGCAACAGTTTTTAGCCACCAGCCATAGCCATAAACCTTGCCATCAGGATAAACGGGCTTTAAAGATTTTGCAACAAAAGTAGAATCTAAAATTTGTTTACCATTCCACTTTCCATGGTCTTTGTATAGCTTTCCAAAACGTGCAAAGTCTTTAGCGTTACTTGCTATACAACAGTAAGCTTTAACTAAATCGTGGTCTTCGCTATCTACTTGCCAAAGTGTAGCATTTTCAGAATTTAATGGTTTCCAGAAGCTTTCGGTTAAATAATCGTATAGTTTTTTACCTGTAGCTTTTTCAATAACCATAGCAAGCATTTGTGTGTCTCCACTAGCATATTTAAAACTTTGTCCTGGTTCGTTTACAACTTTTAAGCCCAACATTACTTTTTCTAAATCATCATCAAAATAAGCGCGAGTTGTAATGGATAGGGGTGAGTAATATTTTTCATCCCAGTTGGTTCCAGAAGCCATACTAGATAAATGGCCTACAGTCATTTTTGCAGCTTTCCCTTCGCTAAACTCTGGAAGAAAATCACTTACTGGTTGGTCTAAACTTTTTATATAGCCATCTGAAATTGCTTTTCCCATAAGCCCAGACACATAACTTTTAGCCATAGAAAAGGAATTGGATTGCGAGTTTTCATTATAACCGTCATAATAGTTTTCAAACCAAATACTATCGTTTTTTATAATAACATAAGCAATAGTACCATTTGTTTTATTAATTGAATCTAAAGGTTTAGTTTCTTTTATTGAGTTATAGTTTTTATGGTTTGGCCATGGCTGGGGTGTGCCATTTTCAATAATTTGGTTGTCAAATTTCTTATAATCATCTAGATAAGCTGTTGTATAACCTTGAAGATAAATGGTTCTTACTGCTTTAATAAGATAATCTGTATCTGTAATATATAATACAATAATTAGTATGGTAATTAGGATAGCTAACCATTTAAACAGTTTTTTTAAGAATCTCATACGTTTATTTTAATGTAGAAACTAAAGATAAGAAAATTCTTTTCTAATTTTAAAATAAAGATTGTTGCTTGTATGGACTTTCGTGTTCCAGCAACCATTGTTTACGATGCAAACCTCCTGCATAACCAGTAAGTGAGCCATCGCTACCAATAACGCGATGACATGGTACAATAATCCATAAAGGGTTTTTACCATTGGCATTAGCTACTGCTCGAATAGCTTTTACATCGCCCAATTGTTTTGATAATTCTAGATAAGATGTTGTTTTACCATGAGGGATTTGCTCTAATTGATTCCAAACCCGCTTTTGGAAGTCGGTACCTTGAGCATTTAATTTTAAATCGAAAGTTTTACGAGATCCTTCAAAATATTCGTTGAGTTGAATTACGCAATCTTCTAATTCTACTGGGATAATATCAGTAATTTTTTCTTCGGAATTCAGTACTGTAACCGATGCAATTCCGTTTGCATCACCAATTATTTTAGTGAATCCTAAAGGCGATTTGATGATGCAGGTTTCCATTTATTCTGAAGATGGATTGTCATCAATAATACCTAGTTTTTTGGCACGTGTTTCCCAGCTTTTTCTAGCTAAATGTTGCAGGTCTGAAACATTATCGCTTTCATCCATAATTTCTAAACCAAGCAAAGTTTCGATAACATCTTCCATAGTTACTAAGCCGCTTACCGAACCATACTCATCGACCACTAAAGCCATATGGTTTCTCGATTCTACAAGTTTTTCAAAAAGCGTAGGAATCGCTAAATCACGGTTTACAATAATAATATCTCTTTTAAGTTCTGCTAACTTTTTACCACCATTACCTAAAGCCATTTCTTTAAAAATTTCGTCTTTTAAAACCAGGCCTTTTATATTGTCTTCGGTATCTAAATAAACAGGAATTCTTGAAAATCGTAGATTTAAGTTTCTTTGAAAAAAATCTTCTACAGTTGTAGCTTCATTTTCAGTTTTCATAACTGTTCGGGGTGTCATTACATTTTTTGCAAAAACTTCTCTAAAGGTTAAAAGGTTTTTAATGATTTTACTTTCGTTTTCATGAAAAACACCTTCTTCATGTGCCATATCGGTCATAACCATAAAGCCTTCTCTGCTTAAAACACTTCCGTGGCCTTTACCACCAATTAATTTTGTTGTTAATTGTAATAGCCATAAAATACCTGTCCATTTTAAAGGGAAAATTAAGATGGTTAAAGCTTTTGAAGTAAAATTAGCCAATTGTTTCCAGTAAGTTGCTCCAATGGTTTTCGGAACAATTTCTGAAGCGACAAGTATTAAAAAGGTCATAATAGCAGAAACGACACCTACAGTATTTATACCCCAAAGTTCAATTTTATAAGGTAAGCTTTCGGCTTCTATACCAACCATCATGGCACCTAAAGTATGCGCAATGGTATTTAGTGTAAGTATTGCTATTAGTGGTTTATCTACGTCTTTCTTTAAAGTTTCTAAAGTTAAAGCATAGTCCTTTCCTTCTTGTTTTTTAACGTTTATAAAGGTTGGTGTAACGCTTAATAAAACAGCTTCGAGGATGGAACATAAAAAAGAAAAGAAAATGGAAATGGTTGCCCAGAAAAATAATGCGCTCATATTTTGAAATTGTGAATGGCTAATTTACGAAATCAATTGAATAACTGTGTCTAAAAGAAATATTTAGTTAGAAGCTTCGTAAAACGTTTGCTGCAAATGAATTCTAATATTATTATTATAAATATTTCTGTTTGCTCTGGTTGGATACACTCTGTTTGAAAGAAATATAAAAACCATGTCGTTTTCGGGGTCGGCCCAAACAAACGTTCCTGTAAACCCAGAATGCCCAAAACTTTTTGAACTAACTTTTGGTGCAGGATAAGCCTTTTTTAAACTTAGGGTATCGTTGCCTATTATCGGTTTATCGAAACCTAAACCTCTTCGGTTATTGTTTTCGGGATATTGGACTTTGGTAAAGGTGTTAACCGTTTCTGGTTTTAATAATTGCTTACCATTATATTGTCCTTTTTGAATGAGCATTTGCATGTATTTGGCCAAATCTAGAGAGGTGCCAAACAAGCCTGCATTTCCAGAAATACCACCCAAAAGCGCAGCATTTTCATCATGAACCCATCCTTTCGTTAGGGTTTTTCTAAATATGGAATCGTTCTCAGTTGGTACGATGTTATTTTTAAATTTTTTAAGCGATGGAAGATATCCTAAAGTGTAACATTCTAAGGGGCTATAAAAATTATTCTGTAAATAATCAATATAATTTTCTCCAGTAATATTTTCAATAACTTGAGGATAAATTAATGATGCTAAACCAGAATAATTATAAATTTTTTCACTTGAAACTTTTGACCTATTTATTCTTCTGAAAACTTTATTTTTAAAACGGTTTTTAATAAAAATACCATCATAAATTTGATTAGAAAAACGTTTGCTGACATCCGTTTTAACAAATCGGTTTTTAAGCTTTCCATTTTTTGTAACGCTATTTAAAAAAACAATGTAGGGTTGCAGTCCAGATTGATGCGCTAATAACTCTCGCAGCGTTATGTGTTTTTTATCTTGTTTATGCCTCCAAGGCTTCCAGTAATTGCTAAAAGGTGTATCTAAATCTAGCTTTCCTTCTTCGTAAAGTTTCATTAGGGCGGGAAGTGGCCCCACTATTTTAGTGACTGAAGCTAAATCATAAATATCATCTAAATTAACTTTGGTAATAGAATCGTAGGTGTGATAACCATAAGCCTTATGAAAAATTATTTTTCCTTTCTTAGCGACTAAAAGTTGAGCTCCGGGAAAAGCATGTTGTTTAATGCTTGAGAGCATTATGGAATCTGTTTTTGTTTGGATAAAATCAGAGTTTAATCCTACTGCTTCTGGCTTATCATAATCTAATTGCGCCAAAACTATCGGCGACGAGAATAGAACAGAAACTACAAATAATAGGTTTTTAAACAAGAATTTACATCGTCTTTTAAAATTTACGAAATCAATTTAATCACGTCTTTAGCGAAGTAACTAGCTATAATATCTGCGCCAGCACGTTTAAAGGCGGTAGTAGTTTCCATCATAACTTGATCATGATCTAACATATTCAACAGATATTTAATATGTCAATTAAATAGATTAGTATAAAAATACAAAATTATAATTAGTATCTAATTAACTATAAAAAAATAGTTATATTTAAGATTATACTTTTTATTTTAAAATAACTATTGGTTTTGAGACTTATTTTTAAAAAACAGGTTAAACTATTATATAAAATAACCATAATGTTATTCTTTATACTAACTAGTAGTCATTTACATGCACAACAGACTAGACCAGAGCTTATAGTTTCTAAATCATCCCAAGCAGAAAAAATATATCTTCAACTAAGCAATACTGTTTTCACGAACAACGAAACCATCTGGTTTAAAGCTATAGTTACAGACGCCATAAACGCACCTACAAGGCTAAGTGGTATTTTGCATGTAGAGCTTATCGATTTTGACAAAGAAATTGTAGCAACAAAAAAGTTAAAGTTAGTAAATGGTATGACCAACAACGGTTTTCAATTAGAGCAAACCTATACTCCCGGACGCTATTTAATAAGGGCTTACACAGAGTGGAATAAAAACTTTGGCGACGATTTTATGTTTAAGCAATACATTAATCTAGTTCCTGCCAATGGCAATCAACGACAATTGCCCATACAAAACGTAACATTGTATCAAGTTGAGGAAGACCAACACGAAGTATTTCCCCAACTTTTCCCAGAACTTATAAAACCCAACTATAAAAAGGATATAACGGTTTACATTAAAGCCGAAACGTTTTTAGACACCATAGAAATTAAAAGAGAAAAGGGTTTTTACAAGTTGCAATATGTACTTCCTAAAGATGCGGTTTCGGTAAACCTAAAAATGAAACTAGAAGACACCAAGCTAAAGAACTTTCAAATAAGGGAAGAGAAAACATATAACAAAACCATCGCTATAGATAGAGCGTTTATAGACCTACAGTTTTTTCCTGAAAGTGGGAAGTTAATTGATGGCTTAACCAGTAAGCTCGCCTTTAAAGCACTAAACTATAAAGGCTTGGGTAAAGAGATTAATGGTGTTATTGTTGATGAAAAGGATAGTATTGTTGATGCCATTAAAACTAATAAGCTAGGTATGGGTTATGTGCTTTTTACACCAAAATTGCATAAAACCTATTATGGTAAAATTAATTCTAAATATGGTGTTACCCGTAAGTTTGAACTCCCCAAGGTATATGCCGAAGGACACGTTTTAGGTATAACGGAAACAACAAGTTACATGAATATAAATGTGACTTCAAAGGTTAAAACCACCCGTGATTATTGGATACAACTTAAATCCAAAGGTGTAATATTAAAGGAATTGCCAGTAACATTATCTAATGCAATATATAATGCCTCGATACCTAAACAAGAATTACCCCAAGGCATTCTTCATGTTACATTATTGAGTGAGAATAAAACACCATTGTGTGAGCGTTTGTTTTTTCATCTTAATGAAACCAAGAATTTAAGCATTACCAAAGAAACCGATGAGCAATATTATAGCCAGAGAGATAAAACGGCTCTTAAGTTTAATGTTACCAATAATAATGGGCGACCACTTGAGGCAAATCTATCTGTATTAGTTGTAGATGAAAATCAATTAGAACAAACTGAGCAATTTAAAGGCAATATCATATCTTATTTTTTATTAAACTCAGAACTAAAAGGGCATATTGAAAACCCTACGCATTATTTTAATGATGATAATATTTTCAGAAAACGAGATTTAGAAGCCCTTATGCTTACACAGGGTTGGCGCAATTATAAGTATAGTTTTAATGATGCAAACCATGTTTTTGATAAACAGCCTGAAACCGCATTACGTGTTTCTGGGAAGGTAGGTGCCATCTGGAATGAAAACAAAGTACCTAAAAAAGACGTGAATTTAATCTTAATGACCTCGGGTAAACCACCTAGAGTTTATACTCATGAAGTGGACAGTACTGGTTGTTTTTCTTTTGATTTATTTGACCCTTATGGCGATAAGCTAGATGTTATAATACAATCTTCCAACAAAAAAGGGCGAGCCAAAGAATATTCTATTAAGATAGACGCACCGATACCCCGGCCTAAAATCACCTATGAGAAAGAAGAAGTAATTGCGCTCCCGGATAGTGTTATAAATGACTTTTTAGAGATTAAAAAACAAGAAAGACAAGCCGTTACGGTATTCGATTTGGATGACAGCACCGTAGCGTTGGATGCCGTAGAATTGATGGGTTACAACGTAACACCAGAACGCGAAAGAATGTTTAAATTCCGCGGACCTCCAGATATCGTTATAGAGAATGAACAACTCATAGAGAGAGAAGAAAAATGGATGTCTGGATTATACGACCTTCTTAGCACTAAGTTCCCAGATGATATTACATTTAGAGTAGTGCAAATACCAAATGGGGGAAGCTTTCTACTAGCACATATTGCTAGTGCAGATTTGACTATATATTATATTGATGGCAGTCCGGTTGGTAAAGAATCTTATAATTTATTGCCCTATTTAACCATCGAAAATATAAAAAGTGTAGAAGTTTTAAAAAGACCTAAAGGAGGGTTTCCTAATCATCCTAATGTTAACATTGCTATTATAAGTATATATACCTATGGCAGTATTGGAATGGCAGCTCTAGGATTTTCAAAAGGTATTTTTAGAGGAAAGTTTTCCGGTTTTTCAATTACACCCGAGTTTTATAAACCAAAATACGAAACTATAAAACCCGAGGATTGGGATACACCAGATTTACGCCCAGTATTACATTGGGAACCTTCTTTGTTCACCGATAAGAAAGGAGACATTCAACTGGAATTTTACAATGATGATATCATAGGTGAGAAACTAATTATCATAGAGGCCATTACACCTGACGGGAAATTGGGATATTTTGAGACCTCTTATACTGTGGAAAAACGATTGGAAAATAATTAAGAGATTAATTTCACAATATCTTTAGCAAAATAACTTGCTATTATATCCGCACCAGCACGCTTAAAAGCACTAGTGGTCTCCATCATTACTTGGTCGTGGTTTAGCCAACCTTTTTCGGCAGCAGCTTTAATCATAGCATATTCTCCAGATACTTGGTATACAGCCACAGGAACATCGACCTCGTTTTTAATTTCTCTTAAAATATCAAGATAAGAGATTCCGGGTTTAACCATTACGATATCGGCACCTTCATCAATATCCATTTCGGTTTCTCTTATGGCTTCAAAACGGTTACCATAATCCATTTGATAGGTTTTTTTATCTTTTGGAATATCAACCAAATCAACAGGAGCAGAATCTAAAGCATCGCGAAAAGGACCGTAAAAAGCGGAAGCATATTTTGCCGAATAACTCATAATACCCGTGTTTATAAAACCTTCATCTTCCAGAGCTTCACGAATAGTAAGAATTCGACCGTCCATCATATCGCTTGGTGCCACAAAATCGGCTCCAGCTTGTGCGTGCGAAATGCTCATTTCTGCTAAAAACTCAGCAGTTTCATCGTTTATAATTTGTCCGTTTTCAATAATACCATCATGTCCGTAAGCCGAATAGGGGTCAAGTGCAACATCAGTCATCACTAACATGTCTGGACAAACATTTTTAACGGTTTTAATAGCGCGTTGCATTAATCCGTTTGGATTTAAAGCTTCTTTACCTTGATTATCTTTTAAATTATCTGGCACTTTTACAAAAAGTAAAACTGATTTTAAACCTAACTTCCAAAGTTCTTTTACTTCGCCTTCTAGCAAATCTAAACTGTAGCGAAAGTAATTGGGCATCGATGCGATTTCATCTTTTATGCCTTTGCCTTCAACCACAAAAAGCGGCACTAAAAAGTCGTTTGGTGTAATAACGGTTTCACGAACTAAAGCACGAATAGCTTCGTTGGTTCTTAATCTTCTATTTCTTCGTAATGGAAACATAGTTTTAATGTAAAATTGTTGTGATAATGATTACTTTTATCAGATACAAAGTTAATCATTAAAACTCATTTTGTATTGTTAGAATCCCTAAGTGTTTTAGAATTTAAGTTCCCTTGGCGAAGTTATCAAGAGACGTTATTACAAAACTTTGATAGCCATATTCAAGACCACCATTTTCATGTTATTGCGCCTCCGGGTTCTGGAAAAACCATTTTAGGCATCGAAATTTTAAGACGATTAGGAAAGAAAACATTGGTTTTAGCGCCTACGTTAACTATTCGGAATCAATGGGAAGCAAGGCTACAAGAGTTTTTTACTCATAATAATAGCTTTGAATCCTGCTCTTTTAATATTAAAGAGCCAAGTGATGTTACGTTTTCAACTTACCAATCACTTCATGCCCTTTATAAATCTTTTGAAGACAAAGAAGATTACTTTAAATTTTTTGAAAAGCATGATATTGAAACGGTTGTCTTAGATGAGGCACACCATTTAAAAAGTGCTTGGTGGAAATGTCTTATGGCTTTAAAAAACCGTAATTCATTTTTTGTAGTTGCCTTAACTGCAACACCGCCTTACGATAGTAGCCGAAGCGAACTAACAAAATATTTTACGCTTTGTGGTGAGGTAGATGATGAAATTGCGGTACCCGATTTGGTAAAAGAAAACGATTTATGTCCGCATCAAGATTTCGTATATTTTTCGAAACCCAACGATTTAGAAATTAATTTCATTGTTGAATACCGGAAGAAAATTTCTCAGTTTCAAGATGATTTATTGCAAGATGAAGCGTTCATAGCACTTCTGAAAAATCATAGATTTTACAAGAATCCAAGGGTTTATTTGGATGCTATTTACTCGAATACATCTTATTTTTCGTCAATTTTAATTTTTCTGAATGCTTGTGGAATTTCTATCGAAGAAGAGAAATTAGAAATTCTAGGTTTTTATAAAAATGAAGCGATTCAATTTCCAAAACTGAATTTAGAATGGTTGCAAATTTTACTTCAAAACCTTTTGATTGTTGATAGAGAGCAATTATTAATTCACGAATCATATCTTTCAAGTCTTGAAAAAACCTTAAGAAAACTTAATGTTTTAGAACGGAATCAAGTCAATTTTGTTGGGGAACAATTGCTTTATAAATCGTTAGCGTATAGCCCAAGTAAGTTAAAAAGTATAGTAGAAATTGTGTCGTCTGAACGGGATACTTTAGGTTCAAATTTAAGCTGTGTTATTTTAACCGATTATATTCGAAAGGAGTTTCTAAATACTACGAAGCAAAATATTGAAAGTATAAATAAAATAGGCGTTTTACCTATTTTTCAATATGTAAAAAATTATTGTTCAAATAATGAAGAACTCGCTGTTTTAACGGGCAGTTTGGTTATTATTCATAAATCTATTTTAAATGCTTTTGAAGCCCTTGAGGGTCTAGATAATTTTTCATTTTCGCCTTTAGCAGTCGATGAGTCTTTTTTACAAGTTTCTACTAAAAGTAAAGCTGATAAATCTATAGTCGAAATATTAACCAAGCTTTTTGGAAATGGGACTATTAAAGTTTTAGTAGGAACAAAATCGTTGTTAGGCGAAGGTTGGGATGCGCCTTCTATTAATAGTTTAATTTTAGCCTCTTTTGTCGGTTCATTTGTGTCTTCAAACCAAATGCGTGGAAGAGCGATTCGAAAAGATGCCGACAAACCGAATAAAACAGGAAACATTTGGCATTTAGCTTGTGTAGATCCAACATCTCCAGATGGAGGAAGAGAAGTAGATATTTTAAAACGCCGATTTGAAGCTTTTGTAGGTATAACCAATTCAACGATTCCATATATTTCTAATGGTTTTGATAGACTTAATTTTCCTGATGAAATTTCAGTTGAAGATATTGAAAATTTAAATGCCCAAACTTTAGAAAATGCAAGTAAAAGACCCGTAATTACCCAAAAATGGGGAAGATCAATTGGAAGCGGTACAAAATTGACCAAGCAAGTAAAGTTGCTTCATCTTGATGAGAAACCTTATCAAGAACAAAAACAGATCTACTTTTTCGATGCCGTTCGCTTTTTCGTTGCCGAATTATCTTTAACCATGTTATGGTTTTATTTTGAATTTATTCTTGAAGGTGTACAACTCATAATTAGTCGCGGATTAACGTATTTTATTTACGCTTTTATGGGCGCTTTTGTTTTTCGTTTTGGTTTAAAATTATACAAGGCAATTTCGCTTTATTTGCGTAATGGTTATTTACATAAAAAGATTGAAAACATAGGCTTAGCAATATTGCATACCTTAAATGAATTAAAACTTTTAACTACCAATATTCATGATATTGAGGTGGTTTCACAGCGATTAGATAAAGGCGATGTGGTTTGTGCTTTAGTTGGCGCTAATAATTATGAAAGTGCTTTATTTTCTAGAGCATTATCTGAAATTTTAGATCCCGTTGACTCCCCTAGATATTTAATTATTAAAACTAATTTATTTAGAAAACGACTTAATATTGAAAACTTTTACCCTGTGCCTGAAATTTTTGGCAACCAAAAAGAAAATGCTGTGATTTTTAAGAGGTACTGGACAAAATTTATGGGTCGAAATAAATTGGTGTTTACTAGACAGGTTGAAGGCAGGAAACTACTCTTAAAAGCTAGGTTGTTTCATACTTATAATGCTTTTAAAGACGTGTCGAAAGAGGTTGTGGTTTGGAAATAAATTAATTACTTAAACCTAAATAAAACCAGTTTCCATTTTCTTTTACAAAAGCCGATTTTTCATGAATAATATCTACTTTTCCGTTTTCGTAAAAATAGGCGTTAAAGGTTACGGTGCCTTCTGTATCGCTTACTATTCCTTTATACGTTTCTAATACTTCTAGTTTTATCCATTCTACAGATTTTGCCCATTTTACAATGGCCTTTTTTTCTTGTGTTGGTCTGGTAGAATCGTGATGACTATCCATTAAATAATCGCCATTAGCTAACACAAAAGCTGAGTATCTAGAGCGCATAAGTTGTTCGGCTGTTTTGGCTTCAGCTCTGTTTTTATGTGCTTTTTCGCAGCAGTTAGAGTAGGGTATTAAGCTTCCGCAGTAACAATTCATGTATTAATACTAGTGTTTTTATTAGTTTTCATTTTATTGACTAAATATAAAAACACAGCTAAAATTAATGCGAGTTTGAAAATCATTCCAATTAAGTTTTTTTCATTAATAAAATAATCTGTCATCGCAGTCAATAAAGTTAATATTTGCGAATAAATTACGATTCCAATACAAACTAATGAGAACATTACTTGATTTTTAAAACTCGTTCCTATAACAATTCCAAAACAAGCTAAAAATACAGTTAGAAAAATATTAAGGTAGCGTTCGTTTTTTTTCCAATTAGAAGTTCTTAGCTGTTTCCTTAAAGCTTTGTTTTTTCTGATTTCCATCTTTAGATTAATCAATTCTCTACGACTAAAATTGGGTGTTAATTTGTTTTTTGAAATATCGTATTTAGTAATTTCCCTTTTAGAAAAATCACTTTCTATTATGCTGTCTGGAATTTTTTGAAATAAGTCAGCTATTATTTTCTTTTGAGACGAGTTTTGATTTTCCAATGAATCTGAAAATTTATTGATTAATCTAATACTCATCATGCTTGCATCTTTATTCTTTAGCTCTCTTGTTTTTTTGGCTCTTTCTTCAGAGCTGAATACTTCTTTTCTTGCATTTTCATATCTGTTTAAGAAAGAAGTTATTCGTAATTCTGGAATAACATTATTAGATAAAAAGAACATCACTCCTCCGAATATTAGCGATACAACTAATCCAAATTTTAAAATTTTAAAAACTCTGACCTTTTCTTTTAATAGGTCAACTGTTATCAATATTATTGAGATGAATACCCCAAAATTAATTACAGATACAATTGAGCTAAAACTTACTAAGATTGCATTTGCCAGGTCAAAACCAAACTCATTGAAATATAAGCTTATGGTTTCTACAACTAGAAAACTGTAGTAAACTAAACTGCTTATTATAAAATATAATATGAATTTTTGTATGCTTTTGGTCATACCGTTGTTAATATTTAATTAAACCCACTCAATAGGATTTTGTAATACTTCAATAAGCTTCTCTTCTGCGCTTCCTACTTCCGGATGATGGTCATAAACCCATTGCACATGTGGCGGTAAGCTCATTAAGATACTTTCTATTCGTCCGTTGGTTTTTAATCCGAAAAGCGTGCCTTTATCGTGTACTAAATTGAATTCTACATAACGACCACGCCGAATTTCTTGCCAGTTACGCTGTGCTTCTGTGTATGGCAGATCTTTGCGTTTTTCAACAATAGGCACATAAGCTTCAAGGAAACTATCGCCAACTTCGGTTACAAAGTTGTACCAGTTTTCCATGGTCATATCTTCTGATGCCTTGCAATAATCGAAAAATAAACCGCCTAAACCTCGGCCTTCGTTTCTGTGGCTGTTGTAAAAATACTCGTCACAACGTGCTTTGTATTTTGGGTAGAATTCTGTATTATGCTTATCGCAAGCTGTTTTACAAGTTTGATGAAAGTGTTTAGCATCTTCTTCAAACAAGTAATAAGGCGTTAAGTCTTGTCCGCCACCAAACCAACTATCAATAATGCTTCCGTCTTTATCGTACATTTCAAAATAACGCCAGTTGGCATGTACGGTTGGCGTCATTGGGTTTTTAGGGTGCAGGACTAAACTTAATCCACAGGCAAAAAAATCAACTTCGCCTACTTTAAAATAGGCTTGCATCGATTTTGGTAATTTACCATGAACCCCAGAAATATTCACCCCGCCTTTTTCAAAAACGTTTCCGTTTTCAATTACACGGGTACGTCCGCCGCCACCTTCTGGTCGTTTCCAAATATCTTCTTGAAATATTGCTTTACCATCAATAGCTTCTAATTTTGATGTAATACTATCTTGTAGTTCGTGTATATATTTAAAGAATTTTTCTTTCATGCTATTCAATCTCTTTATACAATTCGTATAACTCCATGTTTAACGGTTGTTCTCCAGGAGGTGTGTGTTCGTTTTTAAGGGTTTTAATCCAGGTAAAGTTATTGTTTTCTGCTACCTTAATACTGCCTAAATTACTTTTATGAACTATAATTTGAAGCGCTTTTAAACTCAATGTTTCAAATGCATATTCTGATAACAGTTTTACAGCTTCAGTTGTTACTCCTTTGCCTTCCACATTGTAATCGATACAATATGCAAACTCCCCTTGTTTAGTATCCCAATTAAGTTCTTTTATATAAACTAAACCTACTAATTTATGAGATTCGTTTTCTTTTAAGGTGAATAGGAATTCTTCTTTGCTTTCAAATTGTTTAGTCTTTTTGTCGACAAAAATATTTGATAAATCGGGTGTTAAATTTTGCTCTAAGGTTTTTGGAAAATAGCGTTTTAATCTGTCTTCGTTAGCCACAGCAAAGTTGCAAACAGACCAACCATCTTTTGGATGAATAGGGGTGATACGATATGAACCAAAATTAAGTTGCATGAACTGGTTTGTTTTTAATTTGAAGTGCTTCTACTGTTCTAGTTGAAGCTGCTGTTACCGATAATGGTAATACCAAAATTACTCCTATTATTGGAATTAATAAAAACAAGATAAATACAATACCATTACCTATGGCTAAACCACGATGTTTACGCACAAATTGAAGGCTTTCTTTATATTGAAAATGACGCTCTAAAGTATAATCCATATTTCCAAAACCAGCATAATAAGCTTGCACCATTAAGAGTAAAATAGTTGAGAATATATTTACCACCGGGATAAATTTTAAAAGCAGAATAGGTATGGTTAGAAGTAATTCCATAAACAGGTTTCTACCATTAATTTTTATACCTCGTAATAGTTGTTGCATGAACGTAGTATCTCTATGTGAATGCAACGGATTACCTGTTAGGTGTGCTTCTATTTTTTCGGAAACAGGACTCATAAACGGCGCAGATAATGCCATTATGATGTGTTTGAAAAGAATAAGACCGATAACTACAACTATTAACCCGCCAATAAAATTACTGATTGAAGTAAAGGTTTCGTGTCCCCAATCCCAAATCCATATTTTTGAAATGAAGGCGCCAATATTATCTGATAATCCGTAAGCTGAACCAAAAACAACAATAGCTGTTACTAAGCTAATACCCATGGGAACAGCAAAATATTTCCAAAGTTTTAGTTTTGAAATTAAACCGAAAGCACCGAAGTATGCTTTAATTCCTGAAATGATGTTTTTAATCATATCTAAACTGCTATGTCTTCTTTTAAAAAGTTTTCATTTTCTTGTTTTACATTTTTAGACCAAAGTGCTAAGCCAAATGTAAGTACACCTAAGCGACCAATAAACATAAGAAAGATAACAACTATTTTTCCAAAGGTATTTATTTCTGCCGTTATACCAGTACTTACTCCCACAGTACCGAGCGCAGAGGCTACTTCAAATAAGATGTTTTCAAACTTTAGATCGTTAGTTAAAGTAATTAAAAATGTCCCTATTAATATAATTATGGTGTAAAATATAAATGCTGACATGGCTGTGTATAATCTATCATAAGGAATAATGCGTCCTAAAAAGGTGATGTGTTTGCTACCTTTTAATTGGCTTTTCATAATTGCGAAAACGGCTGTTAAGGTTGTTATTTTTATACCACCAGCAGTACCCGATGGCGAAGCTCCAATATACATTAAGAAAATACAAATTAACATCATGGCTTGCGAGAAGGCTCCAAAGTCTACGGTGTTAAACCCTACCGTTGTCATGGTTGTCATGGTTTGGAAAAAGGAAGCTAAAAATCGAGATTTACCAGTTAGGGCTGTTATTGAAGGTTCAAAAAAGTAGAAGAATAATGTGCCCAGGGTAAGTAAAATTAAAAACCCGTAAAATATAATTTTTGTTGTAAAGCTTATTTTGTGTGTTTTGTGTTTTATCCACAAGCCAAAATCGGTAATTACAATAAATCCTAAAGAGCCACAAATGGCAAGCATAGCAATTATGAAGTTTATAAAATTATCATCTACATAATCGGTAAACCCATTATTAAACAAACTAAATCCAGCAGTACAAAAAGTGCTTACACTATGAAAAATAGATATCCAAAGGGCTTCAAAGAAGGGCATACCGTCGCTTTTAAAAGCAATAAAAAATAGAATTGCTCCAATGAGTTCCATAATTAAAGTGAATAGAATAACTGATTTTAAAAAGTCGTTAATCTTTATGGTTTTTGGAAGTGTAAACTCTGTTGATAGTATTTTTTTGTGCCAAGGCGTCATTTTTCTGGTGGTAGATAACAACATAAATGTAGTAAAGGTTAAATAACCGATACCTCCAAGCTGAATTAATACCATAATTATTAATTGGCCAAAAGTATTATATGTATCGAAAATAGGAACTGTTACTAGACCTGTTGTTGATACTGCTGAGGTAGAAATAAACAAATGGTCTAGGAAGGAAGCACCTTCTTTTTGAGCAAATGGCAGGCTTAATAATAAAAAGCCTAAGATGATATAAGTAAAAAAACCATAAAATAAATTTTGTTGGGGCGACCAACCTCTTTTTAATATGGCATATTTTTTAGCTAGATGCTGAAATTTATTAGGCATATATTTTTAAAGTTATTTATATAAAAATATAACTTTTTAAAGGAATGTAAAATTATACTTTTTACTCTTGCGATAGGGATTGCAGCGGCATCCTTTTTTTTTGCTGCCATAAATGACAAAAAAAGACCTGCCTGCCGCCAGGCAGGTATAGCGTAAAGCCCGAGCTGTTTTTTAAAACTTGTTACATTAAAAAGTAGGGAACGCCCAAAATGTTTTAGTTTCCGTATTCTTTAACGGCGTCTATAAACGCTTTGGCATTGTCTAAACCAATATTCGGTAAAATACCGTGCCCAAGGTTTACGATGTATTTGTCTTTACCAAAATCGTCAATCATTTGGCGAACCATTTTTTTGATTTCTGCCGGAGGAGAAAATAAACGTGTTGGATCGAAATTTCCTTGAAGCGTAATGTTTCCGCCAGATAAATAACGGGCGTTACGCGCAGAACAAGTCCAGTCTACCCCAAGTGCAGATGCGCCAGATTTTGCCATGTCGCCTAGTGCAAACCAACAGCCTTTACCAAAGGCGATAACCGGAGCGTCGTCTTTTAAGGCATCGATAATTTGTTGGATATATTGCCACGAAAATTCTTGATAATCGACAGGTGATAACATGCCTCCCCAAGAATCGAATACTTGTACAGCGTTACAACCTGCCTTTACTTTTTCTTTAAGGTAAGCAATAGTTGTATCTGTTATTTTTTGTAATAATTGATGAGCTGCTACAGGGTTTGTAAAGCAAAATTCTTTGGCTTTATCGAAATTTTTACTGCCTTGACCTTGTACGCAATAGCATAAGATAGTCCACGGTGAACCTGCGAAACCTATTAACGGAATTTCGTCGTTTAGTTTTTCTTTGGTTGCTTTTATGGCTTGATAAACATAATCTAATGCTTGTGTTACATCTGGAACAATAACATTATCGACATCTTTTTGTGAGCGTACTGGATTTGGTAAATATGGACCGAAATTTGGTTTCATTTGTACCTCAATATTCATAGCTTGAGGAATTACCAATATGTCGCTAAATAAAATAGCTGCATCCATTCCGTAACGACGGATAGGTTGTACTGTAATTTCACTTGCTAATTCTGGCGTTTGACAACGTGTAAAGAAATCGTATTTAGCCTTAATTTCCATGAATTCTGGAAGATAACGTCCTGCTTGACGCATCATCCAAACAGGTGGACGGTTTACAGTTTCTCCTTTTAATGCTCTTAAAAATAAATCGTTTTTAATCATATCTGGCTTTTAGCTTTTTGCCTTTCGCTTTTTTGGCTAAGGGTTATCGGCTGTTTTTGATTTTATTTATTCAACTGTTTATCATTTTTGCTTCTTTTTGAATTAACGTAAAAATCGTTAATTTACTTTTTGGAATTCAGATAAACCAGTTAAATTATCTATTAGTGAAAATTGAGGAACCCCATAGTCTCGGCCTATATCGACTCCACAACGTAAATAATACTCTTGACCTTTTTTTACTTCTATTGAAATTTCTTTTTTGTGATTTTTCTGATTTATACCAGAAAAAGTGTGAACGCCAAAATCAAATATTTTAAATGATATTTTTTGTCCATTAGATAATTTGGTGATAAAGGCATTGTTATCCATTAAAATATCGAATTTAACAATAGTGCCATAAAAACATTTGGGTCTGTATAAATGAATCAAAGCGAAATTTGCATTTTTATCTAATTTTGAAATATTTTTTGAGCTATTATAACTCTTAATACTATCAACTAATTTGTCATCAATGTTTCTGTATAGTTTTGCTTTGATTTTATAACAATTGCTAATTCCATTTGGCTTTTTTAATTCAAAAATATCAATAATATTTGTTCCTAATTGTTGTGATTTTTCTTTTAAGTCCCTAATGATTTCAGAATATCCACAACCTTTCAGGGTTTCCTTTTTTGGAGTAAAAGTTTTTTGATATGGCCCTTTAATTTCTGCAATTAAGGAGTTGGTATCTATCGTAATATTCGAATTATTGTCTAGAATAAGTATTTCATGGTTTGCATTTATGTTACCTTTTATTGAGTTCTCTATAGTCATTTTATACCTAGGCGAACAGCCCGTAAATAATATGTATAAAAAAATTATTTTAATTCTCATTTAATTATATGTATCAAACATAATGTTCATTAACCAACTCAATCACACTCTCTACAGTTGGCACTTTAGCCACCCTAACATCGCTAAAATGTTTTTTAGCTTCTTTGGCTGTGGTTTCTCCAATGCAAAATGCGATAACTTCATTGTTATTACTGCGTACAAAACTCTCAACAGTTGATGGACTGTAAAACATAGCCGCTTCAACAGAATCATCTACTTTTAAGCCATCATATTTAGTTTCGTAAGCTTCAATTTCGTTAACTTTTATATTGTTTTCGTCAAGAATAGTAGGTAAATCGTCTAACCTTAAATCGCTGCAAAAGTAAGTGACTTCGGTACCTTCAATATAATCGACTAAATATTCAGCAAGTTTTTTAGCATTCTTTTCGGTATGCTTTACTTTGCCTATTTTATTTTCTACCAAACGTTTTGTTCTACGACCTACACAGTAAATATTTTTAAACTGTAATTCGATTGCTGAATAGTTTGTAGTTAAAGATTCTACTGCGTTTTTACTAGTAATGACTACGTTTTCAATTTCGTTTTTTAAGAAACGAGGATGAATACGATTTAAACTAATTTTAATGAAATCTGAACTTTCTGCAACTACCTTTTCATGAAGCAGCAAACGTTGGTCTTCAGTAAAACTCTTTGTAGAGTATACATTTGTTTTTCTATCTGAATTTTTAATTTTATCCATTAAACGTTTTCCGCCACGTTCAATAACAAAATCGGCACAATACTGTGCCATATCATTATGTTCTCCTAGTTTCTTAACTCTAGTAACATCAATTCGTTTTGTGCCATCAGGACTTAATAAAACACCTTTAAAGTTGATTTCTTCATCTTTAATATAGGCTAAAGCGCCTATTGGTGCCGTACATCCACCTTCAAGTTTGTTTAGAAACTCACGTTCTATAGTGGTGCAAATTTCTGTTTCCTCGTGGTTTAATATTGCGCAGGCTTCTTTTACAAAGTCATCCTCATCTAAAGCTGTAATCATAATAGCGCCTTGAGCAGGAGCAGGAATCATCCAATCTAGATTAATAGCTTCTTCTGGTCTTATTCCAATTCTACCAATGCCCGCAGCTGCGAAAATAGCACCGTTCCAATCGTTATCTTCAAGTTTTTGTAAACGTGAATTTACATTACCACGTAAATCTGTGATAGTATGTGTTGGGAAACGGTTTAGCCATTGTGCGCGACGACGTAAACTTCCGGTTGCAATAATAGCGTCTCTAGATCCTAAAAACTCCTCATTGTCTTTAAAAACAAGGGTGTCATTTACATTTCCACGTTTTAAAACGGCCGCTTGTATAATGCCCTTGGGTAAAACTGTTGGCACATCTTTTAAAGAATGTACTGCGATATCGATGTCATTATTTAACATGGCGATATCTAAAGTTCTGGTAAAAATCCCGGTAATTCCAAGTTCGTAAAGTGGTTTGTCTAACACGAGATCTCCTGTAGATTTAACAGGTACAAGTTCTGTTTTATGACCAGCTTCTTCGAGTAATTTTTTTACTATGTTGGCTTGCCATAGTGCTAATTCACTATCGCGCGTACCAATTCTTATGGTTTTAGACATTTTTTGTGGAAGGTTCTAATTGGAATACTTTTTTAATAAGTTCCAGGCTATCATCAGTAGAGACATTATCATCTTTTAAATGATGGGCAAAATGATTCGTAATTTTTTGAATGATATTATTACTAATCAATTCTGCCTGAGCTTCATTAAAATCAGCATGTTTTTTACGCTGTGTATTTAATTCTGCCGTAGCAAAATCGGCTAATTTATGTTTTAAAGCTTTAATAGTTGGCGCAAATTTTCTTGTTTCTAACCAGCTGTTAAATTCTGTTTTTACGTCTTCTATAATCGCTTCCGCGGAAGGGATATGTGCTTTTCGAGCTTCTAAATTTTCATCCGTAATTTGTGATAAATGATCTAAATGAACAAGTGAAACGTTTTCTAACTCTTCAACATTTTCATTTACATTTTTTGGAATAGATAAATCTAAAATTAAAAGCGGTTTATCCGTTTGAATAAGGTGTTTATCAATAGTTGGGCGTTGCGCACCAGTTGCAACTATTAAGATGTCAGATGCACTTACTTCTTCTTGTAAATTAGCATAATCTTTAACTAATAAATTAAATTTCCCAGCAATTTGTTCTGCCTTGTCTTTAGTTCTGTTAATTAAAGTAATATGGTCGTTCTCGGTATGTTTTACTAAGTTCTCGCAAGTGTTTCTTCCAATTTTACCTGTACCGAATAATAAAATATTTTTATCTGAAACGTTTTCTACATTTTTAAAAATGTATTGAACAGAAGCAAATGAAACAGACGTTGCTCCAGAAGAAATATCAGTTTCTGTTTTAATTCGTTTGCTTGCTTGGATAACAGCATTTACTAAACGCTCTGTAAAATGGTTTAATAAACCATGTTTTCTAGAAAGTTTAGCACTAATTTTTAATTGGCTAATAATTTCGAAATCGCCAAGAATCTGACTGTCTAAACCAGACCCAACACGAAACATGTGCGATATGGCATCTTTGTTTTTAAAAACATAAGCCACATCTTGAAACTCTTCAACCGTACCACGAGTGTTGTCACAAAGTAATTGAATAAGTTGAAATGGGTGTTGCGCAAAACCATAAATCTCGGTTCTGTTACAGGTAGAAGTTACAACTAAACTTTCAATATCATTTTCTTTTGCTTGATTTAGTAATTTTAGTTTAGAATCTTCGTCTAAACTAAAATTACCTCTTATATCTGCATCGGCTTTTTTGTAACTTAAGCCAATAGCATAAAAGGAACTACTTTTACTAATGTTGTACTTCTGCATTGCTATACCTGAAAATGTGAAGCAAAAATATAAGGAAGGCTTAAAAAAAAGTAACGCTAAAAGAACTTTTAGTATCGTTTGTGGTTTTTTAACGTTGTTTTTTTTGAAAACTTGATAAATCTCATATTTTTGTAGTGAATTAGGCTGATTTTTCATGCTTAGTTTAGAATGGATCTAAATAAATAACAATGAATAAAGAGTTTAATACTAAAAAAAGTGTCGCTAAAAGTTCTTTTGAAGAAACAATAGTTGAAGATGGTTTTTTGATTTTAATGTTTAAAAACGATCTAAGTTTAACTCAAAGTGTTGCTAAAGATATAAATAGCACATTTTTGCAATTTCATTTTTGTGTTAAAGGCTCAACTAAGTTTGTTTTTAACCAAGGGCATTATACTTTGGATATTCATGAAGAAAATTCGTTGTTACTATACAATCCGCAGCGCGAATTACCTATTAATCTTCAGGTCGATCCTAACTCATGGATAGTGTCTGTAGTAATTTCTATTAAAAAGTTTCACAGTTTGTTTTCGCAAGAAGCCGATTATATTACGTTTTTAAGTGCCGATAACAAAGATAAAAAGTATTATAAAGATGGTGTTATTTCGCCATCAATGGCTATCGTCTTAAATCAATTAATTAATTACAACCTTAATCAATCAATAAAATCATTGTACTTTAAAGGAAAAGCTTATGAGTTGTTGAGCTTATATTTTAATAGAAGTGAAGATGCCGATGTTGAACAATGCCCATTTTTGGTAGACGAAACCAACGTTATTAAAATTAGAAAAGCTAAAGATATAATTGTTTCTCGTATGGCCGAACCTCCAACGTTACAAGAGCTTGCTGATGAAATAGGCCTAAGTCTTAAAAAATTAAAAGAAGGTTTTAAACAAATTTATGGCGATTCGGTTTTTAGTTTTTTGTTTGATTATAAAATGGAAGTGGCACGAAAATTATTAGAATCTGGTAACGATAATGTAAATGAAGTGGGGCACAAGGTTGGTTATAGTACATCTAGTCATTTTATTGCTGCTTTTAAAAAGAAATACGGTACGACCCCAAAAAAATACGTTATGTCTTTAAGTTAATGATTTTTAAAAATTTAAAATTAACTTTGGTATAGATGAACCCCAAAATTATCTATTATGAAATTCTTAAATCAAGACATTGAAGCCTTATCTAAACACCTAGTAAGAGGTAAATCTTTAGCACGTACTAATGTATCATGCGGTATTTTTCAAGATTGCGATTATAACGAGAAACGTCCTAAGTTATATCATGAGCAAAAAGAGGAAAAAAAAGATACCAACTACTAATCCAAAGGAATTATTTGTAAGTACATATAATGATTTCAATTTGTGTTGTATTTTTGCAATATGAAAAAAGGAATCTTATTAGTAAATCTTGGTTCGCCAGATAGTCCAAGCCCTAAAGATGTAAAAAAATATTTAGGTGAGTTTTTAATGGACGAGCGTGTTATAGATGTGCCGCTTTGGGCCAGAACGCTTTTAGTTAAAGGTATTATATTAAATACAAGACCAAAACAATCTGCAGCTGCGTATAAAAAAATATGGTGGGACGAGGGATCTCCTCTTATAGTTCTATCTGAAAGGCTTCAAAACAAAGTACAAGAAAAGTTAGAATTGCCTGTGGCATTAGCCATGCGATACGGAAGTATGACTCTTAAAAAAGGACTTCAAGAATTAGTAGATAAAGGGTGTACAGAAATAAAAACCATTCCGCTTTATCCGCAATTTGCCATGGCAACTACAGAAACCATTGATGTTAAAGTAGATGAATTGGTTGCAGAACATTTTCCTCAAGTAAAAATAACGCGAACGCCAGCCTTTTATGAAAGGGCAGATTATATAAGTGTACTTTCTAAAAGTATATCAGAAAGGCTTGAAGGACTAGATTACGAGCATATTCTTTTTAGTTATCATGGTGTTCCAGAACGTCATATTCGTAAAAGTGATATAACCAACGGAAATTGTAAAATGGATGGAAAATGTTGCTTCAAAAAAGGAAGTGAACAACATGAGTTTTGTTACCGACACCAATGCGAAATTACCACAGTTAATGTTGCTAAAGCATTAGGTTTAAAAAATGGCACATATTCGACGTCCTTTCAATCTAGACTAGGTTTTGACCCATGGTTACAACCGTATACAGATCGTACTATAGAACGTATGGGTAAAGCAGGAGTTAAAAAAATGGCTATCGTAACACCAGCATTTGTAAGCGATTGTTTAGAAACTTTAGAAGAGATAGCGATGGAAGGTGAAGAGATTTTTCATGAAGTTGGCGGAAAAGAATTTACAGTTATTCCTTGCTTGAACGACCGTGAAGACTTTGCGCAAGTAATTGCTAATATCGCTAAAGAATGGATACCTGTAGAAAACCATTAAACGTTTAATGACTCAAGTTTCATCGCAATATTTAGGCACACTTCCAATTAATAAATTGCTTATAAAACTTTATTAACTTAACTCATGGAATATTACCAATACCTTAAAGCTTTTCATCTAATATTTGTAATCACTTGGTTTGCGGGCTTATTTTATATTCCAAGGTTATTTGTGTATCAAATAGAAGCCTTTCATAAACCATCGCCCGAAAAAGAAATTTTAGGCAAGCAACTTAAATTAATGGCAAAACGCTTGTGGTATATCATAACATGGCCATCGGCTGTTTTAGCCCTTGTTTTTGGCTTAAGCCTATTTGCCATAAATCCATATTTATTCTATCAACCTTGGATGCAAGTAAAATTAGGATTCATCATACTTCTTTTCATTTATCACCTAATAACACATAAATATTATAAACAATTACAAAACGATGTCGTTAAAAAAACATCAAGTTACATGCGAATCTGGAACGAAGGCGCAACGTTTATACTTTTTGCAGTCATCTTTTTAGTCATTTTAAAAAGTGCTATCAATTGGATTTGGGGTGTAGTAGGGATTTTCATCCTAGGCGTTCTCATCATGTTAGGTTTTAAAGTTTACAAAAACATTCGAGATAAAAACCCTGAAGCTTAAATTACGAGAAAAGACATTAACTAATCATAATTATTAATTAATGTAGCGTATTCTCTATTATTGGAGGTTATTACAAATTTAAAACTCCCTTTTTTTAGTTTAAAGGCACGCTGGATATCTAATTCATTTTCAGTAGTATCATTATATAAAAGTTGATTGTTTTCGTCATAAATATTAATAGTGATTGGATCTCCGTTTTCAGAAATTTGAGTTAATATTACCACTTCATTTTCAACCTTAATATGCGGTTTAAAAAATCTTGTTTTATTATATTTTGAGTATATCACTCCTTTTTCGTAGCTAATATTAAAAGGTATAATACTAATTTGTAAATCCTTTTCAATTTCAAAGAAATAACTACCATCTACTAAATAGTTTAAATCAAATTCTTTTTTCTTAAGGTTAGATGTTTCAATAAGTTCTTTAAAAAACACCTTCCCTTTATAATTTTTAATAGAAATTTTATTTCCTTTTTTTACATTATCTAAAATTAATGATGTTTTTTTAGCTTCTGTATATTTAGTTGGCTCTTGTTTAATAGTTGCAATAGCTTTTTTATTTTTTGCAACCTTTTTCTCACCGCCACTCATTACAAAGACCTTTTTATTTAATTTCAAATAATCATCTATTGTTAACTTAATAATTTCATCCGTATCCTCGATAGAAATTTCAATAACATCATCTGTTTTATAAATCATATTTGCTAATGATAAATTGAATTTACCATCCTCGCTAGAAACAGTTCTTAAAAACGCAGAAGGAATACTTATGGTGGCATTTTTTACAGGAATATTTTGCTGGTTAACAATTATGCCTTTTATTTCATCATCATTTTGAGAACTCATTATAAAAAAAGAACATAAAATGAGAAGGGTAGTTATAGTTTTCATTGGTTTGTCTTTAGAAACAATTAAGTAAAAAATACGATATAAAACGAATTTAATCGATAAAATGCACGTCGTTTTGAATTTCATCCTGTTTTTTGGTCGTTTATCCGTGTTTTTGTTACAATAGTATTCTTTTAAGGAAACAAAAAATAAAGCAAAAAGGATAAACATTTTGTTATTTGGGCGCTACCGCAAGGGTCGGGCTATCCATTACAAGTCCTCGCACCTCCTGCGTCGGGCTGTGGGCTTTTCATTACTATCCCTAGCGCAGTACCGGCCAGCTAATATTTTTTAAATAACCCTTAGTGTGTTTGGTTTGATTATTGCTATATTTAAACCAATGAAATTAAAAAAGCTATCCTTACGTACCCGTATTTTTTTAGCCATGATATTGCTAGTATTGGTGGGATCTGTACTAATTTCGGCAGTAGCCATATATCAATATCAGGAACAGAGTAGAGATTACCACGAAGGTCGACTAGAGCGTAAAGAAGGTAGTATTCAAACCCATCTTAAGCGTTATTTAAATAGTAGGCAGAATACTTGGGAAGTTAAAACTGAAAACATTCCATATATTTTTAAAGAAGAAATTTATAATGTTGCAGACATTCATAAACTTCAAACTAATTTATACGATCTGGATGGCGGGCTTTTAATTTCATCTAAGGCAGGTTTGCAAAACGAAACAGCAGAAAAATGCATAGACGCTGAAATTATGAATGCATTGACTCAAAACGTTACTTTTAATAATGAAACTGAAATAGCACAGCACCGATATGTAGATATTCATAAAGAAAATGGAGAAACCTTTCAATCGTCTTACACTTATATTACAGACAATAAATCAAATCCTATTGCCATTTTAAACATACCGTATTTAGAGAAAGACGATTTTTTAGTTAAAGAACTTCAAGAGTTTTTAAAACGTATAGGTTTTGCTTTTATGCTTGTATTATTAACGGCTATTGCAATAGCCTTTTGGTTGTCAAAATACATCACCAAGTCGTTAAAAACTATTAGCGATAAAATGAATGCCACAAGACTGGAAAGGCGTAACGAAAAAATAGAAGTAGATGATACTAGCGAAGAAATTTCATCTCTAGTAAAATCATATAATAGTATGATTGACGAGCTTGAAGAAAGTGCCGTACAATTAGCAAAAAGCGAGCGCGAACAAGCCTGGAGAGAAATGGCAAAACAAGTAGCACACGAAATTAAAAATCCGTTAACACCTATGCGTTTAACGGTACAAAATTTTCAGCGTAAGTTTAATCCAGAAGATGAAAATATCCATTCTAAAGTAGATGAATATAGTAAGACTTTAATTCAGCAAATAGATACCATGAGTTCTATAGCTTCGGCATTTTCAAATTTTGCAAAAATGCCCGCGCAACAAAATGAAACACTTAACGTCGTAAAAATTGTAAAACTGGCCTTAGATATTTTTAATGAAAAATATATAGTTTTCACTTCAGATGCCGAAGAAATTATAGCAAAACTAGACAGAACCCAACTTATTAGAGTGGTTACAAATTTGGTTAAAAACGCTATTCAAGCTATGCCAGATAGCCAAACACCTAAAATTGTTATTAATGTTGGTAAGAGCAATGGCAATGTTGTTATTACTGTAGCAGATAATGGCACGGGTGTCGCAGAAGAGAATAAAGAAAAAGTGTTCGAACCAAAATTTACAACCAAAACTAGTGGTATGGGGCTTGGGCTGGCTATGGTAAAAAACATAGTTGAAACTTATAATGGAAGCATCTCTTTTGTTTCAGAAAAAGACAAAGGCACTACATTTAAAGTTACTTTTCCTAAAGAATAAATATCAACACCAAAATAAAGTGATGGAAAGCAGAGTTCAATCGACACCAAAAGGGTTTTTAAGAACAATTTCTATAATGCATTTAGGTTTTTCAGCTGGGCTTGTTATATTTGGAAGTATGATTTTTATCCAAAACGATAATTGGGAATTAAATGTTATGGATAAAAACGAGGTATTCTATTTTATACTACCAATTATGGCCGTTTTCGGCATTTTTATTGGAAACTATCTTTACAAACAAAAAATAGATGCTTTAAAAAGTAAAGCGACTTTAAAAGAAAAATTAGAAGGCTATCAACAAGCTATTATAATTAAGTTTGCACTAATAGAAGGACCTGCCTTTTTTGGAATAGTAGCAGCTATGATTTCCGAAAACCTTTTGTATCTTATCATAGCGTTGTTATTAGCGGTTTATTTTTTCAGTCTTAAACCAACAAAAGACAAAATAATAAATGATTTAGAATTAAGTAGAGAGTTGAAAAATGAACTTAACAGATAAAAGTTTTATAATACAGTGAAAACCATGAGTTACAACAATATCATTTCTAAAGAAAATAATGGCATTACTACCATAACCATTAACCGACCTAAAAAATTAAATGCATTAAATAGAGAAACAATACAAGAGCTGCATGAAGCATTTGATGAAGCAGATAATGACAAAGACACCAAAGTTATTATTATAACAGGAAGCGGAGAAAAAGCTTTTGTAGCAGGCGCAGATATTAGTGAGTTTGCAGATTTTGATGTCAATGAGGGCACAAGCCTAGCCGCAAAAGGACAAGAATTGTTATTTAATTTTGTTGAAAACCTATCAACGCCAGTTATTGCGGCCGTTAATGGTTTTGCGCTTGGTGGAGGTTTAGAGTTGGCTATGTCTGCACATTTTAGAGTCGCTAGCGATAATGCTAAATTAGGGCTTCCGGAGGTGTCTCTAGGCGTTATTCCAGGATACGGAGGTACACAACGTTTACCACAATTAGTTGGTAAAGGGCGCGCTATGGAAATGATTATGACAGCAGGTATGATTGATGCCAACCAAGCTTTAAGTTATGGTTTAGTAAATCATGTCACGTCCTTAGAAGAATTACTTCCGCTATGCGAAAAAATGGCTACTAAAATCTCTAGAAACTCTACTGTTGCTATTAGTGCAGCGATAAGAGCTATAAATGCCAATTATAAAGATGGTGTAGATGGATATAATGTAGAAGTTACAGAATTTGGAAACTGTTTTGGAACAGATGATTTTGAAGAGGGTACAACAGCTTTTTTACAAAAACGTAAGGCTGATTTCCCCGGGGAATAGGAGTTTTTCCTCAAAACTTAAATAAATTGAACAATTGTTATTTTACAAAGACACACCAACGTTTTTATAAGATTTGTGAATAACCTATTTTTACTTTAAGACTTTAAGACACACAATATGAGTAAATTTAAGGTGCTTTAAATAAAGTAAACATCCTTTAAATTTACTACAAAGTACACCAAATCGTTTCTTCTAATTAAACCAAGCCTAAATTAAGTTTAAGTTACCTGAAACTTATAAAAAAGGGTAATTAAAGTTATTCTAAAAAAAAAGTGAGCTTATAAAGCTCACTTTTCACAATTAATACTAAATATGGTATTTATATTAATTAATGTATTTAACAAATTGTCTACCTTCAGTATTAAATACCATTTTGTAATATCCTTTATTTAAACCTTTTAATTTAAATAGTTTACTTATAGTTTTTACATCATTTACTATTGTTTCTGTATACATAAGTTCTAAATCGGCTCCACCTTGAAAATAGATCCTTATTTTAAGAGGTGATTTGTTTAAGTTAAGTTTAGTAACATAAACTAAATCGTCTTTAACTCTAACAAAAGGTTTGTATGTTGTTTTTTCGTTTTCTTTGTCAAAAAGAACAAGGTTAGAATCAACTTTAAAAGGTATTGAGCTTATCTCTAAATCTTTTTCAAGTTCAAAAATATATTTACCATTAGGTAAAGCGGTTAAATCAAAACCTTTAGTATATTTTCCTGTTTCCTGTATAGTCTCTTTATGTAAAATTACGCCGTTAATATCTTTTACAGATAGAAGGTTTCCTTGCTTTACGTTTTCTAAAGTAAGGAAGGTTCTTTTTGCATCATTTTTAATGTTAAATAATGAAGCATCATTTGCGAAACTTAACAAGGTAGCAAACATAGTTACCATTAAGATTCCTTTTCTTGTGTGTTTAATTACATTTTTCATAATCTGGGTTTTTTAACGTTCAACACTTCAAAGATATAACAGATGTTTTGTTTGTAAAACATTGAAATTGACTAATTTATGTGTTAAATTAACTGTTAATTTTGCATCATTATTAGGTAAAATTAATGTGTTGAGTATTTAGATAAAAATGAAGTTTTATTTCGTTTATATTATTTTATAAAACAAAAAAAATGCTTTTATAAAAGCATTGATATTTAAGAAGTAAATGGTAGTATATATAAAAAATGAAAGTGGGCCACCACAGCCCACTTTACCAACTAAACTAAACTAAATAAGACATTAAACTAATTATTAATGAATTTTGTATACTCTTTTGTACCAGAGTTAATTTGTATTTTATAGTTTCCTTCTTCTAACTGGAATACTTTTTCAATAATTTGACCTTTTGACATTTTTTCTGAGTGAGCTAATTCGTAATCTCCATTAATATAAGTATAGATATTTATTGAAGTTGCTTCTTCATTTAAATTAAGTTTTGTTAAATAAACTAAATCTTTTTCTTGTTTGATAAAAGGCTTGAAATATGTAGCCTCATCTGTTTTGTTAAAACTAACAATGTTAGATGTAACATTAAAAGGGATCATATTAATTTCTAAATCTTTTTCAAGTTCAAAAACATAATCACCATCAGGTAATTCTGTTAAATTAAATCCTTTTGTATATAACCCAGAAGTTTCTATCAATTCTTTGTAAAGTGTAACATTGTAACTGTCTTTTATAGTTAGTGTGTTACCAGCTTTTACGTTTTCTATTACTACAGATGTTTTTTCTGCACCTTTCTTAATAATAATGTTTTCATTATCATTTGCAAATCCAGTAACCGTAGCTAATAATGCTACCATTAAGATTCCTTTTTTTGTATTTTTAATTACGTTTTTCATGATTTGGATTTTTTTATAACGTTCAACGGTACAAAGGTATAGAGGAAGTAGGCTTACAAAAACATCTATTTTAGCCAATTTGTATGCTAAATTATCTGTTAATATAGTGTTAATTCAATGTAAAGTTAATATAGCATACATTTAGGGTAATTAAATATACAATGTATGCATAATAAGTATTAAATTTGCTATAAATTAATCCAGTTATGATTAAAAAGAAACCTACTTTAGAAAAACTTACCCCGAGTTTTGGAAGTTCATTACTTGTAAGACAGCATGGAGAAAGTGCGGATAAAAATAATGCCTTTTGGCATTTCCATCCAGAATTAGAACTTGTTTATGTAAATAAAGGACAAGGTAAAACACATATTGGAAATCACTTGTCTTATTTTAATAATAGTCAACTTATATTAATAGGTGCTAATTTACCACATAATGGATTTTCAGATAGACTTACTGCTAATGGTACAGAAACTATTATTCAATTTAAATCTGATTTTTTAGGTGATGAATTCCTGAATATTCCTGAAATGTCGAATATAGTAGCTCTATTTGAGCGCGCTAAGAAAGGGATTCGTTTTCAAATTGATACCAAGAAAAAGATTGGACTTAAAATTGAAAAGCTTCTAGAACATGATGGTTTAAAACGGGTAATTAAATTCCTGGAAATTTTAAACTATTTAGCAAAGACAGATGATTATACCTTATTAAACGCCGATGGATTTGCTTTTGAAGCAGAAGCACAAGAAAGTGCCAAAATAGGTTCTGTATTTAAATATATTCGTGAGAATTTTGAACGCCATATAGCTTTAGATGAAATTGCAGATATAGTTAGTATGACGGTTCCTGCTTTTTGTAGATATTTTAAAAAAGCTACTGGTAAAACTTTTACGCAGGTAGTAAATGAATACCGTGTAGTGCATGCAACTAAGTTGTTAACTGAAAAGAGTGATATGAGTATCGCTGATGTTTGTTATGAATGTGGATTTAATAATTTTTCGCATTTTAATAAAGTATTTAACGATATAACAGGGAAGAGTGCTTCAAGTTATAGAAAAGAAATTATGCGTATTATACAGTAAGAATTAAAAAGCTATGGACGATAAAATCAATGAAGCAATAAAATATTATTTGCTGAAAAGAGAAGGCCTTATGAATTATTTTAATAATAACAATAATTTATCAGTTGAAGAGATTATTGAAAATGCCGAGGAGTTATCGATATTAGAATATAAAATTACTGCTTTACAGGTTGCTCTTGAGAATTAATAATCACTTTTTACCTTGCCATTCGCTATAAAATTGGTCTAAAAAACCTAACATATAAGTATGTCTTTCTTGGGCTATTTGCTTGCCCGTGTTAGTATTCATTTTATCTTTTAGCAACAATAATTTTTCGTAAAAATGATTTATGGTTGGTGCTGTAGCGGTTTTGTATTCTTCCTTGGTCATATTAAGATTGGGAGCAATTTCAGGATTATAAAGCGCTCTATTTTTAAACCCTCCATAATTAAAGCAACGTGCTATGCCAATGGCGCCAATGGCATCTAGTCTATCAGCATCTTGTACAACATCTAACTCAATCGATTTAAATTTATTAACACTATTACTTGCTAAGCTAGATTTAAAAGATATGTTCTCAATAATTTTTACAACATGCTCTATTGTTTTTGAATCTACATTTAGTTTAAATAGAAATTCTCGAGCTATTTTTGGCCCAATAGTTTCATCGCCATTATAGAACTTACTATCGGCTATATCGTGAAGTAGTGCGCCTAGTGCTACTACAAAATCATCAACAGATTCTGTTTTAGCTATTAAAAGGCTGTTTTTATAAACACGTTCTATGTGAAACCAATCGTGACCACCTTCAGCGTCAGCTAAAGTTTCTTTTACAAAGACTATAGTTTTATTGATAATGTCTTGAGAACTCATAATTATTATATTTCTGCTAGAACAGAAGTTCCTTTAGATTTATCTCCAGAAGTCCATTCCCAACTTTCATGAAGTGTTATTTTTCCGTTGGAGTCAATTTCCGGTTTAGAAACACAAACACCACTCATTAATTCATTGTTTTTATTGATTTGATGGTATCGCATATTAATAACACCATTATTATCAACCAAGCCAATTAAATGCCCTTCAATAATATTTTCACCTTTATAGGTTGAGGTTAAAATATTTCCGTTTTGTTTGTATACAAAAATAGTATCAGAAGTAGTTTCGCTATTTTCTGAACTTGAAATAGGTCTAAAACGTTTGTTATTATAATTTATCAATGATTAACGATAGCTATAATTACTTAATAATAGCAGGTTCTACCCATTTAAATTGAAACGAATTTTCAGGAATTTTCATGCGCTCAGATAAGCGATACATTCTAGAAGGCAGTTTCATTAAATAATCTCTAGCTTTTTCAGCTTCGTCATTTAATCCAGTAATGCTACCAATATCCCAACGATCAATTAATTTTTGTAGAATATCAACATAATCTGTTGATGTATAAACTCCAATACGTTGTGCTGTATATGAGAATTCTTCGAATGCAGTCCCTATGCTTTTACCAGATTCTCTTAAGAAGTGCGCTGGCATGGTGATTTTTTGTTTCATCATGTAATGAAAAGCCATCATCATTTGGCTAGGGTCTACTGTAAAAATACGCTCTACAAATTCAGAATAAGCATGGTGGTGGCGCATTTCATCACCAGCAATAATTTTACACATTTTAGATAAACGCTTGTTGCCTTTATCTTTTGCAATTTTTGCTACGCGATTATGCGAAATATATGTAGCTAATTCTTGAAAACTAGTATAAACAAAGTTTTTGTAAGGATCTCTGTCTGTTCCAATATCAAAACCATCAGCAATAAGATGTTGTGTGGTTTTTTCAATTTCCTTCATATTTACTCTTCCAGAAAGATATAAGTATTTATTAAGAACGTCTCCATGTCTATTTTCTTCTCCAGTCCATTGGCGCACCCATTTTCCCCAACCATTTTCACCATTTACTTGATCTACACCTTCAACATCCATTAACCAAGATTCGTATGTAGGTAAAGCTTCTTCAGTAATCATATCACCAACTAAAACAACCCAAAAATCATAAGGTAAATCTTTTGCAAGCTCTCTTATTTCTTTAACTTCTTCAAAAAAAGCATCATCAGTTGTTTCAGAATTTGGTAAAAAATCTGTTGGTTGCCAGATACTATCTATTGGAATTAAATATTTTTCCATTAATGCACTAACATCTTTTTCCAAAAACTGCATCACCTCTAATCTCTTATTTTTTAAAGACATCTTTTAACTTATTTAATGTTCAATATGGTTGGTTATAGTCGATTCTATAGTATCGATAAGCTCTTGCTTATTAACAAATATAGATAATTCTAGGGGTTTATGTACAGTAAACTTTATATGATTACCCAAACCCATTGGGAATTTCCCGTAACGAAGCATTTTCCATGAATTGTTAATGGTAACTGGAACGATTAACGCAGAAGGTACTTTTTTAAATAAAATTTCCAATCCTTTGGTTTGAAAAGATTTTGGTGTACCGTCTTTACTTCTAGTGCCTTCTGGAAAAATAACTGCAGCATATTTGTTTTTTTCAATATACTCGCCAAAATTCATAAGTGCAGGTAAGGACTGTCTAGGGTTTTTTCTGTCTATTAAAGCAGCACCGCCATGGCGCAAATTATAAGATACACTTGGTATACCTTTGCCTAGTTCTATTTTGCTAATAAATCTTGGATGTCGTTTTCGCATATACCAAGTTAACGGGTATATATCGTGTAAACTTTGGTGATTAGAAACAATTATTAAGGGGCGATCTGAATCTATTTTATGCGGGTTAATAAAAGAAAAACGTGTGCCTAAAAGATTAGCACATCGCATTAAACTAAATTGTAAAGCGAATACGCTTTTTTCGTGTGCTTTTGGTCCAAAAACATTAAAACATAGCCATTGTATTGGATGAAACACTAATAGTGTTAACCCAAAAAATAAAAAATAAATAAACGATATGGGATAAGACAAGACTTTTAACATGTCCCAAAAATAAATAAACTATGTATTAGTACACAGCAACACAGGTGTTATTTTCGCAATTTATCTCTACAGGTGGATCTGTAACAGTACAATTTGAAATAATTCCCCATTTGGTATTGAACGCGGCATGTTTTTGATTGAAATTTAAAACTAAGCTTTCTAATTTTTCAGTATCAATAGAAGTTGAATAAATTAAATATCCGGATGCGCCACCACAAGGTTTGCTACCAAAACCTATATATTTACATTCAAATTCTTCGTTGCAAATAGAAGTTTTGGCTAAAGTTTCAATTTTAAGTCTTAAAATTTCTAATTCTGCGCTTTCATCTTCTTGAGTAATATCATCTTCACATTGAAAAGCTAATAGGCTTAAACATATTGAAAATAAGAATGTTATAAAAGAAGTGTTTTTCATTAGAAGATTATTTCTTAATAGATGATGTTAAATTAAAAAGGTTGCGTTAAAGCATAAAAAAACCACGATTAGATCGTGGTTTAGTATATGTGTTTAATTTTTAGCAATGCTCGTTGTAAGCATCAACAAGGTTTTCTGCAATTAATTCTGCAGGACGTCCTTCAATATGATGACGCTCTAACATGTGTACCAATTCGCCATCTTTAAATAATGCCATACTAGGTGAACTTGGAGGAAACGGCACCATGTGCCCACGAGCAGCATCAACAGCTTCTCTATCAACTCCTGCAAAAACCGTTACTATATGATCTGGTTTTTTAGCGTTTTCTAAACTTATTCTTGCGCCTGGACGTGCATTTGCTGCTGCACAACCACAAACTGAATTTACTACAACAAGTGTTGTACCTTCTTTTGCTAAAGCAACATCAACAGCTTCAGCTGTATGTAATTCTTCAAAACCAACTTTGGTTAAATCCTCACGCATTGGTTTTACTAATTCTGCTGGATACATATTTTTAAATTTTAATTTTTCATATTAATAATGGTGCAAAGTTAATCAAAACCTTTGTAATAATTATTTGGACGTTCCCTTAAAACGCTTATGGCGTTATAAGGTCAGGCTATCCGCTATATCTTTCTGCGAAGCAGTCCCGAACCTGTTTCGGGATCTTTCAATCAATAAGCCTTTATTTTATTAGGAAATTATAGGTTTGAAACTTCGCATAAAGGATGCCGCTACTATCCTTAACGCATTACAATTGTAACAAAATCGTAAAAAATTCAACTAACAATAGTATATTTGAACGTATTAAAACAAAAAAAATTACATGAGTTTTTCAAAATGGATAGGCGCCTCTCTAGGTTGGTCGTTTGGCGGTCCCATTGGGGCAATAATTGGTTTAGCATTAGGAAGCGTTATAGATGCTATGGCAGATGGTAAGGATAACCCGCTTTTAGGAGAAAGACAAACCAGAAGAGGGCAAAGAACAACATACAGAACACAACCCAGACAACGCCCACAAACCCAATCGGGAGATTTTGAAGTGAGTTTACTCGTTCTAGCCTCGGTTGTAATTAAAGCCGATGGAAAACAAGACCAAAGCGAATTAGATTTTGTGCGCCAACAGTTTTTAAACATGTATGGTAAGGAACGTGCAAACCAAGCTTTTAAATTGTTTAAAAATATAAGTAAGCAAAATGTATCATTAAGGCCTGTATGTTTGCAAATTCGCCAAATGATGGATCATCCATCGCGTTTACAACTGATGCACTTTTTATTCGGAATCGCAAAAGCAGATGGTACTGTAACCCAAGATGAGGTTAAACAAATTTATACTATTGCTGGTTATTTGGGCATAAGCTCTAGAGATTACGAAAGTATTAAGGCCATGTTTTATAACAGTAGTGATAATGCATATAAAGTATTAGAAATTACTAAAAGTGCTACGGTAGACCAAATTAAAAAAGCCTACCGAAAAATGGCTAAAAAATACCATCCAGATAAAGTAATACACTTAGGAAAAGAGCACCAAAAAGGTGCTGAAGAAAAGTTTAGACAAGTACAAGCGGCTTATGAGCAGATTCAGAAGGAGCGAGGGTTTTAAATAAAATTTATAAATTGCAGTATATTTTTTTAACAAACCAACCTAAAAGTCATGAAAAATATCTTCGATGCTAAAGAAACTGAAGCTGTAATAGAAAGAATTAACAACCTTTCGCCAACAGCACAACCGTTATGGGGAAAAATGAGCGCAGACCAAATGTTAGCGCATTGCAATGTTACCTACGAAATGGCTTTTGAAGATAAGCATGCAAAACCAAATGGCTTTACAAAATTAATGCTAAAGCTATTTGTAAAAAACGCAGTTGTAAGCGATAAACCGTATAAAAAAAATAGCAGAACAGCACCACAATTTATAATTGCAGATGCTAAAAACTTTGTTGAAGAAAAAGCCAGATTAACGGATTATATAAAAAAGACACAAAGTTTAGGTGAAAATCATTTTGATGGGAAAGAATCTCATTCTTTTGGAGCACTAACGAAACAAGAATGGAATAACATGTTTTATAAACATTTAGACCATCACCTTAATCAATTTGGAGTTTAGTTTCCAAAAATAATTTCAGATGCTGTTTTGTTAACCGTTAACTTAATAGTTCTTCCTAAAATTAAAGCTCTATTGTCTGGTTCATGACCAGCAGGCATATTAAAAGCAATAGGGAAACCGTAATCGCCTAAAGCATCAATTATAAGTTGCTCAACAGAGGTTCCCCAAAGGGTTGTATTTGTTCGCATTTTACTCATGCCACCAACTATTACACCGTTGCAATTATCAAAATAACCAGCGCGTTTTAAGCTTTGTAGCATGCGGTCTATATGGTATTTATATTCACCAATTTCTTCAATAAATAATATTTTTCCAGAAGTATTAATACTAGTTTTAGATCCCAACATCGTGTGTAACATGGTTAAATTACCACCAACCAATTGTCCTGAGGTTGTTCCAGTCTTGTTGAATTCAGAACCTTTTAAAGTGTAATCTAATGGCTTCCCGAAAATGGTATTTTTGAAGGTTGAAATACTGGCTTCAATTTCAGATTCATCTTTTGGTAAGCTTATGCACATTATGGCATGTAAACTTTCAATACCTTCGTTATGTATTTGGTTATGAAGTGCTGTAATATCAGAATATCCAATCACCCATTTAGGATTTTCTTTAAATTTCGAAAAGTCCAATTTGTCTAATATTCTAACGGTGCCATAACCTCCACGGGCACACCAGATGGCACTAATTTTAGGGTTGTCTAAAGCATTTTGAAAATCTTCACAACGTTCATCATCCGTTCCTGCAAAATGATCAGCATTATTAAATACATGTTTGCCAATAATTGAATGCAGCCCCCAACTTTTTAAAAGTGCTTGAGCTTGTTTAACCTCGTCTGTTCTATTTTTTAATATTCCAGATGGCGCAACAATAGCAACCGTATCGCCTGCTTTTAAGTATGGTGGTTGTTTCAAAGTATTGTTTTGTTTTTCAGTAGTTATATTTTGTGATGCTAATGTTTCTATTCCAAAGAAAAAAACAAAACAAAATAAGCTTAAAATTAGTAGATTTTTCGACATAATGTAAATGTACATTTTTTTTCTAAATAGCACGCAAATTGTGTACTTTTACGCCTTCAAAAAGACATTACTATGCCGAAAAGATATACAATTACTACTGCACTTCCTTATACAAACGGACCAATACATATTGGGCATTTAGCTGGGGTTTACGTGCCCGCAGATATTTATGCGCGTTATTTACGTTTAACAGGAAACGATGTTATTTTAATTGGAGGAAGCGATGAGCATGGTGTACCTATTACCATTAAAGCTAAAAACGAAGGGGTTTCGCCTCAAGATATCGTTGATAAATATCATGCGATTATCAAAAAATCGTTTGAAGACTTCGGAATTACGTATGATAATTATTCAAGAACATCGGCACCAATTCATCATGAAACGGCTTCAGAGTTTTTTAAAACGTTAGATAAAAAGGGTGAGTTTATTGAAGAAACTTCAGAGCAGTTGTATGATGCCGAAGCCAATCAATTTTTAGCAGATCGTTTTGTTATAGGAACCTGTCCAAAATGTGGTAATGAAGAAAGTTATGGCGACCAATGTGAAAACTGTGGAACCAGTCATAATGCTACGGATTTAATTAATCCAAAATCGGCAATAACAGGAAATGTACCTACTTTAAAAGAAACAAAACATTGGTTTTTACCTTTAGATAAACACGAAGCGTTTTTAAAAGAATGGATTTTAGAAGGTCATAAAAAAGACTGGAAACCTAATGTTTACGGGCAATGTAAATCTTGGATTGATGATGGCTTACGCCCACGTGCAGTAACCAGAGATTTAGATTGGGGAATTCCAGTACCAGCAGAAGGTGGCGAAGGCAAAGTGCTTTACGTTTGGTTTGATGCGCCTATTGGATATATTTCGTCAACAAAAGAATGGGCACAACGCGAAGGAAAAGATTGGGAACCCTATTGGAAAGATGAAGACACTAAACTAGTCCATTTTATAGGAAAAGATAATATTGTTTTCCATTGTATTATTTTTCCAGCGATGCTAAAAGCAGAAGGTAGTTATATTTTACCCGATAATGTACCTGCTAACGAGTTCCTAAATTTAGAAGGCAATAAACTATCAACTTCTAAAAATTGGGCAGTTTGGCTACATGAATATTTGGAAGAGTTTCCTGGACAACAAGATGTGTTGCGTTATGCCTTAAATGCCAATGCACCAGAAACGAAGGACAACGATTTTACCTGGAAAGATTTTCAAGCAAGAAACAACAACGAGTTGGTGGCTATATTCGGTAACTTTATTAACCGTGTAGTGGTTTTAACTAACAAGTATTACGAAGGTATTGTTCCAGAACCTTCAGAATTTGATAAAGTAGATGAAGAAACTTTAGCAGCTATAAAAGCATATCCAGATGTTATTGCTAGTTCTATAGAGCGTTACCGTTTTAGAGAAGCCGGACAAGAACTTATGAATTTGGCACGACTAGGAAATAAATATCTAGCTGACGCTGAGCCTTGGAAAATGATTAAAGTAGACGAAGCCCGAACAAAAACGATTATGTATGTAGCGCTTCAAATAGCATCTGCATTAGCAACTTTAAGCGAGCCGTTTTTACCGTTTACGTCTACAAAACTTAAAAATATATTGAATGTCAGTTCGAGTGATTCGACGCAGGAGAATAGTATCGAGAACTCATGGAACGAGATTAAAACTAAAGAAACCTTACTGCCAGCAAATCATAAAATAGGTAAAGCAGAATTATTATTCTCTAAAATAGAAGATGAAACCATTCAATTTCAACTAGATAAATTGGCAGCCAGCAAGAAAGCTAACGAGATTGCAAATACTACTGTAGAACCGCAAAAAGACACGATTACTTTCGAAGATTTCACAAAACTAGATATTCGTGTTGGAACCATTTTAGAAGCTGAAAAAATGCCAAAAACTAAAAAGCTTTTAAAGCTTAAAGTCGATACAGGTATTGATACAAGAACCATTGTTTCTGGTATTGCTGAAAGTTTTACTGCAGAAGAAGTAGTTGGTAAACAGGTAACCGTATTAGTAAATCTAGCACCAAGAGCGTTACGCGGCGTTGAAAGTGAAGGCATGATTCTAATGACGGAGACTCCAGAAGGTAAATTGGTGTTTGTTAATCCAGATGATGCTAAGGTTGGAAATGGGTTACAGGTGAGTTAGTGAATTTTTTTTATCTTTGAGTTATGTATTATAGAAGAAAAGTTGCTTTGTCTTTACTGCAAGTATTTGATAATGAATTGGATAAAATCCAAATTCAGAAATTACTTTTTCTATATAGCAGATATAAAACTAAGAAAAAAACTTACGATTTTGTCCCATATAAGTTTGGATGCTTTTCATTTCAAGCCAATGCTGACTTAAATACACTTAGGAAATATGGAATTGTTTCTGAGTCTTCAAAATCTTGGAAAAAATTAGATAAAACAAATTATCTAGCTCAATTGTATAAAGAGGATAAAAAAATCGTGTCAGATTTTGGTGTTATATATAAAAATAAAACGAATGATGACCTAATAAGTTTGACTTATAAAAGATATCCCTATTATGCAATTAATAGTACTATTGCAGATAAGTATCTTTCTGAAAATGAATTTGACAATTTGAATAATTATAGGTCTTTTGAAGATGAAATAACTTTATTTACTTTAGGTTATGAAGGGATTTCGCTTGAATATTATTTAAACAAGCTTATTAAGAATAATATAAAACTTTTGTGTGATGTAAGAAAGAATGCATTAAGTATGAAGTATGGTTTTAGTAAAAGCCAACTTAAAAATGCATGTGAAGGAGTTGGAATAAAATACCTTCATATTCCAGAGGTTGGGATTACTTCAGATAAAAGACAAGAATTGAATTCTCAAGAAGACTATGACAGATTGTTCAGAGAATATGTTGCCAATAATTTATCTCAAACTGTTCAATGTCAAAAAGAGATTCTCTCATTATTAAAGGAGCATAAGAGAATTGCACTAACTTGTTTTGAAGCTGATAAATGCCAATGTCATAGAACACATTTAGCCTATGCCATTTCTAATCTTAAAGAGTTTGAGTACGAGGTAGAACATTTATAATATGGCGCTAAAGAAAGTCTTGATTACTGTAACAACCTATCCACTCCCTTCTAGAAGTTATGATGAGTTAGTTTGTACTGCTGGAATTTTAGATGATGGATCATGGATAAGAATTTATCCAGTTCCTTTAAGTTTTCTCAAAGATTTAAAAAAAGGAACAGGATTCAAAAAGTATACTTGGGTTGAACTAGATTTGAAAAAGAGAACTGATGATTTTAGACCAGAAAGTCACTCTCCTAATAATTACAAAATTAAAATATTTGATACTTTAGATACCAAAGATTTTTGGAGGGAAAGAAAACGATTTTGTATTAACAATTTTTATACAAATAAGGCGAAATTAATTCAAGATTCTCAGAAGCCAACAAACATTTCTTTAGCAACTTTTAAACCTTCTAAAATAATTGACTTTGTTGTTGAAGAAGACGATAAAGAATGGAAAGATGAATGGAAGGAATTACGGAAGCAAACCGATTTATTTGCAGAAATAGAAAGTGATCCTGAAAAACTAATTCCAAAAGTTCCTTTTAAATTTTATTATATTTTTGAAGATGATGAGGGTGTCTCAAGTAGGTTAATGATTGAAGATTGGGAAATATTTGAACTTTATAAAAACTGTTTTAAGAGAACTAAGAATGAGAAACAGGCTGTTGATTTAGTTAAAAAGAAATATTTTGACATATTTACAACAAAGAATGATATATATCTTTTTTTAGGAACTACTATGGAGTGGCACAGAAGAAGATCTCCTAATCCTTTTGTAATAATAGGGGTTTTTTATCCATTAATTCAAGACCAGTTAAGTCTTGATTTATAAAAACTCAATTTTGTAATGTTTTAAATATATCCCGACTTATGAAACATGCAAAAAACATTCACAGAGTTTTCCACCAATGCCATTTTAAAAATAGGAGATGAAACTCTTCTAGAACCTTATAAAACAGCAACACAACCTAACTTATATACTTTTATAAGAACCAATAATTCTAGAGCCGAAATAGTTGTAGATAGTATTCCATACACTATCGAGCCAAACAGTATTCTAGCATTAACCGTTGTTCAATATTTTCAATTTATTTCTGGTAAAGATTTAGTGGTGTATCAATTTAACAGCGAGTTTTATTGCATAAAAGACCATGATCAAGAAGTAAGTTGTGCTGGTTTATTGTTTTTTGGTAACGTACACATTCCTATAATGGAATTAAATTCCGACGAAAGTCGAAAGTTTAAAGTTTTACATGAGGTGTTTTTAGATGAGTTTGAAACTAAAGACACCATTCAAGCCGAAATGTTGCGCATGCTTATGGCACGTTTCATTATTATTAGTACACGTTTGTTAAAATCTAAAGAAGGCTTTGTAGAAACCGCTAAAAACACCAAAATAGATTTGCTGCGCGAGTTTAATATGTTGGTGGAGTCTCATTTTAAAATGGAACATAGTGTGTCCTTTTATGCCGATAAACTCTTTAAATCTCCAAAAACCTTATCAAATACATTTGCTAAATTAAATACGAGTCCGCTTCAAATTATACACGAACGTATTATACTAGAAGCAAAGCGACTTTTAATCTACACCGATAAAACAGCTAAGGAGATAGCATACGAAGTTGGTTTTGAAGATGCTTCTCATTTAAGTAGATTATTCAAAAAACACACCCAATTATCACCTTCAGACTTTAAAAAACAGCTTCAAAAAGCATATTAGGGAAAAATTGACAAGCCCTAAGGAAATCTAACCCTGTTTTACCCTTTTCTTTTCATGCATCTTTGTACCGAACAAATAAAACAACAAAGTCATGAATTTAAAACACATATCAGTATTCAATTTAATTGAAATATTCAGAGGGAAAAGAAGAGAGGTGTTAAATACAATCTCACCAAAAACACATTGCGAACAAAATCATATTTCAGATTTTTATTGTGATGCTGAAAGGCCTTATGTCGTAACCAATTCAATAGCTTCAAACTTATAAAGGGAAGAATTGACATCTTAAAAGGAAATCCTTACATGGTGAAACTTCTATAACAGTTGCACCTTTGTACCAACAATTATTAATAACAAAATTCAAAATAAAATATTTAAAATTATGAGTGCATTTAATATACCAACAAGAGAAGAAGTAAGCGAAAACAATCAAGCTATTTTCGATAATTTACAAAAAGCATTAGGGTTCGTACCTAATTTATACGCAACTTATGCTAATAGCGATACAGCTTTAGAGAATTATTTAAATTTTGCTAATGCGAAAACATCGTTATCTGCTAAAGAAAAAGAAGTTGTGAATTTAGCGGTAAGCGAAGTAAACCAATGTATTTATTGTTTGTCTGCGCATACTGCAATTGGAAAAATGAATGGATTTTCAGAAGCCCAAATTCTAGAATTAAGAGCTGGTCGAGCATCTTTCGATAATAAATTAGACGCTTTAGCAAAATTAGCTAAAAACGTTACAGAAAACAGAGGTAGAACAGATGTAGATGTATTAGAGAACTTTTTTAGCGCAGGTTATACAAAAGGGAATTTAATAGACACTATTTCTTTAGTAGGCGATAAAACTATTTCTAATTATATACATAGTACAACTCAAGTTCCAGTAGATTTTCCAGTAGCAGAACCTTTGGAAGCAGCAACAGTATAATCAATAATAAGTAATAATCAAATTAATAAACCTGAGCATAAAGCTCACAAAATTTTTAAAAATGAAAAAAGTAGTATCAATTTTAGTAATCGTATTAGCATTCACATTCAACTCAAATGCACAAGATAAGATGATGAATAAAGCAGTAAAAACAATTGCTTTAGAACAAACAAAAGGTGAGTTTACTGAAAAAGGATTAACGGTTAGCCCAGGAACTTACGTGTTTGAAATATCAAATAACCACGCTGCAGAAAAAGTAGGGTTAGTGTTAGTGAAAAAAGGGGATGATCCAAGTAAACCAGAAAACCATATTAAAACAGCTTATGTAACAACAGCAGTTGCAGATGGTAAAACTGAAAAGTCGAACCCTACAACATTAACAACAGGTGAATATTTGTACTTCTGTCCATTAAATCCAACACCACAATATACGTTAACAGTAGAATAAGTTTTAGATTGATTAATAGTAAATAAAGGTTATTCTTTTAAAGGATGACCTTTTTTTGTTCTAGTATTTTGAAAGCCACAATGTAAATATGTAACTTTACATAAAACCAAATATTATGTTATCAAAAAATATAGAAAGCGCATTAAATAATCAAATAAAAATTGAAGCAGAATCTTCTCAAATATATTTGGCTATGGCATGTTGGGCTGAGGTTAAAGGTTTAGAAGGTGTAGCAAACTTTATGTATGCACAATCTGATGAAGAACGCGAACATATGTTAAAGCTAGTAAAGTTTGTAAACGAACGTGGTGGCCATGCAAAAGTTTCGCAGTTAGCTGAGCCTAACGTTTCTTTTAAATCGATTAAAGAAATGTTCGAAAAACTATTTGAACATGAAGTATTTGTATCGCAAAGTATTAATGAATTGGTTCATATCAGCCTGGAAGAAAAAGACTATGCTTCACACAACTTTTTGCAATGGTATGTTGCTGAACAAATAGAAGAAGAAGCTGTGGCACGAACCATTCTTGACAAGATTAATATGATTGGTGACGATAAAGGTGGTTTGTATTTATTCGATAGAGATATAGAAAATTTAACGGTTACAACTCAAGCAACTAATACACCAGAATAATTTAACACTTAAGCTTATTTAGATTTAATAAAAATAATTTATTTTTGCCAAAGGTTTGATTATTACACTTTGGCTGTGGGTAAAAAGAAGAAAAAGAAAGCAATTAAAAAATTACGAAAATTAGGTGTTGATCTGCCTAAAAAGGTAAAAACTAGTTGCTGTAAAAAATTTAAAAAAGACGAGAACAAGCGTTGTAAAAAATGTCCTTGTTTCGATTTGATTAAAAAGGTAGCTTAGCATTTAGAACTATAGAATAAAGTCCTGTTTAGTTTTTAAAACTAGACAGGACTTTTTAGTTAAAATCAATAAAAAATTCTTTAGTTTCGTTGTAATTAAGTTCATAAAAAAGCATGATAAAATATATAATTGCCCAAACCAAACTTCCAGAACAATCAGTTAAAAATACGGTAGAGTTATTAAATGAAGACTGTACAATTCCTTTTATTTCGCGTTACAGAAAGGAACGTACCGGAAATCTAGATGAGGTTCAAATTGGCGATATAGTAAAATATAAAGAAGCATTTGAAGCTCTAGAAAAACGAAAAAAAGCCATCTTAAAAGCTTTAGAAGAACAAGACGTTTTAACGACCGAATTAAAACAAAAAATTGAAGCGACTCAAGATGTAACAACACTTGAAGATCTATACTTGCCTTTTAAGAAAAGTCGAAAAACTAAGGCCGAGAAAGCAAGGCAGAATAGCTTAGAGCCGTTGGCAAAAATTATAATGAGCCAGAATGCAAATGATGTCGAGTCTATGGCGTTTAAATATGTAAAAGACGATGTCAATTCGGTTGAAGAGGCTTTAAAAGGCGCCAGACATATTATAGCCGAATGGATTAATGAACGCACCGATATTCGTAATAATATCCGACGCCAGTTAGAGCGTTACGCAATGATTTCCACGAAAGTGATAAAAACAAAAGCCAACGATGAAAACGCTCAGAAATTCAGGGATTATTTCGATTGGGAAGAAAGCTTAAGCCGTATTCCATCACATAGGTTATTGGCCATTTTAAGGGCCGAAAAAGAAGGTTTTATTCGAGTAAAAATAGAAATTGATAACGACCGTGCTTTAGATAATATAGAACGCCGAATTATTAAAAGTAATAATGCTTGCGCGGAACAAATAGACACGGCTATTAAAGATGCGTACAAACGCTTGTTGTTTCCATCATTAAGCAACGAAGCCTTACAGGTAGCAAAAGATAAAGCCGATGAATCTGCCATAAGTGTATTTGCTAAAAATTTAAAACAACTGTTGTTGGGCTCGCCATTAGGTGAAAAACGTGTTTTGGCTATCGATCCAGGCTTTAGAACAGGTTGTAAAGTAGTGTGTTTAGATGCCCAAGGACAATTAAAATATAACGAAACTATATATCCGCATCCACCAAAAAGCGATAGTGTTGGTGCTATGAAAAAAATAAGTTCGCTTTGCGAGGCGCATAAAATTGAAGCCATTGCTATTGGAAACGGAACCGCATCGCGAGAAACCGAAGCTTTAATTAGAAAAGTACATTTTAAAAACGATGTGCAAGTATTTGTGGTAAGCGAAGCTGGGGCAAGTATTTATTCGGCATCAAAAATAGCAAGAGAAGAATTTCCAGATTATGATGTTACGGTTCGTGGTTCGGTATCTATTGGGCGCCGTTTACAAGACCCATTGGCCGAACTGGTTAAAATTGATGCAAAATCAATAGGCGTGGGGCAATATCAACACGATGTAGATCAAACCAAATTACAAAAACAATTGGATGTTGTTGTAGAAAATTGCGTTAATGCTGTTGGTGTAAATATAAATACAGCAAGTAAACCTTTGTTGAGTTCTGTTTCTGGAATTGGACCAAAATTGGCTGAAAATATTTTCAATTACAGAAACGAAAACGGTGTTTTTAAATCTAGAAAAGACATTAAAAACGTACCACGCTTAGGCGGAAAAGCGTTTGAGCAAGGTGCTGCTTTTTTAAGAATTAAAGATGCCAAAAATCCTTTGGATGACTCTGCAGTTCATCCAGAAAGTTACACTATCGTAACAAAAATGGCAAAAGACATAGGGAAATCTGTTCAAGATTTAATTGGGAACGCAGATTTACTTAAAAAGCTAAATTTAAAACAATATTGTACAGAATCCGTTGGTCTGTTAACACTAGAAGATATTATTAAAGAACTTGAAAAACCAGGTTTAGATATTCGTGAGCAAGCCAAAGTGTTCACATTTAATCAAAATATAAAAAGTATTAACGATTTAAAGGAAGGTCAATTGCTGCCAGGAATCGTCAACAATATTACCAATTTTGGCTGTTTTGTAGATGTTGGAATAAAAGAAAGCGGACTTATTCACGTTTCAAACTTATCTGATAGTTTTGTAAAAGATGTTAATGAGCATGTAAGCCTTCATCAACAAATTATTGTAAAGGTATTGGAGGTTGATGTTCCGCGAAAGCGTATTCAATTAAAATTGCATAAATAAAAAAATGCGAACTCTAGAGTTCGCATTTTTCATTTAATATTAAACCTCTATTCAATAAAGACTAGGCTATTTTTTATTTTAAAAATTTATAGCTAACTCCAAATTGAATCATTGATGTTGTCATCTCATAAGATACACTCGATCCTGGAATAGCGCCTAAAGGATTGCTAGGAGAAATTGCGAGAGGAGAAAGTAGTTGACCTTCTGTTGCGCCATTACTATCACCATAATGATAAACAGCATCAATTTTCCAAGTGTCATTAACTTCGTAACTCAATCCAAATTGGTAAGCATTTTTAATTACCGCTGTAGCAGGAATATTAAAAAACGTTACTTCTTCAGGAATTGGGTTAGAACTATAAGTATAACCAAAACGTAAAGGTAATTTTTTAATTCCTTTATACTGAAGACCTGCAGATAGAATAGAAATGTTTTCCCATCCAAACCCAGCAACTGATGCTGTTTGAGTCCATCCTGTTTCAGAGAATCCGTCGGTGTTTTCATAATCTACTCTTCTAAAATCTAAAGCTAAATCAAATTGTCCTGTTGAATATCCTAATCCAAGAGAAAAAATGGCAGGATAATCCATTTGGAATGTATTTTTAGCTGAAGAATTATCTGGATAAGTATTTTCAAATTCAAATTCACTAAATTTTTGAGCCGTTTTATAAGAAGCCCCTAGTTTTAAACCCAAACCTGAATCATAGAATAATCCAAATTGAGCACCAAAACCAATAGCTGTAGCCTTATCTGTTGTAGGGTATCCAAATCCATTTGGATTTGCAGTTGGGTTAGGTGCTAGCTCTAAAGCAGCGTAGTTTATATTAGGTTGTACACCAATTGAGAATTTATCTGAAATCTCATAAGCATAAGATAAACCTACTTGTAATAGCATATAATCTGATTCTATATGCCCAAAACCACCAGCATTTTGTGGAAAATTAATTGGGTTGGAATTTTCGGCAGGGTTGTAATCAGTATTAAAGTTACCCATCATATCTTGAGGGTAATTTGTGTTTTCTGGAAAGGTTACCCCAAATCCGCTAATACCAAAGGCAGATGCACCAAAAGTATGTTTGCTACCTTCTTTACCCCAAACCATAGCAATAGCTGGCATAGGCGACATACCTCTATCGTCTTCAGTATATCCTCCAAAAGGTCCCATTGATGTTGGAACTGAAGAGAATAATTCAGGTGATGAAAAGAATAACCCAACATCTAGCTTTATAATTTTGTCATCAAAAGCAGAAATTGAAGCAGGATTCCATTGTATCGCCCCAGAGATATCAAGTGGTTGTGCTGTCGAGGCACCACCCATAGACATGTTAACAGCTCCAACGCCTTGCATGATATGACCTGCTTGAGCCAAAACTGATACGGAGAATAGTAAAAATAACGAACGTAAAATAGTTTTTTTCATAACCGAATTGTTTTGAAGAATTCAGAAAAGTTTAATTAGAGTTGAATTCTTATAGTTTATGTTTAGTTTGTTAAAGTTACATTTAGAATAGTCACTTATCTATGACTTTTGTCATCTCTTAATTTTTAAACCTGAGATGGTGCTTGAACTAACCAAAATGTAATCCTACATTAAACTACGTTATTTTAATTTTAAAACAGATAAAAAAAAATGCGAACTAACAAGTTCGCATTTTTATATAATTTAATACAGATAACTCTATCTGTTCATATTCTTTATTTGGTCAACAAAATCATCTAAATCAGCACCATTATGTACTAAGGTCATAGCTTTGTCAATAATGTATTTTACGTTTACTGCATGAAAACCAAGTCCCACAGCAATCTTCTTTAAAAGCGAAAGTTCAGAGTCACCTTGAATATTATCTACATGTACCATACGCGCTAAATCGTACAAACGCTCTAAACGTAAATCGTAAGATACTGGTGGATTTATTGGGTGCGAATTATAATTTTCTAAAATAGATTTATAATCGCCCTCACCAATCTCTAATCTGTGAGCTAAACGATCTAAAAACGCTTGTTCTTCTGGGGTAATAATTCCATCATCCATAGCCACACGAACTATCGAAGCAAAATGGCTTTCATTACGTTTTTTAAAACCACTATCAAATAAATCTGAAAACGACATATATTCTTTTTTTAAAGTGTTGCAAACCTACATATTTTTTTTAAGATTTTAAACCGAAACAGTATTTTTTTAGGCGCCTGCCGGCACGCAGGTTACCGCAAGGGCCAGGCTTTCCTTTACAAGTCCTCGCTCCGTTCCTCCGCTGTGGGCTTTTATTCGTGCGTTTCTATTTTTTATTAAAGAATTCATGAACATAAATGTTTCTCTGCAATCCCTAACGCGAGTAAGTAACTCCAAACTAACATTGTAAAAATTTCAGGAATTTGTAATTAAAAAACAAACAAAATAATCCGAAACCGTATATTTGCATTTCAAAACAAAATTAGGTGAGTAAAACCCTTATCTCTCAAACCTATTTACAGACTTTGCAAACGCAAAATCTGCAATCTGCTATTGCCCAAAATGGAGCAAAAATGCATGTAAAAGGCCTTGTTGGCTCGTCACTATCTTTTGTGATTTCAAGTATTTTTAAAGCCTCAGAAAAACCTTTTCTATTAGTCTTTAACGATAAAGAAGAAGCGGCACATTATTTAAACGATTTAGAGCAGTTATTAAGCTCTAAAGATGTATTGTTCTACCCAGGCAGTTACCGCAGACCATACGAAATAGAAGAAACAGATAATGCTAATGTGCTATTACGTGCCGAGGTTTTAAACCGTATAAACTCGCAAAAAAAGCCAGCCATAATTTTAACCTATCCCGATGCGCTTTTCGAGCAAGTTGTTACCAGAAAAGAGTTAGAACGCCATACCTTAAAAGTTGGTGTAAGCGATAGTTTATCTATAGACTTTGTAAACGAAATGCTTTTTGAGTATAAGTTTAAACGTGTTGATTTTGTAACCGAACCCGGCGAGTTTTCAGTTCGTGGCGGAATTGTAGATGTCTTTTCTTTTTCCCACGATCAGCCATACAGAATAGAGTTTTTTGGCGACGAGGTAGATAGTATAAGAACCTTCGATGTAGAGACGCAACTTTCCATAGAGCAGATTAAAAAAATAAGCATCATTCCAAATGTTGCAAATAAATTATTAGAAGAAAGTAGGCAGAGTTTTCTAAAATATATTGCTCAAAAAACAGTAGTGTGTTTAAAAAATGCCGATTTATTCTTTTCAAGAATCGACGATTTTTACGGTAAAGCCGAAGAAGCCTTTAGTAAACTTTCAGGAGAAATAAAACAGGCCAAACCCAATGAGTTATTTTGTAATTCTCAAGTATTAAAAAAGCAATTACTCGATTTTTCAATTATCGAATTTGGCAGTACGGCAGTCATGTCGAACAAAAGTGAGGCATCTCATATTATAGAGTTTAATACTACGCCGCAACCAGCATTTAATAAGCAATTCAATTTACTTATTGAAGATTTAAATGCCAATCACAATAAAGGGTATACCAATTATATTGCCTGTGTTAGCGAACAGCAAGCCAAACGTTTTCACGATATTTTCGACGATTCTAATTTAGACGTTGCACCTTATAACACCATTATTTTATCGCTACATCAAGGGTTTATAGATCACGATAGTAAAATAGTTTGTTATACAGATCACCAAATTTTTGAGCGCTATCATAAATTTCAGCTTAAAAACGGTTACGCTAAAAAGCAGGCTATTACTTTAAAAGAACTTACAAATTTAGATATTGGCGATTATGTAACCCATATCGATCATGGTATTGGGCGTTTTGGGGGACTTCAAAAAATAGATGTTGAGGGTAAAAAGCAAGAAGCTATAAAACTAGTTTATGGAGAACGCGATGTGTTGTATTTAAGTATCCATTCGTTACATAAAATCACCAAGTTTAATGGTAAGGATGGCAAGCCGCCTAAAGTTTATAAATTAGGAAGTAATGCTTGGAAAACCTTAAAACAAAAAACTAAAGCCCGTGTAAAACACGTAGCTTTCAATTTAATAAAACTTTACGCGAAACGTAAAACCGAAAAAGGCTATCAATACAACCCAGATAGTTACATGCAACACGAGTTGGAAGCCTCTTTTATTTACGAAGACACACCAGACCAAAGTACAGCAACTGCAGATATTAAAGCCGACATGGAAAGCGAACGCCCTATGGATCGCTTAATTTGTGGCGATGTAGGTTTTGGTAAAACAGAAGTAGCCATTCGTGCTGCGTTTAAAGCGGTAGATAACGGCAAGCAAGTAGCCGTTTTGGTACCAACAACTATTTTGGCGTATCAACATTCTAGAACGTTCGCTAAGCGTTTAAAAGATTTCCCTGTTACTGTCGATTATGTAAACCGATTTAGAACTGCCAAAGAAAAACGTGAAACATTAGAGCGTTTAGAACAAGGTAAAGTCGATATTATTATTGGCACACATCAACTGGTTAATAAAAGCGTAAAATTTAAAGATTTAGGGCTTTTAATTGTCGATGAAGAACAAAAATTTGGTGTAGCAGTAAAAGAAAAACTAAAAACCATTAAGGATAATGTAGATGTGTTAACGCTTACGGCAACGCCAATTCCTAGAACTTTGCAGTTTAGTTTAATGGCAGCCCGAGACATGTCTGTTATCACAACAGCACCACCAAATCGATACCCCATTGAAAGTCATGTTATTCGTTTTAGTGAAGAAACCATTCGCGATGCTGTGAGTTATGAGGTGCAACGTGGCGGACAAATTTATTTTATCCATAATCGCATTGAAAATATAAAAGAGGTGGCTGGTTTGTTACAACGTTTAGTACCAGATGCTAAAATTGGTATTGGGCATGGACAAATGGACGGTAAAAAACTAGAACAGCTTATGTTGGCGTTTATGGATGGCGAGTTTGATGTTTTAGTGAGCACAACCATTGTTGAAAGTGGGCTAGATGTACCAAATGCCAACACTATTTTTATAAATAATGCCAATAATTTTGGGTTGAGTGATTTACACCAAATGCGAGGTCGTGTTGGGCGAAGTAATAAAAAAGCATTTTGTTATTTTATTACACCAGAATATTCGGCAATGACTGATGATGCTAGAAAACGAATCACAGCTTTAGAACAATTTACCGAACTAGGAAGTGGTTTCAACATTGCCATGAAAGATTTAGAAATTCGTGGTGCTGGTGATTTATTGGGTGGAGAACAAAGCGGATTTATAAATGAAATTGGTTTTGATACCTATCAAAAAATCTTGAACGAAGCTATTGAAGAACTAAAGGAAACCGAGTTTAAAGATTTATATAATGAAGATGAAGCAGATAAGGTTTACGTAAAAGATGTAACAATCGATACCGATTTTGAGCTTTTATTTCCAGATGATTATGTTAATAATATAGCCGAACGATTAAGTTTATATACACAGTTAAACAACTTAAAAACTGAAGTAGAATTACATACCTTTGAGAAGGAGTTAATCGACCGATTTGGAGCCTTACCAAAACAAGTGACCGATTTATTAAATAGTGTCCAAATAAAGTGGTTAGCAACTAAAATAGGATTCGAAAAAATTATTATGAAACAAGGTAGGTTAATAGGTTATTTTATTAACGACCAACAAAGTAGTTTTTATCAAAGTCCAAGTTTTACTAATGTGTTACAGTTTGTGCAAAAACATCCTGGCGCTTGTAAAATGAAAGAGAAGCAAACTAGAAATGGGTTACGTTTAATGCTGAATTTTGACAATATAAAAACGGTAAAACAGGCTTTAGAAGCTTTAAAACCTATTGTGGCTTAATTATTGATTTTAATTTTAAAAAAAGATACTATATACATGAAACGTTTATTTTTTATAACACTTTTACTTCCAAGCATACTTTTAGCACAACACGTTATAAAAGGGACTTTTACACCAGCAAAAGATTATAATTTTGCATTATTATACAAAGTGAATCCTACCATTTCAGATTATGTTACCAATGCTGAAATTGGCGAAGATGGTAGTTTTGAGTTTAAACTAGACTCAACAAACACCCAAGGAACCTACCGTTTGGTTTATGCGGTTCCTCAAGAAGATTATAATTTTGATATTATATACAACGGGAAAGAAGATATTGAGCTTACATTTAATTCTGAAACAGGTGTAGAGTTTACCAAATCTATTGAAAACAAATTACTAACATCTTACACCAATAGCATGTCTATGGTTACCCAAAGTATAGGGAACTATTTTAGTCAGGAGAGTGAAGATAAAAAAGCTTTAAAAGCAATTTTTAAAACTCAAAAAGAAACGCAAGAAAATTTTGAAAAGGCGGCCGAGGGGACAAGAGTACTAGCCTTTATTAAAGCTAATAAACCTTATGTTCCAGAAACTATTGAAGATGTTGAAACTTATATTGGAAATTTAAAAAACCATTATTTTGATTATGTTGATTTTAATAACCCAATGCTTCAAAGTTCTAGTTTTTTAGAAGAGCGCATGCTTAATTATGTTTTCGGTATGTCGTCTGAAACTAAAGATGAAGTAGAAAATTACAAAGAAAATATCGATGTGGTTTTTGGCCATATGAAAACGGCTCCAAAAGAAGTACAGCGTATTTTATTGTTTGATTTATGGCAACAAATGGCCGACTTAAAGCAAGAAGCTGTGGCTAATTATATAAGTGAGAACTATTTAATGGATATTGCTGTTAATCTAAATGATCAACAACTTTTACAATCTTTAATATTGTATAAAAACCTTTCAAAAGGAACAGTAGCGCCTAATTTCGATATAGAAATTGAAGAAAAAGGAAAAGTAATTACTAAGAAGTTAACCGATTTAAAAGGTGCAGAAAATTATGTAATTGTGTTTTGGAGTAGCACATGTTCGCATTGTTTAGATGAAGTACCACAGTTGCAAAAATTTGTCAATGCTTTAGAAGAAAATAAAGTGCAAGTTGTAGCAATTGGTTTAGAAGACGAACCATATGGTTGGAAAAACTTAACCTACGATTATCCAGAATTTATTCACGTTTATGGTGAAGGTAAATGGGATAATAAGATTGGTGATGCATATGGTGTAACTTCAACACCTACGTATTTTATCTTGGATAAAGACAAGAAAATTGTTGGTAAGCCTTTAGATTTTGAAGTTTTAAAGGAATATTTTGAATCTGAAGATAAAGTTGAAGAGGAATAAGTTTAAAAATGATAAAAAGCATTTTCTAAATGCTCAATATTAAAGCCTTTGCCTTCTTTTACAATAGCAATAATATCAAAGCGTACTTCTACATCTAAGTCGTTTACCGTTACGTATTCATCAACCGCTTTTACTAAACGCTGAATTTGTTTTGGCTTTACAAAGTCTTGTGGGTCTCCAAAATCGGCAGTAGAGCGTGTTTTTACTTCAACAATAGCTAGAATATCTTTTTTCTTTGCAATAATATCGACTTCAGCTTTATCAAATCGATAATTGCGTTCAATTATTTCATAGTTGTTTTTCAGAAGAAAATCTACTGCTAACTGTTCGCCTTTTTTACCGAGTTCGTTGTGTTGTGCCATAATTACCCTCTAAACAAAAAGAAATCATCTTTCATGTGCTCAATCTTACCATCTTCATTAGTCATAATATAGTCGATAGCTTGAGATGTGAAATCCTCACCTTTTTCAGTTAAAGACACAACGTTTTTGTCAAACTGAATCATGTTGTTTTTTAAAGCTAAATCTAGAACCGTTTTTGAACGTACTTTTTGCCAATTTATGTGCTCGTTGAGGTGATTTACATGACGTTCGCGTTCTTCGGTATGATTTTTTAAGTGTAATAAGAAGGTTAATAATGATACTTCTGTACGTTGTTGCTTTTCGCGATACATAACAGCAATAACACCTTTATTTGGCGCAAATAAGTACACCGCTAAAAACAATAAACCTAGCATAGTAGTTATAGATCCCGCAATGGAAGCATCTAGCCAATGTGCTAACCAATATCCAGAAATGGCACTAAATACGCCAAAACAAATGGCGTAAATAAGCATTCGTTTTAAGTTGTTGGTTAGTAAATATGCCGTTGCTGCCGGGGCAATCATTAAAGCAACTACCAAAATTGCACCTACAGCATCAAAAGCGCCAACTGTGGTTACTGAAGAAACCGTCATGAGGCCATAATGAATTATTGCCGGAGAGAACCCTAAAGAGGCCGCTAAACCGGCATCAAAAGTGCTTATTTTTAATTCTTTAAAAAAGGCAATCAATAAGCCTACAGTTATAATTAATATACATCCAATTATCCATAGTGATTTTGGACCAACGTCTACACCACCAATAATCAACCTATCAAATGGGGCAAAAGCAAGTTCGCCTAATAAAACAGCGTCTACATCCAAATGCACATCGTTGGCATTTTTAGCAATCATAATAACGCCAATACTAAACAAAATAGGGAAGACTAAACCAATGGCTGTATCTTCTTTTACTAAGCCTGTTTTTTGAATATATTCTACCAAAACAACGGTTATTATTCCAGTTATGGCTGCAAGTAAAATTAATAATGGTGAGTTTAAATCTTGAGTAATAAAAAAACCGATTACAATACCTGGTAAAATAGAATGACTAATGGCATCGCTAATCATAGCCATTTTCCGAAGCACTAAAAATGTTCCTGGAATGGCACATGCAATGGCAACCAAACTCGCAATAAGCTGTATTTCTATTTGCGCATTACTCATTGTTTACGTTTTGTTGGTTATATAAATTGGATGCGGTTTTAAAACCTTCTTCGGTTAAATTCCACATAGTTCCTTCTAACTTAACATAGTTTTTTTCTACCAATTTTTGAAGGGTGCCCTTTGTAAACCCTTGAAAATTATTTAAGATTTTAATAGCGTGTGGATGCGATATGTTTTCATGTGTTTCTGCAATATGAAACATGAATGAAAGTGTTTTTTGCAGTTGTAAATCGCGACGGTTTTTTATAAAACGGATTTGTTTAAATAATAAGCCACGACTAGGTGAAAAAATAAATGATACCAATACAAATACGCCAGCAACTATAACAATTACAGGCCCAGTTGAAAGGTTGTTTTGACTAGCACTAATGGCTGTTCCAAATACACCAGAAAACGCACCAAAAATAGCAGCTAGAAACACCATGACACTTAAACTATTTGTCCATTGACGAGCTGCGGCTGCAGGTGCTAGTAACATGGCGCTCATTAATACAACACCAACGGTTTGTAGCCCTAAAACAATAGCTAGAACAATGAATGTTGTAATTAAAATGTCAATAAACTTAGTGTTAAAGCCTAAGGTTTTGGTGTAATCGGCATCAAAAAGTAAGATTTTGAATTCTTTCCAAAATAGTAGTAACACGAATAAACATGCTCCTGTTACGATAGCCATCATCCAAACGTCGCTTTCCACCAAAGTTGCTGCTTGTCCGAATAAATATTTATCTAATCCTGCTTGATTCGCATTGGGTTGTTTTTGAATGAAGGTGAGTAAAAGCATTCCAAATCCAAAAAAGAGCGATAGAATTAAACCTAAGGCGGTGTCTGATTTTAAATGGGTTTTACTAATAATCCCTCGAATCCAGAAAGTGCCTATAAGACCACTTACCAATGCGCCTAGTAATAATATATTGCTGTCTTTTGCGCCAGTAATTAAAAATGCAATAGCAATTCCAGGTAAGGCGGCATGTGAAATAGCATCGCCTAATAGACTTTGTTTTCTTAATACAGCAAAGCTACCAAGCATACCAGTAACTGCTCCAAGAATTGCAGTTCCTAAGGTGATAGTTCTTAGTGTATAGTCTGTAAAGACGAGTTTTATGTATTCTGTTATGTCCATAATTCCTGCGAAGGCAGGAATCTCTTCCTGTAATTTCGCTTTTCTACTTTTATTATGTTCATTTTGTCTTGATACAAAACGAACCAAAAAATCAAGACCAAGCCGAGGAATTTTTCAGTAAAAACTGAAAACCGATTTGAAAACTCCGCGTCGAACTTTGTTCTCCTGTTCTCGGAGCTTTTCTTCATCTATTCTGCGCCTTGACAATCAATTCTTTTGAATTGAATTGAATAGGGTTTTGACACTCTATTAGTTTTGTTTATTAATATAATTTTATTTCAATTTCTCCTAACTCCTAACTCCTAACTCCTAACTCCTAACTCCTAACTCCTAACTCCTAACTCCTAACTCCTAACTCCTAACTCCTAACTCCTAACTCCTAACTCCTAACTTATTCTTGAATACTGACTTTATAGTTAATACCGTAAGTCTTGGTTAAATTATCGTCATTAAAGATATCTTTAACAGGACCTGTTGCAATTTTTTTAACGTTAAGAAAGGTTACCCAATCGAAATACTCAGGAACGGTTTGTAAATCGTGATGTACTACAATTACTGTTTTTCCTGCTTTACGCAATTCTTTTAAAATATTGATTATGGCAATTTCTGTGGTAGCATCGACCCCTTGAAATGGCTCGTCCATAAAATAAATAGAGGCGTTTTGTACCAATGCTCTGGCTAAGAAAATACGTTGTTGTTGGCCACCAGAAAGTTGACTTATTTGCCTGCTTTTAAAGGGCAACATACCAACTTTTTCTAGAGCCTCGAGAGCTGCTTTTTTTTCTTTTTGACCTGGTCGTTTTATCCAACCTAAACTTCCGTATGTACCCATGGTTACAACATCTAAGGCCGTTGTTGGGAAATCCCAATCTACACTTCCTTTTTGTGGTACGTAAGCTACGAGTTGACGTTGTTTTTCATAGGACTTGCCAAAAATTTCTACACTTCCAGCAATGGGTTTTAAAATGCCTAAAATAGATTTGATTAAGGTGGACTTTCCTGCGCCATTTGGCCCAACTATAGCCATAAGTACGCCTTCTGGGATTTCTAAATCGATATCCCATAGCACGGGTTTGTAGTTGTAGGCTACGGTTAAATCGTCAACTTTCACCGCAATTACACCTGCGGAAGCAGGTGTCTTTTTTGGGTTTTTATCTGCTTCTAAAATCATACTCCATTTTTTAATATGTTCACCTCGTTTTTTATGAGAATGAATCTAAAGATTTTAAAATTAAGAATTTAATCTTATTTCTGTTCATTTTGCTTGATACAAAACGAACCAAAAAATCAAGTCCAAGCCAAGGAATTTTTCAGTAAAAACTGAAAACCGATTTGAAAACTCCGCGTCGAACTTTCGTTCTCCTGTTTTCGGAGCTTTTCTTCATCTATTCTGCGCCTTAGCGTTCAATTCTCTGAATTGATTTGGGTGTTGGTTTTCTGCTTTGTTTTTTAATTCTGACTTATTTTATTCTGTTAACTAACTAATCAAAATTCCTTTAATTACTATTTTAAAACGACTATGGCTGATAATCTAGCCCTGATAGAAGCGGCATCCTTTTTTGATTTTTCTTCAAAAAAGATACAGCGGATAGCAGGAAATAGCTTCATATAATTTTACTTTAATGCATTTACAATTGTATTTACATTATACTCGAACATGCCTATATATGTGCCTTCGATTGTACCTGCATTTCCTAAAGCATCTGAATATAGTGAGCCACCAATAATAACATTATGACCTTTCGAATTTACGGCCGCTTGTAATGCCTCGATGGTGCGTTTTGGTACAGAGCTTTCTATAAATATGGCTTTAACTTTCTTTTCTATTATAAATGCCGATAGTTTTTGAACGTCTTGTACACCAGCCTCGGTTGCGGTTGATAAGCCTTGTAAACCATAAACTTCAAAACTGAAGGCTTTTCCAAAATAATTAAAGGCATCGTGCGCTGTAACTAAAATACGTTGTTCTTTTGGAAGCGTTTCTATGGTTGCTGTTAATTTTGTTTTTAAGTCTTTTAATTGCTTAATGTATGCCGCTCCATTGGCTTCGAAAGCAGTTTTTTGTTCTGGAATGGCTTCTGATAGTTTTTTGGTTACAAACTGTGTTGCTTGTATCCAGTAATCAACATTAAACCAAACATGTGGGTCGTAATTTGAAGCAAAATAATCTGAGCCAATAAGTGTATTTTTATCTAAAGCGTCGCCGATGGCAATGGTTTTTTTGTTTTTCATTTTTTCAAAAACTTCAACCAGTTTGCCTTCAAGGTGCAAGCCATTGTAAAAAATAATATCGGCACTTGATAGTTTAGTTACATCGCCTTCGCTGGCTTTGTATAAATGCGGATCTACACCGCTACCCATTAAACCTTGTAGGTTAATGTGATCGCCACCTATGTTTTTAACCAAATCGGTTATCATAGAGGTTGTAGTAACTACGTTTAGTTTTCCGTTGGTTTGTTTTTCGTTTTTGCAATTAAAAATTGTTAATGCAATAAGAAATAGTAGTGTTATTTTTTTCATTTTAAAATGTTGATTAACAAAATAGTGATTCATGCTTTTAAAAGGTTAAATTTAGTTTAAAGTATATCTTAAACCAAAAAATAAACGTCTCTCTTGATTTGGTGCGTAAACATATGATGGGTCGAATGTTAATGCATAAGGGTTGTTTGTTGTTGCTATAACATCGCCATTGGTATTGAATTGTACGTTTTTATCAAAAGGATCATCAGAACGCGCTATAATAAATGGGTTACCTTGGTTTGGTGTCCAGTTTAATAGGTTTTTTACACCACCATAAAACTCTAAATTAGCTTTGGTTGTATAGGTTAATTGAACGTTTTGAATGCTCCATGTTGGTGAATATTCGCTACGCGGATCTCGAACGCCTAATGTTGGTAGTCGCATTGGTCCGTATATATTTCCTGTATAATCTATAGTTAAATTGGTTGGGAAGTTTTTGTATGAAAGCGACCAAACACCTGTAAATCGTTCGGTAAGTATTTGCCTTGTTTTTATGTTGTTTTCAGTTTGTGAAACATCTTGAAATGTTGCACCAATTGATGCTTTTAATCCAGTATCAATAATAGCATCAATATTAACGCTTAACCCTTTTGTTTCTGAATTTCCATCTAAATTTCCATATATAATTTGATTGGGGTTTGTATCGTAATCAGGAATAATAGCATTGGTAAAATAAGTGTACCAGGCCGATGCATCGAAAGTGAAAATTTGTCCGCCTTTGGTGTAAAATTTCTTTAAATAATTAAGATTGACATTATAGGATTGCTCAGGGCTTAATTCGCCTTCAATGATGACATCTCTAGAACCAGTAAGTGCAGCATGCTCTTCAGTAAATAAATTTACAACTCTAAATCCTGTGCCGGCATTTAATCTTATTATATCGTTTTCTGTAGGTTTAAATCGGTATGCAATTCTGGGCGTAAAAATAGAACCATGTCTGTCGTCGTAATCATATCTAGCACCCAATAATAGATGGTTTTTCTCTGATAATTTTATTTCATCTTGGATAAAAACTGACGGAATGGTAATTTCATCTGGGTTTACAGTTGCAGTTGTATTGTCGTTATAGAAATTGTATCGTGTTGCTAAACCAAAAAGTAAATCGTGATTTTTTAAAGGCTTATCCCAAATAAGTTGCCCAAAACCAATACGTTGTTGGGCTAAGTATGGAATGTTTCCATATACAGAGTTTTGGTCGTGATTTGAATATGAAAATTGAAAATTGATCTTTTCTGTAATTGGTAATTGATAATTTCCAATTAGTTCGTAACGCGATGTGTATATGCTTTCGCCATAAACGTCGTCTCCACCTCTAAAGGTTTTATTCCATTGCATTTCACCACCCCATCTATCTTCATAAAAATAGCGACCTGCAATTGAAAGCAAGCGGTTGTCTTTACGTTTAAAGTTCCATTTTTGGAACACCGAAATTCGATCTTGTAAGGTCACATCGGTAAAATTATCGTTATTATTATCTATCGCATTAGAATATTTGTAATAGTTAGCACCAACCAATACATCCACTTTTTTGCCTATTCGAGATTTAAAACCCAAATCGAAATTAGCTTCACCCCAGCCACTTACATAGTTATCTGCAAAAAATAAAGGTGCGTTTTCTGGTAATTTGGTAATGATATTAATGAGCCCTCCAACAGCCTCGCTACCATAAAGTGATGAAGCAGGACCTTTTACAACCTCTACTTGTTCGATTAAAGAGTTGGGTATTCCAGATAAGCCATAAACCGTAGACAAGCCACTCACTATTGGCATGCCATCAATTAAAACTAAAGTATAAGGGCCTTCAAGACCATTAATATGAATATCTCCAGTATTGCAAACATTACAGTTTAGTTGGGGTCTAACACCATTTACATTTTGTAACGCTTCGAAAATATTTGGAGTTGGGTTTTTTTTAAAAAAGGCAGGGGAGTAAACTTCTACAGGAACAGGGCTTTCAAGACGAGATACTGCTTTTAGGGTTCCTGTTATAATAACTTCGTCAAGTAGTTCAGATTCTGGTAAATCAAGGTTTATTACTAAATCTTTAGCACCCATAGTTATGGTTTTCTTTTGAGTTTGATAACCTGTAAAAGAAGCAATAATCGTATATGTTCCTGGTTTTATGTTTGTTATTTTAAAAGCACCGTTTTCTTTAGATACTGCGCCTTGGTTTTCGCCTTTTAGATAAATATTTACATATGGTAGAGCTTCTTTATTTGAGGTTACTTTACCAGTTATGTTTTGAGCGCCTAAATGGAGACTTAATAAACTAACCACTAGTAATTTTAAATACTTCACGTAATTATTTTTTACAAATATAAATATATTTTTAGATAAGTCTAAAAATTATTTTAATATTATAAATAGCTTATATTTGCTTAATCTAAAAAAAGAGTATGATTACTTTAACAGAAGAAAATTATATTAAAGCTATTTATCACTTAGGAAAGCAAGGTGTTAATAATGTAAGCACGAATGCTATTGCTAAAGAGATGGAAACTAAAGCGTCTTCTGTTACCGATATGGTTAAGAAATTATCTGAAAAAGGTTATGCCGATTATAAAAAATACCAAGGGGTTGTTTTAACTAAGCAGGGAAAACAAATAGCTATTAGTATTGTTAGAAAGCATAGGCTTTGGGAAGTTTTTTTAGTTGAAAAACTTAATTTTTCTTGGGATGAAATTCATGATGTAGCCGAACAATTAGAGCATATAAAATCTGAAAAATTAACGAAGCAATTAGATGCTTTTTTGGAATACCCGACGCATGATCCTCATGGAGACCCTATTCCAGATGAAACTGGAAAAATAAAAAGTATAGATAAAATCTTATTATCTCAAGCACAAGTTAACGATTCTTGTATTTGTGTTGGTGTTCAGGATTCGTCTTCTGAATTCTTGAAATATTTAGATAAAAATAAAATTGCTTTAGGCACCAAGTTAACAATAGTTAATAAAGAACCTTTTGATAATTCGGTGACTATAAATGTAAATAATAAGGCGCTTATAATTTCTAATATGATAGCTAATAACTTGTACGTTAAGCTTTCTTAGATTATTTAAACCTTACTTGTTTTTTTATTTTTTTAGGAAACTTTTTGATAGGTGTTACGCTAAGTGCTTTATAATAACACTCTGCAGCTTCAGATTGTATTTGAATTTCACCTTTATCAAGAATGGTTCCATCGTGTTTTTTAGCATTTTCAACAACCATCACAACTTCGCCATTTACAAGATGTACAGCATCATTTCCAATTATATAAATTTCTAAATGATTCCATTCACCATGAGCCGCATCTGGTTCTGTATAAGCACTTGTGTAACCTATTTTATCTAAATAAACATCAGAATTAGGGTCGTATTTATTTCGTTTTTCACCTATAGACCCTCTAATTTCTACTTTCGGTTTACCGGTAGTTCCTCCAAGAGGAATAAAATCTCCCATATCGGTTTCTTGTACTTGATATTCTAAACTTGCTTTCCAAGTGTTCCAAAAACTGCCGTGTTTGCCATGGGCATGGTATAAAATACCGCTATCTCTAAGGTCTTCTAGTCTTGGTTCCCATTTTTTAGCGCCCCATTTAAATTGTACACTTAAATAGTAGTTTTCATAAGTTGCTTTTGATGATATACAACCAAAAATTTCTCCAGTTATTTTTAATACAGGCTCTCCATCTTCTTCAATTATTGAAAAAACATTTTTAAGGTTGTTATTTAAGCCAATAGGTTCGCCTTTTCCAACATTATCAGATTGAAAAGTCCCTTTTGGTAAATCTGTTACTGTGGTGTGTGGAACACTAAGCCAGATATCAAAATTACTTAGGTCTTTGTCTAGTAAATAAATTGCTTTATTTTTTTTCTGAGCATTTGTATTTACTGAAAAAAGTAAAGATACTACCAGTATAAATAAGTATGTTTTCTTCATTGGTAACTTTATATTAAGGTGATTGGATATAAAGAAACAATAAAAACAGCAATTAATATAAGTTCAAGAAGGTTTTATGCTTTTTAAAAAGCATTTTTATTGGTTTTAATGGCATCCGCAACCATCATCCCCACCACATGCCTTTTTAGGTTTTGCTTTTTTCCAGAAGAATTTCTTAATTAAAAAAGACATGGCTAAAGCCATTGCAATAAAAACTAATACGTTTTGAATAATGTCGTTCATAATCAAGTAGTCGAATCTATTTTAAAATCATTTCAAAAATTGAAACGCTATTAAAGCAACAATATACGCAAAAGCTGTCATAATAACTAGTTGTAAAATAGGCCACTTCCAAGTATTGGTTTCTTTTTTTACAATAGCTAAAGTACTCATGCATTGCATGGCGAAAGCATAAAACAATAATAAAGATATACCAGATGCAAAGGTAAATAATGGTCCTCCTAAAACAGGGTTTACTTCGCCGGCCATTCTATTTTTTATAGTTTCTTCTTCATCGCTACCAACACTATATATAGTTGCTAGAGTACCAACAAAAACTTCTCTTGCGGCAAAAGAACTTACAATGGCTATTCCAATTTTCCAATCGTAGCCCAAAGGCCTTATGGCGGGCTCTATGGCATGCCCAGCAATACCAATAAACGAATGTTCTAATTTATGAGATGCTATTTTTTGTTGTAAATCTTCAGTAGATAAATTTTGAGAAGCGAATTCAGTTTTAACAATATTTTCAGCATCATTAAATTTTTCTCCTGGGCCATAAGATGCTAAAAACCAAAGTACGATAGATATGGCTAAAATAATTTTACCAGCTCCAAAAATAAAGGCTTTTGTTTTTTCTATTACAGTAAGTGCTACGTTTTTAAAAAGTGGTAGTTTATAATTAGGCATTTCAATTACAAAAAACGTTTTGCTTTTTATTTTTAAAATTTTATTTAAAATGTATGCCGATAGGATAGCGGTACCAAACCCAATTAAATACAATAACATTAAGGTTAATGCTTGATAACTTAAGCCTAAAACGCGTCCTTCTGGAATTACTAAAGCGATAATAATTAGGTAAACAGGTAATCGAGCAGAACAGGTTGTAAAAGGTGTAACTAAAATGGTAATTAAGCGTTCTTTCCAACTTTCAATATTTCTGGTTGCCATAATAGCAGGAATCGCACAAGCAGTACCGGAAATAAGCGGTACGATACTTTTCCCGCTAAGACCGAAACGTCTCATAATCCTATCCATTAAAAATACCACGCGACTCATGTATCCACTTTCTTCAAGTACAGCTATAAATAGAAATAGAAAAGCAATTTGCGGAATGAATATAACAATACCACCAAGTCCTGGTATAATACCTTCAGCTAATAGGCTGGTAAAAGCACCTTGCGGCAATTGTGTTTTTGTCCATTCGCTAAGTGAGGCAAAAGTACTATCAATAAAATCCATTGGAATGCTAGACCAATCATAAATAGCTTGAAATATGGTAAGTAAAATGATGCCAAAAATAGCATAACCCCAAACTTTATGCGTTAGTATTCTATCGAGTTTTATGCGTAAATCTTTAGCTTGACTAAGGTCTATGGTTTGCCCTTTATCAAGCGCTTTATTAATAAATTGATAACGTTTTATAGTTTCCTTTTGTTGTAAACGTTTTAAATCACCTTTACTTTTTGTCTTAAAATTAGCGACTGCATCAATTTCATTTCTATCTGTTTTTCCAAAATTAACATCTTGGGTGATCACAAGCCAAAGTTTATACAACAGTTGGTTTGGAAATGCTTTTTTTAAGTTTCCAAAGTATTCAGTATCAATTTTTGTAGTATCAATACACGGTTCTACAGATACATCTTTAAAATTTGAAATGAGCTGTTTTAACTTATCGATACCTTCGTTTTTTCGGGTACTAATAAGGGCAATCTTAGTATTAAGTTTTTCTTCTAAATAATCAATGTCTAAAGAAATTCCTTTGTAACTCATCCGGTCAGCCATATTAATAACTAACAGCGTAGGTATTTCTAAGTCTTTAATTTGAGTAAATAGTAAAAGATTCCTTTTTAAATTTTCAACATCGGTAACAACCACAGCAATATCTGGAAAATCTTTATCGTTTTTATTGAGCAATAATTCAATAACTACGTTTTCATCAAGAGAAGATGCATTTAAACTGTAAGTTCCGGGCAAATCAATAATATGAGCTTTTACACCACGTGGCAGTTTACAAATGCCTTGTTTTTTTTCTACAGTAATACCTGGATAATTGCCAACCTTTTGATTTAAGCCTGTTAAAGCATTAAAAACAGAGGTTTTTCCAGTATTAGGATTTCCTATTAAAGCAACGTTTATTTGTTTACTCATGTATTACTTTTTCAATTAAGATATGAGAAGCCGTTTCTTTTCTAATTGCTAAGTGCGATCCATTTATATTTAAATACATTGGATCTTGAAACGGAGCAACCTGAACTAACTCAACAGAATTTCCTGGTAAACAACCCATTTCAAGTAATTTCAATGGAATATGAATAGAGGAAACGTCAGTTATAACTGCTTTTTCTCCACGTTTTAAATGTGCTAAAGTATCTTGCAAGCTTATTTAGATTGATTTTAAAGAAGCAAAAGTAGTGTAAAAGTTTAAAATGTAAAAGTTTAACAGTTTTAATATGTAAATAATTTTTTAGGCATTCTCCAAGGGGGTCGGGCTTTTATTCATGCATCTCTATTTTGCATTTTGGAACTCATGAACATACACGTTTCGATGCAATCTTTTTATTAGTGCCTCATAAAAAAGGATTTCTTTTGCAACTCCTAACTCAACCAACAAACGGGTAAGTAACGTAATTAGCAGTTTAAGTGTTTTGTCAAGTGTTGTTGGGTTAAAATACCATATAAACTTACCAAATCTGTTGTTCTCCAGGGTGTATAAGTGACATAAATTTGCACCCGATTATTAAACCCCATGAAAATGATTAACATGAAAACAAGTAATAGAATAGTATCAGAGAACAAAGTAGGAACTAGAACAAAAAAATTTAGTAACGCAAGTTCTTTAGTTTGGAATTCAAAAAGACGTTATAAATAAATTATAACCTTTCAAATTTATAAAGGCGCTTTCTAGAAAGCGCCTTTTTTTACGCCCTAACTTAACATTAGGTTTCAATTTTAAATTGAAATGACTCTGAAAATATCATTATTGATATTTATATCGCTTACTTAAGCACTTTTGAGTTAAAGTCAATCCTTATATTCTTCTTTTAAAACGGAAATATCATGGAGTAAACGAGCAATGTCCTCGGTATTAGTACCATCATAAAACCCTCTTATTTGTCGTTTTTTATCAATAAGCATAAAGTTTTCGGTGTGTACCATATCAAAAGGGCCGCCATCACCATCATCTTTTACTGCTAAATAGCTTTTACGCGCCAGTTTATAGATCTCTTTTTTATCTCCAGTAACTAAGTTCCATTTTTTATCATTTACACCTTTTTTAATAGCGTAACGTTTTAATTGAGCAACGGTGTCAATCTCTGGAGTAACCGAATGAGAGAGAAGCATAACCTCATTGTCATTTAAAATTTCTTTTTGAATTTCGGCCATATTAGTTGTCATAATAGGACAAATCGTTCTGCAAGTGGTGAAAAAGAAATCGGCAACATATATTTTGTCCTTATAATTATTTTGGGTAATTGTTTTTCCGTTTTGATTTGTCAGGCTAAAGTCGGCTATTTTATGATATTTTTTTTGATGCTGAATAGTACTGTCAACTAACTCAGTACTTACCATAGTTGGTTGATAAATAGGAAGTGGTTGATAAACATTTAAAGTATTATAAATAATGGTAATTATTATAATGGAGATAATACCAAATACAATGGCAAATAGTTTATAATCTTTAAAAAACGACAGCATTTGGAGTGTTTTTAAATTAAGTACTCATACAAAAATACGATGATTTTTAGTGTTAATGCATTTGTATTACATATAAATTATTGTTAAAACAGGTGCCATTAGACGAATGACTTTTTAAACTTGGTTTAAAAGCTTACTTTTGTGCGATTATAAAAAATTGTTAAGCTATATATGGAGTTTGTTATAAAAATATCTCAGTTTTTACTAAGTCTTTCGTTGCTAATTATTCTGCACGAATTAGGGCATTTTATCCCAGCTAAGGCTTTTAAAACTAGAGTAGAAAAATTTTACTTGTTTTTTGATGTAAAATTTTCATTATTCAAAAAGAAAATTGGTGGAACAGAATACGGAATTGGTTGGTTGCCATTAGGGGGTTATGTGAAAATTTCAGGTATGATTGACGAAAGTATGGATACCGAACAAATGGCACAAGAACCGCAGCCATGGGAATTTCGCTCTAAACCGGCGTGGCAACGTTTAATTATTATGTTAGGTGGGGTAACGGTTAATTTTTTATTAGCTATTTTCATTTACATTGGGATGAGTTATTTTTATGGAGATACCTTTCTGCCAAATGAAAATATTAAAGATGGCTTAGAAATTGAAAGTACCGTCGCAAATAAAGCTGGACTTCTTACTGGGGATAAAATATTAGCAGTAGATGGTGATAAAATTGAAACATTTTCTGAAATCTCTGAGAAAGTTTTATTCGGAAAAGAAATTCTTATAGAACGCAATGGGAGTCAGTCTACCGTAACCATGCCAGAAGATTTCTTAGCACAATTGTTAGACTCAAAGGAAAAAGGGATTATAAGCCTAAGGCAACCTTTTGTTGTTATTCAAGTTCCAGATACATCTTATAACAAGTCTAGCGGCTTAAAAGAAGGTGATATTATTTTGGGTATAAACGATTACCCAACAAAATATGCTGATGAGGTTAAAACAGCCTTAGAGAAGTATAAAGGCCAGAGTGTCTCTGCTACCGTTAAAAGAGCCGATGCAGAAATTAAAGTGCCACTTAAAGTTAGTGATGATGCTAAAATAGGAATAGTTGTGGCTGGAGCTTCAACTACTGATACTTTAGAAAGTTTAGGATATTATAATTTTGATGTTAAAGAATATGGCTTTTTTGAATCTTTTCCGGTTGGTTTAGGTAAAGCTAAAGATAAATTAGTTTCTTATTGGGATCAATTAGGCGCTATTTTTTCGCCTAGCACAGGAGCTTATAAAGGCGTAGGAGGTTTTAAGGCCATTTATGATATCTTTCCTAGTTTTTGGAGCTGGCAAGTGTTTTGGAGTATTACAGCCTTTTTATCTATTATGTTAGGTGTTTTAAATTTATTACCAATACCGGCGTTAGATGGTGGCCACGTTATGTTTTTACTTTATGAAATGGTGTCTGGAAGAAAGCCAGGTGACAAATTTATGGAGTATGCACAAATGGTTGGATTCTTTCTTTTAATCGCATTAGTTTTGTTTGCAAACGGTAATGATATATATAAAGCTATTTTTGAATAAAATTTATTCGAAAAATATTTGTAGAAATTAAAAAACAATATATATTTGCACTCGCTAAGTAAAAAAGCACACTCCTTCTTAGCTCAGTTGGTTAGAGCATCTGACTGTTAATCAGAGGGTCCTTGGTTCGAGCCCAAGAGAAGGAGCAAAAAAAGTCCAACAGAAATGTTGGACTTTTTCGTTTTTAGGGATAAGTTAATTTATAAATATTTAAAAGGCTAAATTTTATAAAGAATTTAGCCTTTTTTTTAATTGGTTTAATTAATTGGAAATTAATATTTTATGGGTGTTCTCCCCTGATTTTATATTTATTATTTTAAATATATATGGTTCATTATCCAATTGATCTAAATCCGATACGTTTATTATACTGTTTATTGAAAAATATTTTCTATCAATAATTAGTCTTCCATTTAGATCAAATACTTTTATATAAAACTCACTATTATTAAGGTTTAAAGGCAATTTTATATTAACATAATTATAAAATGGGTTTGGATATGCTTTTATTTTACTTTCTAAATTATCAAGCCCCAAAGTACCAAGAGATATTTTTCCTATACTAGTTGTCGTAGTTCCGTCGCCATCAAAATCATCATCTAAAGTTAATGGATTACAATCATCATCTATTCCGTTGTATGGCACTTCTATAGCACCAGGATTTACATCTGCATTAGTATCATCACAGTCAGTAGCATTATTATGGGTATCTCCGCCAGACCAATTATCCATGGTATAACCTTCAACCATTATGCCTGGGTTACCGGAAGTATTTGCGCCAGAAGGATTAACTATGGTGTTTGCTAAATTATCATTTATAAAAACTTTGTAAGTCGTTCCACTAACTTCTCCTCTTATCACATCCCCTTCTACTACTGTATAATTGACTGAGCCTTTAGAACTTATTGAACCGTTAGTCATAACTAACATCTGTATGACACGGCCACTACATTGCCAAATTACGCTCGATGTTTCATTACATCTAAGTGCCACACCAGACCAAGATACTCCTCCTCCTGTAAAAGTAGCTTCTGCCCATTGGTCGTCATCAAAATCTCCCTTACGGAAAGCAATAGCAAATGTTCCTCCGGCTTTTTTAACTGTATTTGAAAATATACTAGCAATACCTCCTCTCAGCCCGATAGAATGAGTCCAATCTGAACCTAAATTTCCAGAATTCGCTCTATTAAAATTATCTGAAAAAAGATTACCTACTCCATTCACAGGATAGCCATCGTCGTCTAAATCATCATCCAAAGTTAATGGATTGCAATCGTCATCTATTCCGTTGTATGGTACTTCGGTAGCGCCAGGATTTACAGCTGAATCCGAATCATTACAATCTCCTTCATTTGCAGTATAGCCATCTCCATCAGCATCAATAGTATCTGCGCTATCGGGAGTTTCTGGATTACAATCATCATCAATACCATTACCAATAATTTCTGTAACACTTGAATTGACATTCTCATCTGTATCATCACAATCGGTATTGTTATCACTATATCCTGTTGGCGCTACAGGTACACATAATAGTTCAATAGTTGTAGACCCAAACCCATCTCCATCAGCATCTACATAATATTGTTGCTTTTCATTTATAGTCGGATCCATATCATCACAGTCATTAGCATTATTAAAACCATCGCCATCAAAATCATCATCTAAAGTTAATGTATTACAATCATCATCTATTCCGTTGTATGGCACTTCTATAGCACCAGGATTTACAGCTGCATTAGTATCGTCACAGTCAGTAGCATTATTATAAGTATCTCCGCCAGACCAATTATCCATTGTATGACCTTCAACCATTATGCCTGGATTACCGGAAGTATTTGCGCCAGAAGGATTAACTATGGTGTGTGCTAAATTATCATTTATAAAAACTTTGTAAGTCGTTCCACTAACCTCTCCTCTTATCACATCCCCTTCTACTACTGTATAATTGACCGAGCCTTTAGAACTTATTGAACCGTTAGTCATAACTAACATCTGTATGACACGGCCACTACATTGCCAAATTACGCTCGATGTTTCATTGCATCTAAGTGCCACACCAGACCAAGATACTCCTCCTCCTGTAAAAGTAGCTTCTGCCCATTGGTCGTCATCAAAATCTCCCTTACGGAAAGCAATAGCAAATGTTCCTCCGGCTTTTTTAACTGTATTTGAAAATATACTAGCAATACCTCCTCTCAGCCCGATAGAATGAGTCCAATCTGAACCTAAATTTTCAGAATTCGCTCTATTAAAATTATCTGAAAAAAGATTACCCACTCCATTCACAGGATAGCCATCGCCGTCAGCATCGATAACTTCTGTGTTATCTGAAGTTGCTGGATTACAATCATCATCAATACCATTATTAACAATTTCTGTTGCGTCTGGATTAATATTATCATCTGTATCATCACAATCTAGTAAGGCAGGAGCTGAGGTAGTATATCCACCCGGATTTTCGCAGGCTATAATAGAGTTAACATCTCCGAAGAATGTATCACTATCACTATCAATACCTAGATACCATGTTTGACCAGGATATTCATCAGCATCATTGTCGTCACAATCTGTATTATCAGCAACATAGCCCACAGGTTGCGATTCGGAATTTTGAGTTATATAGGGATTTCCAAATGTATCTGAATCTAAATCTTGATACCAAGTTTGATAAGTTCCAGTCTTTGTAATAGTAAAAAAATCATCTATATTTCCATTATCTCTTAAAAATTTATACGTGAGATTATTACCATCAACCTCAAGAACGCAAGATCCAAGTTGTGATACGGAATAATACATCGCATTATGATCTAAAGGTAAACCACCCAAATATATCGATGCGTTAGAATTTACAACATAAACAGTCCCTTTTCCAGCGTTAGGACCCGTTATTGGTTTACAGTATGCTCCAGTAGCATTTTCTCCTATTGTTTGGCCACTTCCATCACCATTGGCACCCACTATATGGATTGATGGATCAAATGTATTTGATAATCCGTAATGACCATTAATAAAATAGGTTCTTTCATAACTAAGGCTGTGACACGTTACTACTAAATCTACGCCATTACCCTCAAGCATTGGGAGGTAGTTTTCCCTCATTTCTGTTGATTCAATAGGTTCACCTTCAGGATCATAACCTTCAGAAGGGTGCCATCCAGCAGAATGTGGCGGGTGATGCCAGAATGCCACTATCCATTTTTGAGTTGTATTTTGGATATCACTTAATGCCCAATTATACATATTACCTCCTATGGCCCTGTTTTCATCAGATGAATTTAAAACTATAAAATGAATATTTCCATAATCAAAGGAGTAATACGATTCGGTACCAGAAGGTATTCCTCCTGATTCTCCGGCTGTTGGGAATTCAAAAATGTCATAGTAAGGTCCTGTTTGTGAGTCAGCAAAAGATGAATAAGCATCATGGTTTCCTACACAAGACCAAGCGATTGAATTCTTCAACCTCGAATCATACATATCAAAAACTTTTAATTGATAATCTGAGTCCAAACCCTTGCTTCCAGCATTGTCTCCCAAGAAAAGAATGCCATCAGTTTCTGCGGATTCAGAATATGAATAGTACTGGTCTCTTACGTTTACTGCATTTAAATTATTAATGCCACCGTTATAGGTACACCCTAACAACCAAAATCTGTAAGGATCTGAGGTTCCAATAGCTGGATGGGTTTTAAAGTAAAGATCAGTACTGCCATTTAATAATGACCCACCAGTTCCAATTCTATAAAAATATTTTGTACCTGGGGATAACCCTGTAATTTCTAGTTCATGATCAGTTTTTGAAGCGGATTCACTATAGGTTGAACTATAACTAGTATTAGTACTATATTCAATTATAGATTGAGTATTAGTGTCTGTTCTCCATTTGACAATAACACTTGTTGGTGTTCCTTTTTGAAGATAAGGGCCTCTAATAATAGCTTGGCTTAATGAAGTGAAACTAACTAATAAGCTAAGACTTGAACCTAATAATAATTTGTAATTCTGTTTCATAATACCTTATTTTTTTCTGTTATGTTTCAAATTTGCTTTAGTAAATTGCCAAGGGTAATTACTTTGAACCATCAAAAAAGTATCAATACAATAACAAGCTTTTTAATTAATTAAAATCTGAAAAGTATGTTAGAGCTTTTCATAACAAAAGGTTTGTATAAAACAATCTATAAAAGGTTAATAAAATATAAAATGATATATATCAGACATCAATTAACAAATTGTGCTGGCAATAGAGATTAAGAAAGGAATACAAAATAACCTGATACATTTGTATCGGGTTATTTATCACTTAATAAATATATTCAATGAACCAATAGGGATTCAAAATATTTATAAAGCTATTTCATTTTTATAAGTGTGTTTTAAAACGTATAAAATTTATGTAATAAGACCACTTCTAGCTAAGTGCAGACTTTGCAGCCTCAACAACCTTTTTAGAATTACCAACAAATATTTTATTATCAACTAAAATAACAGGTCTACTTAAAAACGTATAATGGTCTAAGATGTAATGTTTATAATCACGATCAGCTAAGTTTTGGTTTTTTAAATCCATTTCCTTGTACAATTTTGCGCGTTTACTAAAAAGAGCCTCATAGCTTCCAGCCAAAGCTTCCATTTCTTCAACTTGTTTTACAGTAATGGGTTCAGATTTAATATCCTGAAGAATAAATTCAGAAGACAAATTTAATTCCTTTAAAATTCGTGCACAGGTGCTGCAGGTTTTTAGATAATATACTTTTTTCATAATTAATTATATTTTGTATTTACTCTAAGAAGTAAATCTTAATATTCTTCCTAACAAAATAAAGGCAATTATATCATAAATGCTATATTTAACGAAAATTTAAATTATGAAGTTTACATTTCAAGTATTAAAAAATACAAGAAGCATTTTTAATAAGATTATTGAAAATAACACATTAGAAGATTTAAATAAGATTCCAAGTGGATTCAACAATAATGTAATTTGGAATATAGCACATGTTATTGTGACAGAGCAGTTATTATCTTATAAATTATCTGGATTGAAACCAGCTTTATCTGATGATATGATTGATAAGTACAAAAAAGATTCAAAACCCCAAGGAAGTCTAACAAAGGAGGAGGTAAATGAAATAAAAGGACTTTTACTATCTACAATTGAAAAAACACAGGAAGATTATACTAATGGCGTTTTTAAAAACTATAATGCTTACACGGTTTCTACAACGGGAAATACACTTAATAATATTGATGAAGCTATACAGTTTGGTGCCATCCATGAAGGGTTACATTACGGATACGTTTTAGCGCTTTTAAAGGCTGTTAAAAACTAAATAAGACTCAATAGCTTCATAAGGTATTGCAAACTCAATTATCCTTTTAGCGTAAGGGGCAATTTCATAAGTATTGTAAAGAAAAACAATGCCATCTTCGCTATATCCAATGTTTTCTGGGAGTTTAAACTCTTCACTATCTAAAATAAGACTTTTATCTTTTGAAGAATCGATGTAATGAGATTCAGCAATTTTCTTAAGTGCTTTTATGTTATTAAAAAGTTGATTGTTTTCAATTTTTTCTCCAGTTTCAGGATTAAAATTTAAAAAAGAAATATTTAAAACACCATGAGCGCCTCCTGTATTAGTATAGGTTGTTATTGCAATACTAATTACTTCTGAAGATTGATACATGACTTCCCCATCAATCTGAGCTTCCCACAGTTGTGAAGATTCTGGAAAATCATTTTTAAAAGCGTTGAATTCATTATTAAAAGAGTCAATACTTTTTTCAACGGAAGTTGAAGTGATTTCATCTGGATTTCCAATATGTAATGCAGTAATTACTAATTTTTGTATATGAGAGTTTATTTGATTGGAAACAGTCTCATTACCACTTGCTTCAGGAATATTTACTTCAACAATAGTATTGCTTTCGGTAGAAATGTTGATCTCTGAAAAAACAGTTTTTTGTTCGACTTTACAGTTAATAAAGACTAAAATACAAGTAAGTAGTAATAGGGAATGTTTAAACTTCATGAGCCAAAATTAAATCATAAGTCTAAAGATAATTATTGCATTTGGATACACCGAATTAAAACTAATATTTGTGTGAAATTGCAGTTTAATGCTAAAGTAATTTAGTGCAGTTTGATAGTTTTAATCTAAATAGTAGATGTAACCAACATTTAGCCATACTAACCAATCATTATACTTGTTTGATGGTAATTGATGATCTAGACCGTCAATATTATCACTAAAATAGTATTGCCATCTTAAATCTAACATTAGGTCAGATAACTTATTAAGTTTGTATCTTACTCCAACACTAGAAACCACAGACCATGTACTACCCGGTGAGGCATCAACAGAACCATCTTCCCAAGCAGAGTAAAAGTTGCTCGAGTCTGTAACGTCACCATATGCTAACGGGTTTGGGTTATCGTATGTTGTACTTACCTCTGGAGTATAAGAAGTATAATGCACTCCAAAGCTAACAAACGGAGCAAAACTATAAGCAAACCCTTGAAAATCACGAATACTTAAAGGAAAAAACTCTAGTTGAGTTCCAATGTCTAAATTTTTTGCAACGCCTTTATGGCCTCTTAATTGATTAGCTTCAATCGTGTTTCTTGGTGTTACTGAACCGTCAGCACCAACACGATTGCCTACCCATTTTCCTAAATGCTCAAGATTGGTTTTATTGTAAGAGATTTCATTTCTTAATTTAAAATGATCATTAAAATAGGTGTCTGTTGTGTAGCAATTACAGTCTGCTCTATAAGAAAAGTTTAAATAATGAACAATGCCTATTCCGAATCCAGAATTACCAAAATTTGTTTCTGAATCTTCACGAACTCCGTAGTCCGATCTAAATTGAAGCGGACCAGAAATAACACCAACTTCATGAGAAAAGCCTAGTTGAGCATTTGTACTCTGAACAATAAGAAACAAGCAAAAAACAGAAGCTAAATGTTTCAAGTTAAACATAAAAGGTTTATTTTTTTGAGGGCATTAGTATAAGCAAATATATAAAAACTAGTAAAACAAACAAACATTAATAAATTACACAAAAATCTCATTAAATATTTATTGTCAAATTCAAATAAAAACATGTATATTTTTGAATATAACGTATATTTGCACCAATAAATTACTTATTTAATAAATTATTATGCAATAATTGTATATATGAAACAAACTATTGAAGCATTTTTAGATCTTGTAAAAGAAAGAAATGGTCATGAGCCAGAGTTTTTACAAGCAGTAGAGGAGGTTGCAGAAACTGTAATCCCTTACATAGTAAAGCATGACATCTATTATGGTAAAAACATTCTGCTTAGAATGGTAGAACCAGAACGATTAATTTCTTTTAGAGTCTCTTGGGTAGATGATGATGGGGAAATACAAGTAAATAGAGGTTACAGGATTCAAATGAATTCTGCAATTGGGCCTTACAAAGGTGGTTTGCGATTTCACAAAACAGTAAACGCCAGTATTTTAAAGTTTTTAGCTTTTGAGCAAGTGTTCAAAAACTCCTTAACCACATTACCAATGGGTGGTGGAAAAGGCGGAAGTGATTTTGATCCAAAAGGTAAATCTGACAATGAAATTATGCGTTTTTGCCATGCATTTATGAGCGAATTATTCCGCCATATTGGTCCAAATACCGATGTCCCGGCCGGAGATATTGGTGTAGGGTCTAGAGAAGTTGGATTCTTATTCGGCATGTATAAAAAACTAAACAATGAATTTACAGGAGTTTTGACTGGTAAAGGCTTAACTTGGGGAGGTTCGTTAATTAGACCAGAAGCTACAGGTTATGGCAATGTTTATTTTGCCCAAAAAATGCTTGAAACTAAAGGCAATAGTATTGAGGGTAAAGATGTTGTAATATCTGGATCTGGCAACGTTGCTCAATATGCTGCTGAAAAAGTATTGCAACTAGGCGGAAAGGTTTTAACACTTTCAGATTCGTCTGGCTATATTTATGATGAAGCAGGAATCGATAAAGATAAATTAGCCTTTATCATGGAACTGAAAAATGTGAAGAGAGGTAGAATAAGTGAGTATCTTGAATCTTACTCTGATGCAAAATATTTTAAAGGTAAAACACCATGGAGTGTAAAATGTGATGTGGCCATGCCATGTGCAACACAAAATGAGCTGCATGAAGATGACGCTAAAATACTTTTAGAAAATGGCTGTATATGTGTAAGCGAAGGTGCTAATATGCCTTCAACTAAAGAGGCTATTGCTGTTTTTCATAAGGCAAAAATATTATTTGCTCCAGGTAAAGCGTCTAACGCTGGAGGGGTAGCAACTTCTGGTTTAGAAATGACTCAGAATTCGCTAAGGTTTAAGTGGTCTAGAGAAGAGGTTGACAATAAGCTTAAAGATATCATGTCTGATATCCATAAATCTTGTTTAGAATATGGAGAAGATGAAGATGGATATGTTGATTACGTTAAGGGTGCAAATATTGCAGGGTTTGTAAAGGTTGCCGATGCCATGTTAGCACAAGGTATTGTTTAAATGAATTTTAAATGTTTAAAAAAGCTTCTTAATATCAATTAGGAAGCTTTTTTTACTTGAAAACATATTATTTTTAAGTAAAACTCGTTAGTTATAAATATATTTGGAACTTAAGTGTAAGTTTTTGAAAGAGATAAATATTAATAATTTCGACTTTTTAAGAGTTGTTTTTGCTTTTACAGTTGCCTTAGCTCATTTAATTGAACTAAGTGAAGTTGAAATATTTCAAGCTTATAAAGATCTTTTTAATACTCGTTTGGCCATAGATGGTTTTTTTGTAATAAGTGGATTTTTAATTGCAAAAAGCTATGCTAACAGTAGCAATATCAAATCATACATATACAAAAGAATAAAAAGAATAGTTCCAGCATATCTATTTGTAATATTATTTTGTGCTTTGTTTTTTTGTTTTATTTCAACTAAATCATTTGGAGATTATTTTCTGAACATACAATTTTGGAAGTATTTATTAGCCAATCTAACCTTTCAGAATTATATAGAACCGTGTTTGCCGGGTGTTTTTGAAGGGAACTCTATGTGTGTAGTTAATGGTGCGCTATGGACTATTAAAATTGAAGAGGCGTTTTATTTATTAATTCCTGTTTTCTATTGGATTACTAAATCGAAGAAAAATAAAATTCATGGCTATGGCATCATAGTTTATTTAGTTTCTATAATTTATTTCAACTACTTTGTTTATATAGATATGTATAGAATTGCAAAGCAATTACCTGGTGCTTTAGCTTTTTTTATGACTGGAATTGTATTATATAAAAATTTCGATTTTTTTATTAAATGGAAACACTATTTCATTATACCTTGTTTATTGATTTTTATCACAGAGCACTATGTTTTTAATACCCATATACTTAAGCCTTTTGCTTATGGTTTTATGGTTTTTTATATAGCCTATAACTTTAAATGGCTAAATCATTTTGGTAAATATGGCGATATAACTTACGGTGTTTATATTTATCATTTTCCAATCATTCAAGTATTTGTTTATTTTGGACTTTTTGATTCCTATAATCCGTTATTGGTTAGTGTAATTCTTTTGTTTTTAGTTATTGTTTTAGCAACTTTTTCTTGGCATTTTCTTGAACTATATTTTTTGTCAGAAGGAAGAAAAGAACGGCAGCGAAAATTATTGTCAAGTTAAATTTGTTTTTGCAATACTCACCATTTTTAAGGTATTCCATAAATACTTAAAAACTTGATTGATATAATTTATATTATTTTAAGTTGAAGTTCGTTAGATATAATATATTTGAACATAATTAATATTCATTTTGAAAAAAATAATTTTTTTACTTTTTTGTTTTACACCGCTTATGCAGTTTGCTCAAGATTTTTCAGAATTTTGGGAAGGACACTTTTCTTATTATAATGTAAAGCAAGTTGTAAAAGGTAATGACAAGATATATGCTGCTTCAGAAAATGCTGTTTTTACTATAAATGTTCAATCAAATGAAATTGAAGAGCTTACAACTGTTAATGGGCTTTCTGGAGAATCAATTTCTACTATTTTTTATAGTGAGTTGTATGAATTACTGGTGATTGGATACGAAAACGGGCTCATAGAAATCGTTTTTGATAATGATGAAAACGTTTTATCAATAGTTGATATCCTTGATAAAACTATTATTCAGGCCACTAATAAAAGAATAAATCATTTTAATGCCTATGAGAATTTGATATATGTATCAACAAATTATGGCATATCTGTCTATAATTTAGAGCGCTTAGAGTTTGGAGACACTTACTTTATTGGAAATGGCGGCACACAAATTCAAGTTAATCAAACAACTATATTTGATGGGTTTATTTATGCCGCTTGTTCAGAAGGTAATGGTATAAGAAAAGCTGATATATCAAGCTCTAATTTAATAGATTTTAATAATTGGCAAGTTGTTACAACTGGAAGTTTTGTTGGGATAGAAAGAAATGAAAATAAATTATATACTATTGGAACAAATAGAATTATTTACGAGATAGCAAATGATGTCTTAAATCAATTATTTAGTTATGATACTGTTCCGCTTGAAATTAAATCTATTAATTCAAATTTAGTAATAACCACTAAAGATGATATTTTTATTTACGATTCAAGTTTTAGTTTAACGTCTCAAATTTCAGTTATAGAAGACTTTGATACGGAGTTTAGCTCAGCAGTTATTGAAGGCGAAGATGTGTATGTTGGTAGCTTGAATTTTGGGCTTTTAAAAACTTTAATTAACGCGCCAATGTCTTTTGAAGAAATTCACCCTGATGGCCCATTAAGAAACGATTTGTTTTCGTTAGAGTATTATAATAATGATTTATGGTGTGTTTCTGGAGGATATAACTTTTTTTATAACTTTATTGGTGGCGATAGATTTAAAACTGGCATTAGTCGTTTAAAAAGTAATGAGTGGTCAAATATTAAATATGATTCTATTAGTAGTACTATTCAAAATCCTGTTTATTTAGCACATACTGCCATAAATCCGAATCTACCCAATCAGGTTTTTGTAAGTTCATATTCTACTGGTTTAATAGAATTTGATGATGGCAAGCCTATCCAACTGTTTAATCAAGACAACAGTACGATAGTGCCATTTGCTGCAAATTATAAACTAACAGGGGCAAGTACTTTTGATTCTAATGGTGCTTTGTGGTTAATTAATGGAAGGGTAAACGAGCCTTTAAATAGATATGAAAACGGATCATGGACTTCTTTTGATTTTTCTGAAATTATAGCTGAACCTACTAGTGAAAATGGTTTTAGTAATATAGAGATTGACGAGTCTACAGGGACAAAATTTATGGGTACTTTCGGTAATGGTTTTATAGGTTTTAATGAAAATAATGGTAATCCACAAATAAAAAAAATAAACGGAGAAGATGTAAACATGCCAGATCCTTATGTAACATCCGTCGTTTTAGATAACCGAAATCAGTTATGGATTGGTACTTATAGAGGCTTACGTGTATTATATAATGTTTCTAATTTTTTTGAAAATGATAATATAGTGGTCGATGAAATTATTATTGAAGAAGATGGCATTGCTAAAGAACTTTTATTCCAACAGTATATAACAGAAATAGAGGTTGATGGCTCAAACAATAAATGGATAGGTACTTCTGATGCAGGGTTATTCTATTTGTCTTCAGACGGACAAGAAACCATCTTTCATTTTACCACAGACAATTCTCCGTTACCTTCAAATAGTGTAAGCGATGTATCAATAGATGATGAAAACGGAATAGTTTACATAGCAACAACCAAAGGACTTCTATCATTTAAATCTGGAAGTTCATCTGCGTTTGAAGATTTAGAAAGTGCCTATGCATACCCAAACCCAGTAAGACCAGGGTTTAATATTTTAGAAGATAAAGTAAAAATTAAGGATATTTCAGAAAATGTAAACATAAAGATTACAGATATTGAAGGGAACTTAGTTGCCGAAGCGCAATCTAGAATTAATCAAAGGTATGAAGGCTATAATCTAGAAATTGATGGAGGAACAGCATATTGGAACGGTAAAAATCTTGCTAATAACATTGTTGCTTCAGGAGTTTATTTAGTGATGCTTTCTGATTTGGATACCTTTGAAACTAAGGTTTTAAAATTAATGGTAGTTAGATAATGCTTATTACTACAAATGCTATTGTTTTATCTAAATTAAGATTCAGAGATAACGATTTAATTATAAAATGTTACACTCAAGAAAAAGGGGTTGTTAGTTTTTTATTAAGAGGTGTTTTAAAAGGTAAAAAAGGAAGCTCTAAAATTGCTTATTTTCAATTATTATCTCAGTTACAATTAGTACTAACTTATAAAAGCGGCAGGTCTTTACAAAGTATTAAAGAGACTAAGTTAAATTACCTTTACTCTAGTTTGCATACTAATGTCTTAAAAAGTTCAATAGTTATGTTTTTATCTGAAGTGTTATCAAATACATTACAAGAAGAAGAGCAAAACGAAACGCTTTATAGTTATTTAGAGCATACACTTTTATGGCTTGATGCTCAATCCGAATTTGCAAACTTCCATTTATTATTCCTATTAAAACTAACCAAATATTTAGGGTTTTATCCAGATACTAGTAATATTGATGCTGCTTATTTTAATTTATATGAAGGTAAGTTTGAAATGAAATCGAGTAATAAATACACTATTTCAGGAGAAAATTTAATATTGCTAAAACAGTTGTTAGGCACAACATTTGATGCTTTACCTAGTATAAAAATTAATGCAAAGCAAAGACAGTCTTTTTTAAGTATGATTTTGCTTTATTTTGAACTACATTTGGGGAGTTTTAAAACCCCAAAATCTTTACAGGTATTTAATCAAGTTTTTAGCTAAAACATGAAGTCTTTTTATTTAACTTTTTTCTTTTTTCTTGTTTTTATTTGCGCTCAAGCTCAAAACATTAAAGTTTTAAATAAGATCACTAAAGAGCCTATTTTTGGTGTAGCTATTTACAATGCTGATAAATCTAAAAGCGTCATTACTAATTTTAGAGGCGAAGCTGAATTAGATAAATTTTCAGATACTGAAACGATTTACTTTAAACATTTATCGCACGTTTTAAAATCCTTAATAAAACCCCAAATTGGTAAATCGAACAAAGTGTATTTGGCTTCTAATACACAGGGTTTAGAGCAAATTGTAATTTCTGCATCAAAATTTCAGCAAAACAAAAAAGATATTCCTCAAAAAATAGTAAGTGTAGATGCAAAGAATATTCAATTTATAAACCCTCAAACTAGTGCAGATTTATTAGAAAATACGGGTAAAGTTTATATACAAAAAAGTCAATTAGGTGGAGGAAGTCCAATAATTAGAGGGTTTTCGACTAATAGATTATTAATTACGGTTGATGGTGTAAGAATGAATAACGCTATTTTTAGAGGCGGTAATCTGCAAAACGTTATTTCAATCGATCCTTTTTCTGTTCAAAACACAGAAGTAACTTTAGGTTCTGGGTCTGTAATATATGGAAGTGATGCCATTGGTGGTGTGATGAGTTTTTATACCCAAAAGCCAAAATTATCTTATACAGATTCTTTAATGTTTAAAGCCAATGCTGTTGTAAGATATGCTACGGCAAGTAATGAAAGAACAGGGCATTTCGATTTTAATTTAGGCTATAAAAAATGGGGCTTTGTAACAAGTGCTAGTTATACAGATTTTGATGATTTAAGAATGGGAAGTCATGGGCAAGAAGATTATTTAAGACCTGAGTTTGCCATAGTAACATCCACCGGCGATGAGGTTATTCAAAACAACAATCCTAAAGTTCAAAAATATTCGGGGTACAATCAATTAAACTTAATGCAGAAAGCGCATTACGAGCCTTATCAAGACCTAAGTTTTGATTTAGGGTTATACTATACAACAACATCCGATATTCCACGTTACGACCGCTTAATTAGGTATAGAGATGATACATTACGTTCTGCCGAATGGAATTATGGACCACAACAATGGTTTATGTCCAATTTACAGATTACCAAATTGAGTAGTAAATCTAATTTGTACAATAAAATTAAAGCCACTTTTGCATATCAAAATTTTCAGGAAAGCAGGATTGATAGAGATTTAAACTCAACTCTTAGAGATATTCGAGAAGAAGCTGTTGATGCGTATTCATTCAATTTAGATTTAGAGAAAAGGTTTTCACCTAAAACACAATTTTTCTACGGTACCGAGTATGTGTACAATAAAGTAAGATCCGTTGGTTTAGAGGAAGACATCTCTAATAATACTAAAACGGCAACTGTTTCAAGATATCCTAACGGAGCAAGTTGGCAATCTGCAGCAGTATATTCTAGTATTAAATATAAGCCAAATCCTAAGTTTGTATTCCAATCAGGTTTGCGCTTTAACTATGTGGTTTCAGAAGCTGATTTTACTGAAAATAACGTGTATTTAAATTTACCTTTTGATGCTACTAAAAATGAATCTGAAGCGTTAACAGGAACTGCGGGTGTAAGTTGGACCCCAAACCCAATTTTACAATGGAAATTTAATCTGTCATCAGCATTTAGAGCTCCAAATATTGATGATATTGGTAAGGTGTTTGATTCTGAACCAGGTTCTGTTGTTGTTCCTAATAATGATTTAAGACCTGAATATGCTTATGGAGGAGAAGTAGGACTGAAACTAAACTTTAATGACAAACTAATTTTAGATATGAGTACATATTACACCTATTTAGATAATGCTTTAGTTAGGCGGGATTACAGTTTAAATGGTGAAACAGAAATTATGTATGATGGCGAATTAAGTAATATACAAGCCATACAGAATGCATCAAAAGCATGGATTTATGGTTTTGAAGTTGGTTTAAAAATGCCGATTACAAATCAGTTAGATTTAACCTCTCAATACTCTATAATTGGTGGTACAGAAGAGGAAGAATCTATTGAAGTGCCAATAAGACATGTTGCTCCAAATTTTGGGAATACACATTTAGTTTGGACTTCATATGATTTGAAATTAGATTTTTTTGCTAATTATAATGGGGATTTGTCTTTTTATCAATTAGCGCCCTCTGAAACTGAAAAGGATTATATATATGCTTTAGATGCTAATGGCAATCCCTACAGCCCATCATGGTATACGCTTAATTTTAGAGCGCAGTATCAAATAAACAAAGCTATTTCTATAACAACCAGTTTAGAGAATATTACAGACCGGCGTTATAAAACCTATTCTTCAGGGATTGCAGCAGCAGGAAGAAACTTTATTTTATCCTTAAAGTATAGCTTATAAAAAACAAAAGCTCTAGTTTTTAACTAGAGCTTTTGTTTAAATTTAATAAGTTTTGATTATTTTTTAATTGCTTTTTTAGTAGTAGTAGCGCCATTCAAAAAGGTCACTTTAGCAATATAAATGCTACTACTTAAATTCGATAAGTTATAAGTTTCAGTAGTATTTTTACCTTCAAATTGATATAATTGTCTTCCCATTAAATCAAATATTCTAACAGTTTTTATATGTTTTGAAGCTGTAAATTGCACATTGTTATCTTCTAGTTCAATAATTTTCAAAGTATTAGAATTTGTTTCAAAACTTTCAGTAGATAAAACTTTCGAGCTAAATCGAATTTCAAAACGGTCGTTAAATTCACCAACTTCAGATGTAAAGGTATAGTCAGAATCAGATAAAATATGTAATTCGTTAAGTAAATTATCTTTTAGGTAAACAGTATTGTTTGTTAAAAAATCGCCTTGTAATTGTGCAATTGAAAAGTTGTATAAAGTCTCTGCTTCAATATTAGTTGCAAACCCAAGATTTATAATTTCATCTTCGGTTAGACTATTAATAGCTTTACCTTGAACAGCAAATTTCTCATTTGAATCTGTAATTGTTGAATAAAGAGCTGCTGAAAAATCACCGCCTAATAATCTTTTAGCGTCATATGACATACCGTCGTTTAAATTTGTAGCACCATTTACATATCCAACTAATATCTGATTAAATACACCATTGTCTGAGGTTAAATTAAGCCATAACTTGTTAGAAATATAACTTGAATTCTTTTTAGAGTTTGTGTTTTTAAAGAATTGAGTATTACTTGTTCCGTCTGCCATTCTCATAGCGTTTGTGAAAGTTACATTACCATTAGCTAAGCCAGCAATAAAAAAACCTTGGCCAGAAGGAATAAATTGGGTTGGAGTAATTCCATTAGCTCCAGCTGCACCTCCAGTTCCTACGGTAAAAGTTGCATAGTCATTTTGATTGAAATTTAAACCCTCATTTCCAGGGTTAGCTCCGTCAGGTGGTAGAGATTGTGTCCAAAAATATGCGGCACCATCAATCACACTAGAATTAGCTGATTGGAATGCAATAAAGTCTATTGCTGAAGGGTATGGATTTCCAATTAAATTCCAATTATTTCCAAGATTTGTAGCATTAAGTGCAATATTAGTATCTATATTACCAGTATTAAAAGGGCCTTCAAATGTTGCACTTCCAGTTGCTGGAGCAAAAGCAGAAAAAAGTTTAGCTTCTGTAACGGCAAAACCAACTCCAGGAAGCATGTTATCAGTACCATCTGAAGCTAACGCATATTGCCAATCGTCACCATTATCATCAATATCATCTCCATTGTTATCTACAAAATTTGCTGCATTATACCAAAAGCGTCTATCACCATCTACATCTGGAAATACGTTACTAGTAGTTTCGCCAGTAACAGGTGAACTCCAATAGGTGTAATAATACCAAGCCGATTTGGTAGCAGTTGTTTTGTTAACTCTGGCCAAGCCTCCAGCGTTAACTGTAAATGAGGATGTATTATCATTTTGAACAAAATTACCTTGAGTTTCTACAACTACAGTACCATCAACGATTACATCGTTTTCAATTTCTGCAAAAGAGCCATTGCCTATGGTAAGTGTTGCTCCAGAATCTACAGTTAAACTACATCCTATTATATCGCCACTAGTGGTATTGTAATCACTACTAATAATGACACTTTTTGATAAATCATTAGGTAATCCATTTGACCATGTTCCGGTATAAGTGGTGCTTGATATACAACAACTAGTTATATGTGTTCCTAGATCAGACCAATCATCATTTGCTAAAACTACCCATTCACTATCAGCAACAGTCGTTCCTGCAGAAGTTGACCAATTTGTATTAGGGTCACATATATTAACTTTCCTTACTAAAGTATGATTTGCAGTAGCATTTGTTGTTCCTGCAACATCCCATCCTGTTCCAGGATCGGCACCATTAGTACCTATGGCATCTATTAATATGAAAGTTCCTGTGCCATCATCTTTTGCTATTCCAGTAGCGTCATCACCATTCCAGATGGCAATTCCAGTAGTTATATTAGCCGCTGCTAAAATTACTGGGTCGCTAGAAGGGTGTGCAATGATATAAACAGATCCACTTGTTAAAATTCCTGATAAACTGAAAGTGTTTTCTGGCCAAGTAGGATTTCCATTAACTATTCTCCAAATCTCATAATCAGCCAAATCAATATCAGCACCAGTTCCATTAAAAATTTCTATGTATTTATTAAAACTACTTCCTTCTCCATATTCAGAAATAATTAAATCAGACATCTGCCCATAACCAAAATCAAAAGCTAAAAGCAATACTAATAATAAAATAATCTTTTTCATAATCGTTAGGGTTAAAAAATCAAAGATTTGGTTTTTATAAAATTTTATTCAAATTGTTTATTTAACATTGTTATTTTTGATGCTTATGCAAACAAGAAAAACATATACTGTACAAGAAGCTACTAGAAAACTAGAGCACTATTGTGCGTATCAAGAACGTTGCCATAAAGAAGTAAGACAAAAGTTAGAATCTTTACACATGATACCCGAGGCTATCGATGTAATAATAGTCCACCTTTTAGAACATAACTTTCTTAACGAAGCACGTTTTGCCAAAACCTATGTAAGCGGTAAACTTAGAATAAAGTCTTGGGGCAAACGTCGATTAACTTTTGAATTAAAGAAAAAAGACATTAGCAAAGTTAATATAAATCAAGCACTTGCAGAAATAGAAAACACGGAGTATGTCGAGGTTTTCAATAGTTTAGCCGAAAAAAAGGCGAATTCTATTACAGGAAATGATAAGTATAAAAAAAGAAAGAAATTAATCGATTATCTGCTATATAGAGGCTGGGAAACTCATTTGGTGTACGAAAAAGCAAAGGAAGTTTTCGGGTAAACCCATAAAAAAGGGGGTAAGTAAACAACTTAACCCCTTTTTAAAGTATTATTTCAAATGTTGACTTAAAGGTTAAAAGTTGCCCCAAAGTTTACAGTAAATTGATTGTGTAATGTTTCAGCAGGTGTTAAATCTTCAGATTTATATTTAGCAAATGGTACATTTAATTCTGTGTAAAGACCAAAACCATCGGTAAAAAAGTAACGCGCCCCTAAGTGGCCACCAAAGTTTTTAAGCCCAAGACTTAAACCAGGATAAAGATCGAAATTTTCATCAATATTAATAACGTTACCTAAGTTAGCATTAAAACGTGCTCTAACATCAAAACGATTATCAAAGTTTGCATCTAAATCTTCATCTGCGTTGTTTTGTAAAGCGTCATCTACACCTAAAAGGTACGTAGAAGTTATCCCAATAGAAATGTTTTCTCCAATTCCGTAATCGTAGCTTATGTTAATACCAGAACCATTGTCTTGAAAATTAACACCTACTTGAAATTTGTTGTCTCCTGCTCCTTTATATGCTTGAGCCTTTACTGCGGTAATACTAAGGATAGCTAATAGTAAAAATAAATTTTTCATTTTGCTTTATTTGTTTTTAAGTTGTACGAATTATATGATTTGAGGTTTAAATTTAAGACGGCAAAGATATTACAAGTTTTTTAATATCAAAGGTTTATTTACAAATGCTTATGTGTTCTAATAATGGCTTGTTCATTTTTCCAATCAATCCATTTCTGGCCTTTTATACGCCTCATAATATTATCGAAACTTCGCATAATAATAACATTATAAATAGCTTTGCTAAAGTTTTTTGGGTTTCTAGCAATGGCTCTTAAACTCATTGAAAACCCCGGTGTTACATACCGCATATAGTGCCAGTAGCCTTCTGGCATATATAGTACTTCACCATGATTAAGTTCGGTTTTATAACCCTTAGCTTTTTTAAGCATGGGCCATTTTTTAAAATCGGGGTTATTAAAATCGATATCTTCTCGAGTAATTAATGAATGCGGAATTTTATATAAAAAATCATTTTGTTTTTGATCAAACAGAATACATTGCTTTTTGCCTTCAAAATGGAAATGAAAAATATTTGCGAGATCAATATCGTAATGCATAAAGGTGTGCGAATCACGTCCGCCAAAAAATAGCATGGGAATGCCTTTCATGAGTCGTAAACCAAAATCAGGAAATGAAAAATCTTTTTGTAACGCAGGAATTTCTTTTAAGGCATTCCATAAAAAAATACGGTATTTAGTAGGTTCACGTTTTAATAAATCTACATATTCGCTAAGTTTCATTTTAGCATGTGGCTCATTAAAACCATCTTTGTAATCTACAGGTCTGTCATCATAAAGTGGCACAGTTAAATTGCCGCCAACAGTTTTCATATATTCTAAATTCCATTTTGTGAATGCAGGCCAATCTTCTATATAAGACTCAATAACCACAGGTTTTTGTGGTTTAAAATAGTGTTTTAAAAAATCCGCTTTGGTAATCGTTTTTACTCGCGGAATGTCCTGTAGGTTTAACGACAAAGTGTAATTAATTTAGAAGCGTAAAGTTAAGAAAACGTTAGCTAATTTATTTGGTATTACAGTCTTATTTCTATTTTGAACGTTTACTTGAGCAAACCTTTTAGGTGTTATTTGATGGTGCTAAATGATATGAAACTTTTAGTAATAGCTTTAAGTTTACTGGAACCCGCGTTAGGGATAGTAGTGAAACATTTATGTTCATGAATTCTTTAAATTAAAATAGATTTGTATGAATAAAAGCCCACAGCCCGACGCAGGAGGTGCGAGGGCTTGCAACCTTTCGACTGCGCTCAAGACAGGCTTTAAGCCCGACCGCCTGCCCTGAGCGCAGACGAAGGGTGTGGTAACGCCAAAATTATTAGTAATGTGTGGTTTTAAAGACTTGAACGGTTAATTAAAGCTATAGTTTAGCCCGAAAAGCACATTACTAGGTGGCATTGGTACAAAACCAGCTTCTATATAATCGGCATTAAAAATGTTTGCTGCTGTAAGTGTAAATTTGAATTGCTTAGCCGTTATAGCTAAAGAGGCATCCCAAACATTATAGCTATCTCCTGTTGTACGTTCGGCATGTTTGTAAATAATATTATGAGTTACATTTTTACAGAATTGCGTGCTTAAACGTGTGGTGAAATGATGTTTAAGGGTGTTTAATGAGTAACGCGATAAATCTTTGTTTTGGTCTAAAATGTTATCGTCTAAAAAGTTATATCCAATGGCTAGTGTTTGGTTTAATTCATTTAATTGAAAATGATATGCTGCATCAACCTCAAAACCTTTGGTGTTAACCTCTGTGATGTTTGTTGCTGTATAAATTGCTTCGGTGGTGTTAGAACGGATAAAATCAATCAAGTTTTGGGCATTTCTATTGTACAATGCTACAGATCCTGAAAATTTAGGCGAAAAATATTTAATTCCAATTTCTTGAGAAAAGGCCTCTTCAACCTCTAAATCTGGATTTCCTACTGTACTTGAATCGTTATAATACAAATCGGTATACGTTGGTATTCTGTAGGTATAGCCAATGTTTCCGTAAGCTTTTAGATTATCTGTTAGTTTTAAACCTATATCTATTCCAGGGAAGGCATAAAAATCGAAATCTGAAAAATAAGTTACCGCAACACCCGGTGTAATGTCTACTTTTTGATTGGCTAGTTTAAAGGCATGTTCTAAAAACAAGGTTGTCATAAAACGGTTGCGGTTTCCTAAGTTGTTACTAGTCATGTAAACTTTAGAGAAATCGATTCCAAAACCAGTAACGCCGGCTTTAGATTTGTAACTTCCATTTAACTCAGCACCAATTTTGTTAGTAATATGTAAATTGCGGTAAACCGTAGGGTCGTTTCTTAAATATACATATTCATCTTGGTTTCGTTTCCAATATACGCGAGGTTTAAGGGTTAGTTTTTCTGTATTAAATGTTGTGGTGAATCCAATTAAACTGTTTTGTGTTTCTTCATATTGCTCTGTAGCGCTTTCTCTTGCATAAAACCCGTTTGCACCAAACTTTCGCTCTTGAAAAGTAGCAATCATTTCAATCGCTTTTTTGTTTTTGTTAAACACACTTTTTACAAAATAATTACTGTTATCATAATCGGTATTATGGCGGTAACCTGCCGAGGTCATTTTATCTACATGTACAATGTGTGAAGAGTTAACGAGGTCTGCACCAACGGTAACGCCAGCATTTAATTGCCCAAACGATCCTGTTTCTGTTTTAACTGAAACGGAATTAGTTAAATCTTTTTTCGTTACTATATTAATGGCTCCTGTAAAAGCATTTTGCCCAAAAACACGAGCCGCAGGTCCTTTAATAATTTCAATACGCTCTATAACCTCTATAGGTAATGCGGCATTCATGGTATGGTGACCCGTTTGAGCATCGTCCATTTTAATACCATCAATTAGAAGTAATGTTTGGTCGAAACTACCACCGCGAATATATAAATCTGCTTGACTACCAGCAGTTCCGCGACGTCTAATGTCTACTCCAGCAAATTGTTGTAATAAATCGGCAACATTTGTAGAAGCACTATTTTTTATATCTGCGGAAGTTATGATATCAATAGTTCTTGAATTTTCCTTAAAAGGTAAATCTATTCTGGTTGAGTTAATAATTACTTCCTGTAATGAATCTGTTTTTATAGTATCTACTTCTTGCGTATGTCCTATTAAAGCGGAAAATGTTAAAGCGATTAAAGCGAATTTTGTCTTCATAAAATGATTTGTTTAAAACGCTGCAAAAGTCGTAACTTTCCGGACGAGTAGAATAGTCCAGTTTAAAAACAATGAATAGTCCGGTTGGTCAACTTTTAAAACAATTAATACAATTTGATAAATCAGGTTCACAACCTATATATATTCAAATAGCACAGCAAATTATAAATGCCATTCAGCGTGGCTATATTTCAAAAGGTTCAGTATTGCCAGGAACGCGTGTTTTAAGTCAAATATTAAAAATTCATAGAAATACGGTTGTAGCTGTTTACGATGAGTTAGCTTCACAAGGTTGGGTGGAAATAATCCCTAATAAAGGTACTTTTGTTTTAATGCCAGAGCAAACTACAGCACCAATAAAGGCAACTGCGCAACAAATAGATCAGGTTTATCAATATTCTAAAACCACGGGTTTCCCTTTTCAACCATCATTTAATTTGGCTTCTACATTGCAAGTCACAAAAACGAGTTATAGCATTAATGATGGCAGCCCCGATTTAAGATTGCATCCTATACATCAATTTTCAAGATGGTATAGTGCGGTTATGAAGCGAAAATCTTTGATAAAAAAATGGGAACAAACAGCTCAATCGTCTTATTCAATTTATGAAACACAACTTTGTAATTATTTAAACGCGACAAGAGGATTTCATATTAAACCAAATAACCTTATAAGTACAAGAAGTACAGAAATGAGTTTATACATTGTTTCTCAACTTTTAATAAAGCAGCATGATGTTGTTTTGGTAGGGCACTTGAGTAACTATGCATCTAATATGATTTTTCAGCAAGCTGGAGCTAATATTAAAACAATTCCTATTGATGAAAATGGGTTGGATGTTGATTATATTAAAACGCATTTTCTAAAAGGTAGTATTCGTTGTGTTTATGTTTGTGCGCATAGGCAATATCCAACCACAGTAACGCTAAGTGCAGAGCGACGTCTAAAATTATTGGAATTAGCAAAAGCCTATCAGTTTGCTATTATTGAAGATGATTATGATTACGATTTTCAGTTTGAAGGTTCTGCCATGTTACCTATGGCAAGTGCCGATGCTAATGGTATGGTTATCTATTTAGGTAAACTTGGTCAATCCTTATTCCCAAGTTTTCAAACAGGATTTGTAGTAGCTCCAGAGAATTTAATTTCTGAAGCAAAAAATTATTTACAATTATTAGACAAACAAGGTGATATTTTACAAGAACAGATGCTTTCTGAATTGATTTCTGAAGGTGAAATATACCGTCTTATGAAAAAGAACATCGTAGTTTATAAGCAAAGACGTGATTACTTACTTAATTGTTTAGCAACATGTTTTCAAGACCTTATAACATGGGAAATGCCATCTGGCGGACTTGCATTGTGGTTAGAGTTTAATACTGAAATTTCGTTAGTTAAGTTAGCAGAAGAAGCTGAAAACAACGATTTGTATCTTCCTAAAACAATACTTTATCAAGACAGGAATACATGTGCTATCCGTTTTGGTTTTGGACATTTAAATGAAGAAGAGCTTGAAGTAGTCATTAAAAAACTAAAAATAGCTTATGATGCTGTGATTTAATAACCGCTTATTATTTTTCAATATCAAACTCGGTTTTACAACTGTTGCATCGGTACTTGTCTTTTGTATAAAAAGGTAATGTGCCAGAGAGGAAGCCAAATAAAAAAGCTACAAACGATTTTAAGTTAGTAATGGTGGAAAAAAGTTCTACTTGAGTTTTATTACAATTGGGACACTCAATAGGTTTACCCTCATCATCTGTTGAGTATTTTGCTATACTTTGTAAAATGCGTTTTGCCTTTAAAGTATCTTCAGATAGCACTTTAAGTTTTACTCCTCCTATGGCGTTACTTACTAAAGGATCGGTATCAATTGTTAAATTATCTGCTAGAAAGACTTGAATACCTTCTGCCTCTAAGCGGCCTTTTATTATTTGTGCTTCACTTGAATATTGAAATTTTGCAACTGTGGTAAAGGTTTCTGCCATATTTTATTTAAAGTCGAGTAAATATAGTTAATATGATTTTAGAATTAAATAATTTTTTCAATAAAAATTATTGTTTTACAATAATTATTTATAATTTTGTTATCGTTAAACAATAATTAATTTCAAAATGACTAAGAATGTACTTTTAAACATAGCTATTGTAATTTGTAAAATTTTTAGGTTGTTGCTTGTTATGGCTTTTATAGGTGTAACTGCTCTTTTTATTCACATACAGGTAGATTGTGATTTTTATAAAGAAAAAGAAGTTCATAAAAGTAATTACAAAAATTATAATTACTCATTTTCAAGAACGTGGAAAATAGATCCTAAAAGTGCAGACAAAGATGTTTATATATTAGGAGACATAAAGGCTGAATCTCTATATTTTAATTATTTCAAATATTCTGCCATATTACTTGTATTGTTTGTTTCATTTAAAGAATTTCAAAAAGTAATGACTTCTGTAAAGGAGGTTAAGACTTTTAGAGAAGAGACTATCAGATCTTTTAGAAATATCGGTAAATATATTTTTATATATTTCCTATTAACTAGTTATAATTCTATGGATTTTAAGTTGGGAGGTTTTAGCGGAACTTATATTTCCATTACACCACTAATTTTTGTTTTATTATCATTTATAATGGCAGAAATTTTTAAAGAAGGTATGTTATTAAAACAAGAAAACGATTTAACTATATGATTATGAGAAAAATAAGAATACTAAATTATCTTGTTATAATTTTATTATTATTAAACTTAATGTGGTTTATGCAGCATATTATAGGTGCAATTAAAGTAATGAATGATGAAGCTCTTAAAAGAGTATTTGAAAACACCTTATTTGGTCATTATAAATTTTTTATAGATTTATTTTTCAGTTTTATCTTTTTGATTGGTGTCTTCTTTACACAGCGAGCATTAAATCATATTGTTAGAAAGGGAGTCTATAACACTATGATTTCTTCTTTATTAAGAAAAGGAGGGTTGTTTTTTATGATTTCTGGTTTTTGTGGAACAATAATAAATTTAATAATTCCTTTAATTAGGTTGAAGGGTAATTTTTTCGATATGTTTTTTGGGAATGATTTTTTTGTTTTAATTATAGGGGTAGGTCTGCGTTATGCTTCAGATATCATTCAAGGAGGTATTTTTCTAAAACAAGAAAACGATTTAACTATATAATTATGCCAATAGTTGTAAATCTAGACATCATGTTAACCAAACGGAACATGAAAAGTAAAGAACTTGCTGAAATTATTGGTATAACAACAGCAAACCTTTCTATTTTGAAATCTGGAAAAGCTAAGGCGGTTAGATTTTCAACTCTAGAGGCTATTTGTAAGGCTTTAGATTGTCAGCCTGCTGATATTTTAGAGTATGTTGAGGATTAATATTGTATTTTTGATGAACATTTAAACGCTACAATTTTTGCTATGAAAACATATCTACTTCTTTTATTATGTCTTGTTTCTTTAACTGGTTTTGCGCAAAATAACCACATTGTAAATACAGAAGATGGTAAACGTGTTTTGTTAAAAGCCGATTTTACTTGGGAATATATTGCTGCAGATAGTACTTCTGTTGCTAGTATTGTAAAACCAAAAGAAAGCACTACTTGTAATTTAACCGAAGACTTTACTGAACCTAAATTAGATCAAAAAATACAAGCCCAATTAAAAAGAGGCCGAGCAACTATGAGCTACGTAAAACAGAAAGTGGCTAAAGATTATAATTGCACAGTAGAAGACGTATTTTTATTATCCGTTTCTGAACATAAAGCTAAAGCCGTTTATCACCTTTGTGCCAACGGGAAGAAAGTTACCTATAAGCGTATTGGAAATACTATTATAAAGAAGGAACAGCTTTTTTAAATTTCAAGATATTTACCGTCGTCTATTAGCTAAAAGTGGAGGTGGTTCACCTGTAAAAGGATTCCATCTACTAATACTTTTCGCTTCCATACCAGCCGCATTTATAACCGCTCTATCGCCATAGCGTTCTCGCATTTTATCTATGGCTTCACTTAAATGAAGTTGTTTTTCGTTGTCTTCAAATAAATTAATTTGATGTCCGCCTTCAACTAAATGACTAAACTTTACACCAATGAGTCTTACTAGTAAACGCCTATTGTAAAGCTTTCTATATAAATCTAAAACTACCGGAATAATACTATGATCCATAGCGCTATACGGAATGCGTTGTTGTTGGGTGTAGGTTTGAAAATCGGAATATCGAATTTTAAAGGTAATACAAGCGGTAAGCCTGTTGCCACGCCGTAATTGGTAGGCTAGATTTTCTGCCATGGCTATAATGATGCCTTTTAGCTTTGCAACATCGGTGGTGTCTTTATTAAATGTGCGTTCTGTTGAAATAGACTTGCGTTCATGGTACTGCACAACAGGGCTGTTGTCAATGCCATTTGCCTTTTTCCAAATACTTAAACCGTTTTTTCCTAGTACGCGGTGCATCAATTCCATAGGCATGTCTTGTACGGTTTGTATTTTTTTCACACCCAAATCGCATAAGGCTTTGTAGGTAACGTTGCCAACCATAGGTATTTTTTTTACCGAAAGCGGTGCTAAAAATGGTTTTTCTGTACCTGAAAGAATGCGTATTTCGTTATTAGGCTTAGCTTCGCCTGTGGCTATTTTAGAAACCGTTTTGTTAAGCGATAAGCCAAAGGAAATGGGTAACCCTGTTTCTTTTATAATGCGTTGGCGTAATTCGGAAGCCAGTTTGTGGCAGCCAAAAAACTTGTCCATACCCGTTAAATCAATATAAAATTCGTCAATAGATGTTTTCTCGTAAAGCGGTACACTTTCTTTAATAACATCGGTTACATTTTTTGAAAACTTCGTGTAAATTCCAGAATTTCCACGAAGTATAATAGCCTCTGGACATAGTTGTTTTGCCAAACGCATAGGCATTGCAGAATGCACACCAAATACTCTGGCTTCGTAGCTGCAGGCTGCTACAACACCTCTATCTGAAGTGCCACCAATAAGTACGGGTTTGCCATTAAGGCGGCTATCGAGCAAGCGTTCGCATGATACGAAAAAGGTATCTAAATCCATGTGTACTATCGATCGGTTGTAACTCATAAAAATTAAACGTAGTGGTTATTGTATAGTTTTTGGGTTTTGTTTTAATGCTTTTGAAGGCATAGAGGGTAGGAGCCTTGCTTTGTTATCGGCAAAACTTTTTTTGTTTTGAAATGTGGCGTTTGATGAGTTTACAGCATAACGCGGGTCTTCAATAATGGCGGCGCGCTCCATGTTTAAAACCTCAATATTTACACAGTCAAACTCTACCATAATTTTACCTGTAATGGTGTAAATCCCTTTTCCTCTAAAAGGATATTTTGCCGCTACAGGCGGAAAGTGCACGGTATCAATAAAATCGCCATCATAATCTAAAAATGTTCCAAAATACATGCGTTTTCCATTGGAGGTTGTAGTGTATTTTGTTGTCACTAAATAGCCTTCAATAGTTATAATTTTATTTTGAAAACGGATTAAATGTTCTGCTCGCATGGTGTTTGATGTAGGTATTTGCAATAAATGATACGGGTTGCATAAAGGGAATCCTAATAGTTCCATTTCATCAAAAGCATTTTCTAAATCGGTACTTGAAAGTTTAGGTGTTTTATAGTTTATTTTTTCGGTTTTAAATAAGGTCATAATATGCTCTTCAAATACTGTTTTACTTATTTTAAGATGCGCTTCCCAGAGTAATTCACGTTTATTAATTTCCGTAAAACGGAAGGCGTTAATTTTTATGAGGATACAGATTTGCTCTATGGAAATAGGAACACGTTCAATAAAATCATCTAAGCTTTGAAACAGGCCGTTTTTTTGTCGCTCTTTCAAGCTGTTTTTTATGGTTTTAGCTTCTAGAGCATGTAAAAACATAAAGCCTAAATAAATGATATCCCCTTTAATAATAGCTTCGCTAAAACTGTGGTTAATAGAAGGTGCTTCAATAATACCTTTATGCATTCTGGCTTCGTGTACATAAAGTTCGGTGCTGTAAAACCCACCAAAATTATTGATAGTCGCTACCATATATTCTAAAGGATAGTAGGCCTTTAAAAATAGGCTTTGGTAACTTTCTACGGCGTAAGAGGCAGAGTGTCCTTTGGCAAAGGCATACCCTGCAAAACTTTCAATTTGTCGCCATATTTCGGCAGTTAGTTTCTCGGGTTTATTGCTTTTTTTACAATTATCAAAAAAGTGTTGTTTCACTTTTAAGAACTCTTCTCTAGAACGAAATTTACCCGACATTCCTCGACGTAAATTATCGGCTTGCCCTAAGGTTAGTCCGCCAAAAATATGAGCAACTTTAATAACATCTTCTTGATATACCATAACACCATAGGTTTCGGGCATAATTTCAAGAAGTACTGGGTGTGCGTCTTTACGGCGCTCAGGATGTCGATATCGTAAAATGTATTCGCGCATCATTCCAGATTTTGAAACACCAGGTCGAATAACAGAACTGGCAGCCACTAAGCCCAAATAATTATCGACCTGTAATTTTTTAAGCAGCATTCGCATGGCGGGCGATTCTACATAAAAACACCCAATAGCCTTGGCATTTTTGAGTATGTGTTTAATCTTTTCATCTTCTTTAAAACGCTTGATATCGTGAATATCAAAAGGAGCTTCTTCTGGATGATTCTGCTTTACTATGGCTACCGTATCTTTAATTTTCCCTAGCCCTCGTTGACTTAAAATATCGAATTTATAAAGCCCAATATCTTCTGCAACCACCATATCAAATTGTGTGGTGGCATAGTTTTTAGGCGGTAAAAATGTTGCTGTATAATGATGAATTGGTTTTTCTGAAATAATAATACCACTAGCGTGAATGCCTAAATAGTTTGGAAACCCTTGAATGTACTCGCTATATTTTAAAACAAGTTGCGATAAATTATCTAAATTGTTAAGGTTGTATCGACCTCTAGTAAGTACATCCATTTCAGATTTAGGCAAGCCGAAAACCTTACCTAACTCACGAACTGAAGCTTTAAATTTAAAGGTGTTATAAACCGCTAAGAGCGCTGTGTTCTTAAAGGTTTTAAAAATAAAGTTAGTAATATCATCGCGGTCTGTCCATGAAAAATCAATATCAAAATCGGGCGGATTTTTACGATATAGATTTATAAAACGCTCAAAATATAAATCGAGTTCTATAGGGTCAACATCTGTAATACGTAGTAAATAAGCAACAATACTATTGGCACCGCTACCACGACCAACGTAGAAATAGCCTTTGCTTCTGGCATATTTTAAAATTTTCCAATTGATTAAAAAGTAAGAAACGAAGTTTTTCTCTTTAATAATTTCTAATTCTTTTTTTATGCGATTATAAATAACTTCATCGGGGTTTTTGTAGCGATATTTTAAACCGTCATAAGTTAGTTTTTCTAGTAGTTTATAATCTAAATATTCTGTTTTTGTATACGATTTTTGATTGTTAGGTGTTTCTTGTATAAAATCGAATTCAATAGTGCAATTGTTTAATAAAGCCGCTGTGTTTTCTAGAATTTTCGGGAACTCTTGATAGGTTTCATACAGTTCCTTATAAGACATCATTTTATCCGTTTCTTGGCCTTCTTCACTTTTAGGAAGCTTGCTTAATAAGCTGTTATTAGCTATAGCGCGAAGTAAACGATGGGTGTTAAAGTCTTTTTTATTTTGAAACGAAACTGTTTTTAAAACAACCAGTTTGTGTTGCAGTTTGTTCCATTTTGAAAACTTAAGTGCGTTGAGGTCTTTTGGCTTCACACCTAAGAATTCATTTGGCTTTAAGTAATAATCTTTATTTTTTTGATACGGATAAATAACATAACAGTCTTTAATGTCGCTTTCTGGTTGCTCAGGAATTTGTAGCTCTTGATTATGTAAAAAATGAGATAAGTAACTATTAATATTTTGAAATCCGTTGTTGTTTTTCGCTATTAAAATAAACTGCTGTTGGGCACCATTTCTAAAATCGACACCAATAACAGGTTTAATGTTGTATTTATCAGAAAGGCGCACAAAATCTAAACACGCCGATGTATTATTGATATCGGTTAATGCAAGCATGTTTATACCGTTAGCAGCCGCTATGGCAAGCAATTGTTTTGGCGCAATAGTACCATAACGTAAGCTGTAATATGTGTGACAATTTAAATACATAATTTTTATAGGATTAACAAAATTAGCTACTATTTGTAGTTTTTGTTGCTTATATTTGTAGTAAATAATGTTAAAATTTCAAAGGACTTGTTTTAAATATGAAGCGCATTCAAACAAATATTAAGCATTTGCGAAGTCTTAAAAAGTTTTCGCAAGAGCGTTTTGCTGAAGAGCTAAAATGGACACGTTCTATGGTTGGCTCTTATGAAGAAGGACGTTCAGAACCACCTATAGATCGATTGATTGAGTTATCTAATTACTTCGATATTCCGATAGATATTTTAGTAAAGAATGATTTGCGCAAAGCGAAAAACACCTCGTTTATTGAAGTTGGAAATAAGCGTGTGTTATTTCCTGTTACGGTAAGTGATATGGACGAAGATTTAATAGAAATTATTCCCACTAAAGCATCAGCAGGCTATCTTCAAGGGTATGCAGACCCTGAGTATATTGAGCAACTTCAAAAAATAAAACTGCCTTTTTTGCCAACTGGCACACATAGAGCATTTCCAATAAGTGGAGATTCTATGCTTCCAGTAAAAGATGGGTCGTTTGTTGTTGCCCGTTTTGTAGATGATATTAAAAGTATTAAAAACGGGCGTACACACATTGTGCTTACTAAAAACGATGGCTTGGTCTATAAGCGCGTTTATAATAAAATTAAAGAAGAAAATAAGTTGGAATTGCATTCTGATAATAAGGCTTATATGCCATATAATGTTCACCTTGAAGATGTATTGGAGGTTTGGGAGTTTACTTGCTGTATTAACACCCAAGAATACAGTAAAGAAGAGCTGAAATTAAGTAGTATTATGAGTATGTTTCAGGATTTAAAAGTTGAATTGAAATCTATTAAAGGCTCAGAAGCCTATTTTTAAGAATTAAACACGTTGTTTTCGACCATTTATTGACCACTAAAAACCTTAGGAAGACATATTTTTAAACGCTATATTTAGCATAAATTATAATGAGATGTTGTTACATAAATCAGACCCATTAACTATTTTTAATCCAGAAGAATCAGAAAACTTAGGAGCAGTTTTTTATGACACAGGAATTTCTGCTGGTTTTCCAGCACCTGCCGAAGATTTTAGTCAACAACGTTTATCTTTAGATAATGAACTCGTAAAAAATAAAGAAGCTACCTTTTATGCACGTGTAAGTGGGCAGTCTATGATTGGAGCAGGACTTGATGATAACGATTTATTAGTAATCGATAGAAGTTTACAACCATCGCACAATAAAATCGCTGTTTGCTTTTTAGATGGTGAATTTACCGTAAAACGTTTAAAAGTCGATAACGAAGGCATTTGGTTAAAACCAGAAAATCCTAATTATCCTATTATTAGAATTACTGATGCAAACGATTTTGTTATTTGGGGTATTGTAACTAATGTAATTAAAAAGGTATAATAAATTTATGGATACATTTTTAGGGCATCAAACCACAGTAGATTTTTATGGTTGTAAATCAGATAAAATAAACTCTTGTGAATTTATTGAAAACACACTATTAAAAGCCGCTAAAATATTAAATCTAACTGTTGTTAATACAACCATTCATTCCTTTTCTCCAATAGGTGTTAGCGGTGTAATTGTAATAGAGGAAAGCCATATAGCAATTCATACTTGGCCAGAACATAATTATATAGCTATTGATTTTTTTACTTGTAATAATGCATATAATTTAAACGAAGGTTTGCGTTGGTTAAAAGATGAGTTTCAGGCAGAAAGCATTAGTCAGAAAGACATTAAAAGAGGAAGCCTAAAGGAAATACAAGATTATAAAAGCTAAAATATGTCATTAAAAAAAAGCATCTTTCTATTAATAGATAATGAAAAGGGAAATAAAAAAGGTGATTACCTTGTAGAATACCTAATCTCTGGCTTAATATTAATAAATGTAATTGCAATTTTTTTAGAGTCTTATAAATCTATAAACGATAAGTATAGTGGATTGTTTTATGGTATTGAAATGGTCTCTATTGTAATTTTTTCAATAGAATATATTTTAAGAGCCTGGGTTGCAGATTTACAATACCCAACACTATCTCCCATAAAGGCCAGAATAAAATACATTTTTTCTTTTCTAGGGTTAGTCGATTTATTATCCATATTACCATTCTATTTACCATATGTAATAACTATAGATCTGAGAGTTATGCGAGTTTTAAGACTTTTGCGCCTACTAAGGTTATTAAAACTAAACAGGCACTCTAAATCGCTTAAATTAATAGGTACGGTTCTTAAAAAAACCAAAAACGACATACTAGTAACTGTTTTTATGGTTTTTATTTTACTGGTTTTAGCCTCAACACTTATGTATAGTTTAGAAAACGAAGCACAACCAGAAGCTTTTGAAAATATTGGGCAGGCGCTTTGGTGGGCAGTTGCAACTTTAACTACAGTTGGTTATGGCGATATTTACCCAATAACTGGTTTAGGTAAATTATTAAGTGGTGTTATAGCATTATTAGGTATTGGTATAGTTGCTCTTCCAACAGGGATTATAAGTTCTGCTTATATTGATGAGGTTCAAAAACAAAAACAAGAGAATAAAGAAGTCTGTAAATGTCCAAATTGTGGAGAACGTATAAATATGTAATAGAAGTATGTTTGGTAAGAAAGAAAATTTTAAATTAGATAAACTAAAAGAAGGATTTACCTTAAAGGTAAAAAAAACTACTTGGAAAATTATTGAAATTGCAGAGTACGATTGGAGTGGCGATGGGAGAAGTATAGAATATATAATGACATCTGAAGATAATAATATAGAAGCTTTTTTAGAAGTTGAATTTTTAAAAGGCGATTACGAAATTTATTTCAGTCAAGCGGTTTCATTAGACTTTTCTATTTTAAAAGATGCCATAAATACAAGCGAAGTTGTTTTTTCTGGGTATCAATTTAGTTTAGAAGAGCAATATAAAGGCGCTTATAAAAACCTTACGAATAGAACGAGCTGGGAAAATTTAAAATCCTACATGTTTTATAATAGCAACGAAGATATTTTAACTATCGAAGACTGGGGAAATGATAAGTTTGAAGCCTTTTTCGGGGAAGAAATAAAATCAAAAAACATAAAAAATATAACACCTAATTAATTATGAAAGTATTTCAAAATCTTTTTTTAGCATTAGTAATAAGTCTAACTATAATAGCCTGTGGCGATTCAGAAAGAGAATCGGTTTCTGTGCCTTTAGAGTATTCAGAGCAATTAATTGACGATTTAAACGGGACTGATTTTTCAATTGTTTTAAATGATATGAATGTTGATGAAGAAAACGGTAAAGACCTGTTTCAGCATAAGTATCATATTCTTAAAGTAGAAGAAGACTCTTTAGTTGTAGATTCTATAGGGTGGAAAACGGTAAACAAAGGGTTTTTTATAAAACATGAAAATGATTTAGGAATGGAAATCGTTTCTAATCATAATAACAAACTTTCTAGAGTTGCCAGACCAGTTGGTTTTGATTGGGCTATTGGTAATGAGAAATATGGACAATGGGAAGAAGAGGACAGTACAAATACTAACACAAGTACAAGAAGAAGATACTGGCGTTCAAATCATTCATCTGGTTTATTCTGGTATTGGATGTTAAGAAGAAGATCTTATCAAAGAGATTATGTAGGTTATAGAGCTTATAATACAGCAGGTAAAACATATTACGGTAATACTATGAACGGAAGCACGACATACGGTACTAATAGTGCTTACGAGAAAAAGAAACGATCTAGTTTTTTTACTAGAAGAAGTACAAGTTCTACTTATAAGTCGTATTCTACTCGAAAAAGTGCAAGTTCTTCAAGGTATAGCGGTGCTTCATCAACAAGGTCTAAATCTGGAGGCTTCGGAAAATAATATATAACATTGAAAATTTCAAATAAAAGGAAGTCCTTTGTATTAAAGGCTGCGCTATTTGCAACTGGGTTTAGTGGTATTGTTGCAGAGTATATACTATCCACTTTAGCGTCCTATTTTATAGGAAACGCCATTTTACAGTTTACACTTATAGTTTCTATAATGTTGTTTTCTATGGGGCTGGGAAGTAGGCTTAGTAAATCTTTCAACTCAAATATTATATTCTATTTTGTAATAACAGAATTAATTTTGTCTGTTTTAGTTTCGTTTTCGGCTATTGCATCTTATTTAATTTATGGTTTTACAAGTGTTTCTTGGGTTATAATCTATTTACTTTCTATAATTATAGGGTTGCTTATTGGTTTAGAAATTCCGTTTGCAACTAGAATTAATAACGAGTTTGAAGAGTTGCGTTTAAACATTTCTAATATTTTAGAAAAAGATTATTACGGAAGTTTATTAGGAGGTTTGTTTTTTGCCTTTATAGGTTTGCCATACTTGGGTTTAACGTATACACCATTTGTTTTAGGTTTTATAAATTTAATTGTGTCGTTTTGGTTGTTTTATGTTTTAAGACATGAAATTTCAAGTCGCTTAAGACGATTAGTATCTGTACTATACGTTATTGTATTTGCTGTGATTTTAGGAGGTTTATTTTTCGCTAAACCGTTAGTGCTTTTTGGTGAGCAAGCAAAATATAAAGACAAAATAGTTTTTTCTGAACAAACTAAATATCAAAAAATAGTGATTACAGAATGGAAAAACTGGCATTCATTATACATAAATGGAAACCAGCAACTATCTACATTTGATGAGTTCTTATACCACGAACCTATGGTACATACTACTATAGGAATTACTAAAAAAAGAAATAATATTTTAATTTTAGGAGGGGGCGATGGCTGTATTATTAGAGAACTTCTTAAGTATGAAGATATAGGTCATATTACTTTGGTTGATTTAGATGAAAAAATGTTGCGCTTAGGTAGAGAGCATCCTATTTTTAAGACTTTAAATAAAGGTGCTTTAAACGATGTTAAGGTAAATACTATAGTAGCAGATGCATTTACTTATTTAGAAGATTCTAAGACTGTTTACGACGCAATTCTAGTTGATTTGCCAGACCCTAATAATGTAGATTTAAATAAATTATATACTAAAGAGTTTTACCGTCTATGTTATAATAGTTTAGATGCTAAAGGTACCTTTATCACTCAGTCTGGTAGTCCATATTATGCAACAAAAGCTTTTTATTGTATTGATAAAACATTAAAAAACTCGGGCTTTTATACGTTGCCATTGCATAATCAAATATTAACTTTAGGCGAGTGGAGTTGGATTATTGGTAAAAAAGAACCCATTAGCCCAAAAGTGTTAAGTAAAATAAATTTAACCAGATTAGATTTAAAATGGCTTAATAACAATAGTATGTCTGCGCTCTCATCTTTTGGAAAACCTTTAGTTGATACCACAGGAATTAAAATAAACACAATATTTAACCCCAAGCTTTATCTGTATTATAAAGAAGGTAATTGGGAGTTGTTTTAAAATAAAAAAGCACGAAATTTATAATTTCGTGCTTTTTTATATATGTTGAAAATTAAATTTAATCAGCTAAAATGATAGCTTTATTATCTTTCATTTCAAGAGTTCCGGAGTTAATTTTTAATAAAGTAATGCCTTTGTCTCCTTTAGTAAACTTGTCTTGAACTTCCTCGTTTATTTCAATGTTTCCAGAAATTTTCACAAAACCTTCCTTTAATATGGAAACAATAGGTGCGTGATTATCCAACATTTGAAATTCACCATTTACACCTGGAACCGCAACAGAATCAACTTCGCTGCTAAATAATGTGGCCTCTGGTGATACTATTTCTAAATACATATCTCTTTTTAGTTATGAGTTATGAGTTATAAAGTTATGAGTTTCAATTCTGAACTCTGAACTCTGAACTCTGAACTTGTTTAGGCTTCAGCTAACATTTTATCTCCAGCTTCAATAGCTTCTTCAATGGTTCCTTTAAGGTTAAACGCTGCTTCTGGTAGGCGATCTAATTCACCATCCATAATCATGTTAAATCCTTTAATAGTTTCTTTAATATCAACTAATACACCAGGAATACCAGTAAATTGCTCTGCTACGTGGAATGGTTGAGATAGGAAACGTTGTACACGTCTTGCTCTACCAACAGCTAATTTATCTTCTTCAGATAATTCTTCCATACCTAAGATGGCAATAATATCTTGTAATTCTTTATAACGTTGTAATAACTCTTTTACTCTCTGCGCACAAGCATAATGCTCTTCACCTAAAATATCAGCAGTTAAAATTCTTGAAGTAGAATCTAAAGGATCTACCGCAGGGTAAATACCTAGCTCAGCAATTTTACGAGATAATACCGTTGTTGCATCTAAGTGAGCAAAGGTTGTAGCAGGCGCAGGATCCGTTAAATCATCCGCAGGTACGTAAACCGCTTGTACAGATGTAATAGAACCTCTTTTAGTTGAAGTAATACGTTCTTGCATCGCACCCATTTCTGTTGCTAATGTTGGTTGGTAACCTACCGCAGAAGGCATACGACCTAATAATGCAGATACCTCAGAACCAGCTTGTGTAAAACGGAAAATGTTATCTACGAAGAAAAGTACATCTTTTCCTTGACCTTCACCAGCACCATCACGGAAATACTCAGCAATAGTTAAACCGGATAATGCAACACGTGCACGTGCTCCAGGAGGCTCATTCATTTGTCCGAATACGAATGTTGCTTTTGATTCTTTCATTTTTGATTTATCAACTTTAGATAAATCCCATCCACCATCTTCCATAGAATGCATAAAATCATCACCATAACGAATAATACCAGATTCTAACATTTCACGAAGTAAATCATTCCCTTCACGAGTTCTTTCACCCACTCCAGCAAATACAGATAAACCACCGTGTCCTTTTGCTATATTGTTAATTAACTCCTGAATTAATACTGTCTTACCTACTCCAGCACCACCAAATAAACCAATTTTACCACCTTTTGCATAAGGCTCAATTAAATCGATTACTTTAATACCTGTAAATAAAACTTCAGTAGATGTTGATAAGTCTTCAAATTTTGGTGCTTGACGGTGAATTGGTAACCCAGCTTCTCCAGCTTTAGGTAAATCTCCAAGACCATCAATAGCATCACCAATAACATTAAATAAACGTCCGTATACATCATCACCAATTGGCATTTGAATAGGAGCACCTGTAGCGTTAACTTCAGTTCCTCTACTTAAACCATCAGAAGAATCCATTGCGATAGTTCGTACAGTATCTTCTCCAATATGAGATTGTACTTCTAGTATTAAAAGCGAGCCATCTGCTTTCTTAATTTCTAATGAATCGTAAATTTTTGGAAGTTCAGATCCGGCAGCGAATTCAACATCGATAACTGGTCCTACTATTTGTGCAACTTTACCTGTAACTTTAGACATTACTTATGTATTTAATATTATGCGTTTTAATTCTGTGAAAACACTTCAAGTTTTCGCGTGCAAAGATATATTTTTTAATTTAAAATGAAAGTTGTTTTTAAGGTTTTTTGGCATAAAAAAAACACCTTCAATAAGAAGATGTTTTTTATTGTATTATTTGAATTCTCTTTTACTGTAATAGAGGAGAATAGTTAGTTGGGTAATTTCCAATGTCTACTAAATTGCCAGAGGCTTCAAAATTGGTGCTATATGCAGCGTCAATCGCCTTCATAAATTCGTTTGCAATCATAGCATATCCTCTAGAGGTTAAGTGAACGCCATCTAAAGAAAAAGCACCACCTGTAACTAAGTTAGAAGCTAAGATGAAATTATCAGATTCTAGACCTGTTGTAGCTAACTGCGATAATAATGAATTAGCATCGACAAATGCTAAACCAGCTGAAGTTGCCGTTGCTTCTATAGTTGCATTATAACTATCGGTAGCCGTTTTAATTTCTAATTGTTCTTCTGGGGTTAAAACCCATTTATCTTCTAACGGAATTTGAGTCCCGTAACCTAAGGGTATTAAAGATGAAAGTGGTAAGACAAATAAGTCTTCTGCTGTTGCCTGTCTGTATTGAGGAATTCCTGCAAATGCAGGGTTTATTGCTCCTAAATCTGTAAGGTTTTCATCAACTATTACCATAGCATTTCCTTCTCCAGCTGAAAAATTTATTGTTCTTTTAGCTACTTCTTCTTCAGTTAATAAACCTGTACCAGCTAAGGCAGCTAAGGCTTGTTGTAGGCCTCCATTATATAATGCATAACCTTGATTTAAAAGATCTGCAGTTGCAGTATCTAAAGGTACTGGGTTATAAGTAACCGTAGTAAAATGTGGGATATCTGTAACATAAGGAATATTTGCGACAACACCTTTAGCACCTCCAGATGTTAATGTTGCTATTAAAGCGCCATAAGTTTGGTTAAAACCAACACCAGGTGCTCCATCGACTGGAGTTATAGTATTTGTTCCATCTCCTCCTGTAGTGGCATATCCTAAAACATCATTATTACCTATCCATAAAGAAAAGAAGGTTGGTGCTTGTGCCATAGATAATTCTAATACACTTGCATTTGGCGTTGTTCCTGTCATTCTAACAAAATATGGATTTGCAAGCCCTAATGCTACGTTTGATAAATTACCATAACCTGGAGCTAATAAATGATAACTTTTTGCCCCTGGCACGCCCATGTTATTGAATGGCCCAGTTGGGTTGTTTAAAACAATATCTGTTGTTGGAGTTATATCTCCTATTACAGATTCTAAGGATTGAGGTGCACCACCAGTAGTTACTAACCTTGGTAAAAACAACGTCTCTCCTGTTAAAGGGTTTATAATGGGTTGACCTCCAGCATACAAGCCTCCAAAATTATCATTTGTAAGCGGTTGGTTAAAACTACCACCACCTAGCATAGAGAATTTTTGAGATAGTATATTTGGAAAAGAATTTTCTTGAGATGCTTTAAATAAAGCATTATCTGTAAATCCAGCGGTTAGTGAGTTTCCTATAGAAACGTAAGTTGAAAAATCTACTGAACCTGTTGTTAATTCCGGTAGTATAACAACTTCTTCTGGTTCAATATTAGTGTCTTTAAGTACATCTTCTGGCTCGTTACAGCCTACAAATGCAATAAGTCCAAATAATAGTGATAAGTATTTTATATTTTTCATGTTTAATTTTTTATAGGTTATTAATAGTCCATGATAGGTAGTACATTGAGCCTATAAAGCCTGTACCAAAAGCAGTAAAGTACTCATCTCCTAAGAGATTTGTTGCTCCTGCTTTGAAAGTAGATTTAAAACTAGGGACTTTTAAGTTTATTTGAGCATCAACTACATGGTATTCTGGTACTAAACCATTACCAAATGTTGCTTCCCAGAAATAATCATCACTAAATCTGTAATTGATGTTGAAACCAAAGTTTTTGAATACCTCAGTATTTCCAAACGATGCTTTAAATTTATGTTCAGGAGTGTTAAAGTTTGTGGTGAAGCTAGGATATTTAACGCGATCAAAATCTAGTTTAGCATAGGTATAACTTCCGCTTAAATCAAAATTGCCAAACACTTTAGTAGATAAACCAATTGAAGCTCCGTAAGAATTAACATCAGCTTCTGAGTTTGTATAAGTACTCCAAGCTTGGAAATCGTCATTTGCAAGTGCCTCAAACGCTAAGGGATCAGTATCATCAAGTTCACCATCATTATTAGGATCTACAGTACCATAAAAAGGCGAAATAACGACTTCTTGAGAAATGAAATCTTTATAATTGTTATAATAAGCACTAAAATCTACAATTAGGTTTTTGAATTTACCTCTATAACCAACCTCTATAGAGGATACTTGTTCAGGCTTTATTATATCTGGATTTCCTACACCTGTAACATTTCCATTATTATCTATTGAAAAAGAGTTTTCATATCCAACACGTCCAGTTTGGGTAACTGAAGCGTCTTGATTTAATGCTTGACCTTCGTCACTAACATCAAATGTTCTAACATAACGATCTAAATTCTCAGGTGCAGAACCCACTAAAATAGCTCTACCAGCATCTAATCCAATAAATAAATCTTGTGTAGTAGGGTTTCTAAAACCTGTTTGTACAGAAGCTCGAATATTATGGTTTCTGTTTACTGTTAGGCCAGCAGAGATTCTTGGTGATATAAAACCATCAAAAAATTCTGATTTATCATAACGTACAGATCCAGTTAATTTAAGTTCTAAATCTTCATTTAATTCAAGGTTTTTTTGAATTTGCGTGTAAATACCAAATTCTGAATAATCTATTGGACCATCTAAATCTGTATAAATAGTTCCTGAAGAATTTAAACTATATCTTCTGTATGAGCCTCCTACTTGAATTTCGGCAAAATCTATTAAATGACTAAAATTATAATTCGCATCAGAGTGGTAATACTTAGATGCATCTTGGAATTTAGATCCTGTACTTAAATCGGGATCATTAATACTTCTATTAAATGCAGCTTCGTATTCTGGAGTATTTGGTGAAAAACGTTTAATGCCGTCCACTTCAATAGGATTACCATTAATATCTCTAACAATATTTCCATTATTATCTAAATCAAACTCTTCTTCAGCAACACCTCTTGCTTTAGCATGTGCTTGGGCTTCAGTATCCCCACTTAAGGTTGCACCTGCATAAGTTGCTATATAATCTCCAAACCAATCTTCGTCACTTTTCCAAGCTCTGTTTATATTAATACCCGTAAAAACCATGTCATAAGAATCTCCTGCTTTATCAGTCACGACATAACCTCTTAAAAAGAAATTATCATTTTTAAATTCTAACTTATGTTGTTGCTGAAAGAAGTTTGCAATATTATATCGGTTTGTTCCCTGATAAATGGTTGATCCTGTACCTATTTTGCCAACATAAGAGACTTCAAAGTCATTTTCCCAGGGACGGTAATATAATCCCCAATCAGATTTGATACTTTCAGCATTATAATTGGTTAAGTCTCTTTCGTTATACCCCGTTCTACTTACAACTACATCAGGTATGATACCTTTCACACTTGCAGGAGCTTCTGTTCTTATATTTGCAGAAACTTCATCACCATAAACGTTTATACCATCATAATCTAGGTTAGCTCTAGTGTTTTCTGGGTTAATCTTATCAGTTTCACTAGTTGCAGCCCAGTCAGTTCCCTTTAGGTAACCAAAATTAATTTTTGCAGCAATTTTATTACTAAACTTATACCCTGCTCTAAAGCTAACATCAGTATATGCATTGTCTCCAGCGGATTCTTGGGATGTAATTCCTCTTTTTACAGAAGCACTTATGCCTTGATGATCGAAAGGATTTTTACTTCGCATAAACAAAATACCATTAAATGCATTTGCTCCATATAATGCAGAAGAGGCACCAGGTAACAATTCAACACTTAAAACATCTGTTTCGGTCATTCCTACTAAGTTTCCAATTGGAAAGTTAAGTGCTGGAGTAGAATTGTCCATGCCATCGACTAATTGCATAAAGCGATTATTGGCAAATGTGGCAAAACCTCTTGTGTTTACAGATTTAAATGTTAAACTATTAGTATTAACATCGACACCTTTAAGGTTCTCTAAACCGCCATAAAAATCTGCTGAGGTTGTATTTTTAATCTCTTTTAAACCAAAACGCTCTACGGTTACAGGTGATTCAAAAATACGTTCTGGTGTTCTTGAGGCCGAAATGACTACTTCATCTAGAGAAGTACCTTCATTAAGAATGAAATTTATTTTTTGGTTTTTTGATGTAATGTCTTCAGTTACTGTTTCAAAACCAACACTACTTGCTTGAAGTGCAAATGGAGGGTTTTGATTTGTAGATAATGAAAAGTTACCATCAAAATCTGTAACAGTACCTGTTGATGTGCCAACAATAATAATGTTTGCTCCTGGAATGGGCTGACTATTATCATCTACAACTGTACCTGTGATTTTAGATTGCGAAAATGAAAATCCACAAAGCAATAGCATTAAATAGGGGAGAATTGTCTTCATTTAGTATTTAAAGTTTTAGTTGAACAACAAGAATATATAAAATTATTATATAATCCTAGTTAGTAAAAGTAAAAAAAATTATGCATGCATAGTATGTTTTAGCAAAAAACATTGTGTTTTATTGCTAATAAATCAAAAAAGAGGCTAAAAAATAAGAAATTCCATGTTTGAGCAAACATGGAATTTCAATTATAAATTTTGATGTAATTGTTTTTATTCTACTGTAACAGATTTTGCTAAATTTCTTGGTTGATCAACATTTTTATCTAACATGACTGCTATATGGTATGATAATAATTGTAACGGAATAGTAGTAAGGAGTGGAGTCAGTGACTCTAAAGTTTCTGGAACTTCAATAACATGATCAGCAAGCTCTTTTACTTGAACATCTCCTTCTGTTACAATTCCAATAATTTTTCCTTTTCTCGATTTTATTTCTTGAATGTTACTAACCACCTTTTCATAGTGTCCCTTTTTAGTGGCAATAACTACTATAGGCATGTTTTCATCAATTAAAGCAATAGGTCCATGCTTCATTTCTGCTGCTGGATAACCTTCAGCGTGAATATATGATATCTCTTTTAATTTTAGAGCACCCTCTAGTGCAACAGGGAAATTGTATCCTCTTCCTAAGTATAAAAAGTTGCTAACGTCTTTATAAACACTTGAAATAGTTTGGATATTAGCATCTGATTCTAAGGCTTTTTCAACTTTTTTAGGAATCATTTCTAATTCTAATAGATGCTGACGAAAATCAGAACTACTTATAGTTCCTTTGGCTCTAGCTAGCCTTAACGCCATAAGTGTTAATACTGTAATTTGAGTTGTAAATGCTTTAGTAGATGCCACACCAATTTCTGGACCAGCATGCGTATAAGCACCGGCATCAGACTCTCTTGCTATAGATGAACCTACAACATTACATACGCCAAATACAAATGCACCTTTTGATTTTGCTAATTTGATAGCTGCTAATGTATCAGCTGTTTCTCCAGATTGAGAAATGGCAATTAGCACATCATTCTCAGTAATAACAGGATTACGATATCTAAATTCTGAAGCGTACTCAACCTCTACAGGTATTCTTGCTAAATCTTCAAAAATATACTCTGCTACTAAACCAGCGTGCCATGAAGTTCCGCAGGCAACAATTATAATGCGATTAGCATTAAGAAACTTTTTCATGTTATCTTCAACACCTGCCATTTTTATAATAGCTTCGTTTCTTAATAATCTACCTCTATACGTATCTGTTATGGCTTTAGGTTGCTCATGAATTTCTTTAAGCATAAAGTGATCATAACCACCTTTTTCAATTTGCTCTAAATTCATCTGAAGCTCCTGAACATAGGTATCTACTAAAGAATCATCTTTAATTTTTCTAACTTTTATACCTTTGTGAAATCTTATCACAGCCATTTCCTCATCTTCTAGGTAAACAGCGTTTTTTGTATATTCAAGGAAAGGCGAAGCATCACTAGCAATAAAAAATTCATCTTCATTTTCACCAATACCAATTGCCAAAGGGCTACCTAATCTAGCCACTACAATTTCTTCTGGTTTATTTTTGTCGAAAACAGCAATTGCATATGCTCCAATAACCTGGTTTAAAGCGATTTGAACAGCTTTTCCAAGTTTTACATTTTCTTGTTTTTTAACGTCTTCAATTAAATTGATTAAAACTTCTGTGTCTGTATCTGATTGAAAGGTATAACCTCTTGAAATAAGTTCTTGCTTAAGAGAGTCATAATTTTCAATAATACCGTTATGAATAATGACTAAATCACCTGAGTTTGAAAGATGTGGGTGAGAGTTTATGTCATTAGGAACCCCGTGTGTTGCCCAACGGGTATGTCCAATACCTACATTTCCATTTTTAGAAATTTCTATATTAGCGCGGTCTTCTAAATCTGCTACTTTACCTTTTGTTTTAGATATTTTAAGATCTGTGCCATCAAACAAAGCAATTCCGGCACTATCATAGCCTCTGTATTCTAATCGTTTAAGCCCTTCTATAACAATAGGGTAAGCATCTCTGCGTCCAATATATCCAACAATTCCACACATAATTTTTTAATTTGATTTTGGGGTTATTTTAATTTAAAGCAAATATGTAAAATAAATATTAATGAGTGATAATTATTATGTGAACTAGTAGATTTATACGATATAATTCACTTTATAATAATTTATTAGCCCATTAATCTTCTTTTATTTCAGTATAAAATACTTTGAATGCTAACCTTTTGTCTGCAGAAACACTTTCATGACTTCCGTATAGTATAGTTCCTCTAGGAGAAATTATTGAAGCTGAGGGAATAGCCGTTACATCATCAGTACTATTCAATATTTCAGAATTAGTAGTGTAATTAACATTATTAGATAAAACTAACCCAATTTGGTAATTTGTTGAGTCATGTTGTATAATGTTATTTAAGTGTTCAGTAAGGCGTATTTTGTATTTTGCTTCTGTTTCTGAGATACTATCTCTTTGTCCTAAACTAATAACTTTAGAGTTTGTAGCCGTATTACCAACAGAAAGATCAATTAGATAATCATAAGTTGATGTGTTATTTTTTATGTCATATGCATAAATACGATCATATTTATGATAAGTTTCTCCATTGTCATCAAGATCTTTTATTACTTTAGTTTCATCTTCATAAATGGCTATATGTGCTTCGTTAACGAGCCTTTTTAAAACGTAACTTCCATTACCATCTGGAATAAATTCTCCTTCATCATCTGTTTTTCTATATGCTTTTAAGAATTCATCTAACCCATCAGGTATCATATCTCCATCAGTATCTGGACCAAATAAGTCTACTATTGCCATAGAACCCTCGAGTCCTTTAAGATATATGGTTTCATCACCATTCACTTTGTCCCCATCTGCTAATGTTACTTTATTAAAATCGTTAATAAAGGTGTTTAACTTGTTACCTGTGAAATTTAATACATATTCATCTTGTATTCTTGAGCCTTCTTCACCTTTTGTATAGTAAATAGTAATATTAGCATCTGTAGACTCTAAGTTAGTTAAAAACATATTGCCAGCAGTTTCATTAGCTTGCGCTTTAAAATATAGTCCTCTAAAGTAGTTCCTAAATTTATTTGCATTACTTAAAACAAGGTCATCTTCTATCCCTTTTTGAACTATAGTTTCTTGCCAAAAGGCTATTTCGTCTATATCTACCTCACTTTTAAAACAAACTCTAAAAGCCGGTAAAGACCTTGTTGAAACGAGATCTTCTCCTTCACCTGTAGTTAAAACCTTAACATCTGCTGAAGGGGTTACTATATTATCAAAAATGACATCACCAATAAAATTGTCGAAATCTATTTCCTGAGTGCCAGTTAGAGCATAATTATGTGTGCTTTCTGTTAACTCTTCCGCTTTTGAATAAAAATTTTGAGATGTAATCGTACTTCCAGAAGGATCAAAATCTCTTAAATAATAGGTGTTTTCATAAATAGTTAATTTAAATTCCGCTCCCGGAGTTCCGTAAATAGAATCTAATTGATAAGTTAGATTTCCATCAACATCAGTATCATTTGCAGTACTGAAATAAGGTATATTAATAACAACAGAGTCTATTACAGGATTTACATCAAAATCTTCAGTAAAAGATGCTGGTGTTAACTGCGTAACAATACTAGCTGTGGTTCTCCCATATTCTTGGTCGTTAAAAACACCAAGAAGGTTTGAGGCTAAATTATTTACTTGTAGAGCTTCTAATTTTTTGTTGTACGCCGCTATAGAAAGTGTATCTACACTTGAGAAAAAATTAGCATTTCCTTCACCAAGAACATCACTGTCAATAGTACTAAATTCTTTATCGCAAGCAATAAAACAGGATAAAAATAGAATAAAAATTACAGGAAATTTAAGGGCTTTAAATATCTTTTTCATATAATATTGAATGAATTTTAAAGGTTTAGCTTAAAACAGAATCATTAAAAAATGTTGTATATGCTTCACCAAATTCATCTTTGCTTTTATATTCTAGAATGGGTTTTTCTGATGCTTTTAAATATGTATCTAAATCTTCTGGAATATTTTCAGACCCAACAATTAGTGCATCAGAATAATCAATGGCAACTTTCATTAAATTATTGTATGTAGGATCTTCTAGTGTTTTTATAGCATCATCTTCAATATTGTCAAACTTTATTTTGTTAACCATATCTTTATTTAACGCACCATCAAAACTTTGATTGTATATTGAGGTTACTATTTTACTTTCGTTAAACAGAGGCTCGTCCTTATAATATTCTTTAAGATAAAGCGGTAATAATGACGCTAACCATCCATGAACATGAATAATATCTGGTGCCCAGTTTAATTTTTTTACAGTTTCTATAACGCCTTTTGCAAAGAAAATAGCGCGTTCATCATTATCAGAAAACAGGTTTCCGTCTTCGTCTGTTAATGTTGCTTTTCTTTTAAAATATTCATCGTTGTCAATAAAATAAACCTGAATACGTTCTTTCGGGATTGAAGCTACTTTAATGATTAGAGGCATATCTAAATCGTTAATCACTAAATTTATACCAGATAATCTAATAACTTCGTGTAATTGGTGTCTACGTTCATTAATATTTCCGTATCGAGGCATGAAGATTCTAATTTGCCCGCCTTGTTGATTCACCAATCTTGGTGCTTCAAAAGAAGCTGAAGAAATTTCTGTTTCAGGTAAATAAGGTACTACTTCAGATGATACATATAATATCCTCTTATCTTTCATATGTTTGATTTTGTTGACTTAAATAAAGTTGTTAAATAGCAATTATTGCTTTTCTTTTTAAAAAATAATTTTTGAAAAGCCTGCTTTATAACAGTTCTGCTTTTAAAATTTCAAAATAAAAAACACGCAAAAGTACAAAATTTTATGCTAATTGGTTGTAAAATCTTAAGTTTGCAACCGTTAATTTTTTATTAAAAAGTGGAAATTTACTCAGATAAACAACAAATTGCATTAGCTATTGATGATTTGAAAGCTAAAAAGCTAACTATTGGAATGGTGCCAACTATGGGCGCATTGCACCAAGGGCATTTACAATTAGTTAAAAAAGCTTTATTGGATAATGATAAAGTTGTGGTTAGTATTTTTGTTAACCCAACTCAGTTTGATAATAAAGATGATCTGGTGAAATACCCAAGAACATTAGATAGTGATGTCGAGTTACTTAAAACAGTAAGTAAAACCAATATTTTGGTATATGCACCAACGGTAGATGATATTTATGGTGGAAATACGGTGTCTCAAAAATTTGACTTTGATGGTTTGGAGTTTGAAATGGAAGGCAAGTTTAGGAACGGACATTTTGATGGTGTAGGAACTATTGTGAAACGTTTTTTTGACATTGTAAAACCTCATAAGGCTTATTTTGGTGAGAAAGATTTTCAGCAGCTTGCTATAATCAAGAAACTAGTTGAAAAATATAATATACCAGTAAAAATTGTAGGTTGTAAAATTCATCGTGAAGCTAATGGATTAGCTATGAGCTCCCGAAATACGAGGCTTAAACCAGATTATAAAACAGCAGCACCTTTTATTTTTGAAACATTAAATTCTGCCAAAGAAAAATTTGGCACAAAAAGTGCAGTTAAAGTAACGGAATGGGTTGAGAAACAGTTTGCTAAACATGATATTCTAGAACTAGAATATTTTATTATTTCAGACACTAAAACCTTAAAACCAGTTAAACGAAAATCAAACAAAAAAACATATAGAGCTTTTATAGCTGTATATGCAGACGATATTAGACTAATAGACAATATCGCTTTAAATTAATTATCTTTGCCTCATGCAAATTCAAGTAGTAAAATCTAAGATTCATAGAGTTAAATGCACAGGTGCAGAACTCAATTATATAGGAAGTATAACCATTGACGAAGATTTAATGGATGCCGCTAATATTATACAAGGTGAAAAAGTTCAAATTGTAAATAATGATAATGGAGAGCGTTTAGAAACCTATTGTATTCCTGGGCCTCGTAAAAGTGGAGAAATAACACTTAATGGAGCTGCAGCTAGAAGAGTGTCGGTTGGAGATACTTTAATCCTTATCACGTATGCTTTCATGGATATTGAAAAAGCTAAAGTATTTAAACCATCTTTAGTGTTTCCAGATGAAGCAACCAATTTATTAAATTAAATTCTTGAATAAAAAGACAAAAAATATATTAAAAATTACACTCCCATTATTATTGGGAGTTTTTTTGGTCTGGTATTCTCTGTCTCAAATCTCAATTGAAGAATTGGTCAAGTATTTTAAAAAAGCAGATTACAGCTATATTGTATTAGGAATGTTTTTTGGTTTACTGAGTCATTTATCTAGAGCTTATCGTTGGCAGTTCCAGTTAGAGCCTTTGGGTTATAAGATTAAACTTGGTAATAGCATCATGGCAGTTTTTGCAACGTATTTAATTAATTATACCATACCTAGAGCGGGAGAAGTGGCTAGAGCTTCAATAATTACAAATTACGAAGGCGTGCCTTTTGAAAAAGGTTTTGGTACCATTGTAGCCGAACGTATTGCAGATATGATTGTTATGCTAGGCATTATAACTGTTACTCTTTTTCTTCAGTTTGATTTTATTTATAGTTTTTTAGTAGAAAAATTTAACCCAACCAAAATTGGAATTGCATTAGCAGGATTAATCATTTTGGTTGTTTTCTTTTTAATAGTCATTAAAAAAAGTAATTCTAAAATAGCTATAAAAATTAAAGGATTTGTAAGTGGATTAATTGAAGGTGCTTTAAGTATTTTTAAAATGAAAAAGAAATGGGCGTTTATCTTTCATACGCTTTTTATTTGGTTAATGTATGTGCTAATGTTTTATGTTACTACATTTTCTTTACAAGAAATGAGTGATATTCCATTTGCTGCTGTGTTAATTGGATTTATTGCAGCTAGTTTTAGTATTGCTGCAACCAATGGAGGTATAGGTTCTTACCCTGAAGCGATAGTTCTTGTGTTTACTTCTTTGTTTTTTATTTCTGAAGATCCAAGTCGAGCATTTGGCTGGATTGTTTGGTCGTCGCAGACTATACTAATAATTATTTTTGGAGGATTATCACTTATTTATTTGCCTATTTTTAATAGAACTAAAGCTTCAAATAATAATTAAACCATGGTTGTGTCATAGAAAAACTTTGCTTTTAAACTCTAGCTTAATTTCTTACCTTGCCACTAATAAATCTCAAATTATTCTAAAATGAAAAAGACTCTTGTTTTCTTTTTATTCCTTTTTTTAATTTTTAACCTAACAGCAGCACAAGTTAAATACGAAACGATTCAGTCTTCAAAACTAGGAGAGGAGCGTCAAATAAAAATTCAATTACCAAGAGGATATAGCACAAATGAAGATAAAACATATCCAGTTTTTATAGTTTTAGATGGTGATTATATGTTTGAAGCTGTTGCAGGAAATGTAGATTATTATTCCTATTGGGAAGATATGCCTCAATCTATTGTAGTTGGAGTAAATCAAATAGACAAACGATTTGACGATTGTATGTATTCCGAACAAAATTCGTTACCCATAGAAACAGGTGCTGCCTTTTTTGAATTTATTGGAATGGAATTAATGCCATTTATAGAAAAAACATATAGAGCAGGTAATTTTCGAGTAGCCGTAGGTCATGGAGAAACAGCAAATTTTATTAACTACTATTTACTAAAGCCGCAACCTTTATTTCAAGCTTATATTTCTATTAGTCCAGAATTAGCACCAAATATGATTGATTATCTTCCTGAAGCCATGGGGAAAATTCAATCTAAAATATTTTACTACTTAGCTAATACTAATAACGATGCTAAATCTATAAAGCAAATGACAGGAGCTTTAAACACAGATGTATCAGCCATTGAAAATGAAAATTTAGAATATAGTTTTGATAGTTTTGAAGGACCTTCACATTATTCTGTGCCAACTCATGCTATTCCAAGTGCTATTGAAGGTATTTTTCAAGTTTTTCAGCCTATTTCAAAAAAAGAGTATAAAGATGTGATTCTAGAATTAGAAATATCACCAGTATTATACCTTCAAGAAAAATATCAAGCCATTTCAGATTTGTTTGGTATTGATAAGAAAATATTATTAAACGATTTTAAAGCAATCTCTGCAGCCATTGAAAAAAACGAATTATATGAGTATTACGAGGAGTTAGGTAAAATGGCAAGAAAGACATTTCCAGAAACACTTTTAGGTACCTACTATATTGCACGTTTTTATGAAGAGACTGGAGAGCCTAAAAAAGCTATGAGAACCTATCAATCAGCTTATACGCTTGAAGAAATTGCAGGGCTTACAAAAGATTTAATGCTTGAGAAAGCAGATTTAATTAAAGAAGATTTCGGTTATTAATGGCAAAAATAAAAACCACTTTTTTTTGTCAAAATTGCGGCACGCAGTATGCAAAATGGCAAGGGCAATGTAATGCATGTAAAGAATGGAATACCATTGTTGAAGAGCTTATACAAAAGCCAGAAAAAAGCGATTGGAAATCGCCAACATCATCAGTAAAAAAGGCATCAGTTCCATTACGGATTAATGAAATTGATACATCTAAAGAGCCTCGATTAGATACTTTTGATGGTGAATTTAATCGTGTTTTGGGAGGTGGAATTGTACCTGGGTCTTTAACTTTATTAGGTGGTGAACCTGGAATAGGTAAAAGTACCCTGTTATTACAAATCTCTTTAAAATTACCCTATAAAACCTTATACGTTTCTGGAGAAGAAAGTCAAAAGCAAATAAAAATGCGTGCAGAACGCATAAACCCAGATAATAGCAACTGTTATATTTTAACAGAAACTAAAACTCAAAATATATTCAATCAAATTGAAGCTTTAGAACCAGATATTGTTATAATTGATTCTATTCAAACCTTGCATAGTGATTATATAGAGTCGTCTTCTGGTAGCATTTCACAAATTAAAGAATGCACAACCGAGCTTATAAAATTTGCTAAAGAAACCGCAACGCCTGTATTGTTAATTGGTCATATTACCAAGGATGGAAATATTGCTGGACCAAAAATATTAGAGCATATGGTCGATACTGTGTTGCAGTTTGAAGGTGATAGAAACCATGTGTTTAGAATTTTAAGGGCCCATAAAAATCGATTTGGTTCTACCAACGAGTTGGGGATTTATGAAATGCAAGGTTCAGGTTTAAGAGAAGTAACTAATCCTTCAGAAATATTAATATCAAAGAAAGACGAAGAGCTTTCAGGTAATGCTATTGCTGCAACTCTAGAGGGTATGCGTCCTTTAATGATTGAGGTTCAGGCATTAGTCAGTACAGCGGTTTATGGTACACCACAAAGAAGTGCAACAGGATTTAATGCAAAACGTTTAAACATGTTGTTGGCTGTATTAGAAAAACGTGCAGGTTTCCGTTTAGGTGCAAAAGATGTCTTTTTAAATATTACTGGAGGAATATCTGTAGATGATCCTGCAATAGATTTAGCTGTGGTGGCATCAATTTTATCTTCTAATGAAGATGTGCCGCTTCAAAAAGATTTTTGTTTTGCAGCAGAGGTTGGTTTATCTGGAGAAATTCGCCCTATACAACGTGTTGAGCAACGTATTTTAGAGGCTGAAAAATTAGGGTTTTCAACTATTTTTGTTTCTAAATATAGCAAAATTGCTTTAAAAAACACGGTTATTAAAATTCAATTAATTTCTAAAATTGAAGATTTAGTTGGGTTTGTCGTGTAATAATTTTTTTCTTATTTAACAATTTAAAATATGTATTTCGTCGAATTAATATGTAATTAGACTGATTTTTAGTTTGTTTTGTCGAATTCTTGACATACTTTTGTGACGCGTATTTATATAATGAGTCTTATAACTATATGAATATTTGAAATATACTTCCCTCAAGTTTGATTTCTAATTAAAATACACTTTGTAAGCAATTGATAATCTATTGATTACGGGTATTTGTGGAATAAAAATAGTAAAACATATGTCTCTCTTTACAAACAGATTAGTAATGCGTTTAGTTACAATATGTTTATTAATTACAAATTTCTCATTATTTGGTTTTAACGGTGATGCGAAATTTTTTAATAATAACAAAGCTTCATTTTCGTTTTTTAATGTTGGTGGTGTAATATCGTCGGGATCTGCAACATGTGCCAATAATGGTGAAGTAATTGCAACAGCAAACGGTGGAGTAGGAAGTCCAGAATTATATATTTTTACGCTCACAAGTGGTCCTACTGCAAACGGACAAGTCTATCCTACTGCCGATTATTATGATGCGTCAACTTTTACTTTTGAAGATTTATACCCTGGAACATATCAAGTTACTATTGAAGATGCTAATGATTTAAGTAATCCTCCATTCATCCAAACAATTCAAGTTTTAGATGAAACTGAAAATCTAAATTTTTCACTTACTCCAGAAAACCCGAATTGCCCTGGTGCTAGTACAGGTTCAATTGAAGTTAATGTATCCACGGGAATAGGCCCATATCAATATCAAATTTTTAGCGGTCCAACGGGAACTGCAACAGGATTAATTACAGATGCTAATCCAATTTATACGTTTAATGGTTTACCAGCTGGTAATTATAATATTAGAGTATATGATGTTTGTGGAGATTTTCAAACGAGAAGTTATCTGCTTTCAGACCCAACTTTAACAACTTTAAATTTATATACGTCTGGTAATCCTCATATAGAACTAATTTCTTGTACAGAAGCTATTTATAAAGTGGGTGCAGCAGGCGGAACAGGTTCTGGAACTTATACTTACGAGGTATTAGGTGGAGCGCCTTCGGGTTATGTATCTTCGCAAAATCATGGCGCATTTACGCTTCCAATAAACCAAGCGCCTTATACGTTTCAAGTTACCGATGGTTGCGGACAAACAGCAACGCATACCTACTCAAACCCTAGTGCTTATTTACAATGGTCTGCAGTATCAAGGGATTGTAGTGGCTGGTCGCTTCAAATTAGAACAAATTGGATGTTTGGCCCATTTACCTATACTTTAACAAATGTCCCATCGGGTTACTCTGGTCCTATGTCTAATAGCACAGGTGCTTTTGATATACCTTACGGATATGTAAGTTATACAGTTACTGATGCTTGTGGGGTAACGAGGTCTGGTTCAACTACAAGAACCCAAGAGCCAATAGACATAAATGAAACCCTTACAAATCCAACCGTAGATTATTGTGTTGAAGGAAAAGGAAGAGTACAGGTTAGATATAATAATAGTAGTAATGGGGCAGTAGGGCCTGTAAGTTTTGAATTAACAACAGTTCCTGCAGGTTTTACAGGAGATTCTGGTCCTCAAGGTGGTTCAACCTTTGATGAACTTACACCAGGTAACTATGTTGTAACTGGAAGCGATGCATGTGGTAATTCTGATACTCATGCTTTTGAAATTGTTGATGTTTTAAATGTTGATGTAGCAACGAGCTTCACTTTAAATTGTGTAAACTCTAATTCAATAGAGGTTAATGTTACTAGTAATAATAGTTATCATAATTCTGGAACTAGGAGATATAGGCTAAGAAATGCAAATACAAATGCCTTGGTTCAATCTGGGACGGTTTATGGTAGCGCTCCATCCACTTATACCTTTAATAATTTAATTGCTGGTGATTATTATGTAGAGTATTATGCATCGAGCTCATGTACATATCCATCAGAAACGGTTACAATATCAGCTTACGAACAACCTTCTATTACTCCATTAAGTAGTTACGATTGTGGCGCTGGGTTTGTAACAATATCTGGTGTTATAACAGGAGGGACAGCACCCTATACGTTTACACTTATTAATAATGCTAATAATCAGGTTATCGCTACTCATACAGATTGTTACTTTTCAAATCAAGATGCTTCGTTATCTTATTCAGTCCGAATTGAAGATAGTTGTGGTAATACTACAAGTTCCCAGGTTTCTTCGGTAAATAATGGTTTAGGACTTGTGTTTCAAAACGAAACTTGTGGTGTTTTAGGAGAAGGCTTTCCTATATATTTAAGGAATTATAGAGGGATGACTTATAGTTGGACTTTTCCTGATGGTACAACATATAGTGGGAATGACCCAAGATCAAATATAGGAGTTTTAGGTATGAACGATTTTGGAACATATACAGTTGATGTTTCAACAGCAGATGGATGTAGAACACAAACCTTATCAACAAATTTTGAAAGATGCCCGTTACCGCCAATAGATATAGATTTTGATGGTGTAGACGATTATTTAGATGCGACGCCATTTATAACAAATTGGACAGCTGGTACTATTATGGGCTGGGTAAAAATTGAGCATACATCCTCAGGTTACCTACCAAATCAATATAGTATTGCTGGACAAGAAAACATGAGACTGTATATTACATCAGGAAGAACGCCTGCGTTTTACGTAATTACTCAAGACCAAATTACTGCTTCAAGTAATTATCCTTCAAATAATATACAAGTTCAGCCAGATCCATTATTTAATGTTGAGATGCAAAATGATTTATGGTATCATGTTGCTGGTGTATTTAATTCTGTAGACCAAACAGTTAAATTATATCTTAATGGAGAATTAGTAGGTACGGAGACGGATTCAGATTTAAACTCAGAATTAGTAACTAAAAATTTTAACGGCTCTCCTCATATATATTCTAAAAGAGAATTTACTATAGGAAGGTATCCAACAAATACTAGTGTAGCTGGGTTTGGTCATTTTAATGGAAATATAGATGAGGTAAGGGTTTTTGATACTGCCTTAACTGATAATCAGATTCAGCAAATGGTTTATCAAGAAATAGAGAATAATTCAGGTCATGTAAGAGGAACAATAATACCTAAAGACATTCAAGATTTAAGTAATTCGGAAAAAGTTTCGTGGAGTAATTTACAAGGCTATTACCCTATGACGGATATTGTAGATAGTAAAACAATTGACTATTCTACTAATGCAAATGATGCTACCTTACATAATATAACCACCGTACAAGAACAAACCGCACCAATGCCATATGCTACTATAAACGATGGTGCTTGGACTACAGAGAACACCTGGTTACATGGCGATGTTTGGGACATTACAGATACGGCATCAAATAAAGATTGGAGTATTATAAAAATAGAACATGACCTTATGGCAAGCCACGATATTAAAACATTAGGTTTGTTTATAGATTCAGATAAAACTTTAAATACACAAGGCGATCATTTAGTTCAAAACTCTTGGTATTTAGAATTAAACGGAACGTTAGATTTAGAAGATGATTCACAGTTGGTTCAAACATCGACTAGTGATTTAGTGACTTCCTCAACAGGTAAAATATTACGCCGTCAAGAAGGTACAGCAAGCCCATATTGGTATAATTACTGGTCTTCACCAGTAGGCACACTAGGAGCCACTAGTTTAATAGATAATAATACAGCAGCAAATAACCCAAATAACACATCATTTAGTTTAAATATGCTAAAAGATGAATCAGGCTTTGATACACAATTCACATCAGGCTATACAGGAAGTAATAGTATAAGTACATACTGGTTATATACTTTTAAAAATGGACTAACGTATTGGGATTGGGTGCGGGTATCGACCTCTACAGCCTTACAGTCAGGTGTTGGATATACCCAAAAAGGAACAGGCACAGTAGCTTCAGAACAACAATATATTTTTGAAGGTAAGCCCAACAATGGCACAATCTTAATAGATGTAGACGATGTTGGAGGAACAGGCTCCCTAGCTAGTGTTTCTAAAACAGATTATTTATTAGGTAACCCTTATCCATCAGCTCTTAATATTCATAAATTTATAGATGACAATGAAGGGGTAATAAAGGGATTTTTACAGCTATGGCAACAATGGAGTGGTAGTTCACATAACCTAAGTGAGTATAATGGCGGCTATGCCCAAGTGAATAAAACAGGAACCGTTAGAGCATCTCAGTTTGTTGGTCTTGAAGGAGATGACACAGATGGTAAAGAAGGAACAAAAATTCCTACTAAGTACCTTCCAATAGGGCAAGGGTTTATCGTAGAGATCGAAGATGATGGTGATTTACCATTTAGTGGAAAGGTTGAGTTTAATAATAGTCAACGTGCATTCATTCTAGAATCAGATGCAGATGCAACAGATGATCAAGTAGGTTCCGTATTTTCAAAAACAGAAAAAGGCAAGAAGACAAGTGAAGGTAGTACTTCAAAAACAAGTGCATCAACAGAAGAAGCGATGCAAAAGATACGTTTAGAGTTTAATTCTACCTCAGGTCCAGCAACACGACAAGAATTACTATTAGGGTTTAGTGAATTCACTACCGATGGTTACGATTATGGTTATGATGCAGAAAATAGCACAGCAAGTAATAACGATTTAAACTTAGATTTAGACGGTAAGAACATGAACATTCAAGCGTATGCTTCCATTACAGCCGATAAGGTTGTACCGTTAAACTTCAGTTCATCAGGAGATAATGCTTTTGAGATAAGCATTTCAGAGACCAACAACCTAGAAGAAGATCAGGTGGTTTATTTAAGAGATAACTTAACAGGCACATATTTCAATTTAAGAGAAGATACAGCCTATGGGTTTACATCAGAACAAGGTATTTTTAATGATAGATTTGCAATAGTATTCCAGAGTGAGCAACAAAGTTTAAGTACAGAAGAGTCAAAAGTTACAGAAAACCATGTGTACTATCAAAATAGTACAAACACATTATATGTTAAAAAGCTAAATAGTGATGTAAGTAAGTTATCGCTAGTAAATATGCGCGGACAACTGGTGCTAGAATTGCAGGATGTATCAAGAGAGCAATTGGAAAACGGGTTACAATTCAACAATATGTCAGCAGGAGCTTATGTGGTTTACATGCAAACAAATACAAATGAAGTGTTAACTAAAAAGATTATTGTGAAATAACACATTTAATAATTTAAAAAGACTACTTTTTTAAGTAGTCTTTTTTGTAGAATCTATTTAAGCCTAAATCTTAAAAAAAACGTATTTCGTCGAAATAATGAATCACTTTAACTGTTTTTAATTGGGTTTAGTTAAAATTTTGTACTAATTTAGCATAGTCAAATTGCTTAAATCGTATTGATATATAATTTTTTAAGTTGAAATTTTCTTCCCTCAAGTATTGTTTCAAAACATTTAGATTCTTAAAACCTATTTATGAAAACAATTCTACGTTTTGTAGTATGCATTTTTATAGTGTTCGTATCAACGAGTAGTTATGCTCAGTTTAGTACCTATGGAGTTGCAGCATATACCATTAATGAAGACGCGCCTCATCAAGTTTATGTAAGTACAAGCCCAACAACTACAGGGCCTAATACTTGGACGTATATTGGAGATTTAAATAATGGCACTAATGACCTTCCTGGAGTGGCTAGAGATTGTGTAATTTTAGGCGATTCTTTATATGTCACTTATATAACTGCGGATTATTCTACTGTTGGAATTTATATTTATGATTTAACTAACCCAACAGCTGGTGTACAACCTTTAGGAACAGGAATATTTGGTACACTTGGCGATGGTACGGCAATAGAAAGAGTTTTTGGTATTAGTAGAACAAGTAATAATGAATATTATGCTATTAATAGTCCTCATAGTGGAAGCGGATCTCATTTTATTTTTTCCTTTGATATTAATACTGGTAATGTGGTTCCCAATGCTTTTGGTGCAGGGATAGATCATGTTGATTTGGTAATGGCACCCGCATATTCAGGTTTTACTATCAGTACCAATGAAGATATGGCTTATAGTACATGTACTGATGAAATATTTATATCTGCACAATTTCATGGTGCAGGTGGAGGTGATGACTGGATTGCAGGGGTAAATTTAGCAAATGGTGAAGTTACACCCATTGCGGCTACTGGTACAATTAGTGATGGTCTTGCCTTCGATATTAATGGCAATTTATTTACATCAAATGGGAGGTATTTTAATGTTGTAAATCAAACCACAGGCGCTATTACTCAAGTTGATCAAGTTACAGCAACATTTGTCGATCTTGAAAGTTTGGATATGGTTCATGATGTACGACCAATAGCTGTAGATGACACCCTAACAGGAGTGTTTTGCCCTTCGGATAATATTATAATAAATGCTCTAGGTAATGATATAGATCATGAAAATAATATCGACCCCACTACAGTACAAGTTTCTGGTTTACCCGCAGGTGTTACAGCTATAGTAGATAATATAACAGGCGAAATTACTATAACAACGGTATCTGGTTTTTCAGGTTTATTTAGTTTTAATTATACTGTGAAAGATACAGTATTAGGTGGATGCGATACAGCTTCAACAAGTAATATAGCAACAATAACTTTAGAAATAAACACAGGAATAGATACAGATGGTGATGGTATTTCCGATGTATGTGATTTAGATAATGATAATGACGGTATTTTAGATACTGAAGAATGCTTTAATTATACCGGCAGTATAGGAATTTATAGTAATAATAATGGCAGTTTCATATTTCCTGGAGGATCTGACGATTTACGAGATGGTACATATATTGCCACTAATAATGGTCAATCGGTTGGAGATGATCCAGCAACGAATGGCTCTAATTTTGCATCAGCGTATGGTTTAAATACTGCATTTCTTGCCACAGGAATGGATCAAGATAGCTTAGGAACCGCTATTGCAAATAATGATTATGTACAATGGAGTTTTACTACAGGGACATTTACCGATTATGCGTTCATAGATAGTTTTGAATATTCATTTTGGACAGATCTATCAGATAATGTAATTGCTGGAAATTTTACTTATGCTATATATATAAGTGATGACAATTTTGTAACTAGTAAAGAGTTATTTAGCCCAAGACAATATGGAGATTTAACAGATGCTTCTACCTCGTTAAAATCTGGTCCTTATGATCATGGTAGTAGAAGATTAAACGTCATAGAAACCATTAATCCGAATGCTTATAAATTGGATCCAGACACCTTGTATTCATTGAGGTTATATGTTTATAATGATAGTGATGCTGATGGAGAAATAGTAATGGATGATAATAGGATTAATGTAGTTAGATATTGTGATACCGACGCAGATACCGTACCCGATTATTTAGATACTGATAGCGATAATGATGGTTGTCCTGATGCAATTGAGGGAGATGCCGGTTTGCAGTTAACAGATTTAAACCCAGATGGTAGTATAAATGCAACTGTTAACGATAACGGTATACCAATAGCTACAAATGTGGGAACAGTTGGAACAGGTACAACGGGACAAGATGATGTATCTTCTACTGATTATGCAATACAAGCAGCAGAGTGTGATTCTTGTAATACAACGAGCACACTTTTTATAGACACAGATAGTGATGGTGTTGGAGATGATTGCGATTTAGACGATGATAACGATGGTATTTTAGATCTAGATGAAATGGATTGTTCGCATTTAAACGATGGTAATGGTAATGGAACTGCTACTTATGTTAATAATATTTTTTGGTTAGATTGGTCAGGAATTTTAAATGATGGTATTCAAGATGGTGATACTAAAAACTTCACACTACCTGATGGAACAATAGCTACAGCAACATTTTCTGGTGCAAATACCGATGCTGGTTTAATGTTAGCGAGAAATATGCAAACATGGACAGGTGCTGAACTATGGAAAGTGTATGATGCAAGTAACTCAGCAGGAAGTTTATCAATATATAATGATACCGTTGATGGAGTTTCAGCAAATTTTACGATTACCATAACGACATCAACAGGACAAAAATTAGATTTAGTGGTTGCTGATGCAGAAACTACCGATGTAAACAATATTGGAGCTCCAGATGAGAACGACGAAGAATACAAATTATCAACAAATGGTGAATATTGGGAGTTATTAGAATATTATGGATCTGGTTCAAACTATCCGATTACAGGTACAGGTACCACTTCTGTGGTGGCAAAAGGAATCAATTCCGCTGTTACAGCTCCTTTATTTAGAACTAAAAATGCTAGTGTTTTAAATATTTTTATTGAAAGTGAACCCAATGGAAAACAAGGTTTATCGATTGGTATATTTTTAAAATGTGCATATAAAGATACAGACTCAGATACCATTCCAGACCATTTCGATTTAGATAGCGATAATGATGGATGTCCAGATGCCTTAGAAGGTGATGCATTAAATAGTCAAATAGGTTATAGTGATTTAGATGGTGATTATAGAATTGTAGGCGGAGAAGATGGCGATGGTGTACCAAATACAGCCGCTGGAGGGCAAGGTATAGGCACAAGTATAGATGCTTCACAACAAGCTGCGGAATGTAGTCCGTGTGATTCTAATAATCCAAGTTATGCAGATTCAGATAATGATTCAATTGCTGATGCTTGCGATTTAGATGATGATAATGATGGTATTCTAGATACAAATGAATGCTTAGATTTAATAGATGATTTTAATGCGCCACTTTGGGATTATGGAACTGGTAATGGAGCAGATGCTTCTGGTTCAGGAACTTTAAATGGTGTCCCGTTTACTATAACCTTTAATTTAAATGGAGGTTCAAAATTATTTTCATCAACAGGTCAATATTCAAGTAATGGAACACTAGGTCATGGTGGAAATCCAGGGTCTTTGCTTATCGGCGGAGCAGATTCTAACAATTTAAATGGAGAAAGTTTAACAATTAATTTTGCTTCGCCTATATCAGTTATTTTAGGTTTTGATCACTTACATTTAAATTCAATTAATCCTAAAAGAGACGAATGGGTGTTTGATACACCTGCAGACGATGTTGTGTTTTTACATAGCGGACATTCAATGGTTGGTAGTGCGCCATCTATTCATGGTGTTAGAGGTAATAATGATATTGATGGGAATGCAATTTCATATTTTAGATGGAATAATGTAACAACTATTACAATAAGTACTTTAGGTGAATATGATACTGTTCTTGGGTTAAAATCAATGAGCGCATCTTGTGATACAGATGGAGATACTATACCAAATTATATAGATATAGATTCAGATAACGATGGAATACCAGATAATGTAGAGGCGCAACCAACCATTGGATATATAGCACCAAGCGGAAGTGGAACAGCAATTACAGATACCAATAATGATGGTGTAGATGATAATTACGGAACGGGTCTGCTAACTTTAGAAGATACAGATAGTGATGGTACACCAGATTACTTAGATTTGGATAGTGATAATGATGGTATTCCAGATATAGAAGAAAATGGAATGGTTAATACAATATCGGGAACAGATACTGATTTAGATGGTCTAGATGATGTATTTGAAGGAGGTAATATAAACGATCCATATGATGTAAATGATGACATCAATGACCCAACGGATCTTTCAATTTTACCAGATTCAGATGGCGATTTAGGTATTTCTGGTGATCTTGATTACAGAGATGGTTTTAATTCTACATGTCTAACAAATCAAAATACCTTAGATTGGTCTGTTGACGATTGGATTGGAGGAAATTTAAGTAATACCTATACTATAGAGGGGCACCAAATAGGCATTTCCGTATCTGACCCCTCTGGATCTTTATCTTCAACACCTCCACAACCTGATAATCTATCATTTTACAGAGGCGATGAAGCTTCAGCTCAAACAACCTTAATAACATCTGTAGATTTAGCATCTTTCGGAGATACTAATACGTTATCTATTCAACTAGATTTAGGTGTTGCAGGCGAAGGACTTAGCGGAGTGAATTTTAAATTATTTGATGTAGACGGCAATGTTGGTTCGTATTTAAGACAAGAAAAATTTGTAATTACGGGTTCACTCGGAGGAACATCTGTTTCTCCAATTTTACAAGGTACTAGTAATCATGTAATAACAGGTAATGAAGTTATTGGTCTTGAAGCAGTAAATTCTAATAGTTCTACTTCTGGAGAAGGTGTTGTGTTTGTTGGCTTTAATAGTCCTGTAGATACTGTTACGATAGAATTTTCGATAAATCCAGGATCAAATTTGGTCGATGGTGGTAATCCAGGCTTCGGATTATATAATATTAACTTTTGTAGTCCATTATCCCAAGGTTCAAATATAGATTTTGATGGCATAGATGATTATTTGAATATTCCAGATTTACAAATGAGTGGCTGGACAGAAGGTACCTTGATGGCTTGGGTAAAGTTAGACCCTAATTTTGCGCAATCAGGAAACATAGTGGGACAAAATATGTTTAGAATCTGGATTGATTCTACGCGTAGATTAAAGGGCTATATAATTACTAATAATTCTGGAACATCTTATTCGTTAAGCACCTCGTATCAAATGCCAAAAAACGAGTGGCACCATGTGACTTTATCTTTTGATGGTGCAAACAAAACCATTAAGCTATATATTGATGGGGTACCTATAGATGAGGTAACTTATACGGAATCTGGTACGGCATTATCAACAACGTCTAGAAATACAAATCCCAATTTTGCTATTGGGCGCTATGAACGTTTTGGGAATTCTTATTTCCATGGTGCAATTGATGAGGTAAGGGTGTTTAATAAAAACATGACAGATGAGCAAATCCAGCAAATGGTATATCAAGAAATTGAAAATAATAATGGAAATGTAAAAGGGACTATTGTACCAAAAGATATAGAAGATTTAACTACAAAGGTAAAAGTGCCTTGGATAAATCTAGAAGGATATTATCCTATGAATGATATTGTCAATAGTACAACTGCAGATTATTCTTTAAATAATAACATAGCTTATTTACGAAATATCACTACGGTTCAAGAACAAACGGCTCCGATGCCTTATGAGTCTGTATCAGATGGTAACTGGACTACTGAAGGCACATGGTTACATGGCGATGTTTGGGATATTGAAGATGTGGCTACAAATAAAGATTGGAGTATCATCCATATAAAAGATGATGTAGATGTAAGCCATTCTGCAAAGCATTTAGGATTATTTGTTGATGACACTAAAACACTTGAAATAGCAGGTGACAACGAACTAAACAATACATGGTATATAGAATTAAATGGAACAATAAATTTATTGGGCGATTCTCAATTAGTTCAAACAGAACATAGCGATTTAGTGACTTCCTCAACAGGTAAAATATTACGCCGCCAAGAAGGTACAGCAAGCCCATATTGGTATAATTACTGGTCCTCACCAGTAGGCACGCCAGGAGCCACTAGTTTAATAGATAATAATACAGCATCAAATAACCCAAATAACACATCATTTAGTTTAGATATGCTAAAAGATGAATCAGGATTTGATGTACAATTCACATCAGGCTATACAGGAAGTAATAGTATAAGTAGTTATTGGTTATATACCTTTAAAAACGGAAAAACTTATTGGGATTGGGAACAGATATCAACCTCGACAGCCTTACAGCCAGGGGTTGGATATACTCAAAAAGGAACAGGCACAGCAGCTTCAGCACAACAATATATTTTTGAAGGAAAGCCCAACAATGGCACAATCTTAATAGATGTAGACGATGTTGGCGGTACAGGATCCGTAGCAAGTGTTTCAAGAACGAATTTTTTGGTAGGTAACCCCTATCCATCAGCATTAGATATCCATAAGTTTATAGATGACAATGAAGGGGTCATAAAGGGAGCATTACAACTATGGCAACAATGGAGCGGTAGTTCGCATAACCTAAGTGAATATAATGGCGGCTATGCACAAGTGAATAAAACAGGAACAATAAGAGCATCTCAGTTTGTTGGTCTTGAAGGAGATGACACAAATGGTAAAGAAGGGACAAAAATACCTTCCAAGTATCTTCCAGTAGGGCAAGGGTTTATTGTAGAAATAGAAGATGATGGCAGTTTAGCATTTGATGGTACCTTGGAGCTTAATAATGGTCAGCGTGTATTTATCAAAGAATCCGATGCAGATCCAACGGATGATAAAGTAGGCTCGGTATTTTCAAAATCAACAAAAGGAAAAACGTCAAAGCTTAATGAAAGCAAAGATGAGGTCATGCAAAGAATTCGTTTAGAATTCAGCTCGGTTACCGGTCCATCAACACGACAAGAATTACTATTAGGATTTAGTGAATTCACTACCGATGGCTATGATTATGGTTACGATGCAGAAAACACAGCGGAAGAAATTAACGCTTTAAATCTAGATTTTGAAGGCCAGAACATGAATATTCAAGCATATGGGCCAATTACCGCAGATAAAGTGGTGCCATTAAACTTAACATCATCAGGCGATAATACCTTTGAGATAAAAGTTTCAGAATTAGATAATATAGCAGCAGATCAGGCTATTTATTTAAGAGATAATCTAACGGATACCTATTTTGATTTAACCCAGTATACAGCTTATAGATTTGGTTCTGCACAAGGTATTTTTAATAAAAGGCTTGAAATTGTATTTCAAAACCAGCAACAAAGTTTAAGTACAGAAGAGTCAAAAGTTACAGAAAACCATGTGTACTATCAAAATAGTACAAACACATTATATGTTAAAAAACTGAGTAGCGATGTCAAGAAATTATCATTAATAAACATGCGAGGGCAATCTGTTTTAGAACTAACAGATGTTTCAAGAGCAAGCTTAACTAATGGATTACAATTACCTAACATGTCAACAGGAACATATATTGTAGTATTAAGAACAAACTCTAATAATATAATTTCTAAAAAAATTATAAAACCTTAATAAACAAAAATGAATATTACAAATTACATTATGTGAATTTTAGACAATGATTATAAATTAGTTAACAATTATGTAGTACGTTTTGCAACATACTGAAAATATCATTAATCGATAAAATGATTTTTTTAGCTATATTTATGCCTTTGCTCTTAGATAAGAACTTCCCTCAATCAATTGATTATTTATCTAAAACGAATTAAAAATCCATTTTACTAAATATTACTTTAGTATAGTACGATAGCACCTTAAACTTTATAGTTAGTGACTATTTAAAGTTTTTAGTGTCCTAATATTACTTAACCTAAATCTATGTAAATGGAAAAAAAATCACCTATTCAAAGTAAAATATTATTACTGTTCATAATTCTTATTAAAACTAGTTTAGTTTTTAGTATGTCTTTAACTAGCCCTACAAAAAATAATGAAAATTTTAAGAAAACAGATAAGTTGCTCCTAGAGAAAGCTAATAATATTGTATCTTATTTTGATGTTAATGCTAATTTGACACAAGTTGAAGCAACCTGTGCAAATAATGGATCTATAACGGCTATAGCAAGTGGCGCAACAAGTTCTCCTAGTTTATATTTGTTTAAAATCACAAATGGACCTACAGCTAATGGTCAAACCTACCCTTTTGCAGACCAATTTCATGAGTCTACATTTACATTTAATGATCTTTACCCTGGAGTGTATCAGGTAACTATTGAAGATGCTGGAGATTCTAGTAACCCAGTATTTGTTGGAAATATTACAGTTGTAGATGAGACTGAAGTGTTAAGTTTTTTAATGAATTCTACGAGTCCTAATTGTCCAAATGAAAATACAGGATCTATAACAGTTAATACATCTGCAGGAGCTGGACCATACCAATATCAAATTATAGATGGCCCTTCAGGAACAACAACTACGCCAATAGATAATGTAAGTACAACTCATGTATTTAGTAATTTACCTTCTGGTAATTATAGGATAAGAGTATTTGATGCTTGTGGTGATTTTCAAACAAGAAATCACACGGTTAATAATGCCTCATCCTCAAGTGTGAATTTAGTTAGCAATGGTATAAATCGTATATCGTGTACAGAAGCTATTTATAGTGTTCGAGTATTTGGGTTTTCTTCTGGTCATACCTACGAAGTAGTTGGAGGAGCGCCAGTAGGTTACAGTTCTTCAAATACAACAGGTGATTTTACCTTACCAATAAATCAAGCGCCTTACACGTTTTCTGTAACAGGAGATTGTGGTAGTTCTGATACTTATACGCACAATAATCCTAGTGCTGGAGCAAGTTTTAGTGATGGAAACGAAACATGTACAGATTTTCAATTACAAATAAACCCTAATAGTTGGATGGTAGGGCCTTTTACCTACACTCTAACCAGCACACCAGCTGGATATACGGGGCCAGTAACTAATACTTCTGGTGTTTTTGATAACATGCCCTATGGCAATTATAACTACACAGTAACAGATAGTTGTGGTACTGTTGTGTCTGGGTCTGGAACGGCTGATATTGAGCCGGTACAAATTAGTTCTTCTACAAGGGTAGATCCAGACTCTTGTAACGAGGGTATGGGTACTGCTTATATATTCTACAATAGTAGTAACGCCGTAGGTCCAGTACAGTTTGAGTTGACAACTTTCCCTGCCGGTTTTACTGGAAACGCTGGTCCAAAAACAGGTAACGTTTTTGATGATATTGTTGTTGGTAACTACATCGTAACGGCAACTGATGCCTGTGGTAACAGTGATACATTTGCCTTTGAATTTAGAGAAGAAGATGCCTTAAGTGTAGAGTTTGAAATAAACGTTATTCAAGGATGTATTAATTCTCATTCTGTACAAGTTGATGTAACAACTAATTCAGGCGGTTTTGGTGCTAAATGGTTTAGATTGAGAGAGGCAGCAACAGGAAATTTAGTTGGAACAACAGCCTCGTTCTTCGGGCCAGCTACTTTTAATAATGTAACAGGAGGAGAATATTATATTGATTATGATGTTTTTTCTGGTTGCAGTACAAGTTCTGAGAGTTTTACTGTTGAAGCCTATGGGCAGCCTCAACTAACACCACTTAGTAGCTACGTTTGTACAAATAATGGCTTTGTTACAGTTTCTGGTATAACTGAAGGTGGTGTAGGTCCATTTATCTATAGCTTAATTAATAATTCCAATAATCAAGTACTAGCCACTAATACTGAATGTTATTTTACAAATCAAGATGCTTCTCTAAACTATAGAGTAAGAATAGAGGATAATTGTGGAAATTCAAGTTCTGCCCAAGTAACACCAATTGCTGTTGGGTTAGGGTTAGAATTTCAAGGGCAAACATGTGCACCTATCGGAGATCCTTTTTCAATATATTTAAGAGAATATACAGGTGTAAGTTATAATTGGACTTTTCCAGATGGATCAAGCTTTAATGGTAGCGATCCGCGTGCTACTATTGGTATAATAACAAGTAGCGATTACGGGTTATATACTATAGTGGCTTCTACAGATGATGGTTGTAGAACACAAACACTTAATTTAGATTTTAATCAATGTCCACCACCTTCTATAGATTTTGACGGTATAGACGATTATATATCTGCTCCAAGTTCTTTTAATCTCAGCGATATGGAAGAATTAACCATTCAATTTTGGGTTAAAGCAAATAGTGCCTCTCAAGTTTCGGCAGGCATTGTTGGACAAAGAGGTATTTTAGAAGTAACAAAAGATACAAGTTTAGGATATAATTTTAATGGCCAAGGTAATTCTGGTGCTTATTCTAAATCTGAATGGTTAGATGATACAGATACATGGCAACATGTTTCCATTGTTTATAATTCTGGTGAAATCAAAACATATTACAATGGTCACTTAGATTATGTAGAGCCAAGTAGTGGTGTTACAAGAACAGCAATTAGTGAAAATCTTTTTAATATTGGAGGAAGAACAGGTGTTGTAAATGGTTCAGATTATTTTCACGGTTGGATAGACGAGGTTCGAGTTTTTGATAAAGCATTAACAGAAACACAAATTCAACAAATAGTATATCAAGAAATAGAAAATAATAATGGCAATGTAAGAGGAGCTATAATTCCTAAAGATATTAAAGATTTTAACACAGGTGAATCATTATTATGGAGTAATTTAAAGTTGTATTATAAAATGGGTACAACCTTTACTTCTGAAGGTAAGGTTATTGATTATTCGGGTAACGAAAATCACGGAACAATATTTAATATTCGTACGCGGCAAGAGGAAACTGCCCCTATGCCTTATGTAACATCACATGATGGAGATTGGGGAGATTCATCAACATGGTTACATGGTGATGTTTGGGATATAGCTTCTGGCGCTGTATTTTCTAATACTGGAAGTGACGACTTTACAACGAGTTCAATTGTAAAAATAAGCCATGATATATCTTTGAATCATAATGTTGAAGGTGTAACTCAAATGGGACTTATTGTTGATAATGGCAATACATTAACTATTGCCGATGATAAGTATATAAAAAATGTATCTTATTTAGAGTTAGATGGCACCATAGATTTTATTGGAGATTCTCAACTTATTCAAGGCGTAAATAGTGATTTAGTAACCTCTGCAACCGGAAAAATATTAAGGCGTCAAGAAGGTACAGCAAGCCCATATTGGTATAATTACTGGTCCTCACCAGTAGGCACGCCAGGAGCCACTAGTTTAATAGATAATAATACAGCATCAAATAACCCAAATAACACATCATTTAGTTTAGATATGCTAAAAGATGAATCAGGATTTGATGTACAATTCACATCAGGCTATACAGGAAGTAATAGTATAAGTAGTTATTGGTTATATACCTTTAAAAACGGAAAAACTTATTGGGATTGGGAACAGATATCAACCTCGACAGCCTTACAGCCAGGGGTTGGATATACTCAAAAAGGAACAGGCACAGCAGCTTCAGAACAGCAATATATTTTTGAAGGTAAGCCCAACAATGGCACAATCTTAATAGATGTAGACGATGTTGGAGGAACAGGCTCCCTAGCTAGTGTTTCTAAAACAGATTATTTATTAGGTAACCCTTATCCATCAGCTCTTAATATCCATAAATTTATAGATGACAATGAAGGGGTAATAAAGGGCGCATTACAACTATGGCAACAATGGAGTGGTAGTTCACATAACCTAAGTGAGTATAATGGCGGCTATGCCCAAGTGAATAAAACAGGAACCGTTAGAGCATCTCAGTTTGTTGGTCTTGAAGGAGATGATACAGATGGTAAAGAAGGAACAAAAATCCCTACCAAGTACCTTCCAATAGGACAAGGCTTTATCGTAGAGATCGAAGATGATGGTGATTTACCATTTAGTGGAAAGGTTGAGTTTAATAATAGTCAACGTGCATTCATTCTAGAATCAGATGCAGATGCAACAGATGATCAAGTAGGTTCCGTATTTTCAAAAACAGAAAAAGGCAAGAAGACAAGCAGCGAAAGTGCATCAAAATCATCAACAGAAGAAGTGATGCAAAAGATACGTTTAGAGTTTAATTCTACCTCAGGTCCAGCAACACGACAAGAATTACTATTAGGATTTAGTGAATTCACTACCGATGGTTACGATTATGGTTATGATGCAGAAAATAGCGCGGCAAGTAATAACGATTTAAACCTAGATTTAGACGGTAAGCACATGAACATTCAAGCGTATGCTTCCATTACAGCCGATAAGGTCGTACCGTTAAACTTCAGTTCATCAGGAGATAATGCTTTTGAGATAAGCATTTCAGAGACCAACAACCTAGAAGCAGAGCAACCAGTTTATTTAAGAGATAACTTAACCGGTACGTATTTCAATCTAAGAGAAGATACAGCCTATGGGTTTACATCAGAACAAGGTATTTTTAATGATAGATTTGCGATTGTATTCCAGAGTGAGCAACAAAGTTTAAGTACAGAAACATCAGAGGTTACAGAAAACCATGTTTATTATCAAAATAGTACAAACACATTATATGTTAAAAAGCTAAACAGCGATGTGAGCAAGTTATCATTAGTAAATATGCGTGGACAAACAATCATGGAAATGGCAAATGTTTCTAAAGAAGAATTACAAAACGGCCTGCAATTCAATAATATAACAACAGGTGCTTATGTAGTTTGTATGCGAACAGAAACTAATGAAGTGGTAACCAAAAAGATTATTATTAAATAGTAATTAATATTATAAAAATTCTAAAGAGACTACTTTTTGAGTGGTCTTTTTTTTGTTTTAAAAAATAAATGGTTTAAGTATAATTCATTAAATTCGCGAACTTATAAGAATTAAGAAAAAATGAGCGCTAAATTTCCTGAATACAAAGGACTTGACTTACCAAATGTAGCAAACGAGGTACTACAATATTGGCAAGAAAAAAACATTTTCGAAAAAAGTGTATCTACTAGAGAAGGCAAAGAATCATTTGTGTTTTTTGAAGGGCCACCTTCTGCAAATGGACTTCCGGGAGTACACCATGTTTTAGCACGTGCTATTAAAGATATTTTTCCGCGTTATAAAACCATGAAAGGTTTTCAAGTTAAGCGTAAAGCAGGTTGGGATACGCATGGTTTGCCTATTGAGTTGGGTGTAGAAAAAGAATTAGGAATTACCAAAGAAGATATTGGTAAAACTATTTCTGTAGAAGATTATAATGCAGCATGCCGTAAAGCAGTAATGCGTTATACAGATGTTTGGAACGACCTAACCCAAAAAATGGGATATTGGGTAGATATGGAAGACCCATATATAACCTACGAACCAAAATACATGGAGTCTGTTTGGTGGTTGTTAAAGGAGATTTATTCTAAAAAATTAATGTATAAAGGCTATACCATTCAGCCTTATTCTCCAAAAGCAGGAACAGGCCTTAGTTCGCATGAGGTTAATCAACCAGGAGCATACCAAGACGTAACCGATACCACTATTGTTGCGCAGTTTAAAGCTTTAGAAGAAACATTACCAGACTTTTTACAAGACGAAGGTGATATTCATTTTATAGCTTGGACCACCACACCTTGGACACTACCAAGTAACACTGCGTTAACCGTTGGGCCAAAAATTGATTATGTTTTAGTTGAAACTTACAACCAATATACATTCAAACCTATGAATGTAATTTTGGCAAAACCTTTGGTTAATAATCAGTTTGATGGTAAGTTTAAAAGAGTTGAAGACAAACCAGCACTTTTAGAATATAAAGATGGTGATAAAAAAATCCCGTATTTCGTTGTAAAAGAATTTAAAGGAAAAGATTTAGTTGGAATAAAATACGAACAACTTTTACCATACGCCTTACCAAACGATAACCCTCAAGATGCATTTAGAGTCATTTCAGGAGACTTCGTAACTACCGAAGATGGTACAGGAATAGTACACACCGCACCAACTTTTGGAGCAGACGATGCTCTGGTTGCAAAACAAGCAACACCAGAAGTGCCACCACTTTTAGTAAAAGACGAAAATGATAATTTAGTACCACTTGTAGATTTACAAGGTCGTTTTAGACCAGAAATGAAAGAGTTTGGTGGTAAATATGTTAAAAATGAATATTACAACGATGGCGAAGCTCCAGAACGTTCAATAGATGTAGAAATTGCTATTAAACTTAAGGAAGAAAATAAAGCCTTTAAAGTTGAAAAATACAAACACAACTACCCGCATTGTTGGAGAACTGATAAGCCAATTTTGTATTACCCATTAGATTCTTGGTTTATTAAAATAACAGATGTTAAAGGGCGTATGCACGAACTTAACACATCTATAAACTGGAAGCCAAAATCAACCGGAACAGGACGTTTTGGTAACTGGCTAGCAAATGCGAACGATTGGAATTTATCACGCTCACGTTATTGGGGAATTCCATTACCAATTTGGAGAACCGAAGATGGTAAAGAAGAACTATGTATTGGTTCTGTTGAAGAGTTAAAAGCAGAAATGGCTAAAGCTGTTGAAGCTGGTGTTTTAGCAGAAGATATTTTTGCAGATTTTGAAGTTGGAAACAACTCTGATGAAAACTACGCGAAAATCGATTTACATAAAAACATTGTAGACGAGGTTGTGCTAGTTTCACCATCAGGTCAAAAAATGTTCCGCGAAAGCGATTTAATAGATGTTTGGTTCGATTCTGGTTCTATGCCTTACGCACAATGGCATTATCCATTTGAAAATGAAGATTTAATAGATAAAGGGACAACATATCCTGCCGATTTTATTGCAGAAGGTGTCGATCAAACACGTGGTTGGTTTTATACGCTTCATGCTATCGGGACTATGGTTTTCGATTCTGTGGCTTATAAAAATGTTGTGTCAAACGGATTGGTGCTAGACAAAAACGGACAAAAAATGTCTAAACGTCTTGGTAACGCGGTCGATCCTTTTGAAACTTTAGGTACCTATGGTGCCGATGCCACGCGTTGGTATATGATTAGCAATGCCAATCCTTGGGATAATTTAAAATTCGATTTAGAAGGTATAGAGGAAGTAAAACGTAAATTTTTCGGAACCCTTTACAATACCTATTCGTTTTTTCAGTTATATGCTAACCTAGATAATTTTACTTATGGTGAAGCAGATATTCCTTTAAATGAAAGACCAGAAATAGATCGTTGGGTACTTTCAGAATTACATACATTAATTAAAAAAGTAGATGCGTTTTATGCAGATTATGAGCCTACAAGGGCAGCAAGAGCTATTTCAGATTTCACACAAGATTATGTAAGTAACTGGTTTGTACGTTTAAGCAGAAGACGTTTTTGGAAAGGCGATTACCAACAAGATAAAATATCGGCATACCAAACACTTTATACCTGTTTGGAAACTATTGCCAAATTAAGTGCGCCAATTGCACCATTTTTTATGGATAGATTGTATTTAGATTTAAATGCGGCTACCAAAAAAGAAACTTTTGAAAGTGTGCATTTAGCAAATTTTCCAGTTTTCGATGAAACGTATGTTGATAAGTCTCTGGAAAACAAGATGGAAAGTGCTCAAATTATTTCCTCTTTAGTGTTATCATTAAGGGCTAAGGAGAAAATAAAAGTAAGACAGCCATTACAAAAAATAATGATTCCAATAAATAGTGAATCTCAAAAAAATGAAATATTAGCCGTTGCAGACCTTATAAAATCTGAGGTTAATGTAAAAGAAATTGAAGTTTTAGAAGATGCGTCTGATATTTTGGTTAAACAGATAAAACCAAACTTTAAAGTGCTTGGTCCACGATTTGGAAAAGACATGAAAGCTGTAGCTCAATTAGTTAATAACTTTACAGCTGACGATATTAAAAATATCGAACAAAAAGGTATTTTAGACGTTGAAGTGAACGGAAAAAGTATTACCTTAGAACGTACAGATGTTGAGATAACGTCTCAAGATATCGAAGGTTGGTTAGTCGCAAATGAAGGCGCTTTAACAGTTGCATTAGATGTAACAATTACTGAAGATTTAAAAAGAGAAGGTATTGCAAGAGAGTTGATTAATAGAATCCAAAATTTAAGAAAAGATTCTGGTTTTGAGGTCACAGATAGAATAGATGTTACATTCCAAAAAGATGAACATATTGTAAAAGCTATCGATGCAAATAAGGGGTATATTAAATCTGAAACATTAACAAACGAATTAGAAATAACAGATAAATTAGAAGATGGTATAGAAATTGCTTTTGATGATGTAAATACCAAATTATTTATCAAAAAACATTAAAATATGGCAGATAATACTGTAAGATTCTCAGATAAAGAGTTAGCTGAATTTAAAGAGCTTATATCTGAAAAAATAGAAAAAGCACAGCACGATTTAGAATTAATAAAAAGTGCTTACATGAACGACCATAATAATGGTACAGAAGATACATCGCCTACTTTTAAAGCATTCGATGAAGGTAGTGCTGTTATGAGTAAAGAGTCTAATTCTGCATTAGCAATTCGTCAAGAAAAATTTATTCGCGATTTAAAAAATGCTTTAATTAGAATAGAAAACAAAACTTATGGAATATGCAGAGTTACTGGAAAACTAATCAATAAAAAAAGATTAGAACTAGTACCGCATGCTACATTAAGTATTGAAGCTAAAAACATGCAATAATTTATTTTAAATTATATATTTGAAACGTCTCAAAATTTTGAGACGTTTTTCATTTACACCCTTTTTGTCATTCCCGCGAAGGCGGGAATCTAATTGATACGAACATGTCTCTAAAAAAATCCATTTTATTAATAATAATAATTTTATTAATCGATCAGATTAGTAAAATTTATATAAAAACAAACTTTGTACTTCAAGAAGGTGTTGATGTTTTTAGCTGGTTTGAAATCATTTTTGTGGAAAATGATGGTATGGCTTGGGGTACAAAAATTAGTGATTTTGTGTCTTTTATATCAGACAGAACAGCAAAGGTTATATTAACGTCTTTTAGAATAGTTGCTATTTTCGGAATAGGGTATTGGTTATTTGATGCTACACGAAAACAAAGCTCTAAAATATTAATAATAGCTATTGCTTTAATCTTCTCTGGAGCTCTAGGGAATATTATTGATTCTGTATTTTACGGCGTTTTATTTGATGATAGTTATAATCAAGTAGCAACCTTTTTACCTGAAACTGGAGGTTACGATGGTTTGTTGCATGGTAAAGTTGTAGACATGCTTCATTTTCCTTTATTTGAAGTGGATTTGCCAGAATGGTTTCCGTTTTCTGCTGGTAAACGATTTAGCTTTTTCGATCCTGTTTTTAATATTGCCGATATGGCTATAAGCACAGGGTTTATTATGCTTATTGTGTTTAATAAGAAAGCGTTTTCTAAAGAAGGTTAATGTACTAGAATTTATAAACTTCCTTGGGTGTCACACAATAATCCAATCCAATATCACCATCAAAAACATCTGTAATTTCATCTTCAGCTTCAAAAAAAGATAAGCCAATTTTTAGAGTTTCAGGTTTGCATTCAGTTAAAAAGCGATCATAAAAACCTTTGCCATAACCAACACGATTACCCGTTTTATCGAAAGCTAAAAGCGGAATAAATACGACTTCAATCTTATCATTTGCGATCTCAATCCCATCAATAGGTTCTGGAATGTTGTATTTATTTTTCTTAATAACCGTATTATCAGTCAAAAGAAAATGTGTCATCCCACCAGTTTCAAAATCACTTTTAGAAATTAAAATATTTTTATCTTTCCCTGATAGAATATTTAAAATATAATCGGTATTAACTTCCTTTTGTTCTTCTATAGCTAGAAAAATATGATAGAAAGAGTAGTCCCAAATAGGGAGTTTTAAAAGCTGATTTGAAATCGCTAAACTTAAATCGTTAACCTGATTTTCAGTCAAATTATTACGGCCTTGTTTATATGTTTTTCGTAATTCAGCCTTAGTCATTAGTGTTTTAATTTGGTCGTTAAATGAAATAAAGCATCACCTTGATACACAATAGGCGACTCGTTAACATTAATAATATACCCAGCGTTTAAAGCTTTAACAAAATAATTAAACTTGCCGTATGGGTCGGTAATATTGCCTAACACATCATCTTTTTTTACAAAAGATCCAATAGCAACAACAGCTTTAAACATACCAGAATATTTAGCACGTTGCCACTTACTTTCATTAATAAAAACCGTTTCTTTTTTTGGCTCAGAAGATTTAAAATTAGAGCGCAACATGCCTAAATGCTTTAACACACGCTTAGAACCATTAACCCCAGAATTAGTAACAATATCATCAATATGAAAAGATTTTCCGCCTTCAAAAAGTAATAAAGGTTTGCCAAGTTTATAACAAGTTGTTCTAAACGATTTTGATAAGTTTGAAGAATACAAAACAAAAGGCGCTCCAAACACTTTTGCCAAATCGTTAAGCTCTTTATTTTCTTTGGAATAACGCAATTGTGGCGCATTAAACCTACCAGAGCCGCCCGTATGAAAATCGATAACCATATCTACATGTGGTATAATATCATGCATCAGTTTGTGTGCCACACGACTAGCTAAAGACCCTGATTTACTACCAGGAAAAACCCGATTTAAATCCCGTCCATCAGGAAATTCACGTTTTAAGTTTATAAACCCAAAAACATTAACAACAGGCATACAAATAATGGTGCCACATTTAGGTTTGTTAATGCCTTTTGCAATAAGTTGTCGTACAATTTCAACACCATTAACTTCATCGCCATGTATACCAGCTGTAAACAAAACAGTTGGGCCAGGTTTTTTAGAACGCTCAATAATAACCGGAATATTTACGGTAGTAGACGTGTGTAATTTTGCAACATCAAAATTAACCTCTCTACTTTCTCCAGGTTTAATAGTTTCTCCAAGAATGGTTAAGCCATTGTTATTTACTTGAGTCATTTATTTTTTGTTTTTTTCAATAAAAGAAATAATTGCTTTGGCAATATTGCGACCGGTAGCAGACTCGATACCTTCTAATCCAGGGGTAGAATTTACTTCTAATAACAACGGTCCTCTAGACGATTGTAACATATCTACACCGCAAACAGGAAGTTTTAAAGCTTTAGATGCGTTCATTGCTAACTTTAACTCATCATGGTCAAGTTTTATTATGTTAGCCGAACCACCACGGTGTAAGTTAGATCGAAATTCACCTTCTTTACCTTGGCGTTTCATAGCTCCAACCACTTGCCCGTCAACTACCAATGCACGTAAATCTGCACCGCCAGCTTCCTTAATAAATTCTTGCACAATTACACGAGCTTCCAAACCATTAAAGGCTTCTAAAACCGATTCGGCAGCATTTTTAGACTCCGCTAACACCACACCCAAACCCTGCGTTCCTTCTAAAAGCTTAATAATTACAGGAACACCACCAACATGCTCAATCACCTCTTCCACATCTCTAGAATAGTTTGTAAAAACCGTTTTTGGCATGCCAATACCCGCTTTACTTAAGCGTTGTAAACTACGCAGCTTATCTCTAGAACGTTGTATCGCGTCTGATGTTACAATGGTAAAAACACCCATTTCTTCAAACTGTCGCACAACTGCACAACCATAAAAAGTAACCGAAGCCCCAATTCTAGGTATAATGGCATCCACATAGTCTAAATATCTATCTCTATAATAAATAGTAGGCTTTTCTTTTTCAATAATAATGTCGCATTTAAGCGGGTCAATCACTTCAACCTTGTGTCCTCGTTTTTCACACTCTTCAACAAGGCGTTCTGTGGAATACAAATTCGCGTTTCTAGATAGTATTACTATATTCATCTTACTGTTAAATATTATTATTAAAAGAAACGTTTTCCAAATCTACATCAACCATAAATTTTTGTCTTAAAAATTGCCTGCCAATCAAAACAGGAAATTTCATTGCATCTCTAGTGCTTAAAGTTAAGTTAATCTTGTACGTTTTACCAAAAAATATAACTTCACTTTTTACTTTGTATCTATTTTCCTTAAAACCGTTACTACTTTTAACGTCTGTACGCCAAAACGCATCAAAAATAATCTCGGTTTTGCCAAAATTTTTATGCATATTACTGTTAAAAATACAAAGCAATGCGTTATCAACTTCAATAATTTCAGAACAATGTATGGTAGATGTGTATGCACCCGTATCCATTTTTACATCAATATTAAACAATCCCAGTTGCGGGAAATCAATAATATCAGTTCGTCCTAGAATTTTTTTACTCATTTTTAAATTTTTAATTGGGCGTTACCACAAGGGTCGGGCTTTATGTTGCAAGTCCTCGCACCTCCTACGTCGGGCTGTGGGCTTTTCTCTGCAATCCCTAACGCGAGTCAGTTTGCGGTCGTCAGTTCTCAGTCACTAGTCAAAATAATTTCTACAAATGTTATGGTTTCTGCCTCCTGTCTTCGGGCTTTAGTCTTTTTTTTAAAAGTGGCGCAATGTAGATAATTAATCGATTCAAAAAATAAAAATATTTTAAAATTTCAAAACGTTAAATCGTATTTGATTTGAAGGTGAAAAACATTAAAATAATTACCTTTACAGTAATGGATACCCCAACTTTAGATATACAATTAAAAACCCTGCCAAATCAACCTGGAGTTTATCAATATTATGATAAAGAAGGGACTATTATTTACGTTGGTAAAGCAAAAAACCTAAAAAAAAGGGTAAGTTCTTATTTTACTAAAACCCACGAAAACGGTAAAACAAGGGTGCTGGTTAAAAAAATAGTCAACATAAAACACATTGTTGTCGAAACCGAAACCGATGCTTTATTACTAGAAAATAACTTAATTAAAAAGCATAAACCACGTTATAATGTGTTGCTTAAAGACGATAAGTCGTACCCATGGATTTGCATAAAAAACGAACGTTTTCCAAGAGTATTTTCTACACGACGTGTTTTTAAAGATGGCAGCGATTACTTTGGGCCATACACTAGCGGAAAAACAGTCTATACTCTTTTAGATTTAATTAGAGGTTTATACAGTTTACGTACTTGTAAATTCAACTTATCAGAAGACAAAGTAGATGCCGGTAAATATAAAGTCTGTTTAGAATACCATTTAGGCAATTGTAAAGGTGCTTGCGAAGGTTTAGAAACCGAAGTTGAGTACAACAAAAACATAAAAGCCATAAAAGAAATATTAAAAGGTAACTTTAAAGATTCGTTATCTCAATTTAAAGTGCAAATGCGCGAATATGCAGCAAATATGCAGTTTGAAGAGGCGCAAAAAATAAAAGAAAAAGTAGAGGTTTTAGAAAATTACCAAGCAAAATCTACTATTGTAAATCCAAAAATTAGCAATGTAGATGTGTTTTCTATTATGAGCGACGAGAGTTATGGATATATTAACTTTTTGCAACTATCCTACGGCTCTATTATTCGTTCGCATACGCTTGAGATAAAAAAGAAATTGGACGAAACCGATAAAGAATTACTGGAATTAGCCATAACAGAAATTAGGCAGCGTTTCAACTCTAATTCCAAAGAAATATATGTGCCTTTTAAAGTCGATTTAGGAGAAGATTTAAAAGTAACTATCCCAAAATTAGGCGATAAAAAACACATTTTAGACTTATCACTACGTAACGCTAAGTATTTTAGAATGGAGCGTTTCAAACAAATGAAAATTGTAGATCCAGATAGGCATGCTAATAGAATTATGGCACAAATGAAGGTCGATCTGCGTCTTTCGGAAGAACCGAGACATATTGAGTGTTTCGATAATTCAAATATTCAAGGTACGCATCCGGTTGCCGCCTGTGTGGTATTTAAAAACGGAAAACCAAGTAAAAAAGATTACCGCCATTTTAATATAAAAACGGTTGAAGGACCAGACGATTTCGCATCAATGGAAGAGGTGGTTTACAGGCGTTACAAACGTTTGCTAGATGAAGATCAGCCATTACCGCAGTTAATCATTATAGATGGAGGAAAAGGACAGCTTTCTTCCGCCTTAAAAAGTTTAGAAGCTTTAGGACTTAGAGGTAAAATAGCTATTATCGGAATTGCTAAACGTTTGGAAGAATTATTTTACCCAGACGATCCAATTCCCTTATATTTAGATAAGAAAAGTGAAACCCTAAAAATTACACAGCAATTACGAAATGAAGCCCATCGTTTTGGTATCGAGCATCATAGAAATAAACGTAGTAAAACAGCGTTAAATACAGAACTTGAAACCATCACAGGCGTTGGCGAAAAAACGGTTGTTGAATTATTAAGGCATTTTAAATCTGCTAAACGAGTAGCAAACGCTAAGTTAGATGAGCTGGAAGCAGTTGTTGGTGTATCGCGGGCAGAAAAGGTTTATAATTATTATCATGAGAAGTAGTAGTGTTGTCATTTCGACGATAGGAGAAATGTCAATAAATATAAATTAAAATTTAAAGAGGCATTACAAAATTGATATTAGTAAAGAAAATAAAATGTTAGAAAACACCCCTAAAGTCCCCTCAAGGGGACAACTCACACAGTTGAATAGAACTATTGTCCCCTCAAGGGGACTTTAGGGGTGTTACAATCAAACATCATTAGTAGCAATATTTTAAAAACAGAGTAAGAAAAACTTGAACATAAAATCAACCATACTAACCCTAATAATACTCGTTTCACTTTCCGCGAAAGCGCAAAACGAAGTGCCACAAAAACCAAAGCCAAAAGTTGGTTTAGTGCTAAGTGGTGGTGGGGCAAAAGGATTAGCGCACATTGGTGTTTTAAAAGTTATTGATAGTTTGGGCGTAAAAATAGATTACGTAGCAGGAACCAGTATGGGTTCTATAATTGGCGCATTATATGCTTCTGGATATTCTGGAAAACAGTTAGATTCTATTTTTCATGAAATAGATTTTGATAATATTATTAACGATAATCTACCAAGATCTTCAACAGCCTTTAGCGAACGCGCTAATATGGAAAAGTATGCTATAAAATTGCCTTTTAACGATTTTAAAATTAAGTTGCCTTCTGCAATTTCTAGAGGGCATAATACCTATAGTTTATTTTTAAAACTGCTATTGCATGTTAATAAAATAGACGATTTTAGTAAACTTCCTATTCCTTTTTTCTGCATTGCAACTAATGTGGAAAACGGAAAACAAGTTATTTTAGTAAAAGGTAATTTGACGCAATCTATTATGGCAAGTGGCGCATTGCCTTCTTTGTTTCAGCCAGTAATGATTAATAATCAAATGCTTATTGATGGCGGCGTAGTAAATAACTACCCTATAGACGAATTACGCGCTAAAGGTATGGATGTTATTATAGGTGTAGATGTGCAGGATGGATTAGTATCTCGTAATGAGCTTACATCTGCTACAGATGTTTTGTTTCAAGTAAACAACTTCAGAACCATTAATGATATGAAGTTGAAGGTTAAGAAAACAGATATTTATATTAAACCAAACATAGAGGATTTTACCGTCGTGTCTTTTAATGAAGGGAAGGATATTATTAAATCAGGAACGGTAGCAGTATTAAATAAGTTTGATGCCTTAAAAAAGTTAGCCAATACACCTAATATAAATCAAAAAGTAAAATTTAAACCTATTGATAGTTTAATAATTAATAGTATTGATATAAAAGGGAATAAAAATTATACAAGAGCCTATGTTTTAGGGAAGCTTAAATTAAAAAGTAATAAAAAAATAAGTTATAAAGATTTTAGCAAAGGCTTAAATAATTTAGTTGCAACAAATAATTTTAAAGCTTTTGAATACGAATTAAAAAGTTCGCCAGATAAATTAGGTTACAATTTATTTGCAACTGTAAAAGAGAAGCGTGTAAATACTTTTATAAAATTAGGACTTCATTTTGATGATTTATATAAAAGTGCTGCTCTAGTAAATTTAACAAAAAAACAATTGCTTTTTAAAAACGACATTGCATCTCTAGATATTATTTTGGGGGACAATGTGCGTTACAATTTTGAGTGTTTAATTGATAAAGGGTTTTATTGGAGTGTGGGTGTACGGTCTAGGTATAATCAATTTCGTAAAAACGTTAATGCGCAATTGTTATTAGATGAAACACAAATAACAACTACAGGATTAAATAAAATTGATGTTAAACTTAAAGATCAAACCAATCAGTTTTATTTACAAACACTATTTCGACGTGATTTTTCATTAAGTATTGGTGGCGAACATAAACGTTTAGAAATAAATTCTGAAACGATTTTTGGAAATAACCCTGATGAAGATTTTTTATTTGAAAAAACAGACTATTTGAGTCTTTTTGGTAATCTAAAATTGGATACTTATGATAATAAATACTTTCCTAAAAAGGGTGTGTATTTTAATGGTGATTTAAATGTCTATTTGCATGCTTCAGGTTTTGTAGAAGATTTTAAAGATTTTTCTGTTGCTAAAGGAGATATTGGTTACGCCTTTAGTGTTTCAGATAAACTAGCATTTAATATACAAACAAGTGGTGGTTTTAAACTCGGTGATAAATCAAACAGAACTTTAGACTTTGCTTTGGGAGGTTATGGTAATAATTTAATAAACAACTTTGTGCCTTTTGTAGGCTATGATTTTATATCTCTAACTGGCAATAGTTATGTGAAAGCTGCTTTTATAGCAGATTATGAAGTTTTAAAAAAACACCATATAACTTTGGAAGGCAATTGGGCCAATATTGATAATAATATTTTTGAATCTGGAGAATGGTTTACACTTCCAGATTATAGAGGTTATGCTTTAGGTTATGGTATCGAGACTTTTTTAGGGCCTATTCAAGCTAAATATAGCTATTCTCCAGAACTAAAAGACGGCACTATGTTTTTTAATATTGGTTTCTGGTTTTAGAAAGGGTGTTTTTTCATGTCCGCAAAGGTTGTTGTGTTGAGGTTTCTGTTTGTAATTATTTAGGCAAGTCGTTTTTAAGTTCTGCACCGCGTTAGGGATAGAAGTAGAAAGCCCACAGCCCGACATAGGAGGTGCGAGGACTTGTAGCGGACCTGCCTGCCGGCAGGCAGGTAGCTCGACGACGACCTTAGGAGGCGTAACGCCCAAATAATAGATATAAAACCGTTAATTTTCGTTAACATAACCTAACTATAAGACGTATTACCATAGCTAATACAATAAAATTTATATTTTTGGAACAGTAATTGTAATTTCTTAGTTAAGCAATAAAATGTAACTATAGGGAGTTACATAACAATTACCCAAAGAAAATGAAAAGATTACTACTTATATGTATTGCCTTAATATCTATGCAAACCGTTTTTGCTCAGCAAGAATCTGCATTTGGTGATGGCGAATGGTTTAAATTTAAAATGAGTTATAGTAACTGGCTTAAAGCTGGAAATGCAACGCTTACTGTTAAAGATTCTAAACTTGAGGATAAAGATGTTTATCATGTAGTTGGTAAAGGCTGGACTACTGGTATGATAAAATGGTTTTTTAAGGTTAAAGATAGGTATGAAAGCTATTTTGATAAACAAACTATTATGCCTTACAAATTTGTTAGGAATATTGATGAGGGCGGGCATACGAAAGATTTAGAAATAGATTTTGACCAAGAGAATAATAAAGCGCATGTAAATAACAAAAAGCATAAAACTAAAAAGGTTATAGATACTAAACCTAATATTCAAGATATGGTGTCTACCTTTTACTATTTGCGTAATAATCTTGATATTGGTTCTCTTAAAATAGGTAATGAGGTGAAAATTGACATGTTTTTTGATGAAGAAAATTATGGTTTTAAATTAAAATACCTTGGTGAAGAAACTATAGAAACCGATTTTGGAGAAGTTGAGTCTTTAAAATTTAGACCATATGTTATGGCAGGGCGTGTTTTTAAAGAGGAAGAAAGTTTAACACTTTGGGTGTCGAAAGACAAAAATAAAGTACCTTTGCGTATTAAGGCAGACTTGGCTGTTGGGTCTTTAAGAGCAGACCTTGAAGCCTTTAAAGGGTTGAAACATCCCTTTAAAATTCTTGTTAATAACTAAGATATTTTGAACTCTAAGATAACCGACCAAATAAAAGAAAAATACGAAGCTATAGATCAAGATGTTGATGTGCATTTAGAAGGTTTACTCTACAGTAAGCCTATTAATTATTGGGATTATATTCAAACAGATGCATTATTAAATTTACAAGTACAACGTACTGTTTTTCCAGATGAGAATGTATTTATTATGTATCATCAGGTTAATGAATTGCTATTTAAAATGGTGCTTTCTGAAATGGACCAAATAGCAAATAGCAACCCTATAGACACAGATACATTTACAACCAAAATAATGCGTATAAGCCGTTATTTTGATGTGTTAACTTCTTCGTTTAGTATTATGAAAGACGGGATGGATGTAGACCAATACAATAAGTTTAGAACAACTTTAACTCCTGCAAGTGGTTTTCAAAGTGCACAATATAGAAAAATTGAGTTTGCATCTACAGAGCTAATAAATCTTATAGATAAGCGCTTTAGAGATAATTTTGATAAAAATTCTACCTATGAAAATGCCTTTGAGCATTTGTATTGGCAAGCGGCTGGGAAAGACTATAAAACGGGTAAAAAAACGTATACATTATCTGATTTTGAAGCCCGATATAAAGATGAATTTATTAGATTTACTAAGTTTTATCAAAACAATAATTTGTGGAGTAAGTTTAAAACATTGCCTAAAGAAGATCAATCTAATAAAGATTTAGTAAGTGCCATGCGTCATTACGATTATACGGTGAATATTAAATGGGTAATGGCACATTACGAAACGGCAAATCATTATTTAAATATAAATGGAAAAACTGCTGAAGCTACTGGAGGCAGCGAATGGGTGAAATATATGCACCCAAAATATCAAAAGAGAATATTTTTTCCAGATTTATGGACCAAAAAAGAAATAGAAGTGTGGGGCACAGATGTTTAATATTAGCAGTATTACTTGGATTCATCTTTGGGTGTAAAGAGGATAAAAAACTTGAAGTTGAAGATATAGTAGAAGTTATAGAAGAGCCAGAAGAAGTTATCGAATTTGGTTTTAAAATTGAAGACTATGTTGTAAAGCGAGATACTATTAGAAGTGGAGATAGCTTTGGCGAAATTCTAGAACGTAACCATGTAGGGTATCCTAAAATTTTCAATATTGCTGAAAAAGCTAAAGACACTTTTGATATTAGACGCTTACAAGTCGGGAAACCTTATACCCTGTTATGTGCTAAAGATTCTTTAGAAACTCCTAAATGTTTTATTTATCAGCCTAATTTAGAAAATTATGTGGTTATAAATTTTCAGGACTCTATTCACGCCTATACAAGTACCAAGCCTATTACTTATGTGGAAAAAACGGCAACTGGAATTATAAGTAGTAATATTTCTGAAACGTTACAAGAGCAGGGATTAAGTCCAAGATTGGCATATAAAATGGCTGATGAAATTTACGCATGGACTATCGATTTTAGAAGGCTTCAAAAAGGTGATCGTTTTAAAGTTATTTATACAGATAAATTTATTGATGATACCATTTATACAGGAGTGCATAATATAAAAGCAGCTTATTTTGAGCATAACAAAGAGCCTTTTTATGCTTTTGAATTTGTAACAGATTCCACTAAAGGTATTGTAGATTATTTTAGTGAAGAGGCAAAAAATTTACGACGTGCCTTTTTAAAAGCACCGGTGAAATTTAGTAGAATATCATCACGTTATAATTTAAAACGTCGAATTGCCGTTTATGGCTTTAAATTACGACCACATAGAGGAACCGATTTTGCGGCACCTATAGGAACTCCAATTATGGCAACTGCAAACGGCACAGTAACTAGATCGGAGAAAAGAGGTGGAAATGGTAATTATGTAAAAATTAGACATAATGCTACTTACGAAACGCAGTACCTTCACATGAAAAAGCGTAAATCTAAGGTTGGTGAGTTTGTTAAACAGGGCGATGTAATTGGTTGGGTTGGTATGACTGGAAATACAGGAGGGCCACACGTTTGTTACCGATTCTGGAAAAATGGTAAAGAAGTTGATCCATTCAAACAAAAGCTACCAGAAGCAAAACCTATTTCAGACTCTTTAAAAATAAAATATTTACAATTTATTGAGCCTATTAAAGCACAACTAGATAATATTCATTTTTTAGAAGATGTTTTTGAAGAGCAAAATCAACCAGAACATACCATAAAGCAGAATAATAATTCTATATCATTTAATCGTTAATACACATCACATGGCACTACCAAGCATAAACCCAACCACGACAAATTCTTGGAAAAAATTACAAGAACATTATAAAGAAGTGAAAGATGTTCACATGAAAGATTTATTTGCTGAAGATAAAAATAGAGCAGATAAGTTTACTATTAAATGGGATGACTTTTATGTCGATTTTTCAAAAAATAGAATAACGGCAGAGACTTTTAAATATCTTTTAAAATTGGCAGAAGATGTAAATTTAAAAGACGCTATTAAAAGTCAGTTTTCTGGTGAAATAATAAATGAAACCGAAGGTAGAGCTGTTTTACATACTGCACTAAGAGCACCAGAAAATGCAAATTTTAAAGTTGAAGGTGTAAATGTTATGCCAGAGATTTACGAAGTAAAACAAAAAATAGAAGGCTTTACAAATGAAGTCGTTAATGGTGTTAGAAAAGGGTATACTGGAAAAGCATTTACAGATGTTGTAAACATTGGTATTGGAGGATCAGACCTTGGTCCAGCTATGGTTGTAGATTCTTTACAATATTATAAGAATCATTTAACCACACACTTTGTAAGTAATGTAGATGGCGATCATGTCAATGAGGTTATTAAAAAGTTAGATCCAGAAACCACCTTGTTTGTTATTGTTTCAAAAACGTTTACTACGCAAGAAACACTATCCAATGCGAATACTTTAAAAGCTTGGTTTTTAAAAACGGCATCAGAAGATGCGATTGCTAAGCATTTTGTTGCTGTGTCTACAAATATTAAAAATGTAAAAGGCTTTGGTATTGATGAAAACAATATTTTCCCAATGTGGGATTGGGTTGGAGGTCGTTTTTCATTATGGAGTGCTGTTGGTTTAACCATTAGTCTGGCAGTTGGCTATAATAATTTTGATAGTTTGCTAAAAGGCGCTAACAAAATGGATGAGCATTTTAAAAATGAAGATTTCGACAAAAATATCCCAGTAGTTTTAGCACTAATTAGTGTATGGTATAATAACTTTTTTGGAGCAGAAAGCGAGGCTATTATTCCTTATTCTCAGTATTTAAACCAATTTGCAACGTATTTGCAACAAGGTATAATGGAAAGTAACGGAAAGAGTGTCGATAGAACCGGTAAACCTATAGATTACCAAACAGGAACTATTATTTGGGGAGAACCAGGAACAAATTCGCAACATGCCTTTTTTCAATTAATACATCAAGGTACTAAGTTGATTCCGGCCGATTTTATTGGGTTTGCTAAGTCATTACACGGTAACCAAGATCATCAAGATAAATTAACGTCAAACTTTTTAGCGCAAACGGAAGCGTTATTAAATGGTAAAACAAAAGCTGAGGTTATTGCAGAAGATACTAAAGAATCAATTATTCCTTTTAAAGTGTTTCAAGGCAACAAACCAACAAATACGATTTATATTAATAAGTTGTCACCAGAAAGTTTAGGAAAACTTATTGCTATGTACGAGCATAAAATATTTGTACAAGGGATAATTTGGAATATTTTTAGTTACGACCAATTTGGAGTAGAATTGGGGAAACAATTAGCTTCAAAAATTTTACAAGAATTTAACAATAGTGCTAATAATAAACATGATTCTTCTACTAATAATTTATTAAATTATTATAAGCAAATGTCTTAAAACAGTTAATTATTCTTAAAGAAATACTTAGAAGGCGATAATATTAATGATGTTATCGCCTTTTTGATTGTTAAAAACTATTCTATTTGTTAATAATTAGTTAATATTTATACTCTTATTTTGTGTACTTTTGCGTCGACTAATTTCAAATAATTAATTATGAAAAGAACGACTCGTTTTTTAATGTTTACCATGGCAATGCTATTTTCAGTAGTTGTTATGGCACAAAGTACAATCTCAGGTACTATTGTAGAAGCTGGAAGTAATATTCCACTTCCAGGTGCAAATGTAATTGAGAAAGGCACAACTAATGGTGTTACAACAGATTTTGATGGTAATTTTACCATTAAAACAAAATCTTCAACCGGAGATGTGGTAATATCTTATATTGGGTATAATTCTAAAACTATTGCTTTTTCTGGTGATAAGAATCTTGGGAGTATATCACTAACTTCTAGCCAAGTTGGTTTAGAGGAAGTTCAAATTATTGCTTCTGTAGCAGTTGATAGAAAAACACCTGTGGCGGTTTCTACTGTAAAAGCAGCAGATATAGAGCTTAAATTAGGAACACAAGAGTTTCCTGAAATTTTAAAATCTACACCAGGAATTTATGCTACAAAACAAGGTGGTGGTTATGGAGATGCTCGTGTAAATATTAGAGGTTTTAGTTCTGAAAACGTTGCGGTAATGATTAACGGTATTCCAGTAAACGATATGGAGAATGGTCGTGTATTTTGGAGTAACTGGGCAGGACTTGGTGATGTTACTAGCCAAATGCAAGTACAAAGAGGTTTAGGAGCTTCAAAAATAGCAGTACCATCAATTGGTGGAACTATTAATGTTGTTACAAAAACTACAGATATTGAAGCAGGTGGTAATTTGATTACATCTGTTGCTAACGATGGATATTTTAAATACGGTTTAACGTACTCTACAGGTCTAATGGATAATGGTTTTGCAGCTACAGTTTCTGCGGCAAAAACTACAGGAGATGGTTATGTTGATGGCACAGAGTTTACGGGATTTAACTATTTTGTAAACATTTCAAAAGAAATAAATGATGCGCATAAAATATCTTTCACAGCTTTTGGTGCTAAACAACAACACGGTCAGAGACAAAATAGACAGTTAATTTCTACCTTTAAAGCAAGTGATAGAGGGAGAAAATTTAATGCAGATTGGGGTTATAAAAATGGTCAAGTAACCTATCAAGAAGATAATTTCTATCATAAGCCACAAGTAGCTTTAAACCATTACTGGGATTTAAATGATAATACATCAATTAATACATCTGCTTACGTATCGTTTGGTACAGGTGGTGGTGGTGGAACCAGAGGTAATACTGATAAATTTTTATTAGGAACTAATGGTGTTAGTCCTTACAGGGATGGCTTATATGGGCCTTTAGATTTTGATAGAATTTCTGATGAAAACGAAGCTTTAGGAGCAAATGGCTCAGAAACCATTTTAAGAGCATCACGTAATGATCATAATTGGTACGGTGTCTTATCTACTTTAAAAACAAATTTAAGTGATGATTTAGTGTTATTAGGTGGGCTTGATTTAAGATCTTATACAGGTCTTCACTTTCAAGAAGTAACAGATTTATTAGGAGGTCAATACTTTTTAGATAATAATGATGAAAATAATCCAAATAATCTAGCTAGAGTAGGAGATGTTATTAACTATAATAATGACGGAAAAGTAGGTTGGTTAGGTGTTTTTAGTCAATTAGAATATGATGTAAATGAAGATTTTAATACTTACCTTGCTTTAGCTGCTTCCAATACATCTTACCAAAGAATTGATTATTTCAATTATTTAGATTCAGATCCTTTACAAGAAACGGATAAGTATAACTTTTTTGGCTATAGTGTTAAAGGTGGTGGGAATTACAGAATAGATAATAATCATAACATATTTGCAAATATTGGTTATTTTGAAAGAGCGGCTAATTTTGATGCTGTATTCTTAAATTTCAGTAATGACAATATTAATGCTGATGCTGATAATGAAAAAATCACAAGTTTCGAGCTTGGATATGGGTATAGAAGTGATAAGTTTTCTGCTAATGTAAATTTATATAGAACAACTTGGAACGATAGAACTGAAACTGCTACGTTTCAACAACCTGATGGGACAAGAGCTACGGCTAATATATTAGGAGTTAATGCATTACATCAAGGTGTTGAGCTAGATTTTAAATATCGCGCTACAGATAAATTGAATGTTACTGGTCAAGTGTCTTTAGGAGACTGGACATGGGATAATAATGTCGCTAATGTTAGGATTTTTGATGAAGAACAAAATGAGATAGATGATTCTCCTTTTAACCTTCACATTGCAGGATTAAAAGTTGGTGATGCCGCGCAAACAACAGCATCTTTAGGTTTAAACTACAAGTTCTCAGACAACACAAAACTAGTTATTGATTATAACTATTTTGCTGATAACTACGCTGATTTTGACCCTAGTGATAGAGGAGTTACTTCTACTAATCCTGATGAAGCAGCAGCAGCAGCTGAAATAGCAGCTGAATTAGCTTCTGAACCTATTCAGCCTTGGAAACTACCTGATTTTGGATTGTTTGACGCAGTACTAACTCACGGTTTTAAATTTGGATCTTTTGATACTACTTTAACAGCTAGAGTTAATAATGTATTTGATACGGAATATATCTCTGATGCTCAAGATGGATCTGGATCTAGAACTGAAACTGCATTAGTGTACTACGGTTTTGGAAGAACCTTTAGTGTTGGTGCAAAACTTAATTTCTAAAAAACTTTGAAAATGAAAAAAATAATTTTTTACTTAATGATTATAGGGTTGACCGTTTTAGGTTGTAATCCTTTAGATGATATCTATAATGATATAGATTCGCAAGAGAGATCTGGAATTGATTTTATTCAAGCAGAAGAAACATACACCTTTACAGCAGAGGATTATGAACTATATGCAAAAGAGTTAGACTCTGTAGAGTATTTTATGACTCAAGATTTAGCAGATCAAGTAATACCAGACTTTTTAGCAGATAAATACCCTGTTTGGGGAGAAGGTTCTTTAGTTAATGTTACTTATGATTTATATGATGAAACTCTGTTGGAAGTAATGTCTACTACAGAAACATTATCAAATTTAAATGAAGTTGATGATTACCTAGGTACTAACTATGAAACAGCATTAAACGGAACTTTTGTAGAGTTAACTTATAATGCAGATATATTATCTTATACATTATCTGATGATGATTTTGAAACTATTGGTAATGCTTTAAGTGCTGCATATCCAGAAGCTACCGAAAGTGCAACTAGATTTCAAAATTTTGATAGAAGATCTGATAGAGATGCTTATTGGTCTGATGATATGCTATTAGAAGGCTTTACAGAATTATTAGGTGGCGAATATAACCTTGGTCAAGTTGTAGCAATTACATTTGCTATTTATGATGGTGGTACAAACTTCTCTGAAACATTTACAGTTCAATATAACGGATACGGGTTTACAAAACTAGACGTTGAGACAAGTGGAACAACTGCAACAGAATATACATTAACTGGAACGGATTATGATATGATAGCTACCGATTTAGAAGCTACATATCCAGGCCCTGCTGAAAACTTAGGTCGCTTTGGTAGCTTTGATGTAAGACCTGCTAGTGATAATTACTGGAGTGAAGATATGATTCTTGAAGGTTTAAATATTATTTTACCAATGGCAACAGAGGGCGATGTTTATGCTGTAACTTATGCTGTTTACAATGGTGCTGTTGCTACAGAAACTGTAACTTTATTATATACAGCTGGAGCCTATGTTCCTAATGCAACTATTGTAGAAGTAACTACTGTGGTCGCCAAAAACGATGGCGATTGGCAATTCCCTTATGTGTTTACTAAAAAAGATTTCGATTCATTCGGGTTTAGATTTCCAAACTTTAGTAGTAGCAATATCTATATCTTAGATATCTTTTTAGAAGGATTATTCCCTTATGCTCAAGCCGGTGATGTAGCAATGGTTCAATATGATTATTTTTCTGGATCTACAAATGCTAAATATGGACACAGCATTTTTGATGGTGATAAATGGACTTTAACGCCAGATATTATTGAAACATCTTTCCAATATGGTTTTGAAGATGGTGAATGGGTGCCAGATAATACTATTAACTATACATTACTATCTGCAGATGTGGCATTTATTTCAGAAGCTTTTATAGATATTTATCCTGGACCTGCTGATAATGTTGGGTTCTTTGGTAGCTTTGATAGAAGAGAAGGAAGTGCTAATTTTTGGAATGATGATAAGCTATTAGAAGCTTTTAACGTATTATTAGATACAAGAGATCCTGGTGCAGCAGAAGGTCAGAAATATGCTTTAACTTTTGTAGTTTACACAGGATCAACTGGTAGTGAAACAAAAAAAGTTGTCAAAGAAGGTGGAATTTGGATATATAACGAATAAACCTTTTTAATTTATAATAAAAAACCTCTTACTAACACTAAGAGGTTTTTTTATCTTTATATAAAAATTTTTATTATGAAATATATTTACCTTTTTTTAGCTGTCATTCTTTTTGGATGTGGCGGAAACGATGATGGTGTAGAAGTAAACCCTCCACTAGCAGTTAATGATACAGCAAGTACTTCAGAAAACACATCAATATCGATAAGTGTTTTAAATAACGATACACTTATTAATAATGCAATGCTTACCGATTTTGATGCAACCTCAGTTAATAACGGGACAATAAGCGAAGCTTCTAACAAACTAATATATACACCTGCAAATAATTTTACTGGTATAGATACATTTGCTTATACAATTTGTGATGGTTTAAGTAACCCAAATTGTGCAGTAGCTACTGTAACTGTAACAGTTTCAGATACAGGAAATCCAGTTGCTGAAAATGATATTTTTGAAGTCACAGAAAATACCACAACAGTATTTACAACGCTTTTAGATAACGATACCGTAGTAGATGGAGCTATATTAACTTCTATTGATTCGACATTAAGTACAGGTATTGTAATTTTAAATGATGATAATACGGTATCTTATACAGCAATTAATGGTTTTTCTGGAGAAGATACATTTACATACACATTGTGTGATAATGATGCAATAGCAACTTGTGTATCAGCAACAGTTACAATTAATGTGTTAGATGAAGGTTTACCAATTGCAAATAATGATGCTGTTAATGTTTTTGAAAATGCAACATCAAACACAATAAATATCTTGGAAAATGATACAGTAATTGATGATGCAGTAATAACAGCAATAGATAATGCTTTAACTCAAGGAACAGTTGTATTAAATGCAGATGGTACTGTTAGTTACGCCCCACAAACAGATTTTACAGGTATAGACTCATTTACCTATACCATTTGTGATGATGATTCACCAGCCCCATCATGCTCTACAGCTACGGTTACTATTACGGTAATTGCACCTTTAAACTTTAACATACCTGCGGATATTTTAGATTATTATAATGATGTTATTTTTTCAGAAGATGGAGATTTAATGTTTGATGAATTAGAAGATCACACAACAACAAAACATACTACTATATTATCTTATACGCAACGACATAACTACTTATACCTAGCTGATGCCGATTTAAGTAATAGAGATAATGTCCTTTTAATGTATTCTGGTGATAGTAGATACTGGGAAGAATACGAGTCCCCAACAAACTCTTATTCACCAAAAACATTTAACACAGAGCATATATACCCACAATCATTATATGAAGGTGGAGAAGGTGGTGCAGAAAAAGATGAGATTGTAAAGGCAGATTTACATCATTTAAGATCATGCGATGCTACAGTAAATAGTGATAGATTAAATTACGCTTTTGCTGATGGTAGCGGAACCTATCAGTTGATAGGTGAAACATGGTTTCCTGGAGACGAATGGAAAGGCGACGTTGCAAGAATGATATTATATTTAAATGTTCGTTATGGAGAGTCTTTTGCTCCCGTTGGAACTTTAGAGCTATTCTTAAAATGGAATAAAGAAGACCCTGTTTCTGCATTCGAAGAGCAAAGAAATAACGTTATATATGCCGCACAAGGCAACAGAAACCCCTTTATAGATAATGCATATCTAGCCACATTAATTTGGGGTGGCGATGCTGCAGAAAACAAATGGGAGTAAAATATTAGAATTATATTTATTTAAAACCGCTTTAATATAAAGCGGTTTTTTTTATGTTTTTAATTTAAAAAACTTCTCGAATTTTTAATTCGAGTTCCTAATAAATTTTGTCATTTCCAAGAAATTGGGAATCTAGATAAAATTTTGAATTAAATTTTATCATTACATTTGTTGTTCAGAAATAAAAACATAGAATTATGTATAGCGTTGTAAAAACACTTCACTCTTATTGGGCATATTTAGTACTTCTTATATTAATAATAGCAACTATAAATGCTATTGTAAAAACAGTTAGCGATAAGGAATACGAAGCAACAGATTTTAGAAAATCACTTTTTGCACTTATAGTATCCCACATTCAATTATTAATAGGATTGGTGTTATATTTTGTGTCACCAAGGTTGCAACTGTTTAGTGAATTGGGTATGGGAGAAATCATGAAAGATTCTATTAATAGGCTGTATTTAGTAGAGCATCCTTTAGTAAACATTATTGCCGTAGCATTAATTACTATTGGTTATTCAAAGCATAAAAAGAAACTAACATCTAACGCTAAATTAAAGACTATAGCTATTTTCTATACGTTAGCATTAGTTTTATTCTTATCTAGAATCCCTTGGAGTTCTTGGTTAGGGTAGAAACGCCTAATCAACGGCTTTAATCAAATACATATAAACTGGAAAATGGTCGCTAAAGCCATTGGCAAAACCACCATCAGACCAACTTCTAAAGGGGTAACCTTTGTAGGTGCCAGATTTGTGAATTAAGTAGCGTTTATTAAAAATACCAGATTTATAAAGCCTAAATGAGTCATACTCTTTTTCTGTTAAAGGTTTTGTTACCATAATTTGATCAAATAAACTCCATGAGTCTCTGTATGCTGTGGTGCCTAATCCATTTTTAAAGAAATTTATATACGGATTATATATACCTTTAAAACCTACTTTTTGTTTTTTATTTTTAGCCTTCAAAACAGATTTTACACTCGCATTATTTGGGTTGTCGTTTAAATCGCCCATAATAATGACTTTAGCGTAAGGGTTAATCGCTTGAAGCGAATCTACCATACGTTTTGTTAGTTTTGCTGCAGAAACGCGTTTCGGCCTACTCTTAGCCTCTCCACCACGTCTAGATGGCCAATGGTTAACAATAATATGTATTAATTCATTGTCTATTTTTCCGCTAACCAATAATTGATCTCTAGTGTGAATTCTTTTTTCATCATCATAAAGTTTTAGCGTGTGCGAACTAGAACTAATAGGTGTAAATATTTTTTTTTGATACAAAAGTGCAACATCTATTCCTCTAACATCTGGAGAATCGTAATGTACAATGCCGTAATTATGTGGCCTTATTAAAGTATCGTTTACAAGATCTTCTAAAACGTCTTTATTTTCAACTTCACAAACACCTAAAATGGCAGGTGTATTTTGAGTTACATCCTTACCAATCTCAGATATAACACGTGCCATATTACTTATTTTTTTCTGGTATGCCTCTTCTCGATTTGTTTTAAGTTCCATCATTGGGCTATACTCATCAAATTTTGTAGGATCATTTATGGTGTCAAACAAATTCTCAAGATTGTAAAAAGCAACGGTATGTATTTTAAATTTTTTGTCTTGTGCATGTAAATTAATAAACAGACTAAAAAATAAAATTGAAAGCGTAAATTTTAAAAATTTCATTGAATTATTTAAAGTTTTTTTCCTCATAGTTATAGTACAAAACTTAAGCCAAAGTTACGATTTATTATAAATGTTGTAAATTCTCCCTTTTTTAACATGTTACTTTTAAATAAATTACGTGTCTAAAAGATAATTATGAATAAAATAACCCTCATTTTTTTATTCGGATTTTTTTCAATTTCCCTTAATGCTCAGCAAACCTTAATTAAAGGGAGTGTTGTAGATGCTATTGTTTTTCAACCTATTGAAGGTGTTACAGTAACAATTCAAGATTCTGAATTAACTCAACTTACCAATGCCTTAGGGGTATTCACTTTTCAAGAAAACATTCCCTTAGGAGAACAAATCCTTAGTATTTCCAAAATTGGTTTTATCACTAAGCGTTATCCAATAACCGTAGATGAGGGAGAAACCGTTAATATAACGGATATGGTTTTAGAAAGAGATACCTCCCAAACAGCAGATTTATTTACGATAACATTATCTGATGATGAGTTGAATGATGATGTGAGTGGCGCCGATAATATTTCAGGTTTATTAGCTTCTTCGCTTGATATTTTTCAAAGAACGGCCGCTTTCGAGTTTAGTTCATCTTTCTTTAGAGTACGGGGTTTAGATTCTAATAATGGGTCTGTTTTAATCAATGGCATCGAAATGAATAAAACCTATAACGGAAGGCCACAATGGAGTAATTGGGGTGGTTTAAATGATGTGCTTCGCAATCAAGAATTAACTTGGGGACTCACACCATCAAATTATAATTTTGGTGGCGTTTTAGGAAGTACAAATATGAATGTTAGAGCTTCAAAAGCAAGACCGGGTAGTCGATTAACCTATTCATCTTCAAACAGAAGTTACACCAATCGGTTAATGGCAACACATGCTTCAGGGTTATTAAAAAATAATTGGGCATATACGGTTTCTATTGGCAGACGTTGGGGTAATGAAGGCTATCAAGATGCAACAAGTTATAGCTCCAATTCTTTTTTCACTTCTGTGGAAAAGAAAATAAATGATAAGCATAGTATTAATTTAACTACTATGTATTCGCCTAACCGTAGAGGGAAATCGTCTCCAAACACACAAGAAATTTTCGATTTAAAAGATATAAAGTACAACGAATATTGGGGATGGCAAGATGGTGAAAAACGAAATTCTAGAATTAAAGAAGTAAGTGAGCCCATAATGATGTTGAATCATTATTGGAGTTTAAATAGTAAAACCACTTTAAACACAAATATTGGTTACCAATTTGGGAAATTAAGTAATAGTCGATTAGATTATAATGGCACCGATTTAATTGATGGTTTTCCTCAAGGTGGTGGTGCAAATCCAAGTCCAGTGTATTATCAAAAATTACCAAGTTATGCAGAACGTAATTTCCCGGATAATTTGGGCATAGCTTATAGCGCTTTAAAAGCATTTCAACACGATGGGCAAATAGATTGGAATGCTATGTATACAGCTAATATTGGAAATACCAATAGCGGTGGTAATGCTATTTATGCATTATATGAAGACCGTGTAGATGATACACAAATAACAGTAAATTCTATCTTAACAAAAGAAATAAATAATAACATTATACTTAATGCTGGCATAAATTATAAAGCTTTAAAATCTGAAAATTTTGCTCAGGTTTTAGATTTATTAGGCGCCTCAACGTATTTAGATGTTGATGGTTTTGCAACTGAAGTTAACGAAGCGCAAAACGATTTATTAAACCCAAATAGAATAGTAAATGAGGGCGATAAATTTAAATACCACTACAATCTTTTTGCAAATGAATTAGGAGCTTATGCCCAAGGGCAATTCTCTTATAATAAAATTGATTTTTATATTTCAGGAAGTGTAAAAAACACGCAATACCAAAGAGAAGGTGTTTATCAAAACGGGGGGTTCCCAGAAAATTCATTAGGTAGAGGAGATGAACTAACATTTACAGGTTTTGGAGCAAAAGTAGGTTTTACCTATAAATTAACAGGAAAGCATGTTTTTGATTTTAATGCCGGTTACATTTCTAGAGCACCGTTTATACAGAACACGTATTCTAATTCTAGAGAGAACCATAATACGGTGCCAAAAATCTCAAATGAAAATATAGCATCTGTTGATGCGAGTTATATATTCCGTTCGCCAATTGTAAAGGCGAAATTAACAGGGTATTATACTAATATTTCTGATGCTAGTGAGATCTCTTTCTTTTTTGCCGATGGTATAGGTGGTGATAATACAGCCTTTGTTCAAGAGATTTTACAAGGTATAGACAAAAAACATTTTGGTGGAGAATTAGGGATAGAGGCCCAAGTAACACCAACCATTAAATTAAAAGGAGCCGCAGCGGTCGGACAGTTTACGTATGCTAATAATCCTAATTTGTTTCTTTCTACAGAACCAGATGCTGAGGCTGAGGCTGCTGGATTTATAAACGGTTTTAAGGATTTTGGGCAATCTAATCTAAAAGGGTATAAGTTAGCTTCGGGTCCACAACAAGCCTATTCGGTTGGTTTTGAATATCGCGATCCGGATTATTGGTGGTTTGGAGCAACTGCAAATTTTTTCAAAAATACGTATGTAGATGTGAGTCCCTTAACCAGATCATCCAATTTTAATACCGATTTTGATGGCAATGTATTTAATGACTACGATGAAGATTTAGCAAGAGTATTATTAAAACAAGAACGTTTTGATGATTATATGTCGGTAAATTTGGTTGGTGGGAAATCATGGAAAATCGGTGAATATTATATAGGCTTTTTTGGAAGTATTAATAATCTTTTAGATGAAATTTATAAAACAGGTGGTTTTGAGCAAGGCAGAAATGCTAATTACAGAGAATTGCGCGACGATAAAGCCTTAGATACACCTGTTTTTGGACCAAAGTATTGGTATGGTAGAGGTGCAACCTATTTTCTGAATTTGAATGTTAGATTTTGAAGCCCCACCTAACCTCCTCAAAAGGGAGGAATTAAATACGGAATGAAGCGGATAAGCTATTATGAATGTTATAACGGGCTTTGGCGGATGGTTTCGCGTTAGGGATAGTAGTGGATAGCCCGCAGGAACGAGGACTTGTAACGGATAGCCCGACCCTTGTGGTAACGCCCAGAAAAAAATAAAATATTGAGTTATGAATAAAATTTCAATTTTTTTAAGTGTTATGCTTTTAGGCGTGATTTTTTCATCTTGTGTTAAGGATGATGAATATAGTACGCCCGATATTTCTATAACCGAACCTAATATTCCGCAAGAGCAAATCACAACTTTTAAAGCTATAAAATCGCTTTATGAGCAGGCTGTAAATGGCGGTAACTCTACGGTGGTTATTGATGATGAAACCGATTTATATATTGAAGGTTACGTAGTGTCCTCTGATAAATCTGGAAACTTTTTTGAAGAATTGATTATTCAAAATAAAACCGATGGCAGTAGTTCAGACACCGACCCACGACTAGGTTTTAAAGTAGATATTAATGTAAGTAGTTTATCAGACACTTATCAATTCGGGCAAAAAGTATATGTAAAAATGGATGGTTTAACCATTGGTGAAACGAGTGGTGTGATTACTATTGGAAAAGGAGATGCGGTTCAAGTTGAACAAATTCAACCTGCCGAATATAAAGATATTATTATAAGAAGTAACGACATAGCAACTATAACGCCTAAAATTTCAGCCATAGCAGATTTAACCGAAAATGATGAAAATACCTTGATTCAGTTAGAAAACATGCAATTAAACCGATTTGAGTTAGGAGCCACTTATGCAAGCGAATCTTTTGATGAGTTTGATGGGTTGCGATTATTGGAAAGCTGCAATTCTGGGGTCCAAATGATTATGCAAACCAGCACGTTTTCCGATTTTAAAACTCTAATTGTCCCGCAAGGACAAGGACATGTAACAGGCATTTTTAGTCGCGATTTTAGAGACGATTTTAATGTGTTAGTTGTTAATAGTTCGGCAGATGTTAATTTTGATAATGTAACGCGATGCGACCCAATGGAATTAACTTGCGGGCTAGCAGCTACTGTAGGTTCAGGGAATATTTTATATGAAGATTTTGAGCCTCAAAAAAACAATAAACCCATAGAAGTTGATGGTTGGACAAATTATATGGAAACAGGTACCGAGGCTTGGGAAGGCTATTCATCAACATCATCAAATGCATCGTTGGGGCGTTCTGCCAGATTTCAAGCAAGTAGTTCTGGAGATTTAAGTAATATTGGCTGGTTAATTACACCTGTCATAAATCTAGACGCCCAAGATGGTGAAACGTTGCGTTTTAAAACATCTAACAGTTTAGCAGATAGTAGTTATATGGAAGTCTTGTATTCCTTAGATTGGGATGGTGCCGAAGCTAACATAACTTCTGCAACTTGGGGTGTATTATCTGCGGCGTATGTGGTTAAAGATTCCGATTCTTTTTCTGCTTGGTTTAACTCTGGTAATGTAGATTTATCATGCATTACAGGAAACATTCATATTGCTTTTAAATTTACTGGAAGCGGACAAGATACCTTTGATGGTATTTATGAATTGGATGAGATTAGTATAGATTATGTTGAATAGTAAAACTTTAGTTTTACCTTTGGCGCAACAAATAATGTCATGACTACATTCGATTCCTTATTTTTTCACTTCTTTCAGCATTATAAAACCAAGAAAAGTAAAAACGCTAATAGCATTGCTACTTTTTATATAACTGTTTTACAATGCAGTTTACTATTGCTTTTAGGTGTGTTTTTTGCAGGTTTTTTTAGGCAAATGAATGTGAATACTATGTCGGCTCCAAAAGCATGGACCTTGTTTGTATTGGTTGCTATTTTTCTGTATTTCAAAAACTGGATGCAATACGGAGGCAGAAAACGTAAAGTATTAAATGCAAAAATGCTTAAAAAGAAAAAGCTGTCTTATAATATTTGGTTGCTTTGGTTATTTCCAATTGCTATTTTAGGACTTGCTTTTGTGCTATATCAAGCTATTTAGTTACTTTTTCAAAATCATATAAACAGGAAAGTGGTCGCTATAACCACCTTTATATTTAGGACCAACATAAGTTCTGTAAGGAGCGCCTTTAAAAGGACCTTTATGAATCTTTAAAAAAGCTTCGTCAAAAATGTTAGCATTAAAAAATTCGTATTCATTTTTCGAACTCTTAAAAAAGTTGGTAGAAATTAAAATTTGATCGAAAATAAACCATTGTCGCCTGTGTTTTACCGAACCACGTGTAAAAGAGCGCAATGTTTCCATAGGGTTAAATAAGTTATGGTTATCTACCAAACGCGTAATACTATTGTTTTTTGGGTCATCATTAAAATCTCCAATAACTATAATCTTAGCATGCTCATCTTTCTTTTTTAGAGTATCAATAATAGCGCTTACTTTTTCAGATGATGCCAAACGTTTAAACTCGGTTTCCTTTTCTCCTTCGCGTCTAGAAGACCAATGGTTTACTATTACATGTACTTTTTCACCATCTAGAATACCAGAAACTAATAAAACATCACGTGTATAATCAGGCGTGCCATCGGTATCGGTAAGACGGATCTCAAATGCTTCAGAGTGTGTTGTTTTAAAAGCTTTAGTATCGTACAATAAAGCGACATCAATACCGCGTTCATCCTTAGACTCAAAATGTATAAAATTGTAATTACAATCTTTTAAATGTTTAGAAGCTATTAAATCTTTAAGTACAAGAGCATTTTCTACTTCGGCTAAACCAATTAGTGCAGGGTGTTTTCCCGTTTCTCGTTGCCCAATATTAGAAATAGCGTAACCTATTTTTCGTAACTTATTTTTGTAACGTTTAGGCGTCCAATTTTTAATAGAACCTGGTAAAAAATCGTTATCATGTTTAAGTTTGTTGTTCTTTAAATCGAATAAATTTTCAACATTATAAAACGCAACAGTTTGCATATCGTCACGAACTGGAATATCATTAAAAGGTTCTGTCATGGGTCAAAAATAGGCTTAAAAATATAAATATTAAAATGCCCACAATTATGTAACTTTGCAACATAATATTTTTTATAATTGAGAGGACCATATGGGATTAGAAAAGGCTGTTTTAATAGGAATTGTTACCAAAGAACAAGATGAGGTTAAATCTAAAGAATATTTAGATGAGTTAGAGTTTTTAACCTTTACTGCTGGCGGATTTGCTGTAAAACGCTTTACCCAAAAAATGGATATGCCAAATCCTAAAACATTTATAGGTACTGGTAAAATGGAAGATGTCGCGCAATTTATAAAAGATAACGAGATTGATACCGCTATTTTTGATGATGAACTCTCTGCGGCACAAGAGCGAAACATTAGTAAAATTCTTAATGTAAAAGTTTTAGATAGAACGAATTTAATTTTAGACATTTTTGCCCAACGTGCACAAACCAGTTATGCCAGAACACAAGTAGAACTCGCACAATGCGAATATTTACTCCCAAGATTAAGAGGTATGTGGACACACCTTGAAAGACAAAAAGGGGGAATAGGAATGCGCGGACCTGGTGAAACCGAAATAGAAACAGATAGACGTATTGTACGTGATAAAATAGCCTTGCTTAAAAAGCGTATAAAAACTATAGATAAACAAATGGCTATACAACGCGGTAACCGTGGTAAAATGGTACGTGTGGCGCTTGTAGGATATACCAATGTTGGTAAATCTACACTTATGAATGTTATAAGTAAAAGCGAAGTCTTTGCCGAAAACAAATTGTTTGCAACCCTAGATACTACCGTTAGAAAAGTAGTTATTCAAAATTTGCCTTTTTTATTAAGTGATACCGTAGGGTTTATACGAAAGCTGCCAACACAATTGGTAGATAGTTTTAAAAGTACGCTCGATGAGGTTCGTGAAGCCGATTTGTTACTGCACGTAGTAGATATTTCGCATCCTAATTTCGAAGAGCACATCGCTTCTGTAGAGAAAATTTTGGGCGAAATAAAAAGTGGCGATAAACCAACCATTATGGTGTTCAATAAAATTGATGCCTATACAGCAGAACCTTTAGAAGAAGACGATTTAGAAACCGAACGTACAGCAAAACATTACTCTTTAGAAGAATGGAAAAGCACATGGATGAATAAAGTAGGTAACAACGCCTTGTTTATTTCTGCATTAAACAAAGAGAATCTAGAAGATTTTAAAAAGCGCGTTTACGACGAGGTTCGAGAGATTCACGTAACGCGTTTCCCTTACAACCACTTCCTGTATCAAGATTATAACGAAGACGGTTTAGTGGAAGAATAGTATTTGGGCGTTCCTTACATCCTGAATTTAGTTCAGGATCTAGGTCGGGATTGGAGCCTGTCTTGAGCGAAGTCGAAAGGTTACAAGTCCTCGCACCTCCTGCGTCGGGCTGTGGGCTTTCCGCTTCTATCCCTGCCTGCCGGCAGGCCTAACGCAAGTTTTTATTAATAATTCAATCTTTCAATTCCATATTTTCTTATTGTATCTGTTGCTTGTTCAAGCGTCAATTCCGCAATAAGAGTTCCTGCGTCTCTCAATAATTTTCGTTTTTCATCTGTTGGAGTAGGGTACGTTTCTCTCAAGGTACAATCCCATTTATTTTCGACTTTTGAAAATTCCACAACTATTTGATAGTATTTTTCCTTAACTCTCTTTAAGTTATATATATCAATTTCTTTTTCAAATTCCGCTGTTTCATAAGTTGCAAAAACAGTTTTTTCAGAATGGGAAGGTAGTTTTTGGTCAGGATTTTCCCAAATTTGAACCTTGAAATCCAATCGACTTAAGTTTGTCCAATTGTCAGGGATTATTGGTAGATTCATTTTTTTTCTTTCGGAGTTGAATGTCTTTGTGAAATCCGTTCCAGCTTCTTCAAAACTTTTACCACCAACCTTATTCCAGTCAAAAACTATATAACCAAGAAATAAAATAATTGGAATTAAGACTAATAGTTTTCTGTATTTCGGTTTCATTTTTAAATTTGCTTTAATGCGATAATATAAGTCCGTCTCAAAGACTTTACATCAGACGCTAAACGAATTTAGTCAATTTTTCTGACGAATTCAAGCATTTTTTGATAGTTCTTAAACCAAAAAAAATGCGCTTCCTTTTTCAAGAAAGCGCATTATAATTTTATTAATTAAAGCTAATTAGAAACTGTAGCTTAAACCAAGTGTGTAATATGTTTGTAAGTCGTTATCAACACTATCAAAAGTTTCATCAGTATTACCTAGAGTTTCAATAGAGTAGTTTAAAGCTTCTTGTTTGTTGTTTCTTAAACCAAAATCAAAACCAACACCAATCATTTTCCATAGCGTGTAGCTAAAAGAGTTAGACCATGTCCAGTTCGAGTAATCTCCAGACTTATAGCTTTGGAAAGCAGATAAGTTTGTCTTGAAGTTTACAGCTCCAATTTGTCTTGTATAATCAGCAACTATTTTTGCACCTAAAGAAGATTCGAAAACTGAATCACCATCAGCAAAAACAAAGTTGTAGTTTAATGGGTGTACAACTAATATAAAGTTTTCAATTGGAGTCCAAGTTAAACCAACACCAACATCTAAATAACCAGGGTCATTAAAGTTGTCTAATAACGTCGTTCTGTATTCAGCTAAACCAGAAACAGCTAAGTTTTTAGCAATATTTCTACCGTATAAAGAAGAGATATTAAAAACATCTGTTCCAGTTCTAAATCCATCGTCGTCTGAAGGATCGTCCTTATCATCAAACTTTACCCAATTTAGGTTTGTTGTTAAAGAGTTTCTCCAAAAGAATTTATCTTCAATTAAATTAGCAAAAGCATTTACTGTAAACCCAATGTTACCAGAAGCATTGTTAGGCGAACCTTGAGCGTACCAATTGTTAAAGTTAGATAAGCTACCACCAATAGTACCAAAAGCACCTTTTCTCCATCCTGGAAGCGCATCAATTTTAGCTTGTAAAGCATTAGCTTCACCTTGAGCAGCATCTGCTATGGCTTGTTTTTCAGCTTTTTGAGCTTGTAATTCTTCTTTTGTTTGAGCGTTTAATGATACAACGCTAACACATAATAATAAAGTGAAAAATAATTTTTTCATGATTTTAATTTTTGTTAAAATTTTTTGCAAATATACTATTTAGACGCAACAAAAAAAGTTTAGTCACATAAAAATTACTTTTTCTTAAAAAGTGGTACAGAAGAACAAGCTTCGCCATACATAATAGTTTTAGCTATTGGCTTTAACTTGCTGGTTAACATAATGTAAGCGTTTTGAGGCACCGGTTTATTAGCACAGCCTTTTATAATAATAGGCTTGTCTTTAAAGTCTGAAATATCTAGATTATTGATAATATCTTGATAGATTGAAGTCTCTAAATTATCTAAACTACCAACAATAACTTTTTTTGCATAGGGTTCTAGTTGAATACTTAAAAGCATGTAAGCCCAACCTGGAATAATAGCATCAGTACTGCAAGTTAGTGCAACATATTGATCTTGATATTGGCTCCAGTCAAATTCGCTAACCTGAGCTCTAAAGTCTTTTTCGCGAAGCACAAAGCCTTCAAAAAGCCAATCTTTAATATCAAACAGTATACGGTTACCTTTTGGATAATAATCCTCAAGGTCTATTGTTACTAATTTACTATTCGCTACGCGATTTATAATTTCGTCTTTCAAGGAAGAATGTTGTTTAGTTGTGTGTTGTTAAGCTGTGCTGAAAACTGTGACTGCAACTGTCAACTAATTTTACAGCATCCCTAATTCTAGTTTCGCTTCTTCACTCATTAACTCCTGTGTCCATGGTGGGTCGAATGTAATTTCAACCTCGGCATCTTTTACCTCATTAAGCGATTTTACTTTCTCTTCAACTTCTAAAGGCAAGGTTTCTGCAACTGGGCAGTTAGGAGTTGTTAAGGTCATTAAGATTTTTACATCGTAATCTTCGTTAACAAATACATCGTAGATTAAACCTAGTTCGTATATGTCGACCGGTATTTCTGGATCGTAAATCGATTTAAGTACGTTTACTATTTTTTCGCCTAACTCGGCAGTATCTATTGTTTCACTCATTTCTTTAAATGTTTAAACGTTTATTTGTTGAGTTGTTTAAACGGTTAAACGTATCAACCATTAAACTTAATTTAACTGTGTTTGGTATGCGATAGCATACATTTTTAATTGCTTCACCATACTAACTAATCCATTAGCTCTTGTTGGCGATAAATGCTCTTTTAATCCAATTTTATCAATAAAATCGGTGTTGGCATGAATAATATCTTTTGGATGCTGATTTGAAAACGTTCGAATTAAAATAGCAATAATACCCTTAGTAATTATGGCATCGCTATCTGCTGTGAATTCAATTTTATCATTGCTCATTTCGGCATGAACCCAAACTTTACTTTGGCAGCCTTTAATAATATTGCTGTCTGTTTTATATTGGTCGTCAATTAAGGGTAAATCTTTCCCTAAATCAATCATATACTGGTAACGCTCTTCCCAATCTTCAAACATTGAGAATTCGTCTATAATTTCATTTTGAATGTCTTCAATACTCATAGTTTCAATTTTATACAAAAATACAATAAGAAATGTTTCTATTCAATGTTTTCGGCTATTGATAAGATTTCTTTAACTAAAGCCTCTATTTCTTCTGGCGCATTACCATGGTCGAAACTTTGGGTTTTGTATGTATTACCATCATAAATAATTTTTAATCTGGCCATGGCTGCACCATCAAATTGATGATCTTTACTAGGTGGTTCTAATGCTGAAATGGTTTCAACGTTAATAGGTTGAAGTAATTTTATAATACTATTCCAGTTTTCTTCATTACAATATTTTACAATAGGATTACGCCCTCTTTTAGTGGTTAATGAAATAGTTTTTTTATTAATTAATACTAATTTATAAGTGTTTCTTGATGAAGCAGTATATTCTAAAGATATGTTGTCTTGATTTATTTTTGAATGATCACAGCTTTTCTGAATAGTAACTAGCGATAAGAGTATTATTAAAAATTTCATTAAATTATAAATTTGTTGAAAACCAATAGTACAAAAAGGAAGCCAAAAATAATTAAGAGAGCATCATTTTAGCTTTCTTAACACCTTCAACTAAAATATCTATTTCTGCTTTGGTATTATAAAAAGCAAAAGAGGCTCTTACTGTTCCTGGAATTTTATAAAAATCCATGATAGGTTGTGCACAATGGTGTCCCGTTCTAACTGCTATGCCTAGTTTATCTAAAATAGTTCCAACATCGTACGGATGAATGCCTTCTAGGTTAAAAGAAATTACAGACGTTTTATGTTTAGATGTTCCGTAGATTTTTAAACCTTCAATTTCTAAAAGTTTTTCTGTACCGTATTGTAACAACTCGTTTTCGTAAGCTGCAATAGCATCGAAACCAATGTTATTCATATAATCTAAAGCAGTTCCAAAAGCAATACCACCACAAATATTTGGTGTTCCGGCTTCAAATTTATGTGGTAAATCGGCATATGTTGTTTTTTCGAAACTAACTTCGGCAATCATTTCCCCACCTCCTTGATAGGGTGGAAGTTTGTTTAGCCACTCTTCTTTACCATATAACATACCTACACCCGTTGGACCACAAATTTTGTGAGCAGAGGTTACATAGAAATCGACATCCAATGCTTGAACATCTGGTTTTATATGCGGTGCAGATTGTGCGCCATCTACTAAAACAGCAGCTCCAAATTCGTGTGCCTTTTTAATAATGTACTCTATAGGGTTTATAGTTCCTAACGCGTTAGAAATATGATTTACAAATACCAATTTGGTGTTTGTGGATAGTAATTTATCGAATTCTGAAATGACTAGTTCGCCATCTTCATTCATTGGGATAACTTTTAAACTAGCGCCTGTACGTTCGCATAACATTTGCCAAGGCACAATGTTACTATGATGCTCCAGAGCAGATACTATAATGTCGTCTCCTTTTTTTAATAAGGTTGTAAAGCCATTTGCAACAAGATTAATACTGTGTGTTGTTCCTGAAGTGAAAATGATTTCGTGCGAGAACTTCGCATTGAAATGAGCTTGTATTTTATGGCGTGCTTGCTCGTATAAATCAGTAGCTTCTTGGCTTAATGTATGTACCCCACGATGAATATTGGCGTTGAAATTTAAATAATAATCTACAATAGCATCTATAACCTGTTTAGGTGTTTGCGATGTTGCAGCATTATCAAAATACACTAAGCGCTTGCCGTTTACTTTGCGAGAAAGTATCGGGAAGTCTTTTCTTATGGCTTCTACATTGAACATAGCAGATGATCTAGCCCCGATTGAGGCATTTGTTGAAGCTCCTCTTGCTAGCCCTTCGACTCCGCTCAGGATAAACTTTTGCCGAAAGCGGGATTAGCTTCAAATAATTAGAATTTTAGTTTTATTTATTGGATTCCCTCCTTCGAGGGAATTACAAAAAATGTTTATAGGTCGAACCCAATATTTACGCCTAGTTTATTTGCGATAATTGATGTAATACGTTGTTTTAATTCTGGAATTTTAACCGAACTTAAAATATCGTTACTAAAGGCATACATTAAAAGCGCTTTAGCTTCTTTTTCTGGAATACCACGCGATTGCATATAAAACATAGCGCTATCGTCAAGCTGACCAATAGTACAACCGTGCGAGCATTTTACATCGTCTGCAAAAATTTCTAATTGTGGCTTACTATTTATTGTGGCTTTATCGCTTAATAATATGTTGTTGTTTGATTGAAAAGCGTTTGTTTTCTGCGCTTTTTTGTCAACAATAATTTTTCCGTTAAAAACGCCAGTTGAACTCTCGGCAAAAATACCTTTATAATCTTGGTGACTCTCGCAGTTAGGTTCTGTATGATGAACTAACGTGTTATGGTCTACGTGTTGTTTGTTACTAATGATAGTGACACCTTTTAAGATAGAGTCCATACGCTCGCCTTCTTGATAGAAGTTTAAATTATTACGTATTAACTTTCCTCCAAATGAAAATGTATGAACTGATGCGATGCTTTCTCTTTTTTGTTTAATAAATGTATTATCTATTAAAGAAGCGTTTTCGTTATCGTTTTGAATCTTGTAATAATCTGCAATGGCGCGTTTACCTGTAAATATTTCGGTAACACTATTTGTTAAAACAGGATTATTAGTTAAACTTTGATGGCGTTCTATAATTTGTACATGCGAATTCTCGCCAACTACAATTAGGTTACGCGGTTGTAGCATGGTTGCAGATTCATTTCCTGTTGAAAAATGCAGAATCTGAATAGGTTTAGATACTATTTTGTTTTTTGGAATATTAATATATGCACCCTCACAAGAAAATGCAGTATTTAATGCTGGTAAACTATCTTTTGTAGCCGCTTTATTGAAATAATTTTCAATAATTAATTGATATTTTGGTTTGTTTAAAGCCGAAGACATTAAACACACATCTATACCATCGTGCGTTGTTTGCGATAGGTGTGAAGAGTACTTACCATCAATAAAAATGATTTTGTAAGTATCTATATCATGAATAAAGTACTTTTTAACATCTTTGTATTCTAATACGTTTACTTGTTTAGGGAAAACGCTATAGTCTTCTTTTAAAACACTATTTAAAGAGGTGTATTTCCAAGCTTCTTCCTTTTTTGTAGGGAAGCCTTTTTCTTCGAATGTTTTAATAGCTTCAGATCTTACATCGTGAACATAACTATCTATATCGGTACTGTTTTCGAATGCTAAAAATGATGATACTAATTTTTCTTTTAAATCCATTGTTTTCAGTTTTCAGTCGCAGTCCCAGTTTTCAGTAAAATAAAAACCAAGAAAGTACTGTTTACTATTTTTTAAGCTTTAGAGTAATCAGTTTTGAGTAAGCAAGTGCAAACCATGACTGAATACTGTGACTCTTTTTACGCGTTCACTTCTTCTTTTATCCAGTCGTATCCTTTTTCTTCTAACTCATGCGCTAGTTCCTTACCTCCAGATTTTACAATTTTTCCGTTGTATAATACGTGAACAAAATCAGGAACGATATAGTCTAACAAACGTTGGTAGTGAGTAATTACAACGACAGCGTTGTCTTTACTTTTTAATTTGTTTACACCGTTAGCTACAATACGAAGCGCATCGATATCTAATCCAGAATCTGTTTCGTCTAGAATAGCTAATTTTGGTTCTAACATAGCCATTTGAAAAATCTCGTTACGTTTCTTCTCTCCTCCAGAAAACCCTTCGTTTAAAGAACGTGATAAAAATTTTCTATCTATTTCTAATAACTCAGATTTATCACGAATCATTTTCAACATGTCTTTAGCAGGCATATCTGCTAACCCTTTTGCTTTACGATTTGAGTTTATTGCTGTTTTTATAAAGTTTGTTACAGAAACTCCAGGAATTTCAACAGGATATTGAAATGATAAAAATACGCCTTTGTGTGCGCGTTCTTCAGCAGCTAATTCATCTATGTCTTCATTCTCTAAAAAGATACTTCCGTCGGTAACTTCATATTCTTCTTTTCCTGCAATAACAGAAGCCAATGTACTTTTTCCAGAACCGTTTGGTCCCATAATAGCATGAACTTCACCTGCTTTTACTTCAAGATTAATTCCTTTTAAGATGCTTTTGTCTTCAACACTTGCGTGTAAATTATTTATTTTTAACATACTTTATTTTTAAAATTCCAAATAACAAAAACAAAATTCCAATTACAAGTTTGAATAAATTATGAGTGGAATTTAAAGTTTGTAATTTGTGTTTTTTATTCTTGTTGATTTCCTAGTTTTATAACGTTTTTTTCTTCTTTTGGAGTTGGTTTAATATTTAATATTTCAACCACTTCTAATTTATTTTCCCAAAGAATTTTGTCGTCTTTTTCGTTTGTAATTTTTCCTCGTATTTCAACTAGAACCATATCGGTAGGTTCTGTTTTATATTGTTGTGCTTGTTTGTTTAATTCTTCAAGTTTATCTGTAATTAAAACACCATAAATTTCGGCATGCGTTTGTAAAACTGCGGCGCCATCATAATAGACAAATTCACCTTTTAAAAGGGTTAGGCCATCACTTTGTTTTGCTGTTTTTTCAGAATCTTCTGAAACGATGATGTCTTGATTTTGCTCTGATTTAGTGTCGTTTTTACAACTTGTAATTACAATTAGTGTTAATACAATAAAAACTATTTTTTTCATTTTTATTAAATTTTCGATTCAATTAATGAGATTCCTGCTTCTACAGAAATGACATTTAACCTACACTTCCTTCTAAACTTATTTCTAATAATTTTTGGGCTTCAACTGCAAATTCCATGGGAAGCTTGTTTAAAACTTCTTTACTAAAACCATTTACAATTAATGCAATGGCTTTTTCAGTATCTATACCACGTTGGTTACAATAGAAAATTTGATCTTCACCAATTTTACTAGTTGTTGCTTCGTGCTCTATTTTTGCTGTTTTGTTTTTAGCTTCTATATATGGGAAGGTATGTGCTCCACATTCATCACCCATTAATAAACTATCACATTGTGAAAAGTTACGTGCGTTTTCTGCTCTTGAATTTATCTGAACTAAACCACGGTAACTGTTTTGCGATTTTCCAGCCGAAATTCCTTTTGAAATAATGGTTGACTTAGTGTTTTTCCCTAAGTGAATCATTTTTGTGCCTGTATCAGCTTGTTGGTAATTGTTGGTTACAGCTATTGAGTAAAACTCACCAACCGAATTATCACCTTTTAATATACAAGATGGATATTTCCAAGTAACCGCAGAGCCTGTTTCAACCTGTGTCCATGAAATTTTTGCGTTTTTCTCGCATAAACCACGCTTAGTAACAAAGTTGTAAACACCACCTTTACCTTCTGCATTTCCTGGGAACCAGTTTTGAACTGTTGAGTATTTAATCTCAGCATCATCTAAAGCAATTAGCTCTACAACTGCAGCGTGTAATTGGTTTTCATCACGACTTGGCGCAGTACAACCTTCAAGGTAACTTACATAACTACCTTCATCAGCAATTAAAAGTGTTCTTTCAAATTGACCTGTACCAGCTTGATTAATTCTGAAATATGTAGATAATTCCATTGGGCAACGCACGCCTTTAGGAATATAACAGAAACTTCCATCACTAAACACAGCTGAATTTAATGCCGCATAAAAATTATCTTTTGTTGGAACGATTGTTCCTAAATATTTTTTCACAAGTTCTGGATGCTCTTTTATAGCTTCAGAAATACTCATGAAAATAATGCCTTTTTCTGCTAATGTCTCCTTGAATGTAGTTGCTACTGAAACCGAATCGACAACAATGTCCATAGCAATGTTGTTCATCTTTTTCTGTTCATCAACAGAAATTCCTAACTTTTTGTACATCGCTAATAAATCTGGATCTACATCGTCTAGAGTTTTATTCGGGTCTACTGCTGTAGGCGCAGAATAGTAGGCTATAGCTTGAAAATCTGGTTTTTCGTAATTGACATTAGCCCATTCTGGCTCTGTCATATCTTTCCAAACTTTAAAAGCTTCTAAACGCCATTCAGTCATCCATTCTGGCTCTTCCTTCTTTTTGGAAATAGCGCGAACAATATCTTCATTTAAACCAATAGGAAAAGTTTCAGATTCTATATCAGTATAAAACCCGTATTCGTATTCTTTGGTTTTTAATTCTTCACGTAAATCATCCTCGGTATACTTCGACATAATGCTTTCTTAATTTTATAGTGAAAATGATTCGCCACAACCGCAAGTTCGGTTAGCGTTTGGGTTATTAAAGACGAAACCTGTTCCGTTTAATCCTCCTGAATATTCTAATGTTGTTCCAATTAGGTATAAGAAACTTTTTTTGTCGACTATGATTTTGATATCATTATCTTCAAAAACCTTATCGTCTTCTTGTTTTTCTTTATCAAACTTTAAATCGTAAGATAAACCAGAACATCCACCACTTTTTACTCCAACGCGTACATAGTCAGTAGTGGCATTATAACCGTCGTCGGTCATAAGCTCAATTACTTTCTTTTTTGCTGTTTCAGAGACTTTTATCATATTATTTTTTTATTAAATTTAGTTGTGAATTAATATTTTATTTATTAAGACAGTTTCTAAATAGAGTACAAATATACAATATAAGTCCCTGAAAATCCAATAACCTAACATTATATTAGCATATGGCTTGATAGGTTTTACTTATCAATTTATGAAGGACTCAAATAAAGGCTGTTAACTAACGTAATTGGATGATAGTGTTGGTGTTTTTTTGAAGTTTAAGCAGTTTTTTTTCTGTAAAGAAGTGATGAAAATTTCACGTTCTCTTTATGAGAAACTGCTGTTATAGAACCATCATTTTCAAATTTAAAATACCCTTTGCAACATTTACAGATAAGCTCAGGCGTATTTGCATTAGCTTCGCTTAATCGAAAGTAGTTGTGCCCGTAGGTTGCACAAAAAAGGTTAGAAGTTATTTTTCTACTCATGAAAAAATCTTTTGATGAATCTTAATTTAATTAAATATCCATTATCATGGCTAAATTAATTAAATTTAATTAAAAACCAGATTAAGAGCTTTAATTTTCGACGAAATACATCATTTTTTGTAGTATTATTCTATTTTAAACTTGGGATTGTCTATGAATTCGTGATCTGATAAGGACAATAAAAAGGCTTTTAAATCAGCTTTTTCAAGCTCTGATAAACCGACTCCACCTTGTGTAACTTTTTTCATTAAAGGATCTATGGTTGAAGAGTTTTTTAAACCTTCGCTGTAATGGTTGATGACTTCATCTAATGTAGCAAATCTACCATCATGCATATATGGCGCTGTAAATTCTAGATTTCTAAGTGAAGGAGATTTAAACTTACCATTATCTGCAGGATCACCTGTTACTGCTCCTAATCCTAAATCGGTAAACGTTTCATCTAAACCATTGTTGTGAAATATATTATCGGTCCAAAGTGGATTTTTATCACTTCCATGGCAATGAAAACAATCGCCTTTAGCTTCGTCCATAAAAATATTGAAACCATTAAGTTCTTCTGGGCTTAATGTTACTTCACCTAAAAGATATTTATCAAATTTTGAGTTTGATGAAATTAGAGTGCGCTCAAATTGAGCAATAGCGTTTGTTATAAATGTTGAGTCTATTTTTGAAACCCCAAAAGCTTGCTCGAATAAAACGGGATATTCTGAGTGTTGTTGCAGTTTTTGTTCAACTTCAGTCCAGTTACTATTCATTTCTATAGGATCTGAAACTGGTACAAAAGCTTGATGTTCTAAACTAAATGTATTACCATCCCAAAAGAACTTCTCATCATAATTCCATGCTAAATTGAAAAGCGGCATGGAATTTCTATTTCCAAACATGCCATCTACACCATCGCTAAACCTATCTGAATCTGTAAATGCATTTTCTGGAGTATGGCAATCTGCACAGGCTTGTGTATTATTTGAAGATAAAATAGGATCGAAAAATAATTTCTTTCCTAAAGCTATACCTTCAATAGTTTGAGGATTACCAATAGGAATTACGGGTGCTAGGATATTGTCTTCAAAAATCTTTGGAATGTCAAGCGGACTTGGGGTAGCTGCATAGTGTTCAACGGATTCGTTTTCACAAGAAAAACAAAGTACCAATAGAATAATATGTAGTTGCCGTATTCTCAAAATAATTATTGATTTACAGATTCTAAACTAAACACATTTTGTCCGTTATCATACATCATGATTTGTGCCAATGAATTAGGCATTAACATTTGATTTAAAACGTTTAAATCCCAACGATGCGGGTTTTTAAACCATTCGGCAATATTCATTTCAATATTAAAAGTAACATTATTTGTTATGGTTACAGCACCGAGGCTTACATTGAAAAAAGTGTCTTGAGGAAATGTTGGGTTTGCACCTGGGTTATCTGCAGCTCTTATAGCGTGGTAATTAAAACCTTGTTCTTCATCTGAAGCATTTAAAAATTTACCGTCAAATTGCATATAATGGTAACCGCCGCCTAACATTTCAGGAACATTCCAAGACGCTGTGTTTAAGTCTGTGTAGTTGTTTAAGTTGTCTTCGTTATTAAAACCAAAAGTAAAAGTTACATCACTATAAGTACCAGTTTCTAAAAATGTGGTTGGTGTAAAAGATAGGTTTTTGTTATTAGTGAGGTCAACTAAATTGTAGCCTTCTAGTACGGTTGTGCTACCGTCAGTTTTATAAAACGTTATTTTAGATATAAGGTAGCGGAACCTTTCTATGCTTAATTCTTCGCCGTGTTCATTAGTGAATTTAATGGTGTTGAAATCTGAATTTGTAACCAAAGTGCCGTCCCAATTATGGCTAAAATTAAAGGTGGTATTTACTATAGAAACTTTGTCGTCAAGGTCTTCACTACAAGAAGTAGTTATAACTAGTAGAATAAGAAATAAGGGGATTAATCTTTTCATTGTTAAATGTTATTTTAATTTAAAAATTAGCAAGTCTGAAAATCCTTTGTTGTCTTTAACATCACTATCTGCACTACTAGTTTCACCAACAGCTATTATTGATTTATTGTCAAGTTCTACAACATCATAAGCAAAATCAATTTGAGAACCACCAATTGTCTTTTGCCATTTTAGAGCACCTTGAGTGTCAATTTTTATTACCCAGGCATCATTTTGACCATTATTATTGGTTAAATCACCATCTAAACTTCTTGAGCTTCCAGAAATAATAAAGTCTCCGTTTTGAGTTTTAGAAATAGAACGTGCTACATCAAAACTATTACCACCAAAAGATTTCTCCCAAATAAGGTGTCCTGTTGGTGATATTTTAATTGCCCATAAATCTGCAGCCCCGTGGTTAATTGAAACGTCTAAATCGTTACTTCTAGTATCGCCAACAATAATATAGTTGCCATCGTTAGATTTTACAATCGCTCTTGCTTCATCTGTTTGAGAGCCACCAAAAGATTTTTCCCAAATTAAAGTTCCTGTTTCAGATATCTTAACAATCCAAAAATCGTATGTGCCTTTGTTGTTATTTATGTCAACATCTGCGCTATCTGAAGAGCCAACTAATATATAACCGCTGTCTTCTGTTTGAATAACATCATAAGGTGTGTCGGTAAAAGTACCTCCGTAGTATCTGCTCCATTGCTTTTCTCCTAAAGCATCTATTTTTATTGCCCAATAATCACCTCCTGCGTGTTGAACTTTGGTGGTTTTTGATGAAATATTTTTACTGTTTCCTTCGCCGTTTGAAGCAGAAACATCTATAACACCAGTTAATAGAAATCCGCCATCGTTAGTTTGTATTATGGCATTACCAATATCTGCACCAAGGAATCCGTAATTTTTCTCCCATAAAATAGTTCCAGAGGCATCTAATTTAGAAACCCAGAAATCGTGAGCGCCATTATTTGTTGTGACATTCCCATCGCTACTTTTGCTAAAACCTAATATAGCATATCCACCATCGGTAGTTTGAATAATACTATTGCCTCTGTCATCATCACTTCCGCCATAAGTTTTTTGCCATTGAAGCACATCATCTGTATTGTATTTTAGCAGCCAATAATCAAAAGATTCATTTGATTTGTTGGTAATATCCCCATCCATACTTTGGGTATATCCTAGGATAGCGTATCCACCATCTGATGTTTTTATAACAGACTGAGCGATTTCATTTTTTGATCCACCAAGGCTTTTTACAAAGTCGATTTCGATAGTTTCGGAAGTGTCTTTTTTAATGTCGTCGTTTTTGGAACAATTAAAAACTAAAAAAGAAATAGAAACAAAGCTTAGGGTGAATATGTGTTTCTTTAAGTAAGTTAACATAATAATTTATTAAGTACCGCTTTTTCTAATAACGAATAAGCCTCTATCTATATCGCTTATTATTATATTTCCGCTAGAGAAATACGGGTAAATACTCCAAGCACCATTATATTCTGTACCATTATCGGTAGGGTAGGTGTCAAAAAAACCAACTTCTGTAAATGTGCTACTCCCTATTTCAGAAATATCTAGCATTCTTACACCAGCTCGGTAATTTGCAAAATAATAGGTGTTGTTTTCTACATAGCCATTATGGTCTATGGCTGCGCTTGTTCCAAAATAATTAAAATGAAAAGCGGGATTATCTAAATCGGTAAAATCAAAAACAATAGTTTTGGTGTTAATTCCAATATTACGCTCATCCAGTTCATCGCCTAAAATAAAATATTTCATATCTTTAGAAAACCAGCCTTGATGCGCATACTCTACATTACTGTAGCTAATAGTAGAAATAATTGTTGGGTTAGCTTTATCTGTAACATCTGCAATTACAACTTCATTCTCATTACTACCAATTAAAATTTCTTTACCTGAATAATCCGTATCCGGGCCATTATACGTTACAACTTGTGCATCATGAGAATAACCGCCTTCTAAAAATCCGCCTTCAGAAACGGGGTTTTTAGGGTTTTGAATATTTATAAATATTGGCCCACCAGCAAAAGTAGAATTCCTATTTGCTCCTACAATATATGCATAGCCACTAGCTTCATTAATTACAATATTGTGTGCTTTACCAAACTCAGTAAAATGAGTGTCTGCAGTAAAGGTTTCTGGAGGACTGGGTACGTTTCTTAAACGTGTTAAATCAAAAACTTGCATACCATGGTCGTCGTTACAAGTAGCGTCTCTTCCTAGACTACAATCGGCAACAATAAATGCATGGTCTTTATATACTTTAACATCGCGCCATGGGCTACTTGTTGTTGCGGTAGGAAGATTTCCTAAGTAAACCGGCTCATTAGGTTTTGTAATGTCTACAAAAGCAGTATTATGCGAAGTTGCCATTAAAGCATATTCTTTTCCTGTAGTAGAATCTGTCCACCCCCAACAATCATTACCAGCAGTAGCTCCAAATATGTCTATAGGTATATTTGCCATTAAATCGTAACCGTTACAAGGGTAAATATCAGCAAAACCACTTTCGCAAACTGCTAATGGTGCATTTGTGTCTACATAGTCGCTATCACACAAATTCCCAATACCATCTTGGTCGTCGTCATCTTGATTTGTATTTGCTATTGCCGGGCAGTTGTCTTCACTATCTTCAACGCCATCGTTATCTGTATCAACAATAGTAATCATTTCAACTGGTTCGTCATTACAAGATTGTATGCAGGAAATTAAAAAGCATACCAAAAAAGTAGTGTAAATAGGGCGCAAAAATTTCATGGAAAGATTTCTTATTATAACAAACTTAATTTAGTTTTAGTATAAAGATAGTAAAAACAAATATAGCTTCTTATTTTTGCAATATGATAGAAGATAAAAATCAACAGCGAACTCAATTAAGCGATCTAGGAGAATTTGGCTTAATTGATCATTTAACAAAGCAATTTAAAATAAAGCAAACCTCAACGGTAAAAGGTATTGGCGATGATTCAGCAGTTTTAAATTTTGATAATAAAAAGGTAGTTGTAACTACAGATTTACTTGTTGAAGGTGTGCATTTTGATTTAAGTTATGTGCCATTAAAGCATTTAGGGTACAAGGCGATTATGGTTAATTTGTCTGATGTGTATGCTATGAATGCTAAAGCAACTCAAGTAACTGTTTCTATTGCTGTGTCTAACAGGTTTCCTTTGGAAGCTTTGGAAGATTTGTATGCGGGTATTGAAACAGCAGCAAATATTTATAATGTAGATCTAATTGGTGGTGATACAACATCCTCAAACACGGGGTTGTTAATTTCTGTTACTGCAATTGGTGAAATTGAAAGTGATGATGTTGTGTATAGAAGTGGAGCTAAGCCAAATGATTTATTGGTGGTCTCTGGAGATTTGGGTGGCGCTTATATGGGACTTCAAGTTTTAGAACGTGAAAAAGAAGTTTATAAAGTAAACCCGAATAGTCAACCAGATTTAGATGGGTATTCATATATAATTGAAAGACAATTAAAGCCTGAAGCGAGACAAGATATTATTAAATTATTGAAGGATTTGGGTGTTAAACCTACGTCAATGATTGATGTTAGTGATGGTTTGTCTTCTGAAATTATCCATATCTGCAAACAAAGTAAAGTAGGTTGCGATTTATATGAAGAAAAAATTCCTTTAGATCCTCAAGTTATTTCAACTTGTGAAGAGTTTAATATTGATAGCACAACGGTTGCGCTAAACGGAGGTGAAGATTATGAATTACTTTTTACTATTTCGCAAGACGATTTTCCTAAAATAAAAGCTAATCCAAGTATATCTGTAATTGGATTTATTAAGGAGGAAAGAGAAGGTTTGCATTTAGTAACTCGAGCAGATACAAGAATTCCTATAAAAGCTCAAGGTTGGAAAAACTTTAATGACTAAAAACTAGTAAATTTGGTTCTGTTGTTTGTTCCAATTTATTAGATTTTTTCTTTTTGCTAATTCTCACTAAACGTTTGTGATGAATACGCTCAAGAACGTCATTTATTTCTTTGAATTTTGGGGTAAGTTCTGTTAAATTTCCGTTACTGTTTGTAGTAAGTTCTTTTTTGCAGTTTTTACACGTGTATTCCTGTACATGATAAGTAACTTGCCTAGTTACTTTGTAGTCATGCCCAAATACCATACAATGGATGTTTTTCATGTTGTTCGCTTATTAATAAATTTAGAGAGAAAGCTAAAAGTATTAAAATTCAATGTATTATGTTAACATGTAGTTAATAAATCGATGAAGCGATGGTTTTTTTCTTTAAACGTTCAGTTCTTGAGGTATGAATGCGTTCTAATATGTCATTAATCTCTCTAAACTTAGGGGTAAGTTCTATTAATTGTCCGTTACTGTTTGTTGTTAATTCCTTTTTACAATGTCTGCAAGTGTATTCTTTAACATGATAAGTTACCCGTTTAGTAACTTCGTAATCATGCCCAAAAATATTGCAATACAATTTTGGAATGGAAGTAGGTTTTTTCATGAGTATTCATTTGGTTCAGATAAAATTAAAATAAAAAACAAATAAATCGATAAAAAGTTCCTAATTTTCGATGAAATACACTATGTATTGTAGGAATAACTTTTCATTGTCAATATAACTCATGTGTCCGTCAGGAAATTTTACGATTTCTACGTTTGTTTCTTCTGTTTGAGCTATTAATTGTTTGTAATCTAAAACAGGGTCTTTTTTACTAACTATTAACATTTTTTTATAGTTAGCAGTATGGAAAAGATCTTTTCTGTTTTTTCTTATTTTCATTCCCTCTAGTGCTGCGATTATACCTTGAAGCGGTATTTCTTGAGCATCCTTTACAAGTGTTTTAATTTTTTCAAAATGAATAGTTCTATTCTCTGGGCTAAATAAATTACCAATAGCCATTCTAATAAATGTTTTATGGTTTTGCTTTACCGCTAAAATAGCACGATCTCTATTTTTCTTCTTTTCTAAATCGTCTGCATTAGCGGTAGAATTAATTAAGCAAAGTCCTTTTATTGATTCAGGACTTTTTTCTGCGAATGCAAGTGCAACATAACCACCCATAGAATGTCCAATAAAAATGGAAGATTTAATTTTTAAATGTTTTAATACAGCATCAACGGTTTGTGCCATTTGTTCCATGGTATGCACATAGCCCAAACAGCCAGTATTACCATGTCCTAATAAATCTATAGTAACCACTCTATTTTTTTGCGAAAGTGTTGTAATAAATGGGTTCCACATCGTAGCGTTTTCTAAAAAACCGTGGAGTAAAACCACGGCGATTCCTTTACCTTGGTCTTTATAAAAAATATTAATCCCTTTGTACTCTAAAATCATTTTTAATTTATCTTCGGCAAAGATAAAATCATACAATGAATAAAACTAAAGAAACATTTGTATTTGGGTTTGCTTTATTTGCTGGCTTTTTTGGAGCAGGGAATTTAGTCTTACCGCCATTATTAGGTTTCAATTCTGGTCCAGATTGGTGGCTAGTAACTCTTGGGTTTATAATATCTGCAACTATAATTCCTTTGCTAGCTATTTTTGCACATGCTAGATTACAGGGTACAATGTTTGATTTTGGCAAAAAAGTATCACCAATTTTTAGTTTAATCTTTTGTTTTTTTCTGTTTGCCATTACGATTGCTTTACCATGCCCCCGAACCGCTGCAGTTACTCATGAAATGGCAATTGCTCCGTTTTTTGGCACAAGTGCTTTACTAACTAGTGTAATATATTTTGTATTAGTATTCGTTTTTGTAATAAACCGAAATAAAGTATTAAGTATAATAGGTAAATATTTAACGCCTATAATTGTTTTAATACTATTGGCTATAATAGTTATAGGTGTTATTTCGCCAGTAACCAATATGAATCCATCGCGTTTTGAATTGCCATTAATTAGTGGTTTGTTAGAGGGGTATCAGACTTACGATGCTATGGCGGGAATTATTATGGGTGGTGTTGTGTTAGTATCTATAAATACTTCTAAAAATAAGTTGTCATTTTCTGAGAAAAAAATAATGGTTGCTAAATCTGGGTTAATTGCCATGTTTGGCTTGTTAATTATTTACGCAGGTTTAATAGCAGTTGGGGCTTTTTATGGTGGGCAATTTGAAGACAGTATATCTAGAACCGATTTACTCTCTGGAATAGCTGTAAAAACCTTAGGAGAAATTGGCTCGACGTTTTTAAGCATTTTAATAGCTGTAGCATGTTTTACTACAGCAATAGCTATTATTGTTAGTTTTGCAGATTTTTTTAAAGCCTATTTTAGCACCTTTAAAAACGCGTATTTATTAACGGCTATTTTTTGCTGTATTGTTGGAGTTGTAGTCGGACAAATGGACGTAAAATATATTATAGACATTGCATTGCCAGTCCTAATGTTTATTTATCCTATTTGTATAGCACTTATTTTATTAAATGTTATTCCAGAAAAATTGGCAACGGCACTTGTGTTTAAATGGGTTGTTTTTATAACTTTTATTTTTAGTATTCCAGATTTTTTAGGGTTTGTTATTCCTCCTGAAAATTTAGAACCTATTAAATCAATAATTCCTTTAGCAAATCAAAATTTAGGATGGGTTATACCTGCAATTATTACTTTTTTATTAGTGAATTTATTCGAAAAGAGTAAAAAATAATTAAGATTTAACTCTTTTAATAGCAGTAAATGCTTTGTCTACAAACTCGTCTTCAACTAAAATAGTAAATTCGTTTGTTGTTGAAAGGACTTCGTATAATACAATGCCTTCCCAAGCTAATCGTTTAAAAAAATGATAATACAAACCTGCTATTTTTGAGTTGTCTTGTGGAAGGTTTATGCTTATTGCAGAGAGATTTTCTTGTACAGCAATAAACGATTCGTTTTTAAGATGTTCATTTATAAAATCATTCAAGCTACTGGAAACCACAATGGTGCTTTCATGAATACCTCGAGTAAAAGCGTAAAATAATTTATCCTCTTTGTTAATGCGCTCTAAAATTTTGGCATGATTGTCAATTAAAGTTTTGGAATTTCTTACCGTAAAATCAGTAAGATTTGATCGCACCGTAATATCCCCAAGATTCTGGATAACCCGTTTCATTTTAATAGAATTACCTAAAGTAACAGGTGGGTTGTAGCGTCTTAAAGCCATCATAATAGCACCAGGTTTAACGTCTTTTTTTAGCATTTTGCTAATTGGTTCAACAAGTTCTATGGCGAGTGCACTAAAATTTATTATGTTTCTTGATAGTGCTTCTTCTAAATAAGGCTGTGTTATTAAAATATCTTCAACACAATTTGATACTGTTTTCATGTGCTTGGCTTTCTTAGATGTTAATTATTTAACAATCTGTGCAAAAATAACTTTTTTTTATCAAAAATATCCTTGTTAAGTAAATGAGTTATAGTTTTGTGTTATAAATTAGTGAAAATGAAACCGCTATGATTAAAAATAATCTTTAAAAGCAAAATGGCTTGATTGTTTTTTCTTATCGAGGTTATATCGAACAATTCTGTAAACTTAAAATAAACAGATGAAAGTATTAAAATTTGGAGGAACATCAGTAGGCTCTGTTAAAAATATGAGCAACGTTAAAGAAATAATTAACGACGGAGGTAAAAAAGTAGTTGTACTTTCTGCTATGTCTGGGACTACAAATCAATTAGTTGCCATTGCAAAAGATATTAGTAATGGCGAGTCAAACAATGCTATTGATAAGATTAATAGTTTACATGAATCTTATTTTAAAACGATTGATGAGCTTTTAAATGATTCGCTTTTAAATTCTGAAGTTAAAAATTACGTTTCTAGTATTTTTGAATTATTAGTTGAATGTACTGCTGAAAATTTCTCTGAAACCTTAGAAAATAAAATTTTAGCACAAGGTGAGCTACTTTCAACCTTTATGTTTAATAGTTATTTAAAGCAAGAAGGTGTAAGTGCAACCTTATTACCAGCTTTAGATTTTATGAGAATTGATGCGTTCAAAGAGCCAGATTCTGATTATATAGAAACACACTTTAAAAGTGTTTTAGAACAAGCAGAAGATTCTGAAATATATATAACACAAGGATTTATTTGTTTAGATGTTGATGGTGAAATTTCAAACCTTCAAAGAGGTGGAAGTGATTATACAGCAACCATTATTGGAGCAGCCATTAGGGCTGAAGAAGTTCAAATCTGGACAGATATTGATGGTATGCATAACAACGACCCTAGATATGTTGAAAACACGAAAGCTATTTCGAATTTATCTTTTGAAGAAGCAGCAGAGTTAGCTTACTTTGGGGCTAAAATATTACATCCACAAACCGTAACTCCAGTTAGAAAAGACAGTATTCCTGTTCGATTAAAAAACACTATGAAGCCTGATGCTCATGGAACTTTGATTTCAAGTAGTACGTCAGAAAATGGTATTAAAGCTATTGCGGCCAAAGATAATATTACAGCAATTAAAATTAAGTCTGCTAGAATGTTACAAGCACATGGTTTTTTGCAGAAAGTTTTTGAAATTTTTGCGACCAATGAAACGTCTATTGATATGATTACAACATCAGAAGTAGCTGTTTCGTTAACCATAGATGATGATAAAAACTTAGATACAATTTTGGCGGAGCTTGATAAAATAGCATCAATTGAAGTAGATAAAAACCAAAGTATTGTTTGCTTGGTTGGTCAGTCAGTAGTTAATCATCAAGAAACGTACAAGTTATTTAAAATATTACAAGATGTAAAAATTAGAATGATTTCTTATGGCGGAAGTAATAATAATATTTCCTTATTAATAGATTCTAAACATAAAATTGCAACGCTACAAAAACTAAACGATTATTTATTTGAATTAGTCACTCTATAAAATATAATATTAGTGTTGTAAGCAAAAGGGTCGTTTTATAAAACGACCCTTTTTAATTTTTATGAATTCATGATGTCTTCAATCTCTTCAACCTCAATAGGTATGTTTTTCATAAGGTTTATAGGGACTCCAGATTGTTGAATCACAACATCGTCTTCTAGTCTTATTCCAAAACTTTCATCAGGAATATAAATTCCTGGTTCAACAGTAAATACCATATTCGCTTGCATAGGTTCTGTTAAAATACCATAATCATGAGTATCTAACCCCATGTGGTGGCTGGTGCCATGCATAAAATACTTTTTATAAGCTGGCCATTCTGGGTTTTCGTTTTGTACATCGGCTTTATCTATTAAGCTTAAGTTTAACAATTCATGAGTCATAATTTTTCCAACTTCAACATGATAATCAGCCCAATCAGTTCCCGGAACAAGCATTTTTGTTGCTTCATTTTTAACGTGAAGTACGGCGTTGTAAACTGCTTTTTGTCTTTCAGAAAAGCGACCAGAAACGGGTACGCTTCGTGTCATATCGCTTGAGTAATTAGCATATTCTGCACCTACATCCATTAAAATTAAATCACCAGCATTACATTTCTGGTTGTTTTCTATATAGTGTAAAACATTGGCGTTATTGCCAGATGCAATAATAGGGGTGTAGGCAAACTTTTTAGAACGATGGCGCAAAAATTCATGAATAAATTCTGCTTCAATTTCAAATTCCCAAACACCAGGTTTAACAAAATCTAAAATTCTACGAAATCCTTTTTCGGTAATGTCACAAGCTTTTTGAATTAAATCAATTTCAGTAGGTTCTTTTATAGATCGTAATCGTTGAAGTATCGGGCTGCTTTTTGCTACCGAATGCGAAGGGTACTTATTTTTTAACCATTTAGTAAACCGATCTTCTCGTGTTTCTGTTTCAACATTTGCGCGGTAATGTTCGTTAGTGTTAATGTAAACGGTATCGCATTGGGTCATGATTTCAAACATGATTTTTTCCATGTCTTGAAGCCAATACACCGTTTTTATACCGCTAGTTTCAAATGCTTTTTCTTTGGTTAGTTTTTCTCCTTCCCAAATAGCAATATGTTCATTTGTTTCTTTTAAAAATAGTATTTCGCGGTGTTTTTCTTTTGGACAATCAGGGAAAAGTACAAGAATACTTTCTTCTTGGTCTACACCACTTAAATAAAAAATATCTCTGTGCTGCTCAAAGGGCATGGCGCTATCTGCACTTATTGGATATATGTCGTTAGAGTTAAATACGGCTAAACTATTTGGTATCATTTTTGCCATAAATTTTGCTCTGTTAGTTTCGAATAATGATTTGTCTATTGGCGAATATTTCATGTTATTTATAATTTAATTTTACGACTGATGTAAATGTATAAATAAAAAGTAGATTTATATTTGCTATATTTGATATTCCCTCAGCTATTTTATTCTAATTTTAATTAAAAAGAAGTATGAAAAAAATTACGTTAAAACCTTTACTTATTCTTTTAATATTTTTCGGCTGTAGTTTGTTAAATTTAAATGCGCAGGGATTAATTAAGGAGGTTTCGTTAGAGAAGCAAATTAAAAACTCAAGTTTACTTATCGAAGGGGAAGTTTTATCAAAAAAGTCATATTGGGATAAAGAAAACAAGAATATTTACACTTTAAATACCATACTTGTGCATAAAGTTTTTAAAGGAGATGTTTTAACAACAATAGACGTTGTTACTCCCGGAGGTGTTGTTGGCTTTAATGCAGAAATTGTTACCCCTAGTTTAAAATTAAATATAAATGATGTTGGTGTTTTTATACTTGAAAATAATAATATTGAAATAGGCCATGGGTCTAAAAAACAGTATAAACCGTATTCAAGTAGTTTAGGTTTTTATAAGTATAACCTTTATCGAGATATTGCAACCAATCTATTTAACAAAAAAGTGGGTATAACGTCGTCGTTTTACAAGCAGATTATGTCTTACACTAAAACAGATTTTGTTGATGTGACTAATTTTGATGTTGAAAAAAAGCTATCAGCAAATAAACAAAGCAAGACTAGTTTGGTACCAAGTGGAATTACGTTTTCGCCAACTACTGTTTCTGGAGGAACACAAGAGGTTTTAACCATTAGCGGTTCTGGTTTTGGTACTGTGAAGGGTAAAGTTGGTTTTTCTGATGCAGATGAAGGTGGCGGAGGTTTTTATGTTGATGCTTTAGATACACAAGTATTAACATGGACAGATACACAAATTACTGTTGAGGTGCCTTCAGGAGCGGGAACAGGTAAAATTAGAGTTACGGATAGCTCAAGTGATGCTGCTACTTCTAATGGTATTTTAACGGTTTCTTACTCAGAGACTAATCTTGTAACTAATCAAACTACTTCAGGAGCCAATGCCGGGTTGGATGTTGCTTATCCTGTTAGACATATAAATGATAATACATCCGGTGGGTATACATGGCAGATGTTCACAGGTTTTGATGCAAATACAAATGCAAAAGCTTCTTTTTTAAGAGCTTTTGAAACATGGCGATGTGAAACTGGTATTAATTGGGTAATTGGTGCCACAACAACTACTAATGAAATTGCAGACGATGGTGTTAATGTAATAAGATTTGATGTTGGAGATGAATTACCAGATAATGTCTTAGGCCGTTGTACTTCCCATTATTCAGGTTGTCTTGTAAATGGCGGATCCAGTATTGATTTTTTTGTAAGTGAAATGGATATTGTGTTTAATGATGATGTTGATAATACGGGTTCTGGTGCTGTTGAAACTTGGAATTTTGGTACTGGTACAACAGGTAATTCTGAATATGATTTTGAAAGTGTTGCACTTCATGAATTGGGTCATGGTCATCAATTATCTCATGTAATTGATTCGAATAATGATGTGATGCATTATAGTTTCTTTAATGGGCAGGATGAAAGAGTTTTAGGAGCAAATAATATTATTGCAGCTGGTAATGTGCAAAATAGAAGTACATCTAGTGTTGTATGTAGTGTCTTGGCTATGACTGATTACTCTGGGGCTTGCGGGTTAAATGTTGAAGAGTACGACCTTGAAAACAGTATTTCTATTTACCCAAACCCTGCAAATCAACAATTCTTTATTAAATTATCAACCGGTAATTTAGATAAAGTAGAAATATATGACGTTAGTGGAAGATTAATATCACAGTTAGATTTAACTACATCTTCATCAGGAACCATTCCTGTTAATATGGCAGGAGCATCTAAAGGAATGTATTTTGTTAATGTCCATTCGGGCGTAAACTATACAACTAAAAAGCTAATTATAGAATAGGTTCTTTAAAACCTGTTTATAAAAGCGGCATCAATACATTATGTGTTGATGCCGCTTTTTTATTTGCATACTTGTTTAAGTTAATATTTTGCCCTGTAATAAAAAGATTTCAAAGATTTGCATCTTATCGATTTTAACATTTCTCTATAGTCTATAACATAAAATCTCTACGTAAATAAAGTTATCACAATCATTCCCTCAGTATTGTAAGTTTTTAACTAAAAAAAATGAGAGAATGAGAAAACACAAACTAATTAGTTTATTATTATTTTTAATAATTTCTGAATCTATATGGGCTCAGTTAATGTTGAAAGAAGTACCGTTAAATCAGCAAATAGAAAAATCAAGTTTTGTTGTAGAAGGAAAAGTAATTTCGAAAACATCTTTTTGGGATATAAATCATGAAAAAATATATTCAGTTAATACTATTGAGGTGTATAAGGTGTTTAAGGGAGATCCTTCGTTAATTATAGAGGTCATAACACCGGGAGGTGTTGTAGATTCAGATGCTCAAATTGTTTATCCAAGTTTAAAGTTAAGTGTTAATGATGTTGGTGTTTTTACTTTGTTTGATAACCTAGTAGAATTGGAGTCTCAACCACAATCAAACATAAAACAATTTAAAGCTTATGGTTCGGTACAGGGATTTTATAAATATGATTTTCCTAAAAATATAGCTGTAAATCAGTTTACTTCAAAACAAGGAATTATTGAAGGAATATATAAAGAGATAAAGCGTCAAACAAAGACAGATTATATACAATTGTCTGATTTTGATGTAGAAAGTAAATTACTAATATCTAATAAGGTAGGTGGCTTACTGATAGAAGTTTCGAGTTTTTCTCCCACAACCTTGTCCTCAGGAACAAAATCTATTTTAACAATTAATGGTTCTAATTTTGGGACTATAAAAGGTAATGTAGGTTTTAGAAATGCAGATAATGGAGGAAAAAGCTTTATTTATGCGTTAGATGCTCAAGTGTTATCTTGGGAAGACACAAAAATTACTGTAGAAGTCCCATCTGAAGCTGGAACAGGAGAAATTAGAATTACACATAATGATGGAAGTAATTTTACTTCAAGTAATACGCTATAAATTAATTCTGCTCAAGCGAATATTATTAGTGATAATATTGCTTACCAAACACAACTTGTAAGTAATAATGGAAATGGCGGCTATACTTGGCAAATGACATCAAATTTTGCTCAAAATACCGAAGCCAAAAACACTTTTATTAGGGCTTTAAAAACATGGAGTTGTGAATCTCATATAAATTGGAGTCTCGATGAGTCAAGCATAGTGTCAGGTTCTAATGCTAAGTATAAATCTATTTCAGACGGTAAAAATGTTATAACGTTTGATAATAGTACAAGTCCAAATTCAGATGAGGATTTGCCAGATACAGTTTTAGGCCAAAGAACCAGCTATTACTCTAGATGTACAACTATAGTCGATAGAGTACCCGTTTTTGAATGGTATATAAAAGAATTTGACATTGTATTTGATGATGAAACAAATTGGAATTATTATACACAAAGCCCTAAAAGTACTGAGTATGATTTTGAGAGTGTAGCACTACACGAATTAGGGCATTGTAGGCAATTAGATCATATTATTGATACCAATAATGTAATGCATTATGCTATAGCAGAAGGAGAATCATTAAGAAATTTAGATGATTATAATTTGGTGCTTGCAAAAAACATACAAGATAACAGCACAAATACTCGAGTATGCAATCAATCCTTAATGACTAATTATTCTGGTAGTTGTTCTTTAGGGGTTAATGAGGATGAATTAAATGCTGGTGTAAAAATGTATCCAAATCCAACTAACGGTAGTCTCTTTATAAGTACTGATGGAACAAATAATTTAGAGAAAGTTGTTATTTATGATGTTAGTGGCCGGCTTATTTCTAAGCACAATATTAATAATACGAACCGCTTAAAATCTATTAATTTGAAAAACACTTCAAAAGGGATTTATTTTGTGAATATTCATTCAGATATTGCCGTTATAACTAAAAAACTTATTATCGATTAATATTCTATTAGCTAAAGAGTCAAAATAAAATAAAGAAGATCATTTAATTGGTCTTCTTTATTCTTTAATTATTCGTTTTTTATTTATTTGTGAAATGCTGTTAAGCCTATTAATTATAGTATTTAAACCATCTTTTAATAGTTCTTTGGAAGAATTCCATATGATTAAGAATTAACAATAATTTAATTTCTCTTTAAAATCATTCTAAATAATAAAAACATGACAATTGTTATTTGTCTAAGAGTCCGTCCATAACTACCTTTGTTAAAACCAAAAAAATAACTTCAAAAAAATGGGCGGATTTTTTAAATCTTCGATTGGAAGAAAAATTGCTATGGCACTTTCAGCATTCTTCCTAATGTTTTTCTTAATTATTCATTTAGCGGTAAACATCACTTCACTTTTTAGTGAAGAGGTTTTTAATGAATTATCCCATTTTATGGGAACAAATCCGTTAGTACAATTTGCACTACAACCGGTTTTAATTTTCGGTGTAGTATTCCACTTTATCATGGGATTTGTACTAGAGTTAAAAAATAAGAAAGCTAATGGTGTTAAATATGCCAAAAACAATGGTGCTGCAAATTCTACTTGGATGAGTAGAAATATGATTTATAGTGGCTTGGCAATATTAGCATTTATTGTACTTCACTTTATCGATTTCTGGATTCCAGAATTAAACACTAAATATGTAGTTGGCGACATGTCGGGATTGCATCATGGTGAATTTAGATATTTCAATGAATTAGTAGAGAAGTTTCATAGTCACATTAGAACTATAGCTTATGTTTTGGCATTCATTCTTTTAGGATTGCATTTAGCACATGGTTTTACTTCTGCTTTTCAATCTATGGGAGTAACCGCTGGTAGAAAGAAAACATTACAAAATATAGGGAAAGCCTATTCAATTATAATCCCATTAGGATTTATAATTATTGCACTTTATCATCACCTTAAATACGTATTATCATAGATATGGCAACATTAGATTCAAAAGTACCTAAGGGTCCAATTCAAGATAAATGGACAGATTATAAAAATCATATTAACCTTGTTAATCCTGCAAACAAACGTCATATCGACATTATTGTAGTAGGAACAGGTTTAGCTGGAGGTTCTGCTGCAGCAACATTAGCTGAGTTAGGATACAATGTAAAAGCATTTGCTTATCAAGATTCTCCAAGACGTGCACACTCTATTGCAGCACAAGGAGGTATTAATGCAGCTAAAAACTATCAAGGTGATGGTGATTCAACTTATAGATTGTTTTATGATACCGTAAAAGGAGGCGATTACCGTTCTCGTGAAGCTAACGTTTATCGTTTAGCTGAGGTTTCTTCTAATATAATTGACCAATGTGTTGCTCAAGGTGTTCCTTTTGCTCGTGATTATGGTGGGTTATTAGATAACCGTTCATTCGGTGGTGTATTAGTTTCTAGAACGTTTTATGCTAAAGGACAAACAGGGCAGCAACTATTATTAGGTGCATATTCTGCAATGAACCGTCAAATTGCTCGTGGTAAGATTGAAATGTTCAATCGTCACGAAATGCTTGATGTTGTAAAAGTAGATGGAAAAGCAAGAGGAATTATAGCTAGAAATTTAATAACTGGAGAAATTGAGCGTCATTCTGCACATGCCGTAGTTATCGCAACTGGTGGGTATGGAAATGTATATTTCCTTTCAACAAATGCTATGGGTAGTAATGTTACTGCTTCATGGAAAATTCATAAAAAGGGTGCGTTTTTTGCAAACCCTTGTTACACACAAATTCACCCAACATGTATTCCCCGTTCGGGAGATTATCAGTCTAAGTTAACCTTAATGTCTGAATCTTTAAGAAACGATGGGCGTATCTGGGTGCCTAAAAATTTAGAGGATGTAAAAGCAATTCGTGAAGGGCGTAAAAAACCAACGGATTTGTCTGAAGATGAAAGAGATTATTACTTAGAGCGTCGCTATCCAGCCTTTGGAAACTTAGTACCTCGTGATGTGGCATCTCGTGCTGCAAAAGAGCGTTGCGATGCTGGTTATGGGGTAAATGCTACAGGAGAAGCTGTGTATTTAGATTTTGCTGCTGCCTTTGAACGTTACGGAAAAGAGCAAGCTAAGATTCAAAATATATCAAATCCTTCAGAAGAGAAGATATACGAATTGGGTCGAGCTATAGTTGAGGCTAAATATGGAAACTTATTCCAAATGTATGAGAAGATTGTAGATCAAAATCCATACAAAACACCAATGATGATTTACCCAGCAGTACACTATACTATGGGAGGTGTTTGGGTTGACTATAACTTAATGACAACCGTTCCAGGGTTGTATTGTATAGGTGAGGCTAACTTCTCTGATCATGGTGCAAACAGACTTGGAGCTTCTGCTTTAATGCAAGGTTTAGCCGATGGGTATTTTGTTTTACCATATACGATTGGTGATTACTTAGCTGATGATATTCGAACAGGTGAAATATCGACGGATACCAAAGAGTTTGAAGAAGCTGAAAAAGAAGTAAAAGACAAAATAGAATTCTTTGTAAGTAATAAAGGAACTAAATCTGTAGATTACTTCCACAAGAAACTTGGTAAAGTGATGTGGGATAAATGTGGAATGTCTAGAAACGAAAAAGGATTGAAAGAAGCCATGGTTGAAATTAAAGCCATTCGCGAAGAATTCTGGAAAGATGTTTCAGTTCCTGGATCAGCAAATGAAATGAATCCAGAACTTGAAAAAGCTGGTCGTGTTGCCGATTTCTTAGAGTTAGGAGAATTGTTTGCTAAAGATGCGTTAACAAGAGCAGAATCTTGTGGAGGGCACTTTAGAGAAGAATCTGCTGAATTAGATGGGCCTCAAAAAGGAGAAGCAAAACGTAATGATAAAGACTTTGCTTTTGTTTCTGCTTGGGAATATAAAGGAGAACCTGCCGATGCAGAATTACATAAAGAAGAATTAGAATTTAAAGATATCGAACTTAAACAACGTTCATACAAATAAGAAAGACCTATGAATTTAACACTTAAAATTTGGAGACAAAAAGACTCAAAATCAAAGGGTCAAATGGTCGATTATAAAGTAACTGAAATTTCAGAACATATGTCTTTTCTTGAAATGATGGATGTTTTGAATGAGCAGTTAGTCAACTCTGGTGAAGAGCCAGTAGCTTTCGATCATGATTGTCGAGAAGGTATCTGTGGAATGTGCTCTATGTATATAAACGGAGAAGCACATGGTCCAGATAGAGGCATAACTACATGTCAATTACACATGCGAATGTTTAAAGATGGTGATACAATAACTATCGAGCCATTTAGAGCAGCAGCATTTCCAGTTATAAAAGATTTAGTAGTAGATAGAATGGCTTTTGAGCGTATTCAGCATGCTGGAGGTTATATATCTGTAAATACATCAGGAAACACTCAGGATGCAAATTCACTTCCTATATCTAAACATGCGGCAGACGAAGCTATGGATGCAGCAACATGTATTGGTTGTGGTGCTTGTGTAGCAACCTGTAAAAACTCAAGTGCTATGTTGTTTGTTGGAGCTAAAGTATCTCAATATGCTTTATTACCGCAAGGGCAAGTAGAAGCTGCAGATCGTGTTAAAAACATGGTAGCGCAAATGGATTTAGAAGGTTTTGGTAACTGTACCAACACAGGAGCATGTGAGGTAGAATGTCCAAAAGGCATTTCACTAGAGAACATTGCTAGAATGAATAGAGAATTAATGAAAGCTGCTGTTAAGTAGTAATTAATTATAAAACATTTAAGCCCATATCAACTTTTTGGTATGGGCTTTGTTATTTAAATAAGTGTAATTTATTAGTTATATTTAGTCACTATTACTTTATATGTTTAGAATTCTTTTAGCACTAGTACTCTGTTTAGCTATACAAGGAACAGACATTTTTGCCCAATCAGAACTTAATCAATCTGCTTCTCAGTTTGATGAAATGTCTTTATTAAAGCATGTTAAATCATTGTCTTCTGATGCATTTGAAGGTAGAAGAACGGGTGCTGAAGGTGCAATTAAAGCCAGAAAATATATTATTAATCAATTTCATTCGCTTAACGTTAAACCTTTAGGCAAGACGTTTGAGCAACAATTCTTATTTACAAAAAAGAAAAAAGCCTATAATGCGGTTAATGTATTAGGACTTATTAAGGGTACAGAATATTCTAAAAAGTATATTGTTTTAAGTGCGCATTATGATCATGAGGGTGTTAAAAACGGAAAAATTTTTAATGGTGCAGATGATAATGCTTCTGGAATAAGTGCCTTATTCGCTTTCGCGGAATATTTTAAAAAACATCCGCCAAAACATTCCGTTATTTTAGCGGCTTTTGATGGTGAGGAGTTAGGACTTCAAGGCTCTAAATATTTTGTGAATCATTCTATTATTTCTTCAAAGGATATTATGGTGAATTTAAATATGGATATGATAAGTCGAAGCGATAAAAATGAATTATTCGCTGTAGGTACTTCTCTTAACAAGAATTTAAAGTATTTAATTTCTAAATTGAAGACTTCATCTAAAATAAAACTAATAGGTGGTCATGATGGTTATGATGGATTAGAGAATTGGACTAACGCTTCCGATCACGCTAGTTTTCATAAAAAAGGCATTCCATTTTTATATTTCGGAGTTGAAGACCATAAAGATTATCATGAACCTACCGATGATTACGAAAATATTCATCCAGAATTTTACATTGAAGCTGTGAAATCTATTATTTCAGTATTTGAAAAAATTGACAGTTCTAAGTTTTAAAACTTTTATTCCTCACCTTCACTCAATAGCATAAAACCGCCTTTTATTAAAATATCTTTATTAGTTAAATTATTAGTGTTTAATACGGCAACGTAGTTTTCGGTTTGATTTTCTATTTCTATTTTAATTTTTTCAAAATAATAATCATCACCATTTTTTTCTTTTAAAGCCAAAACAAAATTCTCATTTTCAACTTCAATTATGGCATCTTTTGGCAATGCTAAGCTCGTGTTTGCCTGAGTTATAATATCTGCTTCTGCAAACATACCAACTATAAAATTAGCTTGTTCTTCATTTAAAATATGACCATGAACTTGAACAATCCTTGAAGTTTCATCTATAGTAGTGCCAACTAAATGAACTTCTGCTTTAAAAGTTTTTTTGGACGCTTCAGGGATTTTAAATTGTATTTTTTGCCCCTTTTTTATATTCAAAATATCTTTTTCGAAAACTGATAATTCTAAATGAATATGGTCGGTATCTATAATTTCCATGATGATATCTGAAGGTGAAACAGGCATGCCATTACTAATATTTACTTTGGTTATAAAGCCTTCAATTGGAGAAAATAAATTTATAGTTGATGTGATGCGACCTTGCTCAACATATTTTGGGTTAATGTTTAACATAGCCAATTTTTTACGTAACCCATTATAATTCGCTAAACTACTTTTATAGGCACTTTCAGCTTTTAAATAATTTTTTTGAGACGTAATGTTTTCATCAAAAAGTGTTTTTTGTCTGTTATATTCAGATTTTAAGTAGTTAAGCTGTTCTGCAATTTCTAAATATTGCTGTTGCATTTCAACAAATTCTGGATTTTCTAAGGATAATAAAACCTGTCCTTTTTTTACTTTGTCTCCAACTAACAATGGTGTTTTTGTAATGTAACCTCCCATAAAGGTACTAATAACCGCTTTGTTTTGTGGCGGAACATCAATTATTCCGGTAGTTTTAATACTTTGGAAAAACAATTGTTCTTCAAGTTTTCCTAGTTGCATTTGTCCGCTAGAAAACTGCGATTGCGTAATTACAATGTAATTTGGGTATGAATCTTTTTGTAGCGTTTCATTGTTTTTTTCTGAATTTCCACAAGCCACTAAAACAAGTGAAAATAATAGGATATATAGCTGTTTCATTTTTTTATAGTATTAAATAATTGATAGCAATTATAGTTTGGTTATATGCATTTAGATTGTCGAGGTAAGAAAGTTCAATATCGGTTGCCGTTTCTATACTTTGTATGTATTGAAAGAAATCAATTTCGCCTTCTTTAAAAGTACGTTCAGCAGTTTTTATTATTTCTTCTGAAAGCGTTTTACCTTGGGTTTCGTAATAACTAATAGCCTCATTGTGTTGCTGAAGTTTTGCCAATAGCATTTTATATTCAGCGTTTAATTTGATGGTATAGTCTTCTTTTTCGGCTTCAATAGCTTCTTGTGCAATTTTAGAAGCTTTTATTTTTGAACTGTTTCCACTAAAAAATAAAGGGATTTTTACTCCAAATTGATAGCCTTTAATATTCGTGTTTAAAGTGCTATTGGTACCTTGAAAATATTCTACACTTAAATCTGGCAATAGGTTTTGTTTTTCTTGTTGATTTAGTGCTTTGTAATACGCTTGAGAATTTTCATAGAAAGAGAATCCAATATTATTATCGACTGAAAAATCTTGTAATTCTAATTTTTCAAGCTCTTCATCAGAAATTGAAAATGTATCTATTTGCACCAACTTTTTTAATTGTTCTTTTGCTAATATCACATCTTGTTGCGCTTGTTTATAAACGGTTTCAAGTTGTTTTCGTTTAGATTTTGCGCTAATCATTTCTAAATAATTAGTTTCTCCTAACTCGAACCTGCGAGTAGATGCACTAACAAATTTCTCATATAAGCTGTCTAGAAATTTATACGTTTTAGCTTTATTTTTGGCACAACTTAAATTGGAATAGGCTAAATGAACATCGCGTTTTAAAACCTCTAATTTGATGTTGTAATTAGATTTCTGAACATTGAATTTTGCTTTATTCACTTTCTTGTCTGCAAAATAAACGGTTGGAAATTTAAAATCTTGAGCAACTCCAAAAACCTTTAAAGGTTCACCATTTATAGCCATGTTATTCTCATCGTAATTATAATAAACCGATGTTTTATCGAAACTAAAAGCACTTCCAATTAAAGCTTCAGATTCATTTGTTTTTAAAGACGATGCTTTTAAATTCGAATTATTTTCAATTGCTATATGAACAGCTTCGTCAACACTTAAAGGATTATTTTGTGCATTTATGTTTAGCGACAGTAAAATAATTATTACCGATGCTACTGTTTTTTTATTCATTTTAATTTCAGTTTTTTCTTCAAACCAAGCATACAAAACTGGTAAAACAATGAGGGTTAAAATGGTTGCGGTAACCAAACCACCAATAACAACTGTTGCTAAAGGACGTTGCACTTCTGCACCTGCATTTGTAGAAATGGCCATGGGTAAAAACCCTAGAGCTGCTGCTGCCGCGGTTAATATTACTGGTCTTAAACGTTCGATAGTTCCTCTTTTAACACGTTCACTAATGTTTGTTATGCCTTGCTCTTTTAATTCCTTAAAATGCTCGATTAAAACGATACCGTTTAAAACGGCGATACCAAATAGCGCAATAAAACCAACACCTGCAGAAATACTAAAAGGCATATCTCTTAACCATAAAAGTAAAACGCCACCAACCGCAGAAAGCGGAATTGCAGAATACACCATAAGGGCTTCTTTAACAGATCCAAAAGCAAAATGCAATAGAATAAATATTAGAACTAATGCGATTGGAACCGCTATCATTAACCGCGCTTTGGCACTTTGTAAGTTTTCAAATTGACCACCATAAGTAATACTGTAGCCTACTGGAAGTTTTAATTTCTTTTCAATAATACTTTGAACATCATCAACAACCGATTGTAAATCTCTATTTCTAACGTTTATACCCACCACAATGCGTCGTCTGGTATCGTCTCTCGAAATTTTTGCGGGACCCGTTGTGTATTTTATTTCTGCTAATTCATTAAGAGGGATTTTTGCTCCACTAGGCGTATCTACATATAAATTTTTAAGATTTCCGATATCTTTTCGATGTGCTTTATCCAATCGAACCACCATATCAAATCGTTTTTCGCCTTCAAATACAGTTCCAACGTTTTCGCCTGCAAAACCCATTGAAATTAATTGATTAACATCTGCAATGTTTAATCCGTAGCGCGCTATTTTGCTTCGGTTATAGGTTACGCTCATTTGAGGTAAACCTTCAACTTTTTCAATTATTATATCTGATGCACCTTCCACATTTTTAATGAGCGATTTTATTTGGTTAGCTTTATTTGCTAAAACCGATAAATCTTCACCAAATATTTTAATGGCAACATCGGCTCTAACACCCGTTATTAGTTCGTTAAATCGCATTTCTATGGGTTGTGTAAATTCCACTTCCATACCAGGAATAATGGTTAATGCTTCTTTGAATTTATCAGCTAATTCATCTTTACTCGATGCCGAAGTCCATTCGCCTTTTGGTTTCAGTTTGATGATAACGTCACTTTCTTCCATACTCATGGGGTCTGTTGGGACTTCCGCAGCACCTATTCTGCTAACAACTTGATCAACTTCAGGGAAATTATCTAAAAGAATTTGTTCAATTTTTGTGGTAATTTCTATGGTTTTTCCTAATGAAGTTCCTGTTTTTAAAACAGGTTGAATTACAAAATCACCTTCATCTAAAGTTGGGACGAATTCGCCACCCATTGTGCTGAATAACCAAATGCTAAATGCTAATAAAATACCAGCTAATGAAACCACTATTTTCTTGTGCTCTAAAGCCCAATTTATAGAGGGTTTATATATTTTTGTTAAAAATGTCATTAACCTAACCGATATGTTTTTATCACTTTGTTTGTCTGGTTTTAAAAACATAGATGATATTACAGGCACATAGGTTAAACAGAATAACATAGCACCAACCAATGCAAAACTGAAGGTTAATGCCATAGGTTTAAACATTTTGCCTTCCACACCGCTTAAGGATAAAATAGGAATGAAAACGATAAGAATGATAAGCTGACCAAATATGGCAGAATTCATCATTTTTGAAGCACTTTTTTGCGTGATCGTGTCAATACTCGATTGTTGATCAGTTTTGGATAGTGTTTTTATTTTCGAACTTTGAGCAGTAATTCTAAATGCAATAAACTCCACTATAATAACAGCACCATCGATGATGATTCCAAAATCAATAGCACCAAGACTCATTAAGTTAGCATCAATACCAAAAATATTCATTAACGAAATGGCAAATAGTAAGCTTAACGGAATCACCGAAGCCACAACCAGACCAGAACGAATATTTCCTAAAAGTAAAACCACAACAAAAATAACGATGAGTGATCCTAGTATTAAGTTTTCGGCCACCGTGAAAGTTGTTTTACCAATAAGTTCACTTCGCTCTAAAAATCCATTTATATAAACACCTTCCGGCAACGAACTTTGTATGGAAGCCACACGTTCTTTAACCGCGTCAATTACTTCTTTAGAGTTACCATCTTTAAGCATCATCACTTGCCCAAGTACTTTTTCGCCCTCTCCATTTCCGGTTATGGCTCCAAATCTGGTAGCGCTTCCAAAGCCTACTTCTGCAACGTCTTTTATGTAAACAGGTAAGGTTTCATTTTTTATTACAATATTTTCAATATCTTTTAGAGAGGTTACTAAACCTTCACCGCGTATAAAAAAGGCTTTGTTGGTTTTTTCAATATAACCGCCACCTGCAACGCTATTATTTTTTTCTAAAGCGTTAAAAATATCAATATAATTAATATTCATTGCTTTAAGTTTTTGGGGATTTATGGCAACTTCATATTGCTTTAAAAAACCACCCCAAGTATTAACTTCAACAACTCCAGGAATACCAGATAGCTGTCTTTTTACAATCCAATCTTGAATGGTACGCAGTTCGGTAACCGAATAGCGGTCTTTAAATTCGGGCTTAACATCAAGAATATATTGGTAAATTTCTCCTAAACCTGTTGTTATTGGCCCCATTTCTGGTGCGCCAAAGCCTTCCGGGATTTTCTCTGAAGCTGATTTTATTTTTTCTGCAATTAATTGTCTGGGTAGATAAGTGCCCATATTATCATTAAAAACAATAGTTACAACTGATAAGCCGAATTTTGAAACGGATCTTATTTCCTCTACACCAGGTAAATTTGCCATTTCCAACTCAACAGGATAGGTGATAAATTGTTCAACATCTTGTGTAGATAAATTTCTGGACGTTGTAATAACTTGTACTTGGTTGTTTGTAATATCGGGTACAGCTCCAATAGGAATTTGAGCCAACGAATAAATACCGAAACCGATAACAGAAGCTATAAATAGTAGAATAACAAACTTATTTTTTAAGCTGAATTTTATAATATTTTCTAACATAATTCATAAATAGATAGTGTAAGCTATTGATAAATAGCTTATTAAAAAATGACTTGAATCACTAATGAATTATGCGGATTTGGGAGGTTGAAAAACAGGAAGTTTCTCGAAAACTGAATGTTGCTCTTTATAAAGAAAGTTAAGAGAAACGTCTATAGATGATGGGAAATAAAGCGGGTTTACTATCGAATCAAAAAGAACAAAAGAGGTGTTTATATGCGAAAACATATGATGACTATCTTTAAAAGGCAAATCCTCGTGCTCTTGATGTTTATCTTGATGAGAAGCCATTTTCTCTCCGTAATGCTCAGATAAAAAATCAAAAAAATCATCGCCATACATGTCTTGATGATAGTTGGCATGTTCCAACAACGCATTGAATTTTGAAATATCTTCAATGTTAATATTGAAACTTTGAACGAGAATCAAAAAAGAATAAATTATGACAATTAGTTTACTCATACCTTTACAAAGATATTAAAAAACAAATTTTAATATGTGCCATATATTACATAAGTATTTAAAAATATGCCTTTAACTGTATGGAACCAGAATGTATCGTTCTACTAGTTTCTGTTTTTCTGCCAAAATAGCTAAGGTTTAAATCTAAAAACTTAGTCAGTTTTTTTTGCGCTAGTAAACTCCAAGTAAAGTTTTTTCCTGGTTGTAAACCTTCTAGTAGTTGATATGCTACGGGTGTATTCGCATTTCCAGTAAAATTGTTCGAAAAGAAATTAAACTCACCATTAATAGCACTTTGTTGGCTACTTGCTAAACTAAAAGACATGCCATATTTCTGTTGCTTTAAAGCTTCTAAATCTCCAATAGTATTATTTTTACTGGCATATTGGTAAAACACATCAAAACTAGAATTATCGTTAAATAAGTAAGATAGCTTAGGGTTGAATCTGGTCTCATCAAAATTATAATTTTTGCTTGCAAAGTTTTCACTTATACTTTCATTATTGTCAAAAGCTGAAAGCATATTAATTAACCAGTTTCCAGATATTTTATGATTAAAATTAAATTGATGACTTTTTAAACCATTCTCTATAAAACCAACAGATAAAACGCTTCTAGTTGTATTGTCTAAAAAAGTATAAGACGTGGTGTAATGCTGTTTTCCTCTATTAAAAAACAAAACGTTTCTAAAGTTTAATTGTAAGCCTAACTGGTCTTCTTCGTTATTATTAAATGGGTTTAAATTAAAGTTACTGCCTTCTCTTTTTATCTTTCTGTCGATTAAATAACTGGTTTGGTTGTAAAAATGAGACCAAAATTTTTGAGATTTATTTTCTGAAACCGACCATTGTGCCGGATTCAATGTCAACGTTTGGCTCAACCTATTTTGGTGTGTTTTTATAAAAACCTGATTAGGGAGCAGTACTCGAATATATATGCCTTGATCTTGAAATTGGGCAATCTCGAATTCTTCTAGTTCTTGAATCCCGTTTTCGTTATAATCATTCCATGTGTAGGTGCCTTGTCCTGCTTCAACTTCAACATAAGTAAAATCTTGTTGTGCTAATTGGCCAGAGTTAGTTTCAAAAATGGTGTTCCATTGAATAATTTGTTTAAAAAGCTTCTGGTTGAATTGTAATCTTGAGTTTATAGAGTTTTCGTCGTCTATAGATTTATCTGTGTTTTTTAATGTTCTATAATTAGCATATAAAGACAGATTGGTGTTTTTGTTTTTTATCAGTCTAGAGTCTAAATAAAACGTATTTGAAGTATTTACTTTTTGCAATTCGTTGTTTCGAATACTATCATTTACACGATTTTTATAGCCTATTTCGGTGAAAATACTGGTGCTGTCACCAACTCCAAAAAAGACTTCATAAGATTTAAATTTTTGGCTTAAAGCAGTTAATTCTTGAGTAGATGTAATGCGTTGTTCATTATTTTCAACTGCTATTTTTGTACCAACCCAACTTTTTTTCATGCTATAAGTTATCCGGTTGTAAGACCTTAAAAAAGTTGAGGTGTTTACGCTAGAATTTGCGTCTAGATAACTTGAAGTTGAAAAAATATTGAATCTCTTTAAAAACAAATTAGCATGGGCTATATGTCGGTTTCCATTAAAACCATCAGAGAAATTTAAATGCTCAAATTGATAATTAAAGTTGCCTTTTTCATGATGAAACATTTTAAAGCCAGAATTTAAAAGTAATTGATTCCCTAAATTAAGTCCAATTCCATTTGTATTACTAAGGTCTAAATTCCAATCGCGGTTAAATTCTGGATTGTATAAGCCTTCAATATTTCTATAGTTCGAACTTATATAATCGCTATCTGCATAAACATCTACATTCCAAAGGCTATCTTTTTTTACTATTGTTTGATTGATATTAATTTTTCCAGCAAACCCATCGTTATTTTCATCATCTAAATTTGAAAACGCATTTAAATCATTCTTGCTTCCAGAAGCCTCAAAACTAATATTGGTTTTTTCAGAAGGTATGTAACGTCCATTTAAAACAGCTATTTGTAGTTTGGTTGGCGCCACAAGTTGGACTATAGGAGCGTAATTTCCAAGATTTAAACCAACGTACTCATAGATGTTGTTAATGGCGTTAATGTTACTCAATTCATAATCACCTAGGCCGTCGCCAACTAGCGTAAAGGTAACGCGATATAACTCATCATCGGGGTCATTTGAAAACACAAAAACTTCATCACCACCAATCAACTCCTTTTTATATAAGATTCTGTTGTCGTTTAATTCCTCTCTAACTTCAGACGGTGCGACCATTTGCGTTCTATCATCACCGGCATTCGCTAGAATTTGAACTTGTTCTTCTGATAAGTTTTGCTGTAAAGGTTGGTTTTTAGCATCATTTTCAGAATAAACAGAAACTCCTATTTTTAACTTTTCGCTTTCATAGTTCCCTCCACCGTAAGCTACAAAACGTGAATAATTACGATCGCTATATTGGTAATCTACCGTAATTCGCATTTCGGAAGTTATCGGGTATGTAGAGTTGAAAATAATTTCGCCTGCATTATAATCGATAATATAATCTTGATCTTCGCCACGTTTAATAGGAATGCCGTTTACATAAACCGTCTCGCTACCAGATACAATAAGAACAAACAATTCGCCATTGGTTCCTTGCAATTTATATGGTCCTTGATTCCCTTCTTGTGCTGTAAATTGACTAGTTGTAAACTGCCCGCGTACAATGGCACCAGCAGCAAATAAATTCGTTCGATTATCTTCTTCTCCTAATTTAACATTAAAATTTAAACCTTGTACACGTTTTGAAAAATTGGCGAAATAAGAATTGGTATTCATCAAATCAATATCACCAGCACGAACATTCCATCGGTCGCTAAATAATTCGATAAAAACTTGGTCGAACTCATCTAAACGTTGACTGTAACCACTTTCCTGTAAAGGAATATTTGCATCTTGAATGGACGCCCTTAATGAAACCTTATCATTTAGTTTTCCTGTTATCTGAAGGTCTAGTTCACTATTTAAAACTGAGTTTTGATTATTACCAACCGTAATCCCACGGGAAATACTTCCAGAAGTTGTTAAGCCATCAAAAGGAACAAAATTGTTCTCTGTATTGGGTTGTGTTAGTTTGTATAAGTTTTGATTATTACTATTGCTTTCAACAATAATATTTTCATCCAGTTGTTTGTAGGTTTTCGTTAAGAATTCAGGGAACTTTAGGTAGTTTATAATTATTGAATCTGTTTCAATAGGCTTTTTAAACCTTAACATTGCTTTTTTAAAATCTACAGAATAGTAAGTGGAATCAATAATGCTATTATCTTTTTTTCTAACTGAAAATGAATTAGAATTAATACTAACACTATCAATTAGGATGGTGTTTTTTACAGCAACTTTTTTAGTTTTATAGTTCGAGTTTTGATTTTGCGAAAACCCGCAAAAACAAATAGAAACCATAAGAATGCATGTAAAAAACTTCATCAGATACTTAAACTGTAAATCGCTTAAAATATTTTAGTGAGACCCTTTTTTAAGAAGCGCCAAAGGTGCTTTTAAAATAGATGGTCGAACTAATCCCGATTTTTATATCGGGATCTCATCTATTCAATCTAATTGTTAAAAAAAATAGTTAAATCTCACTTAATTTAATAGTGTAAAAGTAACGCATTATTTATTTTAGCTGAAACACTTATTCAATCAAATGAAAATTATATCCTATAACGTAAACGGTATACGCGCAGCAATCAATAAAGGTTTTATAGATTGGTTAAAAGCAGCAAATCCAGATGTTGTTTGTTTGCAAGAAATCAAAGCCATGGAAGAGCAATTAGATTTAAGTCTTTTTGAAGACGCCGGTTACAAATATAATTACTGGTATAGTGCGCAAAAAAAAGGCTATAGTGGTGTGGCTATTTTAAGTAAAACAGAACCTAATCATATTGAATATGGCACCGGAATTGAATCTATGGATTTTGAAGGCAGAAATATTCGTGCCGATTATGATGGCGTTTCAGTAATGAGTTTGTATTTACCATCAGGTACAAACGATGCCAGATTAAATCATAAATTGGAATATATGGACCTGTTTCAAGACTATATAAACAATCTTAAAAAAGAAACACCAAACCTTGTTATTTGTGGCGATTATAATATTTGCCATGAAGAAATGGATATTCATAACCCAAAAATGAAAGGTGTTTCAGGATTTTTACCTGTAGAACGCGAGTGGATAGGTAGTTTTATAGATAGCGGATTTATTGATTCTTTTAGGTTTTTAAATCCTGATTTACAACAATATAGCTGGTGGAGTTACCGTGCCAATTCACGTGCCAATAACAAAGGTTGGCGATTAGATTATGCCATGGTTTCAAAACCATTACAAGAAAACATAAAAAGAGCCGTTATATTGTCGGAAGCAGTTCATAGCGACCATTGTCCTATTTTAGTAGAAATAAAATAATTAAATAATAAATGAACCCAAACAAGATGATTAAAAAAAGCCTATTCGCCGTATTTGCCTTAGTAATTTTAGCCTCGTGCGTATCACCAAAAGTGTATAAAGAGTTAGAAGCAAAATATGCCGATTTAAAAAAGGAAAATAAAAAGTTATCAAATAACAACGAAACACTTTTAAGTGCTAAAACCGCAGCCGAAAACGAATTAAAGCAATTACAATCGGCTTATGATGAAGCAGTAGCGCAACGCGATAAATTGCAAGGCGAGTATAATGCCGCTAAATCGAATTTAGATAATTTAAAAGCCTCTTACGATGCTTTAGAGAAAAATAGTTCGGCATCCATTGCAGCAAATTCTCAAAAAAACAGAGAATTATTAGCGCAGTTAGAAGCTAAAGAGCAAGCTTTAGCGGCAGAAAATGCAAGACTAGCAAAACTTAAAAAAGAGTTGGAAGATCGCTCAAACCGTGTGGCAGAATTAGAGCAAGTTATCGCTTCTAAAGATGCCGCAATGACGGCGCTTAAAAATGCCATTTCAAGAGCCTTAACAGATTTTGAGGGTAAAGGGTTAACCGTAGAGCAACGCGACGGAAAAGTTTATGTCTCTATGGAAAACAAATTGCTTTTTAGCTCAGGAAGTTGGGCTGTAGGTTCAGAAGGAACAAGAGCTGTAAAGCAACTAGGTACTGTACTTGGAGACAATCCAGATATTGCCGTATTAATTGAAGGTCATACAGATAATGTACCGTATAAAGGCAACGGAACTTTAACAAGCAACTGGGATTTGTCAACAAAACGAGCTACGGCAATCGTTAATATATTGAGACAAAACAATAGTATAAATCCAGAGAATTTAACCGCAGCAGGTCGTGGCGAGTTTGCTCCGGTAGCCTCTAACGATTCCAAAGAAGGAAAAGCAAAAAACAGACGTATAGAAGTTATTTTAACACCAAAGTTAGACGAACTTTCTAAGTTGTTAAGCGAGTAAGTGTCGCTGCGAGTGTCTCGAATTCATTTCGGGATGTATCTAGAAGTGGGCGTTACCGCACCCTTCGTCTACGCTCAGGGCAGGCGGTCGGGCTTTCGGCAGTCGCTTCCCGATGAAAAATCGGGAGAGCTTCAACAAATGCCTCAATCCCTAACGCATAAAAAACCGTTAAAAGCTAAAATGGCTTTTAACGGTTTTTTATCTTTACACTTCCACAAAAATAAAACATGAAATACACAACACTCCCAAACACCAATATAAAAGTTAGTAAAATATGCTTAGGTTCTATGACCTGGGGAAATCAAAACACCGAATCCGAAGGCCATGAGCAACTAGATTACGCTATAGACCAAGGTGTTAATTTTATTGATACTGCAGAATTATATCCTGTGCCAGCCACAGCAGAAATAAGCGGTAGAACCAGTAAAATTATAGGCACTTGGTTAAAAAAATCAAGTAATAGAGATCAAGTTGTTATAGCCTCAAAAATTGCAGGGCCTGGCGATTATACGGCGCATATCCGCACAACAGGATTTAGCCCAAGTGCTATTAAAGAAGCCATCGATTTAGAGCTACAAAGATTGCAAACCGATTATATAGATTTATACCAACTGCATTGGCCAGAACGTAATACCAACCGATTTGGGGTTAGAAATTTTAATCTCGATACAAAATGGAAAGACAATTTTAATGAAATCCTGCATAGTTTAGATGCCGAAATTAAAGCAGGTAGAATCAGAAATATAGGTATCTCTAACGAAAACGCATGGGGAACTATGCGCTATTTAGAAGAATCAAAACACCATAATTTACCAAGAGTAGTAACCATACAAAACGCCTACTCAATGCTTACCAGAACTTTTGAAACCGATTTAGCAGAAGTAGCGCTTAGAGAAAATGTTGGCTTATTAGCCTATTCGCCAATGGCATTTGGGGTATTGTCAGGTAAATACATAAAAGGAACAGCTGCTGACAATGCACGTCTAAAATTATTCCCGAGGTTTGCAAGATATAGTGGCGAACAAGCAAGCGAAGCCGCAAGAAAATATTTAAAAATAGCAGAAGCTAATAACATGAGTTTAGCACAAATGAGTTTAGCTTTTGTAAACCAGCGCCCTTTCGTTACAAGTACTATTATTGGAGCAACTAATATGGACCAGCTTAAAGAAAATATTGCGAGTATTGATGTGAATTTAAGTGAAGACCTTTTAGAACAAATTAATTCCGTACATCAAGTTATGCCTAACCCTGCACCTTAATTCCTGCGATAGCAGGAATCTTTAGGATTTGAATCTTTGTGGTAGTGCTAAACAAAATTAAAAATTCAGGTTTTATATAGTTAATATAATAAAATTCTTATAAAATCATTGTTATGCGGTAGGTGAATATCTCTATATTTGAAGTTGTAACTTGTTTGTAACATATATGAAAACAACTTTTCACATCATTGAAAAAATATTTAGAGTTTTAAAATGGGATATTTTGGTTATCGACAGTTATGGCAATATTATCCATTTACCTAAACATTTTATAGTTAATAGGGGACTAAAAGTTAATGAAAAGAAAATATTTAGAGATAGTATAGATGGATGTGAAATACCCCGCCCCTTTTCGGGTAAAGCCCAAATAACATAAGAAGATTAGTTTATAGCGTAGCCTTCTTTAAATTGAATGCTTAATATTAGGCCGTGGCTATTACCCAAAGGTGAATTGTTTGAGGCAACGTTATACGTGTATATAAAGCGTAAATTATTAAATAAATAAAGGCCTGCTAGTAGGTTTACGGATGAGCTTGTTCTATAACCAGCGCCAATTTCGAATTTATTTTTAAAGCTTGCTGCTAGATTAAAATCGACTTGCATAGGCGCACCTTTTTCGTGCTTAATTAACACGTTTGGCTTTATCATTATATTCTGGAAAGAATCGCTTAAGAATCTATAGCCAAAATAGCCATAAACTGGTTCGCTAAGTTTTACGTCTTTATTGGTTGCTAAAGAATTACCCATGACATTTGGAGCAGAAAAACCAGCGTAAAATGAGGCGTGATTAAATAGGAAACTTAAGCCTATTGTTGGGATGGTGGTATTTATGTCTTGCGCAAAATTAGGGTCGTTAACAATGCCTAATTCGGTTAAATTATCTTGATATTGCTGTACACCACCTGTTATACCAAATGAAATTACTCCGGGCGAGTAGTGTTGCCAATAGGGGCGACTACTATCAAAATCGAAAAAGATTTTATACGAGTAAGCAGCGAAAAAACTTGTTGAGGTTGTTACCCCAATTTTGTCTCTTATAATTCCTGCACCAACACCAACTTTTCCTCTGTTCATTTGGCCATGACCACTAAGTGAAAAACTGCTTGGACTGCCTTCAAAATCGTTGAAAAATCCAGAATTGCTCATAGATATTTCAGTATTTTGTGTGAGTCCTGCGTAGGCGCTGTTAATGATAAACGGATTATAATTATACTCTGAAAATGTAGGTGTTTGTTGTCCGAAAATAGTATGGCTAATTAAGGAAACAAATATAATGGCTGTTAAAGCGTAACGGTTGTTTTTACTATTCATACTATGATTATCGCTTTATGACTACGAAGCCTTTTAGTTTTTTTAAGTTGTGTGTTCCGGTAACTTTAATGTGAAAGAAATATGTACCGCTTGGTAATGTTCCTGCTCCAGATTTTGTTAGTTTATTGGCTTCGCCTCTAAATACGTTTGATAGGTTGTTGTAATTAGAGATTGTGAATACTAAATCGCCCCAACGGTTGTATATATCTACGCTATTATCGGGACTATTTTCAATGCCTTTAATTTCCCAGAAATCGTTTATGCCATCACCATTTGGTGAGAATCCGTATTTGGATTCTACTAAGGGTTCAGGTTTTATATTGAATGATTCTTGTGTACAAGTAATGGCATCGCCAAAGCTATTGTAAGGCGTGATAGTTACAAAAATTGTTGTGTCTGCTGGCAGGTCTGAAACTAAATTGAATGTTCTAATATCTCCAACATCTTCGCTATTTAAAATATCGGTTCCTCCAGAAGTGGTTCCAACAGTTAGTCTATAACCTGTAGCATTTGCAATAGCATTCCAAGTTAAATCTGTGCCAATCGCCACATCGGTATCGCCGTTTAACGGACTGGATAATGTTGTACACACAGGAATCGTTTCTAGTGTTTCCGTAATGAAAGATTCTTCAGAACATGTCACGGCATCGCCAACTGCATTGTAAGGTGTAATGGTTACGAATATGGTTGATGTTTCAGGTAAATCTGCAGGTAAATCGAAAGTGGTCACATTAGCAACATCTTCATTATTTAGAATATCGGTTCCGCCTGAAGTTGTTCCAACAGTTAGTCTGTAACCTGTTGCATTTGCAATAGCATTCCAAGTTAAATCTGTGCCAATCGCCACATCGGTATCGCCGTTTAACGGACTAGATAATGTTGTACATACAGGAATTGTTTCTAGTGTTTCCGTACTGAAGGATTCTTCAGAACATGTCACCGCATCGCCAACAGTATTATAAGGTGTAATGTTCACGAATATGGTTGATGTTTCTGGTAAATCGGCAGGTAAATCGAAAGTGGTCACGTTAGCAACATCTTCATTATTTAAAATATCGGTTCCACCTGAAGTTGTTCCAACAGTTAGTCTATAACCTGTCGCATTTGCAATAGCATTCCAAGTTAAATCTGTGTTAATAGCCACATCGGTATCGCCGTTTAACGGACTGGATAATGTTGTACATACAGGAATCGTTTCTAGTGTTTCCGTAATGAAAGATTCTTCAGAACATGTCACGGCATCGCCAACTGCATTGTAAGGTGTAATGGTTACGAATATGGTTGATGTTTCAGTTAAATCGGCAGGTAAATCGAAAGTGGTCACGTTAGCAACATCTTCATTATTTAAAATATCGGTTCCACCCGAAGTTGTTCCAATAGTTAATCTGTAACCTGTAGCATTTGCAATGGCATTCCAAGTTAGGTCTGTGCCAATAGCTACCTCAGTATCAACATTTAATGGACTAGATAATGTTGTGCATACAGGAATCGTTTCTAGTGTTTCCGTACTGAAAGATTCTTCAGAACATGTCACCGCATCGCCAACATTATTATAAGGTGTAATGTTCACGAATATACTTGATGTTTCTGGTAAATCGGCAGGTAAATCGAAAGTGGTCACGTTAGCAACATCTTCATTATTTAAAATATCGGTTCCACCCGAAGTTGTTCCAACAGTTAGTCTGTAACCTGTTGCATTTGCAATAGCATTCCAAGTTAAATCTGTGTCAATAGCCACATCCGTATCGCCGTTTAACGGACTAGATAATGTTGTACATACAGGAATAGTTTCTGGAGTTCCTGTTCTAAAACTTTGTTCGGTACAACCTGTGGCATCACCAACATCATTATAAGGTGTTATGTTAACAAAAATGAGTCTGTTTGTAGGTAAGTCTGCCAGAAGATCATATGTGGTTACATTTTCAACATCAATACTGTTTAATATTTCGATACCGCCTCCTGTTGTACCAACTGTAAGTAAATATCCTGTGGCATTTGGTACAGCAGTCCAACTTAAATCTGTTTCTATAGCTACATTTGTGGCACCATTTAAAGGTTCTGTAAAGGTAGAGCACGCTGGTGGTACTGGAATAAGTTCTGTCTTGAAGTTTTCTTCAGTACACGTTACGGCATCACCTTCAGAATTATATGGTGTAATGGTAATATAGAACGTCGTGTCTTCTGCTAAATCAGATGGTAAGTCATAATTAGTAACATTATCAACATCAAAATTATTTAGGATATCTGATCCGCCAGGGCTTGTTCCCATTGTAATATTATAACCATCTGCATTTGCTATTGGAGACCATGATAAATCAGTATCAGTAGCAATATCGGTACTGTTATTTAAAGGATAGGTTAAGGTTGTACATTCTGGAATTGAAGGGGTGTTATCGCTACTAATTGTAAAGCTTTCTTGAGCACAACCTGTTGCATCGCCTTCATCATTGAAAGGCGTAATGGTGACTTCTACAATTTCATCACCAAGAAAATCTGTAGCAAATTCATATGATGTATTGGCGTTAATAATTTCATTGTTAACAAGAGTAATATTTCCAGGTTGTGTAATAACAGTTATCCTATATCCTCTAGCATAAAGTGCAGGTTCCCAACTTAAATTTGTATTTACAGGAACATCTGTTGCACCATTTAAAGGAGATATTAACTGGGTACATTCTGGAAGTGGACAGTCCAGAATATCGCCATTAAAGGTCCATGAGTATGTATCAATCATAGATTGTCTTTCTTCTAAAGCATCACAGTATAAAAGTCCGTTTGCGCCTAACGTAATTCCAGGAATTAATGTTTGCTCCGACCAAGAGACTAGTGTGCTATCATAATTTTCCCTTGTTAATGCTGTGTTATCCAACATATCTCTCAAGTCGGTTACTCCACTAACATCCCAATCGCCAAGGTATTGATTTAGGGCTGTGGCATTTTCAAATGTAGATCGCATGCTTACGTTACCCAAATTCCATTTATCTAATGGCTGGTTAAACGCAATGGCATCTTCAAACATATAGTCCATGTCACTAACACTAGTTACACGCCAGTTATTTAGAGGTTGATTAAAAGCACGAGCTTCATTAAACATGTATTCGGTAGTGGTAACTCCTCTAACATTCCAAGAATCAATATTTTGATTGAATTCAAGCGCGCCTTTAAACATTTTTGCCATCGTGGTAACAGAGGCTACATTCCAAGAATCTATAGGATTGTTAAAAACAATGGCATCTTCAAACATAGCTTCCATTGTGGTTACAAAAGAAGTATTCCAAGAATCAATATTTTGGTTGAAAGATGATGCTTCTTTAAACATTTCTTTCATGTTCTGGACTTCGCCAGTATCCCAATTTTCCATGGTTCTGTTATATGCCGTAGCTTCTTGAAACATGGATTCCATATTTGTTACCGAGGCTACATTCCAATTGCTAAGTGAATTATTAAATGCACTTGCCCCTTCAAACATATTGCTCATAATAGTTACAGAGCTTACATCCCAAGTGTTTATAGGTTGATTAAAAAGTGTAGCATCTTGAAACATACTACTTGTTGTAGCTACTGCACTTACATCCCAATCGATTAAAGGCGAATTAAATACTGCTGCACCACGAAACATACTAGACATATTTACTACCGAGTTAACGTCCCAGCTATTTAAAGGTTGGTTAAACATTGTTGCATAACTAAACATGCTAGCCATATTTGTTACGTTGGTAACATTCCAGTTATCGATATTTTGGTTAAAACTTGTAGCAGAACTAAACATACTTCGCATGTTAGTTACTGTGCCTACTTGCCAGTTATTTAGCTCTTGATTAAAGACACTTGCATTACTAAACATTTGGCTCATGGTAGTTACAGCACTTACATCCCATGAGTTTAATGGTTGATTAAAACTTGTAGCTCTCTCAAACATAGCTTCCATGTTTGTAACATGACTCACATCCCATGCATCAATATTTTGATTAAAACTTAGAGCTCTTTCAAACATAGATTCCATATCTGTAACGGCAGTTGTATTCCAATTACCTAAGTCTTGGTTAAATGCCTCTGCATAATAAAACATATAACTCATGTTGGTCACATTGTTAGTAATCCAAGAATTTAGAGGTTGATTAAAATCATCTGTTTGAGTGAACATACTACTCATGCTCGTAACATTTGAAACATCCCAACCATCTATAGGTTGATTGAAAACAGTTGCCGAACTAAACATGCTACTCATTGTAGTTACATTACTAACACTCCATGAATCTAAAGGCTGATTAAAAATAGAGCATTGAGAAAAGAGGCTACTCATATTAGTAACATTGCCTACTTCCCAATTATTAATATCTGTGTTAAATAAAACGCATCTTCTAAACATGCTAGCCATGTTAGTTACCTGTGTTAAATTTGGGACATCGGTAGCGTTGTATTCCATGTTTTCACAGAAATAAAAAGCTTGATTCATACTGCCCCAAACTTGATCACCCCATTGATCCATTGAAATGAGTTTAAGGTTGTCTCGATTACTAGATGTATGACGATATGAAGGGAAATCTCCTATAATTGCTATAGTATATATGCCCGGATTTAGATAGGTATGAGTAATATCGTTTGTAACGTTATTGTTGTATTGTCCATCTCCCCAATCAATGTTAAAATCGTAATCAAGATAGTCTGGATAACCATCGTTAAGTTCAATTTGGTATTGATTGGCTGCGGTAGAGTTTGTATCTAAATTTCTTGTATCAATAGTAATTTTAAAAACATCGGTTCTATTTACCCAACTTTCTACTGTTTTAAAACTTGTTTCTTGACATCCAGTAGCGGGTCCTTCATCATTATAAGGTACAACAGTCACAAAAACATTGTCTCCTGGTAAAAATTCGTTAGTGAAATTTAATAACAGAACATTTCCAAAATCTTGATTATCTGCAATAATTTGTATAATGTTTCCTAAGTCATCTTCTCGTCTAATACTCACATAATAACCATCGGCGTTTGGCGCAGCTTCCCATCTTATGGAAGAGTTTGCTGGTACATTTTGATCACCGTTTATTGGTGAGGTTATATTGGTACATAAAACATAAGAACAGTTTACATCATCTCCAATAATGTTCCAGGCATTGTTATCAATTAAACTTTGTCTTTGGGTTAAGGCATCGCAGTATTGTAGATTTGTCGCTCCTAAGTTGACATTAGAATTAACCGTCTGAGAAGACCATGCTATTAAAATGTTATCGTAGTTTTCTTGTGAAATACCACTATTGGACAACATATTGGTCATATTGGTTGCTGAAGAGATGTTCCAAATTCCTAAGTTTTGATTAAAAACGGAGGCATTATTAAACATGTTGCTCATGTTTGTTACCTGACTCATGTCCCAATTATCCAGAGGTTGATTAAACAGGCTGGTATTGGAAAACATAGCAGAACTATTAGTTAGGCTAGTTAAAGTCCAATTATTTAAAGGTTGATTAAAGCTTGTGGTTTGTTGAAACATGGATCGCATATTTGTTACATTGCTAACATCCCAAATCTCTATTGGTTGATTGAATGCGTCGTTCCCACTAAACATTTCACTCATATCTAAAACAGCACTTACGTCCCAATTGTTTAAGGGTTGATTAAAACTATCAGTATTTTTAAACATCTGGCTCATGTTTGTTACCATACTAACGGTCCATCCATTAAGGGGTTGGTTAAAATCCATGCTTTGGCTTTCTGCATTAAACATAGCCCTCATATTTGTAACTTGACTTACGTCCCAAACTTCAATAGGTTGATTAAAGCTATCTGCACCTTCAAACATATTACTCATGTCTGTTACACTACTTACATCCCAATTATTTAAGGGTTGGTTAAATGAGGCACAACGTCTAAACATATAGGCCATGTCTGTTACATTACTAACATTCCAATTGTTTAAAGGTTGATTAAAAGGCATGTCTAGAAAGCCATAAAACATTTCTCTCATAGTGGTTACATTATCCACGTTCCAAGTATCTAAGGGCTGATTAAACTCTCTACATCTATAAAACATTCTAGACATATTGGTAACCTTGTCTACATTCCAATTATTTAAAGGTTGATTAAAGTCTAGTGCTATATTAAACGTGCCAGACATATTAGTAACTTGGCTTGTATTCCAATTGTCAATATTTTGGTTAAATTGTGTGGCACCGCTAAATAAATTATTCATGTCTACAACAGAAGCTGTATTCCAATTATCTAAGGGTTCGTTAAAAGCATAGCAGTTTCTAAATGTTCTCACCATTAAGGTTACCGATTCTGTACTCCATTTATCTAATGGTCTATTAAAAATGTTACAGCCATCAAAGGTTCCTGATAAGTTAGTTATGGTGCTTATGTCCCAATTATTAAGGATTCCATTAAATGAATCACAATCCTTAAACATATTTTCAAGGCTATTTACTAAAGTTAAATCTGGAGCAGGAATCGCATCAAAATTTAAATTCTCACAGCCATGAAAGGCATTTTCCATAGTTTGCCATGGTATATTGCCCCAATCTAAAATTTCTATAATTTTAATTTTATCTCCATCGTCATTAAAGTAGATAGATGGGAAGTTTCCGCTAATTGATATGGTATGAAGCCCTTGGGAGGCATAAGTATGCGTAATGTCTCCAGCTACATTTGTATCTGTATTTCCATCTCCCCAATTTACAGTATAGTTATATATAAATGCAGGATTTGTAGGTATGGTAACTTGATTAATTAGAGAAGATCCAGATTCTATATTTTCGGTATTCCAGATTGATGTAAAATCTTGGGCAAATAGGTTGAAATTTGCGAAGAACAGAAAAAGGAATAAGAACTTGATTTTAAACATATTTAGTAGGTTGATATGGTCTAAGAATCTCAAATATAGTAATCTAAATTGAGGTATTAAAAACAAAAAACCCGCTAACTATAAAAGTAGCGGGTTTTTTTAAATTATTTAATTTGATTACCATCTTTATCGAAAAAATGATATTCTAAGTATGTGTAAGCATCTCTTGGTAAAATTTTCACCCATTTTTTGTGCTCTAAAAACCATTTAGAACGCACAGATGGAATACCTTTTGTTAAAAAGGCTGCTATAAAAGGATGTGTGTTTAAAGTCAACTTTTTATAGTCTTTTTTAATAAGTTTTTCAAGGTCGTGATTTATTTTTTGCACGATTCCTATTGGTGCTTCAACCTCAGCGCCATTAATAATTCCGTCTGGATTTTCCTCGCGGGTTTTAATGTTCATTTCTGGGCGAACACGCTGTCTAGTAATTTGTATCAAGCCAAATTTACTTGGCGGCAATATTTTATGTTTTGCTCTATCGTCCTTCATTTCATCACGAAGGTGGTTGAACAATTTTTGCCTGTTTTCTGCACTAGTCATATCTATAAAATCTACTACGATTATTCCTCCCATATCACGCAAGCGTAATTGACGAGCCATTTCGGTAGCAGCTATTAAATTAACTTCTAATGCCGTATCCTCTTGATTGTTTGCTTTATTAGAGCGGTTTCCGCTGTTTACATCTATAACGTGAAGGGCTTCGGTATGTTCTATTACCAAATAGGCACCTTTTGCCATAGAAACGGTTTTTCCAAACGAGGTTTTAATTTGTCTTTCAATTCCAAATTTTTCAAAAATTGGAACTTTAGACTGATACAATTTAACTATTGATTCTTTTTTTGGTGCAATTTCTTGCACGTAATCTTTAATTTGATAATAGAGCTCTTCGTCATCAACAGTAATTCCTGTAAAGGTATCATTGAATATATCTCGTAAAATTGACGAGGCTTTATTCATTTCTCCTAATACTTTACTAGGGTGATGTGCTCTGTGTAGCTTTTTACACATTGCCGTCCAACGACTAAGCAAATTTTGTAAATCTTTATCTAGCTCTGCTACTTTTTTGCCTTGTGCTACAGTACGAACAATAACGCCAAAACCTTGAGGAGTAATACTTTTTACCAAGCGTTTTAAACGATCTTTTTCTTCGCGGTCTTCTATTTTTTGAGAAATAGAAATACGACTAGAAAAAGGTACTAAAACAATATATCTTCCAGCAATAGAAAGCTCTGAGCTTATTCTAGGGCCTTTGGTTGATATAGGTTCTTTTACAATTTGTACTAATAGCGATTGATTTGATTTTAAGGCGTCAGTAATTTTGCCGTCTTTATCAATATCTTTTTCAAATGGGAAATTCTTTAAAGAAAAATCTTTTAGTTTACCTGTGCTTACACGTTTTGTGAATTTTAAAAGTGAAGGAAGTTTTGGCCCTAAATCATGATAATGCAAAAATGCATCTTTCTCATAACCTACATTAACAAATGCAGCATTTAGTCCAGGAACGGCTTTTCTGATTTTGGCTATAAACACATCACCAACAGCAAAGTCGTTACTATCTTCATCTTTCTGTAATTCAATAAGTTTTCCATCTTTTAATAAGGCAAAATCAACATCGTCGGAACTAGATCGAATGATCAATTCTTTATCCATTTAGTTAATTTTTGTCCCGATAAATCGGGATGGATTAAACATTATTTTTTCACAGGATTTTAATCCGTGGAGTTCAAACAACACCAATGGTGTTAAAAAATTAATGAACTCATTTCAATGAACTTGTTGTTTTTTAAAACCAAAAAAAGTAGCTAATCTAACTACTTTTTTGATTTATTTTTTCTTCTTGTGACGGTTAGCGCGTCTACGTTTTTTACGTTTGTGCGTCGCTACCTTATGTCTTTTACGTTTTTTACCACTTGGCATAAATAGTGTATTTTTAAATTAATAATTCGTTTTAATACTGAATTGTGATCAGCACTTTGGTACTTTATTTAACGTCTACATTTGTTTTAACGCCTTCTACAAAAACTTTTGCAGGCTTAAATGCAGGGATATTATGAGCAGGTATCTTGATAGTTGTATTTTTAGATATGTTTCTACCAGTTTTTTCAGCTCTTGTTTTAATTATAAAGCTTCCAAAACCTCTTAGGTAAACATTATCACCACCTTCTAAAGATGTTTTTACTTCTTCCATAAATGTTTCAACAGTTGCTTGAACATCTCCTTTTTCAATTCCTAATTTCTCAGAAATTTTTGCTACTAAATCAGCCTTCGTCATTTTAATATATTATTTATTGTGTTACTAATAATTCTAAAAGGGATGCAAATATAGGAATTTAATATTCAATATTTCAAACCTAATTCACTAAAATTTAATATTATAAACGTTTATTTTTGTTTGCTCGATTAAATGAATTTATGATATTTTCAAAAATCTTAACACATTGGTATTCAAACAATAAGAGAATATTGCCTTGGCGCGAAACCAATAACCCATATTACATTTGGCTGTCTGAAATTATTTTACAGCAAACTCAAGTAAAACAAGGGTTACCTTATTATGAAGCTTTTGTTAGTAAATACCCAAGTGTTTTTGATTTGGCAAATGCCAATGAAAGCGATGTTTTAAAACTGTGGCAAGGGCTTGGCTATTATTCTCGTGCTAGAAATTTACACGCTTCTGCTAAATATGTTGCGAATGAGCTAAAAGGAACGTTCCCAGATAATTATAAAGGCTTATTAAAGTTAAAGGGTGTTGGTGATTATACTGCAAGTGCCATAGCTTCCATTTGTTTTAATGAGGTTGCAGCGGTTGTAGACGGGAATGTGTATCGCGTGTTATCTCGTTATTTTGGCATTGACACTCCAATAAACTCATCAAAAGGAGCAAAAGAGTTTAAGGCTTTGGCTCAAAAACTCATTGATGTAAAGCAACCTGCAGAATTTAATCAAGCTATTATGGAGTTTGGTGCAACGCAATGCAAGCCCAAAAATCCATATTGTAATATTTGTCCATTTTCAGATAGTTGTGTTGCATTTAATAAAAACAGGATTGCTGAATTACCTGTTAAAATCAAATCCGCGAAAGCGAAGAAGAAGTATTTTAATTTTTTAGTGTTTATTTCCGAAGATGAAAAAACAATTTTAGAGAAGAGAGAGGGCAAAGGTATTTGGCAAAATTTATATCAGTTTCCTTTAGTTGAAACAGAAAAAAATATAAATGAAAAGGATTTTAAAAGCCTTCTTGAGAACCATGAACTATTAAAAGGAAACACATTCGAATTAGTACTATATAATAAGGAGTCAATAATACATAAGTTATCACATCAACATTTAGACACTAAATTTTGGATTGTAAATACTAAAGCGCTTCCTGTAAATGGTGTTTCTTTAAGTAAAGTACGAGAATTTGCTGTGCCTATATTAATTGGAAATTTTATTGAAAGCTTTAATTTTTAGTTGTTTGTAACTTATAGTCAATAAATAGAAGTTTTGAAATTGTGAAGCTTATTCTTTCTTGTTTTATAAATTGAGGTTTAAACATGATGCTACTTGTGATTTCGACAACGTCGGAAACAACGATTTTCAGAAATAATGAGCTAAAGAGATTATTAAAATTTTGAATCTAGTATTGAAGTATTAAAGTTAATAATAATTAAAAACAAGATGTTTTAGCGAAGGGTGCTTTAGCAATTTCCTAATAAATCGTTTTGATTTTTTGGTTCGTTTTGCATCAAGGCAAAATGAACAGATAAAAAAAATCTAAAGATATAATGAGATTCTATCAAATAATTAATTATTATTAAAACACAAACCAACTCAAGTTTTTTTATTAATTTTAAAAAACGCAAAGCAATTAAGTAATTTAATAAGTGGCTCTTGATTAAAAAATCGAGTTTCCTTTTTAAGTTATCATTCCCAAGACATCGGGAATCTAAAAGTAAAGAAATGAATAAATATTTATTTACTTTTGCTTTCTCTTAAAAAAACAAATATTATGGCAGGTACGTTAAATAAAGTGATGCTTATCGGGAATTTAGGTGATGATGTTAAAATGCATTATTTTGAAGGTGGTGGTTGCGTAGGTAGGTTTCCTATTGCAACAAGTGAAACGTATGTGAGTAAACAAACTAACGAGCGTATTACAAATACAGAATGGCATAATATAGTTGTTAGAAATAAAGGGGCCGAAATATGTGAGAAATATTTAAGCAAAGGCGATAAAGTATATATTGAAGGCAGATTGAAAACCAGAAAATGGACAGACGATAAGGGAAATGATAGATATTCAACAGAAATTCAATGTAATGATTTTACCTTTCTTACAACCAAAAAGGAGAGTGGGGCAAATGCACCGGTAGCTCAAAAACCAGAAACACCAGCTGTTGTCACAAAAACTAGTAGCGAACCTATTGAAGAAGATAATGACGATCTTCCGTTTTAATAATATACTCGATAACTTGTCGAGAATTCTATGTTTAACTAAACCAGTAGTAATTGGATCCTGACCCCGCGAGTTTTATACTTTTAATTATGGCAATTGATGTTTCAGTTGTTATTAGTTTTGTTTTATTATTTGTGCTTTTGCTTTGCTCTGCACTTATTTCTGGAGCCGAAGTGGCTTTGTTTTCATTAAATAGAAGTGAGGTAGAAGCCGGTTTAGAACAAAAATCAAAACGTATTGAAATCTTATCGCAGCTTTTAGAACGGCCTAAAAAATTATTGGCAACTATTTTAGTAGCTAATAACTTTATAAATATAGCTATTGTTATTCTGTTTGCTTTTTTAGGTGATTTTATGTTTGGTGAAATCGCTAACCCTAAAATAAAGTTTGTGATAGAGGTAGTGGTTGTCACTTTTTTAATTTTGCTTTTTGGCGAAATTCTGCCTAAAATTTATGCTAGTAGAAACAACTTAAAGTTTGCTACGTTTATGGCATATCCGCTAAAGGTGCTAGATGTTATTTTATCGCCTATTAGTTTGCCAATGCGAAGCGTTACTTTAGGGATTCATAACAAACTAGGAAAACAAAAATCTAATTTAAGCGTAGACCAGCTGTCGCAGGCTTTAGAGTTAACAAGCGAAGCAGATACTACCAAAGAAGAACATAAAATTTTACAAGGTATTGTGTCTTTTGGGAACACAGATACAAAACAAGTTATGCGTCCGCGAATTGATGTTTTTGCTTTGAATATAGAACAGAAATATCTTGAAATTATGCCAGAGATTATTTCAAATGGGTATTCTAGAATCCCCGTGTATAAAGATAACTTAGATACCATTGAAGGGATTTTATATGTAAAAGATTTATTGCCTTTTATTGATAGAAAACAGTTTGATTGGACCACCTTATTACGTGAGCCATTCTTTGTGCCAGAAAACAAAAAGCTAGATGATTTAATGGCAGAATTTCAAGAAAAGAAAGTCCATTTAGCCGTTGTGGTAGATGAGTATGGTGGAACTTCTGGATTGATATCTTTAGAAGATATTATTGAAGAAATTGTAGGCGATATTAGTGATGAGTTTGATGATGAGGATTTAACCTATTCTAAGTTAGATGATAACAACTATGTGTTTGAGGGGAAAACAGCATTAAAGGATATTTATAGGATTATTAAACTTGAAGACGAAACTGTTTTTGAAGAAAATAAAGGAGAAGCTGAAACTATAGCGGGTTTTGTTTTAGAAATATCTGGGAGTTTTCCAAAATTGAATAGTAAAATAAATTTCAAAAATTACGTTTTCACTATAGAAGCTATGGATAAGAAACGAATAAAGCTTGTTAAATTTACTTTAATCTAATGATGAAAAAAAGTCTTATTTTATTGGTTGTTGTATTCTGTTTTTCTTGTGGAGAAGATTATGTGCCAAAACCAAAAGCAGAACTGCGATTAGAATATCCAAATGCACAATATGTTGATGACAATTTAGAATTACCTTTTGCTTTTGAAAAAAACTTATTAGCCACAAAAGTGGTGTCTAAACAATTAAAAGCGCCAACTAAAAGCTACGGTGTTAATTTGGAATATCCAGCTCTAAAAGGCACTATATTCTTAACGTATAAAGCCATTGAAAAAGATAAGGAAAACTTAAAAGACTTTTTAAGAGATGCGCAGAAGTTTACTTTAGAGCATACTAAAAAAGCTGATGAAATTCCTGCTTATCCATTTGAAAACAAAGAAAGGAAGGTATATGGTATGTTATCTGAAGTTAAAGGTAATGTAGCATCTCCAGCACAGTTTTACGTTACAGATAGTGTGAATCATTTCTTAACAGGCTCATTGTATTTCTTCGCGAAACCTAATTACGATTCTATTTTACCTGCTGCTAGTTATTTGCAAAAGGACATAAAACGGATAATGGAAACTGTAACTTGGAAATAAAAAAGGCTCCCCAATTGAGAAGCCTATTTTATTAATATGTTTTTCGCTTAATTATTAAGCTACTTTTTTATCGCAGCATGCTTTTTTGCAATCTACTTTACAAGCCATTTTTTTGTCTTTATCTGCACCAGTACAATCTTTTTTGCAGTCTTTTTTACAAGCTGTCTTATCGCCCTTTTTACAACCTTCTTTTTTACAATCAGCACTACATGCTTTTTTTGAAGAAAAGCTATCTACTGTTTTCATATCGCTTACTTTGTAAGTATCAGATACTTTAGTTACAGCTTCTTCAAGTGTGGTAGGTGTAACTTTAGCTTCATCATATTCTACCATAGCTAGTTTTTTATCAAAACTCACAGTAGCAGATTTTACACCATCCATTTTAGATATTTTCTTTTGTATTGTAGCAGCACAACCTATTTGGCATGTCATACCATCAATAGTAAATTCTGCTTTCGCATAAGTTGCATTAGGATCTAATTCTTTTACTGCTTCAGTTTCAACTTCAACAGTTTTTACTTCAGGTTTGTTTTCATTTTTACAGCTAAAAGCAAAAGATGCAATTAGTGCAAGTATTAAAATATGTTTTATAGTTTTCATTAAAAATTGTCTTTAAAAGATTATGTTACAAAACTAGTAAATTATGTGGTTTATTGTGTTAAAAAGCTGAATTTTGTGCTGTCAAAATTAATTTAATGGGTGGTATAAATTCTAAATGGTTATATCTTGTTGTTCTCTCATTAATATGGGGGAGTTCGTTCATCTTAATTAAAAAAGCACTTTTAGGGCTAACACCATACCAATTAGGAGCTTTAAGAGTTGTAATTACGGGTGTCATTTTATTTGCAATGGGCTTTAAAACTATAAACACAATAAAGCCAGCAGATTGGAAATGGCTGGTTGTCTCTGGAGTTTTGGGATCGTTTATTCCTGCTTTTTTCTTTGCAATTGCTGAAACTGAAATTGACAGCGCTGTGGTTTCTGTTTTAAATTCTTTAGTACCCTTAAATGCTATTTTGTTAGGCTTTGCTATTTTTAAAATAAACTCTACTAAAAGACAAATTTTTGGTGTTGTTATTGGCTTTTTGGGAACAACGATATTGATTTTAAAGGGCGCAGATTTAAATCCAAACCAAAATTATTGGTTTGCTATTTTTGTAATCTTGTCTACGTTAATGTACGCTACAAACGTAAATATTATAAAAAAATATTTGCAGCATGTAAAACCATTAACCTTAGCTACAGGAAATTTTGTTGTTATTTTTATTCCAGCAGTTATTGTATTGTTATTTACAGATTTCTTTTCAGAAAACACATTTAATCATCCAGATTTTAAAATGTCTATGGTATACATTACCGTTTTGTCTTTGTTTGGTACTGCTTTAGCTAAAATATTGTTTAATAGATTGGTACAAATGTCTACTCCAGTTTTTGCATCATCTGTAACTTATTTAATGCCAATAGTCGCTTTAATGTGGGGAGTTCTTGATGGAGAAACCTTTAGTTGGTTGCAAGCCATGGCAAGTTTAATTATTTTTTTAGGTGTGTATTTGTCTAACAAAAAGCAAGCAAAAAAAACATAATTGTATTCGTAATCAAGGGTTTACAATGTATTTTTTTGTTGTAAAATTATTTTTATTCAAGATTTTTTACGAAATTTAAGTAAATCAACCCTTTTAAATATGAAAAATTTATCACTTCCCATTCGTTTTGGTTTAGTTACTAGTGCTGTATTAATAGCCTATTTTTTGGTGTTAGCATTAGTAGATAAACATACAAATCCTGCATTTAGTTTGGTAAATGCAATTATAACAGGATTTGGAATTTATGAAGCTGTACGATTAAGTAAACTTGAAAACCTAGACAATTTCTCTTATGGTGAAGGGTTTAAAACAGGTGTTATTACAGGTTTTGTAGCGACTATTGTTTTTTCCGTTTTCTTTTTGTTTTACGCCACCGAAGTTAATAGTGAATTCCTGCCTGAATTGCTTCAAAAAATAAAAGGTGGATTCAATGCAGATATTGGTATGGTAACCTTTGTAGTTGCTGTAATGGGGTTTGCAACAACAGTAGTTTCTTCGCTTACAGTCATGCAACTTTTTAAAAAGAGCGGTAATCTTGCTCAAAATAAATGATATCGTTTGTAAATTAATTAATTAGCAGTATATTTGCACCCGCCTAACCAAAATTGGAAAGGTAGTTTTAAACAAATTAATAAATAAAAACGTTACGCTATGTACGCAATTGTAGAGATAGCAGGGCATCAATTTAAAGTTGAAAAAGACCAAAAAGTTTTTGTTAACCGTTTAGCAACAGAAGAAGGTAAGAAAGTTTCTTTCGATAATGTACTTCTTTTAGGCGATGGTGACAATGTAACTGTAGGCGCCCCAGCTATAGACGGAGCACAAGTAAGTGCAAAAGTCTTAAAGCACCTTAAAGGTGATAAAGTAATAGTTTTCAAGAAGAAGAGACGTAAAGGTTACCGTGTAAAAAACGGACACAGACAATCTTTAACTGAAATCGTAATTGAAAGTATTGCTGCTTCTGGAGCTAAAAAAGCTGCTCCTAAAAAAGAAGTTAAAAAAGCTGAACCAAAAGTAGAAGCGAAAGCTGCTGCTCCTAAAGCTGAAAAAGCTGCACCTAAGGCTGCTGCTAAAAAAGCAACAGGAAAAGCTGACGACTTGAAAAAAGTTGAAGGTATTGGTCCAAAAATCGCATCAACTTTAGTTGAAGCAGGTATTTCAACATTTGCTGAATTAGCAAAGACTGATGCTGCTAAGATTTCAGAAATCATCGCAGGTGTTCGTGGAAACCACGTAACTGACACTTGGCCAGCACAAGCTAAATTAGCTGCTGATGGTAAGTGGGATGAGCTTAAAAAATGGCAAGACGAATTAGATGGTGGTAAAGCTTAATTGCTAACTGCTTAATATTAACAATATAAAAACTTAAGACAATGGCTCATAAAAAAGGAGTAGGTAGTTCTAAGAATGGTAGAGAATCAGAATCGAAACGTTTAGGCGTTAAGATATTTGGTGGACAAGCTGCTATTGCTGGAAACATTATATTAAGACAACGTGGTAACACACATCACCCAGGTGAGAATGTATACCAAGGTAAAGATCACACATTACATGCATATGTAGATGGTGTTGTAAAATTTACAAAGAAAAAAGATAACAGATCTTACGTTTCTATTGAGCCTTTTGAGGTTTAAGAAATAATTTTCTTTAAAATTTAAAACCCTTTCTGGAGACAGAGAGGGTTTTTTAGTTTTAATAACTAGACATTTCACTTCGAGTGATTCCTGTTTTTTATCAGAATAGTATCTAGAAGTTGGGCGTTACCACAAGGGCCGGGCTTTCACTACTCGCTTCCTCCTGCGTCGGTGAGCTCAAACATGCCGTTCAATCCCTAACCTTTAGTTTGTAATTAAGATAAAACCTTAAATTTCTTCAAAAGAAAACAGAGGTGAACTATATCCCTAACTAAGTATAGACTTAGCTTGCGTATCAGTCCTCTGCTTTCTGTTTGAATTATTGTTGAAAAGCTTCAAATAGAATAGTAGATATAAGAGATCTAATAAAGGTTCTAAAGACATTCAACATTTTAATTTACTTAATTATAAAATTATGAAAAATTATTTATTTCATGTAGGTATCGACATCTCAAAATTAAAACTAGACGTTGTTTTACTTGATAAGCGCGATACCACCATCAAAGAGCACTTTGTGGTTACCAATAATTCCAAAGGGTTAAAGCGTATGGCTAGTCTTTTAAAAAAGTGTGGGATAGACTTTGAACAAGCGCTATTCTGTTTTGAGAACACAGGTATTTACACCTTTCCTTTAAGCTGTTTCTGTTTTGAGAATCAGTTTGATTACTGGATAGTTCCGGCAGTGGAAATTAAGCGTTCCAAAGGTATATCAAGAGGTAAGAGCGATAAATCTGATGCTAAGGACATTGCTTTTTATAGTATTCGTCATATAGATAAGCTTCAGCTTTCAAGTGTTCCAGAGAAAGCGATTCAGCAGTTGAAATTACTTTTTACTGAATGCGAGAAACTCAAGAAAACAATTTTGATATTTAAAACAACTAAAGAGAACGAAGGTTTTACGGCATCGGATGTTTATAAAACGGTAAAGGCCCAGAACAAGAAAACAATTAAGTTTCTAGAAGCAAGTTTAAAGGTTGTTGAGGCTAAGATGCGAGAGATTGTAAAGCAAGCTCCTAAACTAAAACGGCAATTTGAACTTATAAAAAGTATTAAAGGCGTTGGCGAGAAAACGGCTCTATATTTTATAATAGCCACAAAAGGGTTTGAGGTTTTTTCTTCGGCTAGAAAACTGGCCTGTTATGCAGGTGTTGCTCCTTTTGAGTATAGTTCGGGCTCAAGTATTAGAGGCGGTACTAAAGTTAACCATATGGCAGACAAAACAATGAAGTCTTTACTTCAAATGTGCGCCTTATCAGCCGTAAAGCATGATGCACAATTAAAAGCTTATTACTTAAGAAAACAAGATGAGGGGAAAAATAAAATGTTGGTTCTAAATAATGTGAGATGTAAAATTATAGGTCGAATTTTTGCTGTAATTAATAGAGATTCTCCTTTTGTAGACACTTATAAATTTGTCGCATGATTTTTAACGAAAACTATTTGTTTTCTATCATAGAATACGCAGAATTTAGTGCTTTAATACAAGTGTTTTTTATGCTTTCAAAATATCATCAACAATTTTTAAATGATGATTGGTATGCATTTGTAAAAAACGAAGGGTTTGTTTTTTAGTCAGCATTCCGAAAATAAAATGCTTGAAATAAGCCTTATTAGGAAGTGTATCTAATTTTTGAATGTGCAGTTTAGCTGTTTGTAATTGACTTTCTAAATCTTCCGTTTTAATAAGTTCTGGCGGCATAACATGTTTGGGTGCTTTTACTTTGCCTCGAGGAAAATAGCCTAAAGGAAATAGAATACTGCGCCAAAAACTAAATTTATACTTATAATCATCCGGATTAGAGTTTTCAGTCCATTCACTAACGGCATTAAAAACTTTTAAAGCATGGTCTAATTGCCACCCGACATTAGCATTAGAAATTGAGCCGTTTTTAAGTTCTTTATTAGGGATTTGATCCTCTAGTCTGCTTAAGGTTTGGTTTAAAATGTCGATACGTTTATTAGCCATAAGTAAAAATATTTTATTAAGGTATTAATTAAATCGTTAACTTTAAGCTATTGCATTTGCAATTTGTCTTTCGTTTAATTTAAAACTTTTTGATTATGCTACCTTTTAGATCTGAAATTAGAAATTCCCCAACGCAACCTACCATTAAGATTTTTTTAAGTGAAGAATCTTTATGTACTAGAATTAAAAAGCATTTAGAGCATTTTAATGAGATTGAAACTATAGAATTAAGAGAAAGCATGGGGCAAAACCGAGTAGGTGAAAATATTACGGTTTTTTTAAAAGAAGGCGTTGATATTAATAAAATGAAACAATCTATAGAGTCTAGTTTATGGTGGTATTTTGAAGAGGATATGGTTGATGAATAATTAATTAAACCGTTTTTTATTATCCTATTTCTTCTTACTAATAATCTTTTATCGGGTTAGATTGTACTTGTAAATCTTCTGTTATATTAATTGATAGTCGTCACTTATAAATTTTATTAATTTGCTGTAGTTTTGATTAATAGTAGTTCAAGTATCTTTTTTTATATTTACAGGAATTAAAAATTATACTATGCGGTTTTTAAAGTTTATTCTCTGTTTTATTATTATTCAAGTTTCTGCTCAACAAGGTGGTATGTGGATTCCTTCATTATTAGAGGGAATGAACGAAAACGAAATGCAAAGCCTTGGTAGTAACTTAACGGCTAAAGATATTTACGACGTAAATAATTCTAGTCTTAAAGATGCTATTGGCCATTTTAATGGTGGTTGTACTAGCGAAGTTATTTCCCCTAAGGGACTATTGCTAACAAATCATCATTGTGGTTTTAGTCAAATTCAATCACATTCATCTTTAGAAAATGATTATTTGAAAGACGGATTTTGGGCGATGTCTTTTGATGAAGAAATTCCAAACGAAGGCCTGTATGTAGAGTTTATTGTTAGAATTGAAGATGTTACCGATGCTATGCTTGCTGGTCTTACCGAAGATTTAAGCTCAAAAGAAAAACAATCTAAAATTGATATTAATAGAAATGGAGTTGTAAAAAAAGTCCAGAAAGAAGATTGGCAAGACATTAAAATAAGGCCATTTTATAAAGGTAATCAGTATTATTTGTTTGTTACAGAGCGTTTTAAAGACATCCGTTTAGTGGGAGCGCCTCCTAGCAGTATAGGTAAATTTGGTAGTGATACAGATAATTGGGTTTGGCCAAGGCATACTGGCGATTTTTCAATGTTTAGGATATATGCAGATAAAGATAATCGTCCGGCAGAATATAGTAAAGATAATCAGCCTTATACACCAAAACATTTTTTACCAGTATCATTAGATGGTATTGAAGAAGGAGATTTTACTATGGTATTTGGGTTTCCAGGTCGTACAAATGAATATTTACCAACTGTGGCTGTTGAGCAAATAACCCAAAAGGTAAACCCGTCAAATATTGCCATAAGAGAAGCTGCTTTAAAAGTGATTGATGCTCATATGAAAGTTGATGACAAAATACGGATTCAATACGCATCAAAACAAGCACGAATTGCAAATGCTTGGAAAAAGTGGATAGGAGAAACTCAAGGTATTGAAAAAAGTGGTGCTATAGATATAAAACGTCAGTTTGAAATTGATTTTAAAAAAGCTGTAAAAGAGAAAGGTCTTGAAGATAAATATGGAACTGTTTTATCGGAATTTGAAACTTTATATGAAGAATTCGAAACGATTAATATAAAGCGAAATGGTTTTGTTGAAGTTTTTATAAGAACGAACGAACTCATGTATATGATGTTTCAGTTAGCGCAAATGGAAAATGCCGCTAACAAAAGTGATGCTGCTTTTGAAAAAGCAAAAGCCTCAGTAATAAACCGCTTGAAAGGAATTCATAAAAACTATAATGTGAATGTGGATAAGGGTGTTTTTGAAAGTGTAATGCCAATTTATTCTGATAAAATTGATGCTTCAATATATGATAAAACCGCATTTACAGATTTGGATACTGCTTTAAATATGTTGGAAGGTAGTGCTAAAACGGTGTTGAAAAACCTTAATAAAGATGCTGCATACATATACGCAAAACCTATGATTGTGGAATTCTACACGAGTTTAGAACCAGAATATCAACGAATTAATTCGAAAATCAATACGCTACAGGCAAAATATATGGAAGCGTTAATGACGGCAATGCCAGAAGAGCGATATTTTCCAGATGCTAATAGTACCCTTCGTATTACTTATGGAAAGGTAAATGGTTATTCGCCTAGAGATGCTATTTACTATAACCCTGTTACATATTTAGATGGTGTTATTGAAAAGTATGTACCTGGAGATTACGAATTTGATGTGCCGCAAAAGTTAAGAGATTTATATAAGGCAAAAGATTATGGTCAATATGCTGATGTAAACGGGAAGCTACCTGTTTGTTTTTTAGGGACCAATCATACAACTGGTGGTAACTCAGGAAGTCCAGCTATAGATGCCGAAGGTAATTTGGTTGGCTTAAATTTTGATCGTGTTTGGGAGGGCACTATGAGTGATATTTATTATGATCCAGAAATTTGCCGAAACATTATGGTCGATTTGCGTTATGTCCTTTTTATAATTGATAAATATGCTGGAGCAAAACATTTAATTGATGAGATGACTTTGGTGCATCCTAAGAAATAAGTTGCACAAGGAGACCGACCTTTGGTTTTTTGAATAAAAACGGAGTTGCATATTAGTTATTGGATGGTAATTTCCGCGTTAGGGATTGCAGAGAAAAGCCCACAGCCCGACGAAGGAGGTGCGAGGACTTGTAACGTAAAGCCCGACCCTTGTGGTAACGCCCAAATAAAAAAATCCCAAACATTACTGCTTGGGATTTCGTTTTTAGTTTCAATTTATATGATTCCCGCCTTTGTGAGAATGACAAAATCGATTTTAGTATCTATAATGTTCTGGCTTATAAGGTCCATTAACAGTAACACCAATATAGCTTGCTTGATCTTCACGAAGTTCTGTTAACTCCACACCAATTTTAGCTAAGTGTAATTTTGCTACTTTTTCATCTAATGCTTTTGGTAGCATGTATACATCGTTTCCGTAAGCATCTGCGTTAGTCCAAAGCTCAATTTGCGCTAAAGTTTGGTTTGTAAACGAGTTACTCATTACAAAACTTGGGTGGCCCGTAGCACAACCTAAGTTTACCAAACGGCCTTCGGCAAGTATGATTACATCTTTTCCGTTGATGGTATATTTATCTACTTGAGGTTTTATGGTATTTTTTGTGTTTCCGTGGTTTTTGTTTAACCACGCCATGTCAATTTCGTTATCGAAATGCCCAATGTTACATACAATAACTTTGTCTTTCATAGCTTCGAAATGACGCCCTTGAATAATATCTTTATTTCCTGTAGTGGTAATTACGATATCTGAATTTGCAACAACAGTTTCTAATTTCTTTACTTCAAAACCGTCCATTGCCGCTTGAAGCGCACAAATAGGATCGATTTCTGTTACAGTTACAATACTTCCAGCGCCTTTAAAAGAGGCTGCTGTACCTTTACCAACATCGCCATAACCACAAACAGTTACACGTTTTCCGGCTAACATAACATCGGTAGCACGACGAATAGCATCTACTGCACTTTCTTTACAACCGTATTTATTATCGAATTTAGATTTTGTAACAGAATCGTTTACGTTAATGGCTGGCATTGGTAACGTTCCATTTTTTACACGCTCATAAAGTCTGTGAACTCCAGTTGTAGTTTCTTCAGATAAACCATTAATTCCAGCAGCTAATTCTGGGTATTTATCTAAAACCATGTTAGTTAAATCGCCACCATCATCAAGAATCATATTTAATGGTTTTCTGTCTTCGCCAAAAAATAAGGTTTGCTCAATACACCAATCAAATTCTTCTTCTGTCATGTCTTTCCAAGCATACACAGCAGTCCCAGCAGCAGCAATTGCAGCAGCAGCTTGGTCTTGTGTAGAGAATATGTTACAAGAACTCCAAGTTACTTCTGCACCTAAAGCTTGTAAGGTTTCAATTAAAACAGCTGTTTGAATGGTCATGTGTAAACAACCAGCAATACGCGCACCTTTTAAAGGTTGCTCGTTTTTGTATTCTTCACGAAGACTCATTAGTCCTGGCATTTCTGCTTCGGCTAATTCTATTTCTTTTCGTCCCCAATCAGCAAGAGATATATCTTTTACTTTGCTGGCTAAGTAAGGAATTGTTTTTGTGCTCATAGTAATTTTCTTTTGTTTTTTTAATTCTAAGCATCATTGTGATTGGAACTTAAAATACTTAAATTCGCCTCTAGAAATGATACTTTTTGCTTAGAGTTTGCAAAGATAACCAATAACATTTAAAATATTAAATGCCTTTATATAAAACCATTACTCCAAATTCACAAACTATTGTTAAAATCTGGAAGATAACTGAGTCTTACGAAGATTTAATGAGTAAGGTGATGTTGAAACCAAATTCGATGGAACGTGTTTTAGGAATGAAAAGCGAATTGCATCAACGAGGGTTTTTAAGTGTTCGCCATTTGTTGCAAGAGTTTGGGTATTCTGATGCTGATTTGTTTTATGATGATAATGGTAAGCCACATTTAAAAGATGGGAAACAAATATCCATTACCCATTCGTTTAATTTTTCGGCAGTTATTGTAAGTGATTTAATTGTTGGAATTGACATTGAAAAACAGCGAGACAAGATTAATGTTATTGCTCATAAATTCATTGATTATGAGTTTGAGTATTTGAATGAAGAAACCAAAGATTATATAAATAAATTGACGGTAATCTGGTGCGTAAAAGAATCACTTTATAAGCTTTTTTGCACACCCGGATTAAGTTTTAAACAACATTGTTTAGTTATTCCTTTTTCTATTGGTGATAGTGAAACTCTAGCTTGGATTGATTATAAAGATAAAAAACACAGTTACAATATTCACTTTTTAGAGTTTGAAGGATTTACTTGTGCTTATGCTATAGCTTAAATGGATTTGGTTTATAAAAACATACAAGACGCTGTTAGTAATGGTAGAAAATTGCTGGCTGTATTAATTGATCCGGATAAATTTTCTATTGACAACACTCAGCCATTTATTGAAAAAGTAAACAAATCTATTGCAACCCATCTTTTTGTTGGAGGAAGTACTGTTAATGATAATGCAACTGAAATTTTAGTCTCAGTAATAAAAAAACATACACGTTTACCAATTGTTTTATTTCCTGGAGATGTTACGCAAATAACCGATAAGGCTGATGCATTACTATTTTTATCTTTACTTTCAGGAAGAAATCCAGAGTACTTAATAGGAAAACATGTAAAGGCGGTTTCAAAATTGAAAAATACAAGCTTAGAAATTATACCAACAGGATATATTTTAATTGAAAGTGGTAAGGAGACAGCAGTAGAAAAAGTGACTGGAACTAAACCAATGTTGAAACATGATATTCAAAATATAGTTGATACAGCCAAAGCAGGACAATTTTTAGGTTTGAAACTTATATATTTAGAAGCTGGTAGTGGTGCTAAAGAAGCACTTTCTAAATTGATAATTGCAGAAGTTAAACAAGCGTTGAATGTTCCGTTGATAGTTGGAGGTGGTATAAGAAGTAGAGATCAATTGGAAAACGCATATAAAGCTGGAGCAGATCTGGTTGTTATTGGAACTGCCTTTGAAGAAGATGAATTGTTTTTTGATGAATTAATAAAATAACCTCGAATACACGAATTTAATTTTTTAGAAATGGAAAATATTCTTGAATTTGTGGTAAAATGAATAAATAGATTTTCGCTTTCGCGGAAATAAAAAATAATATATAACAGTTTCTCCCCTTTTCTGGAGATTTAGAGGGCTTAATTATGGAAATATCAGTTGATTTAACACTATCACCATTACAAGATGATTTTGAACAACATGTAATAGATTTTATTAAAGCATTGCGCGATTCTAAGTTTACAGTTTTAGAAAACCCATTAAGCACTCAAATTTTTGGTAACTATGATGAATTGATGCCTTTTTTGAATAAGGCAATAAAAAATTCGTTTGAAAATCAAGACATATGTGTCTTAACAATGAAGGTTGTAAAAACAAATAGAAGTACTTATGAACCCCATTTTTGAGTTTTTCTTTGGTCAATACGCCGAATATGAAACAATTGATATTATTCTAGAAATAGTAGCTGTCATTTTTGGATTCTTGTCGGTTTTGTTTTCTAAGAAAAATAATGTTCTAGTTTTTCCAACAGGAATAATTAGTACGGTAATTTTTGTGTATTTATTATTAAAATGGGGACTTTTAGGTGATATGATGATTAATGCATATTATTTTATAATGAGCATATATGGCTGGTACATCTGGACTCTAAAAGTTGACGAAACTCACGTGACTCCAATTACAAAAATGACGTTTAACGAAAAAAAAATAAGTATAGCTATATTTTTAGCTACCCTGTTATTTGTTTATTTAGTTTACCAAACATTTGATAAATGGACAAGTTGGGTAGCTTATGCCGATACATTTACAACTGCAATATTTTTTGTAGGTATGTGGCTTATGGCAAGACGAAAATTAGAGAATTGGATTTTCTGGATTATTGGAGATATAATATCTGTTCCCTTGTATTTTTATAAAGGGTTTACATTTACTAGTTTACAATATTTAGGTTTTACATTTATTGCCATTTTTGGATATATTGCATGGAAGAAAAGTATAAACAACAACCCGCTAACTGCATAAAAGTAGTTTTGTTTGGGCCAGAATCTACAGGGAAAACAACATTGTCTCGCCATTTGGCTAGATATTATAATTCGGTTTGGGTGCCTGAATATGCCCGTGAGTATCTTCAAAATAAATGGAATGATGAACGCAAAACATGTGAGCCAGAAGATTTACTGCCCATTGCAGAAGGACAAATGAAACTTGAAAACGAATTGGCACAAAAAACAGACTCTGTTTTAATCTGTGATACCGATTTGTTAGAAACAAAAGTATATTCTGAAGCTTATTATATAGGGAGTTGCGATCCAATACTTGAAAAATATGCGTTAGAAAACACTTACGATATGTATTTTTTAACTTATATTGACACACCTTGGGAAGCTGACGATTTAAGGGATAAACCAGAACATAGAAAAGAAATGTTTCAAGCTTTTCAAGATACATTAGATAAATATAAAAAACCTTATGTACTTTTAAAAGGTGATAAGAAAACACGATTAGAAACTGCTGTAAAGCACATAGATAAATTATTAAAAACCAAACAATAAAATGTTTTCAGATAAAGATATTAAGCAAATCAAAAGCAAAGGCATCACACTTGATGCAGTAAATGGTCAGTTATCGCGATTAAAAAATGGAATGACCTTTTCTAATTTGGTTGCAGCAGCAACAATTGGTAAGGGTATTGACAGCTACGATGATAATGAGGTAAAGGAATTTATTGAGTTGTTTGAGGCCAAGCAAAAGGACTTATCTATAGTAAAGTTTGTTCCTGCGTCTGGTGCAGCAACTAGAATGTTTAAGTTTTTATTTCAGTTTTTACAAAATTTCAATCCTTCTAAAGGTAGTGTTGAGGTTTATGCCGAAAGTAGAAATGATGCATTAATAGCACTTTTTGTGAAGGAATTAGAAAAGTTTCCTTTTTACAAAGAAGTTATCTCTAAAATTAAAAGAGAAAATATAGACTTTGATTCGTTATCTAAGGATGAAAAATATTTACAATTTGTCAAAACAATGCTAGATGCCAAAGGGCTTAATTATAGTTTCTTACCAAAAGGATTGTTGCCATTTCACAAATATGGTGAAGATGTAAAAACAGCTTTTGAAGAACACTTATTTGAATCTTCGCTTTATGCATCTTCTAATGGAAAAGCAAATCTTCATTTTACAGTTTCAAAAAATCACCAATTGTATTTTTCAAATGAATTGGGACGAATTCAGGAAGCTATGGAAGAGAAAACAAATATCTCATTTAATGTGTCGTTTTCATATCAAAACGAAGCGACAGAAACAGTTGCGTTAACATCAGATAATGATGTTTTTAGAAAAGAAGATGGGTCCATTTTATTCAGACCAGCTGGACATGGTGCTTTAATAGAGAATTTAAACACTCTAGATAATGATATAATTTTTATTAAAAACATAGATAATATTGTAGTTTCAAATAAAAATATAGAAGTTTCAAACTATAAGAAATTATTAGCTGGTGTTTTAGTTGAAGCACAAGACAAAGTATTTGAGTATTTAAATAAATTGGATGCTGGCAACTTAGTTGATACCGATTTTAAAGTGATGGCTTTATTTTTAAAGTATAGATTAAATGTGCCTATTGTTGCAGATTTTGAAGAGTATAGCGATAAAGAAAAAACAGCATATTTAAAAGATAAATTAAATAAGCCAATACGTGTTTGTGGGATGGTTAAAAATCAGGGAGAGCCTGGTGGTGGACCATTTTGGGTTAAAGATGAAAAAGGCAATATTTCATTGCAAATAGTTGAGTTTGCACAAATTAATTTTAGTAAAAAGAATCAGCAAGGGATAGTTTACAAAGCCACACATTTTAATCCAACAGATTTAGTTTGTGGAGTTAAAGACTATAAAGGTAAAAAGTTTGATTTATCTAATTTTATAGATGCTGAAGCTGCTTTTATTACAACAAAAACCCAAAACGGAGTAGATATTGATGCTTTAGAGCTTCCTGGATTATGGAACGGAAGTATGGCCTATTGGAACTCTATTTTTGTAGAAGTGCCTCTAGAAACATTTAATCCAGTAAAAACCGTAAATGATTTATTAAAGCCAGTTCATCAAGTGTCTTAATGTTTGATGAAGAAGCCATACAGAACGAAATAAGCTTCAAGGCAATAAGAAGTTCGGGTAGTGGTGGGCAGCATGTAAATAAAGTATCCTCAAAAGTTGAATTAACTTTTAATGTATTAGAGTCGCTTTCTTTTAATGAAGAACAAAGGCATCGTCTTGTAGTTAAACTTAAAAATAGGTTAACTAAAGACGGTGTTTTAATTTTACAATGTGGCGAAAGTCGAAGTCAACATAAAAACAAACAACTTGTTATTAAGCGGTTCTTAGAGTTAATAAAAGAGGGTTTAAAGGTTCCAAAAAAGCGTAAACCTACAAAGGTTCCGAAGTCTGTTATTAAAAAACGACTTAAAAGCAAACGTAAACATTCTGAGAAAAAGGTAAATAGGCAAAAACCTAATTTAGATTAAAAAACCCGCAATTATTAGTTGTTAATTAAAAATTGGTTACTACATTTGCAACGTTCTCAAAAAAGGGGTGCCTATTATCGGCTGAGATCATACCCATTGAACCTAGAACAGGTAATGCTGTTTAGGAAATCGAACATTAAGATATTGTCTAGTCTATAAGTTTTGTAGCTACAATTAGCTTTTTATGAGAAGCTAATTATTAAGCAGGCTTTTAACTAAATAATATTTATGTTCAAAAAATAATTTATTAATTAATAAAGAATAATTACCTCTTTTTATTCGATTATAACATAATCGTAATGAAAAATAGTTTTCTTTTTTTAACACTTTTAGTGTTATCAGTCAGCGCCAATGCGCAACAAAATCAAGTACAACAGGATTCTACTAAAACAGAAAAATTAGATGAAGTTTTAGTAAATGCTGTACGTGTAGATGCAGCTTCTCCAATTACGCATTCCAATGTGTCTAAAGAAGAACTTGCAAAACGAAATTTAGGGCAAGACATCCCTGTTTTGTTAAATTTTTTGCCTTCTGTGGTAACTACAAGTGATGCAGGAGCAGGTGTTGGTTACACGGGCATTAGAGTGCGTGGAACAGACGCTACTCGCGTTAATGTAACTATTAACGGAATTCCTTATAACGATCCTGAAAGTCAAGGAACGTTTTGGGTGAATTTAGGTGATTTTGCATCATCAACAGAAAGTTTACAATTACAACGCGGTGTTGGAACTTCTACAAATGGATCTGGTGCTTTTGGTGCTAGTTTAAATCTATTAACCGATGCATTTTCAGAAGAGGCTTCCGGAGAAATTGCTAATAGTTTTGGAAGTTATGGCACTAGAAAGCATACCGTAAAATTAAGTACAGGATTATTAAATGATCATTTTGAAGTTTCAGGTCGTTTCTCAAAAATAGATTCCGATGGTTATGTAGACCGTGCATTTACAGATTTAAAATCGTATTTCCTTCAAGGTGTTTATAAAGATGATAATACTTTAATTAAAGCCTTAACTTTTGGTAATGTTGAGTATACATACCAATCTTGGTTTGGCTTAACTGCAGATGAGCTAAAGGAAGATCGTCGTCAAAATCCATATACTTATGATAATGAAACCGATAATTACTGGCAAGACCATTATCAATTACATTGGAATGAACGTTTCGATAACAATTGGTCTACTAATTTAGGGTTGAATTACACTAAAGGAAAAGGGTATTTTGAGCAATATAAGCCAGAAGAATCAGCTGGAGATTTTAATAATTTAATTGAAGAAGATTCAGATATTATTGTTCGCAGATGGTTAGATAATAATTTCTATGTGTTGAATGCTAATGTAACATACAAGCAAAATGCACTTGAGCTTATTACAGGGTTATCCTATAGTTCTTATGATGGTGATCATTTTGGAGAAGTTATTTGGGGAAGCGATTTAGCCGAGGGCACAAATATTAGAGATCATTATTACGATGGCGATGCTACAAAAAATGACTTTAGTATATTTTCTAAAGCCACATTTAAATTGGCTGAAAAAGTAACTGGATTTGTAGATTTACAAGGGCGTTTTGTAAGTTATAAAACTAACGGTTTAAATTCTGATAGAGCTGAATTTGTTACAGATGCTAATTTTAGTTTCTTTAACCCTAAAGTAGGATTAACATATAAACATTGCGATTTTAATAGTTTTTATGCGTCTTATGCTAGAGCGAATCGAGAGCCAAATCGAGATGATTTTGAAAACGGTGTAACCGAACACGAAACACTTAATGATATTGAATTGGGTTGGCGTTACAAAAGTAAAAACGCAAGCGTAAATACAAACGTTTATTATATGTTTTATCAAAACCAATTAGTATTAACTGGTGGCTTGGATGATGTAGGTAGTCCAATACGAGCAACTTCTGGAAAAAGTTTTAGATTAGGATTAGAAGTCGATGCAAATATTCAATTCTGTAAACAGTTTAGCACATCAACTAATATTGGTTTGAGTAGTAATAAAAACAGAGACTTTTCTTCTGAAATAAATGGGGAATTAGTCGATCTAGGAAATACAAACATTTCGTTTTCACCAGATTTAGTTATTGGTAATGCTTTAAATTTTTTCCCTGCTGAACGTTTACAGTTATCATTATTAAGTAAATACGTTGGAGAGCAATATATGGGTAATGTAGATTCAGATGTATCTAAATTAGATAACTATTTTGTTAATGACTTTAATGTGAATTACGAAATTAAGCCAAATAAATTGTTCAAATCCATTGTATTATCTGCTTTGGTGAATAATATATTTAATAAAAAGTATGTGTCTAATGGGTATTATTATACTTATGATGATACTTGGTCCGATCCAGTCGCAATTACAACTATTGAAGGAACTGGTTATTACCCGCAAGCAACAAGAAACTTTTTAGTTGGCGCTACTTTAAAGTTTTAATAAAAGGGAAAAAGCAAGAATAAAAACGGCTTCAAATTTTTTGAAGTCGTTTTTAATTATTAAAAACTCTTATTATACTTCCACTAGTTTCAGTAAAATAGGGTTGTAGCGTGTATGTTCCTGTTGTGCCGTCAATTCCTATACCATTTAAAATTTCATATGAATTACCATCATCACAAGAACATGTTGCGATGATTCCTTCAACAGTTAAAGTTGAACATGAACTAGGCGTATGGTTAGGGTCTGTTAATTCATAAGCTACGTATTGTTCACCACCAAGATGATAAAGCACAATGCCATTTACACCAAAAGAATCATATAAAGTAATATAGTTGTTGGCAAATTTTAATTGACTGAATTGAGGTAAATCCGTATTTATTAAACTCCCAGTATTAAAATTGTAATCAGGAATGTTAGGATTATTTTTTATTTCATCATTATTGCTACAAGCAACAAAAAAAATGATAAAAAGTGAATAAAAAATATTTTTCATAGTTGATAAAAAATGTAATGCAATTTACAATAAAAAGTAAATTGACTGAGTTATTTTGTAAATTTCATTAGTGCGTTTTTAAAATTTTAAATAAACCTTAAGGTAAAGTGTATTAATGTTTTCAATATATATTTAACTAAAATTTCGTACTTTTGTTATACAATCTCGTGTAAGCGGGATTTTTTATTTGCTGAATGCTTCAAGGTGTTTATTTGAAGTTTGTCAGCATCTTTTATTAAGTAAAACGATGAAGTTATGAGTAAAGTATCATACTATACACCTGAGGGATTAAAAAAATTAAGAGCTGAATTAAGACAACTTAAAGATGTTGAGCGTGTAAAGGCTTCAAGAGCGATTGCAGAAGCGAGAGATAAAGGTGATTTAAGTGAAAATGCAGAATATGATGCCGCCAAAGAAGCACAGGGTATGTTAGAAATGCGCATCTCAAAATTAGAGGATGCTTTGGCAGGTGCTCGTGTTATAGATGAAACTCAAATGGATATTTCTAAAGCACTAGTTTTATCTAAAGTGAAAATAAAAAATCAAACCAATGGTATGGAAATGAATTATACTTTGGTTGCTGATGGTGAAGCAGATTTAGCTTCTGGTAAAATATCTGTTAACTCACCAATAGGAAAAGGTTTGTTAGGTAAATCGGTTGGCGATGTTGCAGAAATACAAGTACCAAATGGCACCATGAAATTTGATATTGTTGAAATATCACGATAAATAGTTTTCTATTTCCGCTAAATCAAAGATTCACGAATACAATTTTATTCAATTAGAATTAATGAGTAAAGCGAAATTTTCATTAAATTTAAAAATGGGTTCAATATTCACAAAAATAGTAAACGGCGAAATTCCTTGCTATAAAATAGCAGAGACAGAAGATTTTTTAGCATTTCTTGATGTGAACCCTAATGCTAAAGGACATACTTTATGTATTCCTAAAAAAGAAGTTGATAAGCTTTTTGATTTAGATGAAGCGAGTTATAATGGCTTGATGCAATTTTCTAGAACGGTGGCCTTAGCTTTAAAAAAGGCTGTTCCTTGTAAACGCGTAGGTGTTAGTGTAATTGGTTTAGAAGTGCCACATGCACATGTACATTTAATTCCATTACAATCTATGGAAGATGCACGTTTTATTCAAAAAGTCACGTTGTCGAAAGAAGAATTTGAAACTACAGCCGAAGCTATTAAAGCTGAGTTATAAGCTTAAATAATATAATAAAAATAGTACTAGAGCAATTATTGCCAAGCTAGAAACTATAATAATCCAAAGTGTGTTTTTTATATAGGTTGAGGTTTGTTTTGGTGTAAACGTTTTCTTTTGATATTCAAAAACACGTTCAATATCATCAGTCCATTGCACCGGGTAAATTATTGAATCGCAAGTTTTACAGGTTATTTCATGACTAATTTCTGAGGTTATAGATTTATAGAATTTAGTTTCTATTGTTTTTTGTCTAAAAATTAAGCGTAAACCATCCTTGCTAAAACATTCTGGGCAGTTGTTTTTAAGTGCAACATTTTTAATGTCAATTAGTTTTTCAGCCATAATAAATATACATTTAGTTAGCGCGTTTTAAACGTATTTGTATGGTGCTACCTTTATCTTTTTCAGATTGAGAAACTTTAATTCTTCCGTTATGAAAATCTTCAATAATACGTTTTGTAAGCGATAAGCCCAAGCCCCAACCTCGTTTCTTTGTGGTAAATCCGGGTTCGAATATTCTATTAAAATCCTTTTTAGAAATACCTTTACCTGTATCTGTAACACTCACCATAACATCATTTTCAAGTTGTGAAATTTCAACCGTAAGTTTCCCTCTGCCTTTCATAGCATCAATAGCATTTTTCACTAAGTTTTCAATCGTCCAGCTATAAAGCTGTTTATTTAAATTTACGGGAATTTTGCCTTCAGGGATTTTTAAATCGAAATCTATAAGTTTTGAAGACCTTGATTTTAAATAGTCGTAAGACTCAATGGTTTCTTTTATAATATCAGCTTTTTCTAAAACAGGTATAGATCCAATTTTACTAAAACGTTCAGTAATGGTTTGTAAGCGGTCTACATCTTTTTCAATTTCAACAATATAATCTGGATTTACATTTTCTGTTTTCAGTATTTCAGTCCAACCAATTAAAGAAGATAAAGGTGTGCCAATTTGATGCGCTGTTTCTTTAGCCATGCCAGACCATAACTTGTTTTGAGTGGCATTTTTATTACTACTATAAAAGAAGAAAATAACGGCTCCGAAAAGAACAATTATTAACAAAAGTGCAAGTGGGTAATACTTTAATTTATTTAGTAAAGGTGAGTTTCCATAGTATATGGTAGAGTAAATTCTGCCTTCAAATTTTACATAAATCGGGTTGTTTTCTGTTTTAAATTTTTCAATAAGTTTGTTAATGTAATCTTGATCTTTAATTCTTTTTTCATCAATATTGTTAATGCTACCTACACTACCATCTTCATTAATGGTTATCATTGGTGTAGTTTTGTTGCTACTTAAAATTTTAAGTGTTAAATCTAAATTTGTGTTTTTTTCAATATCAGAATCAACTAATTCTGTTTGGGCAAACGACCAATTTTCCATTTTGGTGCGTTCTTCGTCTTTAAAATGCTGAAAGAACTCGTAGGTTTTCCATAAAATAAGGGATACAATAGCGAAAGAAGCTACAACAATTATCCAACGGAATGCATTGCTATGTTTTGTGAAAATCATTTAAAGAAAGAAATTAAACCAATTTAATAATAAAATGGCGTATTAATAATTTGAATTATTTTTTGTTCAGATGAAATAGAAAATATAAGCGAAAAAGAAACATAATTATATGCGTTATTTTATTCTTAGATTGGTATTTCATGTAATATAATGCAAATCTGTTAATATTATTGTCCAAGTTGTTAGTAAGTCGGTTTTTAGTTGCGTTATAGTTTAATTACATTTGTTGAAATTAAAAAGGTAAATGCTGTCAATAGACCCAAAAAGCTTGTCAACCAGTAAATTACACGGTTATTTGTTGAGTGCTGTAGCGCCAAGACCAATAGCTTTTGCAAGTACAATTGATACTGAGGGAAATTCTAATTTATCACCTTTTAGTTTTTTTAATGTGTTTAGTGCTAATCCACCAATATTAGTTTTTTCGCCATCAAGAAAGCTGAAAGATAACACCTTAAAGCATACTTTAGTAAATGCCAAGTCTACTAAAGAAGTGGTGATAAATGTTGTAAATTATGATATAGTGCATCAAATGTCACTAAGTAGTGCAGAATATCCTGAAGGTGTAAATGAGTTTGAAAAAACGGGTTTAACCATGTTGAAGTCGGATTTTGTAAAGCCATTTAGGGTAGCTGAAGCTCCTGTGCAGTTTGAATGTAAGGTGAATGATATTGTTGAATTAGGTACAGAAGGTGGTGCAGGAAATTTGATTATATGCGAAGTGGTAAAATTTCATATTGATAAAGCTGTTCTTGATGACGATGATGCTATCGATCAAAAGAAGTTAGATTTAGTAGCTAGAGCAGGAGGAAGTTATTATAGTCGTGCTAAAACAGGTTTTTTTGAAATAGGAAAACCAATCGGGACATTAGGAATTGGTGTTGATGCTTTTCCAGATTATGTTAAAAATAGTATGATTTTAACAGGCAACGATTTAGGTATGTTGGCAAACATTGAAGCCTTGCCAAGTGAAGATAGCGTTAAAGCATTTGTTGAAGAGGTAGGAGAACGATATCCAAATATAAAAACGGCAACACATAGAGAAAAGCACAAACTAGCGCGTAACTATATTAGTTTTGGAGATATTGAAAGCGCATGGAAAATATTACTATCTTAAATAGATAATTAAAGTTTTAAAAGAATAATAACAATAGTAAATAATTAATTACGAATACATGGAAGTTCAAGGAAAAATAAAAATGGTAGGAGAAACTCAAACTTTTGGAAGTAATGGGTTTAGAAAAAGAGAAATTGTAGTAACAACTGAAGAGCAATACCCACAACACATTATGGTGGAATTTGTTCAAGATAAAACAGATTTGTTAAATAGCTACAAAGTTGGACAGTCAGTAAAGATAAACATCAACTTACGTGGTAGAGAATGGGTAAACCCACAAGGCGAAACAAAATATTTCAACTCTATTCAAGGTTGGAGAATTGAAGCATTACAAGCTGAAGTAGGAGGAGAAAACATGCCGCCAGTTCCACCAGCAGATGCTTTTGAGCCAGCCGGCGATTTAAAAGAAGAAGATCACGACGATTTACCTTTTTAATTATAAATAACTCCTTCCCTTAAAAAAGGGAAGGTGTATTTTGATTCTTTAGAATCAAAATACGGAAGGGTTCATTAAAATTAATTTTTGTAATTCCCGTAAAACTTAATAAACCAACCTCAATGTTAACTGAAACGTTGAGGTTTTTATATTTATTGAATGTATTACTTAAACGAAGATATTTGGTTTCCCAACGTTAATAGCGCTTCTCCAGAAGGCATATTAGCTATTGGTGGTGATTTATCGACTGAAAGATTACTGCTAGCATATAAATCAGGTATTTTTCCTTGGTTTGATTCCGAAGAACCTATTTTATGGTGGTCCCCTAATCCGCGCTTTGTGTTGTACCCAGAAAAACTAAAGATTTCGAAAAGCATGCGGCAAGTTATGCGAAATAAAGATTATAAGGTTACCGTAAATAAAGATTTTAGAGCCGTTATAATCGAGTGTGCTTTAGTGAAACGAAACGGACAAGCGGGTACTTGGATTACAGATACCATGATTGAGGCTTATGTGAAATTTAACGAATTAGGGTATGCTAAATCTATTGAAGTATGGAATGGTGATGATTTAGTAGGAGGGCTTTATGGCGTTGATTTAGGTAATGGTATTTTTTCTGGAGAAAGTATGTTTTCTAAAGAAAGTAATGCCAGCAAAGTAGGATTTATTTCATTTATTCAGAATACTAATTATAAACTTATAGATTGTCAAGTGCACACCAATCATTTGGAAAGTTTAGGTGCTGAAGAAATTTCTAGAAATAAATTTTTGGAGTATCTAAACATGTATTAGAATCAAAATAAAGAAAACGTTATAGTAACAAATATTACACACTAAGTAAAATAATTGACTGAAATTCGCCTTATAATTTAAGAAAGAAATGAGAAGAATTATAGTTATAGGCGGTTTATCTGCAGGCCCATCTGCAGCTGCAAAAGCAAGACGTGAAGACGAACAAGCAGAAATAATATTGTTCGAAAAAGGTGCAAATATTAGTTATGCAACCTGCGGAATGCCTTATGCATTTTCAGGAGTTATTGAGAGTAGAGACAATTTAATGGTTGTAAAACCAGAGCTACTCCAAAATCGGTTTAATATTGATGTGCATTTAAATGAGGAAATCGTAAAAATAGATACCCAGAATAAAATGGTGTATTCTAATAATAATGAATATTCATACGATAAACTAATTTTTGCAACCGGAGCAAGTTCTGTTGTGCCACCAATAGGGAATATAAAATTAGCCAATAACTGGTCTACGTGTCGTTCTATGATTGATTTTGATAAAATAACCAAAGAAGGTTTAACAAGCGAATCAAAACATATAACGGTTATTGGAGCAGGTTTAATTGGTGTTGAGGTTGCCGAAAACCTAAAAGATGCTGGAAAAGAAGTTACTTTAATTGAAGGAGGTTCGCATGTGTTAAATATGTGGCAACAAAAATTCGGAAATTTTGCGAGAAATGTGCTCGCTTCTAAAGGTATTGAGGTACTAACATTGAGTTTTGTTTCTAAATTTGATATCGACAAAAACGGAAAAATCAAAGCAGTTGTAACTCAAGCAGGAAAACGTATTCCAACCGATTTTGTAGTATTAAGTGTTGGAATTAAGCCAAATACCGATTTGTTATTGGCCGAAGGGGCAGAGGCAATAGAAAATGGAGCATTAAAGGTAAATGAGTTAATGGAAACTTCTATTAAAGATGTGTATGCAGCAGGAGACAATGTGTCCATTAAAAATCTACAAACTAACGCTTATGATTACTTTCCTTTAGGAACACATTCCAATAAAGCCGGCCGTGCAGCAGGAGCTAATGCTGTAGGAAGAGCTATCGAATTTAAAGGTGCTTATAAAACAGCCATAGTAAAGGTGTTTGACTATACTTTAGCAAGAACAGGAATGAATGCTACGGCATTAATCCAAAAAGGCATTCCGTTTAAAACGGTTTTAACCGTTGCAGGAGCTACTCCAGGGTATTATCCTGGACAAAAAGATTTAATAACAGAGATTTATTATAATCCTGAAACAGAAGAAATTTTAGGAGCAGAACTTTTTGGAGAAGTTGGTGTAGATAAACGTGTTGATGTTTTGAGCACAGCCATTTATGCAAAATTAAAAATTACTGATTTGGCGCAATTAGATTTAGCTTATGCACCTCCGTTTTCACCGGCAAAAGACCCTGTGGTGGTAACAAGTTTTGTAGCAGAAAACATATTAAATAATAGAAGTGAACAATTATCTGTAGAAGCATTAGAAACTTTAATCAACCATAATTCAAATGAAGACTATTTGATATTGGATTCTAGAACAGTTGAGGAATACGAAAAAGGAACTATTCCAGGAGCAGTCAATTATCCGTTGGATGGGTTAAGACAACATGTAAATTATATTAAAAGCCTAGATAAGAAAGTGATTGTTTTCTGCCAAAAAGGGTTAAGGGGTTATTTGGCTGAATTAATTTTAAGAAATAATGGTATAACCAATGTTGTAAATATCGCTGGAGGATTTAAAGTATGGCAAATGTATAGTGACCACATTGAAATTCCACAACCAGTATTGGTTAAAAAATAAAGAGTTTTTTAGTTTTTTTTAATAAAGAGGCTGTCTGAAAAGGCAGTCTTTTTTGTAATTAATTTTAAAGTAGGAATATGTTTTATGATATTAAATATTAAAGGATAATCACTAATTTTGCGTACCAAATGCAATTCAACAACATCAACAAACGATACAACGATTACTCGTCTTTTATTAAAAAGAAGTTTTCCGAGCGCGTTCAAAAAATTTCTTTAGATACTGGGTTTACCTGTCCTAATAGAGATGGAACCAAAGGTGTAGGAGGTTGTACTTATTGCAATAATAACACCTTTAATCCTAACTATTGTAAGCCAGAAAAGAGTATCACACAACAATTGGACGAGGGCATTGCATTCTTTGCCAAGAAATATAAAACACAACGTTATTTAGCCTATTTTCAAGCCTATACAAATACATATGCAGATATTAATTTGGTGAAGCAATTGTATAATGAGGCTGTTAATCATCCAAAAGTAGTTGGATTGGTAATTGGTACACGACCAGATTGTATTAATGCAGATTTAATTGATTTTTTATCAGATTTGTCTAAAGAATATTTCATTTCGTTGGAGTTCGGAGTTGAAACTACACTAGATAGAACCTTGAATCAAGTAAATCGTTGTCACAGCTATCAAGAAACAATTGATGCTTATAATTTAGCTAAAAACAAAGGTTTGCATTTGGGAGCACACATGATTATTGGTCTGCCAGGAGAAACTAAAGAAGATATTTTAAACCACGCCACCGAGTTGTCTAAATTGCCAATAAACAGCTTAAAATTGCACCAATTACAGGTTGTTAAACATACCATGATGGCGCACCAGTTTAAGAAAAATCCAGAGCAGTTTAGCTTATATTCTGCAGAAGAATATATCGATCTAATAACCGATTTTATTGCTTTGTTACGGCCAGATATTATTATAGAACGTTTTATTAGCGAATCACCAAAGCATTTATTAATTGCACCAAACTGGAATGGATTAAAGAATTTTGAAATCGTCGCTAAAATTGATAAGCAACTTACTGAAAAAAACCTTTGGCAAGGAAAAAATGTAATGTAGTTGTTTAACTAGTTGACTGATTTGTAATTTTAATTAAAACAAAGGCGTTTTACTTTGTTAGGAGGCTTTACAAGTCTCGGGTAAGTGAATTAATCCCTGAAGCATATCTGCATATATAATTATTAGGGTTTCAGATTTAAAACTTCGCTTTTTAAATATTTACTTGTTGACTCACTTTACGGTATATTTTCAATCATTTAATAAGTTTGGTTGAATAAGAGGTTTCTATTTAAAGGTTCATAGGAATAATAAATTGAGGGAAGTCATATTTAATTTATAAAAAAATGTTGATATTAGTAAATTATACCTGAATATATGCTAACACGGGACGATTTCCAAAAAGGAAGTAATAAAGAAGAGTTTTTAAAAATACTTAAAGAAAAACTACCAGAAGACATCTATAATGGCATTTTGTATTCTGTTAATTACGAAAAGGAACTGCTTAAGCTTCAGGCGGAATTGGTCGATTTACAGCAATGGGTTGCAAAATATAATAAGCGTGTTTGCGTCTTATTCGAAGGGCGCGATGCTGCTGGAAAAGGTGGTGCAATACGTAGGTTTACAGAGCATTTAAATCCTCGGTCCATGCGAGTAGTTGCACTTACAAAGCCCACAGATGTTGAGAAAGGTCAATGGTATTTTAGAAGATATATTAAAGAATTACCAGACCCTGGAGAACTTGTTTTTTTTGATAGAAGTTGGTATAATCGAGCGGTTGTTGAGCCTGTTATGGGCTTTTGTAATGAAGAAGCGTATAATAAATTTATGGTTCAGGTTACAGAATTTGAGCATATGCTTTATGAAGATGGTGTTATAATAATTAAGTTCTGGTTTTCAATTTCTAAAGAGGAGCAGGAAAGACGTTTCAATGCCAGAATGAAAAACCCTTTAAAGGAATGGAAATTTAGTGAGGTTGATAAGCAAGGTCAAATTCTATGGGACAAATACACTTACTACAAAGAGCAAATGTACAGTAAAACACATACTTCATTTAGCCCATGGATTATTATTAAAACCAATATAAAAAAAGAAGCGAGGCTAGAAAGTATGAGATATGTACTTTCTAGATTTGATTATGAAGGAAAGGGGAACTCTGGAACCACTATTCTACCAGATCCAAATGTTGTACAACGCTATCATAGAATGATAAAACAAATTGATTAAGACATGCGAAATTTATCAGATAAAAGTTTAAAACAGCTAAATTCTAAAAAAGGCTTAAAGTATTTTCTATTACAAGATGGGATGACTTCCGAAAAAGCTGTTAGAATAATGAACTATGAAAATAAATTAAAAAAATTACAAGGTGAGCTTATTAAATTACAGCAATGGGTAGAAGCAAATAATGAAAAAGTTGTGATTATTTTTGAAGGCCGAGATGCCGCTGGAAAAGGTGGCGCCATCCGTCGTGTTACAGAGCATTTAAATCCACGGGAGTTTAAAGTAGTAGCTTTACCAAAACCTACGGATGAAGAACAAGGAGAATGGTACTTTCAACGTTATATTAACAATTTGCCAAGAGAAGGTAAAATAGTTTTTTTTGATAGAAGTTGGTATAATCGTGCAGTTGTAGAGCCAGTAAATGGATTTTGTACTGATGAAGAATATAATATTTTCATGAATCAGGTAAACGATTTTGAACGTATGATAATCGAATCCGGAATACGCGTTATAAAATTCTATTTTTCAATTTCAAAAAGCGAACAAATAAAACGTTTTGAAGATATTAAAACAAGCCCTTTAAAGAAATGGAAATTTAGTAAAGTTGATCAACAAGCTATTAGGCTTTGGGATTCTTATACAGAATACAAGAAGCGAATGTTTGCTAAAACAGATACCGAAATTTCTCCTTGGATAATTATTAAAGCTAATAGAAAAAGTGCGGCAAGACTTGAAGCAATTCAGAAAATTTTAGAATTAGTGCCTTATAAAACGGAGGTGTAATTCTTAGTTTGAATATTTAATATTAAGGGCTTTAAACTTCATTATATCTAAAACAACCAACCTCATGGTCATTTACCATACCTGTAGCTTGCATATGGGCATATACAACAGTAGAACCTACAAATTTAAAGCCTCGTTTTTTTAAATCTTTGCTAATAATATCACTTAAAGGTGTGTTTCCTGGTGCATCTTTGTAATTTTTTATGCTGTTTTTAATAGGTTTATCATCAACAAAACTCCAAAAATATTTACTAAAGCTACCAAACTCTTCTTGAATTTTCATAAAAGCTATGGCATTACTAACGGTTGCATTAACTTTTAGTTTGTTTCTAATAATACCCGCATCTTGCAGTAAAGCATCAATTTTAGCTTGTTGGTAATTGGCTATTTTTTTATAGTTAAAATTATCAAAAGCTTTTTTAAAATTTTCACGTTTCCTTAATACAGTTATCCAACTTAAACCTGCTTGAAAGGTTTCTAAAATTAAAAATTCAAATAATTTATCGTCGTTGTAAACAGGAACACCCCATTCATTATCATGATAAGCTTCATATAAATTATCACCTACACACCAGCCACATCTGTGTTTTTTCATTTTTTTTAGCCTAAAAAAAATTAATATATCCTTTATTATGAAAGGTTTAAAGTAAAAGTATGACAAATATCACCTTAATTAAAATCTTGAGGTATTAATTTTGTACTCCAAGTTATCATTATTAAAATATATATTATGCATCCTATTATAAAAGAAAGTATTAGCCTAAGTATCTCATATCAAGAGTATAGAGCGTTAGTAAAACGGCTAGTAGCAGAAAATTCTAGTACAGGATTAGAAAAAACAGAAGCTTCAGCAAATTACACTAAGCTTAATGATAAACGCATGAATCGTTGGGATAAAACCATAAAAATTTCAGAAGACGCTCAGAAAAGAATTTTGGAATTCAATCAAAACATAACTTGGTTAGTTATAGCAGAGAGTTGGTGTGGAGATGCTGCTCATGTTCTCCCTGCGCTTAATAAAGTAGCAGAGCTAAATCCTAATATTAATATGAAAATAGTGCTTCGCGATGATAATTTTGAGCTTATGGATATGTTTTTAACTAATGGGGGACGAGCAATTCCTAAAGTTATCATGATTGATGACAATACAGGTGAAGTTATAAATACGTATGGACCAAGACCAACCGAAGCAACTAGCTATGTGAATAGGTTTAAAGCTAAGCATGGTGCACTAACGCCAGAATTTAAAGAAGATTTACAACATTGGTATAATAAAGATAAAGGACAAAATATAATTGATAATGTTACCAAGTTGCTTTGTATAGTAGAGCCTACTGTTTGCCAATAAAAAAGAATGTTATAGAACCAATTTGAGTTTCTTTTGAAGCGTCGGCACTAAACTGTGACTGTTTTGCATAGTCGATAGCGTGCTCAATTAAGCATTCATTGTTTGATGTAGAAGAGGTGTTTACATATGCATCAATCACATTACCCAAAGAGTTTACAGTTATATTTACTACTATTTTGCCATCCACTTCACATAAATATACGGGAATAGGAATATGGGTTTTTTTTCTGTTTTTTAATGAAAAACGGATAGAGCTTTTAGCGTTGTTTCCAGACTGTTGCTGTTTAAGTAAATCATTTACTTTACTAAACGTATTTAATGCTTCTGAATTTAATTTAGAATCTTCAGGAATGTCATAGGTTTTTCTTGCTATATCTTGGTTTTTTGAAGTATTCGTGTGTTTTGGCACATAATCTTCTGGTGGGGCTATCGTTTTATAGGCTTGAGCAAAATGCTTGGATTTTTGAGCTTCATTAAAAGCTTCGTTAGTTTCAGCTTTAGAATTGTTTAGTTTTTCTAAGGCTTCTAAGATTTTAATTTCCTCTTTGGTAAGTTCTTTTTCAGGCTCTAATTCATAATAACTTTCAGATGCAAATTCGCGCTGCTTTTTAATGCTAAAATTAAAAACAGAGAGTATTACAGTTCCAGAAATTAGAAGCGTAATAAGTAGGGCTTTATGTTGATCACTAAGGTTCAATACGGTTTTTTTAATGGGGGAATCGTATCAATATATACGGCAAAATACGTTAAAAAGTTTAAATTAACCTAAATTATTAGAAAATTGAGATACTAGTTAGGCTTTGTAAAGTATTGAAATTGAAATGATTTCTTGAAAATTGAGTTTGAATTTAATTCTTTTCTGAGCTTAGATTTTTTATAAATGCTTCAATGGAAGTCGCTTTTTTAACATCAAAATCTCCAATTTTTGTGCGTCTTAATGCAGATAAGTGCCCGCCAGAGTTAAGCGCTTTTCCAAAATCGTTAGCTAAAGACCGTATGTAAGTGCCTTTGCTACATACCACTCTAAAATCAACATTTAGCTTGTCAATTTTAGTGATTTCAAATTCTGAGATATTTATTGTTCTAGAAGGAATATCAACATGTTCGCCAGCTCTAGCAAACTCATATAAACGTTTGCCGTCTTTTTTTAGAGCTGAAAATATAGGTGGGAATTGTTGAGTCTCTCCAATAAATTGCTTTGTGGTTTTATGGATTAATGCTTCGGATATGTGTGCTGTTGGGAATGTTTCATTTATCTCGCTTTCTAAATCGTAAGATGGTGTTGTACTTCCTAAAACAATAGTACCTGTGTATTCTTTTATTTGACCTTGAAAGGTGTCAATTTGCTTAGTCATTTTTCCAGTACAAATAACTAATAAACCAGTTGCTAAAGGATCTAATGTACCTGCATGGCCAACTTTAATTTTTTTTATGTTAAAGGCTTGACGAATTTCCCAGCGTAGTTTGTTAACCACTTGAAAAGAGGTCCAGTTAAGGGGTTTGTCAATTAATAATATTTGACCAGAAAGGTAATCGTCTATAGTAAGCATATTAGTTGTAGAATAAAGCAAATCCAATGGCAATTAAGCCTACAATAACACAGTAAACAGCAAAATAGGTTAGTTTACTTTTCTTTACTAAAGCAATCATCCAAGTACAGGCAAATAATCCTGCAATAAAAGCGGCTATGAAACCAATAGATAGTGCTGTGAAGTTTCCTGAATCATAAGTTAAATCGCCACTTAAAACATCTTTCGCAATTTTGCCAAATATTAAAGGTACAACCATTAAAAAAGAGAAACGAGCTGCTTTAGTTTTGTCGTTACCTAACAATACAGAAGTTGAAATGGTAGCTCCAGAACGTGAAATGCCTGGTAACATGGCTATAGCTTGCGATATGCCAATTACAAAAGCATTTTTAAAGGATACCGTTTTATTGGTATCTTTCGCTTTGTCTGCCATAAATAAAAGGATAGCTGTAACAATTAACATGCAGCCAACCAACAGAATATTACCACCAAAAAGAGATTCTAATTGTTCTTCAAAAAATAAACCCACAATAACTGCAGGAATCATAGAGAGTGCAATTTTAGAAATGAACTGTAAATCATCATTCCATTTAAATTTTAATGCGCCTTTTATAAGGTCAAGAATATCCTTTCTAAAAACAACAATAGTACTAAGTGCTGTAGCAAAATGAAGTACAACAGTAAATAATAAACTTTCTTCGGGAACAGAATTATCGCCAAGAATGGCTTTTCCTAATTCTAAATGTCCGCTAGATGATACAGGTAAAAACTCTGTAAGACCCTGAATAATACCTAAAATGATTGCATCTATAATTTCCATGGCGCAAAAGTATTAAAATTGATGAAGTATCATGCTTTTCAAATAAAAATATTATGCTTTAAAGCAGGTTAGATGATTAGAAACAAGAATTTTCATTCTAAAAAAGCGCATATTAAATGTCTTTTTAAAATTTTAAATAAAACACTTATCTATTTGTGAGTGATGATTTAAAATAATAGTTTTATGGCAAAATTATTACAGTATATTATGAGCTTATATCCTTTAAAATTCGACCCTGTTTATAGCTACCGTATTTGGGGTGGTGTAAAATTAAAAACTATACTTAACAAACAATACGATCAAGAAAGTATTGGCGAGTCTTGGGAGATTTCGGATGTAGATGATAACGAAACCGTAGTAAGCGATGGGGCTCTAAAAGGAAAAACCTTAAAAGATTTAATAAGTGAATTTAAAGGCGATTTTGTGGGTAACAGCGTTTATGAATCTTTTGGTAATGATTTTCCGTTGTTAATTAAGTTTATTGATGCTAAAACACCTTTATCAATCCAGGTGCATCCAAGTAATGAATTGGCTAAGGAGCGTCATAATTCTTTTGGAAAAAATGAAATGTGGTATGTGATGCAAGCTGAAAAGGATGCTGAGCTTATTGTGGGCTTCAACCAAACAGTTAAAAAAGAGGATTATGAAAAGCATCTTAATAATTCGACTTTAGATAATATCTTAAATATAGAAAAGGTAAGTAACGGCGATACTTTTTATATTCCAACAGGAAGAGTTCACGCAATTGGAGCAGGCGTTTTATTAGCAGAAATTCAACAAACATCTAACATAACTTATCGTATTTACGATTATGATCGCGTAGATGCTAAAACAGGAGAAAAAAGAGAGCTTCATACAGAAATGGCTATGGATGCTATTGATTATAATTTTTATGAAGATTATAAAACCGAATATGAAGTAGCAGATAATGTTTCAAATAAATTAGTGCATTCGCCATATTTTAAAACGAACATTATTAGTATTTCAGAAGATATTGTTAAGGATTATTCTGAAATTGACAGCTTTGTTATTTACATGTGTGTAGAAGGCAAACTAGATGTGGAATGTGATAATAAAATATACAGCCTTAAAATGGGTGAAACCTTATTAGTTCCTGCTGTAAATAACCAATTGAAACTTGTTGGGACTGATGCAAAAATACTAGAGGTGTATTTATAAGTGATTTAAAACACTTATTTTTTATCAGGGTTTAAAAGAATCGCGTAAATCTGAATACCAAAACCAATAAGAATTAATGTTGGAGCTAACCTAATGCGTCTCCAGCTAAAAATCTCTGGGTTAAATACGTTTGGATCGTCACTACCGCCACCAGACATTAAAATAAAGCCTAAAGCAATAATGGCTAATCCAATAAACATGAATTTGTAGTTTTTCTTTCCAAATACAAAAACTGATTTCGAGTTCTCTTTACGTTTTTTTTCTCCCATGATTAAATTCCGCAGAATAATTTAGTGCAAAGTAAAAGATTTATTTGAAATTAATGTGTTAATGGTTTTCTAATTTATTTAGAATCTAATAATACAAATCGTCCGTCTTCAAATTCAAGAAACGTTGTGTTGCAAAATGCGTGCTTATCCAAGTAATTATAATCCCTAAAGCAAATATAAATACAAATAAAGCGGCAACTAAAATAGGATTGCTTAGCAGTTCTAATTCAGAAAAAGTTATATTAAGATAGTATAAAACAACTGCCATGCCTATTAAGGCTAAAAAAGCACCAATCATACCTAAACGTACACTTTTCCAAACAAAAGGGCGACGAATAAATTGCTTTGTGGCACCAACCATCTGCATCGTTTTAATGGTAAATCGTTTAGAATAAACGGCTAGTCTAATTGAGCTATTAATTAATAATACCGCAATTAAAGTAAAAATACCGCTAATGATTAATACCCATAAACTAATTTTTTTAACATTGTCGTTCATTAAGTTAACCAAGTCGTTATCATAAGTCACTTCTTCAACAAAGTTTTTACTTGTCGCTTCCGCGGAAATTTTTTCAAGATGCTCAGACGTTACAAAATCTGCTTTTAAATGAACATCGATTGAATTTTGAAGTGGATTATAACCAACAAAATCCATGAAATCTTCACCGTTTTCAGCTTTCATAAATTCGGCAGCTTGCTCTTTCGAAACATATTCGGTAGTTTTTACATAATCTGCCATAGCCAAACTTTTTTCAAGTTGTTTGGTTTCAACGTCTTTCGCAGAGTCTTTTAGGTAAATAGTAACGACAACCTGTTCTTTAAAATGGTCTGAGACTTTCTTAGCATTTAAAATAAGCATGCCTAATAGACCCAATAGAAATAACACTAAAGCAATACTTAATACTACTGAAAAGTATGAAGAAATAAGTTTGCGTTTTTGGTGTTTTTCAAATGATGAACTCATAAATACGTTGGATTAACAATGTAAAAATAATAAAGTATCTGCAATCTGCATTTATATTAACTAAAACATATCAACATTGTTGCACTAGGCTATTTTCTTTTCGGGCTTGCTAATAATGTAAACTCCAAAAGCGACAATAAAACAGCTAATAATTTTTAAAAAATTAATGTCTTCGGCATAAGCTTCTTGCATAAAAACGTAAGCTAGTACACTAACCATAATAAAACTAACTACTGGTTGTAAGTAAGTATAGCTGCTGGTTACTGATGGCACCAAATGTTTAAGAGCGAAAATATTAAATAGATAAGCAAAAAATGTGGTAAACAAAACTACGTAGCCAATGGTTAAATAGGTGTTTGTGGTAAAAGCTTCAAAATTTGTGTTTGCAAATTCTGAAATCCCAAAAGGAAAAACAAACATAAAGCCAAACAAAAACATCCAACTTACCACGGTTATAGGGTTATATTTTTTCATGAGTGTTTTAGCAATAACTAAATATAAACCATAGCAGCTGGCATTAAGTAATATAAGTAAATTGCCTAAAAACGAGCTGGTTCCTGTGGCTTTATTCCCGTAAAGAATTAAAAACACAGCGCCAATAGTGGCAATGGTAATGCCAATAAGCTTGTTTTTTGTAATGCGCTCTTTTAAAATTATTAGGCTAAAAATTAAAACAATAACTGGTGTGGCTGTAGTTATTATAGAAGCATCAATGGGCGATGTTAAATTAATTCCATGAAAAAATAACATTTGGTTTGCAGCACCGCCAAAAAAACCACAAAGTATAAAACGAATGATATCTTTTCTATCAATTTTTTCTTTTACAAATAACAGTTTAATACTCCAAAACAAAAGGCAGCAACAAGTAAGACGAATAACAACGAATGCTGTGGGCCCTATTTTATTAGGCATAATGCCTTTCGCAATAATATAATTGGCGCCGTAAATAATATTAGCACTTAAAAGCGCTAAGTGAGCTTTGGTCGTATCTTTTATCAAGTGTAAGCCATTGTTTAAAGGCGCGAAATTACAAATTTGCTTAGTTATAAGTCTTAAATTATGAATCTGTTTTAGCGAAATGGTATAGAAACAGATTAAATAAATCGAAACCCTTTTTGTTTTCTATTTAAAACGTAAATTTGCAACTTCTTAAAAAGGATGATAATGATGTACAATTTCAACGAAATTGAAGCCAAATGGCAAAAATACTGGGCAGACAACCAGACGTTTAAAGCTGAAAACAAAAGCGAAAAACCAAAATATTATGTGTTAGATATGTTTCCTTACCCAAGCGGTGCAGGGTTGCATGTTGGGCATCCGTTAGGTTACATTGCTTCAGATATTTATGCACGCTATAAACGTCACCAAGGGTTTAATGTATTACATCCTCAAGGGTATGATAGTTTTGGGTTGCCTGCAGAGCAATACGCTATACAAACAGGGCAGCATCCAGCTATTACAACCAAAGATAATATTGCAACGTATCGTCGTCAGTTAGATCAAATTGGTTTTTCATTCGATTGGTCTCGTGAAGTGCGTACTTCAGATCCAAGTTATTACAAATGGACACAATGGATTTTTATCCAATTGTTTAATTCTTGGTTTAATAACGATAAAAACAAAGCAGAAGATATTTCTGAATTAGAAGCCATCTTTGCTACGGAAGGAAACGAAAAAGTAAATGCGGTTTGCGATGATAATATCGAGCCATTTTCTGCGGAAGAATGGAATGGTTTTTCATCAAAAAAGCAACAAAAAATATTATTACAATATCGTTTAACTTATTTAGCAGAAACTGAAGTAAACTGGTGTCCAGAGCTAGGAACAGTTTTGGCAAATGATGAAATAGTTAACGGTGTTTCAGAACGTGGTGGCCATTCTGTAGTTCGTAAAAAAATGACACAATGGAGTATGCGTATTTCTGCTTATGCAGAACGCTTACTTCAAGGTTTAGAAACGATTGATTGGACAGATTCTTTAAAAGAAAGTCAACGTAACTGGATCGGGAAATCGGTTGGAGCGTCGGTAACTTTTAAAGTGAAGGAAAGTGATGCTGTAATTGACGTGTTTACAACAAGACCAGATACTATTTTTGGTGTTAGTTTTATGACACTTGCACCAGAACACGACTTAGTACAACACATAACAACTCCAGAACAAAAAGCAGATGTTGATGCTTATATTATTGCAACTGCAAAACGAAGTGAGCGCGATAGAATGGCCGATGTAAAAACCATTTCTGGAGCATTTACCGGTGCTTATGCAGAACACCCATTTACAAAAGAACCTATTCCAGTTTGGATTGGCGATTACGTATTAGCAGGTTATGGAACGGGGGCAGTCATGTCTGTGCCTTGTGGTGATGAGCGCGATTATGCTTTTGCAAACCATTTTAATATCCCGATTATTAACATTTTTGAAGGTGTTGATATTTCAGAAAGCGCATTTTCGGATAAAGATAAAACCGTAGTTGGAAATAGTGATTTCCTAAACGGTATGAATTATAAAAAAGCAACCAAACGTGCTATTTACGAGTTGGAGCAAATAGGGCAAGGCGAAGGAAAAACAAATTACAGATTGCGTGATGCGGTATTTAGTCGCCAGCGTTACTGGGGAGAGCCATTTCCTGTGTATTATGTTGATGGGATGCCACAAATGATTGATGCTGCGCACTTACCAATTAAGTTACCAGAAGTAGAGAAATATTTGCCAACCGAAACTGGCGAGCCGCCATTAGGAAATGCTACCATTTGGGCTTGGGATACCAAAATTAATGAGGTAGTTTCAAATGATTTAATAGATAATGAAACCATTCATCCTTTAGAGTTAAACACCATGCCAGGTTGGGCAGGAAGTTCGTTCTATTTTAATAGATATATGGATCCTGAAAACCAAAATGAAATGGCATCGAAAGAAGCTATGGACTATTGGCAAGATGTCGATTTATACATTGGCGGAAGCGAACATGCTACAGGACATTTATTATATTCTCGTTTTTGGCAAAAATTCTTGTTTGATAAAGGTGTTGTTCCTGTTGATGAGTATGCTAAAAAGTTGATTAACCAAGGAATGATTTTGGGGACTAGTGCTTTTGTTTACAGGGTCACCCCTTTCTTTTTAATTGAAAAATTAGATATTAGAACAAGCATTCCGAATAATTTAATCCCTGATTTTTATATTAGTAATAGCTATAAAGATCCAGTTCAATTCAAAGATATTATCGAAGGAATAGTTGTCAGAAAATCGTTTGAAATATTAAAAACTTATTTAGGAAAGGATTATCCGAATATTATAAAAGATCTTAATGAGTTAACATTTAGAGACGTAAAACTTTTTAATATTCAGGTAAACCCTCTTCATGTTAAGGTAAAATATGTTAATGCTTCGGATGAATTAGATATCAATGGCTTAAAGTCCGATGATGAATTCGGTGATGATTATAAAGATGCTATATTCATAGGTGAGAATGGAGAGGTTATTGAAAACGATAATAATTTATATAAAGTTGGAAGAGACGTAGAAAAAATGTCTAAATCGAAATACAATGTTGTTAACCCTGATGATATTGTTGAAGATTACGGTGCAGACAGCTTACGTTTATACGAAATGTTTTTAGGCCCCTTAGAGCAATACAAACCTTGGAATACCGCAGGTATTACCGGTGTACATTCGTTCTTGAAAAAACTATGGAAGTTGTATGCTGATGATAACGGACTTAAAGTTACTGATGCCGCACCAACAAAAGACAGCCTAAAAACGTTACATAAAACGATTAAAAAAGTACAAGAAGATATTGAGAATTTCTCATTCAACACATCGGTGTCTACTTTTATGATTGCTTGTAATGAGTTAACAAGTCAGAAATGTACAAGTAAAGTTATTTTAGAGCCGTTATTGGTTTTAATTTCGCCTTATGCGCCGCATATTGCTGAAGAATTATGGAATCAGTTAGGACATAGTGAGTCAATTTCAACAGCAGCTTTCCCAGAGTTTGATGCGAGTCATTTAGTGGAGAGCAGCAAAAATTATCCAATATCCTTTAATGGTAAAATGCGTTTTACTATGGAATTACCTATGGATATGAGTAAAGATGATATTGAAGCTGCTGTTATGGCAAACGAAAAAACTCAAGAACAATTAGCAGGTAGAACACCTAAAAAGGTAATTGTGGTTCCTGGAAAAATTGTCAACATAGTTGGCTAACTTAATTCCCACGAAGGTGGGAATCTCATAAATTGAATTTGATTGTCATGTCGACATGAGGCACGATTGAGACATCTTATAATTTAGGTGGTTTTTGATAATGAGATTTCTCCTTCCGTCGAAATGACAAAAAAGGTAGGATTTAACTTTAAACTGAATACTGCTGACTGCTGACTGACCCGCGTTAGGGATAGAAGTGGATAGCCCACAGCCCGAAGTTAGGAGGTGCGAGGACTTGTAACGGACCTGCCTGCCGGCAGGCAGGTAGCCCGACTTTTTGCGATCCTGCAAGGTTTTTTTTAACCTTGTAGGTATGAGTAAAAAGTAACGCCATAAATAAATTATAAATGAATTATACAGAATCTATAGGTTTTTTAGCAGCTATTTTAACAACAGCTGCATTTCTTCCGCAAGTGTATAAAACTTGGAAAACTAAAGATGTGTCTAGCTTATCTTTACCTATGTTACTTCTATTTTTTGTTGGGATTTTAGCTTGGTTAACCTATGGGTTTTTAAAAAACAGCCCATCTATGATTTTTGCTAATAGTATTACTGTGGTGTCTTCATTTTTATTAATGTATTTTAAAATTAAATACACAAAAAAATAGTCAGTTTACTTTGAAATGTAATTCTTGTTTAATTATGTAAAATTCAGAGTATGTTCTTTTTGGGTAAAAATAATTTACCAAAAACTATGTTTTGCTAATAATATTCGAAATTTTGTTTTAATTTTGCTCTAGTTTTCAACCTAAAACATACTATTTATGAAAATTGGAGTGCCTATAGAAATTAAAAATAACGAAAACAGAGTGGGGATGACGCCTTCTGGTGTTTTCGAACTTACAAAGAGAAATCATTCTGTTTATATTCAAAAAGATGCAGGTTTTAATAGTGGTTTTCCAGACGAAGATTATGTTGGAGCTGGAGCAACTATTCTTGATACTATCGAGGAAATTTATGCTGTTGCAGAAATGATTGTAAAAGTTAAAGAACCTATTGAGCCAGAATATAAGTTAATAAAGCCAGACCAAGTGGTGTTTACATATTTTCATTTTGCATCTAGCGAAGTGTTAACGAATGCTATGATAGAAAGTAAGTCTGTTTGTATTGCTTATGAAACGGTTGAGGATGCTGATGGTTCGTTGCCATTATTAATACCAATGTCTGAAGTTGCCGGTAGAATGTCTGTTCAACAAGGTGCTAAATATCTTGAAAAACCAATTATGGGACGTGGTATTTTGTTAGGTGGAATTCCTGGTGTGCCTCCTGCAAAAGTATTAATTTTAGGTGCTGGTGTTGTTGGTGTTCAAGCCGCACGTATGGCATCTGGTTTAGGTGCTACTGTGCATGTTTTAGATATCAATATGAAAGCATTGCGTCATGTAAGTGATGTGATGCCTAATAATGTTATAAGTGAGTTTTCTAGCGAATATAATATTAGAAAGCATATTGTAGATTCAGATTTAATTATTGGAGGTGTATTAATTAAAGGTGCAAAAGCACCAAAATTAATTACTAGAGATATGCTTAAAGAGATGCGTCCAGGAACTGTTATGGTTGATGTTGCTGTAGATCAAGGTGGTTGTTTTGAAACGACTAAGCCAACAACGCACCAAGACCCAACTTATATTATTGATGAGGTTGTGCATTATAGCGTAGCCAATATGCCAGGTGCTGTACCTTACACATCTACTATGGGATTAACAAATGTTACTTTACCATATGTTATTAAATTAGCAAACGAAGGTTGGGAGAAAGCATGTGATAATAACGCTTCTTTGGCTAAAGGATTAAACATTGTAAAAGGAGAGATTGTATACAAAGAAATTGCTGAAGCTTTTGATATGGAAATGGCTTAAAATTTTAATGTTTTATATTTAAAACGTCTAATTCTTGTATCTCAAGAGTTAGACGTTTTTTTTATTCGTTTAATTAAAAATGTAGCTGACATTTATTCAGTTTTAAACATTGGCGTTATTTTTGCTATATTTAAAAAGAATTTAAAAACATAAAAGATATGATGACAGGGTATACGGGCTACTACATTCTTATTGGAGCTATATCACTTGTAAGTTGGTTGGTTAGCAGCCAATTAAAAAGAAAATTTAAAAAGTATTCTCAAGTACATTTGAGAAATGGCATGAGTGGTGCAGAAATTGCCGAAAAAATGTTAGCAGATCATGGTATTACAGATGTTGAGGTTATATCTACCGCAGGTCAATTAACAGATCACTATAATCCCAAAAACAAAACGGTAAACTTAAGCGAAGTTGTATATAACCAAAGAAATGCAGCAGCTGCAGCGGTATCTGCTCATGAAGTAGGCCATGCTGTACAACACGCTACAGCTTATAGTTATTTAACAATGCGCTCTAAATTGGTGCCTGTGGTGCAAATTACCTCAAGCATGTCGCAATGGGTCGTGTTTGGTGGTATTGCTTTAATGGCATCTAACGCTATGGGAGCCATGGGACAATGGGTAGCTATTGCAGGTTTAGTCATGATGAGTTTTGCAACCCTATTTAGTGTGATTACATTACCAGTTGAATATGATGCTAGTAACAGAGCTTTAGCTTGGTTGAAAAATAAAAATATTGTAACTCCAGATGAATATAAAGGTTCTGAAGATGCTCTTAAATGGGCAGCAAGAACGTATTTAGTTGCTGCAATAGGCGCTATTGCTTCACTATTGTATTGGGCTTTACAAGTTTTTGGAGGACGAGATTAAAACTATTTAGAAATACAAACTAAAAGCTCTGAATTTTTTCAGGGCTTTTTTGTTTCTTTATATCCGAATTATAATACATGGAAGATTCTTTAAAATATTATAAAAAACACTTACAGGTTTATACTGCTCAAGTTCAGGGATTAACTAATAAAATGACGCTTTATAGCTTGTATAGGCTGGCTGTATTTGTAGTAACAGGGTTTTGTGTTTACTTATTTTTTGGGCAATGGCAAATTGCCGTTTCTGTTGGAGTTTTTGGTGTAATTGTGTTTGTTTATTTGCTTTCAAAATATACAGATATTAAGCGACAACGTAATTTTAATAAAGCGTTGGTAGCTATTAATGAAGAAGAAATTAAAATTGCATCGGGCCAATTTCATGATAGAAATGAAGGTCTAGAGTTTCAAGATCCAAATCACTTTTATAGCTTGGATATTGATTTGTTTGGTAGAGGTTCTTTTTTTCAATTTATAAATAGAACCACTATAAATGAAGGAACCCATCAATTAGCAAATGCCTTAAAAGCCAATAATGTAGAAGCTATTGAGTCAAGACAAGATGCCATTAAAGAGTTAAGTTCTAAACCCCAATGGCGCCAATATTATTCTGCAACATCTAGTATGGTTGATGTTGAAACACCTGCAAAACAGGTTGTAAGTTGGTTGCAAAATCACACCATTTTTTTACCTAAAGTCATGTCGTGGCTACCTTTGGTATTTAGTATAGCTACCGTAGTTTTATTTGTGCTTACCGTTTTAGGGATTGTAACAAACCAAGCCTTAATAGGGTATTGGCTGTTTGTTGGATTTGGTGTAACAGGGCGTTATCTCAAAAAAATTAATGCGTTATCTTCAAATGTAGATAAGGTTCGAGATACATTTCGTCAATATGCAACCTTGCTAGATTTAATTGAAAACGAAACCTTTACTTCCGAATTATTACAAAAAAAGCAAAAACAAATTCAGTCTGGAGATGAAAAAGCTTCAGATATTTTTAAAACCTTCTCAAAGTCATTGGATGCTTTAGATAATAGGAATAATATTATCGGTGCTATTTTTGGTAACGGTTATTTTTTAACCGATGTTAGAAACAGTTTTAGAATAGAACAATGGATAGAAAAGTATGGCCATAAGGTATCCGATTGGTTTGAGGTAGTGTCCTTTTTTGATGCATATAACTCATTAGGGAATTATGCATACAATCACCCAGAATTTGTGTTTCCAGAAATTATAAATGATGGACCCGTTATTAAAGCAAAAAATCTTGGGCATCCATTATTAAATAAAGAAAAGCGTGTTGATAGCGACTTAACCATAGAAAACGAGCAGTTTTTTATTGTAACCGGAGCAAATATGGCAGGTAAAAGCACCTTTTTACGCACGGTGTCTTTACATATTGTTATGGCAAATGTTGGGTTGCCTATTTGTGCAGAATCTACACAATATTCGCCAGTAAAATTAATTACTAGCATGCGCACAACAGATTCTTTAACCGATGATAGTTCGTATTTCTTTTCAGAATTAACGCGCCTTAAATACATTGTGGATGCGATTCAAAAAGAATCGTATTTCATAATTCTAGATGAAATTTTAAAAGGAACCAATAGTACAGACAAAGCTATTGGTTCCAGGAAGTTTGTTGAAAAATTAGTGGCTTCAAACGCCACGGGAATTATTGCAACACACGATTTAAGTTTATGTGAGATTGAGAAGGAACTTGACGATGTGAAAAACTATTATTTTGATGCCGAAATTATTAACGATGAACTTCATTTTGACTATACTTTAAAAGAAGGTATTTGCCAAAACATGAATGCATCGTTTTTATTGAAAAAGATGGAGATCGTTTAATCTTCAGTCTTCGTGCTTATAACTTCCAATTTTATCTTTTCAATCATCTCAACAGCATTTTCATCATCAGGTTTTAAACTCAATACTTTGTAGTAATTTTTTAAAGCTTCATTGTGGTTTTCTGCTTTAAAGTAAGCTTCACCCAAGCTATCATAAACATTGTATTTGTATGGGAAGATCTTTGTGTTTAAATCAAAAACATATAAAGCTTTATCTATTTGTTTGGAGCGTAATAACGAATAGCCATATGTGTTTAGTTCTCTACTTCCTTTTACAAATTCTGCTAGTCTAGGTATTAAATTATTTTCGTTTAGTTTAAGACTGTCAATCGATTTAGAGCTTAGTAAATAGTTCATGTATTTTGCAGCCACATAGTTAGGCGTATATTTATTTTCTGTAACTATAGTTAACATATCACGCTCTAAAGTTTCTTTTGGATGCTCTACAATCCTGTTCAATTCTTTTCCGTTTTTATAGAAAATAAATGTAGGAACTCTGTGAATGTTTAGGCCTTTTTCTTCGTGATTTGGGCTTTGCTTATAAGCATCTTCGGTTCTATTTACTGCAATAACTTGTAATTGGCTTTCAGGGAATTTGGCAGCTTCTATAACTTTATAGAATCTAGGGACTTCTTTCTTGCTATCTCCACACCATGTGCCTAGAAACACTTTGATTTCATATTGCTTTAAAGAGTCTTTTAGTTTTTTTGTAATCACTTTATTTACTAAATAATCTTCATGGTTTTTTGAAAACCATGTGTTAAACGTATTTTGTGTTAACCCGTTTTTATTAATTTCTCCAAGTAAAACTTCGTTGCCTTTTTTATCAAATTCTATGTGGTTTAAGGTTTGAGAAAAACCAAATTGTAGGCTAAGTAAAGTGATTAGTAATAAGATTGTTCGTTTCATGTGGTAGTTTTGATTGATTATAAAACCAAACTTAAACTAGTTTTTTGCTTGATGCGAATTAATTTTACAAACAACAGACTTGAATTTACAAACAGCATTATGGTTGTTTGTAATTTCAAAACCGACTTTCGTACAGATTGTTTGATGGTTATAGGTTTTCTAATTACTTTTAAAATTAAATAGTATGTCCTGCGAGGTTTTTAAAACCTTGTAGGTATTAATCTAAACCATGACTTTTATAAACAAGTACACATCTCAAATCCTAGTCCATATTTTATTTTGGATGCTTTTTGTGTTTGTGTCGTTATTTCTGTTTTCAGATTTTTACTGGAGGGAAAACCCATTTTTACAATATGTATCGCTATTGGTGGCTATTGTTTACATGAATAATTTTTTTCTATTGCCCTTTTTCGTCAGAAAGAAATTATACGTTTTGTATGTTTTTGTGTTCGCGACCATTTCATTTTTTGCCACGCAATTATACTGTTATGCTTTTGCGCAATGTGGTTGTAGTATCCCTAAATGTTTAAGCGATTATTTATGGCAAACACTTGTGCCGCTTATATTCTTCTCTTTCATTTGGATTTTGTATCGGTTTATTGATGAACAAGAAGAAGTTATAAAAGTGAAAAAAGAACATGCTGAAATGGAGTTGAAGTTTTTAAAATCTCAGATAAATCCGCATGTATTATTTAATAATTTGAATACCATTTATTCGTATGCATTAGAAAAACCAAATGAAACGCCAGAACTCATTTTAATGCTTTCAGATAATTTAAAACATGTGCTTTATGAAAGTAACGAAAAAACCATTTCATTAGAAAAAGAGATTCATTTTATCGATAATTATATAAAATTCCAAACCATAAGAACGGAAGGTGTTAAGCAAATTAGATACACTAAATCCATAGATGTATTTAATCATAAAATTGCACCGTTGCTTTTAATAACTATAATTGAAAACGCTTTTAAACATAGTACACTACATAGTGAAATTAAAGTGAATATCAATATTGTACAAGGTGTTTTGAACTTTACATGTGAAAATAATTTTGACAAAGACAAGGTGTCTACAACCGATTTGAAAATTGGTCTTCAAAACCTTGAAAAACGCTTAGAGCTTATCTATAAGGATAAATATGAGTTTATTATTAATAAGACTGATACTTTTAAAGTGGTTTTAAAACTTGACCTAAAATGACCTGTATTATAATTGAAGATGAAATTCCTGCGCAAAAAATTCTTAAAAATTTTATCGCAAAAATTCCTAGCCTAGAATTGATCGATACCTTTAATGCTGCCATTGAAGCTAATTCGTTTTTAAACTCAAATGCTGTTGATGTTGTCTTTTTAGATATTAATCTGCCAGATATGTCTGGGCTCGATTTTATAAAAACTATTAAAAACCCACCAGCAATTATTATGACTACTGCATATTCTGAATATGCTGTTAATAGTTTTGAGTTAGATACTATTGTAGATTACCTGGTTAAACCGTTTTCATTTGATAGATTTTTAAAGGCCGTAAATAAAGCGAAAGAAAGAATGGAAGTTGCTGATGTAATTCAGGAAGATAACGAAGAAGTCATTTTTTTAAACGTTGATAAAACGCTTCATAAAATTGTATTAAATAAGATTCTTTTTATTGAATCCGAAAGAAATTATATTACTGTAGTTACCGAAAATCAAAGATTATCTTATATAGATGCCCTAAAAAACTGGAATGCTAAGCTTCCTGAAAAAACATTTATTCAAGTGCATAAATCTTTTATTATTAATAGTTTATTTGTTAGTAAAATTTCAGGAAACTTCATTTTTATTAAGGATAATAAAATCCCTATTGGACGAACCTTTAAACAAGAGTTACTAGCTAAGTTGGGGATTTGATGCTTTTAAAAAATATCAAAAAAGCTTTAAATTAGTTTAAGTTACTTTTTTGATAAGTTTGTGTCTAATTATTAAATGAATAATTTAAAAAGAAGAAACATGAGATTTTTATTGATAGTGTTGTTTTTAGGATTTGGTTTTGTAGTTAATGCTCAAGATGTAAATGTTAAAGGTGAGGCTTACGAGATTAAAAAAGACAGGATTTTTAAAGCAGACTTAGATGTTACAGATACTTTATCTGAAGAAGAAAAACAGCAAATTAGAGGCGCTTTTGATGAAAAAATGCTAAAAGTAAAAGAAGCAGAAGAAACCCAAAAGCGTATTGAAAAGGCAGAAAAGAAGCAAAAAAGTGCAGAAAAGAAGCAAAAAAAGGCTGAAAAGGAGTTGAAAAAGAGTCAAAAGGCACAATCTAATTTTGATAAATCTACTAAAAAGCACAAAGACGCCATTAGTAAATATGAAAAGCTTAAAAAGAAAGGTAAGCTGTCGCCTGTTGATGAAGAAAAATGGATAGAAAAAATTGAAAAATATAAAGAGGCGGCGGCAAAAGCTAAGAAAAAGCTATAAGTTATTAAAACAGAAATATCTTCTTTCTGTTTTAAAATAGAATTAAAAAACGTTATTTTAAGGTTTCGTATATTAAACCTATGCAAAAAGACCTTAAAATAGCGTTGATTCAAACGGATTTGGTTTGGGAAAACCCTGAGCAAAACCGAATAAACTTCACAAACAAAATAGAAAATATATCAACAGATGTTGATGTAATTGTTCTTCCCGAAATGTTTACTTCTGGGTTTACCATGAATGCCTCGGCAGTCGCCGAAACTATGGATGGTGAAACGGTCTCTTGGTTAAAATATTTAGCTTTAAAAGTTGATGCTGCTATTGTAGGCAGCATGGTTATTTCTGAAAATAATACCTTTTATAATCGACTACTATTTATAGAGCCATCTGGGTTTATAACGTATTATGATAAACGCCACACGTTTACCTTAGTTGGCGAAGACAAAGTATATACAGCAGGAAAAGAAAAAGTGATTTTGCATTACAAAGGTTGGAAAATTCGCCCTTTAATTTGTTACGATTTACGTTTTCCGGTTTGGGCTCGAAACACCGAAGATTATGATGTGTTGCTTTATGTTGCTAATTGGCCAAAAACAAGAGTGTCTGCTTGGGATACTTTACTTAAAGCTCGTGCAATTGAAAATATGAGTTATTGCGTTGGTGTAAATAGGGTTGGCGTAGATGGTGTAAATAGCGAATATTCTGGTCATTCGGCAGTTTATAATGTTCTTGGTGAGGAATTAACGGGGTTTAAACCAAATGAGGAACAAACAGAAGTTGTTACTTTAGAAAAAAGACACGTAGAGGCTTATAGAAATAAGCTTAAGTTTTTAGATGATAAGGACACTTTTAATTTTATTTAAACGTAAGCGTTTCTTCAATACCCCAATCTGCTCTAATTTCAATATCCTGAAAATGGCTTACTTTTTCGGGTTGAATCTTTTTTAAATAATTACCAGTATCATATTTTTGGTTGCCGTTAGCGTCGTGTATAATTCTTATAGAATACATGCTAGGGCTAAGGTTTAAAAAATCTACAGCACCTTCTTTATCAACAGATTGTTCGACTTTTACTTCGCCACTCTTATCAGTTAATTGAATAATTAATGGGTAGGTTGCATTAACTAAAGAGAATCTTGCATAACCAAAATCTGAGTCTTTTTGGGTTCTTAAAGAATAACTTAGAGTATCTTTATTTATGTCCCCAAAAAAGTCTTCGAACGCTTCTGGAAGTATTTCTATTTGGTACTTGTTGTCTTCAGTTTTATCAAATAAAAGTGAGTACGCATTGCTAATACTATCAAAAGTTGAAGTGAAACTAACAGCTGTAGAATCTTTATCCATCATAGATACTTTAGTGGCGTCAAATTTTATTAATGGCGTGGTACCAGCAATTTTAAATGCTTCATTTAATCTAATACTACCAGATGGTGTAGCTCCAATTAATAAAGAATCTCTTTCTTGAACGCTTATTCTGGCCGTGAATTCTTTTTCATAATCATTTTTAGACACCTTAAAATTCAAAGAATCGACGTCTTCTAATCGTGGTTTGTACCAGTAATTTAGAGTATCAGTTTTTGGGTCTTTTGTTATGCGGTATTCAAATTCTGGTGGTGTTTCAGAAATGATATCAATTTTCATATTCTCATAATCACCTTCATAACCAAAAGCAATTTTTTCGCCAGACATTAAACGTGGTCTTGTGGCTTTAAAATCTAGGTCTTCTTTAAAAAGTCTTAATGTGTATGACGAGTCTGTTGGAACTTCGATAAAGTTTTTGTAAAATCCTATTTGATCTGCTTTTTGTTGGAATTTATTGTCGCCATTACCATCTTTTAATGCCATTAGCATATATTTACCCGGTTTAAGATTTTCAATAGAAAACGTGGTTACACTATCTAAAGTATTGGTAATGTATTTTGGTGTTTCTTTATATATTATCGAATCAGTAAATGTAGAATCAACTTCATATAAGGCCACATTTACAAAAGTTTCTGGCTCTGTTCTTAAGGCATCAACAATGTTTCCGTTTACAGAAAGCGAATCTATATGGCTGCCTGTAGAAAGGACATAGCGATAGTAAGGATAGGGGTTGCCTTCGTTATTATCAGTTATACTATTTCCAAAGTTAAAGGCATAAGTTGTATTTGGCTGAAGTGTGTCGTAAATTTTGATGGTAATGTATTTACTAGCTCCACTAGTTGGTGTAACGTCTGGTTGCGTTTTCATTGGTGGAGAAATAATAAGCTGCTTTTTTAAGTCTTTAATTTTAATATACTCATTAAAATAGACCGTAATTTCTGTGTCGTTAAAATTAGTTGAATAATTTTCAGGGTCAGACTTTATAATTCTTGGAGGTGTGTCATCTTTAGGTCCACCTTGAGGTGTTCCGCGATTAGCACAATTAATAAAAATTAAGCCAATAATGAAGGCTAAAATAAAATTTGAAAGGGTCTTATTCATCAACAATTTTAATTTTTACAAAAGTACATGAATTCAATTAAAAAAGATAACGCTAATTATATTTAAGCTATTGCCATAGTAGCAATACTTATTTTTATGTTTTTGGCTTGGTTTAAAACCAAAACACAAGCTTCAAGAGTTGCTCCAGTCGTTATAATGTCATCAACTATCAAAACATGTTTGTTTTCAATTTTAGTTTGGTTTTCAAGCGTAAATTGCTCTTCGTTACTATTCCAACGTGCCAGTCGTTTTTTATTAACTTGAGATTTTGTGTTTGTTACTTTTAAAAGGACATCATCTAGATAATCAGCATTCAAAGCCTCGGCTATTTGTTGTCCAAATTTGGCAACTTGATTAAAACCTCTTGTTTTAAGTTTGTTTTTATGAAGCGGAACCGGAATAACTACATCAATAGTATTATAATTTTCAAGTGTTTTTAACTCACCGCCAAGCCAATTTCCTAAAACAAAACCAATGTGTTCGTCACCTTTGTATTTTAGATTATGAATAAGGCGTTGCACATTCCCTTTTTTTTCAAATCTAAAAAGCGCTGTTCCGTTTTCTATTTCTGCACGCCCATAAAGTACTTTTTTTACAATATCACTATTATCAAAATGAAAATTAGTTAGAGGTAAATCGTGTCTGCAATCTAAACATATGGCATCCATATTCTCATTTAGTAGGTTATTGCAAGCATTGCACACCTTTGGGAAGAATAAATTAACGATAGATTTAAGCATTGTTTAAAAATGTAGTCTTGTAAACTTAATTATTTTTCACAAATAGACGTTTGTTTTAATCGGTTTTTTATTTTTGCACCTATGGCAAATCAAGATGATAAATTTAAGAAGGTAATTTCGCATGCAAAGGAATACGGATATGTGTTTCAAAGTAGTGAAATTTACGACGGTTTAAGTGCAGTATACGATTATGCACAAAACGGGGCAGAATTAAAGAAAAACATACGCGACTACTGGTGGAAAGCCATGGTGCAAATGAATGAGAATATAGTAGGTATTGATGCTGCAATATTTATGCATCCTACCACTTGGAAAGCTTCAGGCCACGTTGATGCATTTAACGATCCATTAATAGATAATAAAGATTCTAAAAAACGCTACAGAGCAGATGTTTTAATTGAAGACTATTGCGCTAAAATTGAAGCTAAAATAGAGAAGGAAGTCAAAAAAGCTGAAAAACGTTTTGGAGATGCTTTTAATAAAGAAGAATTTGTTTCAACTAACGGGCGTGTTGTTGGCTATCAAGAAAAAATAAATAGTACGCTTTCGCGGATGGCAAAATCTTTAGAAAATGAAGATTTAGCAGATGTAAAAGCACTTATTGAAGAATTAGAAATTGCTGATCCTTTAACAGGAAGTAAAAACTGGACAGATGTTAAGCAGTTTAACCTCATGTTTGGAACCAAACTTGGTGCTTCGGCTGAAACTGCAATGGATTTGTATTTGCGCCCAGAAACAGCTCAAGGTATTTTTGTAAACTTTTTAAACGTACAGAAAACGAGTAGACAAAAAATTCCCTTTGGTATAGCACAAACAGGTAAAGCCTTTAGAAATGAAATTGTTGCAAGACAGTTTATTTTTAGAATGCGTGAGTTTGAACAAATGGAAATGCAGTTTTTTATAAAACCAGGCACTCAAAAAGAGTGGTATGAGCATTGGAAAGAACATAGAATGAAGTGGCACTTATCTTTAGGTATGGGCGCTGATAATTATCGTTTCCATGACCATGAGAAATTAGCACATTATGCTGATGCCGCTGCCGATATCGAATTTAAATTCCCATTTGGTTTTAAAGAGCTAGAAGGGATTCATTCAAGAACCGATTTTGATTTAAAAGCACACGAAGAGTATTCTGGAAAGAAATTACAATATTTCGATCATGAAGATAATGCAAGTTATACGCCATACGTTTTAGAAACATCTATTGGTTTAGACCGTATGTTTTTAGCTGTTTTCTCAAACGCTTTACAAGAAGAAGATTTAGGGGATGGAAAATCACGTACTGTTTTAAAATTACCAAGTGTTTTAGCACCAACAAAAGCAGCTATTTTACCATTGGTTAAAAAAGATGGTTTGCCAGAAATTGCAAAAGAAATTGTTGAAGAGTTGAAATGGGATTTTAATGTGATTTATGATGAAAAGGATGCTGTAGGGCGCCGTTATAGAAGGCAAGATGCCAACGGAACTCCGTTTTGTATTACTGTGGATCATGACACAAAAGAAGCTGGAACAGTAACTATTCGTCATAGAGATTCTATGGAACAACAGCGTGTTAAAATTGAAGATTTACGTAATATAATTAAACAAGAGGTTGATGTACGTTCTTGGTTAATGAAGATGTAACAAAAGAATTTTGTTATACTGAACTTGTTTCAGTATCTCTTAAATAAATAAACCCCAAAGCTGATTTTAGTTTTGGGGTTTATTTTATTTTAAAATATCGATGTTTTTAAAACCTGTAGCCAAGTGCTATACCACCTCTTCCAACAATTTCAATATCACTTTGGCCTAACATATCTCTACCTATTCCTAAATATATTTCAGCAATAAATCCTCTTTTTGTGATAAACTTAGCCCCAGTAGAAACACCAATGGCTAAATCTGTGTATTTTTCATAAGTATAACTACTATCTGGGTCTATGTCATTGAAGTTGTAAAATTCATCTTCACCAGAATGTATCATAGCAAACCCCTCAACAAAAAAACCTTGTGCATATTTTTTAGAGAAAAAATGTCTGTAATAAGGTGTTATTGAAAATGTTCTGTACTCGTCTAAACCAGCATTATCATCACCTTTATCAGAACCAATTTTAGTTAAGAAACTAATTCCAAATGAAGCCTCTTCATTTATGGTACGCTCATAAGCCACATCAAACCATTTGAAGATGATGAGGTTGGTCATGTTTACTTTTAGTTCGTTGAAATTTTCAAGTTGCATTTCGTTTTCTATGCTTTCTTGAGAAAACATAGACACTGAAAATAAAACAGAAACAAGTAATACTAAATACGTTTTTTTCATAAATCATTTATTTAAATTAATTATAGCATAGTAGCAACAACTATACCATTAAAAGATGCAATATAGATTAAAAGGTTGCTTTAGAATGATATTAAATTATATGTGCACTTGCCTATCAATTTGTTGGTCTAAAGAAATAAGAGACTCTGTACGTTGTACACCTGTTATGGTTTGAATTTTTTCATGAAGCAAGCGCATTAAGTGTGCATTGTCTTTACATAGAAGTTTTATAAATAGGCTATAGTTTCCCGTGGTGTAGTGACATTCTAAAACCTCTGGTATACGTTTTAAGGCCCTTACGACATCATCAGTATTGGCGGCTTTATCGAGATAAATACCAACAAAAGCTAAGGTTGAATATCCTAAAACTTCATGATTTATTATGAATTTTGAGCCTGAAATAAGTTTCGATTTTTCCAATTTTCGCAAGCGTTGATGGATAGCTGCCCCAGATATACCAACATTTCTAGCAATTTCTAATATGGGTGTACGGGCATCTGTAGTTAAAGCGCGAAGTATTTTTTTATCGATACCATCTATAGTTATAGTTTTACTTTTTTGTTTCATTTTAATGTTTTTTTGAGGCTTTTATATCGTCTTCAGTATTTAAAATACCATCTTTTCCTTTTGATATTAAGTTGAATGTTTTTTCATGATCTAAAACACTATAGTGGAATTCGTTTCCCCAGCCGTCTAAAGTGATGTTTTTTCGTAGCGGATTATTTCGAATAATATCTTCTAGTTCGTTAGGGTAAACTCCATCAACTTCTTTATTTTCTATTAAAAGTGATTCAACTTGAGATATTTTTTTGATGGTTTTTTTAGTGTTAGAATAATAATGTTGATAAAGCGTAAATGAAATTATAATCGGTGTTGTTATTAGAATACTATAAGCTAAAATTTTAATATAAGGATGAATCATAATTTTTTTCGGAAGGTTATTTTCCTTCTCAAACTTCCTTCTTTTCTTTTTGTCTCTCCAAAATTGGAAGTCTATGATTAACTCGAGTAAACAACCAATAAATTCTAATATCTGTGCCATCTAAATTGCAAACTAAAACATAAAAGTAAGTATTTGCTTTTAAATTGAAATTACGATAAGGGTTATAAGGTAAATATTTGTATGAGTCACTATCCATAAAATCTTTCGAATATTAAGTTTTGGTTTGTAATTTTGTGATAACAGGTAAAATGCTAAAAGCCTATAAAATAATTTACAATTAAATGAATAAAACAATTTTAATTACCGGTTCCATATTAGGTGTTTTAAGTATTATTTTAGGCGCTTTTGGTGCACATGCCTTAAAAGAATTAATTTCTTACGCATCGCAACAAACTTTTGAAACAGGGGTGCGCTACCAAATGTATCACGCGCTTTTGCTTTTGTTTATAGGAGGCAGTTCGTTTATTAAGCAAAAGACTAAAAAGATAATCTTCTATTTGGTTGTTATTGGAGTTATTCTTTTTTCTGGTTCTATTTACGGTTTGGCTACAAACGAGTTGTCTGGATTTAATTTTAAATCTATTGGTTTTATAACTCCAATAGGAGGTTTGTTTTTAATTGTGGCTTGGGGATTTATGATTGTCGATTTTTTTAATATTTCTCACAAAAAATAGACTAAAACTATAGATACTTAAAATAATTGTCTTTATTTTGTATTATAATATAATTTAAACCCAAATTATGGAAAACCACAATCAAGTTACGAAAACGATTTCGTTAGAATTATATGGTATTAATAATGCAAAAGTAAATTATCAATTACCTCCTGATGAACTTCATGAAATAACCATATCAAAAGGTCTAGGTGTTGAAGCGTCTTCTGGTGCCTTAGCGGTTAATACAGGTGAGTTTACAGGACGTTCTCCAAAAGATAGGTTTATAGTAAAAGACGATATAACTAAAGATCGGGTTTGGTGGGGCAATGTTAATATTCCGTTTAAACCTGAAGATTTTGATAAATTATATGATAAGGTTGTAGGGTATTTGTCTGAAAAGGAACTTTTTGTTAGAGATTGTTATGCTTGTGCAGATGAAAACTATAAGCTTAATATTCGTGTGATAAATGAATATTCTTGGAGTAACCAGTTTTCATATAACATGTTTTTACGTCCAACGGAGGCTCAATTAGAAAATTTTCAACCAGAATGGACTATTGTTAATGCACCAGGATTTATGGCTGTTGCAGATCAAGATGGAACGCGTCAACATAACTTCGCTATTTTAAATTTCACAAAAAAAATAGCATTAATTGGAGGGACAGGTTACACAGGTGAAATTAAAAAAGGTATATTTTCGGCCCTAAATTTTATACTTCCAGTATTTAAAAATACTATGCCAATGCATTGTAGCGCTAATGTTGGAAAAGACGGAGATACGGCTATCTTTTTTGGTTTATCTGGAACTGGGAAAACGACATTATCTACAGATCCTAATAGAAGTTTAATAGGCGATGATGAGCATGGTTGGACTAGTGAAAATACCGTGTTTAATTTTGAAGGTGGTTGTTATGCTAAAGTGATTAACTTGTCAAGAGATAATGAGCCTGAAATATATGATGCTATAAAGAAAGGCGCCATACTTGAAAACGTAATTTTAAATGATAAAGGTGAAGTGGATTTTGAAAATACATCCATTACTCAAAATACTAGAGTAAGTTACCCAATTCATCATATTCAAAATATACAAGTGCCGTCTATTGGTAAAAACCCTAAAAATATATTCTTTTTAACGGCTGATGCTTTTGGGGTAATTCCGCCAATTTCAAAATTAACGCCTAGTCAAGCAGCGTATCATTTTATTTCGGGTTATACGGCTAAAGTGGCAGGAACCGAAGCAGGTGTTAAAGAACCTATGCCATCTTTTTCAGCGTGTTTTGGAGCACCTTTTATGCCTTTGCATCCTGCTAAATATGCAGAAATGTTAAGTCAAAAAATGACTGATGCTGGAGTTAACGTTTGGTTAGTAAATACAGGTTGGACTGGAGGACCTTATGGAATTGGTACTAGAATGAAATTAAAGTATACACGTGCTATGATTAATGCGGTGTTGGATGGTCATTTAGGACTATATAATTATGACGATTATCATATCCATTCTGTATTTGGTGTAGCGCAACCAAGAACCTGTCCAGGAGTACCAACAAGTGTGTTAAGCCCAAGAGCGACTTGGAATGATGATAAGGCTTATTATACAACAGCTTTTAAACTTACCAATGCATTTAGGGAAAACTTTAAGAAGTTTGAGGCGCATTGTAGCGAAGAGATTAGACGCGGTGGCCCACAGCGATATGCGTTCTAAATAATTTAAGTGTTCTTTGTTTTCGTGAAAACGGAAATAATGTAAAGGGATAATTTATAAAAATTATCCCTTTTTTATATTCAATTTTTTAATCTATCTGAGGTTGCCCCTAAGATAAATTAAAGTTTTAAACTAAAATGTCCTAGTAAAGTTTCACCGTCATTATAAACTATTTGGTACCAGTAGTCGTCTGTTGGTAATTTGCTGCCATTACATGTACCATCCCAGCCTTTTTCAATTTGAGTTATATTTTTCAAAAGTTTACCTCGACGGTTGTAAATATTAACGCTAGCTATTCGGTTTATTGGGTTAGGTGTGATCCAAAAATCATTGATGCCATCGTTATTAGGGGTAAAGAATTTTGGAGGTAAATGTATACCTGCTTTTCCTGTGGTAAAAATTTCTTCACTACAACCAATGGCTTCACCAGCTAAATTGTAAGGTTCTATTATAACATAGATTTTGGTATTTTCAGGTAAATCTCCTGGTATATTATAGTGTGTAATATTACCGACGTCAAATCGATTATAGATATCAATATTCTCTGTAAAAGTTTCTACGGTTAATATATAGCCTGTGGCATCTGTAACAGGAATCCATTTTAAATCTGTACCTACTGGTACTTGAGACGCACCAGCCAATGGTAACGTTAGATTTGTGCACCTAGGAACAGGAAAAACTTCTCCAGTTGTAAAGCTTTCTTCATTACAATCTATGGCATTACCTTGTTCATTATATGGTGTTATATTTACAAAAATACGTGTATTCCCAGGGAAATCTATAGTTGGATTATAGCTATTAGTATCACCTATATCAAAATTATTTAAAATATTGGTTCCTCCAGAAGTTGTCCCGATATTAATTTTATACCCTATGGCATCAGGAGCTGTAAGCCATGTTATATCGGTATTAAAAATAACGTCTGTATCATTATCCATTGGTATGGAAAGAGTTGTACAATTTGGTGCAAAGGCAGAACGTCCTGTCATAAAATATTCTTCTGAACAACCAGTAATATTTCCAGTTAAGTTGTAAGGCGTTATGGTAACAGATATACTTGTGTTTGCAGGGTAGTTTCCTGATAGATTGTAGGTTGTCGTATTTCCAATATCAAAATTGTTTAATATGTTAGTTGCGCCTGGTGATGTACCAATAGTTAATTTGTATCCTGTGGCATTGGGAACCGGTAACCAAGATAAATCGGTTTCAACTGATACATTTCTTGCTTCATTTAAAGGTTGGGTTAATTGAGTACAGGTGAGTTCTAACAGCGAATTTCCGGTGCTAAAAAATTCTTCATTACACGATAAGGCATCGCCATCGTCATTATAAGGAGTTATAATGACTGAGATATTAGAGTTTCCTGGTAAGTTGACAGGTAGGTTATATATTGTTGAATTGCCAACATCAAAAGCATTTAAAATATCCCCTTCACCAGGGGATGTGCCAATAGTTATTTTGTATCCTGTGGCCTCTTCAATAAAATCCCATGTAAAATTTGTGCTAACAGAAACATTAGTGTCACCGTTAGATGGTATTCTAAGTCGGGTGCAAGTCGGAGGAATTAAATTTATTTTTGAGTTTTCATTATTATTTATATTACTATGAATTGCTTCATTAAATAAAGGTATAGTATCAAATAAAACCGCACTATGTGTTTTTGTTGTAAAGCAAACAAGCACGATAAAAAGGAAAGTATAATATGTATTTAGAAGTACTTTTTTCATGACGTTTTAAAGGAAACTACATAGTGTTTTTTTAAGGATTTAGTTGCTATTTTAGTTAAATTAAAGGAGGGAATCAAGGCATTAGAAATAAAGGTAATGCTAAAGAGATGCCAGCCGTATAAATATATGGTTAATGAAATGTAATCAATAATACAAAATAGTTAAAGTATTGATAATAAATTAGAGGTCAATTGTTATAAATTATCGTTTTTGTTTCTAGTTGTTAGGCTGTTATACGCTATGTTATGGTGAATGGTTCTGTTATATTGTTGTTGGTGTTAGGTGAGTTTAATATAAACAAAAAGGGATGATTTTGTAAAACCATCCCTTTTTAATTTATTTATTAAATAAAGTCTTATTTTCCCTTATTTGCCTTTTCAATATATTTTTGTAAAGCCATAGTCATCGAAGGTGTTTCAGGGGTTGGAGCAGCTATATCAACGCGCAATCCTTTATCTTCAACAGCTTTTATGGTTGTATTTCCAAAAACAGCTATTCTAGTTTCATTTTGTTTAAAGTCCGGAAAATTTTGAAATAATGATTCTATTCCAGAAGGACTAAAAAAGACTAAAACATCATAAGATACATTAGCTAAATCAGATAAATCGCTAACTACAGTTCTATAAAATGTAGCTTGTTTCCAATTTATCCCTAAAGCATCAAGTGTATTAGGGACAGCAGGTTTTACTTTGTCTGTATTTGGTAGTAAGAATTTTTCGTCTTTGTACTTTTTAATTAATGGTGATAATTCAGCAAACGTACGTTTACCAACATAAATTTTACGTTTTCTATAAACCACGTATTTTTGAAGATAATAAGCTACCGCTTCAGACTGGCAGAAATACTTCATGGAGTCTGGAACTTTAAATCGCATTTCTTCAGCAATTCTAAAGAAGTGATCTACGGCATTTCTACTCGTTAAAATAATAGCAGTATAATCACTTAAATCAATTTTTTGATGCCTGATTTCTTTAGCTGAGACTCCTTCAACATGAATAAACGGTCTGAAATCAATTTTTACACGTTGCTTTTCTTGTAAATCGAAGTAGGGCGAGTTCTCTATTTTAGGTTCTGGTTGAGATACTAAAATGGTTTTCACTTTCATAAGCGCGGGTCGTTTGTTCTTTTAATTTGAAATAAACACCTTATATAAAATGATATAGGGTGCGATTTCGAGAGCGCAAAGATACAAAATAAAATAAAACAAGTTGTGTTTTATTAAACTTTGATGTGTTTTAAAAGAACTAATTAAGCCAATAATATTTATAATTAATAATAAGGAAATAATACCATAAATTAAAAGTAACGTTGGCTTGAAGCTGTAGAGTAGTAAGGCGTTTACAGGTAATAATAAAATACCTAAATAATTTTTAAAACTTATTTTTTTAAAAATATATTGATCAATAAGCTTATCAATTTCAAAAAGGCTGCCAATTAAGCGTTCTATAAGTACTTTAATTAATATAAAAATACCAATACTAAAGGTTAGTTTAAACATGGTATTACTCGAAATAATATTGGTTTCATTAATTTGTTTGTAGGTGATAAAACAGAAAACAGAAACAGAGATTACTAAGTTAACAAACAATAAGGCGTCAAACTTGTCGAAAAATTTCTGATCTCTAGAGTAAATTTTAAGGTATTTGTCGTTTCCAAGTACTAAAATAAAGTCATCAAATCGTTTTGGAGCTGTTAATTTAGCTATAGCTACAATAACTAAGCTTATAACTAATAAGATGGTAAATATTTCGTTTGAAATAATGTGACGAAGCATGCCATAAAATTATTATAATTTTTAACATTAAGGTGTATTATTAAGAAATATTTAAAATATTTAAACGCCGATTAATGTACATTTGCTAAAAATTTAAAAGGATTTCAACAAAAAAGAAATATGCTTAATACTGTTGTAATTATTCCAACATATAATGAGATTGAAAACATTGAAGCCATAATTAGAGCTGTGTTTTCTCAATCGCCTACCTTACATATTCTTATTGTTGATGATAATTCGCCAGACTTAACAGCTTTAAAGGTTAAAGCCCTTCAAAAGGAATTTTCTGAAAAACTGTTTTTAGAGGTTCGTAAAGAAAAATCTGGCTTAGGGACAGCCTATATTCATGGGTTTAAATGGAGTTTAGAGAAAGGTTATAATTATATTTTTGAAATGGATGCCGATTTTTCTCATAACCCGAATGATCTTATTAGACTTTATAGCGCATGTGCAGAACAGGGTGCAGATATGGCTATTGGTTCAAGGTACATTAATAATACAGTTAATGTTGTTAATTGGGACATGAAAAGGTTACTAATGTCTTATTTTGCATCTAAATATGTTAAGTTTATTACTAGAATGTCTTTAGCCGATGCTACAGCTGGTTTTGTGTGTTATAATAGAAAGGTTTTAGAAACTATTAATTTAGATAAAATTAAGTTTATCGGGTATGCATTTCAAATTGAAATGAAGTTTAAAGCTTATTTAAAAAAGTTTAATATTGTTGAAGTTCCTGTTATTTTTACCGATAGAACAAAAGGCGAGTCAAAATTAAGTTCTGGAATTATTTCGGAAGCTATTTTCGGGGTTATCTCAATGAAGTTGAAAAGTTTATTTAAAAAATAAAAGTATGGAAATGATTACTACACTAATAAAAAATGCTAAAATAGTTAATGAAGGCACTATTTTTAGTGGTGATGTATTAATAGAAGGTGAGCATATAAAGCAAATTGCAGAGTCTATAAGTCCAAAATCTGCAGATGTCTTGGTTTATGATGCCGAAGGAAAGTATCTTTTACCAGGCGCTATAGACGATCAAGTACACTTTAGAGAACCAGGATTAACTCATAAAGCAAATATAGAAACCGAATCTAAAGCAGCAATTGCTGGTGGTATTACATCGTTTATTGAAATGCCAAATACCAACCCACAAACAACAACTATAGAGAAGTTGGAAGATAAATTTGAAATAGCTGCACAAACATCGCTAGCTAATTATTCTTTTATGTTTGGCGGTACTAATGATAATTTAGATGAAATTCTAAAAGTAGATTCTAAAACTGTAGCTGGATTAAAATTATTCTTAGGGTCATCAACAGGAAATATGTTAGTTGATAACCCAGATGTTTTAGAGAAAATTTTTAAAAGTACAGATATGGTAATTTCTGTACATTGTGAAGACGAAGCTACTATAAAGAAGAATTTTCAAGAGCATTTTGAAAAATTTGGAGATGATATTCCTGTTAAATATCATCCAATAATTAGAAGTGAAGAGGCATGCTACTTATCTTCATCAACAGCTATCGAATTAGCTAAAAAAACAGGAGCAAGATTGCATGTTTTTCATTTGTCTACAGGAAAAGAAACGGCCTTGTTTACTAATAAAATTCCTTTAGCAGAAAAGAAAATTACGGCCGAGGTTTGTATTCATCATTTATGGTTTTCTGATGAAGATTACGATAAAAAAGGCACATTAATTAAATGGAACCCAGCAGTAAAGACTAAAGAAGATAGAGATCAATTATGGGAAGCTTTATTGGACGATAGAATAGATGTAATTGCAACAGATCATGCGCCACATACTATAGAGGAGAAAGATAACGTTTATACAAGTGCACCCTCTGGTGGTCCTTTAGTGCAACATGCGTTGCCAGCTATTTTAGAAATGTATCATAAAGGAAAAATTTCATTAGAGAAAATAGTTGAAAAAATGTGTCATAATCCTGCGATTTTATTTCAAGTTGAAAAACGTGGTTATATAAAAGAAGGTTATTTTGCAGATTTGGTTTTAGTAGATTTAAATAACCCATGGACGGTAACAAAAGATAATATTTTATATAAGTGTGGTTGGTCTCCTTTCGAAGGCGCAACGTTTAAATCAAGAATAACGCATACATTTTTAAATGGTACCTTAGTATTTCATAATGCTAAGTTTAGTAATGTGAAAGCAGCTAGGCGATTAACTTTTAATAGATGATTTTAAAAAGATTTATAGTAGTTGTTGTATTAATTTTTACTGTTGTAGCATGTAAAAAAATAAACGGTCCAAAAAAACCTAAGAATTTAATTTCTAAGGATAAAATGGTCGATATTTTAATTGATGCTAAACTAATTACTACTGCAAATTCAAAAAACAAAATTATAATGCGTGATGCAGGTCTTGATTTTAAGACTTACGTTTATGAAAAGCATAATATTGATAGTTTACAATTTGCTTTAAGTAATGATTATTATGCATTTCATATGGAAGAATATGAAGAGATTTACACCAGGTTAGCTGATAGTTTATTAGAGTTAAAAGAAGAACTAAAAACTATTGAAGCCGAAGAGTGGAAAGAAAAAACGAAAAGAGAGGCAGATTCTTTAAATCAGTTATTAGAAGAAAACAAGAAAAATAAAGACTCTTTAGGTCTTGAAAATCTTATAAAAAAGGATTCTTTAGTTGAAGATAATGCGTTTTTCGAAGAAAGCGTTGAAGAATTAGAAAGTTTGTTAGAGCCTATTTCTGATAGTCTTTTCCAATAGCATCAATAGTTTCATTAACAGCTTTAAATTTATAATTTAAAGCTGTTTTTATTTTCTCGCTATTATATTGTTTCTCTGAAGTTAAAGACATAGCTATATGTTTCGTTAATTGTCTTCTCTTGCCAGTTAATTTATGTTTTAGCCAATCTAATCTCCAGCCAATACTTAATAAGTTGCTTTTGGCGAGTTTTTTAGGGATTTTTGCATTAACAGATTTAGCCAAGGCTTGTAGAAAATCTTTGTAAGTCCAGTTTTCGGCAACTAAAACAAAGCGTTTATTTATAATAGTGCTCTCCATTAACTTCATCATAATAGATATAACATCTTCAACAGCAACTAAGCCAACTGTTCCAGCAGTATAATACTTCAAACCTTTACTAGCTTTTTTAAACAAACCTCCGGTACCGTAATGCCAAATACCAGCACCTAAAATAACACCAGGATTAACTACAACACTATTTAGTCCTTCTTGCGTACCTCTCCAAACTTCCATTTCGGCACCATATTTTGTAATAGCATACACACTATTATCATCTTCTGGATTCCAATTGGTTTCTTCACTAATTATTTCATTGTTTAAAGTGTTGCCTAAAGTAGCAATAGAACTTACATAACAAAGCTTTGTAATGGAATTGGAGATGCTAAGGTTTACAATATTTGCTGTACCTTCAATATTAGTTTTTCGTAAAAGTTGATATTTGTCGGGTTCAAATGATACAAATGCGGCGCAGTGATAAACATGAGTAATACCATTAAAAGCCTCAGAAAGTGCTGGGACATCTATTAGATCTGCCTGTGCCCATTCTATCTTATTAAAAAGCTCAATATAATCTTTAGTGTAAGTAGCGAATACATTTTTAGTGTTTTCAATTTTACGTTCTGTCCTATAAATAGCTTTTACATTCTTGTTCTCTAAAACAAGTCTGTAAAGTAAATGCGCTCCAACTAATCCTGTTCCTCCTGTTACTAAAATCATGCAACTAAAGTAATAAATATTAAAAGAGTTAGTTTTAATTTCTATTGAAATATTTATTACTTAGATTCCCGTTTTTACGGGAATGACAATTTCAATAGAAACCTCTTCATAAATTCAGAGGAGTAATTTTTCAATTAAAGAATTATTAAGAATCCCTAAGTAATTATACCTGTATTTTTATCTTTGCATAGTTTTGTAAATATATAAGAAGAATGATAAAGAATTTTGTTGAAGAATTAACTTGGAGAGGCATGATACATACCGTGATGCCAGGAGCAGAAGAACACTTAATGGAAAGTATGCGAAGTGCTTATGTAGGTTTCGATCCTACTGCAGATTCTTTACACATAGGAAACCTTGTGCCTATTATGCTTTTAGCGCATTATCAGCGTTGCGGGCATAAGCCAGTAGCTTTGGTTGGTGGTGCAACAGGAATGATTGGTGATCCTTCAGGGAAATCTAACGAACGTAATTTGCTAGATGAAAAAACATTGCGTCATAATCAAGAATCAATAAAAGCACAATTAGCACACTTTTTAGATTTTGAAAGTGATGCGTCTAATGCTGCTGAACTTGTAAATAATTACGATTGGATGAAAGACTTCTCTTTTCTTGAATTTATACGTGATGTTGGTAAACATATTACTGTAAATTATATGATGGCGAAAGATTCTGTTAAAAATAGAATTTCATCTGATGCATCTGAAGGGATGAGTTTTACAGAGTTTACTTATCAGATGGTGCAAGGATATGATTTTCTTCATCTATACAAAGAAAGAGATTGTTCTATCCAAATGGGAGGTAGTGATCAATGGGGAAATATTACAACCGGTACTGAATTAATTAGAAGAGTTGCTGGAGGTAAAGGTTTTGCAATTACATGCCCGTTAATTACAAAATCTGATGGATCTAAATTTGGAAAATCTGAAGGAGGAAATGTTTGGTTAGATGCTAACAGAACTTCACCATATAAATTCTACCAATATTGGCTTAATTCTAGTGATGAGGATGCCGAAAAATATATCAAAATCTTTACGTTTTTAAATGAAGATGAAATTAACGTATTAATTGAAACGCATAAAGAGGCACCACATTTAAGAGTGTTACAAAAGCGTTTAGCTGAAGAAATTACAGTTATGGTTCATTCTAAAGAAGATTTAGATAACGCAATAAAAGCCAGTAGTATTCTTTTTGGAAAATCTACTAGTGAAGATTTAAAGCAATTAAACGAACAAACGTTTTTAGATGTTTTTGATGGTGTGCCACAAACTCAAATAGATAAATCTGAAATTGAAAACGGATTAGATATCATTGCGGCATTAGCTGAAAAAGGAGGGTTTTTAAAATCTAACGGAGAAGCTAGAAGAGCATTAAAAGAAAACTCTATTTCTGTAAATAAAGAGAAAGTGAAAGACGATTATAGTATCTCAGAAAAAGATCTTATTAATAATAAGTTTGTGCTTTTACAAAGAGGGAAAAAGAATTATTTTGTATTACAAATAGTGTGAAAAAATAATAAAGCCTGAGTTAAAACTCAGGCTTTATGTTTAACCAATCAACTAAAAAATTAATCTTTCTTTTTCTTAGCAATAATTTAGTCGTTACCTTTTTTTAAAACTTACATAAGTTTGTAATTATTTTTCAAGCTTTAAGTACTCCCAATTGGTATCGGCTTTTTCTTTTAAAATAGCTTCGTTTCCTTTCTTCCATAAATCTAAAGTATTTGTACCCCAAGCATTATAAAATAGGTAAAGCTTGTCCTCCTTAATAAGAAATGTTTTTGGGTTAATTGATACTTTTTCGTTCTTTAAAGCTATAGCATAGGCGCAGTAACCACCGTATTGAGGTGTGTATTTCTCAGGGTTTTTATTAAATGCTTCTAAGTTTTCTTCTGATGAAAATTTGAATTTAACGCCATCAAAAGATGTTGTGAATTTTTTGGTTCCTTCAATAGCTTCATTATTAAAATACGCAACAACGTCATAACCATTTGCAACAAAACCTTTTTTTAAGTTGTAGTCTATGGTTTGGGCTGATACAGACGAAGCGGTTACTAGAAATAATAGGATTAAACTTTTCATAAAGATTTTTTATAATAAGTCTATAAACAGATGAGACCTTACAAATTATAGAACCATAAGGTTGCATCCTCGAATATCTGAGTTATCAAATCGACCAATTACTTCAAACGACCCATTATTATTCGTTGTGCCTAAATCTTGAGTAGCTATAAAAGAGCAAGAGTTAATATTGGCTAAATCAATAACGTTTAATCCGCCAGTTTTTCCTGTATTTTGAAGTGTTAAGGCATCTTCAGTGTCACGAGTTAAAACGCGCATCCAAGGAGGACAATTAAATATACCATCGCCTTTAGAGTAGGCTTGACTTAAAAGCTCGGTCATACCATATTCGCTATGTATGTGGTCTACACCAAAACCTTTTTTTAATGTATTATGTAGCTCTTCTCTAATTAATTCTTTTCGTCTACCTTTCATACCACCAGTTTCCATGATTATGGTGTTTTTTAATTTGAATTGAAAAGATTCAATCAAATCTAATAAAGCAAAAGAAACACCAATTAGTAATACTTTTTTTCCTTCGGCGTCTAGTTTAATTAAAGTGTCTTTTAATTCAGAAAGGTTATTTAAATAAAATCCACTTTCAGGATGCTGAGAAGTTTTTATCATACTATCTACCATGTAGATTAAAGAAGAGCCATCTCGTTCTAAATAAGAAGGTAGCAGTCCTAAAACAACATAATCTTCAATCTTACCATAAAACTGCTCAAAACCTTTAGTATAGCTTTGGTGGTATATATTTAAATCGGTTACATGGTGTTTGCTAGTTTCCGTTCCAGAAGTTCCAGAGCTAGTAAAAATCCTTTCTACTGGAGTTTTAGAGCTCAGAACATCTCGTGTTTTAAAAAACTGAATAGGTAAAAACGGAATATCTTTTAGTGTTTTTACTTCGCTAGGGTGTTTGTAAAGTAAATCGCAAAAAGATCTGTAAACTCTATTATTTTCAAATTGAAATTTAAAGATTTGAAGCGCTAGGTCTTCAAACGCTTCAGGTGTTTTAGTATTAAAAATTTCATGTTCGAAAATCATACTGCAAAAGTATGTAAAATAAAAAAGCGTTACCTAATGATAACGCTTTTAAAACTATTATTTAAAACTATTATTTTATAATAAGCTTTCTAGATTCGCTCATGTTATTTTCAATAATTTTTAAAATATAAACGCCTTTTCTTAAATTAGAAACATTTAATTCTCTACCAGATAAAACAGTAGTAAGTACTTGTTTTCCTAAAACATCAAATATTTCAATTTGTTTAATTAAACTTCGCTTTGATGCAATGTTAATTATGGGGCTTTCACTATTAACAGGGTTTGGGTAAATTGATAACCCTTCAATAGTTGTTTGCGCAGAGGGATTATTAACATGACTTTGAGCATCTATATTTTGAGATGAAAAACATGTTATAGCGACTAATAAGAATAAATAGTAAACTTTTTTCATACACTCCGATTTGGTTTTTTAAAGGTATTATATTGCTGCAAATTTGATGCCAAAATACTGTTAAAGATTATAGTAATTTGTCGAAAGTTTATCTTCAAGTAAAGTGTTTGTTACCATAATGTTATTAATTTTGCTATATTAATGTAATTGTGTTTTTAGTTTTATCTTTACCTTAATAAATACACCTATTAAATAATGAAAAAGAAGGATATTAAAATATTACTGGTTGATGATGAGCCAGATATCTTAGAAATAGTTGGCTATAATTTATCAAACGAAGGGTATCAAGTTATTACAGCCGAAAACGGACAAGAAGGTGTTAAGAAGGCTAAAAAAGAACTACCGCATTTAATTATTTTAGATGTTATGATGCCCGAAATGGATGGTATTGAAGCCTGTGAGGTAATTAGAAAAATACCAGATTTAAAAAATACAATCATTACCTTTTTAACGGCACGAGGAGAAGATTATTCTCAAGTAGCTGGTTTTGATGCAGGTGCAGACGATTATATAACAAAGCCCATTAAGCCAAAAGTTTTAGTAAGTAAAGTTAAGGCACTTTTAAGACGTTTTAAAGAAGAAGATGTTGCTAATACTGTAAAAGTAGGTAGCTTAGTTATTAATAGAGATGAATATAAAATTGTTTCAAAAGGAAAAGAGATTATTTTACCTAGAAAAGAATTTGAATTATTATCTTTACTAGCATCCAAACCAGGGAAAGTTTTTAAAAGAGACGAGATTCTTGATAATGTTTGGGGTAGCGAAGTTGTTGTTGGAGGTAGAACTATAGATGTTCATATCAGAAAACTTCGTGAAAAACTAGGTGATAAAAGCTTTAAAACCATAAAAGGTGTAGGCTACAAGTTTGTTGATTAAATGCAGGCGAAATTTAAAAAATCATATCGATTTGCTGTACGTGCAGCATTATACATCACATTATACACAACACTCTTATTGAGTGTTTTTTTGTATTACTTAAATAGTCTTGAATGGTATTATCCATTACTGTTTTCGGTTTGTGTTTTTGTCTTTTCTTTTTTAATAATTCAGTATAGCGTAGAACGTTTTATTTACAAACGCGTAAAAAAAATCTATGATGATTTAACACTTCTAGAATCGGTTAGTTTAGCTAAAGGACCAATCACTACCGATATGCAAACGCTAACTCAAGAAATTGATAAGTTTGCTAGAGATAAAAAAATTGAAATAGAAACTTTAAAAGTTAGGGAAGCTTACAGAAAAGATTTTTTAGGTAATGTATCGCATGAGTTAAAAACACCATTGTTTACCGTACAAGGCTACATAGAAACATTGCTTGATGGTGCCATGGATGATAAAAATATTCGTAAAAAATACCTTGAAAGAGCTAGTAAAGGCATCGAGAGATTGGGTTATATAATTAATGATTTAGACATGATTACCAAATTAGAAGTAGGTGATTTAAGTTTAAATATGGAAGTGTTTAATATTGTTGAGTTGGTTGAAAATGTATTCGATATGTTGGAGATGAAAGCCCACAAAAAAAGAATAACCTTAACCTTTGATAGGGATTACCCTGAACCAATAATGGTAAATGCAGATAAAGAGCGTATACAGCAAGTATTGGCCAATTTAATGGTTAACTCTATTAAATATGGTAGCGAGAAAGGAACTACAGAGGTTAGTATAGAAAACCTTATTAAAAATAAAGTAATTGTTCGTGTTACCGATAATGGCGAAGGTATTGGTGCAGAGTATATACCGCGTTTATTCGAGCGTTTTTTCCGTGTTGATAAAAGTGGCTCAAGAAAAGAAGGTGGTTCTGGTCTAGGGCTAGCCATAGTAAAGCATATTATAGAAGCGCATCAAGAACGAATATATGTAGAAAGCGAGTTTGGCGTAGGTAGCGAGTTTTCTTTTACTTTAGAAAAGATCGAATAATACTTTAAAATCCACATCAAAATTAAAAGCTTTTAAACCGTCATAAGCTTTAACTTCATCCAGTTTACTTAAGTTAAAATCTTTTTGTTTACAGCTTGGTACCAAATGCATTTCGGTAAGTCGTTTTGCTAAATATTCTTGTTCAAATTGGCCAGGCGTAGGTATAAAAAAAGCTTTTTTGTTAAGTTTTGCCAAATCCATAACGGTTGTGTAGCCAGATCTAGACAGTATTAATGCACTCTCATTTATAGTTTTTTCAAGTAAGTTAGAAGTCATGAAATTATAAATAGTCATGTTTCCTAAAACCTGTATGGTTTGTTCTTTCTGCATAACCCCTTTTACAAAAACTACCTTTCCAGAGTAATCTTTTAATTCAGAAAGCAATTTTTCTTCAAGCATAGTACGTTGTGGTTCGGGCCCAGAAAGCAAAACCATTAAGTTGTTTTTAATTTCAGCTTTAGTTTTATTAAATCGGCTAAGTGGGCCAATGTATTTTATAGGTACATCAAAATTTGTTACATGCCCTAGTTTTCCACTTAAATTAGTATCTCCATCGGCATCAGGAATCCAGCACATATCAAATTTTTTAATAATTTTCTGATGCATTTTTGTGCTTAACCAAGTTGTATTGCCACTTAAAACATTTAATTGATGCGTAATAAATACCGATGGCACTTTCTTACTTCTAACCCCTAATCTATTATCAGAAATAATCCCAACAATATCATTAAGTTCTAAAACAGCTTTAATAGCCTTTTTTTCTGCCTTAATCGCCTTTAGCAACTTAGGTGAATCCTTAAGTAATTTCAGTTTAAAAAGGGAGCCGTTTTTACTATAAGTAATGTTATACGAAGGTAATTCTATAGTCGAAAGACGTGGGAATTCTTTTTTTAAAAGTGCTAATGCAACACCATCACTAGCAATTATTGGTGTAAACCCTTCGCTTATTAAAGCATTAATTATAGGTATGCAACGCGTAGCGTGTCCAAGTCCCCAATTTAAAGGCGCCACTAAAATTTGTTTTTTCATTAATAAAAATTTGGGCGTGCCCCAAGGGTCGGGCTTTCGGCAGTCGCTTTTTTGTGTTGCATAGGTGCAACAACACAAAAAGAGCTTCAACAAATGCCTCTATCCCTCACGCACTTTTTTGCTAAATTCAAAGATAAGATATTATGGCTCGGGTATATTTCCTTAATATTAAGAAACGCCCTCGAGATTTTTTTCTCGGGTTTCCGTTAAAAATGTCATTCCCGTAAAAACGGGAATCTAAAAGCAGAGGATTTTGTTTCTAGAAATTCTCTACTTTTACCAAAAATAAAGTAATAATAAGAAATCGTTAATAAAGTTGGGAAGTAAAAATAAACTCAGAAGATTTAAAGAAAACGAAACATTCTCGAATGTTTTTCAACCATCAAGAGAAGCGTTGGTAGAATCTAATTTCAATTTAAAAGGAAACTGGAGGACAGCCGTTTTTAAAAATAATAACCCGTTAGTTTTAGAGCTAGGTTGTGGTAAAGGCGAATACTCGGTAGCTTTAGCTCAAAAATACCCAGACAAAAATTTTGTAGGTATCGATATTAAAGGAGCAAGGTTTTGGAGAGGAGCCAAAACAGCCATTGAAGAAAATATTCCAAATGTAGCTTTCCTGCGTACTCAAATTGAGTTAATCGATCACGCTTTTGCAGAAAACGAAGTCGATGAAATTTGGATTACCTTTCCAGACCCGCAAATAAAATATAAGCGCACAAAACATAGAATGACAAATGCTGTGTTTTTAGAACGCTATAAACAAATCCTAAAACCCGACGGTGTTGTGAACTTAAAAACCGACAGCGAATTTATGCACGGTTATACACTTGGCTTACTACACGGGGCAGGACACGAGGTGCTATATGCAAACCATAATGTGTACAAGCAAGAAGGTAGCCCAGAAGAAGTAACAAGCATTCAAACCTTTTATGAGTCGCAATATTTAGAGCAAAACAAACCAATTACCTATATTAGATTCAAAATTAAATAATAGTGAACATAACTTTTGTCTTTTTTATAGGTTTGTTTTTCGCCATGATTGGTGTAATTCCGCCAGGATTATTAAACATGACGGCGGCCAAAATAAGCTTAAAAGAAGGTCATGTTAGAGGTATTGTGTTTTCTGCAGGGGTTTGTGTTATTGTTTTTGCACAAACCTATCTAGCCAGTATTTTTGCGCGCTATTTAAGCATGCATCCAGAAGTTATCGGGATATTAAGAGCTGTAGCATTAGTGCTTTTTATATTAATAACAATTTATTTTCTATTCATTGCAAAGTCAGAGCCTAAACAGCAAATAGAGCCTAAAATAAAGAGTAAACATAGCAGGTTTTTTCAAGGTATGTTGTTGTCTGCAATTAATGTGTTTCCAATTCCTTACCAAGCCTATATGACCATTACTTTAGCCTCTTATGGATGGATGACGTTCGAGAAAACCAGTATAATGGCTTATGTTATTGGTGCCGTAACCGGAACCTTTGTTACGCTTTACATGTATATTTTCTTTTTTGATAAAATAAAGGGCAAAACATTTACTTCTCAAAAAAACATGAACCGAATTATAGGTGGAATTACTGGGGTTATTTCGATTGTAACTATAATTAACATGATTCAAGATTTATAAAATGAAGCCAGAAACGCTTAATTTTTTCGATAAAGTTTATGAAATTGCCAAACTAATTCCTTTTGGGCGAGTAACGAGTTACGGCGCAATTGCAAAATATTTAGGCGCGGCAAGAAGTGCAAGAATGGTAGGTTATGCCATGAATGGATCGCATAATAAAGATGTGCCAGCACACCGCGTAGTAAACCGAAAAGGTTTATTAACAGGTAAACATCATTTTGATGGTACAAACCTCATGCAGCAGCTTTTAGAAAGTGAAGGTATAGAGGTTGTAGAAAATCAAATCCAGAATTTAGAAAATGTGTATTGGGATCCTTCTAAGGAGTTGTAAATATGTCTTAATTTTTGTAAACTACACAAATCACAACGAAACTCCAATCCCCAAACTCACATTCGAAAAACCAACACTTCCAATTTTTAAACCTTCATAGCCTCCAGAAAACTTATATTGTTTTCTATGGAAATTTAAAAGCGCATTAAATTTGTTTACCGTATTATCATTAACCAATATTTGATTAAAATTAGACTCTAAACTTAAAGGTTTTACAAAAAACCATTCAGCTCCCAAACCATAAGTAAAACCTAATGCATTTACTTCTCCATCAATATACGCAGCGCCAATGCCCCAATACGCATTAAACCGTTCTGTTCGTACACGATTATATTTGGCTAATGCTGTGTAAATGGCTAATTTATTGGTGTCGAAGTTATTGTTTTCTTCCCAAAGTTGAAGGTAGTCAAATTCTAATCCCAAACGTTTAAGAAAACGCATGTCGGCATTAAGATGGTTTCCGTATAATCTATTGGTTTCAAAAATAAAACGACTCGTTAATGTGGTTGTTAATATTTCGCTGTCTTCATTCCAATTATAAGAGTAGTTTCCTGTATTAGAATTTTTGTAAGGGTACTTCGTTAAAAACGCATTATGCGATTTGTTGTTTGTTTCAAACGGACTTTCAACAGCAATACCATAAGCTGTATATGCAAAAATTGGAGCAACAATACCACGAACAATATCGGTTAAAATATCACTATCAGAATCGCTTGAGTTGTTTGAGTAAGTGGATTGCGTATGGCTATTAATTGACTGCTCAGTTTTTTTTAAACTATCCTCAGCATCTTTTATTTTTCCTTGACCATATAACACGTTAGAAACAATTATAATTAAAAAAGAAAGCATCGTTTTTTTCATAATTTAAAGGATCAAAATTTAGAGTTATCATGTCACACAAACTATGCCGTTTTTGGACTTAATTATTAATAAGAAAAATAAATAATCATATCAATAAAACTTCTAACTTCCAGCTTCTGTCTTCAAGCTTTATTGCTTATATTTGCTCTTAGAATGATTCTTAATTAGTGAATTTCATAGTCTAGAAAATGAAGTGAATGAAACTATAATAATTGAATTAATCCTGATGCTAAATTGGGATCTTTTGAAACAGATTTTAGATTAACTATGAAGCTAGATAAAAAAGACATACTAAAAGCACTTGAAAGTATAACTGTTCCTGGTGAGGGGCAAAATATGGTTGAGAGCGGTGCAGTAAAAAACGTGATCACTTTTGGTGATGAGGTTATTGTTGATATTACAATTCAAAACCCAAGCTTACAAGCTAAAAAACGTACTGAGGTCGATATTCTTAAAACCATTCATGAGCAGGTTTATGAAAAGGCAAAGATTACGGTAAATGTAAAAGTTGAAGCGCCAGCTAATCCCAAAGTAAATGTTATTAAAGGGAAACCCGTTCCTGGTATTCAAAATATAGTGGCTATAGCATCTGGTAAAGGTGGTGTAGGGAAATCTACTGTAACAGCAAATTTAGCAGTAAATTTAGCTAAAATGGGCTTTAAAGTAGGAGTTTTAGATGCCGATATTTATGGACCATCAATTCCTATTATGTTTGATGTTGCTAACGAAAAACCTTTAGCAGTAAACATAGAAGGGAAGTCTAAAATGAAACCGGTAGAAAATTACGGTGTTAAAGTATTGTCAATCGGGTTTTTTACACAACCAGACCAAGCGGTAGTTTGGCGAGGACCAATGGCGGCAAAAGCATTAAACCAAATGATTTTTGATGCCCATTGGGGAGAACTAGATTTTTTACTTCTAGATTTACCTCCAGGTACTGGCGATATTCATTTAAGCATCATGCAATCGTTACCAATTACAGGCGCAGTTGTTGTAAGTACGCCACAAAATGTGGCCTTGGCCGATGCTAAAAAAGGTGTAGCCATGTTTCAACAAGAAAGTATAAATGTACCTGTATTAGGAATTATTGAAAATATGGCATATTTTACACCTGCAGAATTGCCAGATAATAAATATTTTATCTTCGGAAAAGAAGGTGCCAAAAATTTAGCTGAAGATTTAGAGGTGCCATTTTTAGGTGAATTGCCATTGGTACAAAGCATAAGAGAAGCAGGTGATGTTGGGCGTCCAGCAGCATTGCAAACAGGAACGCCGCTAGAACAAGCATTCGAGAAATTAACTCAGAATGTGGTTCAAGAAGTGGTAAGACGAAACGATGATTTGCCACCAACCGAAGCTATTAAAATTACAACCATGGCTGGATGTTCGGCAGTTAAAAAATAAAATATGACTTCAGAAGAGTTAAGAGAAAAAGTAGAGTTTGCTTTAGCAGAAATTCGTCCATTTTTACAAAGTGATGGTGGTGATATTTCATTGTTGTCTATAGAAGATAACGATACACTTGTAAAAGTACAGCTGCAAGGAGCATGCGTAGGTTGTAGTGTTAAT